>NZ_JBSVRK010000001.1:849294-1266496 GCF_054052125.1 Lysobacter sp. A378 | reverse complement strand
TGCGGGATCGTCTCTTGCCGGAGAAATCCCTCCCAGTCTGCCAGCTCACCTCTTCTTTTCCGGGCGTCGCGGGTGTTGCACTTACTTTGTTAACCTGCGATGCCTAACAATTCGTTCAAGCCGAACCCACTTCGTGAGTCGGCTTAATCAGGCGTTAAATCCAGCGGGCTTCGCCCGCTGCAACTCCACTTGCCAATGGCTCAATAGGCTCCCTCGCTGTATATCAGCTCATAGCTATGGCTGTAGATCTCTACGATGTTTCCGAATGGATCTTCCATATAAATCATGCGGTAGGGCTTCTTACCCGGATAGTAGTAGCGCGGTTTCTCCATGCGCCGTTTACCACCAGCGGCCACGATACGCTCGGCGAGTTCTTCAACGTTGGGGTCTTGCACGCAGAAGTGGAAGACGCCGGTTTTCCAGTATTCAAAGTTGTCTGCCGGTTTTTTTTGATTTTTGAACTGGAACAGCTCCACACCAATCCGGTCACCGGTGGATAGATGGGCGATTCGGAAGCTTCCCCACCCTGCTCCGAAGACATCCGTGCACATCTCTCCGATTGCGCTGTCGTCCTCTTCGATCTCGGTTGGTTCCATGATCAGATACCAGCCCATTACCTCTGTGTAGAACTGGACGGCCCGCTTAAGGTCTGGTACGGAAATGCCGATGTGTGAGAAATTTCTTGGGTAAACGTTGCTCATTGCGTGTCCTCCTCTCGTAACATTGAGAATAGGTTACAGAGCACCTATAATTATGTAAAATTATCATTTGTCATTAGGATGATTACATACTGTAATGATAAACACTACCTGGTTACGCAGCTTTTGTACCCTCGTTGAAATTGGTCATTTCACCCGAACGGCCGAGCGCCTGCATATGACGCAGTCGGGGGTGAGTCAGCATGTGCGCAAGTTAGAAGAGCAACTCGGCACCGAGTTGCTTGTAAGGGAGGGTAAGAAATTCTCGCTCTCGGATGCAGGCGAAAGGCTGTACGCCGAAGCGCAGGATATTCTATTGGCGTTGTCGAATCTGGAGCAAAAAATCGGAGAAGATCCTCCTTATGAAGGAGTGGTGCGGGTGATGTCTCCGGGGAGCGTTGGACTCAAGCTATACTCACATTTATTGGCGTTGCAGAGCAGGCACCCAAAACTCATTATCGATTATCGCTTTGCACCCAATTCCGATGTAGAGAGCGCAATCGCGGAATCCACCATGGATATCGGATTTATGACGTCGAAATCCGCCCTGCCGGACGTCAGTTGCACTCCTGTTGCGGAAGAGTCGCTATTGTTGGTGACGCCTTCGATGGTTGAAGACCCGGATTGGAAAACCTTGATGGCTCTAGGCTTTATTGATCACCCTGACGGAAGTTATCACGCCAACCTGTTGCTTGGCGCCAACTATCCTGAGTTCCAGCACAGCAACCTGTTTCCTAAAAAGGGATTCTCAAACCAGATCGGATTGATTTTGGAGCCGGTCAGTATGGGGATGGGTTTTACAGTGCTACCGGCCTTTGCGGTTGAGGCGTTTAACAAGCCCGAGCAAATCAAAATTCATTGGCTCTCCAATCCGGTAAGTGAGACGCTATACCTTTGCTGCCGGCGCCACAGGGCACTGCAGAAGAGAATGGAAACCGTCATTGTGGAAGCCAGGCGATGGCTCTGAATTCGGTCGAGATTTAACAAAGCACTTCAGCGGACAAGCCGATGAATTCGGTGTTAGGTCCCAATAGAAACATCATGCGTGGCAGTGAATGTCGCAACGATTGCTTGATGCGCTTCACCACAGTTTTCGGTTCTGCAACTCGTGACTCTTCCCGCTCCGCCGTTGTCAGCGGACACGCCCGGAGGCCTGCGCAACTGGGTTCTCGCTCGGCCATATCAAGGCAACCGTCTCAGTTCGCGCAGTGCAGCTCATCCGGCACAGGTGCCATCTAGTACGCTGCTCCCAGCATGGTCTTTCGCAACTGACTTTTCTCGGCTACGGTTGCAACCTAACTGGTCGTTCAAGCCGAGCCCGCGAAGCCCCATTTCCACGCAGAGTCGTAGCTCGGTTTCCACCAGCATCCGGTCTACGCGTTGCGGGCCGGCTTAACTACGGTGTTAGCCCTCAGAGAAAATTCCAAGATGTTTGACCATCTGCCCTACAACCTGCAGCGTCTCCGCCTCCGATCATTACGGCAAGACGATCTCAGCGCTTTCCACGCTTACCGCTGTGACGCTGAGGTTGCCAGGCTTCAGGGTTGGTCGCCCATGACAGCCGCAGACGCTTCGGGCTTTCTGGAGAGTCAAGTCCAGCACGCTTGTCTGGTTCCTGGCGCGTGGCATCAGTTAGGTATCGCTTCCGTAGAAAATGACTTGTTGATCGGTGATGCGGGCATATGGCTTTCGCCGGACTGCGCACAGGCCGAATTCGGCCTTAGCATCACCCCGGCTGCGCAAGGTAACGGTTACGGCACTGAGTGTGCTCGTGGGCTGATCGGTTTACTGTTTTCAGCAACCCCTGTTGCAGAAATTGTTGCTAGTACCGATGCCCGCAATGCAGCGTGCCTGACCATTTTGGCGCGCTCTGGCATGCGTCAGATCGATACTCGGCAAGTTGATTACAAGGGCGAAATCTGCACAGAACAGGTGTTCTCAGTTGGTAGGACTGAGAGCTAAGAACTCATTCAAGCCGAAGCCGCTTCGCGGCTCGGCTTGATTCAGGCGCTAGACCTGCCCGTCACTGGCGGCGACCACATGCTCAAGACCTCAACTGGTCGTCGCATTGGAGAGGCAATAGTTGACTACCTCTCTTGGGCTACTTCCCGGCCATCAGGTCGCAAGTTCAGGGCTGACTAACATGCTGGCACGCAGGACTAGCAGTTCATTCGATCCGAACCCGCTACGCGGGTCGGTTTAACTCAGGCGTTAGCCATTTCTGCAACATACGAAGCGTGAAACGGGGCCGTGAAACGGGGTCAGGTTCACTTATCGTGAGAAGAAAGTGCATCACCCCGTTTTTGGGTAGTTGCCATTCTCAGGGGCGTCGCGTGTTCGATATTGCTGCGCCAGCCAATCGATGAAGACGCGCAGGCGGGGCGAAAGCTGACGTGTGTGGGAATAGAGCGCATGCACCGGCAGGAGCGGCGGCGGGTAGTCCGCCAGCAATTCGACAAGCGTACCCTTGGCAAGCTCGGAAACCACACCGTAGCGCGGCACCTGAACGATGCCGAGGCCGGCACAGGCCGACGCACGGTTGGTGTCCGGTCCGGTGACCGTAAGAACACTGGGCAACATCAATTCCTGAACCTTGCCCGCAACGGTGAATGCGAGCGGCCTGATGGACGATGAGTCAGGGGCCAGCAGACCCATCATTCTATGGCCGTTGGTGAGATCATCGAGCGTGCGCGGCGTTCCGAAGCGAGCGAGATAATCCGGACTGGCGAAGGTGCCGCGCTTTAACTCGGCCAGCTTGCGGTAATAGAGCGAAGAATCCGTCAGCGCGCCGGCGCGCACGATGCAGTCGTAGCCTTCTCGTACCATGTCGAGCGGCTGGTGAATTTCGCTTAGATGCAAGTGGATGTCGGGATAGCGCGCAAGGAAGTCCGGCAGGCCGGGCAGCAGGAAATAGCGCGCCTGCGTACCGTGAACATCGACGCGCAGCAGGCCCGAGGGCTTGGCTCCACTGAAACCCGCTTCTGCATCCTCCAGGTCGGCAATCAGGCGAACGCACCGCTGGTAATAGGCTTCCCCGTCCAGCGTGGGCCTTACAACGCGCGTCGTTCTTTCAAGCAGGCGTACACCCAGCCGCCGTTCCAGGTGCTTGACGGCATCGGTTGCGGTCGAGCGCGGCACTCCCAGATCGTCGGCCGCCAATGTGAAGCTGCGCCGCTCGGCGACACGGGTGAAGATGCGCATGGCATCGAAGCGGTCCATATTATTTGCTCGCTACTTTCGGATAGTGATGCCAGATTACAGGGGATTATCCGAGACTTTGAAAAGCACAGACTCTCCTTTGTCAGCAACACACCACAAAGGAGAACTCGAATGACTACGAACACCAACAAGGTCGCAATCGTCACCGGAGCCTCGCGTGGCATCGGTGCAGCGATTGCCCAACGCCTCGCCAAGGACGGCTTCACGGTCGTCGTGAACTACGCTGGCAATGCCGGCGAGGCCGAGCAACTGGCAGGCAAGATCGAGGCTGCCGGCGGCAAGGCCCTCACCGCGCAAGCCGATGTCAGCGATGCGGCGGCGGTGGCGCGTCTGTTCGACAAGACCGAAGCGGCTTTCGGCGGTATCGACGTTCTGGTCAACAACGCCGGCATCATGCGCCTGGCGACGATTGCCGATGGCGACGACACCCTCATCGACAGCCAGATTGCTGTCAATCTCAAGGGGAGCATCTACACCCTGCGCGAGGCCGCACGGCGTCTGCGCGATGGTGGCCGGATCGTCAATTTATCGACCAGCGTCGTCGGGCTCAAGCTCGAAACCTATGGCGTCTATGTCGCCACCAAGGCCGCGGTCGAAGGGTTGACTGGCGTCCTCGCCAAGGAACTGCGCGGCCGCAACATCACCGTCAATGCCGTTGCGCCCGGACCGACTGCGACAGCGCTCTTCCTCGACGGCAAGTCGCCGGAACTGATCGAGCGCATGTCGAAGATGAATCCGCTCGAACGGCTCGGTACGCCCGAGGACATTGCGGCGGCCGTCGCCTTTCTCGCCGGACCCGATGGCGCCTGGATCAACGGTCAGGTGCTGCGCGCCAATGGCGGCATGGTCTGACCCCCATCCCCTCAATCACGCGCCCAAGAGCGCGATTAATTGAAAGGAACACTGTCATGTCCAAGAAGATCATTCTCATCACCGGCGCTTCCAGCGGCTTCGGCCGCCTGACGGCGGAAGCGCTCGCCCGTGCCGGCCACACCGTCTATGCCTCGATGCGCGACATCGCCGGGCGCAACGCGAAGAACGCGACCGAACTGGCGGAATTGTCGGCGCGCGAAGGCGTGGACCTTCGCTCCGTCGAACTCGATGTGCAGTCGGAGCCCTCGAGCAATGCAGCCGTCGAGGAGGTCATCGCTGGAAGCGGACGGATCGACGTGCTCATCCACAATGCCGGCCATATGGTGTTCGGCCCGGCCGAAGCCTTCACGCCGGAGCAATATGCCCAGCAATATGACGTGAACGTGCTCGGCACGCAGCGGGTGAACCGCGCTGCGCTGCCGCACATGCGCGCCGCCAAACAGGGCCTGGTGGTCTGGGTATCAAGCAGCAGCGTGACCGGCGGCACGCCGCCCTACCTGGCACCCTACTTCGCGGCGAAGGCGGGAATGGATGCGTTGGCGATTCAATATGCCCGAGAGTTGTCCCGCTGGGGCATTGAAACCACGATCATCGTGCCGGGGGCTTTCACCAAGGGCACCAATCACTTTGTCCATTCGGGCCGGCCGGCCGACGAGCAGCGCGTGGCGGAATACGAGGCTGGTCCATACAAGAGCTTTGCCGAGGAGCTGCAGCCCAAGCTGGCAGCGACCGTGCCGGACGATGCCGATCCTGAAGGTGTGTCGCGTGCGATCGTCGATGTTGTCGATACGCCCTTCGGCGAACGCCCCTTCCGCGTTCATTACGACCCGGCCCAGGACGGTGCGAACGTCGCCTTCGCGGTGATGGACCGCGTCAAAGCTGAAATGCTTCACCGCATCGGCCTTGCCGATTTGCTCAAGCCGGCGAAGCTGGCCGGAGGTCTTTGAATCATGCAGCAGGTTGTCGATACAGTCGTTGTAGGTGCGGGCATTGCCGGATTGAGTGCTGCGCTTTTCCTCGGGCGCGCGGGGCGCTCGATGATTGTCTACGACGGTGGCCCGCAGAGGATCTTCGCCGTGGACGAGGTGCGCGAATTTCTGGGCTTCGACAGAATGACGCCTGCCGAGTTGCTGAAGCGCGCCCGCGACGAGGTGCTCCGCTACGGCGTCAATATTCGCACGGAGCTCGTTCAGGCGATCGTGCCACGAGAAGATGGTCTGTTCGATGTGCGGAGCCAAACCGACGTTGTTACTGCGCGGAGCATCGTGCTTGCGACCGGCCTCACCGACGAGCTTCCGCCGCTGTCGGGTCTGCCTCAAGCGTGGGGACGCGACGTTCGGGTCTGTCCGTGCTTCGATGGATATGAGGTTCGCAATCAGCGTTTCGTCGTGTTCGGCGTACCGGACCGCCTTGCGCAGATGGCGTCATGGGTCTGGATGTGGTCATCCGATGTAACGGTTGTCACCAAACACATCTTCAGCCAAGCGGACGCGGAGCGTCTCAGACTTCTGGACATCAAGATCACGCAAGATGTGGTGACGGGGCTTGTTCATCGAGGCGAACGGCTTGCTGGGCTGTCAACCGAAAGTGGCGGGGAAATACCTTGCGATGCCGCTTGGGTGGCGGCAAACCTCCGCGCTGCCTCGAATCTCGCGGCGTCGATATGTGACGTCGACGATGCTGGCTTCGCGAAAACCGACAGCGCAGGACGCACAACCCGACCAGGGATTTTTGCGATCGGAAATGCCAACGATCCAGTGGCGCATCTCGCCCACGCCGCCGCGGCTGGCACGACGGTCGGCCCCATCGTGACGATGTATCTGCTGGGATCCCGACTGGCTGAAAGACGAGCTGCGTTGGAGTTAACTTTATGAAAACATTTGCCAACAAAGTTGTTCTCGTTACCGGCGGCACCTCTGGCATTGGCCGGGCCACCGCCCTTGCCTTTGCTCAAGAAGGGGCCAACGTTGTCGTTGTCGGGCGGCGGGAAAGTGAGGGCGCCGAATCGGTTGCCCTCATCGAGCAAGCAGGCGGCAAAGGATTGTTTGTGCGGGCCGATGTTTCGGCCGAAGAAGACGTTGCCTCAATGGTTGCGCAGACCGTTGAGGCGTTCGGTGGCTTGAATTTCGCTTTCAACAATGCGGGTGTTTTTCTCGAATCCAGCCCCATCACCGAGGTGACGACTGAGACCATCGACCGCATCCTGGCCGTCAACGTGCGCGGCGTCGCGCTTTGCATGAAGCACGAAGTTCCCGCAATTATACAAAGTGGCGGTGGCGCCATCGTCAATACCGCCTCGTTTCTGGGTATCAGACCTTTTCCAAGCACAGCGGTATACAACGCGAGCAAGTTTGCAGTGATCGGGCTGACCAAATCGGTGGCAGTGGAGTTCGCAACGCAAGGGGTACGAGTCAATGTGGTGTGTCCAGGCGTGATCGACACACCCATGAACGAGGAGACACGAGCGGAAGAAAGCGGCCGTGACTTTCTCAATGGACTGCAGCCGATGAAGCGCACTGGTCGCCCCGAAGAGATCGCTGGGGCGGTCCTTTACCTGTGCTCGCCGAGCGCAGCGTTTACTACAGGCACGACCCTTAGCGTGGATGGAGGAATCGCGGTTTGAGCGGGCTGCTTCTTGAGGACGGGCGCGTCGAGCAGATCACCGGCTTCGGCGGTTTGATCGTCGTGGCAGTGGATGACCTCGACCGTGAGCGGAGCATTTTGTCGCCCGCGGGACTGCATCTGGTCCCGCGCTTTGGGGAATCGTTGTTTGTCTCGGCGACCGAGTACGGTCGGGAGGACATCCTGCGCATCTCCCACTATGCGGGGTTGTCCGAGGCGGGCTGGGCACAAGAGGTGTGAAAGTCGGGACCAGCCGCGCACCCGGCCCTTGGCAAACGCCGGCCGGTCCGACGCCGCTTCGCGTTGGTTCTATCAGGGCGCAGGCCACTTGTTCGTCCCTGCGCCCTAAGGAGGATCCACGATGCGAATTGCCAAGCAGGACATACCCGTCAGGATTGATGTGCCCGGGGCCGTCGCCCGTCAGAAGACGGAGTTCGGCAGCGCCGCCGACTGCGGCACGATCAGCGGGGAGTACTTTTCACTCGGCGCAGGCACCGATATCGCGCCGCTGCTGCAGGGGCTGGAAAACGATCTTTGCCAATCCCCGCATTGGGGTTACCTGCTGCAAGGTGCGCTCACTGTCACCTACGCGGACGGGGGCAGCGAGGCGGTCAATGGCGGTGACTTGTTCTATTGGCCACCCGGGCACACGGTCAAGGTCGGCCAGGATGCCGAGGTCGTTCTCTTCAGCCCGCAGCACGAGCACAGCAAAGTGATCGATCACATGCTCGGAAAGATGGCCGGTTAACGGCAGCGGGCTGGAAAACGCCATCCATTTGCCGGACCCTTGTCGCATCGTCCGACGAGGAGCATCCGATGGATTATCCGATCGAAGGCGGCTGCACCTGCGGCCAGGTCCGTTACCGCATCCTCACCCGGCCGCTGGTGGTGCATTGCTGCCATTGCCGTTGGTGCCAGCGCGAGAGCGGCGCGTCGTTCGCACTCAACGCGATGATCGAGTCGGACCGGGTGGAGAGCCTCGGCGTGGCACCGGAGCTGGTGGATACACCGTCGGCCAGCGGTCGCGGGCAGCAGGTGATGCGCTGCCCAACGTGCAAGGTGGCGTTGTGGAGCCATTACAGCGGTAGCGGCCCGCTGACCCGATTCGTGCGGGTCGGCACGCTCGACAACCCCGACGTATTGCCGCCGGATGTGCACGTCTGCACGGCGTCGAAGCAGCCGTGAGTGGTGCTGCCCGATGGGGCGAAGGCGTTCGAGGACTTCTACGACCGCGACGCCGAATGGCGCGAGGACAGCCTGGCGCGGCTGGAAGTGCTGCGCCCGCGTATCGAGGCGTACCGCGCGTCGTTGCCTCCGCTTGGACGCTGACGTCGGTCGGCGTACTGCATATGCCGATCCGCACGGTGCCGGTTGGGACGTTCGATCCCGTGACACCGCATGGCACCGTTCCAGCACGGAAAGCCTGGAGAACAGCATGATCAAGATTGCGATGGCCACCATCACTTTCGTGGCTGCCACGGCAGCAGGTAATGTCGCGGCGAAAGACACGCAGCCCGTCATCGAGACCGGCGACGTCACCCGCTTCTACGAAATCTACGACGCCGCCGATGGGCACCCCACGGCCGAGACATTGCAACACGACTATCTGGACCCAGGTTCGGAAGGCCTGCACCAGCTCGCGCGGCTGCGCCGGGTTACCGGCGAGTCGATCGCCGCCGCCATTGCCAAACGGCCGGAGATCTATGTCGAGGCGCGCGATTGTGCCGATGTCCTGCCGCAGGTGCGTGAAAGACTGGCGGTCGCGATGGGCAAGCTCACCGATCTCTATCCCGAGGCGCGCTTTCCGCCGATCACGATCGCGGTGGGTCGCGGCAAGCCGGTCGGGGTTGGCTCGCGTGATACCGGCGTGCAGATCGGCCTTGAGGCGCTGTGCGCGACCGACTTCATCAACCCCGATATCGAGGACCGGCTCGTGGGTGTCGCCGCGCACGAGTTCGCGCATGTCCAGCAGTCGGCCTCGTTCTCCGGGGAGGACGCCACCGTCCTGGCCGAGTCGCTGCAGGAAGGCGCGGCCGAGTTCATCGCGGAACTGACGACTGGTGCCGTCGCCTACGCCTATATGGACGGATTGGTCGCCGGCCGTGAAATGGAGATCGAGACAGCGTTCGCCGCCGACATGGACAAGACCGATCTATCGGAATGGATTTACAACAGCACGCCCGAGAAGCCCGCGGATCTCGGTTACTGGGTCGGCTATCGCATCACCAAGGCGTATTACCAGCAGGCTGACGACAAGCAGCAGGCGCTTCGCGACATTTTCGGGATGACCGACCCGGAGGCGTTCCTGGCCCGTAGCGGTTGGCGGCCGGGTATCGCCCTGGATTAGATTGGGCGCGGTTCCACAAAAATGGAGGCACGTGCAATGGCCAAGACGACTTCCGACATTCGCTTCAAGGCAAAGCTCCACCACCCTGCCGAACCCGGAAAAGGCGCCGCGTGGACGTTCCTGGTCCTGCCCACCGAGAAGCAACCCGAGCCCACCGTCCCGGCCGATCTGCGCAAGGCGCTGGCTGCCGCTCCCGACGCCAAGGCGGTGTGGAGCCGATGAAACGGGGTCAGGTTCACCTATCGTGAGAAGAAGTGAACCTGACCCCGTTTTTGCTCGCGGGTGCGCCATCGGGTCGATGATGGCCGCCAAATTGCCGATGATGCCAGTGTTGCGGCACCTCGGGAGCCGCGCACAAGCTTCCGGGTCTGCCTTCACGGCATGATGCCTACAATCGGTATCCCCCGTGCAGGAGAGTCCGCCATGTCCCTCGCCATCTCCACGGTTCCCGTGCCCGTCAACGAGCCGGTCCGCGCCTACGCCCCCGGATCCCCCGAACGCGCCAGCCTGCAGGCGACGCTGGCGCGGATGTCGGGCGAGACCATCGAGATGCCGCTGGTCATCGACGGCAAGGACGTGCGCACCGGCAAGCTCGGCCAGGCGGTGATGCCGCATCGCCACGCGCATGTGCTCGGCGACTTCCACCAAGGCGGCGCGACAGAGGTGCAGACGGCGATCACCGCCGCGCTGCGTGCGCAGAAGGACTGGGCCAACCTGCCGTGGGAAGCCCGCGCATCGGTGTTCATGAAAGCCGCCGATCTTCTGGAAGGTCCGTATCGCGACGTGATGAATGCCGCGACCATGCTCGGCCAGAGCAAGACCTGCCACCAGGCCGAGATCGACAGCGCCTGCGAGTTGATCGACTTCCTGCGCTTCAACGTCGCGTTCTACGAACAACTGTTGCGCGAGCAGCCGCAAAGTTCGCCCGGCATGTGGAACCGGCTGGAGCATCGGCCGCTGGAAGGCTTCGTGTTCGCGGTCTCGCCGTTCAACTTCACCGCCATCGCCGGCAACCTGCCGACCGCGCCGGCGCTGTGCGGCAACACGGTGCTGTGGAAACCGGCCAGCACTGCCGTCTACAGCGCGCACTTTTTGATGCAGGTGCTCAAAGAAGCCGGCCTGCCCGACGGTGTGATCAATCTGCTCTCTGGCAGTGGCGCGGACATCGGCGATCCCGCGCTGAAGAACAAACACCTTGCCGGCATCCATTTCACCGGCTCGACCAAGGTGTTCCACCAGATGTGGCGCACGGTCGGCAACAACATCGACCAGTACGCGAGCTACCCGCGCCTGGTCGGCGAAACCGGCGGCAAGGACTTCATCATCGCCCACGCCAGCGCCGACCCGGTCGCGCTGGCCACGGCCATCGTGCGCGGCGCGTTCGAATACCAGGGCCAGAAATGTTCCGCCGCCAGCCGCGTCTATGTGCCGAGCAACCTTTGGCCGCAACTCAAGAACCTGCTGGTGGAACAAGTCGAGAGTATCGCGATGGGCGACGTGGCCGACTTCAGTAATTTCATGGGCGCGGTGATCGACGCGGCGAGTTTCAAGACCCAGAAGGCCGCGATCGACGAGGCGAAGGCATCAGGTGACGCGGAAATACTGGTCGGTGGCGACTACGACGATGCAGACGGTTATTTCGTGCGCCCGACCATCATCGTCACCAGCAACCCGGACTACCGCACGCTGCGCGACGAGCTGTTCGGGCCGGTACTGACTGTGTACGTGTACGACGAAAACAAGTGGCTCGACACGCTCGACCTGGTCGACCGCACCAGCCCCTACGCACTGACCGGCGCGATCTTCGCCCAGGACCGCTACGCCATCGAGCAAGGCCTGGAACGCCTGCGCAACGCCGCCGGCAACTTCTATATCAACGACAAACCCACCGGGGCCGTGATCGGCCAGCAACCCTTCGGCGGCGCCCGCGCATCAGGCACCAACGACAAGGCCGGCTCGATCCTCAACCTGATGCGCTGGATCAGCCCGCGCACGATCAAGGAGACGTTCGTGCCGGCGACGGATTACCGGTATCCGTTTATGGGATGAAACGTTCAAACCGAACTCAGATGAAACGGGGTCAGGTTGAGGTGGCCCGGTTTTGGTTTCATTTCGCAGACCGAGAACGACTGCTCTTTCCAGATCAACATCGATAGTTATAGTGCGCGTTATTCAAGCGTTAGTCAGGGGATATAACATGCGATTTCTTTTAGGAATTCTGCTCGCAACGACTATGTGCATTTCTGGTTGCGTATCCATTCCGCTTTCAACCATGATGAGCCTGTCGAGCATGTCTCCGCGCTCATTGGCGCAAGTCGATCCGGCACAACTTCG
Organism: Lysobacter sp. A378; assembly: GCF_054052125.1. Classification (NCBI taxonomy): domain Bacteria; kingdom Pseudomonadati; phylum Pseudomonadota; class Gammaproteobacteria; order Lysobacterales; family Lysobacteraceae; genus Lysobacter; species Lysobacter sp. A378. The sequence continues at coordinate 1,254,403 of NZ_JBSVRK010000001.1, read as the reverse complement.
GGTCAGGCTCTCGGTGCCTCAAGGCTTCGAAGTCGACGTAGCGAAAACCCATCTCAATTTCTCGATTAAAAATCCATCCGTTGCCCAATCAAGCGAAATGGGTGTGAACGCCTTGAGTGTCACAAAGGAAACACGTCCCGGTGGGTTTTTGAGTTCGGATCTTCCGATCACGATATATCTGTTCGCACTCACCCCTGAAGGCAAAGCCGAGTTACGATCACTGCAACAAACCCTGCAGCAGGTCGAGCACGGAACCTTCAATGCCGGTTTTAAGACACACTTTGCCAAACGTCCGCCGGGGGCCGAAAGAATCACCTTCTGGGTAGACCTCAAACTTTCCGCTTCCGAGCCCTTCATGCCGTTGCTGGATGGAGCCGAAGTGGAATTTAAAGACTCATAGTCAGGCAGCCGAGGGGGTTCAACATGTTCATTGCGGCTTTCATCTGGGAACCCGGCGTCTATGACGCAGAGTTCCATCGCCTCAACGCCATGATGGAAGAGCTGGCTCAATCCATGCCGGGCTACCTTGGTGTTGAGTCATGACAGTCGGATGAGCCCTGGGAGGCATCCTGTGCAACATCGTGAGGCGGCTCCAATCATTCGCTGGGGCATGATCGGATGCGGCGCGGTGGCCGAAGTGAAGAGTGGCCCGGCGTTCTACGGTACTGCGGGCTCTGCCCTGACGGCCGTAGCGTCGAGAAGCTTCCTGTCGGCCCAGGACTACGCAAGACGCCATGGCGTCCCATTCGTTTATGAGAACGTAGATGACTTGATTTCGGCTAAAGAGGTGGATGCCGTCTATGTGGCCACTCCGCCTGCGAGCCACAAGGAGTTGGCACTGAAAGTTGCGCGCGCAGGGAAACCTTGTTGCGTTGAAAAGCCGATGGCGCTCGATCACGAAGAATGCCTGAGTATGGTTGATGCTTTCGCAGCGCGGGGGCTACCGCTATTCGTTTCCTACTATCGCCGTTCGTTGCCACGTTTCACGGAACTGAAGTCATGGTTATCGCAGGATCTAATCGGCCAAGTTCGAGAGGTACACTGGCATCTTGTAAAGCAGCCCTCCCCACGAGACCTGAGCGGGGAACCGAATTGGAGGACAGATCCTCTGGCAGCGCCGGGGGGATATTTTTCTGATCTTGCCAGCCACGGCATCGACTTGTTTCATTTCCTGCTGGGAGACATTGACGCCGCGTCTGGTATCGCAGTTAATCAGCAAGGCCTGTATCGAACTGAGGACGCGGTGAGTGCATGTTGGAGGTTCGCGAATGGGGCGCTTGGGAGTGGCAGCTGGATTTTCGGCGGTGCCAGCAGGAAAGATGAAGTTAAGATTATCGGAGAGAGGGGCACGATAAGATTTTCCGTGTTTGATGAGATGCCCCTGGAACTGCATGTCGATGGATCGGATAGATCAGTATTCATTGAAAACCCTTTACACATTCAGACTTTTCATGTCGAAAACATGATCAAACACTTACAGACCGGCTCTCCGCACCCATCTTTGGGTGTGGAGGCTGCGAAAACCAACTGGGTCATGACTGAGATTCTTGCTGGCGCACCTAACAAGGCGTAGGCGACAAGCCTCACCACAGGAGGGCCGCCCGCAGGGGCGGCCTTCTTCGTTCCGGGACGCAGTAGCACGCAACACGCACTTGGCAACGCCGCCGATTTGCCCGACGCTTCGGTGCAATCAGGGAGCCCGACCCATGCCGCGAGTTCATCGACTACATCGCCGAGCAGGCCTCGTTAGACCTCACCCAGGAGTTGCGTGTGAACCAAAGCACAGACGTTGTGAACGTCCGTCTCGCGGTAGAAGCAGACATCCCCAGTTTGCTCCCGCTCATGCGCTCCTTGGCAGAGTTTGAGCAGTACGCCGACACCTTCGCCGTAACTGAGGATGTCCTCCGGGAGCGAGGCTTCCGTCGTTCACCGCCCGACTTCCATGCCTTGGTTGCCGAGAGTGAACACCATGTTGTTGGTACGGCCGTGTTCTACATCGTTCCGTTTACCGCGGAGGCTGTACCTGTGCTGTTCGTGAAGGAATTATTCGTCGCCCCTGAGGCACGGGGGCAGCGGGTTGGAGAGGCATTGATGAAAGCCGTCGCTCGGGAGGCCGTGGCCAGGAGGTGCGGGCGAGTGCGGTGGCAAGTCGCGGACTGGAATGAAGCTGGCAAGCGGTTTTACGAGCGGCTCGGCGCGCAGGCGGACCCGATATGGGTAAATTACGCGCTCTCGGTCGAGGCAGTTCAGGCGCTCGCGGACAACGGTGGATAGCGGCTGCGGCGCTTGGCCGCATTGGCCCAGCGGAGGACGCCGAGCGGCTTAACTCAGGTGTTAGTCCTCACGCACACATATCCGCACCTTTGTTCTCAGGCCGGGATGCGGTGGTCGTATTCGGCGCGCAGGCGCGTCCAGCCATCCCAGAAGGTTTCCGGCGTCTCTGACGTCTCGCCCTTCGCGCGCATGACCAGGATGTCGAGGTGCAGGTGCCAGCCGGCGCCGATCATCAGCAGGTTGGCTCGGTCGGAAATGCCGCGGTGGACCACGGTCAGCAGCACTTGGTCACCCTTGGGCTCGAGGTCGAAGGACACGTTGCCCTCGCCCCAGGCGAAGGCGAGCCGGCGCGGTGGGTCGAGTTCGGTGATGCGGCTTTGCATGCGGTGTTCCTCGCCGAAGCCTTCCGGGCGCCGGCCCGGCGGGTCGGTCAACTCGTCGTTGCGCCAGACGAGCTCGAAGGGTGCGCCCACGTCCAGTTCCATGTCGCCGGCGGCCAGCCATTGGCGGCGCAGTTCGCCCTCGGTGAGGTAGGACCAGATGCGCTCGATCGGACCGGGCAGCAAACGCTGGATGCGCACGGTTTGGGGTGCACTGACGATGCCGTAATCGGCCTCGGGGGTGGCGATCTTGATGGTCTGGTTCATGGCTTTCTCCGTGGGGGACGGGTTCTGCGGGCGGGGGGGTTGCGGGTGGTGTCCCGCTTGGGTTTGGGGGCGGCGTCCTCGGCCTTGAGGATGGCTTCGAGGACATCGAGTTTCCCGGTCCAGAAGCGCTCGTAATGGCGGAGCCATTCCGCACCCGCATGCAGCGGACCCGCGTCGAGCCGGCAGGTATGCACGCGGCCCTGCACCTCGCGTTGGATCAGGCCGGCGCGTTCCAGCACCTGGATGTGCTTGGAAGCGCCCGCCAGCGAGATGTCGAACGGCGCGGCCAGTTCGCTCACGGTGCGCTGACCAGCGGCCAGGTCGTGCAGCATCGCGCGCCGGGTCGGGTCGGACAGGGCGCGGAACACGGTGTCGAGCGGGGGGGAGTATTTGTCAACCATATGGTTGAATATATGCCGCTCAAGGTAATTGTCAACCGTTTGGTGAAATATTTTCCGGCGCCATCGCGGACGAACCGGAGTCTGCTTGCGTTGCGCCATTTGTCTGATTAAAGTCAGGTAATGGACAGCACCCAGATCGAGCGCGTGCGCCGCTTCAACCGCACCGTGACGCGGCGCATTGGCGTGCTCACCGACGACTACCTCGACAGCGGCCGGCCCTGGGGCGAGTCGCGACTGGTCTTCGAGATCGGGCACGAAGGCGCGGACGTGCGCGACCTGCGCGAACGTTTGTCGCTCGACTCCGGCTACCTGAGCCGCCTGCTGCGCTCCCTGGAGTCGCAGGGCCTGGTGTCCACCCGGCCTTCACCGCAGGACGCACGCGTGCGCCGTGCCTCGCTGACGCGCAAGGGCCTGCGCGAATGGCGGGTGCTGGAAGCGCGCTCGGACGACATCGCGGCGACCCTGCTGCACCAGCTCGGCCCACCGCAACGCGAACGCCTGCTGGCGGCGATGGCGGAGGTGGAGCGGTTGCTGCGCGCCGGCGCGGTCGCCATCGCCGCCGCGGACCCGGCGGGACGCGAGGCGCGCGCCTGCATCGCGGCGTACATCGCCGAACTGGAACAGCGCATCGGCACCGGCTTCGATCCCGCACGCGGTCCCAGCGCCACACCGCGGGAGCTTCTGCCGCCATACGGCGTATTCCTGCTCGCGCGGCTGGATGGCGACGCCGTCGGATGCGTCGCGTTGAAGGCCATCGGCGACGGCGTCGGCGAGATCAAGCGCCTTTGGGTGCACCCGTCGGCGCGCGGGCTCGGCGTCGCGCAACGGCTGCTCGACACACTGGAGACGCAGGCTATCGACATGGGCATGCACACGCTGAGACTCGACACCAACCGCAGCCAGGTCGAAGCCCATGCGCTGTACCAGCGGCAGGGTTACGCCATGATCGCCGCGTACAATGACAACCCCTACGCCGACCATTGGTTGGAGAAACGCGTCGCACCCGCCAACGACCGCGGCATGCCCGGGGACGGCGGCCACTGACCGGCACAGAAGGATTCCCATGCCAGCCAACACGCCACGCCCCCCCTACTACGCCGTCATCTTCACCGCGCAGCGCACCGAGGGTGACAACGGCTACCAGGAGATGGCCATCCGCATGGACGAGCTGGCGGCGCAACAGCCCGGCTACCTCGGCATCGAAAGCGCCCGCGGGGCGGACGGGGCCGGCACTACCGTCTCCTATTGGGAAAGCCTGGAATCGATTGCCGCCTGGAAGCGCAACGCCGAACACCGGCTCGCCCAGTCACAGGGCCGAGCGGACTGGTACTCGCAGTACACGGTGAGGATCGCGAAGGTCGAGCGGGCCTACGGACGCGAAGGCTGAGATCCGCCCATGGCCACCACCCGCGAGTTCATCGACTACATCGCCGAGCAGGCCGATCTCGGCGCCGCGTTCACCCACAAGCGGATGTTCGGCGAGTACGGTCTGTACCTGCACGACAAGGTGATCGCATTCGCCTGCGACAACAGCCTCTTCATCAAGGCCACGCCGGCGACGGAAGCGCTGACCGCCGGACTGCCCCAGCGGCCGCCCTACCCGGGCGCAAAGCTTTACCCGGTGGCCGACGAGTTGCTCGACGATGGCGATGCGTTACGCGCCCTGCTGGTGGCGACCGAAGCTGCGTTGCCGGCGCCAAAGCCGAAGAAGGCCAAGGCAAAAAAGCGCAAACCGACCTGAGTCCCACGGCGCGACAAAACGAGACTGACTGGATATGACCAAGACCACGTCAAGCATCCACTTCAAGACCAAGCTCCTGCGGCCGGCAGAACCTGCGAAGGCCACCTGGACCTTCCTCATCTTGCCCAAGGCCGCCAGCGGCAAGCTCCCCACGCGGAGCATGACCACCGTCGACGGAACCCTTGGCGGCGCGCCATTCCAGGCGACGCTCGAGCCGGACGGCAAGGGCAGCCACTGGCTCAAGGTCGACAAGAAGCTGCGCGAGGCGGCGGGCGCCAAGGCCGGCGATGAGGTCGCGCTGGAGATCAGTCCGGTCGAGGAGGAACCCGAGCCCAAGATCCCGGCCGACCTGCGCAAGGCTTTGGCCGACACCCCGGAAGCCCGGACGGTGTGGAAGGACATCACGCCGGTCGCGCGGCGCGACTGGGTCCACTGGATCACCTCCCCCAAGCGGCCGGAAACCCGCGTGCGCCGGATCGAGACCGCCTGCGACAAGCTCGCCAGCGGCCAGCGACGCGCCTGCTGTTTCGACCGCTCGGGGATGTACAGCAACAGCCTCGCACCGCCCAGGGCGGCGAAGGACTAGGCTCCGGATCACGTTTACCTGCCCCGGTCACGAAGGAGACCCGGATGGACTACCCCATCGAAGGCGGCTGCACTTGCGGCCATGTCCGCTACCGCATGCTCACCCGGCCGCTGGTCGTGCATTGCTGCCATTGCCGCTGGTGCCAGCGCGAGACCGGCGCGTCGTTCGCGCTCAACGCGATGATCGAATCCGACCGGGTGATCCACCTGGGTGCGGAGCCGGAGTTGGAGCGGATTCCGTCGGAGAGCGGCTACGGCCAGCTGGTCGCGAGTTGCCCCCGATGCAAGGTCGCGGTCTGGAGCCACTACCCCGGTAGCGGGCCGCTGACACGCTTCGTCCGCATCGGCACCCTGGACAACCCCGACGCGCTGCCGCCTGACGTGCATGTCTGCGCAGCGTCGAAACAGCCGTGGGTGGTGCTCTCCGGCGACGTGCCGGTCTGCGAGGAGTTCTACGAACGCGACGACGTGTGGCGCGAGGAAAGCCTGGCCCGGATCGCAGCGCTGCAGCCACGGATCGACGCCTACCGGGCGACGCGGCAACCGATGTAGGCGCTGGAAGCCATCGCGCAGACAGACTATTGATCCACAGCGGCGATGCCCTGGGCATCATGCGAATACGGTAGCGTAAAGCCACCTAACGCATGGAGCACTCCGCATGAAGATGTCCATCCTTGCCGTCCTGGCGCTGTCCAGCCTTTGCACTCCAGCCTTCGCCGCCGAACCGGTGGACGATACGGTTGGCTTCGGCTCCGGGCAGGCGATCCCGGTAACGCTGTCGCTGAACTTCTCGGAGAAGGGCCGCGACGCGCGCATGACGCCAATCCGCGACAACTACCGTCCCAAGGTCCGCTTCGGCGGTCGCGAAGTGGTGTGCATGTTCCACCTGCCCGAGTCGCTCGAGAAGATCGCCCCAGGTGAATCCGGCGAAGTGTCGGCCACCTGCAAGGAACCGGTGTCGGTGTCCCGCGCCAACACGCAATTCACCGTGGTCGAAGGCGGAAAGACCGTCGGCTCGATGGTCGTTCATCTGCCACCGCCGCCGACAGGATCGTGATGCGGCACCCCGTTCGGCTCCGGCACCTCCGCACCCTGCTGGTTCTTGCCGCCGCCATCATGGTTGCGCCGGTCTTGGCCCAGGACAATCGGTCCGACTGGCCGGAAGGCAGTTCAATGCACACCGGCTTCATGATGGCCGAGCGCCGCGATGCGGCCGAGGCGCAACTGGAGCAGCAGCAAGCCCGATTGATGGCACTGGTGATCGGCAGCCGGACCCGGTTCCCCGACCCGCGACTGGTTTCAGCGCTCCAATCGCAGCACGCTGCGTGGCTGGTGTACCGGACCGCCGAGTGCGAGCTATTTGGGGCGCTGACCGGCGCCGGCGGCACGTGGCCCACTACCCATGCGCTCGGTTGCGATGGGCAGCAGACCGAGCAGCGCGTCGAGGAGGTGGCGTTGGCCATCGCCTGCATCGAAGCGCTGCCAGCGGAAGAACGCGAGTTCAGCCAGAATGCTTGCCTGTACCCGCTGGCGCCGATCAGCGGCGAGGACCGGGAGATGTATTGACTCTGGTCGCCCTACTACTCGCGAAGGTCGAGCGGGCCTACGGACGCGATGGCTGAGTTTTCCGATGAACCGTGAATACACGATGCCAGACCAATGAGCACTCTCCCGGCACAAAATATTGCAGGACTCGCGCTTCGGATCTTGCTGGCTGCAGGTGGTTTCGCGGTGATCCTGCCGATGGCCGTCCGGCTCGGCGACCAGTTCGCGGCGCCACTCGCAGGCATATGGCCGGCCACACAACGCATTCCCGGCTCGCTGGCGATCAGCGTCCTGTCGTTCGGATTGCTCTGCGTCCTGTGGCGGAGCCTCGGGCCGCGGGAAGGTGACGTACTGGGTCTGGGCCGGCTGCGACAGGCATGGAAGCCAGCGCTGACGGGATGTCTGCTTTGGGCCGTGCCCGCGGCCGTCGGATTGGCCGCGACCCAGGCCCTGGGCCTGACCGAACTGGGAATCGGCGCCGGCGCGGGTAGCGTGCTGACCCTCGTGGTTATCCACCTGCTGGCGGTGGGATTGGCCGAGGCGCTGCCCGAAGAACTGGTCTTCCGCGGCTATGTCCACGGCCTGCTGGCACGGCGACTGCGGCTGCTCTGGACGCTGCTGCTACAGAGCTTGCTGTTCACGGGTGTCGCCTGTCTGGTGCGGGGCGGTGCGGTCGGCTTTGCCGACCTTGTGATGTTCGTCGCGATGGCCGCGGCCTTTGGCTACCTGCGTGAACGCAGCGGGACGGTATGGCTCGGCGTCGGCATCCACTTGGCCTTCCAGACCGCGTCCCAGATGCTGATCGGCGGCTGGAAGGGTCCGCTGGCCCTCGAGGGCGATCCCATAGTGGCCATGCTGGTCCTGGGTGCGATTCCCTTCACGGTGGCCGTCAACGTCGGCGACTACCTCATCCGCACGCGTCCCGGACTGGTTGGCGTGTACCGGCCAGCCGGGAACAGTACCGGCGATTCACACCCGGTGCCGCTTCGCAGTGCGGCGGAACAGGAGCGCTAGCGCGGCATCCGGCAAATGCGGAATCAGTTCTTGGCCGCCCCCGCCTCCGGTGCCAGCGTCTGCACGACCTTGCCTTCGGCATCGAGGAACTCGATGGCGCCGTAGCCTTCCGCGGTCACGGTCAGGCGCAACCGCGCTCGGCCTTCGGTATCGGCGAGGTTGAGCGAGGGCGTGCCGTCGGCCGCCAGCGCCATCGCGATGCGACGCACGGCCGGATGCGGCACCACGCGGTTGTCGAGCATGGGTTCACGCAGCTGCGGCGGCTTGGCGTTGAGGCCGAACTCCACCGCGCCGTCCGGCATCACCCGCCATCCGACGGCGTCGACGTTGGCATGGTCCAGCGCGAGCACGGCCGCGGTGCCGCCGTCGGCGAGGTCGGCCACGCCGAAGCCGCCGCGCTCGCTGCCCTTGCGGTCGTACAGCACCATGCCGGCAACCGGGAAGGCGCGCTGATAGGACAGCCCGTCGATGATCGGCGACGGGGTGGGTGCGGCCAGGGTCATGCGGATCACTCCGGCCTCGTCGACCAGGTCGATGCGCCGCGCGGTGATGCGCTCATGGTCGACGGACTCGACGGTGGTCACCGGCACTTCGTCGGCGACGATCTTCTGCAGTTGCTCGGCGGTGTACGGCTTGGGCTTGGCAGCGGTGGCCGGGTTCATCGCCGGGGCGATGACGAGGGTGGCGGCCAGTGCGGCCAGCGTGGTGCGGCGGGGGGTGGCAGTCATTGCTCGTCTCTCCTTCAATCGGACGACGCATCATGCCCGGCAATGGCGAGTACGGTCTGTACCTGCACGACAAGGTGATCGCACTCGCCTGCGACAAGCCCGCCCGTGGCCAGCGACGCGCCCGCTGTTTCGACCTCTCAGGGATGTACAGCAACAGCCTCGCCCCGCCCGAGGCGGCTGAGGACCAGGCTCCGGATCGCGTTAAGCTGCGTCGGATTCGGCCAAATCCCGGGGGAGCGCATGAGAAGTACTGGATTGATTTCTTTCTTGCTGGCGGTGCTTTGCCTGCCGTCGCAGGTTCAGGCCCAGACGCCAGAGTGCGGCGAGCTCTGCGGCAAGATGCGCGAGGCGGTCGCGGACCTTGGCCGCATCGTCGCGCCCGACGGCGTGCAGGAGACCTACAAGACCCGCATCGGCGGCATCGACCAGTGGATCAACATCCGCGGGCAGGACGGCGACAATCCGGTGATCCTGTTCGTGCACGGCGGCCCGGCGTCGCCGGCGATGCCGACGGCGTGGCAGTTCCAGCGGCCGATCGAGGAGTACTTCACCGTCGTCCACTACGACCAGCGCGGCGCCGGCAAGACGTTCCTGGAGACCGACCCGGAGACGATCAGCGACACCATCCACATCCCACGCTACGTGGACGATGCGATCGAGATCGCCGAGCACGTGCGCGAGCGGCTGGGCAAGGACAAGCTGGTCCTCGTTGGCCACAGCTGGGGCACGATCGTGGCGATGAACGCGGCGTTGCGACGGCCAGACCTTTTCCACGCCTATGTCGGCATCGGCCAGGTCATCAATACGCGGCTGAACGAGAAGCTGAGCTTCGAGTACGGCCTGCAGCGGGCGCGGGAAGAAGGCAACGCGGAAGCGGTGCGCGAGATGGAGTCGATCGCGCCCTACCCCGGCGACCAGCCGATCACCCGCGAGCGGATCATCACCGCACGCAAGTGGTCGCAGCACTACGGCGGCATGAGCGCGTACCGGTCGGAGTCGCCCTATTACTACCGCGGCCCGTGGTTGTCGCCGGTGTACGACGCCGAGGACGTGCATGCGATCGACGCCGGCAACCTGTTCACGCTCGGGCGGATCCTGCCGGAGTTCCTGGCGGTGGATTTCAGCGACATCGAGTCGTTCCCGATCCCGGTGGTGATGTTCATGGGCCGGCACGACTACACCACGCCGTCAGCGCCGACCGCGGCATGGATCGAGAAGGTTGACGCGCCGTGCAAGGCGGGCGTGTGGTTCGAGAACTCCTCCCACATGATCCCGTGGGAGGAGCCGGGCAAGACCCTGGTCAGCCTGCTGGGGACGGTGCGGCCGCTGGCGACCGGCGGCGGCTGTCCGGCGTCGATGGACACCTCGGCGGTCAACTGATCCCGCGCGCGCCGGTGCCGTCCAACCGCATCGGCTGCACGGTATTAATGGTCGCGCAGCTCACCACGCACGCCCGTACTGCTCCGGCGGGGTGAATTCGGCGCCGAGCGCGTGTGCGGCGCGGCGTGGGAAGTACGGGTCGCGCAGCAGCTCGCGGGCAAGCAGGACGACGTCGGCTTCGTTCTCGGTGATGATCCGCTCGACTTGATCGGGCGCGGTCAGCAAGCCGACCGCGCCGGTGGCGATGCCCGCTTCGCGGCGGATGCGGCAGGCGAACGGCACCTGGTAGCCCGGTTGCAACGGGATCTTTGCGTTGGGCACGGCACCGCCGCTGGAGACGTCGATGAGGTCGACGCCGCGTTCGCCGACCAGCCGCGCCAGGGCGATGCTCTGCTCAATGTCCCAACCCTGGCCGTCAACCCAGTCGGTCGCCGAGATGCGCAGCCACAGTGGCAGGCGCTCCGGCCAGATCGCGCGCACGGCGTCGATGACTTCCAGCACCAGGCGGATGCGGTTGTCGAAGCTGCCGCCGTAGGCGTCGTCGCGCCGGTTCGACAGCGGCGACAGGAACTGGTGCAGCAGGTAGCCGTGCGCGGCATGCAGTTCGACCAGTTGGAAACCGGCGTCCAGCGCTCGCCGGGTCGCGGCGACGAAGTCCTCGATGACCTTGGCGATGCCGGCCGCGTCCAGCGCGTCCGGGACCGGCGAGCCGGCATCGAAGGCCAGTGCCGAGGGCGCGACCGGCGTCCAGCCGCCCTTTGCCGGCGCAACCGCGCCACCGCCGCGCCACGGGGCGTCGGTGCTTGCCTTGCGGCCAGCGTGGGCGAGCTGCACCCCCGGTACCGCGCCCTGGCCGTCGATGAACCGGACGATCGGGGCCCAGGCCTGCGCCTGCGCGTCGTTCCACAGTCCGGTATCGGCCGGCGAGATCCGGCCCTCCGGCGAGACCGCGGTGGCCTCGGCGATCACCGACGCGGCGCCGCCAACGGCGCGGCTGCCCAGATGCACCAGATGCCAGTCGTCGGGCACGCCGTCGCGCGAAGAGTATTGGCACATCGGCGAGACCATGATGCGGTTGCGGAAGGTCACTTCGCGCTGGGTCAGCGGGTCGAACAATCGGGACACGTCGTCACTCCTGGGTGGGTGTGTGGCGACAGTAGACACGCCATGGCGTCGTCGCGATGTCAGCAGCGGGCGGCCGGGCACGCCTCGGTACGGCCCGGGCCGGTCGGATAGACTGTGTGCTTCACAGCCATTACCGGCTGCCACTGGCCCTGGTCCACGCATGAACCCGAATTATCTCGACTTCGAACAACCCATCGCCGACCTGGAAGCCAAGATCCAGGAGCTCCGGCAGGCCAGCCGTGGTTCGGCGGTCGACGCGGACACCGAGGTCCACGCGCTGCAGGACAAGCTGCGCCGGCGGACCGCGCAGATCTTCCGCGACCTGAGCCCGTGGCAGGTCTCGCAGCTGGCGCGGCATCCGGCGCGGCCGCACACCAAGGACTACCTCCGGGTGATATGCGACGAGTTCCAGGAGCTGGCCGGCGACCGCGCCTACAGCGACGATGCGGCGATTGTCGGCGGGTTGGGCCGGATTGACGGCCGCAGCGTGGTCATCATTGGCCATGAGAAGGGCCGCGACACCAAGAGCAAGGTCAAGCGCAACTTCGGCATGCCGCGCCCCGAGGGCTACCGCAAAGCGCTGCGCCTGATGAAGCTGGCCGAGCGTTTCGAGCTGCCGATCCTGACCTTCATCGATACTCCCGGCGCCTATCCCGGCATCGGCGCGGAGGAGCGCGGCCAATCCGAGGCGATCGCGCGCAACCTGCTGGAGATGGCCGAATTGAAGGTGCCGGTGATCTGCACCGTGATCGGCGAAGGCGGCTCCGGCGGCGCGCTGGCGATCGGCGTCGGCGACTGCACGGTGATGCTGCAACACAGCACCTACTCGGTGATCTCCCCGGAGGGCTGCGCGTCGATCCTGTGGAAGGACGCCGGCAAGGCCAAGGACGCCGCCGAGCAACTGGGCCTGACCGCCGTGCGCCTGCGCGGGTTGGGACTGGTCGACAAGGTGGTGCGCGAGCCGACCGGCGGCGCCCATCGCAATCCCAAACAAATGGCAATCCGGTTGAAGACGGTATTGATGAACGAGCTGGACACCCTTGAAGCTTTGCCCACTGCCGAACTGCTGCAGCGTCGCTACGAGCGCCTGCGCGGTTATGGCGCCTACGCAGCGGCCTGATCATGCGCAATGTCACCTACGCCGCGTTGTGGGCCATCGCCGCCGCCGTGATGGTCGCCGGTGCGGTGGCCAGCCTGGAGGTCAACGTGATCTTCGCGATGATGTTCACCGGTCTGGCCATCGCGCTGTTTCTGGTCGCGCTGAGCTGCCTGCTGCTGGATCCCAGACCACGCGCCGGAACGTCCGGGGGCGACCGCTCCGATGACGAGCGCACCGGTGACGGGCGCCATGACGGCGACCACCGCCGCAAGTGGGGCCCTCGCTGAGGGTGGTGATGCGCGATGCGCCCGGTCGCTGCCCTGCTCGCTGAAGCCCTGCAAGCGCCCACCAACGGGCCGGTGTGCGTAGGTCTCAGTGGTGGTCTGGACTCGACCGTGCTGCTGCACGCGCTGGCGGGCATTGCGGCGGTCCGCGAACGTGGCCTGCGTGCCTGGCATGTCCACCATGGGTTGCACCCCGACGCCGACCAATGGGCCGGGCATTGCCAGGCATTTTGTGACGGGCTGGCGCTACCGCTGTCAGTGTCCCGGGTAACCGTGTCGCGCGGCGACGGACAGGGCCTGGAAGCCGCGGCACGGCATGCGCGTCATGGCGTCTTTACGCGAGGACTGGCCGATGGCGAGATCCTGGCCTTCGCCCATCACCTGGATGACCAGGCCGAAACCTTCCTGTTGCGCGCGATGCGTGCCTCCGGCCCCGACGGTCTCGGGTCGATGCAGCCGTGGCGAAAGTTTGGCCGCAGTCATCTGTGGCGTCCGCTGCTTGGCTTGTCACGGGCGACCCTGGAAGCCTATGCGGCCGAGCATCGCCTGCGCTGGATTGAAGACCCCAGCAACAACGACGAGTCGTTCGACCGCAACTTCCTGCGCCAGCGGGTGCTGCCACTGCTGCAGGAGCGCTGGCCACACGCCGCCGCTTCATTGGCGCGCTCGGCGGCGCTGTGCGAGCAGGCCGCCACGCTGCTCGACATACAGGATTCAGCGGCGTTGTCGGACGTTATCGCCAACGCCCCTGCGTGCCTGTCGCGTTCGCGCCTGTCGCAACTGCCGCCGGCCCGCCGCGCGCGCGTGTTGCGCCACTGGATCGGCACGATGGGCCTGCCGCCACTGCCGGCCGCGGGCATCGCGCAGATCGAGTCCGCGCTACTGCCCTCACCCGCCGACGCATCGGCCAATTTTGTCTGGCACGGCGCGGTCATCCATGCCTGGCGCGATCTGCTTCATGCCGGACCGCTGCAACCGCCGCTGCCAGACCAGTGGCAGGCCGCTTGGGACGGCACCGCGCCGCTGCCGTTACCCGGTGGCGGAACGCTGGCGCTTGATCCCGCCATCCCCGACGGCTTTGGCCGCAGCCTGCTGGTTCACGCGCGCCGCGGCGGCGAGCGGATTACCCTGCCCGGGCGTGGCCACAGCCATGCACTGAAACAGGTGCTGCAGGACTTTGCGATACCGCCGTGGCAACGCGTGCAGCTGCCCCTGTTGGCCACGACTGAAGGCGAACTGCTGGCAGCCGGCGACCGGATCCGTTCCGCCGCGCTGGACCAGTGGCTGCGCGACCATGACGCGTGCCTGCAATGGCGCCCGACGGCGCCGGAGCCATCGCTCGATTGACCATCCCCGAGCCCGGCGGCACACTTGCACCATGCCACGCAAAGCCACCCCCGAAGCATCACCGGTCGCCGATTTTGAAACCTCGCTCGACTCGCTCGAGCAGTTGGTCGAGAAGATGGAACTGGGCGAAATGAACCTGGAAGAGTCGCTGGCCGCCTACGAGCGCGGCGTCGGGCTGTATCGCCGTTGTCAGGTCGCGCTGGAACAGGCCGAACTGCGCGTACGCCTGCTCAGCGATCCCCAGGATCCCGCCAGCGCGGAAGAGTTCGCTCCACCCTCTGCGCCTGATGCTTGACCCGCAACTGGTCGTCTTGCGCGAGCGCTGCGACGCCGCGCTGGACGCGGCCTTGCCCGCACTCGACACCCGTCCCCAGACCCTGCATGCCGCCATGCGCCACGCCGCGCTACTGGGCGGCAAGCGCATGCGCCCGCTGCTGGTCCACGCCAGCGGCGCGTTGTTCGACGCCGACCCGGCGGTGCTCGACGCACCCGCTGTCGCGATCGAGTTCATCCACGCCTATTCGCTGATCCACGACGACTTGCCGGCAATGGACGACGACGCCCTGCGCCGCGGCCAGCCCACCGTGCATGTCGCCTTCGACGAAGCCACCGCGATTCTCGCCGGCGATGCGCTGCAATCACTGGCCTTCGCGGTGCTGGCGGAGACGCCGGTCGATGCCGACGTGCGGGTCGAATTGCTGCGTACTCTGGCGTTTGCCGCGGGCAGCCGCGGGATGTGCGGCGGGCAGGCGCTGGACCTGCAGGCGACCGGCAACGGCCACGGCATGACCATCGCCGACCTGGAGCAACTGCATGCGCTCAAGACCGGTGCCCTGATCCGCGCCGCAGTACGCATGGGTGCGCTTTGCAGTGGTGCCGGTCAGGACGCGCTGCGGGCGCTGGACCGTTACGCCGACGCACTCGGCCTGGCGTTCCAGGTCCGCGACGACATCCTCGATGTCGAAGGTGACACCGCGGTGCTTGGCAAGAGCACCGGCAAGGACATCGCCCAGGACAAGGCCACCTTCCCAGCACTGATCGGCATGCAGGCCTCCCGGGACCGGTTGCAGGAACTGACCGTCGCCATGGACGACGCGTTGGCACCGTTCGACCAACGCGCCGACCTGTTGCGGTCACTGGGGCAGTTGGCGGTGCAGCGCGACCGCTGAATGATGGGCGCCCGCCCGGCGAGCCTTATTCTCCGGTCGGCATCGACATGCCGCGTGCGAGGTCGGCCATCTCCATCTGCTGGTAACCTTCGGACGCGCCTCCGATTTCGTCCCCGATTGGGACGCGATGTTGAGGTTCCGGGCGTCGCTTATGCATCCGCGCTTGCGGACTCGGGAGCGCCACCGCTGCAACCGGCCAGCATGCCGGCAGCAATCAGCGCCAGTGGCAGCGTCGCCCTGCGCAGTGGTTCAAATGTCGTCACTTTCATGATGTTGCTCCTGTGCATGTGCTGCGCGTAATTACTAGTGGCCACGTGATCGCGCGACGTCGACGCGCTGCCACTCCACGTTGCCAGGGGTTTCCAACCGCCGAATCCAGCTCGCCGATGTGGCGTCGTCCATCAATGCGGTCAAGTGCATCAGCGCGCTTGAGTTGCGCTCCTGCCCGCTGCTGTTGAGGCCGATCAGCATCATCATCTCCGGCTGCTCGAGCGTGGCGCCTTCGTGCAGCTCGTCATACTCGCCGGTGGCCAGTTGGAACAACGCCTGGGCGATGCGTGCCGGCGCGGCAATGGCGAACTCCCGCTCGCTCTGGGAAACCGTCACCCCACGATAGATCGCGGGTGCAAGCCCCGGTGCCGGCATCGGTTCAAAAGCAACTGCATCAGTCGGCTCCATTGGCTCAAGTGCCAGGCACGGTTGTCCCAGGCACATCGCCTGTGACGCTTCGTCCGGTGTGATCACGCGACGGCTGGCGGCGACAACGGAGGCACGTTGCCCCATCACCCCGGTCGTGACCAGGCGCCAGCTGACGTGAGGATGCTCCATGGCTGGCCCGGCTGGTGCCGCACGATCGCCGTACTCGGCGACCAGCATCCGGTGCCAGGACGGCGCCAGGTTGTAGCGGGTGATCTCGATGTAGGAATGCCTGACATCGGACCAGTCGCCACCGGGCGATCCTTGATGGCGAGTGATGCGGTAGCGGGCTCTGGCCGGGATACCGTCCGCGCCCAGTGACGCCTCCTGACTGTCGAACAACAGCATGCTGCGCGTAACCGGGTCCAGGTCGGAGTCGGGTGGCAACGCCGACTCCCCGGCATTGGGGAATTGGGCGTACCAGTCCTCGTCCACGATGGACTCGACATCCAGTGGCTCATAGCCCGGCGCAGCGACGAAGACATCGATGCGCTGCTCCAGTTGCTGCCCGAGCTCCGCCGGAAGCACTAACGAGTGAGCAGCCGGCGCGACACCGGCCATCAGCAGGAATACAAACACCGACACCATCTGCTTCATCGTGATCTCCTATTACCAGGCGCGTCCAACCATTGGCCGCACCGTATCAACCGCGTTATTGGCCGCACGACTCCCGTCACCTGCTCAGCGGTAGCCGCCCCCGGGCGGCGCATGCTGGTACCTGAGGCGACTGACCTCGCGCTCCAGGAAGTTGCGGTCGCGATGCAGGTCGCGCAGCTCCCGCAGCAGCCGGACCCGCTCCTTGTCGCTGGTGTCCTTGTCGTCGATGCGGTACTGGCGGGTCTTGATCTCGCGCTGGACGTCGTCCAACGCTTCCTGAGCGTCATGGATGATGCTGCCGCTGCGGTAGCCGGCCATGAAGTCACGCTCGGTATCCAATGGGCACACGTTGCGGTAGGGGTGACCGTCGCGCCCCTCGGTAAAGCCCTTGTACGGTGTGCAGTACAGCAACAATCCAGCCTCGCGTCCAGCGTCGTAGGCCACCGGGTCGGGGCGGACGCCGTATTCGGCGCAGGCCTTGTGATGCTCGAACAGGCGCGAAGTTGTCATGCCGCGGCTGCCGTCATTGCGACCCACCGCGTACCAGTCGCCGGTCAGGCATTCGCCCTGCGACAAAGTGGTGCAGCCTGACAATGCCGCGACGACGGCAAGTGCAGCGAAATAGTGACGACACGTCATGAAAGCTTCCTTGTGAACGGTGCGGATCCGAATCTGCCTATCCGTAGCATCTGTTACCGGAAAAGCCGCACGGACAGGACAGGCGGATACGAAATCGCCTACTGCTTCTGCTCGTCCGCACCCTTCATCGCAGCAAGGCGTTTCAGGTCGAGGCTGCCAACAATCCCCTTGAGCTGGTCCATGCTGTCGACCTGCCCTTTGGCCTCGACCTGGAAGCGGCCGCCGACCGAGATGCTGTACTCGCCGCGCTGGGATTTGTTGTTCCACTGCTCGTGGATCCGCTGACCGTCCAGGGTGTAGGTCTTTTCGTAGCCGTCGGCACTCTGACTCTCGGACTCACCACCGCCGCCAAACGCGTTGGCCATCGCCATCAACCCGCCCGTAGCAGGCGCGTCAGTCAGTTGAAGGTCCACGCGCTGACTGCGGTCGGCATTGGCGTAGCCGGCCTTGGCTTCAGTGATCTGCATGCCCATGGCGCCATTGCGGCTGGACGACAGACTTTCACGCGTGAGATTGCCGATCGATTCGGGCAGGAACGCCTTGAGTTGATCGGGCGCCAGCGAAGCGGCGACCTTGCCATCCTTGCCGCCGAGCATCGCGCCCATCATCGCGCCCATGACTTGTTCCGCCTGCGCAGCCTGCGCGTTCGCATCAGCGTCAGATCCGTTGGAGCTGGACCGGGCGTCGGAACCGGAACTGGTGGAACCGCTGTTGCCGGCTTCGGCCTGCGCCTCGGCTGCTGCCTGCATGCGCTGGCCCATTGCGGCCAACCGACCAAGCTGGCTGTCCTCGTCGAAGGTGACGTTGTCCTTGTCGCCGCCATATGCACCGCCACCGACCGCAGCACCGGTCAGGCCGGCCATGCCGGTGAATCCGGCAACCACCACGCCCAGCAACAAGGTCAGCACCACGGTGATGACCACGCTGACCGCGGTGTAGCCAGCCGCCTTCTCCGGCGGGCACTTCATCGTGTGCGGCAGGCCAAGGTAAAGCAGATAGATGCTGTAGATGCCGCCCGCCAGCGCGATCAGCCAACCCAGCCACGGGATGATGGTCGCGATGCCGGCAATCCAGGCCGCCGTCCACGCATAAGCAACGACCTTGAGCGCCTGCAACTGGTTCTTCTGGCCGCCGAATGTCGGCGCCAATGCGTTGATGATCAGCGCGATGACGTACAGCATCACCAGACCCAGGATGTAGCTGACAACCATCCCGAACAAGCCCGCCATGATCGATGTCGTCACCGACACGCCGAACACACTGTGGCCAATCAGGCTGCCCTTGATGAAACCGAACACAGCCGGTATTGCCGCCAGGATCATGATGTAGCCGGTGTACAGGCTCTTGACGCTGGCCGGCTCATCGGCGATGACCGGCCACTCGCGCTTGGGCGAGAGCAGGATCGATTTGGCGCGCTCGACGATTTTTCCGATATCCATTACGCAGTTACTCCCCAGTCTGTCTGGCTTGGCATATGTTGGCGACGGACGCTGTCCGATAGGTGACCGGCGCACGGCCGGCAATCCGCTGCCGGTTGGTGATTGGCTCATGCGGAAGTTGGAGTTGCGCTCCGCCTTCAGGCGGCCCCCAATCATTTAACGGACAACCGGCTGACAATCGGCCACCAAGGTGCCAGCTGCACCCGCGCCGACTCACGCCGGAAAACACGCGGCTGGACCGCGAGGCCGAAATACCGTGCCGATGCGATTGCGGAGGTCTAGCTGGCGATGCTGGCGGGTAGGGCTGGCACCGTATCTGAAGCGCGCCGTGGCGACTGGCCAGCCCCGAAACCGACCGCAGTTACTTGATCAACCGCAACGTCAACGGATACCGGTAGGCCACGCCTTCGTTGGCCTTGATGGCGGCAATGATGGTTAATACCAGCCAGGTGATGCCGATGATGATCCAGCCGGGGATCGCAATCAGCAGGCCGATGCCGAGGGTCACGATCGACAACAACAACAGCGCAAACATCGCGATGCCGACCGTGATGTTGAAGTTCAACGCTTCCTTGCCCTGGTCATCAACGAACGGCATCGTGTCCTTCTTGACCAACCAGATGATCAGCGGACCTACAAAGGTGCCCCAACCGCCGACCGCAGATGTCAGCAGGCCTCCGACCAGAGCCGACAGGTGTGCAAACGTCGCCCACTGGCGCGCTTCGGAAGAGTGACCATCCGCGGGCGGCTCCGATGCCGGTGGCGGCTGGTTGAATGACGCGTTGAACGACGACTGCTGGCCGTCCGGTGCCGGAGGCGGCTCTGGCGGCGACTCCGGCGGCGTAGGCCCGGATGCGTCACGGAACGGCGGCGGCGTCCCGGGCGATTCGTTTTCGTTTTGGCTCATGGCGTGCTCCTGCAGCATGGGTTCGGCTCGAATCTCCCCCCAATCCCGATGCCGGTCAACTGCCGAAGGTCAGTGGCGCGCTTCAGCCTTCGCCGGCAACCGTCATCCGCCCGACCAGGATCGAGCCGGTGTGCACATGCGAGCGTGGATCGACATCGCTGCCCACCGCCTCGATTGCGGCGAACATCTGCTTGAGGTTGCCGGCAATGGTGATGCCGTCGACCGGGTACTGGATCTTGCCGTCCTCGACCCAGAAGCCGGCCGCGCCGCGCGAATAATCGCCGGTGATGTTGTTGACGCCCTGCCCCATCAGTTCGGTGACCAGCAAGCCGCGCCCCATCCCGGCCAGCATGGCGTCGAGATCACCACCATTGGCTGCCACCAGCAGGTTGTGCACGCCGCCGGCGTTGGCCGTGGTCTGCAAGCCGAGCCGGCGCGCCGAATAGCTGCCCAGGACATAGCGCTGCAACACGCCGCCGGCGACCAGTGCCGACTCACGGGTGGCGACACCTTCGCCATCAAACGACGCCGAGCGGAAACCGCGTGGCAGGAACGGCCGCTCGTCGATCGCGAACCAGTCGGGGAACAGCTGGGTGCCGGCACTGTCGAGCAGGAAGCTCGCGCGTCGGTACAACGCGCCACCGGAGACTGCGCCCAGCAGGTGGCCGACCAGCGACCGGGCCATCTCGGCCGAGAACAACACCGGGTACTGGCCGGTCGCGATCTGTCGCGGAGCCAGTCGCGACAGCGCCCGCTGCGCAGCCTTGCGGCCGATCGCTGCCGCCGACTCCAGCTCGTCGGCGGCCAGCGCGATGCTGTACCAGCCATCGCGCTGCATGTCCGCGCCGCGGCCGGCAATCAGCGCGCAACCAAGGCTGTGGTGGGTGCTGCGCTCGCGGCCGACGAAGCCGTGCGAATTGGCATACACCGACAGGCTGCTGCCGCTGCCAACCGAGGCGCCATCGGAGTTTTCCAGGCGCGGATCGACATCACGGCCGGCCTGCTCGCAGGCCAGGGCCAGGTCGATGGCCTGGTCGGCGTCGATCGCCCACGGATGCCAACTGTCGAACTCGCGGATATCGGTCGCCATCAGCGCCGCATCGGCCAATCCCGCCGCCGGGTCATGCTCGGTGTGGCGCGCAATCGCGCAGGCCTGGTCGACGGTGGCGGCCAGGCTTTCCTCCTGCAGGTCGGCGGTGGAGGCGCTGCCCTTGCGACCACCGAAGTAGACGGTCACCGCGATGCCGCGGTCACGGGTCGACTCGACGGTCTCGACCTCGCCCATCCTGACATTGACGTTGAGCCCGGCATCCTCGGAGCAGGACACCTCGGCCTGGTCGGCGCCATTGGCCTGCGCGCGCTCAAGCAAGCGTGCGGACAGCCCGGCGAGCATGTCCAGGCGGGCAGAACTGGCGGTGTCGGTCGGCACGGCCGCGTCAACGGGGACGGGAGTGATGTCGTTCAATGTCTTATCCTTGCAATTCGAAATGACGTGGATGTTGAAGATGCGTGGCAAAGACGAAGAAACCGGCGAATTTCGCGGCGACAGCCGCAGCCAGCAGCGTCGCGATGCGCTGGAGGTACTGACGCTGGGCCAGCAGCTGGTGGCCCTGACGGAGGCCCAACTGGCGCGGATGCCGGTTCCCGAGTCGCTCTTGCCGCTCATCAGTGATGCGCGCCGGATCACCTCCCACATCGCGCACAAGCGGCAAATGGCGTTCCTGGCCAAGCAGTTGCGCCGCGAAGATGACCAGACGCTGGAAGCGCTGCGCGACGCACTCGACGAGAAAGGCGACGCCGCTCGTCGTGAGACCGCGGCGATGCACCGGGTCGAAGCCTGGCGCGACCGCCTGCTGGCCGAAGGTGACGTGGCGCTGGGTGAGCTGCTCGACCTGCACCCCGATGCCGATCGTCAGGGATTGCGGCAACTGGTGCGCAACACGCTGGAAGAGCGCAAGCGCAACAAGCCGCCGCGCGCGTTCCGTGAGCTGTTCCGGCAGTTGCGCGCGATGATGCTGGCCGATGACGCGACCCGTGAGGATGCGCCTGTCGCAGACGACGACAGCGATACGCTTTAGCACCGTGTCCGACGGGCGGCAGGCGCTCACGCCTGGGTGCCGCCCACCGTGATGCCGTCGATCAGCAGCGACGGCTGGCCGACCCCGACCGGCACGCTCTGGCCGTCCTTGCCGCAGACGCCAACGCCTTCGTCCAGCGCCAGGTCGTGGCCGATCATCCTGACCTTCTGCATGGTCTCCGGGCCGTTGCCGATCAGCGTCGCGCCCTTGACCGGCGCGGTGACCTTGCCATCCTCGATCAGGTAGGCCTCGGTCGCCGAGAACACATACTTGCCGCTGGTGATGTCGACCTGGCCGCCGCCGAAATTGACCGCGTACAGGCCGCGCTTGACCGAGCGGATCATCTCTTCCGGGTCATGCGTGCCGGCCAACATGTAGGTGTTGGTC
Source organism: Lysobacter sp. A378 (assembly GCF_054052125.1). Lineage (NCBI taxonomy): Bacteria > Pseudomonadati > Pseudomonadota > Gammaproteobacteria > Lysobacterales > Lysobacteraceae > Lysobacter > Lysobacter sp. A378. The sequence goes on along the minus strand of NZ_JBSVRK010000001.1, from coordinate 1,232,321 downwards.
ATGCGCGGCATTGGCAGGTGGGCGAACGATTCGCGGCGGCCGTTGCCAGTCGGTTTCATGCCCATCAGCCGCGCGTTGAGGCTGTCCTGCATGTAGCCGACCAGCACGCCGTCCTCGATCAGGGTGGTGCACTCGGTCGGCTGACCCTCATCGTCGATGTTGAGCGAACCTCGACGGCCCGGCAGGGTGCCGTCGTCGACGATGGTGACGCCGGGCGAAGCCACGCGCTGCCCCATGCGTCCCGCATAGGTACTGGTGCCCTTGCGGTTGAAGTCGCCTTCCAGTCCGTGGCCGACGGCCTCGTGCAACAGCACACCGGGCCAGCCGTTGCCAAGCACCACCGGCATCACGCCGGCCGGCGCGTCGACCGCCTCCAGGTTCAACAATGCCTGACGTAGCGCCTCGCGGCCCCAGGCCTCGGGCTTGCCGTCGGCCAGCAACTCGGCATAGCTGTAACGACCACCGCCACCGGTGGAACCGGACTCGCGGCGACCATTGTGCTCGACGATGACCCGCACGTTGAAGCGCACCAGCGGGCGCACGTCGGCCGCCAGCACGCCGTCACTGCGCGCGATCAACACGGTGTCGACGCCGCCGGACAGGCTCACCATCACCTGTTTGACCCGCGGGTCGGCGGCGCGCAGCAGCTGGTCGATCCGGCGCAGCGCCTCGACTTTGTCCTCGTTGGCCAGCGAGTCGATCGGATCCTCCGGCGCATACAGCGAATGCGCGTTGCTGCGCACCAGCGACCGGGTGGTGACCGAGTTCCCGTCACGCGCGATCGCGCGTGCGGAACTGGACGCGGCAATCAACGCCGCACTGTTGATCTCGTCGGAATAGGCAAAGCCGGTTTTCTCGCCGCTGATCGCACGCACGCCCACGCCCTGCTCGATGGAATGGGCACCGTCCTTGACGATGCCGTCTTCCACCGTCCAGCTCTCGCGCCGGGCGTGCTGGAAGTACAGGTCGCCAAAATCGATACCAGGACCGAGCAAGGTGCCGAATGTGGCTTCCAGTGCGTTGGCGTCAAGCCCGGCCGGCAACAGGAGACGGGATTCGGCAAGTTGCAGCGGTAAGGTCATGGGGCGCTCGGATAGGGGAAGTTGGGGAGTACCGCCGGAAACGCGGCAACGAGGGACGATATGCGGCCGGTGGGCCCGCGCTTCAACCGCTTGGAACCGGCTTATCGGCCACCCGACCCTGCTCGCGGCTGATGACCTCGACCTTCGGGTCACTCCACGGGCCGGTGACCCGATAGGTCTTGGCATTGATCTGCCCCAACGGCTTTTGCAGAACGGCATTGGCGGCGGCGCCGATTGCCGCACCGACCGGGCCGGCAGCGAGCGCACCAGCCACCGTCAACAGGGTGCCCGTCCTGGGCAGTACCTCGATGGTCTGGTTGAAGGTCTTCGCGCGCAGGTTGGCCGATCCGTGGATATTGATCCGGGCAGCGGGCCCGTCGATACGCAGGTTGTCGCTGCTTGCCTCGCCACCGGCGAAGCGGATATCACCGCCGGCCTGGTTGAAGGCAAAACCCTTGAAGAAGAAATCACCGAAGTCCAGGGTCAATCGTCGGGGCAATTCGGCCAGGCTGAGCAGCCCGAGCACCCGGCCCGCCCCCGGCTCGACCTCGAGCAGCCGGCCGTCGCGAACATCCAGGTGGAGACGGCCGGCAAGCGATGCCAACCCGAATTGCGCCGGGCCTCCCGCCCAGCCGGCGTCCATCTGCACGCTGCCCGCCCCGCCTTCCAACCGCCCGGCAAAACCAAAGTCGGCCAGTAGCTGGCCCAGGTCTTCACTTTGCAGCTTGGCGCTGAGTTCCGTGCGTGCGGTCGCGCCCGTGCCCGTCCAGCTGCCGCTGGCATCAATGGATTGTCCGGGTTCACGGACCTGCAAGCGCTCAAGTTGCAGGCCGTTCGCCATGGAATGGGTGCGCACCAGCGCAGTGCCCAGCCGGGCATCGCCGATGCCCAGGTCGGCGATATCCAGCGACAAGGGTGGGATACGACGCGGATCGATGGCGTCAGCGGTGCCGGTGGTGCCGGCCGCCGTCGAGGTCGACGACGGTGCCGGGGTTGGCGATGGGACCGGCTGCCAATACACCCGCTGGAAGCTTCCGGTCACCGCCGCGCCGGCGGCCGGCGGCACCAGTAGATCGCCTTGCAACGCCTCCCCTTCGAACCGCACGCGGGTCGCGCCGTTCGCAACCGGTTCGGCCAGCAATCGGGTATGCGGGAAGTTGCCTCCCAACAGGTGCAGGCGGCGCGCGGTGACGTCCATGCGTCGCAATGCCATTGCGCTGTTACCGGTGCCCCCACCGCGCGCCATCCCGACCCAGCCGATCGCATCGAAGATGTCGGCGCGTCCACTGACCACCAGCCCCGATGCCGGCGCCGCCTGCTGAACGACGCGGCTTCCCAGCGCCACGCGCACCCCGGTACTGCCACCAACGGTGCGCGCACGCAGGGCCAATACGTCTCCCAGGGCCACCTGGATCTCGCCGCTACCCAAAGGCAGCGGCGTCTCCACGCTCGTCGCCAGCACCTCGCCGGCAGGCTTGGCCAATGGCTCGGGCAGGCTCAGCGCGGTGCCGCGCAAATCCGATTCCAGCCGAAGCCGCGTTGCCGTCGTTTGACCCGCAGCCGACTTGGGTACCGTGAGCTCGACCGACCATTGCGACCGGCCATCCATGTAGGGTGCCAACCAGCCCAGCTCAGGCGCACGCTGCAGCAAGGCGTCACTGCCAAACGTGGCAACCAGCTTGCCTTCAAAAATATTCCCCGGGTGACGCACCAGGCCCTCGCCGGCCCGCAATGACAGCGTGCCCGCTCGCCCGTCGTGCCGAACCCGCAGCTCCGGCGCGCTGAAACCGTTGCGCGAATAACGCACCCGCCCATTGACCGCGTCGAAGGCGAGATCCCAACGTGGGTCGGCAAGTTTTGCGTTGCTCAATGCCACCGCACCCTGGATCGAAAATTCACCGTGCCCCATGGGCAGCACCAGCCGGAAATCGGTCTTGGCCGCACCGCTGCCGGTAATGGCATCAAAGGTCTCGGGCTGAAGTTCGTGCAGCGGACTGTCTTGCAGCAGTCCGATCAACTGTCCGATATCGGCATTGCTGCTGGCCTCCACGGTCAGCGCACCGTCACCGTAATCGTCTATGGCCGCGTGGATTGCGGGGACCTCGATAGCGGCCAGCGTGCCCCGGCCATCGAGACTGAAACCGTTGCCAATGAAGCTGGCGTCCAGATCCAGTCCGCTTGCCGCCGGCCAGCCTTCGTGGAAGGCAACGCTGGCATCGGTGATCCGTGCGCGCGCTTCGAAGCGGCCGTCATTGTCGACAAACGGCCAATCGTCGAGATCGCCCGAGATCAACGCCCGGCCACCGACAACGGTCCCTCCCACCAGCGCGCCATCAAGCCATTCCACCAACGACTCGGGCATCTTGTGGCGGACCCAGAATTTTTTGGCGACCGGCACCGCTGTCTCGTCCACCGTCGCGGCGAGGTCGATCCGGGGCCGCGTGCCGTCCCCCTGCCACCACAGACTGCCGCGCGCATCGGCGCCGAAGTCCTCGCCATCGACCCGCAGGCCCGCCGTACCTGCCTGCCAACCGTCGCCTTCACGCCAGCCCGTGATCGTTCCGTCCAGACGGACCTCGTGGACCATGCCGAAGCCCCGCGGCCAGTCGAATTGCACCGGCTGGCGCTTGTCCAGCCGCAGGCTGAAACCCGACGCGTCACCTTCAAGCCTGCCAGCGAGGCCACGCAGGCCCGGACTGTCGGCAACCGGCTTGAACTCCAGCCCTTCGACCGACGCGGTCATGGCCAGCGATCCATCACGCCGGCCATGCAGCTCGACCTGGCGCAATGCTCCCGACGGTCGTGCCTGTAGCAACCAGCGCCGCAGCGGCGCCGGCAGCCGGTCACTCAATGCCGCGATATGCGCCAGGGGAGCCAGATCGACCCGATCGGCCACCAGAGCGTAATGGTCCCCACCGGCCAACAGCAGGCCATCAAACACGTGCTGCTGACTGTCGGCGTCGACCCTCAGCGCCGGCGCATCCAATCGCCAGCCACCGTCAACCTGTTGCCAGCGGGCACGGGCTTCAAAGCGCTCCAGCCGCGCCACCGGAACCGCGGCGCCCTGGGCGCGCGCGTCCACGGCGGCGGACAGTGCGACCGGCGCGCCGCTCAGGGTCACGTCCTCCAGCAAGGTGTCCAGGGTCACCATGGCAACGCGCTTGTCGCGCAATGTCATCCAGGCTTCCACGCTCCCCTGTCCACCTTGTATTGCGACTCCGGCCAGTTGCAGCAGCGGCGACCATTCGGCCAAATCCACCCGATCAGCGTCTGCATAAGCGCGGCCATCGCCGCTATGGCGGTTGAACGCCAATACCGAATCAATCGGCGTGGCCACCTCGCCCGCTACCGCCTGCGGCCAGGCGCGCAGTCCGGCCCGAACCTGGTCAGCATCGACCTGCAGGCGCAAGTCGACCCGCGGCACCGTGATGTCGACGCCGACATCCGCCGCCAGCACCCTCAGCGCGCCGTCGATCACCTGCAACTCGCCCAGCCCTTCCAGCGCCTGGAACGGATCACCGCCACTTTGCTGTTGCCCAGGCAGTCCTCGCACCTGCCAGCGGCCGTCAGCCAAGCGCTCCACGGTCAGCTCCAGGTTGCGCAGGCGCAATTCCGACAACGGGACGCCCGGCAGCAGGCCGGCGTAGATCGACACCAGCATCTCGGTGTCGCCGACGGCAAACGCCTGCTCGCCCTCGCCAATGCGCAGGTTCTCCAGCTGCAGCAATGGCCCGCGCCGCGTCCATGCCGTCTCCACCGCATCAAAGGCGACCGGCCGACCGGCGCGCTGGCTCAACCACGCCGCAACTTGGTCGGGGTTGCGCTCGGCCAGCGGCAACACCTGGCTGGCCAGGCCGAGCACCAGCGCCACCAACACCAACGTGACGGCAACGACGTAGCCAAACCCGCGACGGGCGTGGCGCAAGCGACGGCGCAACGCAGTCGGCATGTCAGCGCTGGGGTTGGCGGTCAAAGCAGCACGACATCGAACTGCTCCTGCGCGTACTGGTCATCAGGCTGGAACCGGACCGACTTGCCCAGGAACTCCTCCAGCTCGGCCACCGCCGCCGACTCCTCGTCGGTAATCCTGTCGACCACCTTCGGCGAGGCAATCACCAACAGGCGTTCAGCGTCGAACTGGCGCACCTGCCGGACGATCTCCCGAAAAACCTCATAAACCACGGTCTCGGGCGTTTTCAGGGTTCCGCGGCCATTGCACTCGTGGCATGGCTCGCTCAATTGCCGCTGCAGGCTTTCGGTGGTGCGCTTGCGGGTCATCTCCACCAGCCCCAGCGGCGAGAAGTCATACACCGTGGTGCGGGCGTGGTCCTTGGCCAGTGATTTCTCCAGCGTCCGCAGCACTTGCCGCTTGTGTTCGGCATCGGTCATGTCGATGAAGTCGATGATGATGATGCCGCCCAGGTTGCGCAGCCGCAGTTGCCGGGCCACCGATTGCGCCGCCTCCAGGTTGGTGCGGTAAACGGTCTCCTCCAGATTGCGCTGGCCCAGGAAGGAACCGGTGTTGATGTCGACGGTGGTCATCGCCTCGGTCTGGTCGATCACCAGGTAGCCGCCGGATTTCAGAGGTACCTGCTTGTCCAGCGCGCGCTGGATCTCGTCCTCCACCCCGTACAGGTCGAAGATCGGTCGGGCGCCGGCGTAGTGCTCGATCTTTTCCACCAGGTCCGTGCCGTCAGCGGCGCCAGTGGAGTCCATGAACCGGGCCGCGAACGCGCGCAGCCGATCGAAGGTTTCGCGCGAATCCACCTTGACCTTCTCCACGTCGCGGCGGATCAGGTCGCGCACCGCGCGCAGCGGCAGCGTCAGGTCCTCGTATACGCATTCACCGACGCGTGCGCTCCGGGACTTCTCCCCGATCAGCTCCCAGACCCGGCTGAGATAGGCAATATCCTCGCCCAATGCCTCTTCCGGCTGGCCTTCGGCATTGGTGCGAACGATATATCCGTGCAACCCCTCGCCCGGCGCCAGGGTGGCAACGTGGGCCTTCAGGCGTGCGCGCTCGACTTCGTCCTCGATCCGCGCCGACACCCCGATCACCCGGGTGTTGGGCAGCAGGACCAGGTAGCGCGAAGGAATGCTGATCTGGGTGGCCAGGCGTGCCCCCTTGCTCCCGATCGGGTCCTTGACCACTTGCACGACGATTTCCTGACCCTCGCGCAGCAGCTCGGAGATGGGCCGGGTCGGGGGCGCTGGCAAGTCGGTCTCGTCGCCATCGCCCAACGGCGTCGGCTTGACGATGTCGGCCGCATGCAGGAATGCCGCGCGTTCCAGGCCGATGTCGATGAATGCCGCCTGCATTCCCGGCATCACCCGCTGCACCCGGCCCTTGTAGATGTTGCCTACCACGCCGCGCGCCCAGCCACGCTCGATATGCAGCTCCTGCAGCATGCCGTTCTCGACCACCGCCACCCGGGTCTCACGCGGCGTCACGTTGACCAGTATTTCTTCGCTCATGTCGCCTCCGCGCTGATCGCGTCGGGAGTCGACGCCGGGCCCAGGTCGAACTGCGCCAACAAACAGCTGGTCTCGTAAAGCGGCAAACCCATCACCCCTGAATAACTGCCGGCCAAACGTGTCACGAATGCCTCAGCAAAGCCCTGAATGGCGTACCCGCCGGCCTTTCCAAACGGCTCGCCGCCGCCGACATAGGCCTGGATACGGGCCTCCGTCAGCACCGCAAAAGTAACCTCGGAGATGGATACCGCCTGCAACTGCCGGCCTGCCGAGACCAGCGACACCGCCGAGATTACCTGGTGGGTGCGGCCGGACAAGCGCCGCAACATCGCCGCGGCATCGGCGACGTCGCCCGGTTTGCCGAATACTTCGCCTGCCAGCACCACTTCGGTATCGGCGCCCAGCACCAATGCATCCGGGTCGCCGGAACGCTCCAGCAACCCGGCCCTGGCCTTCTCACCGGCCACGCGACACACATAGGATTCGGCCGCCTCGTCCGGTCGCTGGCACTCGGCCACATCCAGCTGGAGCACCTCGAACGGCACGCCCAGCCGGGCAAGCAGCTCACGGCGGCGGGGGGATCTGGAAGCTAGATGGATCATGCCGGGAAAGCATAACCTGTACAGGCTGAGCGCCGGCCGACGCGGCCGGTATCGGTGGGGACGGCTCACGGCGTGTTCACCATCTTGCCCAGACCCTTCATATCTGCCATTCAGGAGCACACCATGCGTCCGACGCGACTTCCAAACCGACCCACCCTGCGCCCTCTGATCGCCGCCGCCGCGCTCGTGCTGGCGGCCACCGCGATGCCTTGCCTCGCCCAGTCTGCCCCCACGTCCATGCCGGCCAGCCGTGCATCGGCACCCGCCAGTACCGGCACCCTGCTGGCGGTATCGGCCCAGGGCGAAGCCCAACGCGTGCCCGATATCGCCAACCTGTCCACTGGCGTGGTCACGCAGGCCGCCGAGGCCGAAGCGGCCATGCAGGCCAATGCGGAGCAGATGACCAAGGTGGTCGCCGCGATTCGCAAGGCGGGGGTCGCAGAACGCGATATCCAGACCAGCGGGATCAGCCTGAACCCGCAATACCGGTACGCCGACGACCAGCCCCCGGCCATTACCGGCTATGAGGCGCGTAACACGGTCAACATCACCGTGCGCGACATCGGTGACCTGGGCAGCATCATCGGTACGCTGGCCAGCGTCGGCGCGAACCAGATCCAGGGCCCCAGCTTCGAGGTCGACGACAAGCAGTCCGCTTACGACGAAGCCCGCCGCAGCGCGATCGATACGGCCCGTGCGCGGGCGCAGATGTATGCCGAATCGCTGGACATGAAGGTGCGACGCATCGTCAGCATCAGCGAAGGCAATGGCGGTTTCGGACCACCCATGCCGATGATGGCGATGGCTAGGATGGAGAAGTCCAGTGCCGACGCTCCCGTTTCACCGGGTGAAAACACGCTGTCGGTCAATCTGGACGTGGTCTTCGAATTGGGGAGGTAAACCATGAACCATCCCGACAACAACCGGCCGCCGGCACGGAACCCCGACAAGCACGGACCCGGGCGCGACGAAGATGCCGACGCCGGCTATGCCGAGCCGAAGCCGCGCGACAAACACGATGCCCGCCAGCCGGATCCACGCAGGCCGCCCAACCCCGATGAAGGCGGCCTGGGTCGCAAACCCGAGACCGACCCGGGCGCGGCCGGCAACTGAACCGGGCCTACCGCTACGCGCGGTGGTACGGATGGTTGACCAGCAGCGCCGCGGCCCGGTACAGCTGCTCGGCAACCACCAGGCGCACCAGCATGTGCGGCAGGGTCAGCGGGCCCAGCGACCACGACTCGTCGGCGCGGGCCAACACCTCATCGGCGTGGCCTTCGGGCCCGCCAATCAACAGGGCCAGGTCCCGCCCCTGCCCCCGCCAGTGCTCCAGTCGTTGTGCCAGCTGCTCCGAACTCCACGGCTTGCCGCGACCGTCCAGGGTCACCACCAGCGGCGACTTGGGCAACGCCGCCAGCACGCGCGCGCCTTCATCGGCCGTGGCGCGGGCGATGTCATGGTTCTTGCCGCGCAGCCCGGGCTGGATTTCGATCAACTCCAGCGGCAACCAATGCGACAACCGCTTGCGGTAGTCCTCGAAGCCCTCGGCGACCCAGTGCGGTGCACGCTCGCCAACTGCAATCAACTTTGCCTTCATGCGAGCGGTTTCAGATGCTAGAGACCGTCTTCCGCGTCGGTCTCGCTGCGGTGGTCATCGCCATACTCGTCGATGGCTTCCGGCGGCTGGTCACCGACCGTCCACAGCCGCTCCAGCGCATAGAATTCGCGCACGCGCGGCAGCATGATGTGGACCACGACATCACCAAGATCGACCAGCACCCATTCCGCCTCGCGCTCGCCCTCAACGCCAATCGGCATCACATCGAGTTTCTTGACGAACTTGATCACCTCGTTGGCGATCGACTTCACGTGCCGCGACGAGGTTCCCGAGGCAATCACCATGTAGTCGGTGACGCTGCTCTTGCCGCGCACGTCGATTTCCACGCAATCCTTGGCCTTCAGCTCGGCAACCGCGTCACGCACGGTCTGCAGCAGGTCGTCCACGCTGGGCGGGGGACTGGGGAGGCGGGTCTTGATGACTTGGGCTTGACTGGTCAATGCAGGCTCTGGGTTGGGTGTGGGTTGGCGGGGTCGAATTATAACGAAGCCGGGGTGGCAACCCCGTTTGCATACAACCGGTGACGGTCGATATAGCCGGCGACGGCGGGCGGAACCAGCGCTTGCCACGGTTTGCCAGCGGCGATCCGCGCACGTACATCGGTGGCCGATTCGGGGTGAAGCGGTTGCTGCAGGCGCCATACACGGCCTGCCGGAGCATCGCGCAAAGCCCCGGGCCGGGTTGTCCAACGGTCCCTGAGGAACGTCGACAGGGGCTCGGGAAGCGTTTGATCGAGGTCGACCGCGGGGCGTTCGGCAACCACGAAATGCGCGAGTTCGAACAACGTCCGCCACTGTTTCCAGGTGGGCAGGCCCAGCAGGCTGTCGGCGCCAATCAACAAGGCAACCGGCGCTTGCGGCCCCAGTTCGGCGCGAATGCCGCGCAGGGTATCGACCGAGTACGACGGTGTGCTGCGCGCCAACTCGCGGCGGTCGACCAGCAATCCGGGCTCGCCAGCCACTGCCAGATCGAGCATCTGCGCCCGTTGCAGCGCGCTGGCACCCGGCGCGTTCCGGTGTGGCGGATCAGCGGCTGGCATCAGGCGGATGACGGCGTCCAGGCGATCGCGTGCATGCTGCGCGACCTGCAAATGGCCACAGTGCACGGGATCGAACGTGCCGCCGTAGAACACGGCCAAGCCGTCGACAAGACCGGTGCTCGCTCCGATGGCGGTCACTCCGGCGGCGTTCACTCCAGAAGCGCCCGGCTCAGGCACTCGAGCGCGCCAGCAGATGGATCGCGCGCGGCTCCGCGACCGCCAGCAGCAGGCGCTCCAGTGCCACCCACGCATCACCCGGCTCGCGCCCCTTGGCCATGCGGTCGACCCGCCCGACCTGCGATACGAACGCGTCCCAGTGGGCGGCGGAGTGGCGTTGCAACGCCCGGTGGTACATCGGCTGCTTGGAATCCCAGATCCGCTGCGCCTTGAACTCGCTGGCCAGACTGCCCCCGCGTGATTGGATCCGTGCCAGTGCGGCGGTGCGTTGCAGTTCCATCACCACCATGCCCAGCAATGCCGGCACCGCGACACCTTCCGCGCGCAAGCCGGCGAGCATCCGCGACAGCTGGCCGGCGTTGCCGTTCATGGCGGCGTCAATGACCCGGAACACGTCGAAGCGCGCCGCATCGGCGACCAGCGACTCCATGGTCGCCAGATCGAGGCTTCCATCGATGGCCAGCAAGGCCAGCTTGTCGATCTCTTGCGCAGCGGCCAACAGGTTGCCATCGATGCGCTCGACCAGCTGCTGCACGGCATCGGCATCGGCACGTACCCCGCGCGAGCGCAGGCGCTGCTCGACCCAACCGGGCAGCTCGTGCGGCTTGACCGGCCAGGCAATCGCGATCTTGCCAATCCGGCCGATTGCGTCACTCCATTTGCCGACGTGCTTCTTGCTCCACTCGCCGGTGGTCACCAGCAGCACGACATCGGCCGGGGGATCGGCGCAAAACGCACTGATCAATGCCCCTCCCTCCTTGCCTGGCTTGCCTGTGGGCAATCGCAACTCGATCAGGCGACGGCTGGCAAACAGACTCGGCGCGCCCAGACTGGCCTTCATCGCCGCCCAGTCGGGCTCGCGCTGGTTACCTTCGGCCTCGAACACTTCGCGTTCGGCGATCCCCTGGGCACGGGCGGCGACACGCAATGCATCGGCTGCCTCCAGCACGCGCAAAGGCTCGGAACCGGCGATCAGGTAGGCGGAGGCAAGCGACCCGGAGGCGAGCTGGGCAACCAGCTGTTCGGGTTTCAGCTCCATCGTCAGCGCGGAAGCGGGGGAGCCGGCTCGTCCGACGGATCGGTATCGGCAGGCTCTTCGGTTACCGGCGGCTCGATTACAGGGGTGTCAACGGCTGGGGGGCTGGCCGGCACCGGCGGCACCGGCGCAACGGCATTGGCAGCGTCCATGGCGGCCTGCGCCGCGTCCGTGGTCTCGATGAATACCTGTGAGGCGTCACCACTCCCCACCAGGGTCCCGCTGGCGGCCGTATCAAGGCGCCGCAGTATCGAGGCCGCCATTTCACGTTGCAGCTCGCGCACCAGGATGTCGCGCTCGCCCTCGGTTCCTATCGAGTTGTTCGGCACCGAGATGTAATCCCGGGACAGCTCGATATTCTGTTCCGGCACCAGCAAGCTGCCATCGCCATTGCGCAACTCGAATACCACCGCGTAGCGCAGGCTGAATTCCTGCGCACGGCCACGCGTATCCACGCTGATCGGGGTATCACCCCAGCGCTCGGCCTTCAATTCCAGGATCGCCGGGTTTTCCGTCGCCGCAGTCGCCGGCGTTGCGCCGGCGCGTACCAGCGACGCGGCCAGCGACGCGGCCAACGGGCTGTAACGACTGCTGGAGACGACCTTGACCGGATCCAGCCCGGCCGGCAATGTCAGCGCGTCGCGCAACTGGAAACCACAGGCAGACAACACCAGTGCGAGGACGAGGAAGGTCAGTGCTCGGATCATCGTGCGAGTCTGACCCACGCGGATGGGCGCATCAAGCATGAAAGCAACGCCGGGCTGAACCGGTCGCGGCACAAAACGACGGCAGGTGATCCACCACTCAGCCGGCCACGATGTTGACGATCTTGCCCGGCACTACGATCACTTTGCGGACCGTCAGGGCCGCCAGGAAGTTGGCCACGTGCGGTTCGGCCAGCGCCAGAAGCTCGACCTCGGCCTTGTCCAGGTTGACCGGCACCTCGATGGTGCCGCGCAATTTGCCGTTGACCTGCACCGCCATCACCACCGCATCGCGGGCGAGCGCGACCGGATCGACCTGCGGGAACGGGATATCCTCCAGCAGCGTCTCCGCGTGACCCAGCGCCTGCCACAGGGCATGGCTGGTGTGCGGGGTGACCGGGTTCAGCAGCAGCACCATCGCCTGCAGCGCCTCGTGGCGTACCGCCCGGCCCGGATCGCTCATGTCCTTGAACCGGCTGACGTGGTTCAGCAGCTCCATCAGCGCGGCGATAGCGGTATTGAAGGCGTGGCGGCGACCGTAATCGTCCCCGACCTTCTGGATGGTCTCGTGCAGCTGCCGACGCAGCGTCTTCTGCGCTGCGTCCAATACCGCCCCGGTCTTCAGCAAATCGTGGATGTCGGGGTGGTCGGGCTGGCCGGTGTGGGTCAGCAGTTCGCGCCAGAACCGACGCAGGAACCGCGCCATGCCTTCCACGCCGGCCTCGTTCCATTCCAGCGACAGATCCGGCGGCGCGGCGAACATCGAAAACAGGCGCACGGTGTCGGCACCGAACTTGTCGACCATCAGGCGAGGATCGACGCCATTGTTCTTGGACTTGGACATCTTCTCGACGCCGCCGATCACCACCGGCTTGCCATCGGCCTTGAGCGTTGCGCCGGTGATGCGGCCACGCTCATCGCGCACGATCGACACATCGGCCGGGTTGATCCAGTCCTTCGCACCGTTGGCTTCTTCGCGATAGAACGTCTCGGCGATCACCATGCCCTGGGTCAGCAGGTTGGTCGCCGGCTCGTCGCTGTCGACCAGGCCCTGGTCGCGCAGCAGCCGGTGGTAGAAGCGGAAATACAGCAGGTGCAGGATCGCGTGCTCGACGCCGCCGATGTACTGGTCGACCGGCAGCCAGTGATTGGCGCGCTCGTCGACCTGGGTGGCCGCGCCCGGCGAGGTGTAACGCGCGTAGTACCAGCTCGATTCCATGAAGGTGTCGAAGGTGTCAGTCTCGCGTTCGGCCGCGCTACCGCAGTTCGGGCAGGTGGTCTTGCGCCATTCCGGGTCGGCCTTGATCGGTGAACCGGTGCCCATGAACGCGACGTCCTCGGGCAATACCACCGGCAGTTGCTCCTCGGGAACCGGCACGGCGCCACAATCCTGGCAATAGACCACCGGGATCGGGCAGCCCCAGTAGCGCTGGCGGCTCACACCCCAGTCTCGCAGGCGGAAATTGACCCGACGCGCACCCCGGCCTTCGGCCTCGAACCTGGTGGCCAGTGCATCAAACGCCTGCTGGAAATCCATCCCCTCGTATTCGCCGGAGTTCACCAACCAGCCGCGCTGCGTATACGCCTGGCTGGCAAGGCCCTGCTGGAACTGCTCGACCACCTGCACCGCCGCGCCGGTGTCGTAGACATCGGTCGCACCGGCCTGACCCAGCGCACTGGCCATCGGGTCCGCATGCGCGCCCAGGTCACGGCGGATTTCCACCAGCGCATCGCGCACCGAGTCGGGGACGATGACCAGCTTGACGGGCAACTGATAATGCGTGGCAAATTCGTGGTCGCGCTCGTCGTGGCCGGGCACCGCCATCACCGCGCCGGTGCCGTAGTTCATCAGCACGAAGTTGGCGACGTACACCGGCAACGGCTCGCCGGTGACCGGGTGTAGCGCACGCAGGCCGGTGTCCATGCCGCGCTTTTCCTGGGTTTCCAGCTCCGCCTCGCTGACACCGCCTTTGCGCAGGTCGGCGATGAACGCGGCCAGGTCGTCGTTGCCGGCGGCCGCGTGGGTCGCCAGCGGATGTTCGGCTGCGATCGAGACGAACGTCACCCCCATCAGGGTGTCCGGCCGCGTCGTGAACACAGTCAATGGCTCCAGCTCCGTGTCGTCGGTATCACGCACGTCGAAGCGGATTTCCAGGCCTTCGCTGCGGCCGATCCAGTTACGCTGCATGGTCTTGACCGCGTCGGGCCAGCCCGGAAGGTTGTCCAGCCCGTCAAGCAGCTCCTGCGCGTAGTCGGTGATCTTCAGGAACCACTGCGGAATCTCGCGTTTCTCCACCAGCGCGCCGGTGCGCCAGCCGCGGCCATCGATGACCTGCTCGTTGGCCAGCACGGTCTGGTCGACCGGGTCCCAGTTCACCACCGAGTTCTTGCGGTAGGCCAGGCCCTGCTTCATCAGCCGCACGAACATGCGCTGCTCATGGACGTAGTACGACGGCTCGCAGGTGGCGAACTCGCGCGACCAGTCGATCGCGTACCCCATCTGCCGCAGTTGCGCCTTCATGTGCTCGATGTTGGCGTAGGTCCACTTCGCCGGCGCGGTGTGGTTCTTGATCGCGGCATTTTCGGCCGGCAAGCCGAACGCGTCCCAACCCATCGGCTGCAGCACGTTGTGGCCGGTCATCCGCTTGTATCGACTGATCACGTCGCTGATCGTGTAGTTGCGCACGTGGCCCATGTGCAGCGCACCGGACGGGTACGGCAGCATCGACAGGCAGTAGTACTTGGGCTTGTCAGACGCCTCGTGGGCCTCGAACGCGCGCGTGCCGTCCCAGAAGCGCTGGGCGGCGGTCTCCACGGCCTGCGGGTCGAACCCGTGGGCATTGGCGGCACCGTGATCGAGGGTGCGGGGGTCGATGGAAGCTTCAGTGGGCACGGCGTGGGACCGGAGATGGTTGGACCGGAAAGCCTACCGCAGCGCAACAAACCCTGCCATGCGGACGCGCGAGCCTGCCTTGGCACCCGTCATGGCACACTTGTTGCTCAGCTGGACCTACTCCGAAGAACGCCGCAAAGATGGCTCCTGTCAACACCCTCCCACCCAGCAAACTGCGCCCTTATCGAATACCGGCTTTCGTGCTGTCGTTCGTCGTGCTGATCTGCGTGGGCGTGGCGATGGTCATGACCATCCGCAACTTCACTCGCAGCATCGACCTGGTGGAACACAGCTATCGGGTGATCAGCACCGCGGAGGCGATCCGCTCCTCTGTCCGCTCGGTGGAATCCAGTGCACGCGGTTACCGCCTCAGTGACCGCGACCCGCTGTTGATGGAATACCAGACCGCGCTTCCGGCGGTCCGGGAAGCGACGTCACGATTGCTGGCCAGCACCCGGGACGACCCGGACCAGCAGGCTCGTGCGCTGGAGCTGGAAACGCGGGTGGAGGAGCGGATGGCCGAACTGCAACGACTGATCGACATGCAGCTGAATCTGGGCATGGCGGAGACCCGGCGCGAGGGGCTCAACAGCTCCGGTTTTGGCCAGATGCAACAGATTGACGCGCTCATCGGCACCCTCCTGAGCCACGAACAGCACTTGCTACTCACGCG
Organism: Lysobacter sp. A378; assembly: GCF_054052125.1. Taxonomy (NCBI): domain Bacteria; kingdom Pseudomonadati; phylum Pseudomonadota; class Gammaproteobacteria; order Lysobacterales; family Lysobacteraceae; genus Lysobacter; species Lysobacter sp. A378. Next base: position 1,217,022 of record NZ_JBSVRK010000001.1, on the reverse strand, counting down.
CCGGCAAACCATGTCTACCCTTGCGACCGTCACCACCGTCGGAGTGGTGGCGGGCATCCTGCTGCCGCTGGCACTGCTGGGCCTGCTGCTGGGCGGCCTGACGCGTGAAAACCGACGCAGCCGGAGACTGGAGCGCGGCACCCGCAATGCCCTGCGGGAGCTCGCAGTATCGCTGGAGCAGCGCAGCCGGTTGTCCGAACAACGCCGCGTGCTGGGCGCGTATGCGGGGATACTCCAAAGCTGTGAAGGCCTGGACGAGGCACTCAACGTCACCGCCGGGGTACTCGCGCAGATGTTGCCCGATACTGGCGGTCGCTGCTACGTGCTGCGCTCGTCGTTGAACCAGGTCGAAGCCGTTTCCGGGTTCGGCACCGAGACGGTTCCCAGTGAGCTGGTCTGGACGCCGTCCGCTTGCTGGGGCATCCGCCGCGGTCAAACCCATCGCAGCGGCCACGGCCCGGGCAATGTCTACTGCAGCCACCTCCATATCGCAGACCTGCCTCCGGATGGCTGGACACTGTGTGTACCGCTGATGGCCCAGGGCGTCTCGTTGGGCCTGCTGCATGTCAACGGTGCCACTGGCGGCGGCGTCGAAGATGTGCAGGCGGTAGAAGCCATCGCCGAGCAGCTGAGCCTGGCCATGATCAATCTGCAGCTGCGCGAGTCGCTGCGGGTGCAATCGCTGCGCGACCCGCTCACCGGTCTGTACAACCGCCGTTATCTGGAAGACAACGCCCGGCGCGAGTTGAAACGTTGCCAGCGACGCGAGCTCCCCCTGTCGGTGATCATGCTGGACGTCGATCACTTCAAACGCTTCAACGACGACCACGGTCATGCTGCCGGCGACGCGCTGCTGACGGCCATCGCGCAGACCCTGCAGGCGCATACCCGCGATGAGGACATCGTGTGCCGGTATGGCGGCGAGGAGTTCACCGTGGTGATGCCCGAAGCCAGCGCCGAGATCGCCCGGCGGCGAGGGGAAGAAATCCGCAGTGCAATCGCCGCCACCACCGTGGTGCACCTGCGCAAGATCCTGGGGCCGATCACGGCGTCACTGGGCGTGGCGACATTCCCCGCTGATGGCAGTACGCCTGCCGAACTGATCGAATTGGCCGACAAGGCGCTATATCGCGCAAAGGCGGAGGGACGCAACCGGCTCGTGGTGCATCACAGCGCGACGGGCTGACGGCTGCCAACAGCCGTTCGTCCTGCCGTGCTTCAATCGGGTCATCCTCATCGCCGGACACCGTCCATGACCGCTCGCCTGGTTTGCACCGCCCTCGCGCTTTCCTGCCTGTCCTTCACCGGCCACGCCGCCCCCGCACCAACCTCCCTGCACTGCGGCCAGCTGTTCGACAGCCGCAGCGGTGACGTGCTCGGCCCGCACACGGTGCTGGTCCGTGATGGCCGGATCGCCGAGATCATCAGCGGGCACGCCGACGTCCCGGGCACGCCGGGTATCGACCTGTCGGGGCACACCTGCATGCCGGGCTGGACCGACCTGCACGTGCACCTGGGCAGCCAGTCCAGTCCGGACAGTTACTCGGAAGGCTTCCGCCTGGATGACGTCGACTACGCATTCCGCTCGGTGGGCTATGCGAACAAGACCCTGTTGGCCGGCTTCACCAGCGTGCGCGACCTCGGTGGCGACGTTGCCCCACACCTGCGCGACGCGATCAACCACGGTCTGGTGGACGGTCCGCGGATCTGGGCCGCCGGCAAGTCGATCGCCACCACCGGTGGCCACGCCGACCCGACCAACGGTTACAACTCCAGCCTGTCCCACCTGCTCGGCCCGCCCGGCCCGACCGAAGGCGTGATCAACTCGATCAATGACGCCCGCCAGGCCGTTCGCCAGCACTACAAGGACGGCAGTGACGTGATCAAGATCACGGCCACCGGCGGCGTGCTGTCGTATGCCAAGTCCGGCGATGCGCCGCAGTTCCGGGTCGACGAGATCCAGGCCGTCGTCGATACCGCCAAGGACTACGGCTACCGCGTCGCCGCCCACGCCCACGGCGAGGAAGGCATGCGCCGCGCGGTGGAGGCCGGCGTCACCAGCATCGAGCACGGCACCTACATGAGCGACGAGGTGATGGCGCTGATGAAGCGCAAGGGCACCTGGTATGTACCGACCATCTACGCCGGCCGCTTCGTCGCTGACAAGGCGAAGATCGACGGTTACTTCCCCGATGTGGTGCGGCCCAAGGCCGCCCGGATCGGCGCATTGATCCAGGCCACGGCCGGACGCGCGTACGAGGCCGGCGTCAAGATGGCCTTTGGCACCGATATGGGCGTCGGCCCGCATGGCGACAACGCACGCGAGTTCATCTACCTGGTCGAGGCCGGCATCCCGGCTACCGTCGCGCTGCAGATGGCCACGATCCGCGCTGCCGAGGTGCTCGGGGTCGACGACCAGGGCGTGATCGCGACCGGCCAGCGGGCCGACATCGTCGCCGTGAAGGGCAACCCGGTGGAGGACATCAACCGCGTGCTCAACGTCGCGTTCGTGATGAAGGATGGCGTGATCTACAAGCAGCCTGACGCCTAGTTGTCACATCACCGCGCCCATTGGAAAACTTCGTCGATACCGACATCGAACGCGTGCGCAATGCGAAACGCCAGTTCCAGCGACGGCGCGTACTTGCCCGCCTCAAGCGCGATGATGGTTTGCCGGGTCACCCCGCATGCCTCGGCCAACACCTGCTGGGTCATCTCACCATTGGCGAAGCGCAAGGCACGGATGGTGTTTGTTATCGGGGTCGATGCCATTCTGGCCGGGCTCAATGCCGGTCGCGCCAGTAGTACACGGCGATCGCGACGTACTCGACCAGGCAGCTCGCCATCATCCCAAAGATCAGCAGGTTGGCGATCACCAGATGGCTCGCCCACTGCAACCGGTCCGGCGGTGACAAGCCGAGCGTGACGGCCAGGCCGACACCCAAAACCAACAGCCCCGTTCGCGCCCACCCAACGGCCTTGGCAGCGATCTCACGGTCGCGCTCGTCTTCTGCCACGGCGCCTTTCCAGCGCGTCGCAAGAACGCTCGACAGCACGCTCCATGCAATCAGCAACAGCACCAGGTTGCGTACGACCCGGCGGGTGCCGGGATCGTTCAAGGCCGTCGCGGCAAGGAACACCTCCGCGTTGGACGCAAAGTAGGCGACCGCGGCGGCCATGAACGCGGTTCCGATCCAGGCCTTCCATTCGCCCGGCGACGCCGTCTGGGTGACCGTGTCGCGTGGCAACCGGCTCGCCGCGAAGAGCGACGCCCACGCAACCGTGATCAGCAACACCATGCCGACGTTGCCGGTATCGATCCCGAGCAGCGACTCCGGGCTGGCCAGCAGCAACCACAACGCGAACATGGCCAACAGCAACAAACCCAGGCTGCCCCAGCGGCGTATGGTCATTGTTTGTTCGCTCCAGCGGACTAGATGTAAACTACACATTACATTTTAACGGCCCGGTGTCAACTATTTTTTACATTTGGTTGGAATCAGCCGTGCTGGCACCATCTAGAGCTGAACTTCATTCGCGAGTCACCAAATGCCTGACGCCATTGCCGCCCCCCATGTCTTCGACGCCACCACCGAGGGTTTCGAGGCCGACGTTCTGCAGAAATCCATGCAGACGCCGGTGCTGGTCGATTTCTGGGCCGAATGGTGCGAGCCATGCAAGCAGCTTGGCCCGGTGCTGGAAAAGCTGGCTGGCGAATACCACGGCAGCTTCGAGCTGGCCAAGGTCGATGTCGACAAACAACCGCAGCTGGCCGAGGCCTTCCAGGTGCGATCGATCCCGACGGTGTTCCTGGTCAAGGGCGGGCAGATCGCAGACGGGTTCCCGGGCGTGATTCCCGAGGGCCAGATCCGTGAGTTCCTCAAGCAACACGGCGTCGAGCCGGGCGAGGCCCCGCCGGCCGATGACACCGAACCCGAGATCGTGCCGCTGGACCCGGTTGCCGAGGTGGCGCGCCTGCGCGAAGCGGTCGCGGACGCGCCCGACAACGCCGAACTCAAGCTCGATCTTGCCGTGGCGCTGTTGCAAACCGGCGATGGCGACGAGGCGACGCGGCTGCTGGATGCCCTGCCGGCCAATCTGGCGACCGATGACCGCAGCGTGCTCGCGCGTGCCCGGCTCGGGTTCGAGAAGCTGGCAAAGGATGCGCCTGCCATGGACGTGCTGCAGCAGGCGGTCGCGGGCAATCCCGATGACCTGCGTGCGCGCCATCTGTTGGGGGCGCGTCACATCGTCGCCGGGCAACCCGAGGCCGCGCTGGAGCAGTTCATCGAGATGCTGGCGCGCGACCGCACGTTCGACAGCGGCTTGCCCCGCACCGCATTGATCGACGCGTTCCGGGTCACCGACGATGCCGCGTTGGTCAGCCGCTACCGCCGCAGGATGTCTTCGTTGCTGTTCTGAGTCGGCCGCATCTGTTCCGCCGGACGACCCAGCAGATAGCCCTGCCCGGACCCACAGCCCAGTTCATGCAGGATGTCGCGCTGCGCTTCGGTCTCGATGCCTTCACCGATGGTGTAGATGCCCAGGGCGCCGGCCAATGCCTGGATCGCGCGTACCACGGCGATGCTTCCCGCCTGGTTTTCGCCGGTCAGGCCGGCGACGAAGCTCTGGTCGATTTTCAGGCACTCGATCGGGAAGCGATGCAGGTAGGACAGCGCCGAGTAGCCGGTACCGAAATCATCCAGTTGGGCCAGTACGCCGCGCTCGCGCAGCGCATGCAGGGTCCGCAATGCGCGCGGCATGTCGTCCAGCAACGCCACCTCGGTGATCTCCACGCGCAGTCGACGTGGGTCGGCACCGGCACTGTCGGTCAGGCGCAGCAAGCGGTCGGCAAAGTCCCCGTTGCGGAAATGCCGTGGTGAGACGTTGATCGAGACATACCCGTCACCCGGGGTGCTCGCCAAGCCTGCGATTACCCGGGCGTACATCAGCCAGTCGACCTCTTCGATCAGGCCATTGTCCTCGCCCAGGCCGATGAACTCGCCCGGCGCCAGCAAGCCACGGCTTGGGTGCTGCCAGCGCAGCAACGCCTCATGGCCGATCACCTTCATGTCGTCCAGCCTGACGATCGGCTGGTAGTAGGCAACGAAATTGTTGTCATTGATGGCGCGGCGCAAGTTGGACTCGAGTTCCAGGATCCGCAACGCGTCCTCGCGCATGTCCTCGTCGAACACGATCGAGCGGTCACGGCCACTTGCCTTGGCGCGATACATCGCCGCGTCGGCATCGCGCAGCAGTTCCGCGCCGGTACGGTGGCGTGGATGCCACAGGGCTATACCCAGGCTGGCGGAAGGAAATACCTCGCGGCCCGCGGCCAGGTAAGGCCGTCCGAGCAAGTACAAGATGCGCTGCGCGAGTTCCTGGGCCACGTGCAGGCCCTCTATATCGTTGACCAGGATCGCGAACTCGTCGCCCCCCAACCGGGCAACCATGTCCTCACCACGAACGGCCGACACGATCCGCCGACCGGCCTCCACCAGCAGGTCGTCACCGGCGGAATGGCCGACGCTGTCGTTGACCAGTTTGAACCGGTCCAGGTCAAGGAACAGCAACGCGAACGAACGCGCAGTCCCACCTGCCCCCACCGACTGTGCGTTGGACTGCGCGGACTGGATCGCGGTGGCGATCCGATCCAGCAACTGGGTCCGGTTTGGCAGGCCGGTCAACGCGTCATGGTGGGCCTGGTAGGTCAGTTCCTGCTCGGCACGCAGGCGCTCGCCAATCTGTTCAAGCAGCTCCGCGTTGGCCATCGCCAGGTCGCGCGTACGTGATTGCACCCGTTGCTCCAGCTCCCCATGGGCGGCGATCAGCCATTCCTGGGACTGCTTGCGGGTCAGCCCGATACTGATGTGGTTGGCCACGAACGTCAGCAGGTCCTGGTCTCGCGCCGTGAAGGCAATGGCGGGAGAGTAACTCTGCACCGCAATCGCCCCGACCACCTTGTCATCACGGTAAAGCGGCACCCCCAGCCAGCATTGCGACATGGTGCCGTGACTACGCAATCGGCCTTGCGACTCCAGTTGGCTGATCCGCTGCCGGTCCGCCAACAATGCGCCGCCGGTGGAGATCACGTACTCGGTCATTCCCTGGTCCAGCCGACGATCGGCGCGGACGATGTCGCGCTCATCCACGGAGTAGGGAAACTCGAGCCGGTCACCCTCCTTCGACAACAGCGCGATGTAGAAATTTCGCGCATACAGCAGCTCGCCCACCACATCGTGGACCTGGGTGTAGAAGCGTTCCAGGGTCTCGGAGGTGATCGACAAGTCCGCAATCCGGAACAACGCGCGCTGCAGCCGTTCGGCTCGTTGACGCTCGACGATCTCCGCCTGCAAGTCATGGTTGCTCAACTGCAATGCCTGGGTCCGCTCCTCGACGCGACGCTCCAACTCCTCCCGGGCCTGGTGGCGATCCAGTGCGGTAAGGATGTGCTGGGCAACGAACACCAGCAACGTCCGTTCCTCATCGCCGTAACTGCGGGGACGGTCATAGCTTTGCACCACGATTGCCCCGCACACCCGGTCATCCCGGCGCAGGAGCACCCCGAGCCAGTCCTCGCTGTCCGGGCCATGGCGGTTGTCAGAGGCAACACCGAGCTGCTGGCAGACATAATCGGAAGGCCCCTGCACCGGCTCGCCATGCCGCAACAACGCGAAAGTCAGGCTGTTGGGCGTGTTCTCACCGTAGATTTCCTGGTCCGGGTCGGGGACGAACGTGTCGATACGGTCGGCAAAATACAGGAACCGGTAACACTCGCGCACGTCGTCGTACAGCACGATGTAAAAGTTCTCGGCAACCATCAGGCCGGCGACGATGCCGTGGATGCGCTGCAGCATGTCGGCCATTTCGAGGTCCGAGCCCGCCAGGTCGGCGATCTCGTACAGCGCCTGCTGCAGCCGCTCGGACTTCTCCAGTGATTCCGCGCGCGCTTGCGCAATGTCGGCGAGCATGTGCAGATCGACGATCCTCCTGGCCAGCTTCTCCCAGCCCGTCCGCAAGGGTTGCGCCATCGGCTCGGCCAGCTCGGCCACGATCGCCGCCGGCCCGGCTTCACCATGCCAGCCCATCTCGACCCGACGCAGGCTGCGGTCAGCATGGTCTGGGGTGCCATCGTCGCCGTGGCCAGCCGCCAGTATCCGCTCGGCGCGAGCCACCAAAGTCGCATCAACGCCCAGCGACGTCGAACCGGCCGGCCGGCCATCGACATCGTGCCAGCGCAGCACCATTTGCGAGCAGCCAGGCAACGCGGCCCGCAGTGCGCCCGCCAGCGAATCCGCATCGCCGGAACCTGCCTGGACCGGCGTGTCAGGCAGAGCGGTCATCTGGGCATCTGTACTTCGCACCGATATCGTCCCCGTTTCATTCGCGCAGGATAGCGCGCCGACCCGACTTCGCGCCCGCTATCCACCCCGCCCTTGCGTCGGTACCGCCAGTGGGTACCCTGCAGGCGATGAACGAGACTGCCAACAGCCACACCCTGGCTCGACCCGTCCGCCATGCAATCGAGGTCAAGAACAGCCGGTTCCTGGCCCTGGCCACCTCCGTGGCCTCCCCGGAAGACGCGCTGGCCTTCGTCACCGGGGTCGCCGACGCTACCGCAAACCACAACTGCTGGGCGTACCGGATCGGCGGCCTGTACCGTTCCAGCGATGATGGCGAACCCGCCGGAACTGCCGGGCGACCGATTCTCGCGGCGATTGACGGCCAGGGATTGGACCAGGTCATCGCCGTGGTGACCCGGTGGTTTGGCGGCATCAAGCTGGGAGCCGGTGGCCTGGTGCGCGCGTATGGCGGTTGTGCAGCGGAGTGCCTGCGTGTCGCTCCACGCCGGGAGTTGATCCAATACGTCCACTGCCAGATTGCATTCGATTTCGCCGACACCGGCGCGGTCCACGCGGCTTTGGTCGCGTACCAGGTGGACAAGCTCGACGAGCGGTTCCATGCCGGCGGCAGTGTCCTGCAGCTGCGCCTGCCCGCGCGGCAACTGGAGGCGCTGACAAGTCATTTGCGCGACGCCACCCGTGATCGCGCGCGGCTGCAGCAGCGCGACGCGCACCCCGTCGATAGCGGACAATAGCCGCCATGACTGCCAATACCGCGTCCGCCCCCAGCCCGGAAACCCAACCCAAACCCTCCATCGGCAGCCTGCAAACCTTGTGGCCCTTCGTGCGCAAGCACACCGGCCTGTTCAGTGGCTGGCTGGTGGCACTGGCGTGCTCGTCGGCGGCGACCTTGAGCCTGCCGATCGCGTTCAAGACCATGATCGACAAGGGCTTCGCCCAAGGTGGCGGCAGCGCCATCGACCAGGCGTTCATGCTGCTGTTCGCGGTGGCGGTGGCGCTGGCACTGGCGACGGCGGCCCGTTTCTTTTTCGTGTCCTTGCTGGGCGAACGCGTGGTCGCCGACCTGCGCGAGCGCCTGTACTCGCACCTGATCACCCTGGACGCCAGCTTCCACGACCGCAGCCGCAGCGGTGAGCTGGTCTCGCGGTTGACGGCGGACGCCGAGCTGCTGCGCAGCCTGATCGCCACCAGCATGTCGGTCGCCCTGCGCAGCCTGGTGACCTTCGTTGGCAGCATCGTGATGCTGTTTGTCAGCAGCCCGCACCTGGCGGCCTACGCGCTGGTCGGCATCCCGCTGGCGGTATTGCCGATCGTGGTCGGCGGTCGCCGGCTGAAGAAAATCTCCCGTGCCAGCCAGGACCGCGTTGCCGACGCGAACACGCTGGCCAACGAGACCCTTGGCGCCGTGGGCACGGTGCAGGCGCATGTCCGCGAATCCTACGAGCTGGGGCGTTTCAGCGAGTCACTCAAGATTGCCGTGGCCACCGCGCGCCGTCGCATCCAGGCCCAGGCCTGGGTGACCGCGATCGCGATCATGCTGGTGTTTGGCGCGATTACGCTGGTGCTGTGGTCGGGCGCGCACGACGTGATGGACGGCAACATGAGCGCCGGCACGCTGGGCCAGTTTGTGTTGTATGCACTGATCGGCGGCGGTTCGATTGGCTCGCTGGCGGAGGTCTGGAACGAGGTCCAGCGTGCGTCCGGCGGCATGGGACGCATCAGCGAACTGCTGGAGGAGACCTCGGCGATCACCGCGCCGGAGCATCCGCAACCACTGCCGCAACCGGTACGCGGCGAGATCACGCTGGATCACGTCACCTTCCACTACCCGATGCGTCCCGACCGGCCGGCGCTGGAAGATTTCAGCCTGCATATCCAACCGGGCGAGACGGTAGCGCTGGTCGGCCCGTCGGGCGCAGGAAAGAGCACGGTGTTGTCGTTGTTGCTGCGTTTCCACGATCCGCGCAGCGGCACGATCAGCGTGGATGGCATCGATATCCGCCAGCTCGATCCGGGCCAATTGCGCAGCGCAATGGCGCTGGTGTCGCAGCAGCCAAGCATCTTTGCCACCACTGCGCGTGACAACATCCGCTACGGCCGCCTGGAAGCCAGCGACGGCGATGTGGAGGCCGCGGTCGAGGCCGCCCACGCCACCGACTTCATCCGGGCGTTGCCACAAGGGCTGGATACCGAATTGGGCGAACGCGGCGCGCGCTTGTCCGGTGGCCAGCAACAACGCATCGCCATTGCCCGTGCGTTGCTCAAGGATGCCCCGATCCTGCTGCTCGACGAGGCCACCAGCGCGCTGGATGCGCAGAGCGAGCGCGCCGTCCAGCAAGCGCTGGACACTTTGATGGAAGGCCGCACGACGCTGGTCATCGCCCACCGGCTGGCAACGGTGTTGAAGGCCGACCGCATCGTGGTGCTCGACCATGGCCGCGTGGTCGCCGAAGGCAGCCATGACCAGCTGTTGGCCCAGGGTGGCCTGTACGCGGAGCTGGCCAAGCTGCAGTTCCTGGACTGAGTCCTCGTGCCCTGACGATGGTGGCTTGATCTGGGTCAGCGTTTGCGCGGACTGAACACCGCACAATCATTGCCACCATGCGCAACCGTATTCTCCACCGCTGGATGAATCGCCTGGCACTGGCCGCCATGCTGGCGCTGCTGTTGGTGCCAACCATCGGACGCATGGCCGGGATGACGCCAGCACCATCGGAGGCGATGCATTCGCACCCGCCGGTTTCGGATCCGCATGGCGACATGCAGGACTGTGCGTACTGCGCACTGCTCCACTCGATGATCGCGCTGCCATCGTGGGTGGCGCTGGCACTGCTGCCAGCGCCAACGGTGGCCGATGTCACCTTCGCCGCGCAAACGCGGCGCACACAGCGCCACCCGACTGGCCTGGGTTCACGCGGGCCGCCTCGCGCCGCCTGACGTTCCGCCCCCCCTGTCACGCAGTTCCCTGCCCCGCAATGCGGTGACGCCCGCTTGCACCCCGGTGTTCTGGAGTTCCCATGTCACACCTACGTCATTCGTCCAACCGTTCGTCGTATCTGTATCTGTGTGTTGCCATCGCCGCCGCGCTCTCGCTGCCGGCCCAAGCCAATGAACGGGACGCCGCCGAGGCAATGTCCCGCACTCCGATTGATTTCGATGCACTGGTCGTCACCGCCGCTGCCCCGGTATCGGCACTCACGTTCGAGACCGACCCGCGGCTGCCGCGCCAGCCGGTGCCCGCCAGTGACGGCGCCGACTACCTGAAGACCATCCCCGGCTTCACTGCGATCCGCAATGGCGGCACCAATGGTGATCCGGTGTTGCGCGGCATGTTCGGCTCCCGCCTGAACCTGCTCAGCAACGACGGCGCCATGCCCGGCGCATGTCCGTCGCGGATGGACAACCCGATGTCGTACGTCTCCCCGGAGACCTACGACAGTCTGGTCGTGGTGAAAGGCCCGCAGACCGTGCTCTGGGGCCCTGGCGCCTCCGCCGGCACCGTGCGCTTCTCGCGCGACCGCGAGCAGTTCGACGCGCCCACCCTGAAGCTGGCCGGCAGCCTGCTGGCAGGCTCGTTTGCGCGCAACGACCAGGTGTTCGATGCCACCTTCGGCGCCGAACCCGGCTATGCGCGCATCAGCGCCAACCGTTCCGATTCCCACGACTACCGCGACGGCGACGGCAACGCAGTCCCATCGGCTTGGAACAAGTGGAATGCCGACCTGGCGTTTGGATGGACGCCCGACGCGGACACCATCGTGGAAGTGTCGGCCGGCGCCGGTGACGGCGAGGCCCGTTACGCCGGTCGCGGCATGGACGGCTCGCAGTTCCAGCGTGATAGCTACTCGATCCGGTTGGAAAAGAAGAACCTGGCGGGCGTACTGGACGAAATCGAGGCGAACGTGTTCTACAACCGCGCCGATCACGTGATGGACAACTACAGCCTGCGCGAACCCAACCCGAATGGCCCGATGCCGATGCCGATGGCATCCAATGTCGAGCGCACCACCGTCGGCGGCCGTTTCGCGGCCACCTGGCGCACGGATGACATCGACCTGACCGCGGGCGTGGACGGTCAGGACAGCCGCCACCGCCGACGCAGCGCCCACGGCCGGGGCACCTACAAGGCCCAACCGTGGACGACGGATGCGCAAATGCGCACGGTAGGTGTATTTGCCGAGGCCACCTGGTGGGTCACCGATCGCGAGCGGCTGGTTGCCGGTGTGCGTGCCGATCGCGCGCAAGCCACTGACCAGCGCCAAGTTGTCGGCATGGCCACGACGCCCAACCCGACCGCCGGTGACACGCGCCATGAAACGCTGACCGCCGGCTTCGCCCGTTTCGAGCAGGACCTCGGCGATGCGCCGTTGAACTGGTATGCCGGTATCGGCCATACCGAGCGCATGCCCGACTACTGGGAGTTGTTCTCGCCTGACATGGGGCCGACAGGCACGGCCAATGCGTTCGCCGGGACGAGGACGGAAAAGACCACCCAGCTCGATATCGGCCTGCAGTACCGGACCAGGCAGGTGGACGCCTGGGTGTCGGCCTATGCCGGCCGGATCAACGACTACCTCCTGTTCCGCTATCACGCCGGCGGCATGATGGGCCCGATGTCCCAGGTCACCAACGTGGACGCGGCCGTCCGCGGCGGCGAGATCGGCGTCGAATACCGCCCGACCAAACCGCTGAAGCTGGGCGGTACCCTCGCCTACGCCCGCGGCAAGAACCGCGACGCCGGCTCCGCGTTGCCACAAATGCCGCCACTGGAGGCGCGCCTGTCGCTGGGTTGGGACGACACCCGCTGGTCAGTCGGCGCCCTGGTCCGCGCTGTCGCGGCCCAGGATCGTGTCGCGCTGGCGCAAGGCAGCGTGGTCGGCCAGGACCTGGGACCCAGCGCGGGGTTCGCCACTTTCGCCGTCAACGGTGGCTACCGGTTCAACGAGAAGCTGCAGCTAACGTTCGGCGTCGACAACGTGTTCGATCGCAACTACAGCGAGCACCTGAACCTGGCCGGCAACGCCGACTTTGGCTATCCGGCCGATCCGATACGGATCCATGAGCCGGGGCGTACCGCCTGGATGAAGCTCAACCTGACGTATTGATCCCGACGGGGAGCGCGCGCTCGATCAAGCCGTCCAGCGGCAGGTCCGCCGGCAAGGTCCCCATCGCCAATCCGTGCGCACCGCCCAGGCGGCTGCGGCAGAACGCCTCCGCTGCAGGGCTACCCGCACGCAACAGGATACCGGCCTGCAGGGCCAGCGCCAGCCGCTCGACGAAATGGCGGGCCCCGGCCGGGTCGACCACGACCTCGCCATGCAGTGGCGCGCGCAGGGCGTCGACTGCGGCGGCATGGTCGGGATGGCCATCGCCGGCAAGCTGCAGCTCCACCCACAACGCAGCGGCGGTTTCCGGTTCCCGCGACAACGCGCGCAGGACATCCAGGCACTGGATGTTGCCGCTGCCTTCCCAGATCGAATTCAGCGGCGCTTGCCGGTACAGGCGCGGCAGGATCGACTCCTCGATATAGCCATTCCCGCCCAGGCACTCCTGGGCCTCGTTGACGAATGCCGGCGCGCGCCGGCATATCCAGTATTTTCCGATCGCCGTGGCCACCCGCGCCAGCGCCGCCTCAGCAGGATCGCGCGGCGCCGCATCGACCGCGCGGGCGACCCGCATCGAGAGCACGAGCGCCGCTTCGGCCTCGATCGCCAGGTCGGCGAGCACGTTGCGCATCAGCGGCTGGTCCACCAACCGCTGGCCGAAGGCACGCCGGTGACGGCAATGATGGATCGCCTGCGCCAGGGCCATGCGCATCTGCGCGGCGCTGCCCAACATGCAGTCCAGCCGGGTCAGCATCACCATTTCCAGGATGGTGGCGATACCGCGGCCTTCCTCGCCGATCCGCCATGCCTGCGCGCCGCAGAACTCGACTTCCGCAGACGCGTTGGACCAGTCACCCAGCTTGTCCTTCAGGCGCATCAGGTGGAATGCGTTCCTGCTGCCATCGGCCAACCGGCGCGGCATCAGGAAGCAGCTCAAGCCGCCCGGCGCCTGCGCCAACACCAGGAAGCCGTCACTCATCGGTGCCGAGAAGAACCATTTGTGTCCGACCAGCCGGTACGTCGATGCCGCGGACGGCTCGCCGGTATCGGGTAGCGCCATGGCGGCGGTGGTGTTGCTGCGCACATCACTGCCGCCCTGCTTCTCGGTCATGCCCATGCCGATGGTGACGCCGACCTTGTCGCCGATCGGCAGCTCGCGCGGGTCGTAATGCGGGGCGGCGGCCTTGTCCGCCCATTCCGCCAGTCCCGGTTCACGGCGCAGCACTGCCACCGCAGCGTGGGTCATGGTCAACGGGCAGCTGGTACCGGGCTCGACCTGGTGGTGCAGGTAGCTCAACGCGGCACGCGCGACATGCGCCCCGGGTTGCGCGTCACGCCACGACAAACCGGCGACACCGTGCTCGATCGCGGCCTGCATCAGGGCGTGGTACGCGGGGTGGAACTCCACCCGGTCGATACGATGCCCGAACCGGTCGTATCCAAGCAACCGCGGCCGGTCACGGTGGGCATCGAATGCCCATTCGTACAGGTGACTGCCGGCCAAGTTTCCGTAGCTACCCAGCGACTCCAGGTAGGCGCCGGCGCCTTCCGCCGCAGCGGCCTCACGCAGGACCACGTCATCACGCCACAGGTCGCGCGGCGCGAACGCCGGCGGCTGGTTCTGGACCTGGTGGGTCTGGTAGCTCGCGCGATCAAACGATGGAGGCTTCATTCCCGGCTCCGGTCACGGCTGAGCCCCGAATCTAGCGCACCGCGACCGCCGCTGCCGCCAGCTAGCTGTCCAGCAGCCGGCGCAACAACGCCGGCACGCTGGACGAGGCCCTCGCAACGTTGTCCAGCACATCCTGCAAGGTGATCACCTCGTCGGGATCGGGTCCCGTACCCGCGGCCCAGTTGGCAACGATCGCCAGGCAGGCGTAGTCCAGCCCCATCTCGCGCGCCAGGCCGGCTTCGGGCATGCCGGTCATGCCGACCAGGTCACAGCCATCACGCCGCATCCGTGCAATCTCCGCGCGGGTTTCCAGTCGCGGTCCCTGGGTGGCGCCGTAGCAGCCGGCGCCGACCATCTCGATATTGGCGCTCGCCGCGGCGGTGATCAGCAAGCGGCGCAGCGACCGGGTGTAAGGCTCGCCGAAATCGACATGCAGCACCTCGTCGCCCCCGCTTCCATCCGCACTGTCATCGCACAGGCTCGACACCCGGCCCCAGGTGTAGTCGATCAACTGGTCGGGGCAGCCAAGGACTCCGGGACCGAAGCGCTCGGTGATGCCGCCGACGGTATTGAGCGCCAGCACCCGGCGCGCGCCCAGTGCCTGCAGCGCGGCGAGGTTGGCGCGGTAATTGATCCGGTGGGGCGGCAGGGAATGGCCCTCGCCGTGACGGGCCAGGAATGCCACCCGGTGGCCGTCCAGGGTACCGACCCGCACCGGCCCCGAGGGGACGCCAAAACGGGTTGCCGGCTGGTGCGATTCAACATCGACAAGCTCGGCCAACCGGTAAAGACCGGTACCACCGATGACGGCAAGTTCGATGGGCTTGTCGACGGGCTTGTCCATGGTTCAATCCTTCAATGCGTAGATGGCCGGCAGGTTGCGGCCTTGCTCGTGGTAATCCATCCCGTAACCAAACACGTAACGGTCCGGCAACTCGATCCCGACATAATCGGCACACAGGCCCGGTACGCAGCGGTCGTGGATTTTCACTGCCAGTGCGGCAATCCGCACATCTGCCGCACCTTGCTCGCGACACCAGGCGGTAATCGCCGCCATGGTGTGGCCCTCGTCGAAAATGTCGTCGGCCAACAGCACCCGGCGGCCCCGCAGCGAGGTCGCCGGGCGGTGCTTCCAGGCCAGCTCGCCGCCGGTCATCGCGCCGCGGTAGCGGGTGGCGTGCAGGTAATCGAACTCGAGGTCCAGGCCCAGCGCACCCAGCTCGAACCCCAGTTGCGCGGCAAACGGCATGCCGCCGTGCATCACCGTGAGGTAGACCGGGCGCGCATCGACCGGGTCGATCCCGGAATGCTCCGCGTCGATCAGGCTCGCGTCCGCATAATCCGCGCGGATGGCCACGGCCATGGCTGCGATTGCCTTTTCCAGCGCTTCACGGTCAAACAACAGGTCCGCATTGGCGAGCGCGTCACGCAACAGGGGAGTAGTCATGCCAGCCCTTCCAGGCGGTCACGGTTTTTCTGGTAACGGGCGTCGGCGAGCAGGTTGTCCCAGCCCATCGGGCCGCCGCCAATCAGCCCGCCCAAGGCCATCGTGTTGAGCTTGCGTCCTTCCACCGCCTTCAACGACGCCTCGACCAGTTCGGGGTGACAGACCAGGACCACGTCGCAGCCGGCATCCAGGTGCAGGTCGACGCGTTGCTTGACGCCTCCGGCCGAGAACGCGGCGGCCATGCCGATGTCATCGGAAAACACCACCCCGCGGAAGCCCATTTCCTGGCGCAGGATCTCCTCGATCCAGCGCTTTGAATACCCTGCCGGCTCCGGCGCAACCTGCGGATAGACCACGTGCGCCATCATCACCGCGTCCGCCCTGGCTTCGATGCCGGCGACGAATGGCACCAGATCCGACGCCCGGATCTCTTCCAGCGAGCGAGGGTCGACGGCATCATCGAAATGGGTGTCTTCAAGCACCGATCCATGGCCCGGGAAATGCTTGAGCGTCGCCGCCATCCCGGCCTCATGCATGCCGCACACGTAAGCCCTGGTGAACTCGGCGACGATCGCGGGATCTTCGGAAAACGCCCGGTCACCGATCGCACGGTTGCCACGGCCGAGGTCGACCACCGGCGCAAAGCTGAGGTCCACGCCACTGGCCTTGATCTCGCTGGCCATCACCCAGGCGTGCTCCCCGGCAAGTTTCAACGCCGCCTCGCGATCGCGCGTGAACAGCGTGCCGAACTCCTGCAAGGATGACAGTGCGCTGTAACCGTCACGGAAGCGTTGTACCCGGCCGCCCTCCTGGTCCACGCAGATCAGTTGCGGGCGTGGGGCGGCCGCGCGGATGGCCTGGGACAGCTCGGCAACCTGTGCCCGGGACGCAAAATTGCGTGTGAACAGGATCACGCCGGCGCAGGCATCGTGCTGCAGCCAGTCGCGCTCTTGCGCGGTCAGTTCGGTGCCGGCAATGCCGATCACGAGCATGGGAAACTCCTGGACAGGTCAAGAAAGGCAATATCGCCATTGTCGCGCAGTTGATCAGCTCTGGTAGGCGCGCTGTTCCGCCTGGCTCCATTGCGTGTACGGTCGATTGGCCAGCGCCAGGTTGTAGTAGCGGACCTCATCGGTGACCTCGGCGCCAAGCCAGGGCGGGTGCGCGAAGGCCTCATCGGCGTGTTCCAGTTCGATCTCGGCCACCACCAGCCCGGCGTTGTCGCCGAGGAATTCATCGACCTCCCACAGGTGGCCCTCGAAACGCACGTAATGCCGCCGTTTGTCGATCAGGCCGCCCACGCTCAACGCCAGCAGCGCGCGCCCATCGGCCACCGGGACCGGATACTCGAACTCCTGCCGGGTATGTCCCGACTGGCACGACTTGAGGTTGAGCCAGGCCGCATCGCCGGCAATCCGCACCCGCACCGAAGCCTTCATCACGCGGCCCTCGCCCGCCTCGTCCATCGCCGCCAGGTCGTTGAGATAACCCTGCGCCATCGGCACCACCTTGTCTGCCGCGTCGCGCCAGCCATCGCCGACGACCAGGAACTTGCGCTCGATTTCAATCGCCATCGGATGTCAGCCCGGCTCGAACATCGCGATCGACTCGACATGGGCGGTGTGCGGGAACATGTCCATCACTCCTGCGGCGCGCAACTTCCAGCCTCGTTGATTGACCAGGTAGTCGGCATCACGAGCCAGCGACGCCGGATGGCAACTCACGTAGACGATCCGCTTGAACTGCTCCAGCGGCAACTGCGTCAGCACGAAATCGGCACCCGAGCGCGGTGGATCCAGCAGCAGTTTGTCGAACCCTTCGCGCATCCAGGGTTGATCGCCGAGGTCCCTGGCCAGGTCCGCGGCGTGGAACTTGGCGTTGCCGATCGCGTTGTGCTCCGCGTTGTCGCGGGCACGCTGGACCAGTCCCGCATCGCCTTCCACCCCGACCACTTCGCGCACGCAGCGCGCCAGCGGCAGGGTGAAGTTGCCCAGCCCGCAGAACAGGTCGAGCACCCGGTCATCGGCTTGCGCGTCCAGCAACTCGATCGCCAGGTCGATCATCTTGCCATTGAGACCGGCGTTGACCTGGATGAAGTCCAAGGGTTGAAACACGAACTCCAGTTCCGACTGCGGCAGGCGAAACGCGAGCTTTGGCTCCTGCGGCCACAACGGATGCACACTGTCGACCCCACCGGGTTGCAGGAAGATCGCAAACCCGTGCTGCTGACCGAAGGCGACCAGCGCCGCAAGGTCATCCGCCGTCAACGGGACCATGTGGCGGATGGTCAAGGCGATACCGTTGAAGTCCGGCATCGGGTCGCCGGCGATGAACTCGATCTGCGGGATTTCACGACGCGCCTGCAGGCTGTCGACCAACAGCCCGAGCGCCTCGACCTTCTCCCCAATCGCCGGGATCACGGTGTGGCAATGGGAAATATCGGCGACAAAACGCCCATCGGTTTCGCGAAAGCCGACCAGTGTCTTGCCCTTCTTGTCGACCCTGCGCACCGAGAACCGGCCCTTGCGGCGATAGCCCCAGGCCGCATCGGTCAGCGGCTCAAGTACGCGCTCGGGCGTGACGTGACCGATGCGCTGGAAATTTTCCAGCAACACATTTTGCTTGGCCAGGATCTGCTTGTCCTGGGCCCAGTGCTGCATGGCGCAGCCACCGCAGGTGCCGAAGTGCTGGCATCGCGGCTCGACCCGCTCGGGCGCCGCCTCCAGCACTTCTACCGTCCTGGCCTCGTCGAAGCTGCGATGACGACCCGTCCGGGTCGCCATCACCCGCTCGCCCGGCAACGCACCGGCGATGAAGACCGCCTTGCCGTCCGCAAGATGAGCGACACCGCGGCCGTCGTGGGTGATGCCGTCGATTACGGCCTCAAAGGGGGTTTTATCAATGCGGGCCACAGGCAGGACGCAGGAAACCGGGCCGCGCATTATCGCAGATGCGTCCCGACCCCGCGGGACGCGGCAATCCCTACTTCTGCTTCCACGCACCGCCGCTCTGGTACCACCAGCCACTGCGTGCACTGGCGATCCACTGCTTGGCGAAAACCCCGCGGATCTGCGACTCCCACTCCGGATGGCCGTTGGCGACCGCGACCTCGCGGTACACCGCATTGCGGTCGCGATTGTCTTCCGCCACCGCCTGCTGGACCTTGGCCCGGTCCTTCAACGCCAACTTGGAAGCATCGCGGACCACGATCGTACCGTCGCTCGCAAACCCGAGCGCGCCGGCATCGAAACCCGCACGCAAGCTGGAGTTGAAGCGCGAGGCCATGCGTGCCTGGATCGCCTGGATCGCCGGCGTCTGGATACTGATGTCCGGTGACTGCGCGTGTGCACTGCCGATGCCGATCAAGGCATACAGGTCAACCCGTGAAGCCAACTGTTTGAGCAAGCCCGCATCCAGCATGGCGCTTGGCCCGCCGTCACCTTCTTCGACCGGAGTGGAGGGCTGGGGTTGATCGCCGATAACTTTCTCGACGAACTGCTTGGCTGCTTCGCGCGCTTCGGCGGCCGGGAAATAGACATTGATCGTGACACAGGCGGTGATCATCACCGCAGCAACCGGAATTCCCATCCAACGACGCATGAGCTATCTCCTGGGGAAGTCCCCGAATATGGATTCGACGCTACGCTAGTCAACAACACGCTAGTCGACAGCATGCTACTCAACTACCGGTTTCACGTCTCCCTTGCCTACCGCGGCGAGGCGTTCGACCAGCGTCGGCCAGTCGACCCGGCGGTTGAAGCCCACCACGGTCAATCGCGGCAGGCCCGAGCCACGTACGAGTATAAAGCCCTCGCCCGCTGAACCTATCCCGTCCATCGTGCACACCTCCCGTGACAGCGTGCAGCCGATTCCGATCTTCGAATAGCCGAAGTCGTCGAAGAAGCCGATCAATTGTGATTGCAGCGAGTTCACGAACGACGCGTTGCCGACGCTGGTCAGGTCCTGCACGGCGCGCTGGCTGATCCGTTGGCGCACGCCGCGATGGCGGTCGGTGGCAATGCGGGCCGAGAAGGAAACCGCCTGCCAATCCACCAGTCGCAGCTCGGCGATGTTGCCGTCAAGCTTGCCGCTGATGCTGCCAAAGTCGAATGCGCCGGTGAGCGACAGCAGGTCGATGTCATTGAAGGCAATATCGGCCGAGAGTGTCGGCAGTACACCGAACGGACGCTCCATCGACAGCCCGGTTACCGCCACCTCGCCGCCGAACAGCTGCACGTTCAGGCCACCATCGAACTGCAAGCGGTCACCGACGTAGCTGGCATGGGGAATGGTCCCGCTCAGCTGGCCAGTGAACGCCGGCCAATCCAGGGCCTCCGACAGCTGCGCGATGTCCAGTGCCTGCAACGCCAGGCCGAAGCGGATATCCAGCTCCCGATCGGCCGCTGGCGGTCGGATCTGCAGGTGATCGAAGTGCGCATTGCCGCCCAGGATGGACAGATCGACCGGTTCCGCCAGGCGCAACGCTCCGGCGTCACTGGTGAAGGGCAACGAGGCCGCGCCGAAGGGAATGCCATGCAGCGTGCCTCCCCGCCAGCGCAGCTCACTGTCCACCGTGGAAGCGGAGGACAGGCGCAGGTCGCCATCCAGCCCTTGAAAGCCGAATCGGTCGTCCGGGTCGGTCAAGCTCACCTCGTGCAGTGACAGTGAGGCCTCGACCAATGCCCCTTCCTCCATCCGCACCCGTGCATCGGCGCTGCCATCCAGCGCCACCTCGTCCAGCCCCGCCATCCCGAGCCAGCCGCTCAGGTAGCCGTCCCGCAGCGGTGCCAGTACCGGTGCGTGGACGCGCGCGTCCAGGGCTTGCAGACCGCCGTCCAGGTCAAACGCCGCCGTGGCGTCGGCCATCAGCAATCCGGGGTCATGCCATTGCAGGCGCGGCAGTTGCCAACCTTGTCCATCCTGTCGCTGCGCCGCCACCAGCAAGTCGATTTGGCGCTGCTGCAACGACACATAAGTGGAGCCAAACAGCAGCTCGCCGTCTCCCAGCGTACCGGCCACGTTGACGCTGTCACGATCACCCAGCAGGGCTTCGATATCCAGCCGTGCCTCCAGCCCTGCCGCGGCAATTGTGCCATCGGGCGTATCAAATCCGGCCGCATACAGGGCGAGCGGACCGGCGATCCGCAATGGAGCATTATCGGGCGCAGTGATGAGCAGCTGGCTGTCGAGGGTGCCGCCGGTGATTCGCGCCGCCTCCCAGGCCTGCGACGCCAGCGCCTGTGCCCAGGCCAACGGCACCTGGACCAAGTCGATCCGGGTGGCATCGGGCCGGGCCGCGCTGCGGTGCAATTCGATCCGGGGGGCCCCGTCCGACAGACTGGCATGGGTCGACGCCGCGTCGATTGCGACCGATAGCTGCATCACCTTGCCGCCGCAACGTACCGGGCCGGTGCAGCGCCAACCGCTATTGCCTCCGTCCGCCGCTTCCACCCGCTGCAGCGGGCAGCGCCAGTCCAGCCCGGTGAATCGATAGCCCAGGGCTGGTGACACGGCCTCGCGCACCTGCAACCGCAGCGCCCCTTGCGGCGCGTCGGCTGGCCACGACAGTTCCACCTCCACTCCGCGCAGGTTGGCCACGGCGGTGTCGACCCGATCGATGTGGGCGGTGACCGAACGTGCCTGGGCAGCGCCGCTCACCAGCAGCCCCGCCAGGACCAGAACGCCGGCGGCGCTGGACAAACGGCGCAGTCGCAAGGGTAGTATCGAAAAAACCATCGTCGCAGCATAACCAGCCAAGACAGGGTTCCCGATGAATACGACACCCGATCTGCCCCGCATCTTGCTGGTGGAGGACGATCCGACCAGCGCCGCCTTCCTCGCCGCCGCCGTGGGCGCGGTGCCGGCCCGGGTTGACTGCAGCGGCAGCGTGGCGGCGGCGGCGGCACTGGCCAACGCTGGCCGGTACGACCTGTGGCTGCTCGACGCCAGCTTGCCCGACGGCACCGGGGCGGCATTGCTCGCTCAGCTGCAGGCCATGCACCCGGACATCCCAGGGATCGCCCACACTGCCTCCCGCGAGCCGGCCGTGCTGGAAGCACTTGCGCTGGCGGGCTTCAAGGAAGTCCTGGTCAAGCCACTGTCATCCGCACACCTGCAAGCGACGGTACGGCAGGTGCTCGGGTTGGCGGCCGGCACCGGGACCGACATCGACGTGGGTACGGATATCACCGACAACCCACCGCTATGGGATGACGAGGCCGCCGCCACCGCACTCAATGGCAATCGCGACCACATCGAGACGCTGCGACGGCTTTTCAGCGACGAGCTTCCGTCCGTGCGCCAGCGGGTCATGGCCGCGGCGGGTGCGGGCCAGCTTGACCAGTTGCACGACGAGCTGCACAAGCTGCGCGCCAGTTGCGGTTTTGTGGGTGCGGCACGCTTGGGCGCGTCGGTCCAGGCATTGCAGCAGGGCCCGGAAACCACGGTGGCGATCTCCCGCTTCGATGCCGCGGCGCAAGCCACGCTTGACGGGTTACGCGCGTCAACGTCGACCGATCCTTGGCAGGGCCGCCAGCATCTCCCATGACTTCAAGCCACGTGGGCCGAGATGATGGGCCAGCAGTACCCGCATCACGCGTCGCAGTCCCGGCAGGTCATCGTCCGCTGGCAGCTGGTCGGCGGCCAGCGACAACAGCCCGCGCCCCGTCGCGGCCTGGCGGCGGTCGTCATGGCCACGGTCACTGAGCAGCCGCTCCAGGCCACGCTCGGGGTCGACCCGGTAGCGGGCGGCCGGGTCGATGGGGACGCCATCGCTGTCGCACGTCCAGTCATGGCCGTAGCCCAACGCTTCCAGCAGGTCACGCTCGAAGCGCCGCAACGTCCATCCCAGTGGTTCGGTGGCACGCAGTCGCTCGCGGGTGATGGCGTAGGCGAGGAAAAGCCCGGGCTGCGGTTCACCGCGCGGGGTCAAGCGCAAGCTCAGCTCGTTGAGGTAGAACCCCGCCAGCATCGCCTCGCCGGTCAGGCGCGGCGCGGCATCCAGTGCCTCGGCGCTGCGCAACTGGGCCAGCTCGCCCTGTTGCACCGCATCCAGGGCGATCCATTGCAATGGTTGCAACGCCGCGCGCAATGAATGTTGCCGGGCGCCGCGCACGCCGCGCGCCACCAGTCCCAAACGGCCATGGTTGGCGCTCAGCACCTCGACCAGCAAGCTGGTCTCGCGCCACGCGCGGGCATGCAGGACAAACGCTGGTTCCTTGTTCAGGCGCATGGCCACTCGCAGGTCCCACCGTGGATGATGGTGTCAGTCGTGGTAGCCAAACGCCCGCAGCGCGGCCTCGTCGTCCGACCAGCCTTCGCGTACACGGACCCAGGTCTCCAGGAACACTTTCGCCGCGAACAGTTGCTCCATCTGTATCCGCGCCCGGGTGCCGATCTCGCGCAGCCGTTCACCGCCCTTGCCGATCACGATCGCCTTCTGGCCATCGCGCTCGACCCAGATCACCGCACCGATCCGCAGCAGCGGGCCGTCGACGATGAACCGCTCGATTTCCACCGTGGTGGCATACGGCAGCTCCTCGCCGAGTTGGCGCATCAGTTGCTCGCGGACCAGTTCACCGGCCAGGAAGCGTTGGCTCTTGTCGGTGATCTCATCATCGCCATACTGCGCTGCCTGTTCGGGCATCAGGCCAAGCAACTGCTTGACCAGCGGGTCCAGGCCCTTGCGCTTGAGCGCGGAGATCGGATGGATCCCGGCGAAGTCACGCCCTTCCGATACCTGCGCCAGGTAGGGCAACAGATCGGTCTTGTCCTTCATCCGGTCGATCTGGTTGACCACCAGGATCACCGGCACACCCGCGTGGCGCAGAGCCTGGTAGGCGAAGCTGTCCGACTCCTCCCACTTGCCTGCACGCACCACCAGCATCGCCGCATCCACGCCTTCCAGAGCGCCTCGGGCTGCGCGATTCATCCAGCGATGCATGGCGGTCGCGGTGGATTTGCCCTGGTCACGATGCAGGCCGGGGGTATCGACCAACAGCAGTTGGCCATCGGCAAAGGTGGCAATACCCAGCAAACGGTGACGGGTGGTTTGTGGCCGGGACGAGACGATGCTCACCTTGGCGCCAACCAGGGCGTTGGTCAGGGTGGATTTGCCGACGTTGGGACGGCCAATGACGGCGACGTGGCCGCTGCGGTGCGATGGATTCTGCGATGGATTCATGAGGAGATTGTAAAGCCAGACAGGTGAGTGGTCGCCCACCGCCACCCGATTCAGGCCGCCGTGACGGCCGCCAATGCCGCCGCGGCCGCCGCCTGCTCCGCGCCACGACGCGAATTGCCCTCACCTTCGGTCACCAGCGTCGGTTGTCCAAGGCTGCAGCTGACCCGGAAGGTCTTGGCATGGTCCTCACCGCTTTCGGCGATCAACTGGTATACCGGCAGCGGTTTTTGTCGGCCTTGCAGCCATTCCTGCAGCCGCGTCTTGGCGTCCTTGCCGACCTTGTGCGGCGGCGGCAACGCGTCCATCTGTTCGGCGAACCATGGCATCACCACGGCCCGGCAGGCCTCGAACCCGGCGTCCAGGTAAATGGCTGCGACCAGCGCCTCCACTGCGTCGGCCAGGATCGAATCGCGGCGATGTCCGCCGGACTTCATCTCCCCCGGGCCCATTGTCAGCCGATCGCCCAATGCCAGCGCACGCGCAATTGGCGCCAGCGCCGATTCGCGCACCAGCTCGGCGCGCGCGCGGGTCAGCGCGCCCTCGTCGGCTCGCGGCCAGCGCAGGTACAACGCCTCGGCAACAAACAGGTTGACCAGTCCGTCACCGAGGAATTCCAGCCGCTCGTTATGCGGCGCACCGGCACTGCGATGGGTCAGCGCCTGGGACAGCAATTCGGTCCGCGTGAAAGCATGGCCAATCCGGTCAGTCACCATCCGGTCCCGCTCAGTGCTTCCCGACGCCGCGCCGCAATTGCTTCTCGGTACTGAACTTGCCCACCACGTCCAGGTTCGCAATCAGCGGCTTGCGCACTTCGTAATCCACCGTGATCAGGTACCCGGAATCCTGGCGCACGATCTTGACGTGCTCGGGCTTCACCGTTTCCGCGTAGCTGATGTACAGACGGCGGAAAAACATGTCCTTGATTTTTGCCGGTGATTGGCTGGCGATGTCCGCTTCATTCTCCAGGCCCTCCAGCGCCTGCTTGACCGAGTAGTACTCCGAATACATGGGTATCACCTTCATCCCCATGTAGATGAACACACCGGCCACCCCCAAAACGATGATGAACCCCACCAGCGTCATGCCACTTTGCGTACGCTTCATTTCAGTTACTCCCCTTTTGTTGGTTGCACGCCGTGCTGCCGGACCCTACTGGATCGACTGCCCGACGCGCGAGAAATTGATCCCCCCATCGATATTCATCCAGATCAGGAACGCCTTGCCGCGCAGGTTCTCCTCCGGCAGGAAGCCCCAGTATCGACTGTCTTCACTATTGTCGCGATTGTCCCCCATCACGAAATACTGACCGGCCGGCACCACCCACTCACCCTGCGCGGGGTCGGTAAATGGCAGGTTGGTGCGCTCCAGCACGACGTGCGTGCGACCCGGCAATTGTTCACGCAGCTCCTCGGCCCCGGTCATCTGGGTGCCCTTGCCATGGCCCTGGTAGCTGCCCAGTGATTCGTACGCGACGGGAACACCGTTGATATGGACCTGGTTGTCGTAATAGCCGATCCGGTCGCCCGGCAGCCCGATCACGCGTTTGATCCAGTCCTGCTCGGGATGATGCGGCGGATGGAACACCACCACGTCGCCGCGCTCGGGCTCGCCGGTATCGATGAACTTGCTGTTGGTGATTGGCAGGCGCAAGCCGTAGGCGAACTTGTTGACCAGGATGAAGTCGCCGGTCAGCAGGGTCGGCATCATCGAATTGGAGGGGATCCGGAACGGTTCAGCGATGAAGCTTCGCAGCACCAATACAGCCAGCAACACAGGAAAGAACGCCTTCGCATAATCGACATACCACGGCTCGGCATCGTCATCGAGCAGCCCCTGATAGGCGGCCCTGCGCCGGGCCAGTACCAGTTTGTCGAGCAGCCACACCAAACCGGACACGACGGTGAACGTCACCAGGGCAATTTCAAACCAACGCATGCGTCTTCCTCAATGTGTTGCGACTATTTGTGGTCGGCTTGCAGTACCGCCAGGAACGCTTCCTGCGGGATCTCGACGTTACCAACCTGCTTCATCCGCTTCTTGCCGGCTTTTTGCTTCTCGAGCAGCTTCTTCTTGCGCGAAATGTCGCCACCGTAGCACTTGGCCAGCACGTTCTTGCGCATTGCCTTGACCGTGCTGCGGGCGATGATCTGGGAGCCCACTGCGGCCTGGATGGCCACGTCGAACATCTGCCGCGGGATCAGTTCGCGCATTTTCTCGCTGATCTCCCGGCCACGCCTGTCCGCGTGCGCGCGATGGGTAATGATGCTGAGGGCATCGACCTTGTCGCCATTGATCAGGGTATCCACGCGCACGAACGGGCCGGCCTGGAAACGCAGGAAATGGTAGTCAAGCGATGCGTAGCCCCGCGATACGGATTTGAGCCGGTCGAAGAAGTCCAGCACCACCTCGCTCATCGGCAACTCGTAGCTGATCTGCACCTGGCTGCCCAGGTAGGTGATGCCGATCTGGTTGCCGCGCTTTTCCTCGCACAGGGTGATCACGTTGCCGACATAATCGGGCGGGGTCAGGATGTTGGCGCGGATGATCGGCTCGCGGACTTCCTCGATCAGGTTGGCCGGCGGCAGCTTGGCCGGGTTGTCCAGCGACACGATCTCGCCATCGGTCCTGAGCACCTCGTACACCACCGTCGGCGCAGTGCTGATCAGGTTGAGGTCGTACTCGCGTTCCAGCCGCTCCTGGACGATCTCCATGTGCAGCATGCCGAGGAAACCACAACGGAAGCCAAACCCCATCGCCTCGGAAGACTCGGGTTCGAAGCGCATCGCCGCGTCGTTCAGGCGCAACTTGTCGAGCGCTTCGCGCAGGTCCGGATAATCGTCCGCATCGACCGGAAACAGGCCCGCGAACACGCGCGGCTGCATTTCCTGGAAGCCCGGCAACGGCTTGCTGGCCGGGTCGCTGGCCAAGGTCAGGGTGTCGCCCACCGGAGCGCCGTGCACATCCTTGATCGAGGCATTGATCCAGCCCACCTCGCCCGCGCCAAGCTTGGCCATGTCCTTGCGCTTGGGGGTGAACACGCCGACCTTGTCGACCAGGTGGGTGCGACCGGTCGACATCACCAGGATCTTGGTGCCGGGTGTGATCTCGCCCTGCATCACCCGCACCAGGCTGACCACGCCCAGGTAGTTGTCGAACCACGAGTCGATGATCAGCGCCTGCAGCTTGTCGGTGTCGCGCGGCTGGGGCGGCGGGATGCGGGTGACGATCGCCTCCAGCACTTCCTCGACGTTCAGCCCGGTCTTGGCACTGATCGCGACCGCGTCGCTGGCGTCGATCCCGATCACCGCCTCGATCTCGGCCTTGGCGCGATCGATATCGGCCGTCGGCAGGTCGATCTTGTTGATCACCGGCACCACTTCCAGGCCCTGCTCGACGGCGGTGTAGCAGTTGGCGACCGACTGCGCTTCCACGCCCTGGGCGGCGTCCACCACCAACAGCGCGCCTTCGCAGGCGGCCAGCGAGCGGCTGACCTCGTAGCTGAAGTCGACGTGGCCGGGAGTGTCGATGAAATTGAGCTGGTAGGTCTTGCCGTCACGCGCGGTATACGGCACCGATACCGACTGCGACTTGATGGTGATCCCGCGTTCGCGCTCGATCGGATTGGTGTCGAGCACCTGAGCCTCCATCTCGCGCGAACTCAGGCCGCCGCACATATGGATGATGCGGTCGGCCAGGGTCGACTTGCCGTGGTCGACGTGGGCGATGATGGAGAAGTTTCGTATCTGCTGCATGCGGGCGGCAACGGGCTCTGGGCCGGGGAAGGTCAACACGCGATTATCGCATACCCGCCGCGCCCGGCCCGCCCGATGCAGCACTCAATCCTCGGGCGCCGTCACTGCCATGTACTGCCTCGAGTTGCCGCGCTGGATCAGCAACATCACCGTCTCACCGGGCTTGGCGCCGGCCAGTTCGCGGTTGAATGCCGCGACGCTGCCTACGGCCTTGCGACCAACGGCGGTGACCACGTCTCCGGCCTGCAATCCCGCGGCACGCGCAGACTCGTTGTCGACATCGACCAGCAACACGCCTTCATCGTCCTTCAAGCCGAGCTCCTGCCGTTGCCCGGCAGTCAGTTCGCGTGCCACCAGCCCCAGCGGATTGACTCCCGTCGAGGTGGTCGCACCGGGCGCCCTGGAATTGCCGCCCGGTGCCGCATTGCCGGCGAACGACTCGTCCCCGCCAACCACCAGGTCAATCTTGCGCAGCTTGCCGCCGCGGAATACTTCCAGTTTCGCCTTGCTGCCGGGAGCCACCGCGCCTACCAGCGGCGGCAGGTCACTGAAATCGGTCACCTCGGCACCATTGAACGAGCGGATCACGTCCATGGGCTCGATACCGGCCCTGTCGGCGGCGCTGCCGGGCTGGACATTGCTGACCATCGCGCCACGGCTGTCGGGCAGACCGATCGCCTCGGCAGCCACGTTGCTGACCTCCTGGATGTTGACCCCGAGCAAGCCGCGACTGACCTTGCCGGTCGCCTTGATTTGATCGACCGCGCCCATTGCCAGGTCGATCGGGATCGCGAAGCTGACCCCCATGTAGCCACCGGAGTTGGAGTATATCTGCGAGTTGATCCCGACCACCTCGCCAGAGGTGTTGAGCAGCGGACCGCCGGAATTGCCCGGATTGATGGCTACGTCGGTCTGGATGAAGGGAACGTACTGTTGGCCGGAATACTGGTTGGAACGGCCGACGGCGCTGACGATCCCGGCGGTCACCGAATGATCCAGACCAAACGGCGAGCCAATCGCCACCACCCATTGGCCGGGCTGCAGTGCCGAGGACTGGCCCGGACGCAGCCAGCGCAGGTTGTCCGCGTCAATCTTCAACAGCGCGATGTCGTATTGCTCGTCGCTGCCGACCACCTCGGCCTGGAACTCGCGGCGGTCCGACAAGGTCACGGTGACGGTGTCGGCCCCATCGACCACATGGAAATTGGTCAGCACGTAGCCATCGTCGGAGATCACGAACCCGCTGCCCAGCGACGTCGCTCCACCGCGCGGGCCGTGCGGTCCACCCGGCGCGCCCGGGAACGGCATCCCGAAGCGACGGAACAGTTCCTCAACGCCTTCGGGCAGTTGCTGCTGCGAACGGCTGCGGCGCGGCGCGGTTTTCGCGCTGATATTGACCACCGCCGGACCCACCCGCTTCACCAGCTCGGTGAAATCCGGCAGCCCACTGACAATGGGCTGTGCGGTTGGCGGCGTGACCGCCTGCGAGGCCGCCGCGGCTACGCTCGGGGACTGTGCGGTGCAGGCGATGGGCAAGGCAGCGGCAAGCGCGCCGAGCAGGGCAATGGAGCGAAAGGGACGGTTCATGGAATCGGCCTGAAGTTACAAAGAAGAAATAGGTGCGCCGCCCGGGACGACGTGCACTGCGGGGGCGTGCACTGCGGGAATGTCAGCGACAGCAGGCACGCGGTGGCTCGCGGCCAGCGCGGTCACGGCCAATCGGTGGCCTGCGGCCAGTCCGATCGCGGGGCTGCCGCGTCATCCTGCAAAGCCTGCGGCTGGAATGGATAAAACGACGGCGATGGCGAGTCTGCAACGTCCCCACCGTCGTAACTGGCAGTCAGCGTTTCGCCGGCAACCGGGTAACCAGCCAACGTCGCGCGCGGCCACGGTCGCGACGCAATCTCGCCGCGAGGCTGGAACGGGTGTACCGAAGCGCCACCGGCATCGACATCGACCTCGGCCAGCGTGCCGGTGACTGACGACGGCGCGCCTGGCGCGACCGATGCGGCGGCCAGCGCTTGTGCCGGCACCTCGCGACTGGCAACACGCCGCGCCGCGCGCTGGGACTGACCGCGCGAACGACGCTCACTGGCACGCCGCGGCAATTCGGCCACCGCGATGGCGGCTGCGGCGGTTGCCAGGTGACTGCCGTTGTCGGGTGACACCGGCTGCGGAATCGGGGCTTGCGGCAATGGCGCTTGCGGCACGCTGGCAATTTGCAACGTGGATGCTTGTGCTTGCATCGTCGATGCCGGCATCGCACCGCCCGCCTCGACCGTGGCCGAGCCGCCCGCTGTCCCATCGGCACTGGTGGTGACCTGTTGGGCCGGGGTTCCCGGCATGGGCACCTCGGTCTGGGTCAATGGCCGCACGACGAACAATGCCGCCATCGCCACCGAGGCCGCCAGCGCCGCACCGCCGATCCAGCGTCGCCGCGCCATCGCCGCAGCTCCGACCGCGGTAGGCTTCGCCGACGTTGCAGGCAGGTCGTCGCGCGACTCATGTGCCACCGCCGCCATTACCCGTGCCGCAAAGTCTGGCGGCGCGATGGCGCCGGTGTTTCCACGCAGGACATCACCGGCCAGCTGCCAGTGACCGCAGGTCTGCCGCCACTGCGGATCATGTCCCAGGCGCTTCAGTGCGAAACGCGCGGCATCACCCGCCAGCTGGCCATCAAACAGCGCGCTGAGGGTCTCGCGGTCTGCGTCATGATGGTTTGCGTCATGGTGGTCGACGTCAGGGATTGGACTATTCGGCATCAGTGTTTCCGCTCCGGGGAGTCGTGGTCCGTATCAAGCAGGGGGCGCAGTTCGATATCGATCGCTTCGCGGGCACGAAAAATCCGCGAGCGCACGGTTCCGATTGGACACTCCATTTTCTGTGCAATCTCGTCGTAGCTCAGACCATCGACCTCGCGCAGGCTGATCGCCGTGCGCAGGTCTTCCGGCAATCCTTCGACCACGCGCATCACCGTTTGTTCCACCTGGTGGCGCATCAGTTCGCGTTCCGGGGTGTCGTTGTCACGCAGGCGGACACCGACATCGAATTGCTCGGCGTCGCCCACTTCGATGTCATCGGCGGGCGGACGGCGCTTTTGTGCAACCAGATGGTTCTTGGCGGTATTCACGGCGATACGGTGCAACCATGTGTAGAACTGCGCATCGCCACGAAAGTTCGGCAGCGCACGATAAGCGCGCATGAATGCATCCTGGGCGACGTCCTGGCATTCACTCCAGTCAGAGATGTAGCGGCCAATCAACGCCACGATCCGATGCTGGTACTTGAGTACCAATGCATCGAACGCAGTGCTGTCGCCCTGCTGCACACGCCTGACCAGCTCCTGGTCCAGATCCTGATCCAACAATCTGTTCTCGGCCATACCGCGCGCCGGCACTCCTGTCAGCTCGGCCATGGCCAAGCAATGAGACAACCCTGTCGGGACGAAAGTTCAATTACCACAACGATTGGGGCGCCATGGCACGACCGCAACCATCATCGGCCCATTGGCGTCCAAGCTGTGTCGACGTTGCCCTATTTGACGCAGGTCAAACAACCTCGGGATGATAGCGGCTTGATCCATACTTGAACGGATGGTGCCGCATGGCCCCTCATGACACCGCAGTGCCGACCTTCGCCGGGTTGCGCGTCCAGCACTGGCACGCAGAAGTACGCCCCGATGGCGTCCTGGTGTTGGCGCTCGACCGTGCCGGCGAAGCCGTCAACTCGTTATCGCAGGACGTGCTGATCGAGTTGGACTCGCTGGTGGAGCGGTTGGCCAGCGATCCGCCCAAGGGCGTGGTGTTCCGCTCGGGCAAGGACAGCGGTTTCATCGCCGGCGCCGACATCAAGGAATTCCGGAGTTTCGACGAGCAAGGCAATGTCGCCGGCGCACTCAAGCGTGGCCAGCAGGTGTTCCAGCGCGTGGCCGGCTTGCCCTGCCCCACCGCCGCGGCGATCCACGGCTTCTGCATGGGCGGTGGCACCGAGCTGGCCTTGGCCTGCGACTACCGTGTCGCCAGCAACGACCCCTCGACCCGGATCGGCCTGCCCGAGGTCAAACTCGGCATCTATCCGGGCTGGGGCGGCAGCGTGCGGTTGCCGAAATTGATCGGTGCGCCGGCGGCTTTCGACATGATGCTGACCGGACGCACCTTGTCGGCCTCGGCGGCACGCGCGAACGGGCTGGTCGACAAGACTACGGACAAGGCGACGCTGGTCGATTCCGCCGCCACGTTAGTGCTGCGCGGTGGCAAGCGCCCGTTCAAGCAACGCGCCATGGGCTGGCTGACCAACACCTGGCCAGCGCGCCAGGTGATCGCACCGATGCTGCTCAAGCAGGTCGCGCGCAAGGCCCGCAAGGAGCATTACCCGGCACCGTACGCGCTGGTCAACACCTGGAAGGCCACCGGCGGCGGGATCGAGACGCGGCTGGCGGCTGAGCGCAAATCGGTCGCCAAGCTCGCCTCCACCCCGACCGCACGCAACCTGATCCGGGTGTTCTTCCTGCAGGAGCGGCTGAAGGCCGCCGGCGGCGGGGATCACGGCATCCAGCACGTGCACGTGATCGGCGCCGGCGTGATGGGCGGCGACATCGCGGCATGGTCGGCCTACAAGGGCTTCCAGGTCACCCTGAGAGACCGTGAGCAAAGTTACATCGATACCGCGATGGAACGCGCCGGCAAGTTGTTCGCCAAAAAGGTCAAGGACGAGGCGAAACGTCCAGCGGTGACCGCACGGCTGAAAGGCGATCTCGCCGGCGACGGCGCGGGCAACGCGGACCTGGTGATCGAGGCGATCATCGAGCAACCGGACGCCAAGCGCGAGCTGTACGCGGCGGTGGAGCCGCAAATGAAGCCCGATGCGCTGCTGGTCACCAACACCTCCTCGATTCCGCTGCTTGAATTGCGCGATGGGATCCAGCGCCCGGCGCAGTTCGCCGGACTGCACTACTTCAACCCGGTGGCACTGATGCCGCTGGTCGAAATCGTGCTCCACGACGGGCTGTCCGCGGAAACCCGGCAGCGCCTGGCCGCCTTCTGCAAGGCGATTGGCAAGCTGCCGGTCCCGGTGGCCGGGACCCCGGGGTTCCTGGTCAACCGGGTGCTGTTCCCGTACATGCTGGAAGCGGTCACCGCCTACGCGGAAGGCATCCCCGGCAGGGCGATCGACAAGGCAGCGGAAAAGTTCGGCATGCCGATGGGACCGATCGAACTGGTCGACACGGTCGGCCTGGACGTCGCGGCCGGGGTCGGCGCGGAGCTGTCGCCGTTCCTCGGCCTGCAGGTGCCCGACGCGCTCGCCACCCAGGCCGAGCCGGGCAAGCGCGGCAAAAAGGATGGACAGGGGCTGTACAAGTGGGAAGACGGCAAGGCAATCAAACCGGAATTGCCCGAGAACTACGAAGCGCCCGCCGACATCGAGGATCGCCTGATCCTGCCGATGCTCAACGAGGCGGTCGCCTGCCTGCATGATGGGGTGGTCGCCGATGCCGACCTGCTGGATGCCGGGGTGATCTTCGGTACCGGGTTCGCACCGTTCCGGGGCGGCCCGATCCAGTACATCCGCGAGACCGGCGCGGACGCGCTGCTGGAGCGCCTCAAGCAGCTGCAAGCCCGACACGGCGATCGATTTGCACCGCGACCGGGCTGGGACTCCGCCGCGTTGCGTTGAGCCTTGCACCGCTGACACGGTGCGACCGACTACATGGTGTGGGTCGCGCGCTCCGCCTCCAGGCTGCCCGCCAGGAGCGCGTCGATCTTGCCCTTCAGGCTTTCGCCTTCGGCGGTATCGGCAAACTGGATGCCGATGCCGGAAGGACGGTTGCCCTGGGCGCCGGCAGGCGTTACCCAGATGACCTTGCCGGCCACCGGCAGGCGCTCGCCGGACTCGGGCAGGGTCAACAGCAGGAACACCTCGTCACCAAGGAAATACCGCTTGGCCGTCGGCACGAAGATGCCGCCATGGCGGATATAGGGCATGTAGGCGTTGTACAGCGCCGCCTTGTCCTTCACCGCCAGGGTCACGATGCCCTGGCTCGCCCCACCTGCTCCACTCATGACGCTTTCCCCTGCATAGTGCTGTCCCCTCGTTTCCCGGCGGCCCGGCGTGCTTGTGCGACGCGCCAGGCCATCAACAATTCAACCACGACCAGATCGGCACGAACCGTCGTACGCAACAGTCCGCGCGCGCGATTGGCGCGGTCAAACCATGTTGCCAGACTGCGCGTGCCCATCGGGTCGGTCAAGCCATCGGCTTGCCTGGCCATCGTCAGGGCCAGGTCGGCGGCGAAGCTCAGGCGCTGATCGGCGTCACCGTCCGCCACCCAGCGCTGCGCGGTCTCGACCACGGCCAGTTGGCCACGGGCCACCTGCTCCAGGTCGCTTGCCACCTGACGCCGCAGGTCCAGGCCATCTCCCTGCAGCCATTCGTGGGCCAGACCCGGATGGCCGCGGGCCGCAGCAAGCGCCTCGGCGGCCTTGACCTGTGCGTGACCCTGCTGCTGCAACCAGGCCAAAGCTTCACTTTGCGGTGGCAGACGAAACTCAAGCTTTTGGCAACGACTGCGAATGGTCGCCGACAGCCGCGAGGGATTGGCGCTGACCAGCCACAGGTAACGGCCCTCAACCGGCTCCTCCAGCGTCTTGAGCAGGGCATTGGCACCGGCATGATTGATCGCATCGGCCGGCTCGATGATCGCGATCTTGACCTCGCCATAGTGCGGGCTCAGGGCCATCCGCTCGGAGAGCTTGCGCATCTGTTCGATCACGATCTCGGAACGCGACTTGGGCTTGGGCTTCGCCTTGTCATTGATGCCATAGCTGATCTGCGAGAAGTCCGGATGGCCGGTATGTCCTCCAGGATGCGCCAACGAGCCATCGGGACGCAGCTCGACCGGATCGGTTTGCGAACGCACCGCAAACAGGCGGCAACTGCGGCACGCCTCGCAGGGCTCGCCACCGGCCGCGCGGTCCATGCACAACAAGCGTTTGGCGAGACGTTCGGCGACCGCCAGCTTGCCCAGCCGGGCCGGGCCACAGAACAGCAGGCCATGACCGAGGCGGCCGGCATCAATCGCGCTGGCGGCGTGATCGTAGACGCGCTGTTGCCACGGCGCGAACGCACTCATGCCAATGCGGCCTGGTAGGCACGCAGGTGGGCGATCGCTTCGCTCGCCACAGTGTCCGGTGACTGGCTGGCATCGATCACCCGGAACCGCGACGGGTCGGCGGCGGCGCGCGCCAGATAGGCGGCACGCACGCGCTCGAAGAAATCGTCGGCCTCCGCTTCGATCCGATCGCTGTTGCCGCGCCCGCGCACGCGTTGCAAACCGAGCTGGACGGGCACGTCCAGCAACAGGGTCAGGCCCGGGACGATGCCTACCACGCGGCGTTCCAGCTCGGCGATGAAGTCGGGGTCGCCGCCGCGCGCCGCGCCCTGGTAGGCATAACTGGCATCGGTGAAGCGATCGCTGATCACCCAGTCGCCGCGCTGCAGCGCCGGCAAGACCCGTTGGCGAACATGTTGGGAACGCGCGGCAAACATCAGCAACATCTCGGTTTCCGGCGCCGGATGCTCATCGCCGCCGTGCAACAGCAAGTTCCGGATCTGCTCGGCCATCGGCGTGCCGCCCGGCTCGCGGGTGCATACGACCGACGCTCCCGATACCCGCAACGCCTCGGCCAGCGCGGCCATCACCGTAGACTTGCCGGCGCCCTCCCCACCTTCCAGGCTCAACAGTCGCGGTTGCACCTGCAGGCTCATGGGGTCGGGCTCGCGTCCTGCGCCTGGCGCATGTTCTGGCGGTAGTTGTGCAGGTACTTGCGCACGTTGGCCTGGTGTTCGGCCAGTGACTTGCCAAACAGGTGGCGGCCGCTGCCATCGCCGACGGCAACAAAATACAACGCATCGCCCGACGCCGGGTGTGCGACCGCCTGCAGCGCATCCGCGCCCGGCATCGCGATCGGGGTCGGTGGCAGTCCGCTGCGGGTGTAGGTGTTGTACGGGGTGTCGGTGGTCAGGTCGCTGCGACGGATATTGCCGTCGTAGTCGGTGCCCATGCCATAGATGACGGTGGGATCGGTCTGCAACTTCATGCCGATTTTCAGTCGCCGCTCGAACACCCCGGCAATCTCCGGACGCTCGGACGCGATCCCGGTTTCCTTCTCCACGATCGACGCCATGATCAGCATCTCGTAGGGACTTTCCAGTCCGATGTCCGGGTCGCGCGCTTCCCACGCGGCAGCCAATGCCTGTTCCATCGCATCGTGGGCCCGGCGCAACAAATCCAGGTCGCTGTCGCCGCGGCTGTACAGGTAGGTCTCGGGCAGGAAGCGGCCTTCCGGGTGCTCGTCGTTGAAATCCAGGGCCTCCATCAGCGCGGCGGCATCAAGGCCGGTTGCAGCGTGCTCCAGTGACTCCGCGGCGGCCAATGCCGTCCTCAGCTCGCGAATGTTCCAACCCTCCACGATCGTGAAGCGATGCCGGATGATGTCGCCCCGCCCCATCGCGACCAGCAGTTCCTGCGGCGAGATGCCCGGGTCGAGGGCGTACTCGCCCACATGCAGTGTGGACGCGGCACCGAGTTGCCGCCCCAGCAGGCGCCACTCGTACTCGCCGCCTTCGCGGACACCCGCCTGGCGCAGCTTGGACACCACGACCGGCAGCGAATCACCACGTTCGATGACCACGCTGTCGCCCGCCTGCAGGCCGGCAATCGGCGTCGTGGCGAAGGCGGTGTAGCGTTGCCATGCCCAGAATCCGGCAACCGCTGCGACGATCAGCGACAGCAGCAGTATCAACAGCAACCACACACCAAAACGATGCTTGCGGGAACGACTCACGACACCTCCGTGCCTGTCGGCTTGGCGAATGCAGGATGCTCGGCGGCGAGACGGTCCTGCCACTGGGCCACCATCGGGTGTGGCTGCCATCCGCGCTCGCCCAACCGGGCGACAGGCAGGATACCCCGCACCGCGTTGGTCAGGACGATCGCATCGGCAGTTTCGACATCAGCGGGCGACAACCTGGCCTGCCGGATCGGGAAATGCTCCAGCAGCCACTGGCGACACACCCCTGCAACGCCGCAGCGGTCCACTTCCGGGGTGCGCCACTGATCACCGTGCAACACAAACAGGTTCGCCGCCGTCGCGCAAACCACATCGCCATCCATGCTGCGCATCAGGCCCTCGTCGGCAACGACGGCGTCGTTCCATTCACTGCGTGCGAGCACCTGTTCGAGCCGGTTGCAATGTTTGATTCCGGCCAGCGCCGGCTGTAGCGACAACCGGATATCACACCAACGCAGGGTCAGGCCTGCCGTCGGCACCGATGCTGGCAAGGGGTGTAGCGACAGCCCCCAGTTTGACTGTGGAGGGGTGGGTGGCGCGTACCCACGGCCGCCACTGCCGCGGCTGAGCAGCAGCTTCAACACGCCGTCGGCGCCATCAAGCAGCTGCTCGGCCTGGTCGCGAACCTGCGCCACCGGGGGCGTGGGTATCTGCAGGCAATGCGCGCCACGCTCCAGCCGGGCCCAATGCATGTCCCACCACGGCACACGGCCACGATAGGCGCGCATGGTCTCGAACAGGCCATCGCCATAGCTCAGCGCGCGGTCGTCGGTCTGCATCACTGCCGCACGCCGCCGCGATAATCGCCATCACCGCACCCGAGCGCGCGCAACATTCCCCGTGCCTTGGCACGGGTCTCGTCGAGCTCCCGCTGTGGGTCGGAGTCGACCACGATCCCGGCGCCGGTACGGAAGCGCAATGTGTCCATCTCGATCTCCGCGCTACGGATCAGGATATTGAGGTCCAGATCGCCGTCCCGATTGAGCCAGCCCATTGCGCCGGTATAGCTGCCGCGGCCCTGGCCTTCGAGCTCGGCGATGACCTGCATGCAACGCACCTTCGGGCACCCGGTGATGGTTCCGCCCGGAAACACGGCGCGGATAACCTCGCCTGGAGTCACGGTCTCACGCAGGCGACCGCGCACGTTGCTGACGATGTGGTGAACGTGGGCATAACTCTCGACCACCATCAACTCGTCGACCTCCACGCTGCCAGGCACGCAGACCCGGCCAAGATCGTTGCGTTCCAGGTCAATCAACATCACATGCTCGGCACGCTCCTTGGGGTGTGCGATCAACTCGCTGATCCGGGCGCTGTCGTCGTCACCCACTACCCGCGCGCAGGTACCGGCGATGGGACGGGTTTCGACCATGCCGCCGCGCACCGACACCAATCGCTCCGGCGAGGCGCTGACCACGGACCAGTCACCGGCACCGCCGCATGAAGTCGCGCCCGCATCCGCATCCGCATCGGCGCCAACGCCAGCGCCCGAGAAGATGCCGGCGAATGGCGCCGGATTGTTCTTGCGCAGTCGCTGGAACAGCGCCGCCGGATCCACCGGCGCATCAAAGTACGCACACCAGCCACGCGACACATTGGCCTGGAACACATCACCCGCGACGAGGTAGTCAAGCACCCGGGCGACGCCGTCGAGATACCGCTGTGGCGGATCCTCCCGAATCGATGATGGGGGTTGCCACGCGCAGAGCGGTGCCTGTCGGGCCAGGGACGCCAGATCGACCGCGACAGCTTCAAGCAAGCCCCCATATTCCGGCTCGGCCAATGCGAAGCAGTCGCCGGTAACGTGATCACGCAATATTGCAGCCGGGCAACGAATCGCCACTGCCACGGGCAAGCCACCCGGCGCGGGCGGCAGCTTCAGCACCGGCTCGATCTGGACCGCCAGCTCATAACCCAGCAACAGTGCCCAGCCGCCACGGAAGGGCCAACCGGTGCGTTCGGGCTCGACCCGTTCCGCTTGCCAGGCGTTGTCCAGTGCCTGCAGGAAGTCATCGCCGACCACGACACCGCGCTGGTCGCGAACCAGCCCATCGGGATCGAGCTGCAACGATTCACCATTGCCAGCCAGCAACACATCCCAACGCCCCTGGACGGTGCCGGCGGCACTGGACTCCAGCAACAGCGGGTAGCGCGAGGGTGCATGCCGATGCAGGTCCAGCAGGTCGACCGGGGAAGCCAGCGGGTACGTCAGGGCCATGTTGATCGTTGATTGGACACCATCGAGCACCGGCGTCCGGGATGCCGTCAGAGCCGCTGGAACACCAGGGTGCCATTTGTGCCGCCGAAGCCGAACCCATTGGACACGGCGACATCGATCTTCGCCTCGCGCGCCACGTTCGGCACGTAATCCAGGTCGCAGCCTTCGCCCGGCTCCTCCAGGTTGATCGTCGGCGGGATGATTCCGGTATGCAGCGCCATGATCGAGAAGATCGCCTCGGCGCCGCCGGCCGCACCCAGCAAGTGGCCGGTCATCGACTTGGTCGAGCTCACCATCGTCTTGTAGGCGTGGTCGCCGAACGCGCGCTTGATCGCCAGGGTCTCGGCAAGATCGCCCAAGGGGGTCGAAGTGCCATGCGCATTGAGATAGCCGACCTGCTCGGGATTGACGCCCGCGTCCCGCATCGCCGCAACCATGCAGCGTGCCGGCCCTTCGCCGTCCTCGCTGGGTGCGGTCATGTGGAACGCATCGGAGCTGGCGCCGAAGCCAACCAGCTCGCAGTAAATCCGTGCACCGCGGGCCTTGGCGTGCTCGTACTCTTCCAGCACCAGGACGCCGGCACCATCACCGAGCACGAAGCCGTCGCGGTCCTTGTCCCAAGGGCGCGAGGCGCGGGTGGGATCGTCGTTGCGGGTAGACATCGCCTTCATCGAGCAAAACCCACCGACCGAAGTCGGCGAGGAGCCGCGCTCGGCGCCACCGGCGAGCATCACGTCGGCATCGCCGTACTGGATCAGGCGCATCGCCATGCCAATCGAATGGTTGGAGGTGGCGCAAGCCGAGACCGCGGAAAAATTGGGACCCTTGATGCCGGTCAGCAACGACACCTGGCCGGGGAGCATGTTGATGATCGTGCTGGGCACGTAGAACGGTGAGATCTTGCGTGGGCCGCCGGCCAGGTACTTTGCGGTCTGCTC
This sequence comes from Lysobacter sp. A378, assembly GCF_054052125.1. Taxonomy (NCBI): domain Bacteria; kingdom Pseudomonadati; phylum Pseudomonadota; class Gammaproteobacteria; order Lysobacterales; family Lysobacteraceae; genus Lysobacter; species Lysobacter sp. A378. The sequence goes on along the minus strand of NZ_JBSVRK010000001.1, from coordinate 1,177,495 downwards.
CTCGATCCCGAGGATGCCGCCGATGCCTGAACCGATCAACGCGCCAATTCGCTCGGCGTTGCCGTCGTCGATCTCCAGCCCGGAGTCAGCCAACGCCATCAACGAGGCACCGACGCCGTAGTGGATGAAGCGGTCCATCTTCTTCGCATCCTTCGTCGGCACCCAATGGGTGATGTCGAAGTCATGGATTTGCCCGGCGATCCGGGTGGTGAAACCGGTGGTATCGAAGTGACTGATCGGGCCAATACCGGAGCGGCCATTGATGATGCCATCCCAGCTGCTGGCCAGGTCGTTACCCAGCGGCGAGACGATGCCAAGGCCGGTGATGACTACGCGCCTGCTGGAGGCTGGTCGATTGGACATGGGGAACTCCGCTTGCGGACGCGCCGTCACGGGGTCCATGACGCGCCTGACGTGTTTCGTACGTTGGATAAACTCAAGGCCGCGTGATGCGGCCCCGGTCGGTGCTGCCGGGCATGGGGCGCCGGTCCTGGACCGGTCGCACCACGACCTGCGGCCCTGTTACGCCTTGACGTGGGTCGTCACGTAATCGATCGCCTGCTGCACCGAGGTGATCTTCTCGGCTTCCTCGTCCGGGATCTCGCACTCGAACTCTTCTTCAAGCGCCATCACCAGCTCGACGGTATCAAGGGAGTCGGCGCCGAGATCGTCAACGAACGAGGCGTTGTTGGTGACCTCGTCTTCCTTGACGCCCAGTTGCTCGACCACGATTTTCTTGACGCGTTCTTCGATGCTGCTCATTGGTATTCACTCCTCCCGGACGGGATATTCGATGGAATAGTGTAGTGGAATCGAGAGCTTCGCGACGATCGCGGAGCCCTTTGGTTACCGTTGCCTGTCGCGGAACTACGACATGTACATTCCGCCGTTCACGTGCAGGGTCTCGCCGGTGATGTAAGCCGCAGACGGTCCGGCGAGAAACGCCACCGCCCGTGCGATGTCGGCCGGCTCGCCGAAACGACCCAGCGCAATCTGGCCCAGCATCGCGTTTTTGGCATCTTCCGGCAGTGCGCGGGTCATGTCGGTGTCAATGAAGCCGGGTGCGACCACGTTGACGGTGATCCCACGGCTGCCAATCTCCTTGGCCAGCGACTTGCTGAACGCGATGATGCCCGCCTTCGCCGCTGCGTAGTTGGCCTGTCCTGCGTTGCCGGTCGCTCCGATGACCGACGCGATATTGACGATACGACCGCGACGCGCCTTCATCATCGAGCGCATCACCGCCTTGGAGGTGCGATAGACGCTGCTCAGGTTGGTGTCGATCACCGCCTGCCAGTCCTCGTCCTTCATGCGCAACAACAGGTTGTCGCGGGTGATGCCGGCATTGTTGACCAGAATCGAGATCGCGCCGATGTCTTTGCCGATGCTGTCGATCAGCGCAGCGGTTGCCGCGGCGTCGACCACGTCAACGACGCGGCCGTGCCCGCCGTGCCCGGCCAGGCGCTCGGCAATCGCGTTGGCGCCGCGCTCGCTGGTGGCGGTGCCGATCACGGTCGCGCCCTGGGCCGCCAGTTCGTCGGCGATCGCCGCGCCAATACCGCGGCTGGCGCCGGTGACCAAGGCGATCTCGCCGCTGAGGGGTTGTGTGCTCATGTCTTTCGTCTTCCTGCTGGCAGGCACCGTTGCCGGTGGCCTGCGAATGAAAAAGGCTATTGTTTCCAATCGGCCAAGGTGGCTTCGAAATCAGCCGCGGTGCCGATCGAGCGTGCTTCCAGCGTCCTGTCGATCCGCTTGACCAGGCCGGTGAGCACCTTGCCCGGACCGCACTCGACAAACCGCCGTGCGCCGCGCTCGGCCAGTGCCTGCATGCAACCAGTCCACTGCACCGGCAGGTACAACTGGCGCACCAATGCATCACGGATCGCCTCGCCGCCCTCGTGCACTTTGGCATCGACGTTGTGTATTACCGGCAAAAGCGCCGGCTGCCAACGGATATCGTCCATCGCCTTGGCCAGGTGGTCTGCAGCGTCGCGCATCAGCGGCGTGTGCGATGGCACGCTGACGGCCAGCTTGACCACCTTGCGAACGCCGCGCTCGGCCAGCTGCACCAAGGCCTTGTCGACGGCGGCGGCATCGCCACCAATCACGATCTGGCCCGGTGAGTTGTAGTTGGCCGGCACCACGACCTCCTTGCCCGAGACCGACTGGCAGACCTGCTCGACCAACGCATCGTCAGCGCCCAGTATCGCGGCCATCGCACCGGTGCCGGCGGGTGCGGCGTCTTGCATCAACTGGCCGCGCAGGCGCACCAGCCCGGCCGCCTCGCCCAGCTCAAGCACGCCGGCGGCCACCAGGGCGCTGTACTCCCCCAGGCTGTGGCCGGCCAGCTGCGCCGGACGCGCACCGCCACGCGACTGCCACAGGCGCCATACCGCCACGCCTGCCGCAAGCAACGCCGGCTGGGTGAATTCGGTCTGGTTGAGCTGCTGCGCGGACTCGTCCTGGCTCAACGCCCACAGATCGACCCCGGCACCGGCGCTGGCTTCGGCAAACGTCTCGGTCACCAGCGGATGGTCGCGCGCAAGCTCGCCGAGCATGCCAGGCGATTGCGAGCCTTGGCCTGGAAAGATGAAAGCGAGTTGCTGGTCGCTGTGTCGAGAATCGCTCACACGACGTCCCCTGCGGATGGAACACACCATGATACGAGTGAACCCATCGAGGTGTCTGTACCGTGGCGTACAGTCAACGCCCCGGGCAGGAGGGTATTGACCAGCACGGGGCCGACCCGACCGGACCGTGGGATTGCAGTCATTACCGCCCGCTCAGTAGCGCAAGAGCGCCGAGCCCCAGGTAAATCCGCCGCCGAACGCCTCCAACAGCACCAGTTGACCACGCTTTACCCGGCCCGAACGCACCGCCTCGTCCAATGCCAGCGGCACTGAGCCCGATGAGGTGTTGCCGTGCTTGTCGACGGTGACCACCACCCGTTCCATCGGCATTTCCAGCCGCCTGGCGGTCAGCTCGATGATGCGCAGGTTGGCCTGGTGCGGGATCAGCCAATCGATCTGGCTGCGGTCCAGGCCGTTGGCCTCCAGGGTTTCCTCAACGACCGCATCAAGCGCCTTGACCGCGTGCTTGAACACATCGTTGCCGGTCATCATCACCTTCACCCCGGCGTTGTGCTCCTCGGGCTTGAAGCCCACCGAGACCCCGACCGGGTTGTACAGCAACTCTTTCTTGCCACCGTCGGCATGCAGGTGGGTGCTGAGGATGCCGGCTTCGCTGTCGGCCTTCAGCACCACTGCCCCGGCGCCATCGCCAAACAGCACGCAGGTGGCGCGATCGGTCCAGTCCAGCATCCGGGTCAGGGTTTCCGCACCGATCACCAGCGCCGTTTTCACTGAACCGGAGCGAATGAACTGGTCCGCGACCGCCAAGCCGTAGATGAAGCCTGAACACGCGGCGTTGACGTCGAACGCAGGGCAGCCGTTGGCGCCCAGGCGGTGCTGGACGAGGCAGGCGGTGGACGGAAATATGATGTCGGGCGTGGTCGTGCCCAGCACGATCAAATCCAGCTCGGACGCCTCGACCCCGGCCGCCTCCATGGCACGCACTGCAGCGTGATAAGCCAGGTCACTGGTGGTCTCACCCTCGGCCGCGACATGGCGCTGGCGAATACCGGTGCGCGAGGCAATCCATTCGTCACTGGTCTCGACGATCTTCGACAGATCGGCATTGGTCAGGACTTTTTCCGGCAAATAGCTGCCAGTGCCCGCAATGCGGGAGAAAATTCGATCAGTCATCACCACTCCAGCGACGGCCGCCGCACGCGTGTTCCGCGGGCAGCGGCGATGTAACGCACGTGAGGCAGCTTACTCTTCGTCGGCAACGTTGGCCTGGGTGTTGATCACCTTCTTGCCGCGGTAGTAACCGTCAGCAGTGACGTGGTGGCGGACGTGGATCTCGCCGGTGGTCGGGTCGGTGGACAGCAGCTTGCTGGTCAACGAGTCGTGGCCGCGGCGCATGCCACGCTTGGACGGGGAAACGCGGGACTTCTGGACAGCCATGATCTTAACTCCAGGGAAAACCGTGAATAACGCTTGATTCGAAGGACAACTCGAAGTGCTAGTTCGACTTGTCCGCCTTGCTTTTCAGTGCCGACAACGCCGCGAACGGGTTGACGCGCTCCAGGTCGGCCGCAGGTGCCGGCCAATCTGCTTCCATTGCTTCTGTTCCGGGCTTCACCGGTATCACCGGTATCGCCAGGATCAGCTCATCTTCGACCAGAGCGACCGCTGACAGCATGCCGTCGGGCGGCATCAGCAGCGGCTCGTACCCCTCCGGCAATGCCGCCTCGTCGGCCTCATTACGGATCAGGCCAAGCCGTTGCGCAATCGCCACCGGGAACAGGAACCGCTCAAGACTGCGCTGGCACAGCAGCGGCAACGACGCCTGCGCGCGCAACTCCACATACGGGACCTGCAACTCGTCAGTGCCAAAATCCAGCGAATAGCTCACGTCACCGTCGCTATCCACCAAGCTGTCACGCAACCGCACCAACGCTGCCAACGGCACGCGGCCCTCGACACCGCGACGCGTTGCCACCATGCGCAACGCATCCAGAACCTCGGGTACAGTCACTTTGGGCACGTCAGCGGACATAAGCCCGAGAATGTTAAGGAGCGCGTGCTGGCGTGTCAAACCCGGCAACCCCGCCGACTCCGGAACCGGACTTCTACCGGCAATGGCCGCGCCAAGCGGGAGCACGCCGGTTCGGCGGGTTTGCCCGCTTTACGCACGCACGGCAGACTGAACGCCCATCCCACCGGTGCCCAGCCATTATCCTCGCCGTGAACACTCCTTTGTCGCTGTTGCTTGTGCTGGCCTGCGCTGCGGCCGTCGTGGCGTTCATCATTGCCCGGATACGCCGCCCGGGCGATGGACGCCAGCGCGAGATGCAGCAGTTGCTGGATGCCGCCGACGAGCTGGAGACGCGCCTGCGCGCCGCACGCGCGGAGATCACCGCCGTGGTGGGCGAAGACGCCGCCGATCCGGTCCAGGAGGCCCTGCGTGAAATGCTGCGCCAGCGCCTCTGGTTACGCGAACATGGAAAGCGCGCAAGTGTGCAGGAATTGCAAGAGGTACGCGGCTCGATCGAGATGGCCGGCACCCGGATCGAGCAACAACTGGCCCAGATCCAGCAGGCCCGCACTTCGATGGAGTGAGCTCGATGCAGTGAGCGGCGGCAACCCTGCCGTTATCGCCGGCCGTTATTGCCCGGTCTCGCCTGGCCGGACTTCCAGCGGCTGCTCCGACCACGCCTCCACGCTGCCATCGGCGCCATACAGGCGCAGTCCGAGCCAATGACTGCCTGGCTCCACGTCGCCCAGGTTGACGCGTCCGGCAAACCCGACCGCAGGATGGTTCGGATCGTTGCTGAGTTTCCAATAGTCAGCCACGCCGGGGCTGTCCAGCCCGTACTTGACGTCCGCCACCGGTTGCCCGTCCAACAGTACCTCCACGCGCTCCAGCCCCACTCCTTCCTTGAACGCCCAGCCGGTGATTTCGAACGTGCGGCCCACCGTGGCACCGCCGACCGGTTGGTCTATCCAGGCCATCGCCGGAGCAACGCAGGTACCTCTGACAGGGGCTTGGGGATCAAGCTTGAACAGCATAAAACGTTGACTGCCATGGTCGACGTTGATCACCTGAGGCGGCGGCAATGGGCCCACCATCCGGCACAGATCGTGGTAACGACGCAGCAGGTCCTTGTAGGACACGTCGGTGACCGCCTCTACCAGCAGCACCGGCACCTCGCCCCACGGCTTGCCGAACTGTGCTGCCCAGCCGGCACGTCCGGTCGTCTGCAGGTTCCACAAGCGCAACTGCGGTGCGCGGCCATGCTTGTGGTTGAGCGGGTGCTCGAGCACCGGAATTTCCGCGTTGTCCAGGGCAAAACCCAGTTCTGCGCCGACCTTGAAGCTGCCGGCTACGATACGGGTGCCGGCCGGCATCTGCGCGCGGGTAACGCGCACCGTCTCGGCCAGCTCATCCCATCCGGCAAAATTGGCGGGGTACCATTTTTCCACTGCAGCGCGTTCCCGCACCACAGGCACGGAGACGGCAACGTAATAGCCCAGCACCACGACCAGGCCCAGTCCTGCCGTTGCCCAGGTCGCGACGCGCAACCAGCGCGGCCAGGCCGCCAGCACGGCCGGCAACAGCGGCAACAGGGCCAGATAGCCCGGCAGTGGCCAATGAAAGCTGACCCGTTCGGTATCGGCGAAGAATCCCAGGGTAAAGAAACCCAGCACCACCAGACCGCCAAGCAACGCAAAGTAACGTGAGACCGGCAGCGCGCTCCTGCTCCCACGCCAACTCGCCATCGCCAGGGCCGCGAACAATAGTGGCGTCACCATCAGCGCCTGGACCGCAATGAACAAAACGCCGTCGAAATGGAATGCCCACGGGTGCCGGTCAACCAGTTGGAATCGCAGGCCGGCGTCGGAGTTGTCCAGATTCCATGCCACCAGCGGTGCCCACGCTGCCGCACCAATCGCAATGGCGGTCCAGGTACGTGCATCGCGCAGGACCTTGCGACCATCGGTGATGAGCAACAGCGCCAGCAGGCCGACACCGATCACGGCGATGAAGCGGTAGTGGCTCAGCGCTCCGATCGACAGGCCCGCCGCCAACTCCAACGCGACGCCAGCGTCGACCTGCCGCAGCAGTTTCGCTCCCGCGTCCACGCACAACAACGTTGCCACCGCCATCGCCGCATCCGGCAAGGCCAACAGGCCCAAGGTCCCGGACAATGGCAACAACAAGGCAAAGCACCCCGCCTGCCAGCCGAAAGTCTCGCCGTATTCCCGCCGGGTAATCCGCACTACCAGCCACGGCACCACCGCCGCGATCAGCAGGAATGGCAGGCGTAGCCCCAACTCGGTATTGCCTCCCAGGGTCACCCCCAGCCGCGACAGCCATGCGGTCAGGCCGGGCAAGTCGGAGTACGCCGGCGCGAGGTACTGACCCTCAAGCCAGTAGAAAGTCTCGTCGACGAACGGCGGCAACCTCGCCGCCACCAGAATTTTCAGCGCCAGCACGACCGCGAACAGGCTCCAGAACCAACGTCGTGCCGGTCCCGCGCCATCGGGTGATTGCCCAAGGGCTTCGGTGGACCCCAGCGACGGGGGCGAGTCCGCGTCGAACGAAGATTCCGATGGCGGGAGCTGGGGCGATTGGACTAAGCGCATGGGGTTGCGACCTCGTTACACTCGTTGCGATGACGACACGGGCCGCGATCGGCGGGCCGACCCACGACACTGCCCAAGCTTGGCATTCATCGGCTTGGGCAACTCCCGGAGAGCACCATGGCGGTATCCACCCCGGCAATCGATGCCGGTATCGGTTCGGCGAAGGCACGCATGCTACCGGACCCACTGCGAAATGCGCTTGACGATGCCCAGGCGCAGGTCAATTCACTGGTACTGGGCAAATCCCTCGAGGTGCGGCTGGCATTTGTCTCGCTGCTCTCGCAGGGCCACCTGTTGATCGAGGACCTGCCCGGGCTTGGCAAGACCACCCTCGCCCATGCGTTGGCCGCGACCCTCGGGCTGGACTTCCAGCGCGTGCAATTCACCTCCGACCTGCTGCCGGCGGACATCGTGGGTGTGTCCGTGTTTGACCCGCAGGCGAGGCGGTTCGAGTTCCATCCGGGACCGGTATTCACTCAGGTACTGCTCGCCGATGAGATCAACCGCGCCCCGCCCCGCACCCAGAGTGCGCTGCTGGAGGCGATGGCCGAATACCAGGTCAGCATCGACGGCGCCACCCATGCCCTGCCCGACCCGTTTTTCGTGATCGCTACCCAGAACCCGGTCGACCTGGCCGGCACCTACCCGTTACCCGATTCCCAGCTTGACCGTTTCCTGCTGCGTCTCACGCTTGGCTACCCCGGACAGGAAGCGGAACGCGAGCTGCTCGCCGGCCGCGATCGCCGTGCGCTGATTGCCCAGGCCCAGCCACGACTGACCCGGGACGACGTCATCGCCATCCGCCGTGCGGTCATCGAGGTGCATGCCAGCACTGCACTGGTCGACTACGTGCAGGCACTGCTTGCCCGCAGCCGCAAGCATCCTGGAGTACGGGTCGGGCTGTCGCCACGCGCCGGACTGGCTTTGCTGCGCGCCGCCCGTGCCCATGCGCTGTTGCTGGGCCGCGACCATGCCCGCCCTGAAGACGTCCAGACGCTGTTCGCGGCTGTCGCTGCGCATCGCCTGGTCGGCGAGGCCGACGCCGGCAGTGACGCCGCGCTGGCAAAATCCATCCTGCATGCGGTCGCCGTGGACTGAGCCGTGACGCCGGGACCTTTGATGCGACGTTGGCACCGCTGGGCATTGGGCTGGACCCGTCCGCGGGAACCCGAAACGCTGCCCGCGCACTTCGATCGGCGCCGCGTGTACGTCCTGCCGACCCGATTCGGCCTCTTCTATGCGGTGCTGCTGGTCACGATGCTGCTGGGCGCGTTGAACTACAACAACAACCCGGCCCTGCTGCTGGGGTTGTTGCTGGCCGGCGCCGGGCTGGCCAGCCTGGTGGCCGCCCAGCTGCAGTTGACCGGTCTGGCGATCGTGGCCATTGATGCGGAGCCGGTTCCGGCCGGCACCGACCTGTTGCTGCGGTTGCATGCCCAGGCCGATGACGGGCGCAGGCGGCGTGGCCTGCAATTGACGCTGGAGCGCATCGACGCTGGCGACGACACCGGGCCTCCCTTGGCCGTACTCAACCTGGACCCGAGCCATGGCCAGGCACAGTTGCCCGTATCCACTGTCCAGCGCGGCTGGTTGGACCTGGGACGGCTGCGCATCGCCACCACTCGCCCGCTCGGCCTGGCGCGCGCCTGGTGCTACATCTGGTCGCCGGTGCCGCTGCTGGTGTACCCACGGCCAGAAACCGACGGACCCGCGCTGCCTACCGGCTCCGGTGACCGGGTGCAAAGCCGGCTGCACCCCAGCGGCGATGATGTCCATCACCTGCGCAGCTACCGTCGCGGAGATTCCCGCCGCGCGATTGCGTGGAAGCCCTCGGCCCGGCGCGATACGTTGCTGGTGCGCGAATACGAACAACCACTGGGCGCGGACATCGTCCTGGACTGGCACCATGCCGGCGCGCTGGGTCGCGAGCAACGGATCGCACGATTGGCTCGCTGGGTGGATGAAGCCGAGCGCGATGGCCGCCGCTATCGGCTGGTCTTGCCCGGACAGGTTGCGATCGGACCGGCGCAGGGGCCCATCCATCGTCACGACTGCCTGCGCGCACTGGCGCTGATGCCACATGGCTGAGTCAACGTTGGCAGGGGCGCTGGACCCGGGCAGTCGGCGTTGGACGCTGGCGGCTGCTGGCGGCTGCCTGTTCCCCCTGCTGTTGCAGCTGCCGTCGCCGTTGGGATGGCTGGCCGGATCGGCGGCCGTGCTTGTCACCGCGCTGTCATGGCGCAAGCCGCTGCATGTCGTGTGGCGGCTGGGACTCGCGTTCGGCCTGTTGGCGACCTTGCTGGGCATCGCCGGATTCAGCGTTGGCCGCGACACCGGTTGCGCCGTACTGGCGGCCATGCTGGCGGTGAAACCGGCAGAGACGTTCACCGTCCGTGATGCGCGCAGCCTGGTCGGGTTCGCGTTGTTTGGCCCGTTCGCCGCCTTCCTGCTCGATCAGGGACCGCTGACGCTCGCGCTCAGCCTGGTCGGGACGGTGCTTGCGCTGGGTGCGCTGCAACGGCTGGCCGACCTGGAGTCCGGGGACACGATCGATACGGACGTCCGCCGCCGACTTGCCGGAACTGGTCGCCTGCTGGCGATCGGGTTGCCTTTGGCGCTGGCCGCATTCTGGCTGTTCCCACGGCTGGCATCACCGTTGTGGGGCCTGCCCGAGCGTGCATTGGCGCGTACCGGACTATCCGATGAGATGAGCCCCGGCCAATGGATCGACCTGATGGTCGACGACACCCCGGCGTTGCGCGTGCATTTTTTCGGCGCCACCCCACCCACGTCGCAGATGTATTGGCGCGGGCCGGTGCTGGTTGATTTCGACGGGCGCAGTTGGACCCGGTCGCGCCGATTGACCCGCTCACCGGCGGCAGCGGTAACGCCTGCCGGACAGCGCTGGGACTATGAGGTCGAGATTGAACCCACCGACCGTCGACAGGTGCTGGCGCTGGACCTGCCGCTCGCCGCGCCCGAGGGCACACGGCTCGGCCATGCCTACGGCTTGTTTGCCTCGCGCCCGCTGAGCTCGCTGACCCGCTGGCGGATCCAATCCGCCCCACCGGTCCATTTCGAGCCGCGCCTGTCATCCTCAGTGCGCGAGGCGGCACTCGCCCTGCCCGACCAGTTCAACCCGCGGACCCGCACCCTGGCCCGGCAGTGGCGCGCCGAAGCCGGCAATGACGATGCCCGGATCGTCCAGCGTTCACTGGCCTGGATACGTCAGGACTTCGCCTACACCCTCAGCACCCCGCTCGCGGGGCGGCATTCGGCCGATGAGTTCCTGTTCGATCAGCAAGAAGGTTTCTGCGAACACTTCAGCTCTGCCTTCGTGATCCTGATGCGCAGCGCCGGCATTCCCGCACGCGTGGTTACCGGTTATGTCGGTGGCCGGCACAACCCGCTGGGCGATTATTGGCTGGTACGCCGCTCCGACGCCCACGCCTGGGCCGAGGTGTGGCTGTCCGGGCGTGGCTGGACGCGCGTCGACCCGACCGCGGCGGTCGCCCCGGAGCGGATCTACGACACCGTCGACGACCTGATGGCCGGGGGTGGCACCAGTGGCCTGTTCGGCCGCATGTTGGGCAACGGCGGCAGCCTGTTCCAGGTGGGCGACTGGATGCGTCGTGGCTGGAATGATCTTGTACTCGGCTTCGATGCACAGCGTCAGTCAAGGATGCTGCGGCCGCTTGGCATCGAACACCTGGCAGGCGCCCGGCTGGGCCTGTTGTTCGTCGTTGCGGCGCTGCTGGCACTGCTGTGGATGGCCTGGTGGAGCCGCCGCGGTGAACGTCAAGCCGATCCGGTACTGCGTGCCTGGCACCAGCTGGATCAGCGCTACCAGCGGCTGGGGCTGGGACGCGAGCCCGACGAGCCCGCAGGCCGATGGGCACGGCGGGTCGGCGGTGTCCATCCACAAGCGCGCGACGAGTTGCTTCGGCTCAGCGAGCGTTTCAGCAATTGGCGTTACGCTAGACTTCTGTCGGGGCAATGTCCCCCAACACAACAGTCGCGGGAGCTTGTTCGAGCGCTGCGAGCCCACCGTCCAACCGGCACGCGCTGACTGCACGCCCTTCGACACGGAGAAACCCATGAACATCCGCCTTGTCATGCTCGCGCTTGCCGCCGCACTGCTGGCCAGCTGTGCCACCCAGCCAATGCCGCTGCAGGGTGAGTTCGCCCAGGTCAGTCCGCGCGATGCCACCACGGCCGATCGCACCGGCGCGCTGGTGCGCTGGGGTGGACGCATCGTGCAGGTCGAGCCGGAATCCAACCGCACCTGTTTCGAGATGATCTCGACCCGGCTCACTGTCCAGGCCCGGCCGTATTGGGCCACCGATGACGTTGGTGGCCGCTTCATCGCATGCCGCGAAGGCTTCTACGACCCGGCATTGTTCCAGGTCAATCGTGAAGTGACCTTTACCGGCAGGATCGACGGTTACGAAACCCGACGGATCGGCGAGTACGACTACCGCTTCCCGCGGGTCGCCGCCGACGTGGTCTACCTGTGGCCGGTCCGCGAGCGGGTGGACGTGATCACCCGTCCGGCGCCGTGGCCGTGGTGGGGCTATTGGTAAGCACACCCCGGTAGCGCAACGTCACGCAGGCGTGCCAAACCGCCCCAGCGGCGCGCCGCCAAGCAAATGCAGATGGATCTGGAACACGGTCTGGCCACCATGCTCGTTGCAGTTCATCACCAGTCGATAACCGTCGTCGGCCAGGCCTTCTCGCCTGGCATATGACGCTGCCGCATGGGCAAGCCGGCCGACGATCACCGCCTGCGCCTCGGTCAGGTCATCGAGGGTCGCGACCGGTGTCTTGGGAACGAACAACACGTGCACCGGCGCTTGCGGGGCGATGTCGCGAAACGCGATCAGGTGCTCGTCCTCGTAGACGATATCGGCCGGCAATTCACGGCGGATGATCTTGCCGAAGATGGTCTGGTCAGTCATGACGCGGCTCCATGGGGTAATGGGCCATTGTCACCCAGCTCGCCGCATGTCGGCTCAGGTCATCTCGCTGCGGCTGCCGAAGGCATGCGACAAGGTGCCGCGATCGACATATTCCAACTCGCCGCCCAGCGGCACCCCGTAGGTCAGGCGACTGGGATGCACCGCGTGCTGGCGCGCAATCTGGCCCACGTAATGCGCGGTTGCCTCGCCTTCCACCGTCGGGTTGGTCGCGATGATCAGCTCCGACACCTCGCCTTCGGCCAGTCGTGCGTCCAGCCGGTCCAGGCCCAGCTCGGCCGGGCCGATACCGTCAAGGGGACTGAGCCGGCCCTGCAATACGTAATACAGGCCCCGGTAGCCGGTCGCCTGCTCGATGGCGAGACGATCGGCCGGGGTTTCCACCACGCACAGCTGGTGGACATCGCGCGAAGGGCTGGCACAGGTCGGACAGACGTCATCCTCGCTGAAGTCGCGGCAACGCGCGCAGTGGCCGATCTTCACCATCGCCACCGCCAGCGCCTCGGACAGCCGCTGGCCGCCGGCGCGCTCGCGTTCCAGCAGGTGGTACGCCATGCGTTGCGCGGACTTCTGACCCACCCCGGGCAGCGCCCGCAACGCTTCGATCAATTGTTCCAGCAGCGGCGAGCTCATCGAAAGTCCGCCCGGACTGATCGCAGCGACATGATCAGAACAGGCATGATCAGAGCAGGCATGATCAGAACGGCAACTTCATTCCCGGCGGCAACTGCATGCCGGCGGTGGCCGAACCCATCTTGTCCTGCGAGGCCGCGTTGACCTTGTTGACGGCGTCGTTGATGGCCGCGGCGACCAGGTCTTCGGTCATCTCCGCGTCGCTGATCACGCTCGGATCGATGCGCACCTTGCGGCACTCCATGCGACCGGTCAGGGTCACGCTGACCATGCCACCGCCAGCGTTGCCGGTGACCTCGACGTTGGCGAGCTCTTCCTGCGCACGCTGCATGTTTTCCTGCATCTGCTGCGCTTGCTGCATGAGTTGGGCAATATTTCCACGCATTTCGTCTACTCGTTTCGGTTATGGATAACGGTTGAGATTGAGGTGCCGCCGGCAATCGTCAAGGTCGCGGGTCAGGCATCGTCAAACGGCCGGATCGAATCGGGAACCACCTTCGCGCCATGCTGGCTGATCAACGCCTGCACCTGGACGTCGTTCAGGAAGGCCTGTTCCGCCGCCGCCTGGCGCTCGTCGCGCGCGCGTTCGTTGCGCTGGTTCAGCGACACCGGTCCATCGGCGCCAGTCATGGGCTGGAATTGAATTTCGGGAACGCGGCCCAGGGCCGGCGCCAATGCTTCGGCGATCTGCCGCACCAGCGCCGGTTTGTTCAGCAATTCATCGACCGGTGCCAGCGCCAGCGCCAGCACGCCATCGCTGCAGGCGATGAAGCCGACGTGCTCGGCCAACACCCGCGCAGGCCCCTTGAGGCTGCTGGCCATGACCCAGGCATGCCAGGCTGCGGCGTCGTCGATGACGGTGGCATGGGACGGTGGCTGCGTTGATGCCGGCACTGGTTCCGGCACTGGTTCCGATACGGAACTGCTACTGGCCTGGTGCTCCCCTACCGGCTTGACTGCGGCCGGGTAAGAGACCTCCGGCCGGATGCCGGCTTGCTGAACGACTTCGAGCCTTGACTCGGGCTCGGGCTCGGATTCGGCGGCGTGTTCCGCGATCTCCTTGTCTGCAGAAGCGGAGACGGAACCTCGGGTCACGGCCCCCGGATGAGAAGCCGGCTCGCTGCGGGCTGGCGTCGCTGCCACTTCGCGGGCCGCGCCCGGGCCTGCCGGGCGGAACGCGAGCATCCGCAACACGCTCATCTCGAACCCCGCGCGCAGGCTGGGCGCGAGCGAAAGGTCGCGGCGGCCATTGATCGCCATCTGGTACCAGAGTTGCACCAGCTCAGCCGGAACCGATGCGGCCAGCGAATCGACATCGACACCATCCGCCTCGACCGCCGCGCCGGGCACCAGCTGTCGCACCTGGATCCGGTGCATCGCTTCGGCCAGCGCTTCCAGCACGCCGGCCCAGTCCGGCGAGAACTCCGCCAAAGTCGCCACTTCGGCCAGCAACGCCTCACCGTCGCCACCGGCCAGCGCCGCCAGAAGCGCGCCAACGCGGGTCTGGTCCACCGTCCCAAGCATGGTGGCTACGGCGGCGTCCGTCAGCTGGCCGCCGGTGTAGGCAATGGCCTGGTCAAGCAACGACAGCCCATCGCGCAGGCTGCCGTCGGCGGCCTTGCTGATCTGGCGCACCGCGCCCGGCTCCACCGCGATGCCCTCGGCGCTCAGGATCTTGTCGATCTGGCCGCTGATCTGGTCCTCGTCCAACCGCTTGAGATTGAACTGCAGGCAACGCGACAACACGGTCACCGGCAGCTTCTGCGGGTCGGTAGTGGCCAGCAGGAACTTCACATGCCCGGGCGGCTCCTCCAGCGTCTTCAGCAGCGCATTGAACGCCGACTTGGACAGCATGTGGACTTCATCGATCAGGTACACCTTGACCCGTCCGCGCGACGGCATGTACTGGGCGTTGTCGATCAGCTCGCGGACGTCATCGACGCCGGTGTTGGACGCCGCGTCGATCTCCAGCAGGTCGATGAACCGGCCGGCATCGATGTCCTTGCAGGCATTGCACTCCCCGCACGGTTCGGCCGAGGTACCACGCTCGCAGTTGAGCGATTTGGCGAAAATCCGCGCAATGGTGGTCTTCCCGACCCCACGGGTGCCGGAAAACAGGAAGGCGTGATGGACCCGGCCGGTGTCGAGCGCGTTGCTGAGCGCCCGGACCACGTGCTCCTGCCCCACCAGTTCTGCGAAGCGCTTGGGCCGCCACTTGCGGGCGAGGACGAGGTAGGACATCGATAACCTTGGGCAAGTCCGGAGGAAAGGGTCGCAACGCCATGACAGCAGCGTGCAACCGGTCCGGGCCATTGTGCCACGGCCGGATCCTCCATCGCGGTGGGGCGACGACCCCACGCAACGTGCGACTTGTCCGCGCGTCCCGGCACCGCTAGACTTTGCGGCCCACTACCGACTGGACGTCGTGGCGGGGTCTGAGCGGTTCAGATGCGGAGAGGTGTCCGAGTGGTTGAAGGAGCACGCCTGGAAAGTGTGTAAGCGTCTAAACCGCGCTTCGGGGGTTCGAATCCCCCTCTCTCCGCCAGATATTGCAATTGTCCATGGTGGCCCTGTCGGCCCCTCGCGACGCTAGGTCGAAAACTCCGCCAGGGCCGGAAGGCAGCAACGGTATTGACTGACGCGGGTGCCGAGGTCAGCCGGCAGGGCCACCGCCTTTTTTGAGGCAGCGCCTGTTTGGGTCAGCTCATTTCGAGGGCCGCTACGGCGTCGCTTCGACCCGCAGTGCCGTGGTGTCGCGCAGCGCGACCAGTTCGCCCGGCGTGCCGACCCGGTAGCCGCGTTCGGCGAGCAGCTCACCTTCGCGCGGGCTGCCGTAGTGGTAGAGCAGGCAACGCGCCAGCAGTTCACCCGGGTACTCCCGCTCCAGGTCGGCAATGCCGCTATGGGACGGATTGCCTTGCAGTGCACAGTCGTGGGCGACCAGCTCGTCGGCGTCGGCCATCGTGGCCAGCATTTCCGGGATCGGACGGGTGTCGCCGGTCCAGACCAGGCTGCCATGCAGGCGCAGGCCGAATGCGGTATCGGGCCAGTGGTGGCGGACCGGAAATACCTCCAGCCGCACACCGTCGTGCCAGAAAGCCTCGCCGACCGGGATCACCTGGAACGCGTCCCAGAAATTGGCCCCACCCTCGGCCAGCGCATTGGGGTAGTCGCCGACACGCTGGTGCAGCAACGGCACCAGTTTGGCCGGCACGTACAGACGCACCCGCCCACGACGCGCTTCATCAAAATAGCTGCCCACAAACAGACGCTCGAAACCGCCGACGTGGTCAAGATGGGTGTGGGTGATGAACAACGCGCGCGGCATCTGCCCGTAATGGGCAAGATAAGCGGTCAAACCTTCACCGCCGCAGTCGATGGTCAGCCATGGCGCGCCATCGTGCTCGATCGTCGCCATCGCCGAGCCCAACGCGACCGCGGAGGAGTTGCCGACGCCCTGGAACCGCAAGCTCCAACCCATCTCAGTAGCCTCGCGCCCAGATGCGATCGTAGGCATCGCGCAGGCGGACAAAATCGCGCTCGACCGCGACGACCTCACGTGGCCCGCGCAGTTTCAGCAGCGAGCGCTTGAGCCGGGCCAGGTTGCGCTCGCGCCAACGGGTCGCGGGAATCATTATCTGGCTGCGATCCAGGTCGATGACCCAGCCACGTCCAGCGCTATCAAACATCAGGTTATGGGCGTTGAGGTCCGCATGATCCAGGCCCGCACGATGGGCGCGGGCAATCAATCGGCCGGTCTCCTCCCATGGCGCATCACTGCCAGCCACCAGCACGCGATCGGCCAGGCTGCGCACGTTCGGGATGCGTTCGATCAGGATCGCGCACCGATACAGCGCGCCTTCGCGCCGATACATTGCGGCGATCGGCGAGGGCACCGGCACGCCCTTGTCGATCATCGCGCGCGACAGCCGGAACTCGGCAAAACTGCGGGTGCGGTCCGCGCCCTGCCACACATAGCGATCGCGGCTGAGCCTGGCGACCATGCCGCCGCGCAGGTAACGTCGCAGTACGGATGGTCCAAACGGCGCGTCGACAAACCAGGCACCGCCGCGGCCGCCACTATCGACCGGCCGCGCCTTGCCCTCCCACGCGGCAGGAATGAACCATTCGGGTTGCGCTTGCCGGACACGCGTAATGTCGAACAAAATCGCGCCATACCCGCCATCTTCATGGAATGGTGTCAGTCCCTCGGCGGCGTCATACCCAGTCATCCTCCGGAGTCTAGCAATTAGCATCCCTCCTGCACCTGCTTCCATCTGCCTGCTGCGCTTGTCCGCGCTGGGGGACGTCACCCATGTCGTGCCGTTGGTGCGAACCCTGCAGGCGGCATGGCCGGAAACGCGGCTGAGCTGGGTCATCGGCAAGACAGAACAGCGCTTGCTGGAGGGGCTGCCGGGCGTGGAGTTCATCGAATACGACAAGAAGTCCGGAATCGGCGGCATGCTGGCGCTGTACCACCGATTGCGACGGGGTCCGATCGACAACCCGACCTTCGACGTATTACTGCAGATGCAGGTGGCCGCACGCGCCAACCTGTTGTCGGCGGTCATCCCGGCCTCGATGCGCGTGGGCTATGACCCGGCGCGCTCCCGGGACGGGCATGGATTGTTTGTCAATCGGCGTATCCCGGACCGGCCGGGCATCCATGTACTCGATGCCATCGGCAGCTTTTGCGAGCCCCTCGGGCTGACCCAGGCCCGGGTGCAATGGGATTTGCCGGTACCCGAGCAGGCGCGGCAATGGGCCGGCGCGCAATGGCCCACCGACGACACCCCGACTCTGATGATCTCGCCGTGCGCCAGCCATGTCCTGCGCAACTGGCGGCCCGAGCGCCACGCCGCCGTTGCCGATCACGCGATCGCCCGCGGGTGGCGAGTGGTGCTGTGTGGCGGACGCAGCGAGTTGGAGCGCCAGACCACCGACGCCATCGTCGCTGCGATGCGCGGTGACGCGCTGGACCTGGTGGGCAAGGACACCCTGAAACAATTGCCGGCGCTGCTGGAACGCGCCGACCTGGTGATGACCCCGGACTCGGGCCCGATGCACATCGCCAACGCGATGGGAACGAAAGTCCTGGGCCTGCACGCAGCCAGCAACCCGGCGCGCAGCGGCCCTTACAGTGACCGCCGCTACTGCGTGGACCGCTATGACGATGCCGCGCGCAAGTATCGGGGCAAACCTGCCAGCCAGCTCCGCTGGGGCAGCAAGATCGAGCAGGACGGGGTGATGGACCTGGTCAGCGTCGACGATGCGGTCGCGGCGTTTGAACGCTTCCTCGCCGACCACCCGGGAAGTCGCCAGCGGGCAGGCGGCTAGCGCGCTCGCTGGCAGTCCGCTGTCAGGGCGCGTCGCCGCCTTTGTAGTCCTGGTAGGACTTCTCCTCGACATACGAAGACCCCAGGGCGAGGTTGATTTCGCGCTTGAGCCGGGCGCGCTCGTCATTCTCGAAATAGACGCTGCGGGCCAGCTTGATGAAGTCGGCGTCGAACTGCTGCGCCTTCTCCTTGATCCGGATGTCGTCCTCGATGACCCACAGGCGCTCGTTGACCGCCTTGAGTTCCGTGCGCAGGCGGATCACGTCCTTGTCGGCCGCGGGGTGCGCCAACCAGGTCTTCTGCAGCGCCGACAGTTCGTTGTGGATGTTCGCCAGCTTGGCGGCATCGGTCATGCGCTCGGACTTGATGGTCAGGATCGCAATCTTGTCGAGCAACTCACCGAATGAAACGGGGACCAGGATTTCAGACATGGGACAGACCGGGATAAGGGGGTCCACCAGTCTAGCGTCGAGCAGCGGAACCCAGGCAGCTTGTCGACCCGCGCTGCGGCCCGTATCATTGCGCCCCCACGACCCGGGTTTCGCGGTCGTGGCACACCGGAGAGGTGGCAGAGTGGTCGAATGTACCTGATTCGAAATCAGGCGTACGTTTATAGCGTACCGGGGGTTCGAATCCCCCCCTCTCCGCCAGATATCGCGAAAGGGCTGTCCTGACAGCCCTTTTTGCTGACAAACTGGTTGTATTCCCGGACTCGGACGTCCTTGTGCTGCCCCGCTGCTGCCCGTCACTGGCCGGCTAACGACGATCATTCCGTTTTATTCTGCGAAGGGTTTTCGACAACAGGATCTGCATGATCAACCCATGATCGAATTCGGACACCTGACGCACCCTGGCCTGCGTCGTGAGCTCAATGAAGACAGCTATTACGGCGACAGCGAGCTGGGCCTGTGGCTGGTGGCCGATGGCATGGGCGGCCACGAGTACGGCGAAGTCGCCAGTGCACTGGCGCGCGAGACCATCGTGCGTGAAATCCGCGATGGCACCCCACTCGCCCAGGCCATCCGCATCGCCGACGAGGAAATCATCCGCGCCTCGCAACGGCGACGCGACGCGCTGCCCATGGGAACTACCGTGGTTGCAGCACGCGTCATTGGTGCCCGGTTCGAGGTGGTCTGGGTAGGCGACAGCCGGATCTACCTATGGCGTGATGGCCAGTTGACCCAGCTATCCAGGGATCACAGTTACGTGCAGGAGCTGATCTCCACCGGTGCCATCACCCGCGAGCAGGCCCGCCACCATCCGCATCGCAACGTCGTCACCCAGGCGCTGGGAGTGACCGGCCCCAGCAGCCTGGACGTCGCCATGATGTCGGGGGAACTGCTGCCGGGCATGCAGTTGCTGCTGTGCAGCGATGGGTTGACCGAGGAGGTCGACGACCAGCAGATCGCGCGGGTACTTGCCCACGCCGACTGCAGCGCCCAGGAATGCGTCGACACCCTGGTGGCGGCCGCGCTGGATGGCGGTGGCTCCGACAACATCACCGCTATCCTGGTCCGCAGCCACTAGACGGGCTCGGCGGCATCCCACACCGCAACACCGGCCCGTTTGCGCAGGCTTTCCAGTCGCACCTCGTGCGCAGCCAGCTCATCGGCGTGCACCACGACCGACGGCCGCGACCGCATCGTGTCATCCGGCTTGAACAGCACTGCCGCGACCGCTCCCGGCGCGGGCTGTGGGCTGGCAAACCCGATCTCCTCCTGTCCCGAGGTCAGCCCGATATAGACTTCGGCCAACAGCTGCGCATCCAGCAACGCACCGTGCAACTGGCGGTGTGCATTGTCCACGCCAAGCCGCCGGCAGAGCGCATCGAGTGAGTTGCGCTGCCCCGGGAAGCGCCGACGGGCCAGCAACAGCGTGTCCTCTATCGCGCAACGCTCACCCAGGCCGCCGTGGCCGCCACCCACCAAGCGCAGCTCGTTGTCCAGGAAGCCGACGTCGAAGGCCGCGTTATGGATCACCAGCTCGGCGCCGTCGATGAAGGCAATGAATTCATCGACGATGTCCGCGAAAACGGGTTTGTCGGCCAGGAACTCCAGGGTCAGGCCGGTGACTTCCTGCGCACCCGGCTCAAACTGGCAGTCAGGCTTGAGATAACGGTGGAACGTACGCCCGCTTGGGCGCCGCTCCAGGAACTCGACGCAACCGATCTCGACCACCCGGTTGCCGCGCTCCCAGCTCAGCCCGGTGGTTTCGGTATCAAGCACGACCTGGCGAAGCGACATCTCAACCCACCCCGTGGGGTGCACGCCCCTTGAAGCGGGTGGCCTCGTCGCGCGCCAGATCATCGACACGTTCGTTGTCCGGATCACCGGAATGGCCCTTCACCCATCGCCAATCAATCTGATGGGCCACCGTCGCCGCTTGCAGGCGCTCCCACAGGTCGCGGTTCTTGACTGGCGCGCCGGCCGCCGTCTTCCAGCCACGGCGCACCCAGTTGGCCATCCACTGGGTGATGCCCTGGCGGACGTACTGGGAATCGGTATGCAGGGTGACCACGCACGGACTGCGGAGTGCTTCCAGCGCGGAGATGGCCGCCATCAATTCCATACGGTTGTTGGTGGTGTCCGCTTCACCGCCAGTCAGTTCACGCTCCACCCCATTGCAGCGCAACAACGCCGCCCAACCGCCCGGCCCCGGATTGCCCAGGCAGGCACCATCGGTATGGATCTGTACGTTACGGGCGACCGGGGCGGACACGTCGACAGGGTGTCCGGCCGCGGGCGGTTTTTCCATGGTGTCGCAGATGTCTTCAGTCATCGGGGCATTATCACCGAGCACGGCGGGCAGGTCTGCCCCGATGGTGAGGATTCAGACCAGCGTCCCGCTTGCCAGCGCAACTGGCGCAGCGGCGTGGGTGTTACTGATGCAAGCACCCGCTTGCTTACCGTGAACGCCATCGCCGCGCGAAACCGATCCACAGCAGCCACCCCGGTCTCGCCAGTACCGACGCGCCAATGCGGGCCCAGCCATTGCAACCGGATCGAGCTGCCGGAAAACCCGGTTTGCCGCAGCACCCGTTGCCACCGGCCCGGGTCGCGGGCCCGCAAGCCGGTGCCCATCCAGCGAAAACGGTACGGCGTCCAGGGATTCAGGGTCGCCAACCAGAGCGTACCGCCCGGCGCCAGCACGCGCGCGCATTCCTCCAGCAATGCCAGCCCACCATCACCGTCATCGAGCGCGTGCTGCAGCAGCACCGCCCCGCAGGTCTCCGTGGCCAGCGGCAATGGCAAGGCACAGCGCACCGTTCCGACCAGATCGTGCTGGTTGCGGTGCAGCACAATCCCACGACGACCAGCGACCGGGGGCACCGCCGCCGGCACCCCGATCCAGAGCCAGGGCATCGCCGGACACGCATCCAATACCCGCTTGACCGCAGCGGCTTCAGCTGCCGGCAACCCGCCTCCGGCTTCACTGCCAAACCAGTCGAGCCCGCCAGATGCGCTCGACTGGAGTTGACGATCGTGCTTGAACGCAGGCATGGTCGCGGATTCTCGCATCGCCGGTGGCTTGGCAGGCTCTGCATTGTGCGGCATTGCGCTGCGCGTCGCCGGCAACCCGAAGGAGTCCCTGGATGCTTCTGCACGCCCTGCCTGCATTCAACGACAACTACATCTGGCTGCTCGATGACGGCAATGGCGGCAGCCTGATCGTCGATCCCGGCCAGGCTGGGCCGGTGTTCACCGCGGCCGATGCCGGCATGTCACCTACCGGGATCCTGTTGACCCACCACCACCCCGACCACATCGGCGGATTGGCCGACCTGTTGGCGCGCTGGCCTGGCCTGCCGGTGGTCGCGGCACATGACCCGCGAATCGAGCTGGCTACGATCCGGGTGGCCGATGGCGACCGGTTCACCCTTGGCGCACGCCGGTTCGAGACGATTGCAGTACCGGGCCATACCACCAGTCACCTGGCCTATTTCTGCGCCGACACCGCTGCCAGTGACCCCGTTCTGTTCAGCGGCGACACCTTGTTCAGCCTGGGTTGCGGGCGTCTTTTCGAAGGTAGTCCGTTGCAGATGCACCAGTCATTGTCCCGACTGGCCCACCTGCCGGGGCCGACGCGGGTTTGTTGCGGCCACGAATACACCCTGTCCAACGCGGCGTTTGCGCGCGTGGTCGAACCCCACAACACGGCGCTCCAGCGCCGCATCCTGGAAGTCCAGTCCATGCGCGATGCCGCCAAGCCAAGCCTGCCCAGCACGATCACCAGCGAACTGGCGTGCAATCCTTTCCTGCGTTGCGCAGAGCCGGCCGTGGTCGCTGCTGTACAACACAGGTTGGGCCGCGCCCCAAGCGGCGTGGTAGAGGTGTTCGCAGGATTGCGACAATGGAAGGACGGGTTCGGCGGATGAGTCGGCCCGGCCCTGGACGCCGGCTCAAAGTCGGCGCACCCCGCTCCACGCGCCCCCTGTTGGCCATGTTGCTGGCGATGTCGCTGGCAGTGCCGGTGAGCGCAGACGAGACCAACCCCGGATCGACAGCTGCGGCAGCGGGCCCTGATACAGCCGAGTCGGCCAGCAGCACCGCCACCGTCACCGCTCGCAGCGGACTGGATATTTACCAACAGTTCCGGGCGGGCCTGGCTGATCCATCCTGCGGAACCGACGTCAGCGCGCGCTGGAGCAAGCACTACGCTGCCGCACCCAAGCGCCTGGCCTCGCCCGGTGACGATACATTGCTGCTGTTCGGCTACGTGCTGGACGCCGTTCGCGACGCGGGCCTGCCCAGCGAGTACGCCCTCATCCCGTTCGTGGAGAGTGGCTATCGCCCCGAGGCGCGCAGCCCCCAGGGGCCTGCCGGGCTGTGGCAGATGATCAAGCTCACTGCGCGCAGCCACAATGTATCGATTCGCAAGGGCTACGATGGGCGCCTGTCACCAGTGGATTCCACCCGCGCCGCGGTGCGCTACCTGAAGACACTGCACGGCATGTTCGCCGGTGACTGGCGCTTGGCGGTGATGGCCTACAACGCCGGCGAGTACCGGATATTCTCCGCGCTCGACAAGGGCGGCCAGGTCGCGCGTGACGCCGACCCCGAAGCGCTGCCGGGACTGCCGGACATCACCCATGCCTACGTGCGCAAGCTGCACGCCCTGGCCTGTGTCCTGGGCGATGCCGACGACCGGGACCCCTGGGTAAAGGCGATGGATCGGCCGGTGCCGCACTTGAAGGCGATGCCGGTGGCCGAGAACGTGCACGCGATTTCGGATTGGGCTGCGCGCAACGACCAGGACCCCAAACGCCTGGCTCGCCTCAATCCGGTGTTCCGTGATGGCCGGATCAGCCATGCCGGCGACACACCGGTTCGCTTGCTGGTACTGGCCACCAGCCTGAATTAGGCATTGGCGGCATGGGTACAATAAGAGGTTGCCCGACCGCCCCGGTCGCGGCCCAGCTCAACCAGGAGCCACCATGGGTTTTCTTCAAGGCAAGCGCGCGCTGATTACCGGCATCGCCAGCGAACGCTCGATCGCCAGCGGCATCGCCGAGGCGATGCATCGCGAAGGCGCGGAACTGGCCTTCACTTACCTCAACGACAAGATGCGCCCGCGGGTGGAGAAAGCCGCCGCCGCACTGGGCAGCGACATCGTGCTTCCGCTGGACGTGTCCAGTGACGAGCAGATTGCCGCCTGTTTCGAGCAACTCGGCCAGCGCTGGGACGGGTTCGACATTCTCATCCATGCCATCGCATTCGCCCCGCGCGAGGCGATCGAGGGTGAGTTCCTGGACGGCTTGACCCGCGAGAACTGGGCCGTGGCCCACGACATCTCGGCCTATTCGCTGGCGGCCATCTCCAAGGCCGCCCGCCCGCTGATGGCCGGCCGCAACGGGGCGGTCCTGACCCTCAGCTACCTGGGCGCCGTGCGTGCGCTGCAAAATTACAACGTAATGGGCGTGGCCAAGGCCAGCCTGGAGGCGACGGTTCGCTACCTCGCACTAAACCTGGGACCGGAAGGCACGCGCGTCAATGCAATCTCCGCCGGTCCCATCAAGACGTTGTCGGCTGCGGGTATCTCCAATTTCCGCAAGATGCTCGGCCAGTTCGAGAAGAACGCGCCGCTGCGCCGCACGGTCACCATCGAGGACGTCGGCAACACCGCGGCGTTCCTGTGTTCGGACCTGGCAGCAGGCATTACCGGCGACGTGGTGTACGTCGATTCGGGCTACAACATCCTGGGCATGACCGGAGTCGGCGACGCCGACTGAAGCACCGGGAACTGAAGCCGCGCAAACTGAAACCACGAGATCCAGTCCGGCGCCAGGCCGGACTGGATCTTTTTTTACAGGTTCTGCTCGATCACCTTGACCTGCATCCGCTGACGCAACGTCTTGATCAACGCCTGCACATCCTCGATCCCGGCCACCTGGGAGAGCTGTTGCCGCATGATCTCGCGCTGTTGCGGCGGCAATTGCTCGTCACTCCCCGCCGCCACCTTGTCCACGGTAAACAGGACAATCCGGTTGTCGTCCAGCACGTCGTAGCCACCGGCAACCTTTCCTTCGGCAGCTGCCTGCACGGCGAAAATTGCTTCCGACACACCGTCAGCAATCAGCGGTGCGCCGCGCGGCACCCCGGGGATCACCTGTGGCTCGGGCAATTGCTCGGCAGCCACCAATACGGCAAGGGACTCACCACCATCCAACCGGGCAAGGAGGGTCTCCGCACGCTTGGCAGCCGCCTGCTGCGCCTGGTCAGCCTTGAGGGCCGCGACCACATCGCTGCGCACCTCATCCAGTGGTCGTGCATGCTCGGGCTGGTGACTTGTCACCCGGAGCCATACGTTGTGACCAGGCTCGATCTCGATCGGATCGCTGACGGTGCCGTCCTGGACCAATGTCTCGGAGAACGCCGCACGCTTGAGCGCCGGATTCGCCGCCAGGCCTTCGCTGGCTTGTTCGTTAAACGGACCCAACTGCTGGACTGAAAGGTTCGCCGCCTCCGCCGCCGGCTCAAGCACGCCGGGGCTTCGCAACACCGCATCCACAACACGGCTGGACAGGTCGTTGAACATGCGGTCACGTTCCGCAGTGACCTGCTCGAGCGCCAATGCATCGCGGACGTCCTCGAAGGACTCCCGCGCGCCAGCCTTGACCTCACGCAACTTGATCACATGCCAGCCAAACTCGCTCCTGACGGGCTCGCTGACCTGGCCAGGCTCCAGTGCGAACAACGCGTCCTCGACGGCACCGGGCATCATGCCTTTGCCAATCCAGCCCAGGTCCCCGCCGCTGGCCCTGGAGCCACTGTCATCACTGTTGGCCTCCGCGAGCGCGCCGAAGTCGGCCCCTTCCGCGCCGGCCTTGGCGGCAAGTTCACGCGCCTTGGCCTCTATCGCCGCGGCGTCCGCGCCTTCGTCGACCTGCAACAGGATGTGCGATGCGAGGCGCTGCTCCGGTTCGGCGAACTTGTCCTGTTGCTCTTCGTAGAGCTGGCGCAAGGTCGCTTCGTCGGCCGGCGGCGGTTCCGGCATCGCCTTGCGATCCAACGAGATGTACTCGACAGAGACGCTCTCGGGCGCAATGTAATCGACCGCATGCGCGTCGTACCACGCTTGGATCTCGGCCGGCGTCGGCTCGGCATCCGCAGCGGACGCTTCCGGTGCGGGCACGACCACCAGGCTCACGTCACGCCGCTCGCCCATCAGCTTGACCAGACGTGCCATCTCGCTGTTGGTAATGAAGTTGCTGCCGGCGATCGCGTTGGCCAGCAGGCTTTGCTTCAGGCTTTGGCGCACCATCGCATCGAACTGCGCCGGCGACTGCGCGGGCACCTGCGACGCCAGCGCAAGCTGGTAACGCTGCGGGTCGAATTTGCCGTCGACCTGGAACGCCGGGATCTGCTGGATCTCGTTGCGCACCATCGCATCACTGATGGCGATGCCTGAGGCGTCGGCGGCCATGGTCTGGACGCGCTGGCTCACCAATGAATCCAGAACCGCGAGCTTGTTGGAGGTCTCCGCGAAATCGCGCGAGTCGAACGCGTCGCCCTGTGCCGTGCGTTGCTGCTGGCGCACCCGTTGGAACTGGTCCTGGAACTCGTTGGTCGTGATCTCCTCTTGACGCCACAACACCGACACCGGCCAGAACGACGGAGCCGACGTCCACCAGGCAGGCGGTGCCTTGATGACGGCCACAGTGGAACTGCTGCCCTGGACCATGTACTGGTCCAGTCCAAACAGGGCGAAGGGGACGATCAACACGCCCATGATCGCCATGGCGATCCAGCCAGTAGTTTTGTCTCGGAGTTTTTGCAGCATGATCCCGTCGCGTCGAGTGCGGAAGCCGTACAGTTTAACGTGCTTGCGCGCCGAAAGTCGGGCCGCCCCATGCTAAAAAAAACAGGCCCCTCGATTGCTCGAGGGGCCTGGGTATAAATGGCGGAGTGGACGGGACTCGAACCCGCGACCTCCGGCGTGACAGGCCAGCATTCTAACCAACTGAACTACCACTCCGCACTTGGAACTCTGTCGACCCGGTGCTTGGTGGGTGCTGAGGGTTTCGAACCCCCGACCCTCTCCGTGTAAAGGAGACGCTCTACCACTGAGCTAAGCACCCTGCGTGCAGTGCCGATGCCAGAACATGCACATCGGCGGGCGAGCCACTTAGTTTACAGCGTCTTTTAGTGCTTTGCCAGCCTTGAAAGCCGGATTTTTCGATGCCTTGATCTTGATGGCTTCGCCGGTCTTCGGGTTGCGGCCCTGACGAGCAGCGCGCTCGCGAACCTGGAACGTGCCGAAGCCAACCAATGTGATCGTGTCGCCCTTCTTCAGCGTTTTGGTAATGACGCTGACCATGGCGTCCACGGCGCTGGCAGCGTCGGTCTTGGACAGTTCTGCAGCGTCGGCGACGGCAGCAACAAAATCACCCTTATTCATGCGTTTGGACTCCTGAGCGGATCGAGAACCGCGAAATTGAGAATCGGAATGCTACCGCGCGCAGCAGTACCCCGATCGACCTTGCCGCATCACAGTCCCGCGTGGGCGATGCGATGCGGCTCCCCGTCGTTATACCAGTGGGGTTTTACTCACGCAAGGCGGAAACCCAGCAACGACGCGGGTTTCAGCCCATTTTGCGTAATATTCGGCAACCTGGACGATCAATGCTTGACGTCTGCACGCGTGACAGGCTTGCGTTTTGAGGGTGGCGGGGGCCCATCTTGCTGGGGCGGCGCCATGGGGACGAGGGGGCGCTCCAATGCGATGTCGAGCACTTCGTCGATCCAGCGTGCGGTCAGGATTTTGAGGCCATCGGTCACGCTCTTGGGCAAATCGACCAGATCCTTCTTGTTCTCCTCAGGAATGATCACCGTGGTGATCCCGCCGCGCAGCGCTGCCAGCAGCTTTTCCTTGAGGCCGCCGATCGGCAGGACGCGACCGCGCAGGGTGATTTCACCGGTCATCGCTACCTCGGCCCTGACCGGGTTCCTGGTCAGGGTCGACACCAACGCCGTCGTTATCGCGATCCCGGCGCTGGGGCCGTCCTTGGGCGTCGCGCCTTCGGGCACGTGAATGTGGACATCCTGCTTGTGCAGGAAATCCAGGTCGATCCCCAACCGCTCGGTGCGCGCACGCACCACCGACAGCGCCGCCGAAGCCGACTCCTTCATGACGTCACCCAGTTGGCCAGTCAGCAGCAGCTGACCCTTGCCCGGTACCAGCGTGGTCTCCACCTGCAACAACTCGCCGCCAACCTCGGTCCATGCAAGGCCGGTGACCAGTCCGATTTCGTTGTGCTCCCCGGCGCGCCCGAAGTCGAACTTGCGAACGCCCAGATACTTGTCCAGATTCTTCGAGCTGACGGTAAGTGCCGTCTTCCTGGCGGCGGGCTTCGGTCCGGCGAGCGCAATGTCCTTGACCACCTTGCGGCAGATCTTGCCGATCTCCCGCTCCAGATTGCGGACGCCGGCTTCGCGCGTGTAATAGCGCACGATGTCGCGCACCGCCGATTCGGCCACCTTCAACTCGCCAGGCCTCAGCCCATTGGCCGTGAGTTGCTTGGGCAGCAGATAGCGCATGGCGATACTGAGCTTCTCCTCCTCGGTGTAACCGGGGATCCGGATCACCTCCATCCGATCGAGCAACGGACCCGGGATGTTGAGGGTGTTGGAGGTGGCCACGAACATCACCTCGCTCAGGTCCAGGTCAACTTCCAGGTAGTGATCGTTGAAGGCGTGGTTCTGCTCGGGATCAAGCACCTCCAGCAACGCCGAGGACGGATCGCCGCGGAAATCCATCGACATCTTGTCGATCTCGTCGAGCATGAACAACGGATTCCTGGTGCCCGCCTTGCTCAGGTTCTGCACCACCCGGCCCGGCATGGAACCGACATAGGTCCGGCGATGGCCGCGGATCTCGGCCTCGTCGCGCACCCCGCCCAGCGACATGCGCACGAACTTGCGGTTGGTCGCCCGCGCGATCGATTGGCCCAACGAGGTCTTGCCCACGCCCGGTGGCCCGACCAGGCACAAGATGGCGCCCTTCATCCGCTTCACCCGCGTCTGCACCGCCAGGTACTCCAGGATGCGTTCCTTGACCTTCTCCAGCCCGAAATGGTCCGCGTCCAGCACATCCTGGGCCGCCGACAGATCCTTGCGTACCTTGCTGCGCTTCTTCCACGGCACCCCCAGCACCCAGTCCAGGTAGTTGCGCACCACGGCGGCCTCGGCCGACATCGGTGACATCTGCTTGAGCTTGTTGAGCTCGGACTTGGCCTTTGCCTCCACCGGCTTGGGCATGCCGGCCGCGGCGATCTTCCGGGTCAGCTCCTCGATGTCGTTGGGCGCGTCGTCGATGTCGCCCAGCTCCTTCTGGATCGCCTTCATCTGCTCGTTGAGGTAGTACTCGCGCTGGCTCTTCTCCATCTGGCCCTTGACCCGGCCGCGGATGCGCTTCTCCAGCTGCTGGACATCGATTTCACCGTCAACCAGGCCCACCAGTTGTTCCATCCGGGCTCCGATGCCGTGGGTTTCCAGCAGCGTCTGCTTGTCACTGACCCGCGCGCCAAGATGGGCGGCGATGGTGTCGGCCAGGCGACCGGGCTCCTCGATGCCCGACAAGGTCTGCATCAACTCTGGCGGCAGCTTGCGGTTGGTCTTGACGTACTGCTCGAACAAGCCCATCAGCGAGCGCATGATCGCCTCGATCTCACGTTCATCGCGATCGGTTTCGGGCGCAATGACGCGAGCCTGCCCGGTGAGCGTGCCGTCCACCTCCACGACCTGTTCGACCCGCACCCGCGACACGCCCTCCACCAACACCTTGATGGTGCCGTCGGGCAGCTTCAGCAGCTGCAACACATGGGCCAGGGTGCCGATCTCGAACAGATCCTCGGCGCCGGGGTCGTCGGTCTCGGCACTCTTCTGCGCGACCAACAGGATCTGCTTGTCCGCCGCCATGGCCTGGTCGAGTGCCTGGATCGATTTGTCGCGCCCGACAAACAGCGGAATCACCATGTGCGGGAACACGACGACATCGCGCAGCGGCAACACCGGCAAGTTGAGCAGTTCGCCCGCGGGGGGCTGGATATCGGTGGATCGGGTCATGGGAACTCCGGGTCGTACAGACAGCCGTGCCAATCAGGCACGGTCGGTAAAAAGAGGATGCACCGGATTTGCCGGTCATGGACTGGGTTATGGGGGCCGGCGCGGAAGGTTGCAAGAGAACCCGATCCGTCTGGGTCGCACTGGTCAGCAAACCCCCAAACAAATCAGCCGCTTGCATGGGCAAGCGGCTGATCTGGACAAACTGGGGGCTGCGCCGGTTTAGCTGCGCCGGTTCAGTCGCCCGCCGCCGCCTTCTGCGGGGCCACCGGCGGCGCTTCGTAGATCAGGTAGGGCTCGGTCTTGTGCTCGATGACGGACTCATCCACCACGACCTTGCTGACGTTCTCCAGCGACGGCAACTCGTACATCGTGTCCAGCAACGCAGACTCGACGATCGTGCGCAGTCCGCGCGCGCCGGTCTTGCGCTTGAGCGCCTTGCGCGCGATCGCCACCAGCGCATCAGGGCGGAACTCAAGCTCCACCCCTTCCATGTCGAACAGCTTCCTGAACTGCTTGGTGATCGCGTTTTTGGGCTCGGTCAGGATCGTAATCAATGCCTCCTCGTCCAGCTCCTCCAGGGTCGCCACCACCGGCAGCCGACCGACGAACTCGGGGATCAGGCCGAACTTGATCAGATCCTCGGGTTCAACCTCGGCCAGCACCTTGCCGATCTCGATCTTGCGCTCGCTGGACTTGACCTTGGCGCCGAAGCCAATGCCGCCGGCCTCGGTGCTGCGCTGCTGGATGATCTTGTCCAGCCCGGCGAACGCGCCGCCGACGATGAACAGGATGTTGCGGGTATCGACCTGCAGGAATTCCTGCTGAGGATGCTTGCGCCCGCCCTGCGGCGGCACGCTGGCCACGGTTCCCTCGATCAGCTTCAGCAATGCCTGCTGCACGCCCTCGCCCGAGACGTCCCGGGTGATGGACGGGTTGTCGGACTTGCGCGAGATCTTGTCGATCTCGTCGATGTAGACGATTCCCTGCTGCGCTTTGTCGACGTCGTAGTCGCACTTTTGCAGCAGTTTCTGGATGATGTTCTCGACATCTTCGCCGACATACCCGGCTTCGGTCAGGGTCGTTGCATCAGCCATCGTGAACGGCACGTTGAGCATCCGCGCCAATGTCTCGGCCAGCAATGTCTTGCCCGAACCGGTGGGCCCGACCAGCAGGATGTTGGACTTGGCCAGCTCGACATCGTCGTTCTTCTGCCGGCTCTCGATGCGCTTGTAATGGTTGTACACCGCGACCGCGAGGGTGCGCTTGGCGCGCGTCTGGCCGATCACATACTCGTTCAGGACTTCCAGAATTTCCTTCGGCTTGGGCAGGTGGCTGCGCGCCGACTGGGCCTTTTCCTCAAGCTCCTCGCGGATGATGTCGTTGCACAGCTCAACGCATTCGTCGCAGACGAACACGCTGGGGCCCGCAATCAGCTTGCGCACCTCATGCTGGCTCTTGCCACAGAACGAGCAATAGAGAATTTTGTTGCTGTCGCCGGTGCTCCGGCCCTGTCGGTCATCGGTCATGCGCTTGCCTGAATGATCATTTGCCGGATACGCCGTGGCGCGACCATCGCGTCGCGGCATAGCCAGAGTGCTTCGGCCCGAGAATAGCACAGCGTACCAAGCCGCTTCCGGCGTGGTTCCGTGCTAATAAATCGTCCGGGAATCAGCGGTTTAGCGGCCCATCCAAGCTCGGCCGGGCGCCATCTGCGGGATGCGGATCGTGCGCTCAATTGGCCTGGATCGACTCTTCCGGGCGCCGCTCCAGCACCTCGTCGATCAGCCCGTAGTCGCGCGCCGCCTCGGCGCCCTTGAAGTTGTCGCGTTCGGTATCACGCGCAATCGTCTCCAGCGCCTGACCGGTGTGCCTGGACAGCACCTCGTTGAGCTTCTGCTTCAACGCCAGGATCTCGCGGGCGTGGATCTCGATGTCGCTGGCCTGGCCCTGGAAGCCGCCGAGCGGCTGGTGGATCATCACCCGCGAGTTGGGCAGCGCGTAACGCTTGCCCTTCGCGCCCGATGCCAGCAACAGCGCCCCCATCGAGGCCGCCTGGCCGACGCAGATCGTGCTCACGTCCGGGCGGATGTACTGCATGGTGTCGTAGATCGCCATGCCGGCGGTGACCACGCCACCGGGTGAGTTGATGTAGAGGCTGATGTCCTTTTCGGGGTTCTCGGCCTCCAGGAACAGCATCTGGGCAACGATGACGTTCGCCACGTGGTCGTCGATCGGACCGACCAGGAAGATCACCCGCTCCTTCAGCAGCCGCGAATAGATGTCATAGGCGCGCTCGCCGCGGCTGGTCTGTTCGACCACCATCGGAACGAGGTTGAGGGCTTGGGTCTTGTTATCCATCGAGACGAACCTTGGCTGCTGTTGTAGGAGTTGGCCCAGTCGACTTGGGGCCGACCAGGCCAAAGCGCAAGACGCGCCGGGGGAATACTACTGGCGGATCGCGTCGGTGAAGGCCAGTGGCTGCTCGGTGTGCTGCGCACGCTCGGCGATCCAGTCGATCACCTGCTCCTCCATCACCCGGCCCTGCAAACCGGACATCAGCTGGCGATCGTTGCGGTACAGATCGATCACCTGCTGTGGCTCCTCGTAAGTGGAG
This sequence comes from Lysobacter sp. A378, assembly GCF_054052125.1. Lineage (NCBI taxonomy): Bacteria > Pseudomonadati > Pseudomonadota > Gammaproteobacteria > Lysobacterales > Lysobacteraceae > Lysobacter > Lysobacter sp. A378. The sequence continues at coordinate 1,145,158 of NZ_JBSVRK010000001.1, read as the reverse complement.
GCAATCAGGTTGAGCGTCTCGTTGACCCGTTTGGGATCCAGCTTGAGTTCGTTGCGACGCGCGACCTCTCCGACCAGCAGGCCCACCAGGACCCGCTTGCGAGCAGGCTCCAGGAACCTCTGATGGGCATCGGCAGGCAACTCGACGTTGCCGCCCTGGCGGCGCGCCTGCTCCAGGGCCTGGTTGGCCATGTCGCGTGCCTCGTTCTCGACCAGCTTGGGAGGCATCTCCGTTTCCGAGTAGGCAGCGACCAACTGCTCGCCCACCTCCCGCCGCAGACGGTTCATCAACGCACCCTTGAGCTCACGCTCCAGGTTGCTGCGGATGTCGCTGCGGAACTGCTCCGGCTCGCCACTGTTGATGCCGAAGCTCTTGATGAATGCCTCGTCCACTTCCGGCAGGTTCGGCTCCGACACCTTGCCCACCTTCAGGTCGACGGCAACGGTCTTGCCGGCAAACTGCGGCACCCGCCAATCGGCCGGGAAATCGATCTGCGCCTGCTTCTGTTCGCCCGCCTTCATTCCCACCAGGGCCGACTCGATCGCCGGCATCATCGTGCCGGACCCGATAACGGTGGTCCCGCGCTCGACACCCTCGGCCGGCATCCGCTCGCCATCGACGGTGGAGAACGTTTCCAGTTCGACCGCGTCATCGGCCTTTGCGCCGCGCTCGACCACGTCCCAGGTGCGCCGTTGCAGGCGCAGGTTGGCGATCATGGTGTCGATATCGTCGTCCTTCACCTCCGAGGTGTGGCGCGTCACGTTGAGCTTTGCCACGTCGACATCACCGAAGTCCGGCACCACCTCGAAGGTCGCGACGAACGCCAGGTCATCCGCGTCGTTGACCGGCTCGATGGCCGGATTGCCGGCAATCTGCAGCGACTGCTCGCGTACCGCCTCGCCGAAGCTGGAGCGAACCAGGCCGTCGAGCACCTCGGCGCGAACCTGCTTGCCGAAGCGCTGCTCGATCACCTTGGCCGGAATCCTGCCGGGGCGGAAACCCTTGATCTTTGCGCCACGCGCTATCTCGCGCAGGCGGCCACCCACCTCGCTCTCGAACCGGTCGGCCGGGAGATTGAAGGTCATGCGGCGTTCAAGGGTACCGAGCGATTCGACCGAAACACTGTTTTCTACGGCGGGCATATCCACTCCTGCAACCGCGGTCGTCGACCCCGGCAAAAATGTTTGATGTACGAATTGTCGATGGGCTGGCGGGCCAGGCAGGCAGCCCGCGCCCGCGGCGGAACGCAACAGTTTGGCTGATTCCGGGCGCGGCCGCCAGTTTTTTAGTGAAGCGCAGCAGTACGGATGGGGCCGCCGGGAGCACAAAGCCGCCCCGCCAACGGACAGCACGCTACTCGCGAGCGCTCGCCGGACCTACCGGGCTGTTCAGCCTCTGCATGGGCTGGTGCGAAAGGCGGGACTCGAACCCGCACGAGGTCACCCTCACTGGCACCTAAAGCCAGGGCGTCTACCAATTCCGCCACTTTCGCCTGGGGGCAAAGAAAAAAGGCACCCGGAGCGATCCCGGGTGCCTGATGTTACTGGTGGGCCGTGAAGGATTCGAACCTTCGACCTATTGATTAAGAGTCAACTGCTCTACCAACTGAGCTAACGGCCCGCTGTTACGTGGCACGACTACATGTACATGGAGCTTGTGCGGCACGAAATTGTACAGGAACAATCCGTGCAAAAAACAGTGGGGTGGAAGACGGGACTCGAACCCGCGACCCTCGGAATCACAATCCGATGCTCTAACCAACTGAGCTACATCCACCACAGCAAAAACGTGAAGCTATTGTCGCATGACTGGTGCGCCCGGCAGGACTCGAACCTGCAACCACTGGCTTAGAAGGCTAGTGCTCTATCCGGTTGAGCTACGGGCGCCTGCGAACATGATACCGGCGCCGTTTACCAAGTGGTCGGGGCAGAGGGATTCGAACCCCCGACCCTCTGGTCCCAAACCAGATGCGCTACCAGACTGCGCTATGCCCCGATCCGGGCTTCGGCAAACGCACACGGCGCTGCAGAAGGCCGGCCATTCTGTGCCCCGGTTGTGCTGCTGTCAACTTCAAACGCGCTTGCTGCGTGTATGCTGGGCTACCGATAAAAACGCCCCAGGGGGCTTGCATGATCCGTAGTGGCAATCCGGCTCTCAAGGAGTCGACCTTCCTCGATCTTGGCAGCGGCGCGATCGTTCGCGACGATGGCAACGTAATGACCCTGAACGGGACGGTCAACAAGACCGGCCTGCTGCTGTTGCTGTGTGTGTTGACGGCCGCATTCGCCTGGAACCAGGTGGCGACCCCGGCAGGGATCGTTGGCGCGGGGCCTTACATATGGGGTGGCCTGATCGGCGGCCTGGTGCTGGCGATGGTCACCATCTTCAAGAAGGAGTGGGCACCGATCAGCGCACCTCTGTATGCCCTGGTCGAGGGATTGTTCCTGGGTGCGATCTCGGCGCAGTACAGCTATCTGTACGAAGGCATCGTGATGCAGGCCGTGATGCTGACCTTCGGCACCCTGTTCGCGATGTTGTTCGCCTATCGCTCCGGGCTGATCAAGGTGACGGAAAACTTCAAGATGGGCCTGGTCGCCGCAACCGGCGGCATCTTCCTGGTCTACCTGGCCAGCATGGTGCTGGGCATGTTCGGCATCCAGATCCCGATGATCCACGAGTCGGGCCTGGTCGGGATCGGCTTCAGCCTGGTGGTGGTGGTGATCGCGGCATTGAACCTGGTGCTGGACTTCGACTTCATCGAGACCGGCGTCGAGAAGGGCGCGCCCAAGTACATGGAATGGTATGGCGCGTTCGGCCTGATCGTCACCCTGGTGTGGCTGTACATCGAGTTCCTGAGGCTGCTGTCGAAGCTGCAATCGCGCTGATTCCAGCGCGCGCCGGGACAAGAAAGCCCGCTTGAAAAGAAAACCCGCTTGAAAAGAAAAAGGGGTGCTTCGGCGCCCCTTTTTTCGTGCTTGCTAGTGAACCGCCCTACCCCGGCCCGGCCACAGCATGAAGCCGATCGCGACCAGCGCGAGCAACCAGCAGTACCAGACCTTGCCGGCGATCAACAGCGGCGACAATCCCGCCAGTGAGCCGGCCAGCAGGATCTGCGCGCCGTAAGGCAACACGCCCTGGACCACGCAGGAAAAGATATCGAGCACGCTGGCGGCACGACGCGGGGACACGCCATGCCGCTGGGCAATGTCCCGGGCAAGGTCGCCGCTGACCAGGATCGCGACCGTGTTGTTGGCGGTGAGCGCGTCGCCGCCGGCGGCCAGCGCTGCAATGCTGATCTCACCGGCGCGACGGCCGGTGTGTCCACCCGCAAACCGGGCAATGGTCGCGGCGAGCCAATCCAGCCCGCCATTGGCCTTGATCAGCGCCGCCAGGCCACCAATCAGGATCGACAACAGGGTGATTTCGACCATGCTCTCGAAGCCGGCATAAATGTCGTTGGCGAAACTGATCACGTCATAACCCTCGGCCAGTACATAGCCGAACACGCCGGCAACCAACAGCCCCAAGCCAAGCACCAACACCACGTCGAGCCCGAGCAGTGCGAGCACCAGCACCACCAGGTACGGCAGCACCAGCCAGGCCGTGGCCGCTTCGGGGGCACTGATCGGCGCGACGTCGCCAACCATTGCCAGCAGTGCGGCCGTCGCCAGCGCCGCCGGCAACGCAATCTTGAAGTTCTCCCGAAACTTGTCGCTCATCCTGCACCCCTGGCTGCGTGTCGCGGCGATGGTGGTGTCGGAAATGATCGACAGGTTGTCGCCGAACATGGCGCCGCCGACCACCGCACCCAGCACCAGCGCCTTGTCGAGTCCGGCGGCATCGGCCAGGCCAATCGAGATCGGCACCACCGCGGCGATCGTGCCCATCGAGGTGCCGATCGACAGTGAGACGAAGCTGGCGACCAGGAACAACCCAGGCAGGATCAACGCCGGCGGCAACGCGCCCAGGCCAAGCGCAACCACCGCATCGACCGCGCCGATCGCCCTGGTCACGGTGGCAAACGCGCCGGCCAGCAGGAACACCAGCACCATCAGCATGACGTTGCTGTGGCCCATGCCCTCCAGCAAGGTCTCGACAGGCCTGATCCCGCGGCGCCAGGCCAACCAGGCACCGAGCGCCAACGCCGGCAAAATCGCGACCGGGGCGCGCAACTGGTAGAAGCCCATCGCCTCGCCCTGCGCGGTAAAATACAGGCCGGCGCCGAAGAACAACACGAGGAACAGCAGCAACGGGGTCAGCGCCAGTGCGCTGGGGGACGCAGTGGCCACGGCAGGGGGGGTGTCATTCATCGCTTTATCCGGATGGGATAATCAATCGCGAAGTGTGCCGGCTGCTCCGATGGCTGTCGAGCACAGGGATGGAATGCTGGATCTCACCACCCGGATAAAAAGCGGCCGCAAATAAAAAAGCGGGGCGTCCAAGACGCCCCGCTGGGTCCGAATCAACACGGCGGACTAAAAAAAAACTGGTTGGATCACAGCCGGCTGGCGATCGCCTTGGCAAAGCCCATGGTGGTGCCGCTGCCACCCAGGTCGGCAGTCAGGTTGTCACCGGCCTCCAGGGTCGCCACGATCGCCGCGCGGATCGCTACCGCCTTGTCGGTCATGCCCAGGTGGTCAAGCATCTGGGAGGCACCCATCAACAGTGCACACGGGTTCGCTTTGCCCTGCCCGGCAATGTCGGGCGCGGTACCATGCACGGCCTCGAAAATCGCCGCATCCGCACCGATGTTGGCACCCGGGGTCAGCCCCAGGCCGCCAATCAGGCCGGCGCACAGGTCGGAGATGATGTCACCGAACAAGTTGGTGGTCACGATCACGTCGAACTGTTCCGGGCGCATCACCAGTTGCATGCAGGTGTTGTCGACGATCATTTCCTCGCACTCGATCTGCGGGAACTGCGCGGCGACTTCACGCGCGGTCTTCAGGAACAGGCCGGAAGTCGACTTGAGGATGTTGGCCTTGTGCACCACGGTGACCTTCTTGCGCCCGGTCTTGACCGCCAGCTCGAACGCATAACGCACGATCCGCTCCGAACCCTTGCGGGTGGTGCGGGTGATCGAGGTCGCGCTCTGGCCGTCAGCCGCGGTTTCCTGCCCTTCGGCGCTGTAGGCGCCCTCGGTATTCTCGCGCACGGTGATTACATCCACCCCGGTCGGGAAGCGCGACCTCGTATTGGGGAATGACTTGGCCGGTCGCACGTTGGCATACAGGTCGAAGCGCTTGCGCAGCTCGACGTTGACCGAGGAAAAACCGCCGCCGACGGGAGTGGTCAGCGGGCTCTTCAGGGCAATGCGGTTCTTGCGGATCGAGTCCATGGTCGCCGCTGGAAGCAGCTCGCCGGTCTTTTCCATGGCGACCAGGCCGGCATCGGCAAACTCGTATTGCAGGCCCAGATTCATCGCGTCGAGCACGTACAGGGTGGCGTCCATGATTTCAGGACCGATGCCGTCGCCGCGGATCACCGTGATTGTCTGTGTCATTGGGGGTCTTCTTCCATCTGATGGGCGCGCCGTGCAAGACGCTGCGCCGGGTGGTTAGCCCTGCAATTATGCCGCAAGCGCCCAATGGATGGGCGCGCGGACGAGGCCGGCCATCAGATATCGTCAGTGGATCCGCTACGCCGCGCCATCCAGCAAGGGCTCCAGCTTGCCCTCGCGCTGCAGCGCCATCATCTCGTCGAAGCCGCCCACATGGGTGTCGCCAACGAAGATCTGCGGCACGCTGGTGCGCTGCGTCAAACCCATCATTTTCTCGCGGGCAGCGGAATCCAGGTCAATGCGGACCTCGGTCCACTCGCGGCCCTTGCTCTTGAGGAAGTTCTTGGCGGCGACGCAGTACGAGCAGGTCGCGCTGGTGTAGATCACGATCGGGTTGGAAGCGGGGTCAACCTGGTTCAGATCGGTGTTCAAGTCGGTGCGCAAGTCGGTTCTCCTGTGGTGAATTCGGTGTAGGCAAAAAAGCCGGATGCAACGGGCCCGGGTGGTGAACTCCGGCGAACGGGCATGGTCCAACCTGTCGCCATCGCTTGCCACACAGGCAATTCAGAGATGGGTTCAACAGCCCGTGTTCGCAAGTCGGCGGCACCCGCAGCCCCCGGCGCATCGTTCAGGCCAATTAACCGCGGATTCATTCGGCCCGGCCCGATCATCGGCATGCTGCCATTATCGACCCTTCGGCCATGCAATGGTGGCCGGTCCCAGGAGTTCCGCTTGCGCCGCATCATCGTGCTTTCCACCGCCGTCACACTGGCCTTGGCCAGTGTCTGCGCGCCTGCGCAGGATTCCTTGCCCGACATTGGCTCGTCCGCCGGTGAACTGCTGACGCCCCACCAGCAGGAGGAGTACGGCGCGATGATGTTGGCGCAACTGCGCCACTACGACTACATCCTGGCCGATCCGCTGGTCGACAGTTGGCTCACTTCGCTTGGTACCCGGCTGGGCGCCAGTAGCGACCGGTCACGACAGCCTTTCACGTTTTTCATGATGCGTGATCGCCAGATCAACGCGTTTGCCACGCTCGGCGGCTATATCGGCGTCAACGCGGGCCTGGTACTGGCCGCCCAGCGCGAGGATGAAGTCGCCGGGGTAATGGCCCACGAAATTTCCCACGTCACCCAGCAGCATGTATTGCGCGGGGTCGAGCGGGCCCAGCGCGACCAGTTGCCGATCCTGCTGGCGATGCTGGGGGCGGTCGTGGCGGCCCAGGCGGCCGGGGGTGATTCATCCGGCGAAGCGACCCAGGCGGCGATCGTCTCGGCGATGGGCCTGGCACAGCAGCGCCAGATCAACTACACCCGATCCAACGAACAGGAGGCCGACCGGATCGGCATCCAGACCCTCGCCCGCGCCGGATACGACCCGCAGGCAATGGCCGATTTTTTCACCACCATGCAGGCGAAATCTCGGGTCAATGCGGCCGGCGCCTATGACATACCCGGCTATCTGATGACCCACCCGGTCACGACCACCCGCATCAGCGAGGCGAAAGCGCGGGCGGGCCGGGTCGAAGAATCGCCGGACGGCTTCCTGGCCAGCCCGATCGCAACCGACAACCCATTGTTGCCCGACGGCCTGACGATCGGCGCGCCGGCGCACGGTGACCAGGGCACGGGCCTGTTTGGTCTTGCCCAGGAGCGCCTGCGCGTGCTCAGCGCCGACAGCCCACGCGCGGCAATCCGCGAATACGAGCAGATGACCAAGCGCGGCACGTTGGACGAGGCGCAACGGTATGGACTGGCCATCGCACGATTGCGCGCCAATGAACCGGCGGCAGCGGCCAAGCTGCTGGCGAGCTTGCTGGCGGAACGGCCGGGCGAGTTGTGGTTGAGCCTTGGACTGGCGGAAGCGGAATCGCGCAGCGGTCACCGGGAGGCCGCCGACGCGCGTTTTGGTGAACTGCTCGGACGCGCGCCCAATAACCGCGCGGTCGCTCTGACCTGGGCCGATGCCCTGCTGGAGCGCAACACGGTCGATGCGGGCAAGCGCGCGCAGGCAATACTGCGGCCACTGCTGTCACGCTCGGCGGCGGATCCGGCCTTCCAGCACACGTTCGCCCGCGCCAGTGAGATCGCCGGCGAGCCGATCCGCGCCGGCGAGGCCTATGCCGAAGCGACGTTCCTGAGCGGCCGGGCCGAACAGGCGCTGGTCCAGTTGAACACCCTGAAAAAGCGCCCCGAGGTCGATTACTACGCCCGCGCCAGGATCGAGGCGCGAATCGCCCAGATCACACCCATCGTGTTGGAGCTCCATCGCCAGGGCATCCACGACCAGGTATTTGACCGCCGGTAGGCAAGGCGATCGGCGCAACACGCTGTCATGTGCACGTTGTCACGTGCCTGTAACGAAACGGTAGTGTACTGGGATGACTCCGGGATCCATGGTCGATGACCAGCCGATCCCGGCGCCCACTCCTCGTCACTGGTGAGCCGTGCAGAAGAACATCCTGATTGTCGAAGACGAACCCGCCATCCGGGACATGGTCGCTTTTGCCTTGCGCAAGGGAGACTACAACCCGGTCCATGCCGGTGATGCGCGCCAGGCCCAGGCGGCGATCGCCGACCGCGTGCCCGACCTGATCCTGCTGGACTGGATGCTGCCCGGAACCAGCGGCCTGGAACTGGCGCGACGCTGGCGCAAGGACGCGTTGACCCGGGAAGTCCCGATCATCATGTTGACCGCCCGTGGCGAGGAGAACGACCGTGTCGGTGGCCTGGAGGCCGGCGTCGACGACTACGTGGTCAAGCCGTTTTCGGCACGCGAGCTGTTGGCCCGTATCCGTGCGGTACTGCGTCGCTCACGCGAGGATGACGAGGACGGCAGTATCAGCGCCGGATTATTACGTATCGACGGTGCCGCCCATCGTGTCTTCGCCGGTGTCGGCGGCGAGGAACAAGCGGTACAGATCGGACCCACCGAATACCGGCTTTTGCACTTCTTCATGACCCACGCCGAGCGGGTCTATTCGCGCAGCCAGCTGCTCGATCATGTCTGGGGCGGCAGCGTATACGTGGAAGAGCGCACCGTGGACGTGCACATCCGCCGCCTACGCAAGACCCTGGAACCGTACACGCTGGACGGCATGATCCAGACCGTTCGCGGCACCGGATACCGGTTTTCGGTATCCGCCGACGGTTGACACCGTAATGGCCGGGTCTGACCGCCCTGCGCTGCACCACAACACCATCTGTTGGATACTCCGGCCATGACTTCGCGCGTACGCACTGCCTGGTTCCGCACGATTGGCCTGCTGTGCCTGTTGCTTGCCATTACGGCCGCGTTTGGTTTGGCAATCGGTTATCCGTGGCCCGTCGTGACCGTGGCCGCGCTGGCCCTGGTGGGCTGGCATTACTGGCGTTTGCACCGCGTGCTGTCACGGCTGAGCGCGCGCCGGCGGCAGCCGCCTGCCGGCGGACCTGGTCCGTGGAACGAACTGGACCGGATGCTGTACCGCGGCCAAGCCGAGATGCGTGGCCGCAAGCGACGACTGGTGGAGATGTTGCGCGCCTATCGCGCTGCGGCCGCGGCATTGCCCGATGCCATCGTGGTGGTCAATCGCAACAGTCAGCGGATACTGTGGTTCAACGAGTCCAGTACTCCACTGCTGGGACTGCATTACCCCGACGATATCGGTCTCCCACTGGCGCAACGACTGCAGCCGCTGCCGCTCGCCCACTGGCTGGCTGCCGGTCGCCATGCCGAGTCGCTCGAGGTGGTCGCCCCGACCAGTCCGTCGATGCGCCTGAGTCTGCGCCTGATCCCATACTCGGAGGACCTCTGGCTGCTGGTCGCCCGCGATGTCAGCCGGCTGCTGCATCTGGAACAGATGCGCCGGGACTTCGTCGCCAACGTCTCCCACGAGCTGCGCACCCCCCTGACCGTCATCCATGGGTACCTGGACATGATCGAGCAGGATGAGCACCCGGAGCTGGCGCCCATATTCACCGAGATGCAACGCCAGTCACAACGCATGGCCCAACTGGTCGAAGACCTGTTGACCTTGTCACGGCTGGAGTCGCAGGACAGCTTGCCGGCGGAAGAGCCGGTATCAATGGACGCGATGCTGGCCACCCTCAAGCGCGAGGCTGTCGCACTGAGCCAGGGCCGACACCAGATCAGCGTGGAAGACGACGCCGGCGTGGACCTGTGGGGGTCGAGCAAGGAGCTGCATAGTGCATTTTCCAACCTGGTCAGCAACGCAGTGCGCTACACGCCATCCGGTGGCGAGGTGACGATCCGCCTGCGCGCCACCACCCCGGCATCGGGCTACGGGCTCGATACCCCGCCGGCGGGGCGCACGATGACGGGCCTGGTGCTGGAGATCCGCGACACCGGTTACGGAATCCCGGCAACGCACTTGCCGCGCATCACCGAGCGCTTCTACCGGGTATCTACCAGCCGCTCGCGCGACAGCGGCGGGACCGGTCTGGGACTGGCCATCGTCAAGCACATACTGCAGCTCCACCAGGCGCGCCTGGAGATCAACAGCGAGGTTGGTCGTGGCAGTACCTTCGCCTGCCACTTCGGTGCAGAGCGGGTACGTCTGCGCGAGACATCAAGCGGCGGCCTGCACGCCAACGAGTTGCATGCATGACTACCCCAGCCAATGACCGCCTGCCGGCCAACCCGGCGCCGGAACACCGGAAAGGCGAGCCGACACCGCCAACGCATATCCCGCTGGAGCAGGTCGCACCCGAACACGCGCCGCTCGATGTGGGCCTGTACACCGACGTGGCCGACAACGACCCGCTTCGGGACCCCTCGTTGTACTTCAATCGCGAATTGTCCCAACTGGACTTCAATTTCCGGGTGCTCGCACAGGCGCAGGATTCGCAGGTGCCCTTGCTGGAGCGCCTCAAGTACCTGTGCATCAGTTGCACCAACCTGGACGAGTTCTTCGAGATCCGTGCCGGCACCTTGCAGCACGCACAGGACCTGGGACTGGTCGCCGGCCCCGATGGCCTGTCGCCAAACGCGGTGCTGGCGCGCATCCATGACCGTGCCGCCGAACTGGTCGACGCCCAGTACGATTGCTGGAACACGGTGTTGCGACCGCAGCTCGATGCCGCCGGCGTACGGGTCCTTGCCCGCGGCAGCTGGGATGCCCGTCAAACCCGCTGGCTGCGCGCGTACTTCCGCAATGAAGTCATGCCGGTACTGTCGCCGCTGGGGCTGGATCCGGCACACCCATTCCCGAAAATCCTCAACAAGTCGCTCAATATCGTGGTGGTGTTGAGCGGCCAGGATGCATTCGGCCGCAAGGGCGACCTGGCGATCGTACGTGCACCGCGCTCGCTGCCACGAATCATCCAGGTCCCGCAAAAGATCAGCGGCGGGCCGAATGACTTCGTGTTCCTGTCGGCGGTGCTGTCGACCTTCGTTGGCGAATTGTTCCCGGGCATGGAGATCAAGGGCGCATACCAGTTCCGGGTCACCCGCAATTCCGAGCTGTTGGTCGACGAGGAGGAGGTGGACAACATCGCCCTGGCCCTGCGCGACGAACTGGTTGGCCGTGGCTACCTGCGCGCGGTGCGGTTGGAGATCGCCGAGCAATGTCCCGCCCCGATCGTGCGCAGCTTGCTGGACAAGTTCGACCTGCCCGCGAATGCGGTGTACCGGATAAAAGGCCCGGTCAACCTCAACCGGGTGATCCAGGTGTACGACCTGGTCGAGCGCCCCGACCTGAAATTCCCGCCATTCCAGCCGCGCCAGCTGCCGGGCAGTGATCGCATCTTTGCCACCGTGGCCAAAAGTGACGTGCTGCTGCACCACCCCTTCGATGCGTTCACGCCGGTACTGGACATGCTGCGCCAGGCCGCCGAGGACCCGGCAGTACTGGCGATCAAGCAGACCCTGTACCGCTCGGGCAAGGATTCCTCGATCGTGGAGGCGCTGATCCAGGCTGCCCGCAACGGCAAGGACGTCACCGCCGTGGTCGAGTTGCGCGCACGATTTGACGAAGAGGCCAACCTGGGTTTCGCCGACCGCCTGCAGGAAGCCGGGGTACAGGTGGTCTACGGCGTGGTCGGTTACAAGACCCATGCCAAGATGCTGCTGGTGGTCCGGCGCGAAGGCCGGAAGTTGCGTCGTTACGTGCACCTGGGCACCGGCAACTACCACGCTGGCACGGCCCGGCTTTACACCGACATCGGCCTGATCACCGCCCACCCGGAGATCGGCAACGACGTCCACCTGATCTTCCAGCAGCTGTCCGGACTGGCGCCGTCGATGACCCTCAAGCGCCTGTTGCAATCGCCTTTCACCTTGCATGCCGGGGTATTGCAACGGATCGACCGCGAAACCGCGAATGCACACACGGGCAAGCCCGGCCGGATCATCGCCCGGATGAATGCACTCAATGAGCCTCGGGTGATACGCGCGTTGTATCGCGCATCGCAGGCGGGCGTGCAGATCGACCTCATCGTGCGCGGCGCCTGCACCCTGCGACCGGGCGTGCCCGGCGTCAGCGAGAACATCCGGGTACGCTCCATCGTCGGGCGGTTCCTGGAGCATGGCCGGGTCTACTGGTTCGGCAATGATGGCCAGCCGGAACTGTTCTGCGCCAGCGCCGACTGGCTGGAGCGCAACCTGCTGCGGCGGGTCGAGAGCTGCTTCCCGATCCTCGACCCGGCCCTGGCCGAGCGGGTGTTCGATGAGGCCCTGGACAACTATCTGGACGACAACCTCAACGCCTGGTCGCTGCAGTCCGATGGTGACTACGCGCGGGTGCCGCGGCCCGACCATCAACCACCCCATTCGGCCCAGGCTTGCCTGTTGGCCAAGTTGTGCTGACGAAGGGCCATCGCGACATGCCGGATATAGTCCCGACCGCGGCCATGCCGTTACGTGATGGCGACCTGCTGGCCGCAATCGACCTGGGCTCCAACAGCTTCCACATGGTGGTTGCCCAATACCTGCTGGGGCAGCTGCGGGTGGTTGATCGCCTGCGCGAGACCGTACGGCTGGCCGAGGGGCTGGATGGACGCGGGGCGCTATCGGCCGAGGTCCGCCAACGTGCCTATGCGTGCCTGTCGCGTTTTGGCCAGCGCATCCGCGACATCCCACCGCAGCGCGTCCGCGCGATCGCGACCAATACCGTGCGCCGCCTCGCCGTCCCGCAGGCGTTCCTGATGCCGGCAGAGAGCGCACTGGGCCACGGGATCGAGGTGGTCGCCGGCCGCGAGGAAGCCCGCCTGATCTACCTGGGCGTCGCCCACGCGCAACCTTCCAAGCCAGACCAACTACGGCTGGTGCTCGACATCGGTGGCGGCTCCACCGAATGCATCATTGGCAGCGGTTTCGAGGCGATCGAGCGCGAGAGCCTGCAACTGGGTTGTGTTGCCACCACGCGGCGCTATTTCGGCGACGGAAAGCTCACCGAAAAGCGCTGGCGCGAGGCGTTGATCGAGGTCACCGCCGAGTTCCAGCAGTTTGCCTCCACCTACCGCGCCGTGGGCTGGGATGACGCGATCGGCACTTCCGGGACCAACAAGGCCATCGGTGAGATCTGCGCCGCAATGAAATTGAGCAAGGGCGCCATCCTCGCCGATGCCCTGCCCCAGGTCCGCGACCGCTTGCTGCAGGCCGGCAGGATCGAGGCGATCAAGCTACCCGGTCTGTCCAGCGAGCGCCGCGAGGTGATTGCCGGGGGCGTGCTGGTGCTGGAAGCGGCTTTCGATGCGCTCGGTTTGCAGCGGCTGGCGACCAGCAAGGCCGCCCTGCGCGAGGGCGTGTTGCACGACATGCTCGGTCGCGGCGGCGCGGATGATCCGCGCGACGCCTCGGTGGATGCCCTGATGGTGCGCTACGGGATCGACACCGCCCAGGCCGCGCGCGTGGAGACCACCGCGCTGCGGTTGTTCGATCAACTCGCGCCGGCCTGGCAACTGGACGTCGACGACCGGCTGATGCTGATCCGGGCGGCGCGCCTGCATGAGCTGGGGCTGACGATCGCTCACAGCCAGTACCACGTGCACAGCGCGTATGTAGTCGAGTACACCGACATTGCCGGTTTTTCGCGGCAGCAGCAGCAGTTCCTGGCAGCGCTGGTACGCACCCAGCGGCGCAAGATCCCCAAGCACGTGTTCGACGCCCTGCCCGACCGCCTGCTGCCTGCCGTTCGCCACACCTCGGCGTTGCTTCGGCTGGCGGTGCTGATCCACCGCGCGCATGAGGCCGACCCGATTCCGCAACTCGACGCTCATGCCAGCGCGGATTGTCTGACCCTGACCTTCGCCCAGCGCTGGCTGCAGGCGCGTCCGTTGCTGCGGGCGGATCTGGATGGCGAGCCTGACGACATCGCCGCACTGGGCATCGCCCTGAGCGTCGAAACGACATGACTTGCCGGGGGCAGCACCCTGATCGCTTGGACCGGGTGGCCTAGACCGGGTGCGGCTCGAATTCCGGCGATGTCGTTGCCATCTGCGTCATGCCGGAGTCGTCCGTGGGAGCCAACGATTCAGCCCGGACCAGCGACCCGCGCAGCGCCTGCGCACGGGCAAGCACCGGCGGCGGCACGACCTCCTCGGGCGTCAGAAACAGCCCGAGGTGCCGCAAGCGACGGCCCGGAACAGGCGCTGCGGTCCACGCGACCAGCGGCATCGACACCACCAGCCCAAGCAGCACCGGCGACATCCACAACATCAGCGACGGCGAGACCGCATAGCTCCATACCGTGCCCACCAGCCCGCATGCCGTCACCCCACCGTAGCGTTGCAGCAACTCGGTTCGCGACAAGGTGCCATCGTCGCGGCGCTGGCTTTCCCAGCCGGAGTCACGCCCCATCAATACCTCGGCCACACCGCGCGACTGCAGGCACATCGTCACCGGCGCCATCAACGTGGTCAGGACCGTCTCCACCAGCACCCCCAGCGTCAACCGCAAGGCTCCGCCACAGCTGCGGCGGGCCCACGGGTCGACCAGGGTCAGCAGGAAGCCCAATAGCTTGGGACCCAGCAGCAACGACATGGTCAGCACGAAAACCCACAAGAAGCGTTCACCATCGCCCGGCCCCGCCCAGTTCGCGGACGATGCCAGGCCGGGGAGCACCAGCTCATACAGGCGCAAGCCCGAATTTGCCATGGTCATCACAAGACCGATCAGCATCAGCATCCCCCACAAGGGCGCGGTGATGTAATGCCCGATGCCGGTCAGCAGGTGCCAACGACTGACCCAGTGCAATCCACGTGCAGGCAACACACCGGCGTGCTGCAGATTGCCCTGACACCAGCGGCGGTCGCGCACCAGCATGTCGGTCAGTGAGGGCGGGCCTTCTTCATAGCTGCCGCCCAAGCCGGGGATCAGGTGTACCGACCACCCGCCGCGGCGCAACAACGCCGCCTCCACGAAGTCATGGCTGAGGATACTGCCGCCAAACGGGCGCCCGCCCTCCAGCTTCGGCAGGCCGGCATCGACGGCAAATGCCGCGGTACGGATGATCGCGTTGTGGCCCCAGTAGTTGCCCTCGGTGCCATGCCACCAGGCATTGCCACGCGCCAGCACCGGGCCGTACACGCGCCCGGCGAACTGCTGCATGCGCGCAAACACGGTGCCGCCATTGACCACCACCGGCAGGGTCTGGATCAACCCGACCCCGGGGTTGCGCTCCATCGCCATCGCCAGCCTGACCACCGCCTTGCCGGTCATCAGGCTGTCGGCATCAAGGATCAGCATGTGCGGGTACGCGGCACCAAAGCGCTTGACCCACTCGGCGATGTTGCCAGCCTTGCGCTCCAGGTTGTCGGGACGATGACGGTAAAACAGGTTCACCTGTCCACCCAGGCGACCACGCAGTGCCTGGAACGATGCCAGCTCGCGCTCTTGGAGCTCACTGCGGGTGGTGTCGCTGAGCACGAAGAAATCAAACGAAGACGCACGGCCGGTGGCAACTACCGATTCGCAGATGGCCTCAAGCCCGGCCATCAACCGCTCCGGGGCCTCGTTGTAGGTCGGCATCAGCAACGCGGTGCGCGTGGTCAGCGCAGGCAGTGGACCGGCATCAATCAAGCCCAGCCCGCCGCGGCGACGGTAGTCATTGACGATCAAGGCAAAGCCGGACAGGGCGCTCATGAAACTCTGCGCAACCCAGACGAACAGGCAGGCGAACAGGACCAGGGTCAGCCCTTCCAGCGCACCCAGGCCGCCGCCACGCAAGGCCCACCACAGCTGGTAGGTCGCCAACAGGGTCAGTCCACCGGTGCCACCAAGGATCCATGCACGGCGCCAGATGATGCCGGCGGGGCTGCCGGGCAACGTGGCGGCGGCCGGCTCGGCATCCTGGAACGATTGCACCGGCATCGGCAACGGTGCTTCGGCCGGCAGCAGGGGCCGCGCCTGGTGGGCGTCGGCAAGCGGAGAGGTATTCATCATGATCGGGTCCATCGGTAAATCCATGTTTCCGAAAGGGGATTGCCGTCCTGGGACAGCAACCGGGCGCGCAACTCCACCAACGGCTCGTCACCGGGGTGCAGCTCGAACGCCAGGCGCCAGCCGCCCGTCTCGGGGCTGGCATGGGCAACAATGTTAATGACCCGGCCGTGACTGGCGTGTACTTCGGCTCGCGGCAAGGCGGATTCGTTCAGGCTCGCCAACCCGCCTCCGGCCAGGTCGATCACGACCTGTCGGGCGCCCTTCGGCGCCGCCCCGATCCGGGTGCGCTCGGTCCTTGCCAGCGCTGCCTGGTCGCCGCGTCGCTCACACCAGTGCAGGCGATAGTCGAAGCGATGCTCGCGACCTGCCGCCAGCGGTTGCGACGGGCGCCAGAACGCGACGATATTGTCGTGGTATTCATCCGCGGTGGGCAGCTCGAACAGGTGCACGCTGCCCCTGCCCCAGTCACCCACCGGCTCCACCCACAGGCTCGGGCGACGTTCGTATTGGGCTTCGCTGTCGCCGTAGTCTGAAAATCTGCGCTTGCGCTGCATCAGCCCGAAGCCGCGCGGGCTGTCATCTTCAAAGATGCTTTCCTGCAGCGCCACCGGATTGCACAGCGGTCGCCACAGTTGCTCACCGCTGGCGGTAGCCAATGCCAGTCCGCCGGAGTCATGCACCGCACTGCGGTAGTCATCGATACCGACCCGATCACTGGCGTCGAACTGGAACATGCTGGTCAGCGGTGCAATGCCTGCAAGGGAAAGCGCCACGCGCGGGTACAGGCGCGCACTGACGTCGAATACGGTGTCCTGGCCGGGATGGATCACGAACGAAAATGCGCCGGCGACACTGGGACTGTCCATCAGCGCATGCACCACGATCTTCGCCGCGCCCGGCTCGGGGCGTTCGATCCAGAACGCCTTGAAGACCGGGAACTCCTCGCCGGCCGGGTCGCCGGTGCGCAACGCCAGCCCGCGCGCGGACAATCCATACCGCTGTCCCTGGGCGACCGCACGGAAATAGCTCGCACCAAGGAAGGCGCAGACCTCGTCGAAATAGTCGGGGGTGTTGATGGGCGCATGCAGGCGGAAGCCGGCAAAACCGAGATCCGTTTCGACAGGTGCCGGCGCCGAGCCGAAGCTGAACATTCCCGGCTGGTAGACGATCGGTGTGGCCATGCCATCGGCCACCTGGTGGATGTCCACCCGCTGCCCGAACAGGAACGCACGATGGAAGAATTCCGTTTGGAACGACCTTCCCTGTCCGCGCCATAACGCCTGCCTGGGATCGAAACGGATCTCCCGGTACTGGTCATAACCGATACTGCGCAGCGAGTCCGGCAACTTCCCGGCAACGGGCCGGAAGGGTTGCGCGGCAAGCGCGCGGGCCAGCACCGGCACAGTGTCCCGGGTGAAGGGCAGCGCCAATGGGTCTTGCACCGGAGCTTCGCCGGCTAGGGCTCGCAACGGCGACGGCCTACCCACGCCTGGCAAGGCGACAAGAGGCAGCGTGAGACCCGCGATCAGTAGTTCGCGTCGGCGCAAGGGGGTTTACCGGAAAATAGGGAACGGCACAGCTTATCGAGTCCCCCATTAATGTCCGGCAACCACGTCGATGCGTCGCCTGCTGACGTCACATCATCGTCATATTCCCGCCATCGTCGGTTCACCTCGCCGCGGCACGCTGGGCGCACTCAGGCGGAGGCCCCCGATGCGCTACGCGATCGTCACCGAGACCTATCCACCGGAGGTCAACGGCGTCGCCTTGACCGTGCGGGACCTGGAGCACGGACTGCGCGAACTGGGTCACGGGGTCGGCCTGGTGCGGCCGCGACAGACCGGCGACCGCCAGTCGGCAGACCACGAACTGTTGATCCGTGGTGTGGCGCTACCGCGCTACTCCGGCTTGCAGGTCGGCCTGCCGGCGACCCGTGCGTTGATCAGGCACTGGCGCGCAATGCCACCGGACGCCATCTATATCGCCACCGAAGGACCACTGGGCTGGTCGGCGCTACGCGCGGCGAGGCAACTGGGAATCCCCGTCGCAACCGGCCTGCATACCCGCTTCGACCACTACATGCGCGACTACGGGTTCGCCTGGCTCGGCAGCGCCGCATTGCGCTGGATGCGCCACTTCCACAACCGCGCCGACGCCACCCTGGTGCCCACCCACGAGCTGGCCCGCCTACTGCGATCACAAGGCTTCCGGCATGTGCGGCGCCTGCCGAGGGCGGTCGATTGCAACCGCTTCACCCCCGACCACCGCGACCCGACGCTGCGCGCGCAATGGGGCGTGGGCCCGGACGACCCGGTCGCCATCCATGTCGGCCGGATTGCCCCGGAAAAGAACCTCGACCTGGCCATACGGGCCTACCGGCGCTTGCAGGAAGCCCACCCACGCGCGCGCTTCGTCTGGGTCGGGGACGGGCCGGAACGGACTCGCCTGGAGCGCGAGCATCCCGACTTCATTTTCTGTGGCGTACAGCGCGGCAACCAACTCGCCCGCCACTTTGCCAGCGGCGACCTGTTCCTGTTCCCGAGCCACAGCGAAACCTTCGGCAACGTCACCCTGGAAGCCATGGCCAGTGGCGTGCCACCGGTCGCATTCAATTACGGCGCCGCCCGTGAGCATCTGCGAGACGGCGTGCACGGCGCGGCGATCGACGATGGCGACGACGCGGGGTTTATTGCCGCGGCCGTGAACATCGGCGGCGATGCGCAACAACGCGCCGGCATGGCCCGACGCGGGCGCGAGGCCGTCATGAGCTTGCAACCGCAACAGGTCGCACGGGATTTCGATGCATTGCTGCGCGACCTGGTCGCGAGGAGGAAGGATGAGTCGATTGCGCTGGCATCAACGTCTGGTCGCCGATGAGTCGGGCTGGTGCCTGAGGCTCAACCAGCTGGGTAGCGGTGGCATTTCGCGGGCCGCATTCGCCACAGTCAGCCGGCTTGGCGACGGGATGTTCTGGTACCTGCTGATGGCGATGATGATCCTCGTCGACGGCATCGACGGACTGGCCGCATCGATCCACCTGGCGGCGACCGGGCTGGTCGCACTGGGCCTGTACAAACTGCTCAAGCGATGGACCCGCCGTCCACGGCCGTTTGCCAGCGACCAGCGGATCCAGGCGTGGGTTGCGCCGCTGGACGAGTTCAGTTTCCCGTCCGGACATACCTTGCATGCGGTCGCCTTCAGCCTGGTCGCAATCGCGCATTACCCGGTGCTGGCGTGGGTGTTGGCGCCGTTCACCGCTGCCGTCGCGGCTTCCCGGGTGGTGCTGGGCCTCCACTATCCCAGCGACGTGCTGGCTGCCATCGTGATCGGCAGCGGCCTGGCCGGGGTGGCGCTGTGGGTGCCGCGGATATCCCTGCTGATCTGAAGCATGCAGGCGTGGCGAACGCGATCGTGTTGATGTGAATTCCCCGCCCGTAGCTAAAAATTTCGTTCCAGCGGCCGCGACCAGGTCGCGAAGTTTTGCGGCAGACCCTCGCACCGGCGGTAGCCGCGCTTGTGCCAGAACGGTTCCAGACTGCGGCCAAACGGCGGCCGGCGCGGATCGTCGACGGCGCGCTCGACCGTGCGGAACGTCGTCGTCTCAAAGCCGCCCAGTGCGCGCGCATGCGACTCGCGCTCATCGAAGAAACGATGGCCCAGGCCGCGTCCGCGATACGCCGGCAGCAATACCGATCCGCCAAAATGGAAGACCCGGTCGACCTCGCGCCCTGCCGGAGCGAACACCTGGCGCAACGATTCGCGCGCATCGGCCAACGGCAATCCGATCGACACGCCCACCAATCGGGCACCGTCGGACACCAGGATCGCAATGCTGCGCCAGGAGTCCAGGTAGACCTGCAGGTGCCGGGCCTGGCTGGCGACATCGCCGTCATACAGGTTCGGCCAGTCGCGGAGCACCGTGGCCCGCAACTGCGCGATATCGCCAAGGAACGGCCGGATCGCCGCGCCGACTACGCTGTGCACGACCAGCACCCTCAGCGTCGGGTGGTCTGTATGGCGAGATGCGGATTCGGTGAGCGGGGTCATGCCGGACATCATGCTCAGCGGTCTCTTTTGGTCTGGGGGATGCGCGCCCGCCAGTGACAGTACGTGCGCAGCTTACGGTCGGGTAAACGGCAGTCCAATGCGGACAAGGCCATCCGGGTCATCCGTCCGGAAACCGCCGGCGCCTCCCCTGGAGCGCCGGCGGTCACGAGGATCAGCCCTCGCCCAAGCTCGGCCCGGACCGCCGTGGACGCGGCGACGGCCGCCCGGCCAACTGGTACCAGTCCACCTTGCGGGTGATCGTCATCAGCGCCGCGAGGACCACGAACAGCAGGCCCGAACCCAGCACCAGCGCGTTGTCTTCCGACACCAGCAACCCATAGAGCGCGGCATACAGGGTGGCCAGCATCGCGGCGAAGCCCAGCGCCCGCCGCACGCTTCGCAGGACCGCGCTGAGATAGAACGTGATCAGGCCGATACAGGCGACCCCGGCGACCAGGTAGGACCAGCCGAACCTGAAGTGCTCGCTCAGGCTGAGCAGCAGCAGGAAGAACAGCGCCAGCGCGAGCCCGACCAGGCCGTACTGGATCGGGTGGATCGGCAATTGCCGGGTCAGCTCGAAAATGAAGAACCCGATGAAGGTCAGCAGTACGAACAGCAGGCCGTACTTGGTCGCGCGATCGGTCTTGGCGTACACATCGACCGGGTCGACCAGCGACACGCCGACACTTTCCACCCCGGCGGATCCATCCTCCGCGCCGCTGGCGCTGGCCCGCACCCGGTCGGCCGCCATACCCTCCAGGAAACTTCGTTGCGCGTTGCTGGCTAGGCCAGGAATATCCCACTCGGCCCGGAAGCCGCTTGCGTCGATGGTCCGGGTGCGGGGCGAGCTGCCTTCGAAACTCGGGTGCGGCCAGCTCGAACCCAGCGAGAACCGGTTCTGATAACCCAGCGGGACCAGCGCCAGCCGTTCGGTGCCGGCCAGCACGAAGTCCAGCCGGGTGCTCACGGTGCGCGTCTCGCCCGCTGCCGGTACGCCCAGCCGCACATGCAGGCCCTCGCCGCGACGATAGCCCCGGCCCTGCTCCAGGCTCACACTGCGGCCATCGACCTTCAGCACCGGGGTACCTACCAGCCCGCGCACATCGCCGATCGCGTAACCCAGGTAGGGCTGGCCGATCCGGCGCGCCTGCTCCGGGCCGGGATCAGCCGGGATCTCCAGATCGAACGAAGCCTGCGCGCTCCCATGCCACTCGTACACCCGGACCTCATGCAGCCCGCGTCGGCGGATACCCGGATTGAGGTCTCCGTCGACAACCAGCGTGCTGGGAAAAAACGTCCACTGGCTCTCCTGCATCCGGCGCACCCTTCGCACCACGCCGTTCGCATCGGGCTCCTCGACCTCAACCAACTGCCGATACGGCACCACCAGTACCGGCCCCGCGAACGACTGCTGGCCGGCGTAACTGCGGGCGATGTCAGCTACCGCCTGACGCCGGTACTCCTGTCGCTCGTGAACCACCCCGCGCACCATCGTCAACGGCACCAGGATTGCCAGGGTCATCCCCAGCACCATCACCATCTTTATCCAAAGTCGCATTTCGCACTCCCGTCGTGGCAACCAACGGCAGCATCGATGGCGCGCATGTGCGGACGATGGGGCCACGGTGAAGCGAGGGTGAAGCGTTACCCGGTCGCCGGCAGTACCAGTGTTGCCAGCGCACCACCGCCCGCGCGATTGCCGAGGGTGACGCGCCCGCTGTGCAAGGCCGCCACTTCTGCTACGAAGCACAAGCCCAGCCCACTGCTGCGACTGCCGCCTGCCGGGCGCGGCAACGAATAGAACCGCTCGAACACCCGTTGCGCCGCGTAGTCGGGAACCCCGGGACCGCGATCGGCGACCTCGACGATGGCCTCGGCGCCCTCGCTCCGCAAACGCAGCTCGACCACGCTGCCAGCCGGGGCGAAATCCACCGCGTTGTCGACCAGGTTGACCAACGCCTGACGAAGCAGGAACGCATCGCCGCTGACCGTCGCCGCGGCCGTATCCAGCCGCAACTCGACGGCCGCGCGAAGCAGGCGTGACGCGCAAAGCCCGGCGACATCAGCGGCCAGTCGTGCCATGTCGACCGGCTCGGGTTGCTCGATCCGCTGCCGATGCTCCACCGCGGCCAGGGCGAGCAGCTTGTCGATCATCTGCGCCAGACGGTCGGCCTGGGTCCGGATACTGGCGGCAAAGCGTGCGCGGTCGGCGTCGGGCATTGGCGCCTCCAGCAGTTCCGCGCTGCCCAGGATCGCCGCCAGCGGCCCCTTCATCTCGTGGGTCAGGCTGTGCACGTAGTGCTCGACGTACTGCTTGCCCTCGAGCCGGACGCGCATGGTTTCCAGGGCGGCGCCCAGTTCGCCAAACTCGCCCGCTGCGCGCGGCGGAACCGCACGCTCGCCAGCGGTGACCGCGTGGGCATAACGCCGCAGCCCGGCAAGCTGGCGCGACAGCCACCCGGCGGCCGTCAGGCCGATCAACAGGGCTGCGCCCAGCAGCACCGCGCCCCACCCCAGCACCACGGCCTGCCCGCGCTGGATGAACGGCATCAGGGTGCTGTTGGGTTTGGCCACGGTCAGCACGCCGATGAGATTGCCAGCCGCGTCGCGGATCGGGGCGGCGACATGCATCACGGTGGAGTTTTCATCGGCCGGATCACTCCGGCTGGAGCGCGCACCGTAGTGCCCGTCCAGGGTCCGGCGCACATCATTCCAGCGCGAGTAATCCGTTCCCAGCGCCACTCCGTTGCTATCGAACACGACCGTGCCGCGCGCGTCGGTGACGTAGACCCGGTAGCTGCCGTGGTGCTTGTCGAAACCCCAGATGCTGGCGCCGAAGTCGCGTTCGGCCACCGCCCGCACACGCCGGGCGAACGCCCCATCGGCGATATGCCCGGCCTGCAGGTCGTCGGTCGCCAGTTCGGCCAGGACATTGGCGGTATCCACCAGGGTGTCCTCCATCGCCTGGCGCACGCCCGGCTTGACCTGCTGGACGAACACCTGCACCACCAGCAGCCCGGTCAGGGCGACGATCAGGAAATAGCCGAGGAAGATCCGCAACCCGATGTTCAAGACCTTCGCCTCATTGCGCCGCTCTGGCCCAAGCTCTTAACCCCAGTCAAGCGACCTCCAGCGAGTAACCCAGCCCGCGATGGGTGCGGATCGGATCGGCCGACGGGTCCACCTCGCGCAGTTTCGCCCGCAGCGTCTTGATGTGGGTGTCGACCGTGCGGTCGCCGCTTTCCAGCGCATCGCCCCAGACCCGGTCCATCAACTGTGCCCGCGACAGGATCGCCCCGGGCCGCTGCAACAACGCAGCCAGCAGGCCGTATTCGTAACGGGTCAAGTCCAGCATGTGTCCGCGGAACCGGATGCACTTTCCTGCCGCGTCGTGGTTGAAGGCCTCCGCCGCGGGCACGGCGGACGTCGATGTCTGGCCACGCCGCAGCACCGCCCTCACCCGCGCCACCAGCTCGCGGGGTGAGAACGGCTTGGTCACGTAATCGTCGGCACCGATCTCCAGCCCGAGAATGCGGTCGGCTTCGGCACCCTGCGCGGTCAGGAAGATCACCGGCATCGAGCTGTTGCGGCGCAGCTCGCGGCATAACGCGAAACCGCTGATGTCGGGCAGGCCGATATCGAGTACGGCCAGATCGAAGGTCTGCCCGGCCACCAGCCGCAGCGCCTCGCCACCGGTCAGGCAGTGCACGGACTCGAAACCTTCGGCGCGCAAGGCATATTGCAGCGTCTCGGCAATCGCGGTCTCGTCTTCAACCAGGAGGATGCGGGGCATGGGCGGGACCGGGGATGGCGGCAAGAGCCAGCCACGACAGGATAAGCCAGCCGCGCACCCCGCCGCCGGGATATCCTGTCGCGATGAACTATCGCCACGCCTTCCACGCCGGCAACCATGCCGACGTCTTCAAGCACGTCACCGTATTGGCGCTGTGCGACGCGCTGATCTCCAAGCCGGCCCCGCTGTTTGCGCTCGACACCCATGCCGGGCGCGGTCTGTACGCGCTCGACAGCAACTCCTCCCAGCGCACCGGCGAGGCCGAGGGCGGCATCGGCCGGCTGCTCGCCGAAGCGCCGCGGCACCCGGTCATCACTCTCTACCTGGCCGCAGTGAAGGCCTGTCGCAGCGAACACGGCAATGCCAGCTATCCCGGCTCGCCGTGGCTGCTGGCGCACGCGCTGCGCGAGGGCGACCGGATCGCGGCCTGCGAGCTGCTGCCCGAGGAAGCCGCGCAATTGAAGGCCAACTTCGCCGCCGATCCACGCGTCGCGGTGCATGCGCGCGATGGTTACGAGGCCATGAAAGCCCTGTTGCCGCCGAAGTTCGGGGAGGTGCGTTTCAACCGAGGACTGGTGTTGATCGACCCGCCCTACGAGGCCCAGCTGCAGGAGTTCGACCACATCATCGGCGCGGTGCGCGAGGCACTGGTGCGCTGGCCGCATGCCAGCTACGCGGTCTGGTATCCGGTCAAGCTGCGTCGCTCGCTGAACCAGTTCTTCCGCCGCGCCACCGCGCTGCCGGTGAAGTCATCGCTACTGGCCGAACTGATGGTGCACCCGGACGATTCCCCGCTGCGAATGAACGGCAGCGGGATGTTGCTGCTCAACCCGCCGTGGCAACTGGACCAGACCCTGGCCACCGTGATGCCCTTGCTGCAGCAGGTACTGGGCGAGGCCGGCTCATCATCGCGGGTGCAATGGCTGAAGCAGGCCAGCTAGCCATCGCCACGGGGCCGGGACCGGATGCACCCTCAAACGCCGGTACACACGTCCGGCTCGAAGAAGCTCCAGCGCACCTCGGGGAAAGCCTGCTTCATCGCCACCTCCACCGTGTTGATCTCGGCCACCAGGTTGTTGACGCTGCCGCTCTCGCGCATCTGCGCCTGCACCGACACCATCACCTCGTTGCCCAGTTGCATCGTGATCAAGCTGATCACCCGGGTGAGTTCGGGGCGGCCGTCCAGAAATTGCCGGATCTGACGCTCGCGTTCCGGGTCTACGCTTTGTCCGATCAGCATCGCCTTGATCTCGATGGCGACGAAGACCGCCACGATGATCAGCAGCGCACCGATGCCGATCGTGCCCACTGCATCCCACAGCGGATTGCCGGTGACCATGGTCGCTACGACGGCAACCAGTGCGAACGTCAGTCCCAGCAATGCCGCCAGATCCTCCCCGAAGATCACCACCAATTCGGCTTGCCGGCTCTCACGGAACCAGCGCCAGATGCTGCGCTGGCCACGCGACTTGTTGACCTCCTGCAGGCAGGCCTTCATCGAGACGCCCTCGGCAATGATGCCGAACGTCAATACGCCGACCGCCCACCACAGGCTGCTGCCACCCGGGTCAGCAGGCGCCTGCAGCTTATGGATGCCCTCGTACAACGAGAACATCCCGCCAACGGTGAACAACATCACTGCAACCAGGAACGACCAGAAATAAATCGCCCGGCCGTAGCCCAGTGGGTACTCCGGCGACGGCGGCCGTTTCGCCTGCTTCAGCCCCAGCAGCAGCAAGCCCTGGTTGCCGCAGTCAGCCAGCGAGTGCACGGTTTCGGCCAGCATCGCGCTGGAGCCGGTGAAGAATGCGGCCAGACCCTTGGCCACCGCGATCAGGAAGTTGGCACCCAGCGCGAAATAGATCGCGCGGTTTGAATCACCGCCACCGGCCATGGTTCGATCCTCAATGAATAGCGGCGGAATTCTAGCATCGGCAATGATGATGCCCGTGATCAACAGGCCTGAACGCGCTGGCAAACGTGGGGTTGGCGTGATTTCCGGGTGAAGCAAATGTTTACACCGACTATGGCAATATCCCCGGCATGAGCTCCCGAGAAAGACTTCCTCCGTGGCATGAGCGGCAGCGCCTGCCCAACGGACGTGAACTGCTGATCCGCCCGATCCGTCCAGAGGACGCGGAGCCTTTGCGCGCGGGCTTCTCGTTGTTGCAACCCGAAGAGGTGCGGCAGCGGTTCCTGCATTCGGTACGGGGGATGTCGCCAGAGACGATCGAGCGCTTCACCCGGCTGAACCCCAAGACAGAATTCGCCCTGGTGGCCGCCGAGCCACTGCCGCCCGGGGAGGCGCTGGTCGGCGCCGTGGCACGGATATTCATTGATCCCAACGGCCGTGACGCGGAATTCGCAATACTTGTCAGCCGCTACATCGCCGGGATGGGCCTGGGCCGGTACCTGATGACCCGACTGGTGAAGTGGGCCCGAAGCAAGCAGCTGGAGCGCATCTACGGCGATGTGTTCGAGCACAACCTGCCGATGCTGTCGTTGGCCCAGTCACTTGGTTTTACCCGCGAATCCCAGCAAGACGGGTTGGTACGGGTGACGCTGGACCTCAAGCCGGTCGCCAAGGGTTGACGGGCAACGATTGAGCGCGTGTCGTCGGTCGTCGGCCCCGGGTTATGCCCGGCAACGGCGTGATCGGCTAAAATCCTGCACCTGATGCCCTTCCCCATATTTCCTGCCCCGCCGCTGCCCAAGGCAGGCCAGCAGCGCGCCTGGTGGCGCGCGCCGGTCTCGCCCTCGGCCCTCGCCTTCCACATCGCCTGCGCCGCAACGGCTCACGACGGTCCGCTGCTGGTTGTCGCGCGCGATAATCATGCCGCGCTACAGCTGGAATCGGACCTGCGCACGCTGTTGGGGGTTCCCGCTTCGGGTCCGCGCGATGACGCGGCCACCGACAAGGCAGCACCGCCGCTTCCGGTACTCCATTTTCCCGACTGGGAAACCCTGCCCTACGACCACTTCAGCCCGCACCCGGAAATCGTCAGCCAACGTTTGGCGACGTTGAACCGGCTGCCGAAACTGCAGCGCGGCATCGTGGTGGTGCCGGTCCAGACCTTGCTGCAACGCCTGGCGCCACTACGCCACGTGGTCGGTGGCAGTTTCGATGTGCAGGTCGGTCAACGACTGGATCTGGAAGCAGAAAAACGCCGACTGGAATCGGCCGGCTACCGGCACGTGCCGC
Organism: Lysobacter sp. A378; assembly: GCF_054052125.1. Lineage (NCBI taxonomy): Bacteria > Pseudomonadati > Pseudomonadota > Gammaproteobacteria > Lysobacterales > Lysobacteraceae > Lysobacter > Lysobacter sp. A378. The sequence continues at coordinate 1,118,230 of NZ_JBSVRK010000001.1, read as the reverse complement.
AAGTGCTCGACCCGGGCGATTTCGCCGTGCGCGGTGGCCTGCTGGACGTTTATCCGATGGGCGCGGACCAGCCATTCCGGGTCGAGCTGCTGGACGACGAGATCGACACCATCCGCGGCTTCGATCCGGAGACCCAGCGCTCGTTCGACAAGATCGACACAGTGCATCTGTTGCCGGGCCGCGAGTTGCCACTGGACGAGGCATCGCTGAAGCACGCACTGGACGCATTGCGCGAGCGTTTCGACCTGGACACGCGGCGCAGCGCGCTCTACCAGGACCTGAAAGCCGGGACCGCGCCGTCGGGCATCGAGTACTACCTGCCGCTGTTCTTCGAGCAGACCGCGACGCTGTTCGATTATCTCGCCGAGAACACCCTGCCGCTGCTCGGTGAAGGTGCCGCCGAGGCCGCCGAGGTGTTCTGGCGCCACACCGGGGAACGCTACGAGCAGCGCCGCCACGACCTGGAACGCCCGCTACTGGCGCCGGATGCCTTGTACCTGTCGCCGGACGCGCTGCGCGAACGCCTCAACCAGGGCGTGCGCATCGAGGTCTGCGGCGAAGGCCATCCGCAACGCGAACGCGCGCAGGCACTGGCCAGTCAACCGGCGCCCGCGCTGCCGGTTGCCGCGCGCGACCAGGTTCCGGCCGGCGAGTTGAAATCGTTTCTGGGCAGTTATCCCGGACGGGTGCTGGTCGCGGCGGATTCACCCGGGCGGCGCGAGGCCTTGTTGGAGATCCTGCAGGCAGCTGGCCTGCAGCCGGACGTGCTGCCGGACTGGTCCAGCTTCGCCGGGCTGCTGCCGCTGGCGGAACAAAGCGAACTGTCACGTTTCGCCATTGCGGTCGCGCCACTGGACGACGGCTTCGCCCTGACCGAGCCGGCGCTGGCGGTCCTCACCGAGCGCCAGCTGTTTCCCGAACGCGCCAGCCAGCCACGCCGGCGCAAGCGCGCCGGGCGCGAACCCGAAGCCATCGTCCGCGACCTGGGCGAGTTGTCCGAGGGCGCGCCGATCGTCCACGAGGACCACGGTGTCGGTCGTTATCGCGGCCTGGTCACGCTGGAGGCCGGCGGCGAGAAGAACGAATACCTGGAAATCGAGTACGCCAAGGGCGACCGCCTGTACGTGCCGGTCGGCCAGTTGCACCTGATCAACCGGTATTCCGGCGCGTCGGTGGAGACCGCGCCGCTGCATTCACTCGGTGGCGAGCAGTGGAGCAAGGCGAAGAAGAAGGCGCAGGAAAAAGTCCGCGATGTCGCCGCCGAGTTGCTGGAAATCCAGGCCAGGCGCCAAGCGCGCGCGGGGCTGGCGATCGACCTGGACCGGGCGATGTACGAGCCATTCGCGGCCGCGTTCCCGTTCGAGGAAACCCCCGATCAGCATGCGGCGATCGAGGCGGTGCTGCGCGACCTGCAATCCAGCCAGCCGATGGACCGGGTGGTCTGCGGCGACGTCGGCTTCGGCAAGACCGAAGTCGCGGTACGCGCCGCGTTCGCCGCCGCGGCTGCGGGCAAGCAGGTCGCGGTCCTGGTGCCGACCACCCTGCTGGCCGAGCAGCACTACAACACCATGCGCGATCGCTTCGCCGACTGGCCGTTGAAGGTCGAGGTGCTGTCGCGCTTCAAGTCGACCAAGCAGATCAAGGCCGAACTGGAGAAGGCCGCCGACGGAACGATCGACGTCGTCATCGGCACCCACCGGCTGCTGCAGAAGGACGTGCACTTCAAAGACCTGGGGCTGGTGATCGTCGATGAGGAGCAGCGCTTCGGCGTGCGCCAGAAGGAAGCGTTGAAGGCGATGCGCGCGAACGTCCACCTGCTGACCCTGACCGCCACTCCGATCCCGCGCACGCTCAACATGGCGATGGCCGGGCTGCGCGACCTGTCGATTATTGCAACGGCGCCGGCGCACCGGATGGCGGTGCAGACCTTCGTGGTGCCGTGGGACGACAGCCAGCTGCGCGAGGCGTTCCAGCGCGAGATATCGCGCGGCGGGCAGGTCTACTTCCTGCACAACGACGTGGAAAGCATCGGCCGCATGCAGCGCGAGCTCGAGGCGCTGGTGCCCGAGGCGCGCATCGGCATCGCCCATGGACAGATGCCCGAGCGTGAGCTGGAGCGGGTGATGCTCGACTTCCACAAGCAGCGCTTCAACGTGTTGCTGTGCACGACGATCATCGAGTCCGGCATCGACATCCCCAATGCCAACACCATCATCATGAACCGCGCCGACAAGTTCGGCCTGGCGCAGCTGCACCAGCTGCGTGGCCGGGTCGGACGTTCCCATCACCGCGCCTATGCCTACCTGGTGGTTCCCGACCAGCGTTCGATCAGCGCCGACGCGAAGAAGCGGCTGGACGCGATCGCGGCGATGGACGAGCTGGGCGCCGGCTTCACCCTGGCGACCCACGACCTGGAAATCCGCGGCGCCGGCGAGCTGCTGGGCGAGGACCAGAGCGGGCAGATGGCCGAGATCGGCTTCAGTCTCTACACCGAGTTGCTGGAGCGCGCGGTGCGCAGCATCCGCCAGGGCAAGCTGCCCGACATCGATGGCACGCACGACCGTGGCGCCGACGTGGAACTGCACGTCCCGGCCCTGATCCCGGACGACTACCTGCCCGACGTGCACACCCGCCTGACCCTTTACAAACGCATCGCTGGAGCGCGCGACGACGAGCAGCTGCGCGAATTGCAGGTCGAGATGATTGACCGCTTCGGCTTGTTGCCCACTCCGACCAAGCATCTGTTTGCGATCGCCGCGCTGAAGCTGCAGGCGACCGAGCTGGGCATCAGCAAGCTGGACATTGGCGAAAACGGCGGCCGCATTCAATTCATCGACAAGCCCAATGTCGACCCGATGGCGATCATCAAGCTGATCCAGGGCCAATCGAAGCTGTACCGCATGGACGGCCCGGACAAGCTGCGGCTGACCCTGGACCTGCCCGATGCCGGTGCTCGGCTCGCCAGCGCGCGCGGTTTGCTGATTGCACTGCGCCCGTGATGAATCCCGATCCACGTGGCGGCCCGGCGTTCATGCACCCACTCAAAAGGTTTGTCAACGCTTCGTTTCTGCTTTAGGGTCGAGCTGCCAGCCCATGAATACCGGGCTGTGGAATCAATTGCGGCACATCGCCGCAAGATCAGGGGGGACACCAAATGGCCAGGCGCATGTTTTGCTTGTCTTTGCTACTTTTTGCGGCCGGCGCGGCGCAAGCGCAGGATCCGGAGTCATGCCCACAGTTGCCCGGTGATACGGACCTGACCTGGGAGCATCGCGGAATGGATGCGTCGGACTTCTGCCGGGCGTTGCGCAGTGACGGTTCTGAAGCATTCGGAATGTACATTTCCAACGATGCGGCGTTCGATCCCAAACGTCGCAACCGCGAGGAGGTCGATGTCATCAACGGCCAGGAGATCCACTGGTATCGCGCCGAACTGGTCGGCCAACCCGATGTCGAGGCACGCGAGACGCTGGTCGAACTCAATGACGGTCGCTCCGCCCACATCTGGCTGCAGGCCGGGCCCGGCGAACAGCTCGACAAGATGTTTCAGCTGACGCGTGCGTTGGACTTCTCGCCCAGGCCAATCGACACTATCGCCGCGGAGCAGTAGCGGTTCGATCACGGGCTTCAGATCGCGGCCGGCCATGGCCTGTTAAACACCTGAGGGAAGCATGATGACTCGACGACTCGCCGCCGAATTACTTGGCACGTTCTGGCTGGTTTTTGGTGGATGTGGAAGCGCGGTACTGGCGGCGCATGTGGTTGGTGCCGATGGTTACCAGTTCGGCATCGGCTATCTCGGTGTGGCGCTGGCATTCGGCTTGACCGTGCTCACTGGTGTGTACGCGTTCGGCCACGTGTCGGGTGGTCACTTCAACCCGGCCGTCACGCTGGGCCTGTGGGCCGGCGACCGATTCCCGATCAAGGACGTGGTGCCCTACATCGCGGCACAGGTGGTGGGCGCAATCGCGGCCGGCTGGATACTGCTGCAGATCGCCAGTGGTGCCAGCGGTTTCAGCATCGACCCGAGCGCGGCCGGTACATTCGCCAGCAATGGCTACGGCGCGCTGTCCCCCGGTGGCTACTCCATTGCCGCAGCCTTCCTGTGCGAGGTGGTCCTTACCGCATTTTTCCTGATCGTGATCATGGGAGCGACCCACGGCCGCGCGCCGGTGGGCTTCGCTGGCATCGCGATTGGCCTGGCGTTGACGTTGATCCACCTGATCAGCATTCCAGTCACCAATACCTCGGTGAACCCGGCACGCTCGACCGGCGTGGCCCTGTTCGCCGGTTCTGGCGCGATCGGCCAGCTCTGGCTGTTCTGGCTGGCGCCGTTGCTCGGCGGCCTGCTCGGTGGCGTGATCTACCGCTGGCTCGGCAATGACCGGACGGAAGTGGTCGGCAACCCCTGACAGGCAATCGACAGCACCGTCGACACGACCCCCGGCCAGGCCCGTACCAGTCGCCAGTGGCGGGGGCTCAATAGAACTGCACGTTGTCCAGTTCGAACCACGGCATGCGGGCACCTTCCCCGTTGACGATGAACTGCAGGTCGGTGACGTCGTCACCTGCCCATGGCCTGGATTCGCCCTCAACCACCCGATAGGGCGCGTACTGGAGCTGGCTGAAATCGACTGTGACCTTCTGCCATTGGGGCTGCACGGGGATATCGGCTTTCCAGCGTCCGCCTTCCAGGCCTTTCACCATCAGCGCATGGCTGCCGTCTTCGCCGCGAATGTCGAAACGCACCCCACGGAAGTCACGCAGATCCACCGGACGCACCGATCCACGGCTCAGCGGCACCACTACGGAGGCATACGCGCGATCCTTGCTGGACATGCGCGCCATCGTCCGCAGCGCGTGGCCGCCATCCGCGCGTGGCACCACCCGCGTCAGCTGCCACGTGCGGTCGTTGCCACCGTCGTTGTCGTCGGTGCGCAGCGTGTCCAGCGCCGTGCGCTGGTCGGCGCGCTCGAAGTCGTCCACCAGCGGCCCGATCGCTGTCGACTCCGGGTAGAGCCGCGAGTTGCTCGCCGGCACTTGCACGCCAGGGCCATGCACCAGCTGGCCATTCAGCCAGACATGGCTGAGCCGCTTGATGTCCGCAATGTCCTGCCACGGCTTGCCATCGACCAGCAACAGATCGGCGCGCTGGCCCTTGGCAATCCGGCCACGGTCGTTCTGCAGCCCCATGGCTGCAGCGCTGACGGCGGTTCCGGCCAGCAACGCCTCCGTCGGGGTCAGGCCCGCCTGCACCAGCAGCTCGAGTTCGCGCAGGGTGGCCGCGCCGTGTGGCGTGCCAGGCATGCCGGCATCGGTGCCCAGTGCGACGGGTACACCAGCCTCGTGCAGCAGGCGTACGTTTTCCATCGCGGTGATGAAGTTGCGCTGGCGACCGAGCAGCTTCGGATCCTGGGGATCGACGGGCGCGGTTTGCCCCATCCTGATCGGCTCGTACACCGTCAGGGTCGGAGCGTAATAGGTGCCGCCAGCCTTGAGCCTGGCAATGGTATCGGCATCCAACACGCGGTCCTGGATGCTGTGCGCGATCAGGTCGACCTTGGCATCGCCGGCAAATCCGGCGCGCTCGGCGGTGACGGTATGGGTAGCGACCTTGAGCCCGTTGGCATGCGCCTCCTCAACCAGCGCGGCCAGGGTCCACGGATCCATGCTGGTGTTGTCCGGCATGTGGCCGTAGCGCCAGCCGTCGGTGAAGACCTTGATCAGGTCCGGGCGATACGGCACCAGCGCACGCACCGCGTTGCGTGCCGCCTCGGGCGAGTTGACCCAGCGCGTGGTGGCGGGATCGGCCCAGTCGGCGCCGTGACCAAGCGGCGTGCTCATGCGCGCGGCAAAATTGACATGTGGGGCAACCATCGTTGCCAGCCACTCCCGGCGGGGTGCATAGGACTCCGGTGCCTGATGGAAGTCGTTGACCGTAGTCACGCCTGCCGCCAGATACACGCCGGACAACACGGCGCTGGACGAGGGGCTGGAATTGGGTGTCCAGGACTCAGAAACTCCTGCCGATGTTCACATGAAAATAGCCTCGGACTTATCCCCGCGACAACTTCCAGCAGCGATGGATGCGTGCGTGACGGGCAAAGTCGGGCGGAATTGTTTCGGCGCTGATCTCCTCACACGTCGCGAACTCCGCCACGGCTGCCTCGTCCAGTTTGAAACGGCGGAAATTGTTGGAAAAATACAAGACACCGTCACGCGACAACCGCGCAACCGCCGCACGCAACAGGCGCACGTGGCTGGCCTGGATATCGAAATCGTCCGCACGCTTGGAGTTCGAGAACGTCGGCGGGTCGCAGAAGATCAGGTCGTACTCGGCCTGCTCCGTCTCCAGCCATGACACTGCATCGGCCTGCACCAGCCGGTGCCGGGTCCCGCCAAAACCGTTCTCGGCAAGGTTGTCCGCGCACCACTGCAGATAGGTCGGCGACAGGTCAACGGTGGTTGTCTGCCGGGCGCGCCCGACAGCGGCCTGGATGGTGGCCGCGCCGGTGTAGCCAAACAGATTCAGGAAGCGCGTGTCTTCTGCCTCGTCCCCGATCCGACGGCGCAGCGGCCGGTGGTCCAGGAACAAGCCAGTGTCGAGATAATCGAACAGATTCACCCGCAAGCGGGCGTCACCCTCACGCACGCTGATGAACTCGCCCCGCTGGTCGAATCGGCCGTATTTTGAGCCGCCCTTGCCGCGTGCGCGCGTCTTCAGCGCGACCTGCTCGTGCGGCACCGCGAACACCTCGCGCGCCGCAGCCAGCAACTCGTTCAAGCGGCGCCGCTGCACCGGCTCGGGGATGTCGTCGGGCGCGGCGTATTCCTGTACGTGCAGGAAGGTCCGCGGCGCGGCTTCATCGGTCTGGTACACGTCGATCGCGGCGGAATACTCGGGCAGGTCGGCGTCGTAGGCACGGAAGCAGGTCACGCCTTCGCGCTGGCGCCAGGCCTTGAGCTTGCGCAGGTTTTTGCGCAGGCGGTTGGCTACCATCTGGGCGCCATCACTCAACGCCGGTGCCGGCTCGCCGGGCTTTTGCTCGCGCTGCGGCGGGGCAACCGGTTCCACGGTAATCAAGGTGCATTCAATCGCGCCATTGAACAGCTGGTACTTCTTCAGCGCCCGCAGGCCGGTGGCATGGGCGAGTTCGGCATCGCCGCACAACAGGCTGGCGCGCCAGTCCGGCACCGCCCGCTTGAGCGCGTCGCCCAGGGCGCGGTACAGCGCGGGATCGGCCGCCAGACGCAGGTCGTAGGGCGGATTGCACACGACCAGGCCGCCCGGCGGGCGCGGCTTCTGCGTCGCTCGCGACCAGGGCCCGGCTTCGCTCGGCGATGGCCCCGGCACCTCGACTGGCGGTTCGGACGGCTCCGAAGCGGCATCGCCATGGGACTGCCGGACCAGGGGAATCGAACCCAGGCGCAGCCCTTCGATGCCCGCGTCTTCCCAACGGATCACTCCGGCCAGTCCCGCCAGCACCTCGTTGTCCTGCGCGGCGTGGATCGCCTGCGGGTCGTTGTCGCGACCGAAGAACACCGGCCGCAACGCGGCACGGCCGACAGCCTCGCGTCGACGCGCGTCATCGGTCAGCTCGCGCCACTGCTCCGCATCGAACTCCTTCCAGCGCGTGGGCACGAAACCGCCATGGCGCAACAGCCCCGGCGCCACGTCGGCCGCCATCAGCGCGCCCTCGATCAACAGCGTGCCACTGCCGCACATCGGGTCGAGCAAGCCGCCGCCATCGGCATACACCTGTGGCCAGTGTCCGCGCAGCAAGACTGCCGCCGCGAGGTTCTCCTTCAGCGGCGCCTCGCCCTGGTGCTGACGCCAGCCACGGCGGTGCAACGGACCACCGCCCAGATCGATCGAGACAATCGCGCGACCCTTGCGCACCACCAGGTTCACGCGCAGGTCCGGGGTCTCGACATCGACGCTCGGACGCACTCCGGTGGCATCGCGCATCACGTCCACCACCGCGTCCTTGACCCGCTGCGCGGCGAAGCGCGCGTGGGTCAGGCCGGTGCCCGAGACATGCGCATCCACCGCGATGGTATCGCCGTCATGCAGGTGCTCCGTCCACGCGATTTCCGCCACGCCGGCATACAGGGCTTGCTCATCGCCACATTCAAACTCGGTGATGGGCCACAGCACGCGACTGGCCAGGCGGGACCACAGCACCGCGCGTTGGGCGTCCAGCGCCGTGCCCTGGACGTTCACGCCCGCCATGGTCGCAGTGGCGTGGCTGCAGCCCAGCGCCAGCATCTCGTCAGCCAGCAGGTACTCCAGGCCCTTGCCGCAACTGGCGAAGAACTTCATCGGACCACCTGCGGCGCTGACGCCAATGACGACGGTGCCAGCATGGCCAGCAGCGTACTGAATGCCGCGACACTGGCGTCGACATGCCCGGACAAACGATGGCTGTCCTCGACCAGCAACAGCCGTGCCCGTCGGGCGGCGGCCCAATCGACCACTTCGGTGGCGGGGATCAGCTCATCGTCCCAGCCATGGATGATGCTTATGGGAACATCGGCCGCCTCCATCGGACTGGCCTCGCCCATCCGGATCGGCGGCGCCATCAGGAACAATCCAACCACCGGTACCTGCAGCGATGCCAGTCCGGAGACATAGGCGCCCAGGCTGGACCCGGCCAGCACCACCGGGCCACGCGTTGCCGCGTTGCGCGCCAGGTCGATCAGCCGCCGCAGCCTGCCCGGCACATCACCCAGTTCGCTGACCGAGCGCCTGGCGTCCAGGTCGGTATAGTCCGGCCGCTCGACCGACCAGCCGCGCTGCCCGGCAACCGTCGCCAATGCGGCAACCTTGGTCGCCTCCGGACCGCTCTCGAAGCCGTGGGAAAGGATGCAATGTCCGCGCATGGATGGGTCCGGAGGTGAGAGTGCCGCCGCCACGGCGGAAATCACGTGGCATGCAACGGGAGCTGGGGTCCGCGATGCTAGCATCCGCGCCATGTCGACCGAGTTTCCGCCATCCTCCCAATCACCGGCAATCGTGGTGCGGCCGTTGCCATACCAGGACCTGCTGGAGGCTCGCTCGCGCGGCGAGGTCGACCTGGTGGTGATCCACTGCACCGAGCTGCCCGATCTGGCGATGGCCCGTGACTATGGCGAGCGGGTGCTGTATCCGCAGTCCGGCACTGGCAACAGCGGCCACTTCTATATCGACCGCGACGGCAGCGTGCAGCAGTACGTGGCCACCACGCGCGTCGCCCACCATACCCAGGGTTACAACCCGCGCTCGATCGGGATCGAGCTGGTCAACACCGGCCGCTACCCCGATTGGCTGGACTCGCGCCACCAGGCGATGGACGAGGCGTACACCGACGCGCAGTTGTCCGGATTGATCCAGCTGTTGACCGGGCTTTGCGCTACCCACCCCGCGCTGCGATGGATCGCCGGCCATGAAGACCTCGACACCGCCTCGGTCGCGGCAAGTGACAACCCCGGCGTGCAGGTACCGCGCAAACGCGACCCGGGACCGCGCTTTCCGTGGCACCGACTGCTGCAGGCCACCACGCTGGAGCGCCTGCCGGGCCGGGCCGTCCGTTCCGGTAACGTGCTCCCGCTATAATTGCCGGCTTCCCGTACCGGCGCTGCTGCATGACTCCTCCCGTTTCCGAGCTGATCGACCTGCTTTCGCTGGAGCGCCTGGAAGACAACCTGTTCCGGGGCCAGAGCCGCGACATTGGCACCAAGTTTGTGTTTGGTGGACAGGTACTGGGGCAGGCGCTGTCGGCGGCGCGCGAGACCTTGGTCAATGATCGCGCCGCGCATTCGCTGCATGCCTACTTCCTGCGCGCCGGCGATATCAACGCGCCGATCGTCTACCAGATCGACCGCACCCGCGATGGCGGCAGTTTCTCGGTCCGCCGGGTCACCGCGATCCAGCACGGGCAGGTGATCTTCTTCATGGCCGCCTCGTTCCAGGACGTGGAACCGGGCGCCGAGCACCAGTTGTCGATGCCATCGGTGCCGATGCCCGAGGACATCGAGTCATCGCCTGCAGTGCCGGAGAAGGTCATGGCGACCCTGCCGATCAAGATCCAGCGCTGGCTGTCGAGGGAGGGGCCGTTCGAGTTCCGCCACGTCTACCCGCGCGACGAGCTCAATCCACCCAAGCGACCGCCGCATCAGCAAGTCTGGTTCCGGCTCACCGAGCGGGTCGGCGACGCGCCGGAGCTGCACCACGCACTGCTTGCCTATGCCTCCGACTTCCAACTGCTGGGCACGGCGACTTTTCCGCATGGCATCAGTTACTACCAGCCCAACGTCCAGATGGCGTCGCTTGATCACGCGCTGTGGTTCCACCGGCCATTCCGCGCCGACGAATGGCTGCTGTACTCGATCGACAGTCCCAGCGCGCAGGGGTCGCGCGGGTTGGCCCGGGGCCAGATCTTCGATCGCGGCGGCCGGCTGGTCGCCAGTACCTCGCAGGAAGGCCTGATCCGCGTGGTGCCCGACGCGGCTGCCGCGGCCCACGTCCCGGCCAGGGGCTGAAGGTTCGCCGATGCGCAAGGTTTTCAGCAGCCCCAGGTTGGAGAACGCCGAAGGTGTCGCAACCTTGTTGCGCGAAGCAGGCATCGAGGTCCGTATCACCAATGGGCGGTCCTACAAGGGCAACCGGCGCCGCCATTTCAGCTATTCCGACCCATCCGCGCCGGAGTCGGCGGTGTGGGTCGTACGCTCCGACCAGCAGGCCCAGGCGCGCACCTTGTTGCGACAGGGTGGCTTGATCGACTCCACCCGCCCCGGCAGCGACGACGAGCATGGCTATGCCATGCCGACGTTCCGCACCGCCGTCCAACTTGCCCACAAGACGCCCGCCCGCAAGCGACTGATGCGTATCAAGCTGGGCCTGCTCGGGTTGATCGCGGCAGTGATGGTCGCCGGCGTGATCCACACCATCAACCAGCCTCCCTCGCCGCCGCCCGTCGCCGTTGAGCCGCAGCTTGCCGTCCCTCCGTTCGGCGGCTCCATCGCCGCGACCCTGGCTCCCGTTGCCCGCGTCGTGTTCGCCAGCGAGCTGGACAGCGTCGACACCCCGGTCGCGTGCCTGGGAGTCGACGGCGGCGATGCGTCACCCGCCCTCATTGCCTCCCTGTCTGCTGCCAGGCCAACCCTGGTGCCGGCCACGGCATGTGTCGAGATTGCCGACGAGGACCAGGGCAGCCGCCACCGCGCCTCCGGGCAACTGGCAACGATCCTTGATGTGGCGGTATTCCGGCCGGCGGCACCGGACCGCGGCACGGTCCAGATCACCGCCTATCACCACCGGGGCTGGGCCAGCTACAAGACGCTGGAGGTCTCGCGCCATGACGATGGTCAGTGGCAAGTGGACGACGTCATCAAGCACGTCGAAAGTCGCGGTTTGATGCAGTTCTAGAGCTGCCCCTACGGTCGGGGGCAGCGCTATGCTGGTGCCATGGGCAACGATCCACGCCGGAACCTCGACGACCTGCGGCTGTTCCACACCGCCGAACACCCCTGTGGCTACTGGCCGCAGCGGATTGCCCGTGACCTGGTGCTGGACCCGTGCGATCCGCAATTGTCCCAGCGCTATCCGATGGCGCTGGGCTGGGGATTTCGTCGTTCCGGCGGCATCGTCTACCGGCCGCATTGCCAGGGTTGCCAAGCCTGTGTCGCGGTGCGAATCCCGGTGGAGCGCTTCCGCCCCGATCGCAGTCAACGCCGTTGTCTGGCGCGCAACGCGCGAGTGGAAATGCGGGTGCTGCCAGCCGAGCGCACCGATGAGCAACTGGCGCTATACCAGCGTTACCTTGCCGCGCGCCACAAGGACGGAGGCATGGATGGGCACGGTGCCACCGAGTTCGACCAGTTCCTCGGCGGGCTGTGGAACACCGGTCGCTTCATCGAGTTGCGCGAGCCGGAAGCACAGGGTCCAGGCCGGCTGCTGGCAGTCGCGGTGACCGATGTCATCGAGGACGCGTTGTCGGCGGTGTATACCTTCTACGATCCGCGGGAACACCAGCGTGGACTGGGAACGTTGGCGGTACTCAAGCAACTGCAATGGGCGCACAGCCAGCAGCACCGTTATCTGTACCTGGGCTACTGGATCGCTGCCCACCCGAAAATGGACTACAAGCGCCGGTTCCGTCCGTTGGAGCAGTTCGACGGGCGCAACTGGCACGATCTGAATGATGATGGAGCTGCTGAATGACGCTGTCGCGATACCAATTACATCTACCTCGCTTCTCTGGCAGCCACGTTACTGGCAGCCACCCATCACCGCGCCGTCGTCGATCGGATCGGGCATTGACCCTCGCCATCGTGCTGGTGGCCCTTGCCACGGCCGGCTGCGTCCGGGTCGCCATCCACGGCGACCCGAACGCCTGGGCTGACAACATGACCGAATCAATGAACGACAGCACCCTGCGCGTGGCGACCTACAACACCTCGCTGTACGGCGAGTCCGCTGGTGGCCTGGTGCAACAGCTGTCGGCCAACGACGAACACGCCAGCAAGATCGCCGCCGTGCTGCAACGCGTGCGCCCCGACGTCGTGCTGCTCAACGAGTTCGACTACGACCCGGCCGGACGAGCGGCCGATCTGTTCCAGCAAAATTATCTGGAGCTCGGCCAGCCCGGGGGCGGCGAGCCACTGCACTACCCCTATCGCTATCTCGCCCCGGTCAATACCGGCGTACCCAGCGGACTGGACCTGGACGGCAACGGCGAGGTCGGCGGCAATGGCCGTGACCGCGGCAACGACGCCTGGGGTTACGGTCTGCACCCCGGTCAGTACGGGATGCTGGTGTTGTCGCGGTACCCGATTGACCCGGCCGCGGTGCGCAGCTTCCAGCACCTGAAGTGGAGTGCCATGCCAGACGCCCGGGCACCGCGTGATCCGCGTAGCGGCGAGCCGTGGTACCCACCGCAGGTCTGGTCGCAGTTGCGCCTGTCATCCAAGTCGCATTGGGATGTACCGATCGCCACCCCGATGGGCACCGTCCACCTGCTGGCGGCCCACCCGACCCCACCGGTATTCGATGGCCCCGAGAACCGCAACGGATTGCGCAATGCCGATGAAATCCGGTTATGGGCCGAGTACATCTCCGCGGGCGACAAGCCATGGTTGTGCGACGACCGTGGGCGCTGCGGCGGACTGGTCAGCGATGCACGGTTCGTGATCGTCGGCGACTACAACGCCGACCCTGTCGATGGCGATGGTGTACCTGGTGCCATCGCGCAATTGCTGGACAACCCCCGGGTCAACGCCAGCTTCGTGCCCCGCAGCAACGGCGCAATCGAACGGGCGGGTGAGCGGGCCCTCCCGCGCAATGGCGATGTCGCCACCCATACCGGTGACTTCGGACCCAAGGGAGGCACCCTTCGACTGGATTACGTGCTGCCATCAAGGGATCTGCGGATATCCGATGGCGGTGTTTTCTGGCCCGTCACTGGCGAGTCGGGAAGCGCTATCGCCGCGGCAAGCGACCATCACCTGGTATGGCTGGATGTGGTCGTACCCCGGTAAGTCGACGCAAGGGGCCGAAGCCGCCTGGCTCAGGCCGGAGGCTTCGGCTCTTCTTCCCCGGTGGCCGGCACTGCCACCGGCACCGCGACCCTGGGGCCAAATCCGAAAGCCTCTTCGCTGCGGGCCGATGCGATCATTCGCACCATGCTGCCAGGCACCATCAACTCCAACTCGATCAACTCCCCGGCGCTGGTGCGCCCGTCAAGGGTCATCTTGATCATCGAACCGCCGGTATCGACTTCGCGACAGACTACGTGGACGCCGGCCTTGCCCTCGCCCAGGTAGGGTTTTATCGCTTCACCCAGCGCCTCCAGCGCTTGTGGAAAGAAGAACACGGCATATCCATTGTGATCGTCCATCGGGACTCCTGTAGCTGGTGCGTTGATGGTGGGGTCGCTCAGCGCAGCTCTACCCGCAGCTGCGCGGCGGCATGGCGTGCTTTCTCGCGGGCCTGCTCGACATCTTCCCCCAGCGCCAGCGTCACCGCGACCCGGCGCTGGCCCTCGACTCGCGGCTTGCCGAACAGGCGCAGTTGGGTGTCGGGCTGGGCCAAGGCCGCATCGACGCCGTGAAACACCGGCACACCGTGTCCGTGCGCCAGGACCGCACAGGAGGCGGAAGCGGGATGACTGCGGATCACCGGTATTGGCAGCCCCAGGATCGCGCGGGCGTGCAGGGCGAACTCGCTCAGGTCCTGTCCGATCTGGGTCACCAGCCCGGTGTCATGCGGACGCGGGGAAACCTCGCTGAACCAGACCTCATCACCCTTGATGAAAAACTCCATGCCAAACACGCCCCAGCCACCGAGGTCATCGCTGACCGCCTTTGCCATCGCCTGCGCACGCTCCAACGCCAGCGCCGACATCGGCTGTGGCTGCCAGCTCTCGCGGTAATCGCCGTCCACCTGGGTGTGCCCGATGGGCGCGCAGAACGTGGTGCCACCGGCATGGCGCACGGTCAGCAAGGTGATCTCGTATTCGAAATCGACAAACCCCTCCACGATCACGCGCCCCGCGCCAGTACGTCCTCCGGTTTGGGCGTACTCCCAGGCGTTGTCGATATCGGCCTGGCCGCGCACCAGCGATTGGCCCTTGCCTGACGAGGACATCACCGGCTTGACCACGCACGGCAGGCCGATCTGCGCGACCGCGACGCGGTAGTCGGCCAAGGTATCGACGAAGCGGTAGGGCGACGTGGCGACCCCGAGGGCTTCCGCCGCCAGCCGTCGGATGCCCTCGCGATCCATGGTCAACCGCGCCGCGCGGGCCGTCGGGATCACCCGCATCGGGTGGCCGCCGGGATGCCGACCGGGCTCGCCGAGCTCGAGCTCAAGCTCGACCAGGGCCTGGGTAGCGATGGCCTCGATTTCCGGGACGATCAGCTGTGGCTGCTCCGCGGCGACCACGGCGCGGATCGCGGCCCCGTCCAGCATGTCGATCACGTGGCTGCGGTGGGCCACCTGCATCGCCGGGGCGTCGGCATAGCGATCGACCGCAATCACCTCCACGCCAAAGCGTTGCAACTCGATCGCCAGCTCCTTGCCCAGCTCGCCAGAGCCAAGCAGCAACACGCGGAACGCGTGCGGTGACAACGGGGTGCCGAGGCTGACGGAGCCGGTTTCAACACCGGGCTGCGGGGTCTTGCTCTGGGCTTTTGTCGAGGTTTCAGTCGGGGTTTCAGGCATGGATGGGTGATACCGGTCGATGGGGACAGTTTTGTCCAATGTGTCGAGGCAGTCTAACTTCCGCCAATCGGTCGCGGTACCGCGTTTCCTGCAACGGCAGGCGCATGCGATCCTTCCGGCATGCGCCCTCGCCTGCCGTTATTGCTGTCGCGAATCACCATGGCCGCCTTGCTGGCGGTAGTGGTCCCGGCTTGCACGCGTTCCGACGATGCCACCACCCATGCCACCGAAGCGCGCATGAGCGGCGTCCTGCTGGACATGCAGCTCAATGAGATCAGCGGGCTGGCCGCCTCATCGCTGCACCCGGACGTGTTGTGGATGCATGACGATGGTGACAATCCGGCGCGACTGTTCGCCGTGAGCACCAGCGGCCGTCGGCTGGCGACCTACACCATCGAAGGCGTGACCAAGACCGACTGGGAGGACATGGAAGCGTTCGAGTTCGGTGGCAAGCGTTACCTGCTGATCGCCGACACCGGCGACAACGGTGGTTTGCGCCACAGCCTGCAACTGCACGTGATCGAGGAACCGGCGACGCTCACCAACGCGCGCCTGAAACCCGCCTGGTCGATCGCGTTCCGCTGGCCCGACGGGCCGTCCGATTGCGAGGCGGTCACGGTGGATCCCGAGCGCGGCGAAATCCTGCTGGTTTCCAAGAAGCGCCAGCCGCCAGAGTTGTTCGTGCTACCGCTGAAACCACCGGACCGGGAGCTGCTCACCGCAACCCGGATCGGCACGCTGGCGGGGGTGCCTTCTGCCACGCGCACCGGCCAGACGCCGGCCGAAGCAGCAGGACGGACGCCATTGGGCAGCCAGATCACCGCTGCCTCGGTATCACCCGACCGCACCACCCTGGCGGTGATGACCTACCGCTACCTGCTGCTGTACCCGCGTGCCGAGGGTGGCGACTGGGCCGATGCGGTGGCCCATCAGCCCCGCACCAGCCTGTTGCCATGGTTGCCGCAGGCCGAGGCACTGGGATGGGCCGCCGATGGCCGCAGCCTGTATGCGACCGGCGAGTTCATTCCCGCACCGCTGTACCGGATCACGCCCTGACGAGGCCAGCCGCAGCGTCAACGCGCAGATCGGGTATGTTTTACCAGACGCGTTCGCAAGGCTGGCCGACTGCCCGGCACCACCCGCACGCCTTCCAGCAAGGGAATCAACCCATGAGCACACCGTGGATCTACGAAGTAGTGGAGATGAACCCCAGCATGTTGGGGCCATCAATGACCGAGCGCCTGCAAGAAGAGCTCAACCGCCTGGGCCAGGAAGGCTGGGAACTGGTAGCGGCCAACCAGGTCAACCCATTCGACCAGGTTCGCTTGATCCTCAAGCGGACGGCCGCGGCACCGATCTAACCTGACCGACATGCGTGGCCAGTCAAAGCTGCTGATCAACACCCCGAAGGTCGAACTGTGGCCCAGCGGGCTGTTGCATGCGCGCAGCAATCACGATGCCCGCATCCTGTCGCGCGCGAACCACATACTGCGGCGCAAGCGCGATGGCCGCTATCTCGCAGCGCAACTGCCCGAAGGCCTTGTGCCATTGATTCCCCGGTTGACCCGGGAGCCCGGCGTCACGGCGGCCCTGGAGGTGCTGGCGAAACAGCGCGGCGTGCTCCATCCGGGCCACGCCTGGTCGAGCCGGCTCCAGCCGGACGAGCTGCCCCTGGACGGACTGCGTGAACGGCTGGACGCACTCGGCCTGGATGACGGCTATGGCGAGCGCACCGGCCTGCCGCTGGTGGCCGAGCCCGGTTGGCTCACCCTGGCCGGCCTGGACCGCTACCGGCGCCCGTTGTGGCTGCGCGCCGGCGCCGCCCGTGCGTGGACCCACCTGCGTGAGGCCGCCAGACAGGCAGGCGTGGCGCTGGAGGCGATCTCCGGCTATCGCAGCCATGACTACCAGCTGGGCATCTTCGAGAGAAAACTCGCGCGCGGACAGGCAGTCCCGGAGATCCTCCGTGTCAACGCCGCACCCGGCTACAGCGAGCACCACTCAGGTTTTGCTCTCGACATCGGCACCCCGGGCGAACCGCCGGCCGAGGAGACCTTCGAACAGACGCCCGCGTTCGACTGGCTGACCGCCACCGCCGGCAGCCACGGCTTCGCCATGAGCTACCCCCGCGACAATCCCCACGGCATCGTCTACGAGCCGTGGCACTGGCGTTGGGCTCCCCAAGAAACCGAATGACCAGACGGCGTCCGGCTCAGTCCTGCGAGCGCTTGGTCGGCGTCTTCGCCTCGACCGCGAAGTCGGCAATCTTCCACAGGTAGAAGCTGGCGTAGCTGCGGTATGGCCCCCAGCGTTCACCGAGTTGCGCGAGTTGCTTCGGCTTCGGCAGCACCTCGAGCTTGTCGACGATCTGGGCGCCCTTGCGGATGCCGAGGTCGTCGATCGGCAGTACATCGGGGCGACCAAGACGGGACATCAACATCATTTCCACGGTCCAGCGGCCGATACCGCGCACCGGCACCAGCGCGTCGATGATCGCGTCATTGTCCATCGTCGCCATCCGCCGCAGGGTCGGAATCTCGCCGGCCGCCTCGCGCAGGGCCAGGTCACGCAACGCCAGCACCTTGTTGCCGGACACCCCGCATGCGCGCAGGGTCGGATCGTCGCAACGGCCCAAGGTGTCGCAGTGGAAACGGTCGCTTTCGATCGCCGCCTCGACCCGTCCGACGATCGTCGCCGCAGCCTTGCCGCTGAGCTGCTGGTAGAGGATCGCGCGGGCCAGCGCATCGACCGGGTCGAACGACTTGCGCCAGCGAGGATCGGGGTCGATCACGCCGAGCCGGCGCATCCAGCTGCCCAGCTCGCGATCGCGCCGGGCCAGGTGGGCATGCGCCGCCGCGGTATCGAATCCGCGCGAATGCCGTGGCATCTCAGCGCCTCACGCTGTCGGCCGCCCACAGCAGCCAGGCGAGGATCATCAGGCCGCCGCCCAGCGGTGCGAGCGAGGTCGGTGTGCCTAACCCATGCGCACTCACCAAGCTGCCAGAAAACAGCAGCGTGCCAAGCAACAGCATCCCCAGCGCGATCGCTGTCAATCGCCGCCTTGCAACCGGGGCCAGCGCGGCCAGCGCGATGCCGTGGCCGAACGCAAACAGCGCCGCCGAGTGCAGGCTCGCCTGGACCTCAGGCTCGGCGGAATGGGCGGCATAGGCAAACAGTGCGACCGAGGCCGCGGCGAGCACAGCGCCCAGCGCGGCAAGTGCCCGCAGGGGCCGGGCGACCCGGGTTGGATCAGCGGTCGTGATCATTCGATGGCCTCGCGACAGGTCGTCCAAGATAGCAGGGCTACCCATCGGGGCACCCAAAAAAAATGCGCCGCGGGATCCGCGGCGCATCTCAAGTCCGGTACAGCGTCTGCTTAGCGCAGCGTCCAGTACACCTCGAACTCCCCGTCCTCGGTAAAGCCCTTGTCGATACCGTTGATCCAGGCCTCGTACGGACGCCCGGCGGTTTCATCGCCGCCGGTCATCACCCAGGCCCGCAGGGCATCACGCACCTTGGGCATGTTGGCCATATGACCGACAAACGGAACCATGGCCACCCTGGCGGGCTCCTCGAACACCTGGGTCACCGGACCTTCCAACTTGATGTCCAGCTTCACCACCGGACCGGGGGCCGCATTGGCGGCGGCGATATCGGCGGCATCCGCCCCGGCATCGTCTGCGGTCTCGTCAGCGTCCGTCTCGTCGGCAGCCGACTTCTTGTCCGCGCCACTGCCAGCCTTGCGCACCGGCTGGGCGACATCGAACGCGTAGGTTTCGGCACCAAATTCATTGGTGATGATGCGCACCGGACCTGCGGGTTCGAGGTTATTGGCCTTCATGACCTTCTCGATCCACTGCATGTTGTTCTTCATCGTGCGCTGGACCACTTCGTTGTTACGCTCCACGGCCGCACCGACTACCAGCATGTTGACCGCCGGGCGCTCGATCACCTTCGGAGCCATCTCCGGGTTGTCCTTGCTGAGCTCTGCATAGTCGTAGTTCGGCACCGCAGCGAGCATGTTGCTGAACCGGTTCAGGCTCATCTTCATGCGGTCGCCCATGCCGCTGGTGACATACATGCCGGCGTAGCGGCCAAACAGGTTCATTCCGTAATCAACGTCGTAGGTCTGGGTGATCTTGACGTTGCGATTGCTGCGTCCGGTCGGCTCCAGTATGTAGCTGGTGCGCTTGTTGGTACCGGGTTCGTTGTTGACGACCTCGAAGCTCACGCTTTTGCGCGGCTGGCTGTCCACCAGCTTCCAGCTGCCGTCTCCCACGCCCTTCGCATCAGAGCTGTAGTTCAGCTCCGCGCCAACCCCGCTTTCCGGGCCGGAAAGCTTGATATCCATCGACGGATCCCGCAGCGGAAGCACGTTCCAATCGTCGAAACGGGCAAAGCTGTTGAGGGTGTCATAGACAATCGTCATCTTGCGATTGGTCTCCACCGACTGCTGGATGTGACGGGTGGATGGCAGGAAGAAACCGATGACGAGGAACGCCACGGCCACGATTGCCAGCGAAATCAGGAATTCGATCAAACGGGTCATACAGGTTCTCTCCAGGGCCAGACCCGGAATGGGACGGGGGGCAGACCCGTAATCCTAGCAAGGAAAACGGGTCTGTCGCATGTCAGCCAGGTCACAAGAATCACGAAATTGTCCGGTATTTACACCAACTGCAGCTCAAATGCCTTCAGCACCGCTCTCGTGCGATCGCGCACACCCAATTTGGACAGGATATTGGAGACGTGGTTTTTGATGGTGCCTTCGGCCACTCCCAGCGAATTGGCGATCTCCTTGTTGGAAAACCCTCCCGCCATCAATCGCAGTATTTCGGTCTCGCGTTCGGTCAACGGATCGGGCCGATCCAGGCTGACGAACTCGTTGCGCATGTGTTCCAGCCCCGAAAGCAGGCGCTGGCTCATTGCCGGCTGGACCAGTGAGCCGCCACCGGCAACGGTCTGGATCGCTCCCACCAGTTGCTCCAGCGACACATCCTTGAGCATGTAGCCCTTGGCCCCTGCCTTGATCCCAGCCAGCACCATCTGGTCGTCATCAAACGTGGTCAGGATGATCGTCGGCGGCAGCTGGTCCCGGCGGGCCAGCTCCTGCAGCGCCTCCAGCCCCGACATCACCGGCATCCTCATGTCCATCAGCACCACGTCGGGCTGGACCTGCGGTATGAGCTCGACCGCGTGCTTGCCGTCGCCAGCCTCGGCAACGACCTCGATGCCCTCGGCCAGTTCCAGCAGCGACCGCACCCCCTGGCGAACCAGGGTCTGGTCATCGACGATCAGGACGGTTATCGGCTTGTCCGGATGACGGGGTTTGATCGGATTGGGGGTCATGCTTTCACTCCTTCGCGGGTAGCCGCCACGGCGTCTGCCGACAGCGGCAACACAAGATGCAGGCGGAAGCCTGCTTGTGGCCGGGTTTCAATGGTCAAATCACCGCCACACTGGGCGAGGCGTTCGCGCATACCCCGCAGTCCGTTGCCGATGGCAACCTGGCTGGCACCTCGCCCATCGTCGCGGGCCGTCATAACGATGCATCCATCTTCGCGCCTGAAATGGATCCACAGATGGCCGGCAGCCGAATGGCGCACCGCGTTGGTAATGATCTCCTGGGTGCAACGCAACAGCACGTGCGCACGCTCCGGATCGTCCACCGTCAGCGGCTCCTCGATATCCATGTGGATCTTCGGGGTGAAGATGTTCTCGGCCAACGGACGCAGCGTCAGCGCAAGGTCGATCGCCTTTTCCACCCGCAAATGGCTGACCGCCTCGCGCACGTCCGTCAGCAGCAAGCGGGCCAGGGTGTGGGCCTGGACGACGTGCTCCTTCGCCCGGCCATCGGTCAGATGCCCGGCCACCTCCAGATTCAGGCTCAGCGCCGTCAGATGGTGGCCCAGCAAATCATGCAGCTCACGGGAGATGCGGGTGCGCTCATTGATTCGCGCGCTCTCTGCCAACAGCAGGCGCGTGGCATGCAACTCGGCGTTCAGCTGACGCTGCTCCTCACGGGCCTGGGCCTGTTGGCGGGCCACCAGCGCGGTGACAAACACCAGACTGGAAAACCCCATATAGGCCAGCGACTGCATCAAGGCCACCAGCACCGGCATGCCCAACGCAACAAACGCCGGCGTGATCGCAAGATTGCCCCCGACCAGCCAACCCACTCCCACCCGCAGCGATAACAGCCATGGCAGCAGTCCAGCCACCACCATCAGCAGGACACTGCCCAGACCGGTGCGTGACAGGTAACTGATGCCCACCGCGCAGATCGTCAGCACCAGCAGCAGGACAAGGGACAGATAGTCGGTGCGGCGCGGCCCCAGGTCGCGGGTCAGCCACCAGTACGCGCCGCCGAAAGTCAGGTACAACGCAACCCAACGCGCGATCAGCAGGTAAAACGGTTGGCCGCTGACAGCCGGCAGGAATTCCAGCCCGCCCGGAGCCAGCCATAGCTGAATCGGCCACAGCCCAACCATGCCCCACGTGAGGAGGCCGGCGAAGCGCAACAGTCGGCTGTGGTTAAGGCGGCTCAGCATCACCGCATGCTACCGGCATCGGGTGGCCTGAGGGGGCGCCGAAAGTCATGCTGAATGCGCGCCGGACCCCATCGGTCGATTGAAATCTGTTCGCCGCACGCCGGGACCCATGCGATAATTGGCCTTGGAAACGCGACCCCACGCGAAGTAACAACCCCTGGAGCCCGGAATGTCGATCGTTGTCCGCGACGTGCTTGAGCACGAGCTGGATTCCGTCCTTGCCCTCAACAACGCTGCCGGACCTGCGATCCTGCCACTGGACGCCGGGCGATTGCGCCATTTCTTCGAAACGGCGGAGTATTTCCGCGTCGCCGAGCGTGACGGCACCCTGGCCGGCTTCCTGATCGGGATGGGCAGCCATGCCTCCCATGACAGCAGCAATTTCCGCTGGTTCTGTCAGCGTCATCCGGACTTCTTCTACATCGACCGCATCGTGGTGGCCAGCCGGCGACGCGGCGGCGGTGTCGGCCGTGCGTTCTATGCCGATGCCCAAAGCTATGCGGAGTTGCGCTACCCGCAGATGGCTTGCGAGATCTTCCTGGATGGTTCCAGCGATCCGGTGTTGTTGTTCCATGGCAGTTTCGGCTTCCGCGAAGTCGGGCAACACGTCATGGACGGCACCGGGCTGCGTGCGGCGATGTTGATGAAGCAATTGTGCAGCTACCCCTGGATCCGCCAGACCTATGGCGGGAATCTGCCAGGCCTGCCGTGGGCCCGGTCACGCACGCTGCCGGGCAAAGACCTGGCAACACAACTGACCGGGACCAACCGTTGAGCACGGCGGTGACCGATTACGAGCCCGCAGGTGAGCTCAAGATCGGCCAGGTCGGAATTGCCAACCTGCGCATACGCTCGCTGGATGTCCCCAGGTTGACCGAGGAAATGCGCAGCCGGGTGCAACGCGCGCCCAATCTGTTCAAGAACGCGGCCGTGGTAATCGATTTTGGCGGCTTGGGCCAGATGCCCGACCTGGCCACGGCGGGTGCGCTGATGGACGGGTTGCGCCAGGCAGGCGTACTGCCGGTCGCCCTGGCTTATGGTTCCAGTGATACCGAGCAACTGGCGGATGCGCTTGGCTTGCCGCTTCTGGCCAAGTTCCGCGCCCAGTACGAGCGCGGGGACGAGACCTCACCGGCTGCGGTGCCAGCGGCGGCCCCGCCGCGTGAAAAGACGGCCCCGCAACCAGCAACTCCTGCGAAGGCGGCCGCAAGCAAGGCAAGCCCCGGAATGATCCATGCGACGCTGGTTCGTTCCGGCCAGCAGGTCTACGCAGACCACCGTGACCTCACCGTGCTGACCGGCGTCAGTGCTGGTGCAGAAGTGATTGCCGACGGTTCGGTCCACATTTATGGCCCGTTACGCGGTCGCGCCCTCGCCGGCGCCCAGGGCAATGAACAGGCACGCATTTTCTGTCGCGAATTCCATGCTGAACTGATCGCCATCGCCGGCCACTACAAGGTGCTGGAAGACATTCCGGCGGAGTTGCGTGGTCGCGCCGTCCAGGCTTGGCTGCAGGACGGACAATTGCAACTGGCCGCACTGGACACACCGTGAATGAAAACCGTGCATGCTGTCGCGTTGCGCCCAATCGGCAACCGGGCAGTTGCAGCCGGCCTGGCATCTCGCCGGGCGCTGCAGACGCTACATCGATGCATTCCCCCGCAGCACCCATGAACTGGAGGATTTGAACTTGGCCGAAATCATCGTTGTCACCTCGGGCAAGGGAGGCGTGGGCAAAACCACCACCAGCGCCAGCCTCGCCTGTGGGCTTGCACGTCGCGGCCACAAGGTGGCCGTCATCGACTTCGACGTCGGCTTGCGCAACCTGGACCTGATCATGGGTTGCGAGCGACGCGTGGTGTACGACTTCGTCAACGTGGTCAATGGCGAGTCGACCCTGAAGCAGTCACTGATCCGCGACAAGCGTTTCGAGAACCTGTACGTGCTGGCCGCCTCGCAGACCCGGGACAAGGATGCGCTGACGGTTGAAGGCGTGCAGAAGGTCCTGGACGATCTGGCTGCAGACGACTTCGACTACATCGTCTGCGACTCCCCCGCCGGGATCGAGAAAGGTGCTTACCTGTCGATGTATTTTGCGGACCAGGCGGTCGTGGTGGTCAACCCGGAAGTCTCCTCGGTACGCGACTCCGACCGCATCCTAGGCTTGCTGGCGTCCAAGACCCGCCGTGCCGAGAACGGCGAGCGGGTCAAGGAACACCTGCTGCTGACCCGCTACAGCCCCAAGCGGGTAGAGTCGGGTGAGATGCTGAGCATCGGTGATGTGGAGGAAATCCTGGGCTTGAAGACAATTGGCGTGATCCCCGAGTCCAGCGACGTCCTGCACGCTTCCAACAAGGGCGAGCCGGTCATCCTCGACAGCGAGACCGACGCGGCACAGGCCTATGACGACGCGGTCGCCAGGCTGCTTGGCGACACCCGCCCAATGCGTTTTGTGAACCCCGAGAAAAAGGGTTTCTTCAGCAAGATGTTCGGAGGATAGACATGGGTTTGTTCGATTTCCTGCTGGTCAAGAAGCAGACCGCATCGGTCGCCAAGGACCGCTTGCGGATCATCGTTGCCCACGAGCGCGCCAGTCGTGGCGGGCCCGACTACCTGCCGATGTTGCAACGCGAATTGCTCGAGGTGATCAGGAAGTACGTCAACGTCGACGTCGATGCGGTCAAGGTCGACCTGCTGGGCGAAGGCGACAACAAGGTGTTGGATATCTCGGTCTGCCTGCCCGAAAAAGCCGAATCACGGGCGTTCGCCAACGGCTGAACACGACTGTATTGTCCGGATAAGGACTTCGGGCAAGACCCTATGCTCACGCTCGCTGACACCGGCTTCGCCGCTCCTGCCGCGCTACTGGCACGTTATGGGCTGCAATTGGCAAAGGTTGCCGATGGCGAGCCCATTCCGGGGAGCTATTGGGGCGAGTGTGAAGCCGGATTGATCGGCACCACCGTCCATGCCCGCGCCGATACCCCGGTGCACTCCTTGCTGCACGAGGCGGCGCATCTAATCGTGTTGCCGCCCGAGCGTCGTGCTGTCGTGCACACCGACGCCACCGACTCCATCGAGGAGGAGGATGCGGTTTGCGTGCTGCAGGCGTTGCTGGGCGACGAGCTGCCCGATGTCGGCCGCGATCGCATACTCACCGACATGGACGCTTGGGGCTACACCTTCAGGCTCGGCTCGGCACGGGCGTATTTTGAACGCGACTCTGATAGTGCATGGCACTGGTTGGCCCAGCGTGGGCTGGTCGAGCTGCCGCACCGGCGTCTGATCGTTTAGATACCCGGCTGGATACCTGAACCATGGCCGGGCATGGCCATGCAGGCGAGTGGACGTACGCCTCGCTCAGCGGCAAACGCCGACCGAGCCACTGCCACAGATACGGCCGTCAACCCAGGTCGCACCGTCGAAGCGTGCGCCCGACAGCATCGCATTGGCCAGCGTGGCGTCTCGCAGGTTGGCCCCGCGGAAGTCGACGCTATCCAGATTGGCATTGGCGAAACTGGCTTCGACCAGGACCGCATCACGGAAGCTCGCTCCCGCCAAGTGGGAATTGACGAACGTCACGCCCCCCAGTTGCCGGCCGGCGAAATCTCTCCCGGACAGATCTTGATTGGCGTAACTGGTCGTCCCACCGCGCTGTGAGGACGAGGACGTTATGGTCCGTCCATTGACGGTGCTGGTTGCTCGACCGCCACCGGCACTGATGACGTGCACGCCGCCATCGCCCTGGACGTCCACCTGCGTGTGCTGGGTGTTGTCGCCATCGGTTTGATAGTTGCCGGTGCGCGAAGACAGATTTTGCTGCCCACTCGCCTCCACCGTGGCGCCGTGCGTGCGCACCTCGGTTCCGGCGGCACCGGCCTGGACCACGGTACCGTCGCCCGCGTTGATCTTGACGCTTCCATCGGCGCCGATCTCCACCACGTTTTGGGCGATTGCGGGCATCGCCAGTGAGGCCACCAGTAGTCCGCCAAACGCGAGCAGGAGACCCGAACGGCGGCGAGTGGCCGGTGTGGGTACGGCGTGGTAACGGCGGGACTGGCTGTGCGGGGGCTGGTTACGGAAGGTCTGGTTATCGAAGGTCACGGAATGCTCCTGTCGGGGGTCCACTGAGCGAGGGAAATACTCAGTGGAAGTCAGAGGCCAAGATCGGAAAGTCCGGCCAACGGGTCGTCGAGTCGCGGCTGCGCGGCCGAAGTGATGCTGGAAACCAGATTGCCTCCCGACTGACCCACCGCCGCTGAAGCCAGCTGGCGCATCCAGGTCGGGTCGAAGCCGCCATCGGGGAGCGTGCGCGACTGGATCAGACCGAGCATCTGCTGGGCAGGCTTGCTGCCCTGCGCCGCTGCGTCCCGATACAGCCCCAAGGCCTTGCCGTAATCGACGGTCACGCCGTCGCCACGATGGTAGCGACGAGCCAGCGAAAACAGGGACTCGGCATCACCGTCGACAGCCGCGTCGGCACCGGCCTCGACTTGTCGACGGACCTCATCGCCACGCGCCAGGCTGGCGAGATTGAGCTTGGCAGCCGCACTGCCGTTGTCGACGGCACGCTGGTACCACATTTGCGCCGTGGTGCGATCACCCTGCACCTGGTAGTGCACACCCATGGCATTTTGCGCGACGCCATCGCCGGCACGCGCGGCGCGCTCACGCAGCGCGGCCTGCTGTTTCTGGCCTCCGCGACGTCGATCAGCAGCAGCCAGCAACGAGAGCAGGTAATCGGCCCGCGCAACCCCAGCGGCGCTGATCTGTTGCAGGTTGCGGCGCGCGGTGGCCGGATCTCGCGCCACGCCCAGACCGAGTCCCTGCAGGTAGGCGAATGCCATCGCCGCTCGACGGTCACCTGCGTCAGCGGCAACCTTGAACCAGCGGGCCGCCTCGGCATAACTGCGCGGATCCGCATCGCCCCGATAAGCCGCCAGTGCCCGCTGCAACGGATCATTCAATCCGGTCACGACTTCCGCCGGGGCGTCAGTCGGGATCACGGCACCACCCTCCGCCCCCGGCACATCCACCACGACCGCACCATCGTCGCTCGCGGGCATCCCGGACGGGCTGTACGGCCAAACGATATTGCTGCTGGACGGCGGCGAAAGCGTCGGCGCGGGGAGCGCCAGGTCCGACGGAGGGGGCACTCCCCCGACCGCAGTGGAAGCCGCATCGACCCGCTCGGGCCGGGGCGGCACGATCTCCGCCCGCATGCCTGCGGCGGAGACCGAGTCCGAAGTTCCGGCAACTGCAGTTTCCGGCGACTCCGGCATTTGTGGAGCTGCGAGCACCAACGGTGGCGTTACCGGCACGATCTCCGCATGGACCACAGCGACCAGCCCGATCAGCAACGCGGCGCCGCAAAGCAGGGTGCCACGCCTACCGCCTGCGATCATCCAACCGATCATCGCAGGCCCGCCCAGGTCATGGCGTAACCGACCATTGCGCATTGCCAGCGCCAACCCCGGCCCCGACTGCCGACCGGAACGCCTGCTCCACCGCATCCAGCGATACCGCGTCGATAGGCGTCAGTACCGGCGCCTGCAGTTGGGCCGGCAGCAGCGACGAGGGATCAAGCGGACTGGTCAGGCAGCGCAATCCCTCGGTGCCCGACGCGGTCAGCTCGATCGCGAAACTCTGCGGGTTGCTCATGTCGGGCACCATCAACGCGCGATTGCCTTCGACCACGCCGACCGGCTGCATCGGATTGGGGTAGATCTGCGCAATCGTGCCTTTTGCATCCTGGTAGTAGCACTGCAGGTACGCCGTCCGGTCGACGCTGATGTTGAACGAAAGCAGTTCACCAAGTCGACGCGCGTTACCGGGTGTCGGCAGCGTGATCTCGACTTGTGGCGGACGCGGTTCGGTCGAACCCAGCGCAGGAGCACCATTCCTGGGCTCGCTCCGGGAGGCCATCGGCACATGGCTTGCGGTCAAACCGGTATCGCCCCAACCGACCTGCACGAAATGTCCATCGCCATCGCTGCGAACGTAGTCGCGCGCGAGGTGTTCATAGGTCTCAAAACCCAGTTGGCCGGTCGCCGCCAGGCCTTGGTCGAGCTGAAAGCGCTGGATCGCGCTTCGCAGTTCCGGCGTGATCTGGAGCGGAGAGACGTCGTCGTCGTAATAACCCTTGGCCCGCAGGCCGCGCTGGATGAACGACAACCTGTCGCCTTCGTCCATCTCCAGGTACCACTGCCGCAACTGGCGCTGGAAGTCGGGATGCGCCTGGTCGAGCGCGAGGCATTGCCAGTACGGCACCCGGGCCCACTTGCCGACCAGTTCGATCATGCTCAGGTCGATCAGGGTACGCGCCGCCGGGCCGACGCCCTGGGAGTAGTCTCCGCCGACCTCGATCTGCACACCCGCCTTCTTGATACGACCGCCGATATCGACGCCCGACCCCTTGGCCGCGATGGTGATCTCGTTGGCCGAATGGAGCCCGGGAATCAGCGTGCGGCTGATGAAGTCGCCGAGGTGGAAGTCCATCCCCATGACGCTGCCGGCAATGTCGCGCGACCAACCGATTTCCGCATCCGCCGACGCGGCACCGAGTCCGCGGCGGTCGATCATGACGTTCTGGTCCAGGAAACTGATCGCGCCGGACACATACAGCTGCGGCATCTGGATCATCATCTGGTTGCTCTGCAGCATCAGTCCACTAAGGGTCTGCACGGTGTCCTGGTTGAGCGGGTTTACCTCGTAATCGACGAAGCGGAACGTGTTGCTGAGCCGGGACATCTCCGACAGCGACGTGATCAGCATGTCGGTCGCCGCGACGTATACCTTGCCGGACGCATCGGGAATTTCCTTGGACGTGACGGTGACCTGGTTGATGTGGTGGTCGCGCAACATCCGATCCATGCACGAGAGCGAGTCATTGAAGCTGCTGACTGAACGCACCGGCCACACCACCGGGCGATCCTCCACCGGAGCCTGGCTGTAGAAGTCGGCGTGCTTGCGAGGACCGTTCTTGCCCAGCGTGCTGCAACCGGCCAGCAGCGTCACCGCAGCGGCCATCGCCACCACCTTCATTCCTGCGCGAGCGTTGCGCGCCTGCCCCTGTTGTTTTGTCATCCGTCGTATCTATCCGTGTCGAAAAGAAATGTCGCCCAAGCGCTCTCGACCGGGATCCGGCGCACATGCACTTGATGTGTTGGGACGTCTACTTGCAGACGTTGATCACGCTGCCGTTGACCACTACTACCCGCTCTTGCTGCTGGCCGCGCGGGCTGGGGCCATAACGCGGGGTGAAATTGCCGACCGTGGTAGGTGATTGCGCGGTGGTGCCCACGTTGGTGATGCAGGTCTTGGCACCCCCGGGGCCGCTATTGATGACCTCGGTGTCCTCGGCATTCTGTCGCGTGCCAAAACCGACCCAGCGCTTCGCCTGGACCTGGGTAACCTTGGCCCGGTCCCACGGATCGATTCCGCGGCGCGGGGTCACGTCGGATTGCTGCGCTTGTGCCAGCGGCGCCAGGACAGTGAGCGCCAACGCCAGCCCTGCGGTACGGATGCTGATTGTGAGCATGCTCATGCGATTGCTCCTCCATTTACAACTCACTGGGTGGTGGGGCAGCCGTTGCTGCCGGCCGCCCCACCATCTACCGCCGCACGATGCGTGCGGCGTTGATCAGCGAGGTTTATTCGCCTTCGTTCGACGAAACGTTCTGCTTCGCTTCTGCCATGGCACCGGTCGCGGTGTTGGCGATCGCACCATTGACCGTTGTGGTCTGCGTGTTGTTGCCACCAATTTTGACGTTGCCCTTGTTGGACGAAACGTTCTGGGTCGCCGTGGTCATGGCGCCTACCGCAGTATTGGCGATGGCTCCGTTGACGGTGGTGGTCTGGTCGTTGTTGCCACCGATTTTGACTTCGGCATAAGCGGTGCTCGACATCAACACAGCGGCGGCGATCAACAGCACGTATGACTTCTTCATGGGTGTTTCCTCATCTTGTGGGTAAGGGGGTACGCACGCATTGGCCCTTTGGCAAACCACTCCCAGGCGGGCCCGGCATGGGAGCTGATGGAGGTGCGGCTATTCGTCGCTGACCGAACCGATGTTGATGATGGCCTTGGAGCCGGAGCCCGACGCCTGGTTGTGGATCGAGCCACTCACCGAAACCGTTTGGCTATTGCTACCGACTTTGGCCTTGCTACCGCTGATTGATCCGATGTTGACCTGGGCTTTGGCGCCGGATCGCGCCTCGTTGCTGATGCTTCCCGAGACATTGACCGTCTGCGAGTTGCTGCCACTGATCACGACTTGCTTCTGCGCAAAGACGGACCCAGATGCCGCCACCGTCAGGGCTGCCGTCATAGCCAGGATTCGAGCCGTATTTTTCATGCCGTTCCTCATCGTTGTCGCTTCAGGTGAGTCGTCCCGGGTGAGTCGTACCGGGTAAATACGCAAGCAGGCATCCGGACCACAACCTGCCGCTCAGCGTCACCCTTCCTGTTAACTATCGGGGTGTCAAATCAATTTTTTGTGACATCCGGCCTTACCTAAACGAGTGATTCAGGCTTATAAAACCCGCTACCCAGTGGTGCTTTATCTTCAAGTTGTCTGATTTTAAGAGAACTTAATGGAAGTTAAGGGATTTTAAGCGCAACGGGACGTTTGCTTGGCGACCGGTTCCACGCAAATCCCCTCTATCTGCCATCTCCCCTGAAGGCAGAAGCGGCCTTTTCCCTGGCTCAGGGAAAGTGACATTTTGCGTCAGCCATCACAATCCGATCGGACTGCTGTACGCATTGCCGGCGGCGCACTCAGGCAGCGATGGAAGACGTACCCAACGCATTGGCCGGTCTCCCGGCGCACCTTGACGCCCGCTTGCGCGGCGCTTGAGGTGGCTCTAGCCTTCCTAGGTTCGGCGCGACGCACGCGCTTCATGCAAAGGGAGCCTCCCCAGATGAAACTCGCACGCGCATTACTGGCGATCAGCATTACCGCAGCCGTGTTCGGGCTTGCCGGCTGCGACAAATCCCCCATTCCTGGCGAAGCTCCCCCGGCTGCCACGGCCCCCGCGCCAGCCAACGAGACGGCGGATCAGTTCGTCGCCCGGGTCAATGCCGAGATCAAGGCGATGTACCCCGAGCTGACCACGCCGCAATGGCTGTCCTCTACCTACATAGGCGACGACACCCAACTTCTGGCGGCCAAGTCCAACGAGCGCTACCTGTCCCAGCTCAACACCTGGATCAAGCAGGCCAAGCGCTTCGAAGGCCAGCAGATGTCGCCGGAAACCGCGCGCTCGATCCAGTTGCTGAAGCTCTCCACCTCGATGCCGGCACCGTCGGACCCGGCCGAACTGGCGGAATTGACGCGCATCGCCACCAGGATGGAAGGCGTCTACGGCGCCGGCGAGTACTGCACCGGCGAAGGCGATGCCAAACAATGTCGCCAACTCGGTGCGCTGGAAGAGGTGCTACGCAACAGCCGCGATTACGACGCCCAACTCGACGCGTGGCGCGGCTGGCACACGATCTCCCAGCCGATGCGGAAGGATTACGTGCGGTTCGTGGAGCTGGTGAACAAGGGCGCCGATGAGATGGGCTTCGCCGATGCCGGCGAGATGTGGCGTTCGGGCTATGACATGAGTCCGGTCGAACTGGCGGCGGAAACCGACCGGTTGTGGAGCCAGGTCAAGCCGCTGTATGAGCAACTGCATTGCTATACCCGCACCCGGATGGCCGCCGAATACGGCGCGGACAAGGCCGAAGTCGCTGGTGGCATGTTGCCAGCGCACTTGATGGGCAACATGTGGCAGCAGGACTGGAGCAGTTTGTGGGATATCGTCGCGCCCTACGAGAACGCCGGCAGCCTGGATATCACCACGTCGCTGGAATCCCGCTACCGCCAGATCCACGCCCAGAAGCTCGCCCAATACAGCGGCGAACGCAATCCGGCCGCGCTGGCCCAGCTTGAACAGGATGCACTGGACGCCTCGGCGAAACAGATGACCAAGCGTGCCGAGGACTTCTACGTCTCGCTGGGCCTGCAGAAGCTGCCTGACAGCTATTGGGAGAAGGCCCAGTTCATCAAACCGCGCGACCGCGACGTGGTCTGCCACGCCAGCGCGTGGGACATGAACATGGAAGGCGATGTGCGCACCAAAATGTGCATCCACCCGAACGAGGAAGACTTCACCACGATCTACCACGAGCTGGGCCACGTGTATTACTACCTGGCCTACAACGATTTGCCGCCGATCTTCCAGACCGGCGCCCACGACGGCTTCCACGAGGCGATCGGCGACACCGTGGTGCTGGCGATGACGCCGAAATACCTGGAGTCGATCGGCCTGGTCGATGCCCAGCAACAAGGCGAGGAGGCACTGATCAATGCCCAGATGCGCATGGCGCTGTCCAAGGTTGCGTTCCTGCCGTTCGGGCTGATGATCGACCGCTGGCGCTGGGGCGTGTTCGACGGTTCGATCACGCCGGACCACTACAACCAGGCCTGGTGGGACCTGAAGGCCAAATACCAGGGCGTGGCACCGGTGCAGGAGCGCGGCGAGCAGTTCTTCGATCCGGGCGCCAAGTACCATGTTCCGGGAAATACCCCGTACACACGCTACTTCCTCGCCCACGTCCTGCAATTCCAGTTCTACAAGTCGCTATGCGATGCGGCCGGCTACACCGGCCCGCTGCATGAGTGCAGTTTCTACGGCAACAAGGCGGCTGGCGAGAAGTTGCAGGCGATGTTGAGCAAGGGTGCCAGCCAGCCATGGCAGCAAACCCTGAAGGAATTGACCGGCGGCGAGCAGATGGACGCGTCCGCGATTCTGGAGTATTTCGCCCCGCTGCAAGGCTGGCTGAAGCAGCAAAACGAAGGTGGCACCTGCGGTTGGCAGCCCAGCGCGGTGGCGGCAGCCGTCCCGGCGTCCACGCCTGGAGCCGAGCCCGCGGCGAAGGCGGAAGCGCCAGCCGAACCCGACGCCAACGCGCCACCCGGGGCCGATACCGACAACTGAGTCGCGATAACCCATCGCCCGGCAATCCGGGCAGCAGAAACGACAAAGGCCGGCGCAAGCCGGCCTTTGTCGTGTGACACCTGACCGGCCCAACGGCCGGTCAGATCGACTCGTTTGGCATCCTGCCCGCGCCATGGCTGTTGCCCGCGGCAGTCCGCGCCGATAGCGACTCCCACAGCCAGAACAACCAGCCCGTGAATACCAACACCGCTGCCGCCAGCGCCAGCCACAACGCGCTATGGCTGAGCCACGGCGAAACCACGCCGGCAATCACTGCGTTCAGCACCAGCGAGGTGAATGCCTGCAATGACGAGGCTGCGCCGCGCATGCGTGGATACATGTCCAGGATGGCCAGGGTCACGATCGGGAACACCAACGCGATGCCGAACGCATTGAGGCTGATCGGGATGATCGCCCAGGGCATTTGTGGAGTATCGGTCCATAGGTTGTAGCCCAGCCCCAGCGCAACGGCGACTCCGGACACCGAGAAACCGATCGCCACCAACCTTGCCCCACTGATCCTGCCCGCGGCTCGCCCGGACAGATAGGCACCCGCCACCATCCCGCCAATCATGGGGATGAAGAACCAGCCGAAATCCCCTTCATCCATGGGTTGCCCGTGGCGCTGCAACAAGTCGAGCACGAACGCCGGCGCAGAGGCGATAAACAGGAACAACGCAGAGAAGTTAAGCGCCGCGCACGCGGCCAGTCGCTGGAAGCGGGGGTTGAGCAGGATCGCGAGATAGTCGCGCCACAGCCGCGACGGCACCATCGGCAAACGTGCCTGGACCGGATGGGTTTCCGGCAGCATCCGCCAGGTCACGCCCAGCAACACCACCGAGAACGCCACCAGGAACCAGAAGATCACCGACCAGTGGCTCCAGCCCAGTATCCAGCCGCCAATGACCGGCGCGATCGCCGGCGCAATGCCAAAGATCATCGACACCTGGCTCATCAAGCGTTGCGCGTCGTCGCCGTGCAGCACGTCACGGATCACCGCCCGACCCACGATCAGGCCCACCCCGGCCGACAACCCCTGTACCGCACGGAACACCAGCAGCGTCGTCAGGTCGGTCGACAGTGCACAGCCCACCGAGGCGAGGGTAAATACCGCCAAGCCCCCCAGGATCACCTTGCGCCGCCCCAACGCATCCGAAAGCGGCCCATGCAGCAGGCTGGTCACCGCATAGGCAATCAGGTAAACACTGATGGTCTGCTGCATCGCCAGCTTGTCCGCGCCGAACTCGGCTCCCATCGCCGGGAACGCGGGGAAGATGGTGTCGATCGCGAACGGGCCGAACATGGACAGTCCGGCCAGGATGAAGGTTAGCCGGCGCAAGCCGCCAGCCGATTGCAATGAACGCACGGAAATCCCAGGGCTTCGAGGGGCCCTCATGGTACGGCTTTGCACTCGCGCATACGAAGCACGCCCGGCCGTCCGTGCAACCGCTTATAATCCCGAGGTAACTGCAAACCACTAGCTGCAAACAACCGGTGGGAGAAGCGGCCCATGCCCTGCAGGCCTGGCCCGCTGCCGAAGACGCAACGCCCGTAATCGCTCAGGCTCCCGTACCACCGGTTGTGACAACTCTGGAGAGACCGGTTGAATCCGGCGCCGAAGGTGCGTGAAGCGCAGCCGTCCCGTGGTATCGGACCGCGCTTCCAAAACTCTCAGGCAAAAGGACAGAGGGGCGCCCGCGTGCGGCACGCACGTAGCCTTCGGACGCCCCTGCCATGAGCCACGACACCCAATCCTCCCTGCGCGCGCTTGAGCACCACGACGCCTTCGTCTCACGTCACATCGGCCCCAACGACACCGAAATCGCGCAGATGCTGCGCACCGTCGGCCACGAGTCGCTGGAAGCCTTCACCGATGCCATCGTGCCCGCCTCGATCCGCTCGCCGGAATCGCTGGCGCTGCCAGACGCCGTAACCGAGGTGGATGCGATCGCCATGATCCGCACCATCGCGGACCGCAACCAGGTCTTCCGCAGCTTCATCGGCCAAGGCTATTACGGCACCCATACCCCCAACGTCATCCTGCGCAACATCCTGGAGAACCCGGGCTGGTACACCGCCTACACCCCGTACCAGGCCGAGATCTCGCAAGGCCGGATGGAGGCGCTGATCAATTTCCAGACCATGTGCGCGGACCTGACCGGCATGGAGATCGCCAACGCCTCGCTGCTGGACGAGGCCACCGCTGCCGCCGAGGCAATGACCCTCGCGCGCCGCTCCAGTCGCGCCAAGACCAATGTCTTCTTCGTCTCCAATGGCGTGCATCCGCAGACCCTGGAAGTGATGCGCACCCGCGCTGAACCGCTGGAGATCGAGCTGATGGTGGGCGATGACGCCAGCGCCGCCGATGTCGAGGCCTTTGGCGTACTGCTGCAGTATCCCGACACCTTCGGCGCTGCAAACGACTACGCTGCGCTGGCCGAGGCGGTGCACGCGCGCGGCGGCATCGTCTGCGTGGCAACCGACCTGCTCGCCCTGACCCTGCTGGCCTCGCCTGGCGATTGGGGCGCTGACATCGTGGTCGGCAACACCCAGCGCTTCGGCGTGCCGTTCGGCTTCGGCGGCCCGCATGCCGCCTTCATGGCGTGCCGGGATGCGTACAAGCGATCGATGCCCGGCCGCCTGATCGGCGTGTCGGTCGATGTCGAGGGCAACACCGCCTATCGGCTGACCCTGCAGACCCGCGAGCAGCACATCCGCCGCGAGAAGGCGACTTCCAACATCTGCACCGCGCAGGTACTGCTGGCGGTGATGGCGTCGATGTACGCGGTCTACCATGGCCCCGAAGGCCTGACCCGCATCGCCCGCCGCACCCACCGGCTGACCACGATCCTGGCCGGTGTGCTGCGCAAGGCCGGGGTCGCCGTCAGCGACAACTTCTTCGACACCCTGCACGTTACCGGCATCGATGCCGCCGAACTGCACCACCGGGCCCAGGGCGCGCACATCAACCTGCGGGCCATCGGCAAGGCCAGTGTCGGGATCAGCTTCGATGAGACCACCACCCGCGAGGACGTGATTGCCGTCGCCGGCCTGTTCGGCGCGCAGATCACCGACATCGACGCGCTGGATGCGGAGACCAGCGATGCGTTGCCGGCCGCACTGCTGCGCAAGAGCGAGTTCATGACCCACCCGGTGTTCAACACCCACCACAGTGAGCACGAACTGCTGCGCTACATGCGCGCGCTGTCCGACAAGGACCTGGCGATGGATCGCACCATGATCCCGCTGGGCAGCTGCACGATGAAGCTCAACGCCACCGCCGAGATGATCCCGATCACCTGGCCGGAGTTCGCCAACATCCATCCGCTGGCACCGGCCGATCAGGCGCTTGGTTACAAGGAGTTGATCGACGGGCTGGAGGCGATGCTGGTGGAAATCACCGGCTACGACAACGTCAGCCTGCAGCCCAACTCCGGTGCCCAGGGCGAGTACGCCGGGCTCCTGGCGATCCGCGCCTACCATCGCGCGAACGGCCAGGCCCAGCGCGATATCTGCCTGATCCCCGAGTCCGCCCACGGCACCAACCCCGCCTCGTCGCAGTTGTGCGGGCTGAAGGTGGTGGTGACCAAGTGCGATGCGAACGGCAATGTCGACGTCGAGGACATCCGCGCCAAGGCCGAGAAGTACAGCGACCGGATCGCTGCCTTGATGATCACCTACCCGTCGACCCACGGCGTGTTCGAGGAAGACGTGGTCGAGATCTGCGAGATCGTCCATCAGCACGGCGGCCAGGTCTACACCGACGGCGCCAACATGAACGCGATGGTCGGGCTGGCCAAGCCGGGCAAGTGGGGCTCGGATGTGTCCCACCTCAACCTGCACAAGACCTTCTGCATTCCCCACGGCGGCGGCGGCCCGGGCGTTGGCCCGTGCGCGGTCAAGTCGCACCTGGCGCCGTACCTGCCACGCGCTTTCGGCGAGGACGGCAAGGGCGGCATGGTCAGCGCCGCGACCTTCGGCAGTGCATCCATCCTACCGATCAGCTGGATGTACATCACCCTGATGGGCACCCAGGGCCTGCGCAAGGCCAGCCAGATCGCGATGCTCAATGCCAACTACGTCGCCAAGCGTCTGGAGCCGCACTACCCCACCCTGTACACCGGCCGCAACGGCCTGGTCGCGCACGAATGCATCCTCGACCTGCGCCCGCTGGAGAAGGACACCGGCGTCAGCGCCGAGGACGTCGCCAAGCGCCTGGTCGACTTCGGCTTCCACGCCCCGACCCTGAGCTTCCCGGTCGCCGGCACGCTGATGGTGGAGCCGACCGAGAGCGAATCGCTGCACGAGCTGGATCGCTTCATCAACGCGATGATCCAGATCCGCGAAGAGATCCGCGCGATCGCCGACGGAAAGCTCGACCGCGAGGACAACCCGCTCAAGCACGCCCCGCACACCGCCGCCCAGGTCAGCGCCAGCGAGTGGACCCACGCCTATCCGCGCGAACTGGCCGCATTCCCGCTGGCCGTGCTGAAACAGCAGAAGTACTGGCCGCCGGTCGCCCGCGTCGACAACGTCTACGGCGACAAGAACGTGTTCTGCAGCTGCGTGCCGATCAACGAGTTCGAAGGCGAAATCGAGGCGTTCAGCGAGCCGATGGTGTCCTGACCGCTGCCGCCAGGCGTACGAGACAAGGCTCCGCATCTGCGGAGCCTTTTTTGTTGTCGCTTGTCTTCGCGGGATTCGATATAACATCGGTTATAACTACCTCCCCTTGGTATACGCCCATGAAGCTCAAGATCACCACCATCGGCAATTCCGCCGGCATCATCCTGCCCAAGGAACTGATGGCCCGGCTGCGGTTGGAAAAGGGCGACGAGCTGTTCGCGCTGGAGACGCCCGACGGCGTCAAGCTCACCGTGTATGACCCAACCCTGGCCGCACAGATGGAAGTTGCCGAGCGAATCATGCGCGAGGACCGCGACGTGCTGCGCAAGCTGGCGCAGTGACGGCCATGATCATCTGGATCGAGAGGGCGCTCGCACTGGCCATCCACGACCGCCAGCTCGCCGAGCATGGCGGTGGCAGCGAATTGCGTGACGCCGGGTTGCTGGATTCGGCCCTGGCGCGGCCGCAACAACTCCATGCGTATGGCGATCCGCCACCCGACCTGGCCGACCTTGCCGCCAGCCTCGCGTTCGGGCTGGCGCGCAACCATCCGGTCGTCGACGGCAACAAGCGCACCGCGCATGTCTGCTATCGGGTGTTCCTGCAGCTCAATGGCTTCACCCTGGTCGCAAGCAACGAGGACAAGTACATCTCAATACTCGCCCTCGCCGAAGGCTCGATGCAGGAAGTCGAGTTCGCCGCGTGGCTGCGTCGTCACATCCAGCTTGAACCAGACAGCGTCGTGCACGAGCCGCCGAAGCGTTACGCGGGCAAGGCCAGCGGCTGAAACGCCGTGCCGGCCAGACGATGATCGGCCACAATCGCCGCATGTCGACCACGCCGCCGATCTCGCCCGTCAGCCGCATGCTGCGCGGCATGGCGCACATCCAGCCGCCCACGCCGCGACGCTGGCTGTTCGCATTGCGCGCCAGTGCCTGCATGGGTGCGCCGGTCGTCGCCGGCGCGCTGGCTGGCGACGTACCGGCCGGGCTGATGGCGGGCATCGGCGGATTCACCGCGTTGTACGGCGCCGGCCGGCCCTACCTGAGTCGCGCCAGGCACCTCGCGGTGATCGCATTGGCATTTGCGCTGGCGGTCGGTCTGGGGTTGTGGGCGGGGACGTCGGCGTGGGCGACGGTATCGATGGTCGCGCTCATCGCCATGCTCGCCACCTGGCTGGGCAATGCCCTGCAGATCGGGCCGCCGGGCGCCTACATGTTCGCACTGGCCTGCGCGGCGGGCACCGCGATGCCGGCCGCGCACCTGACCCCGCTGCATGCGGCAACGCTGGTCCTGGCCGGCGGCGGCTTTGCGTGGCTGGTGCACATGGGCGGCGCGCTTTTCCTGCCGCATGGACCGGAACGCAGCGCGGTCGCGGTCGCCGGCACGGCGGTGATCGACTACGTCGCGGCGATCGGCAGTGCCCGCGAAGGCCGGGCCCGCCACCGCGCGGCATTCACCCTGCACCGGGCGTGGTCGGTGCTGGTCAGCCAACAACCGGCGCACGTGCGCGCCGGCGGCACGCTCGGACGCCTGCGCACGCTCAACCATGAGTTGCACCTGCGTTTCGCCGAGGCGATGGGTGCTGCCAGCCGGCAATCGCCGGTGCCGGCTGACCTGCCCGACGACCTCCGCCGGCTGCTGGCACAGGTCCGCGACCCGCGCGAACTTCCCGGCTCCACAACCGGCGAGATACCACTGGGCTACCCGGGCGTCCGGGCAACCTTGCTGGAAGCATTGCAACCCGGCTCCAACTCGCGCCGGGTGATCCTGCGCGTCGGCGTGGCGGCCGTGGTCGCCGGTGCGCTCGGCGCGGCCGTCCACCTCGATCGGGCGTACTGGGCGGTCGCCGCGGCGGTGCTGATGCTCCACCAAGGCTTCGACTGGCTGCGGATGCTCCAGCGCAGTATCGAGCGCCTGCTTGGCACCTGGATCGGATTGCTGCTGGCCGGCGCGATCATCGTCGCGCACCCGCAAGGCCTGTGGCTCGCGCTGGTAGTGATGGCGCTGCAGTTCACCATCGAGATGGTGGTGGTACGCAACTACACGCTGGCGGTGGTGTTCATCACCGGCGCGGCGCTGACCCTCGCCAGCGGTGGGCAACCGGTGGCGTCGCCCGGGAGCTACCTGCTGGCGCGTGGCGTCGACACCCTGGCCGGTTGCGTGGTGGCGCTGCTGGTGTTCCGGCTGATCCCGCCGCGCGCGTCGACCGCGCGGATTCCCGAACAACTGGTCCATGCCCTGCAGGCGGTCGACGCAGTGGTCGTCCACCTCGCCGCCGGCACTGTCACCACGATGGACGCGAAGCACGCGCGACGCCAGCTCCAACACGCCAGTTTCGCCCTCGCCCAGGCGCACGAGGAGAGCCTCGCCGCC
Organism: Lysobacter sp. A378; assembly: GCF_054052125.1. NCBI lineage: Bacteria > Pseudomonadati > Pseudomonadota > Gammaproteobacteria > Lysobacterales > Lysobacteraceae > Lysobacter > Lysobacter sp. A378. Next base: position 1,078,489 of record NZ_JBSVRK010000001.1, on the reverse strand, counting down.
TCGCGCCCGCAGCGTCGCGCCGCCGAGCACAGCTGGCCCGCGATCGCCGCGACCGAGCGCCTCGCCTACCGCACCCTGTCGGCCTGCTGGTCGCTGGAACACCTCGCCGGAGACGCCGCGTGCGAGGCCGCCGCGTCGATGTTCCCCGCCGATGGCGAAGCACGCGTGCACCAGGCACTCGACACCCTCGCCGGCGCCGTGCGCGATGGCAGCACGCCCCCGTCACTGCCCCCGATGCCGTCGGTGCTCGAGGCGGAGCTGCGCAACCTGCGTGAATGCCTGGTGCGCGAGTCGCACGTCGGCGCACGCGAGCCTGTCCCGTAGAGGCGCCATGGCCATAGACTCGGGGAAACCATCACCCGGGTGACCCCATGATCCGTCACACCACGACTCGGCGCCTGCCCCAACGACTGCTGGCCAGCCTCGCCCTGCTGTGCCTCCTCCCGTTCGCGTCCGCCAGTACCGTCGTCCAAGCCGTGGCCACCACCGCCGCGCCGCAGACGATGCGGCTCGACTACCTGCACACCGGCGACGCCGATGAGCAGCACTACGCCCTCGACCGCATCGTGATCGAACCGTTGCCGTGGCCGGGCAACCCGGCGCGGCCGGTCGACGACAGCAACCGCGGCAACAACAAGTTCGAAGTGCTCGATGCCGCCACCGGCGAGCTGCTGTATTCGCGCGGCTTCAGCACCGTGTTCGCCGAATGGCACACTACTGAAGAAGCCGGCAGCGTGTCGCGCGGCTTCCAGGAATCGTTGCGTTTCCCGACGCCGACCCAACCCGTCACCTTGCGCATTTACGAGCGCGACGACGCCAAAGCCTTCGTTCCGGTCTGGAGCATCGACGTCGACCCCGCCGCTCTCACCATCCAGCGCAATACCATGCCCTCCACCCTCAAGCCCGTCGCGATCCGCGACAACGGCCCCTCGTCGCAAAAGGTCGATCTGCTGATCCTCGGCGACGGTTACACCGAAGCCGAGCGCGACAAGTTCATCGCCGACGCCCGGCGCCTAAGCGACCACCTGTTCACCGTGTCCCCATTCAAGGAGCGCGCCGCCGACTTCAACGTCTGGGCGTTGATGGCGCCGACCCCGCAATCCGGCATCTCGCGCCCGTCGACCGGCGATTACCACCCCTCCGCGCTCGGCGCGCGCTACGACATCTTCGGCAGCGAACGCTACGTGCTGGCGCTCGACAACCGCGCCCTGCGCGAGATCGCCCAGCACGCTCCCAACGAGTTCATCGAGATCCTGGTCAACAACCAGACCTACGGTGGCGGCGGCATCTTCGGCCAGTTCAGCACCGCCGCGGCCGACAACGCCTTTGCCGACTACCTGTTCGTGCACGAATTCAGCCACCACTTCGCCGGCCTCGCCGACGAGTACTACACCTCGCCGGTGGCCTATGCACCCACCGACGCCAAGGTCGAACCGTGGGAGCCCAACGTCACCGCCCTGCACGACCCCGCCCAACTGAAATGGGGCCACCACGTGCGCGCCGAGACCCCGGTGCCGACCCCGTGGCCGAAGACCGAATACGAAGCGCACCAACGCGAGTTCCAGCAGACCCGCGCCCAGCTGCGCGCCGACAAGCGGCCCGAGGCCGAGATGGAAGCCCTGTTCCGCGAAGAGCTGGCCTACACCGACCAGCTGTTCGCCGATGCCCCGTACAAGGACGCCGTCGGCGCCTTTGAGGGCGCCAACTACGCCGCCACCGGCTACTACCGCCCGCAAATGCAATGCCTGATGTTCGACCGCAGCGACGCCTACTGCCAGGTCTGCGCCGATGCGGTGGCGGAGATCATCGACCTGTATTCGCGGGAGACGCCTTGAGCGCCGTCGATCCGGCGGTCGCGGCATGTGCTCCGACGCGCGTGATCTGCATGCTTGCCTATCCCGATGCGCAGTCGCTCGACATCATCGGCCCGATGGAAGTGTTCGCTTTCGCCAACCGGTTTGCCCTGGAGGACGATCCGCGACAATCACCGATCTATGTGGTGCGCATCGTGGCCCAGCACGCCCAGCCGATCACCTCGGCCTCGGGCCTGCGAATCATTCCCGATATCGCCTGCGACGAACTCCCCGCCAGCGTCGACACCCTGCTGGTCAGCGGCGGCACGTGCGATGCGATGGACCGCGTGCGCGAGGACGCCTGGCTGGTCGCCTGGCTGCGGCAGGCCGCGCTCCGTGTCCGGCGGATCGGCTCGGTCTGCAGCGGCGCGCTGTTGCTCGCCGAGGCGGGTGTGCTCGACGGACGGCAAGCCACCACCCATTGGGATGACGTGGCCGAGCTGGAGCGATGCTACCCCGACGTGCACGTCGTACCCGATGCCATCTACACCCGTGACGCGAACGTCTGGACTTCCGCGGGCATCACTGCCGGCATGGACCTGGCGCTGGCCATGGTGGCCGCCGACCACGGCCAGCCGCTGGCATTGAGAGTCGCCAAGCACATGGTGATGGTGAGCAAACGCTCGGGTGGGCAAAGCCAGTTCAGTCGCCAGCTGGACGAGCTGGAGCTGCCCGACCACTTCGCGCAACTGGCCGGCTGGATCCGCGATCACCTGCACGTCCGGCTCGACGTCAACCTGTTGGCCGGGCGCATGCACATGAGTCCGCGCCAGTTCAGTCGCCGCTTCAATGACGCCTTCGGCATGACCCCGCAGAAGTACGTCGAGCACCTGCGCATCGAAGCCGCCAAGCCATTGCTCGAAAGCACGACCAAGGACCTCCAGCGAATTGCCGCCGATTGCGGCTTCTCATCGGGCGAGGCAATGCGGCGCGCATTCGTGCATCGACTGGGCGTCCGCCCGAACGAGTACCGGCAACACTTCGGCGCGCCCTGATCTCCGGGTGACCAGCGCGAGCATGTCCGGATTGGTGGCCGCGTTGTCCGCATTTGCAGCCGCCACCGCTTCATCATGAACGGACTGTCCATTCCACCGGAGAAATGCCGTGCGCAATTGCCAAGCCGTCGTGGGTGCCGTGCTCGCCCTGTTGCTTTCCCTTGCGCTGCCGCGCCCGGCATGGGCTGCCAACGTGCCTCAGTCGGAGCCAGAAGTGACCGTGGGCATCGTGCTGTTCGATGGCGTCCAGATCATCGATTTCGCCGGCCCCTACGAGGTGTTCGGTGCGGCCGGGTTCGGCGTGGTCACCCTCACCCGTGACGGCAAGCCGATCACCACCACGATGGGGCTCAAGGTCACCCCGGATAATGACTTCGCCAATGCCCCCGACTTCGACATCCTGCTGGTGCCGGGCGGCACTGTTGCCGATGCGCAAAAGGACTCGGCCACCCTCGACTTCATCCGCTCGCGCGCCGTCGGTGTCGATCACGTGCTGTCGGTCTGCACCGGCGCCTTCATCCTGGGCGAGACCGGGCTACTGGACGGCCTGCAGGCCACCACGTTCACCCCCCGGATCGACGGACTGGCCCGCGACTTCCCCAAGGTCGACGTGATCCGCGATGTCCGCTGGGCCGACAACGGCAAGATCATCACCTCGGCCGGCCTGTCCTCGGGTATGGACGCGGCCCTGCACGTCGTCGCCCGTGTGCGCGGCACCGACGTGGCTCGCAGCACCGCGCTTCAGCTGGAATACGACTGGCAGCCCGAAGGCGGATTCATCCGCAGCCTCATGGCCGACCGCTATATGCCGGGGCTGCGGGACGTGGTCTGGCCCGAGGGCACCCAGTTCGATCGCACCGTCTCCGTGGGTGACGAGCAGACCTGGCGCATGCACTTCGATGTCACCAGCCCTGCAGGGCAAGACACCCTGATGGAGCTGATAGCCAACAGCGTCCAATCCACTGGCGACTGGACGCGCAAGGCCAGCACCGATGCATACATCTGGGAAGGCGAGCTGGAAGACCGGCACGTCGTGCTGGAGTTCGAAGCCACGCCCTCCGACACCGCGGAACACTTCGGGCTCGAGGTGACAATCGACGCGGATGAGCCAAAAATTTAAGCGGCTCGGCTTGATTCGACGTCAGCTCAATCGCCAGCCTCCTTCTGACCCCCAGGGTACAAATGAACCGCTATCTTTTTCTGGTGCTGCTTGCGATCTCGTCCACAGCCAGCGCCATCGTGATTCGTACCGACCTTGATGATGCCGCGTACCGGATACCGGCTTCTGCATTCCCGGCACTGGCGGACATGCCCTACGAAGCGCATGGCGTCCTGATTGCGCCTCAATGGGTTGTAACCGCAGCTCATGCAGCGCCATCGCCGCATATGGACGAAATAACCATCGGTGGTGCAGCGCGCAGGATCGAGCGCGTATTCACGCATCCGGGCTACAAAAAGCTGCCTGACGCACGGATCCAGGAAGCACTGGCATCTGGCGATGCATCGAAGATCCATGAGTTTCTTGCATCATCGGATGACATAGCCCTGATCAAACTGGCGTCCTCGGTTACCGATGTAACCCCGGTCGCCCTCTATCGCGGAAGTGACGAAGTCGGGGAGACCATTGAGCTCATAGGCAAGGGGGCAACCGGCAACGGTACCGACGGCCAGCCCCCTCACAGCCCGCACCGCACGGACTTGCGCCATGCCTTCAATGTCGTTGCCGGCGCTGATGCACGCTGGCTTTGGTACGCATTTGATCCACCCCCGGCAGGCCTACCGCTGGAAGGCGCGACCGGTAGCGGCGACAGCGGCGGCCCTGTCGTCATTCGCGACAAGGGTCGGGTGCGTCTCGCGGGTTTGGCCAACTGGGTGAAGTACCCCGAGAGCGACGTCCCGACGATACAACCTGGCCTCTATGGCCAGATCGGCTACAGCATCCGGATTTCCCGGTACGCCAAGTGGATCGACGATACCGTCGCCGCTCAGGGGCACCTGGTCGATCGCCATTCCTCTGAAGAACACGAGCGTTGAAGCCTCGCTACGCCGTTATCAATCCGGCGGCCCCTTGAGCTCCACCACGTTGCCCTCCGGATCGGACAGGTACTGCGACGGCCCCTCGCCCATCGCGCCGTAGCGCGAACCGAACTCGCCGACCTGCACACCATGCGCCTGCAGATGGGCGACGACGGCCTCGCGGTCGAATGGCAGCACCTGCAGGCACAGATGGTCCATGTTGCGACCCTGCGCCCCCGGCGCCGCACCGCCCATGCGCCCGAGCTTGCCCTCGACATCGACCAGGTCGATCAGCGAATCCCCCGCGCGCAACTGCAACAGGCCGATCGCCTCCTGCCGCTTCTCGACCGTGCAGCCGAGGACATCGCAATAGAACGCCTGCATCGCCGCCACGTCGCGGACGCGCAGGACGACATGGTCGAGGCGCTGGAGGGAGAAAGGAATGGGCATTGGCAACTCCGCAGGAAGATGGACGACCGTCTGGCGCGCTTACCTGAGCTTCGTCAGCTTCAGTCGGTAACAATTTGTAACCGACTGACTTCATCGGCCTCACGTATTTTCAACTGGTGACAATCTGTAACCGGTTGGCTGCCGTCATGGGTTTAGGATAGCCCGGACGCCGCCCGGACCCCGCGAATGAGCCAGGACATCGAAGCGCTGCAAGCCGCCCTGCGCGAATTCGCCCGCGAGCGCGAGTGGGGGCAGTTCCACTCCCCGAAGAACCTGGCCGCCGCGCTGTCGGTGGAAGCGGCCGAACTGCTGGAACACTTCCAGTGGCTGACCGAAGCACAGAGCCGCGACCTGCCCGGCGACATGCGCGAACAGGTCGCCGAAGAACTGGCCGACGTCCTGCTCTACCTGCTGCAACTGGCCGACAAGCTGGGCATCGACCCGGTGGATGCCGCGTGGCGGAAGATGGAGGCCAACGGGAAGAAGTATCCAGTGGAGCGGGCGAAGGGGCGGATTACGAAGTACACCGAGTTGTAGGAAGGCACCTGCCGCACCGGCCGAGTTGCCAGCAAGCGGGTGAACCACTAAGTTGACGCAGAGCCATGGAGGGCACTGGACATGTCAAGGAAGCTGATCGTGGTGGGCGACCCCACCGCCGGCGGCGGCACGGTCATCACCGGCACGCCGTTCACCGATATCGATGGAAGCCCGGTCGCACGGGTGGGTGACAAGGCAACCTGTGCGAAGTGCAATGGCACGTTCCCGATCGTCACCGGCGACACAACATTCCTGATCGACGGGCAGCCCGCGGCACGCGAACGTGATGTCCTCGCCTGCGGCTGCAAGCTGATGTCGACCCGTCAGTTTCGGGTCTTCTTGGACGAATGCACCAGCAGCGACCCTGTGGCGGACGCTGCGATGCTTTCGGCGGGATCTCCAGCGTCGGCACGCACGCCTTTGAACGACCCAATCTCGAAGGATTTCGACGAGGCGTTCGTCCTGACATCCGAGTTGACAGGCAAGCCGTTGGCGAATCGCCGGTACCGGATCGTTCGGTCAAGCGGTTCAAACGAGGAAGGAATCACCGATGACCACGGCATGACCCACGTGGTGAAGTCCGTGCGCAGGGAGGACCTCTCCATAGAGGTCGCGCTGGAGGGACCGGCATGACGCACTTCATCCGCGCGGGAGGATCATTCACCTCGCCCGCATCCAACGAACGCCGCAGCCAGTTGGTGCTTCCCGTATACGTGGGCTCCAACGGGTATATCCAGAACGCGGGAATCGTGCAGCAGCCGATCCGTGCGTTGGAAAAGGGCCAGCTGACCGGTCCGCACGCCATTGTCTTGCACCGCACGGTATCGACCACTGCTGCTGGCACACTACGTTCGTTCCAGCGAGGCGTTGGAACCCATTTCCTGGTGGCCAAGGACGGAACCACCTATCAGACCGCCAGCCTGGCGCAGCTGACCTGGCACGTTGGTCCGATTCGCTCCCGCTGCTACCAGGAGTCGACCTGCCAGCCAGACGAGACGCGCCAGATAGACGACCTGGAGCGCAGCGAGTCGTACATGGCGATCCACCGGATGGAGAAGCGCAAGGAATACCCGGCCCGCTACCCGACAAATGGCGACAGCGCGGGCATCGAGGTCGTCGCCATGTGGACGCCACAGCACGGCTGGGATCCAACCACGCCGGAACAGCGAAGCTCCATTGCGCGACTGATTGAGGTCTTGCAGTCGCTCTACTCACTAACGGATGCAGACGTCTATGAGCACGACACCATTTCCCGCAAGACACCTGGCGAGGGTCATGATCTTTACGATGGCGACGGTAGCCTGCCAGCCTCGATCCCTCCCCCATTCTTCTGAGGTCTCGTCCCCGTTGATTCACGTGACAAAGATCCTGAGTGCTGTTCCGGATCCAATGTCCAGCGATTTCAGGAAATTCCCGGGCCAGTGCAGCATATGGATGCTGGACCACGATCAGGCGGAAGCATTCTTCCGATTGAGCATGCCGATCGACGCACGGACCTACGTCCATGAGTACGACACATCCCGCTGCATGATCGAGGGGGAGTTGATCGAGGATGGGGTGCGCTGGGACTTCAGAATAAATGGCGGTGCGAAGGGGTACTGGATGCAGGGAGAGAACGTCCGTTATTTCGGCTGCACCGCACCGGCGTGCGAGGAGCTCGTTATCTTCATGCAACCTCGGATGGAGGCGGAGTAACCCGGCAATCGACCCTAACGCGGATCCTGGTAGAGGTACTTCTGAAACCCGATAAACACGTTGCGGATCTGCTCGGGTGTGCCCAGGTCGGCAGCCGCATCGGAGATGGCGTGGTACTTGAGCCGCAACAGCGGTGACAGCTTGTCGAGATCGAGTTCGTCAACGCCCTGATCCACGTAGTGGCCCAGTACGAACTCCAGGAACGCCAGCTGGCGGTTGCTCTTGTAGCTGGTGCTCATGCTCGCCTTGGCCATGACCGCACGCTCCCCGCGCGTGATCGGCGCGCGCGTGTAGGCCACGTAAGCCAGCACATCGAACAGGTCGCTGTCTTCGGCCTCAATGGCCTTCTGCATTTCGGCCAGCGCGTCGCGGCCGAAGCCTTTCTCCCCCAGGCCGGTCAGCAGCGCCTTGCGGGTGGCAGACTCGCTCCATATCTCCCGCAGCTGATCTTCGTCCTTGAAGAACTCCGGCAACGTGCCGAACAGGCTTTCGAGAAACTGCGCGGCCGACATCGGCTTGCCGTCTGCGCTCCAGAACGTCGTGGCCATCATGCTCTGGATCTGGCGAGCCTTGCCGTCGGCCAGCTTGACCTGGATCTTCACTGGCCGCGGCTCCGGCGGCTTCGGCTCGCGCGGCGGCGACGGATCATCATCATCGCTGGGCGGGCGCGGACCCGGCGACTCCGGATCGATCGGCTCGCCGTCCCATTCCGGGTCGCTGAAGTGGTGGTGCGCTTTCACGAAATCGTAGACGGCGAAGAAATCCTTGCCGTCGTACAGGCGGGTGCCTCGGCCCGGGTGAAGCGGTCGGTGAGTGCAGTCTCGCCGGGGGCACTGCACCGTTCAGCGATGTCGACGTGATGGTAGTGGCCACCTATGGCTTCGCCGAGACCGTACTGGCGTTGGAGCCCGCGCAGGCCGCGTTGCGCAAGAAACGCAGTATCAATGATTACTCGGGTGATCTGATCGAACCCGAGTCGCTCCGATTTACTTGGTTGACCCAGGCATGCGCGGCCTTGACGCCGGTTCGGGCATGGTCGACCACTCCCCCGCTCCCGGAGCCCCGCCATGCCCGACACTCTCTACGACGCCCTACGCGAAAGCCATGAGATCCAACGTTCATTGTTACGCAAGCTGTTGCGCAGCAAGCCGGGCACGCAGGCGCGGATCAGCCTGTTCAAGGACGTGCGGGTAGAGCTGGAGGCGCACGAGGCGGCCGAGGAGCGCTACCTCTACGCCCCGATGCTGATGGACGACGCCGGTCTGGACTCGGCCCGCCATGCCCTGCATGAGCATCACCAGATCGACGAACTGGTTGCCGACGTGCAGGCGCTGAAGCCCGACGGCGATGCCTGGATCGAGAAGGCACGCGAACTCTCGCACGAGGTGCACCACCACCTGCGTGAGGAGGAGAAAAAGTTCTTCCAGATGTCCGGGAAGATCCTCAGCGAGGCGCAGAAGACGCGCCTGGCCGGGCAGTATCGGCGGGACTACGCGCGGATGCGTAAGCAGTTGGAGAAGGATTGACGTCAGTCAGACCCAGGGGTCCTGCAGCACGATGTTGGCATGGCGGTCGGAGCCGGTGGAGACCATCGCCAGTGCCAAGTCCATGCCTCCTGGCGCATCCATTCACATCGCCCCCCTGCGGCGCCCGTGCATACTGGCTTCCCGCCGTGTGACGTCTCCCATATGCCGCAAGAAAACGCCAAGCCTTCGGGCGACACCGGCCCCGGCGCCACCAGCGTAGCTGTCGCTCCCGAGCAGGCCGCAAGGCCGGACGCTGGGGCGACGGACGCCGGGACCGCGTCGTTACCGGACACCGGGCCGCTGCTGATTGTCGGCATAGGCGCGTCCGCCGGCGGACTGGAGGCCTTCAAGAACTTCTTCGCGCAGATGCCAGTCAACAGCGGCATGGCGTTCGTGCTGGTCCAGCACCTGGCGCCACAGCACACCAGCCTGCTGACCGAACTGATCGGTCGTGGCACCGCGATGCCGGTACTGGAGGCCGTCGACGGCGAACCGGTGCAGGCCGACCACATCTACGTGATCCCACCGGACGCCACCCTGACGATCGTCGACGGCGCGCTGGCGGTCAGCAAGCCCGCGCCGCCGCGGCAATACCGCTGGCCAATCAATACGTTTTTTACTTCGCTGGCGCATGACCAGGGCGACTGTGCGGTGTGCATCGTGCTGTCGGGCACCGGTAGCGATGGCGCCCGTGGCCTGCGCGCAGTCAAGGAATGCGGTGGCCTGACTCTGGCCCAGTCCGGCTTCGACCACGTCGCGATGACCGGCATGCCGGCCAGCGCCGCCGCCACCGGCCTGGTCGACGCCATCCTGCCGGTAGAGGAGATGCCGGCGCGGCTGCTCGCCCATCTGCAGCATCTGCGGGCCACCGACAGCGACAAAGGCGCGGACGGTGAACGCCAGGACCTGGCCGCGCACCTGCGCACGATCTGTCGCCTGTTGCGTGCCGAGGTCGGACACGACTTCAGTCAATACAAGGAGAAGACCCTGACCCGGCGCATCCAGCGCCGCATGCATGTGGTCCAGGTCGAGACGGTCCCCGGTTATATCGATTATCTACGCGGGCACCCCGAGGAGCACCAGCAATTGTTCCGCGAGGTGCTGATCGGGGTCACCGAGTTCTTCCGTGACCCCAAGGCGTTCGAGGCGTTGCAAACCACGGCGATCCCGAAGTTGCTGGCCAGCAAGGGCGCCGACGACGTGGTGCGGGTCTGGGTATCGGGTTGTGCCACTGGCGAGGAGGCTTATTCCATCGCGATCGCGTTGCGGGAGGCCATGGGCCTGCATGACAAGGCCGACCCGAAGGTGCAGATTTTCGCCACCGACATCGACGACCGCGCGGTCAGCGCCGCCCGTGCGGGACGCTACAAGTCACCGCTGGTCGGCGTCTCCGAGCAGCGTCAGGAGCGCTGGTTCACCCGGGACGGTGACGACTGGTGCGTGGCCAAGTCGATCCGCGAGATGTGCGTGTTCTCGCCGCACAGCGCGATCAAGGACCCGCCGTTCTCGCGCATGGACCTGGTGTCGTGCCGCAACCTGCTGATCTACCTCAATTCCGACCTGCAGGAACGATTGTTGCGAACCTTCCATTACGCGCTGCGACCGGATGGTTACCTGCTGCTGGGCTCATCGGAGGGCCTTGGCCGTAGCGCCAAGCTGTTCACCGTGATCAACAAGAGCCACCGTCTCTACGCCCGCCGCGCCGACAGCGGGGTCGGCTTGCCGGCGCTGCCCGAGCGCGGCAAGCCGGCGCGCGACACGCCGGCGAAGCGCGGCACCGAGACGCGGGCCGGCAGCGGGGCCCAAGACTGGATCGACCTCGGCGCACGCCGAGCACTGGAGAAGTACTCGCCAGCCTATGTGGTGATCGACGAGCAGCACGACATCGTGCGCTTCGCCGGCAACACCGGGCGCTACCTGGAGCCGGCGGCGGGCGCGGCCAGCCTCAACCTGTTCGGGTTATTGCACCGTGGCCTGCGGGTGGCCGCGCGCAGCGTGGTAAAACAGGCCGTAGACGCTGGCAAGCCGGTACTGCAGAGCGGTTTGAGCGTGTCGATCGGTGACCAGTGTCAACGCCTGCGGCTGATCGCGGTACCGCTACCCATCCGCGATGCCGGCGTGCCGCTGTGCGTGCTGGCGTTCGACGAGATTGAAACGGTGCCGGCCGGCGAAGCCGACAGCGACCATTCCGACGATCGCGGCACCGCGGTGGTCCAGGGACTGGAAGACGAACTGGCCAACGCACGCGCCGAGTTGCAGGCCGCGATCGAGCAGCAGGCGATGACCGGCGAGGAAATGAAGTCGACCAACGAGGAGTACCAGTCGGTCAACGAAGAGCTGCAATCGTCCAACGAAGAGCTGGAAACCTCCAAGGAGGAGATGCAGTCGATCAACGAAGAGCTGCAGACGGTCAATGCGGAGATCCAGGACAAGAACGACAGCCTCGCCCACCTCAACAACGACCTGCAGAATCTGCTCGACAGCACCCAGATCGCGACCCTGTTCCTGGACGCGCAGTTGCGGGTCAGCAACTTCACCCCGGCGATGACCGCGGTGTACCACCTGCGCGACAGCGACCGCGGCCGGCCGATCACCGAGATCGCCTCGCGGATCGACTACCCGGACCTGCGGCACGACGCCGGCCAGGTGCTGCGTACCCTGGCCATGGTCGAGCGCGAGTTGCCGGCCAGCGACTCCGGACTGCTGTTCCAGTTGCGCATTCGCCCGTACCGCACCGTCGACAACGTCATCGACGGCGTGGTGCTGACCTTCGTCGACATCAGCGAACGCCAGCAGTACCGGATCGAGCGCGCCCGGTTGGCGGCAATTGTCGACTCCTCACGGGAGATGATCATCGGCCATCGCCTGGACGGCACCATCACCAGCTGGAATGCCAGTGCCCATCGGATCCTGGGCCATACGGCGAGCCAGGCGATTGGTCAATCGATCTCGGTCCTGGCACCCGACAGCACCGAGCAGACCCGGCAACTGCTGGAGGCATGCGCGAAGCACCGCGGATCGACCGAAATGGAAATGCAGTGGGTGCGACAGGACGGCAGCCAGGTACCGGTCGCCGTAACGTGTTCGCCGGTGCTGGACATGGACGGCACGGCCATCTCCGGGTCGTTGATCGCCCGCGATAACAGCGAGCGGCAACGCATCGATGCCGAGTTGAAAGCCAGCCAGCGCCACCTGGAGCAGCTGATCGAGCAGACGACGGTCGGGATCGCCGAAATCGACGCCACCGGCCGGTTCCTGAAAGTCAACCCGGCCTACTGCACCATCGTGGAACGCAGTGCCGAAACCCTGGCCGGGATGCGCAAACAGGACATCACCCATCCCGACGACGTGCCCGGTTACATGGGGCAGCTGCACACACTAATGGCAGGCGGCCCAGCGTTCCAGATGGAGAAACGCTATCTGCGGCCCGACGGATCGGAGGTCTGGGTCGACAACAGTGTCTCCCTGCTCACCGATCCGGGCGGCAGGCCCGATCGGGTGCTGGCGATACTGCAGGACATCAGCGAACGTCACCGCGCGGCCGAGTACCAGCAATTGTTGCTGGGCGAGCTCAACCACCGGGTCAAGAACACCCTGGCCAGCGTGCAGGCCATTGCGCAGCAGACGGCGGCCCACTCCACGGACCTGGACCAGTTCCGCGCCACGTTCCTGTCACGCCTGCATGCCTTGTCCAACACCCATAACCTGCTGGCCGTCGACGCCTGGAGCGGCGCGGGGCTGCGCGAGATCGTGCTCAGCGAGCTGGCGCCCTACCAGCATGACAACGAAAGCCGGGTCCAGTTGAGCGGCGCAGCCCTGAAGCTCAACCCCAAGGCCGCTCTGGCACTGAGCATGACCCTGCACGAGTTGGCAACCAACGCGGCCAAGTACGGCGCGCTGTCGGTGCCCGACGGGCGGGTCGCGGTGCAATGGGAGACACGCGTGTCCGAACAGGTGCCGTGGCTGCACCTGCTGTGGACCGAGAGTGGTGGACCCCCGGTCACCCCACCGACCCGGCGGGGCTTTGGTTCACGCCTGATCAGCGAGGGACTTGGATACGAGCTGCAAGGCACGGCGGCACTGCAGTTCGATCCGGCCGGCGTGACCTGCCGGATCGAATTGCCGATGGCGGAAATCGAGAGCCCATTGTGAACACCGGTCTCGCCCCCGGGTGCCTGCTGATCGTCGAGGACGAGATGCATCTGGCGATGATGCTCGAGGACATCCTGGTTGATGCCGGTTATCGCGTACTCAAGGCCTCGCGGGTGCCCACCGCGCTCGCGCTGGCGACGGCGGAGCCCATCGACGGTGCGATCCTCGACATCAATCTGGCCGGAGTGCAGGTATTCCCGGTGGCGCAGGCACTGCGCGAACGCGACATCCCATTCCTGTTCACCTCCGGCTACGGCGAGGACGGCCTGCCGGACGACTACCACGGCTGCCCAATGTTGCAGAAGCCGTATGTAGTGGCACAGCTGAAACAGGCGGTGAGAACCCTGTTGCGCGACTAGTGCTGCACGGGTACCGGCGCAATCACGACATACGGCACGCGTGCGGGATCGAACAGCGCACGGGTCCCTGCATCCAGGAACGGCGGCGCATGGTCGCCAACCAGGACAATGGTGGTGTCACCAGGCATCCGGGTCTGCAGGCTGTGGACGATGTCCACGAACAAGGCGTTGTGCCACGCCAGCAGGTTGCAGACCTCGGGGTTGGCCCGGCTCACCGGGTGGGCTTCGCATATTGCCTGGTCGATGCTCGCGTCCGGGCTCGGTACCGGCAGGTGGGTCGAGATCGTCAGCCAGTAGCTGAAGGTACGCTGGTCCCGCAACTGCCGCACGTGCTCGACCAATGCCTTCCATGCCGCCCGGTCGCAAACCCCGTTGAACGCCACCCCGCATCGCCGCGGCTTATCCAGCAGCTGGCTGAACCGGGAACCAAACCAGATCTCATCAAAGCCGAGGGCCGGATACCAGAGGTTGCGACTGAAGAAGGTCCCCATGAACCCGTGCGCTGCCAGTGTTGTATAGCCAGCCTTGCGCATGCGTGCAGGCAGGCAGTTTTCGGCCGGCAGTGCGTCCGGATCAGGATGCACGGAAAGCATCCTGATGCCGCAAAGCTCGCGCAACTCGGCAGGCACCGTGGAGCCTTCAAAGCCGACGTAACCCGATGACTGCACGGCAAAGCGCGGGTTATCCGCAAGTCCGTCGAAGGCTCGCAACTGCAGCGAGTTGAGGTCGGCATCCACATAGGAACCCAGTGATTCCACCAGCACCAGCACGATATGACGTGACATCGGATCGGCACTGGCGAGTCGGTCGCCGAGGACGCTGCTGGCCGCAGCCATCGACTGCTGCACCTGGTCGCCGGGATCGGAATCCCACGTCGCCAAGGCGATGCGCAGGCTGTTGGCGGTCGAAGCCGCCAGGTTGGGCGCGACCACGGAAGCCCCCAGCGCCTCCACCCTGTGGCCGGAAACGCGAACATCGACGACGACCGCCACCAGCGCCATGACCAGGCAAGTCACGGTCACGATCGGCTTGCTGCGGGAGCACACCCAGGACTTGGCCATCAGCCACGTACACAAGCCCGCAACGGCCAGGACAAGCCCCGTTTGGGTCACGACGTAGACCGGGCCGAGTGACAGCAGCTCGGTCGCCGACCCCAGTACGCTGGCAATGCTGAGGTGGTAACCGGGGGCAATCGCGAACAACAGGTCGGCGCAGATAAGTACGAATACCGCGAACGCGACCACCCGGTTCCCCAGCCAGATGCACACCGCGCCAACGATCAGATAGTCGAGATTGACCCAGGCCCGATCGATAAACCAGACACGGCCCAGCAGCGCGAAAAGCAGGTTGGGAAGCAACAGGAAAGCAACCAGGACCCACGTAATACGGGCCCAGGTCGAGGTCCGTCGAACCGGCGAAACCCGCCGGGTGGCTTCCATTACCCGTGCCACAGACCGGGAAGACGACTATCGCGGCCTATGCCCAGGGGTCCTGCAGCACGATGTTGGCATCGCGGTCGGGACCGGTGGAAACCATCGCCAGCGGGCAGCCGGACAGCTCTTCCAGCGCGCGCAGGTAAGCGCGGGCGGCGGGCGGCAGCTTGTCCCATTCGGTGATGCCGTGGGTGCTCTCCTCCCAGCCCGGGAACTCCAGGTAGACCGGCACGCATTCGTCCCAACCCTGGGCATCGAGCGGCGCGTACTCGGTCTGCTTGCCGCGGTACTGGTAGCCGATGCACATCTTCAGGGTCGGCATGCCGTCCAGGATGTCCAGCTTGGTGATGCACAGACCGCTGATGCCGCTGATCGCGACCGCACGCTTGAGGGCGACGATGTCGATCCAGCCGCAGCGACGCGGGCGACCGGTGGTGGCACCGTACTCCTGACCGCGGTCGCGCAGGCCCTGGCCAACGTCGTCGTGCAATTCTGTCGGGAACGGGCCGCTACCGACGCGGGTCGCGTAGGCCTTGGCGATGCCGAGCACGTAATCGATCGCATCGGCGCCGACACCGGTGCCGGCCATCGCGCCGCCGATGGTGGTGTTGCTTGATGTGACGTAGGGATAGGTGCCGTGGTCGATGTCGAGCAACGAGCCCTGCGCGCCTTCGTACAGCACGCGCGCGCCCTGCTTGCGCAGGTCGTGCAGGATGCCGGCAACGTCGGACTTCATCGGCTCGACGTACTCGCCGAATTCCAGCGCCTCGTCGAGGGTTTGCTGGAAGTCGACCGCGTCCACACCCAGGTACTTGGTCAGCACGAAGTTGTGGTAATCGAGCGCGCTGCGCAGCAGTTCGGCCAGTTGCTCCGGGTAATGCAGGTCGGAGACACGGATGCCGCGACGGGCGACCTTGTCCTCGTACGCCGGGCCGATGCCACGACCGGTGGTGCCGATGGCCTTGCCGCCGGCGGCCTTCTCACGCGCCTGATCCAGGGCGATGTGGTACGGCATGATCAGCGGCGTCGCCGGGCTGATCTTGAGGCGCGAACGCACCTCGATGCCCTCGGCCTCCAGCTCGGCGATCTCCTTCTGCAGGGCGCCGGGGTGCAGCACCACGCCGTTGCCGATCAGGCACAGTGCGCCTTCGCGCAGGATGCCCGACGGGATCAGGTGCAGTACGGTCTTCTTGCCATTGATGACCAGGGTGTGGCCGGCGTTGTGGCCGCCCTGGAAGCGCACCACCGCACCGATCTGCGTAGTCAGCAGGTCAACGATCTTGCCCTTGCCTTCATCGCCCCACTGGGCACCGAGAACGACGACTGACTGACCCATTACGCATGCTCCTGAAGCATTGAGAGGCCGACGCGGCCGACTGTGCGGAAGGTTTCCACTCACAGAAAAAGCCGGGCGGGGAATGCCCCCAGCCGGCTTTTGTGCATTATCCGGGTTTCGGGGTCACAGGGCTAGCCCCGTGACCCGTCCCGGGTGAACGGACCGCCAGACTTACCGGTCGTTACCAAAGTACTGCAGGAAATCATCCTCGCTGTCGAGCATGATCACGCCCTGGCCATCGCTGAACGCGTCGCGATACGCTTCCAGACTGCGCTGGAAGGCATAGAACGCCGGGTCCTTGTTGGCCGCCTTGGCGTAGGCCGCCGTCGCTTCCGCGTCACCCTGACCGCGCAGGCGCTGTGCATCGCGTTCCGCCTCGGCAATGATCACGGTCCGCTCCCGGTCCGCTTGCGCCCGCACGGTCTGGGCCTGCTCGGCACCTTCCGCACGCAGGCGGCTGGCCACCTGGTGGCGTTGCGCGCTCATGCGGCGATAGACGTCCTGGATCACCTGGCTGTCGGTCGGCAGGTCGATTTGCTTGATGCGCAGGTCGATGATCCGTACCCCGACCGTGGCGGCACCTTCATTGATCCCGTCCAGTTGCCGCTCGATGATCTCGGAACGATCACCAGAGACGATTTCCTTCAAGGTCCTGGCGTTGATTTCGTTACGCAACGAGTCCTTGATGATCGGCGCAAGACGGTCGATGGCAAGACTTTCGTCGCCGCCGGTGGCGCGATAGAACGCGCGCACATCCTCAATCATGCCGACGGTGAAGAAGTCGACGCTGACGTCCTTGCGCTCGGAGGTCAGGTAACGCTCGGGCTCGGCGTCAAGCACCATCAGGCGGCGGTCGAACACCATCGCACGTTCCACCAGCGGCCATTTGAAGTGCAGCCCCGGCTCCAGGCCGGTGCGATCGACACGCCCGAGGTTGAGCACCATCGCGACCTGGCCCTCGCGGACGACATAGGTCGAGCCCATGAACAGCAGCAACACGGCGACGCCCATCGCAATCCATATGGAATGTTTCATCGGCTCACCTCCGGGCGGCCAGTGGGTCTGGAGCTGCGATCGCTACGATTGGCTCCGCCGGACTTGGATGCCGAATCGGATAGCGCTCCGGACTCCAGCAACTGCGGTGTCAGCAGCGGCGCCGACGAGGTGCCGGTGGAGCTGGATTTTCCGCCACCCGCGCCCTCGGACATGGGGACATAGATCAGCTGGCGCGAGTCGCCGCCAACGACCTTGCGGTTGCCCGACAGCACGTCCTGCACGGTCTCCAGCCACAAGCGCTTGCGGGTGACTTCCGGCGCATCGTGGTAGGCATCGACCAGCATCGAGAAGCGATCGGCGTCACCCTCTGCCCGTGCGACCGATGCGGCCTTGTAACCCTCGGCAACGGTTCGCACGCGTGCCGCCTGGCCGCGCGCTTCCGGAACCACCTGGGCAGCGTAGGCTTCAGCCTCGCTGATCAGTCGGTCCTTGTCCTGTTGGGCGCTGTTGACGTCGTCGAACGCAGGTTTGACCTCATCGGGCGGACGCGCGTTGGGAAGACTCAGTTCGGTCACGACCAGCCCGGTGCGGTAGGCATCCAGTGAGGCCTGCAATTGCTCCCTTGCCGACACCGCCAGCGCGTTGCGGGCGCCCAGCACGGTGTCCAGCGTGGAACGTCCCACCTGCTCACGCACGGTGCTGAGCGATGCCTGCTTCAACATGGCGTCGGCGTTACGGGTCCCGAACAGGTACTTGTACGGATCGCTGACCCGGTACTGGACGTTGATCTCGACCTGGACGATGTTCTCGTCCCGCGTCAGCACCGGCACGTTGGTGCCGAAGGTCTTGATCTCGGTGGCGTTGATCTTGATCACCGTCTCCACCGGCCATGGCAACTTGAAATGCGGCCCCGGTTGCAGGACGCGCGAGTAATGGCCAAACCGCAGCACGGTGCCACGCTGCTGCTCGTTCACCAGCACGAAGCTGTTGAATACCAGCCACAGCACGAAAACCACCAGGACCCAGCGCCCGATGCCGCTGTTACCGCCATTGCCGCCGCCTTCGAACAGGCCGCGCAAGCGATCGACGATCTCGTCCAGACCATTGCCGCCGGGTCGGCGCTGCCGGGGTGGCCGGCCGCTGCCGGAATTGTCACTGCCAGGGGTGTTCCAGGCCATGCCTGCTCCTAATGTCGATAGACGCCGTCCTGCATTGTCCGGCAGGCGACCGATGATTCTAGGTGGGGGCGGCGCTTGCCTCAAGCAAGCGTGCGATCAAACGGTATCGGATGGGAGCTCCAGCGACTCCAGCAGTGGCTGCAGGGCATCGCCGTGCGGCTGCGTATACAGCCGTTGCACGTCTTCTTCGGTGATCTCCAGCCGCAGTGACCAACCGTGCTCGGCGGCATGCTCCTCGCGTACGGCCCCCAGCTCGTGCAGACGGGCGCGCAGCCGTCCTGCGCTTGAGGACAGCTCCACCGTGCCGGTCACGTGGCGAAGCTGCAGCGCCTCGCCAATCACTTCGGGCAGCAGATCCAGGCCGAGGCCATCGCGCGCCGAGACCCAGACCCGCGAGTGGCCTTCACCCGGCCGATCGATCCGCGGTCGTACCTGCTCAAGCCGGTCGATCTTGTTGAATACCAGGATCTGCGGGAGATCGCCGGCACCAATCTCGGCCAACACCTCGTTGACCTGGGCGATCCGCTCGTCCCGCAGCGGATCATCGGCATCGATGACATGCAACAGCAGGTCCGCTTCGCGCGCCTCCGACAAGGTGGAGCGGAACGCGGCGACCAGCTCATGGGGCAAGTCACGGACGAAACCGACGGTATCGGCCAGTACCACGGCGCTGCCGGACAGTTCCATCCGGCGCACGGTCGGATCCAGGGTGGCGAACAGCTGGTCGGCGGCGTAGGCGCCGGCACCGGTCAACGCATTGAACAGCGTCGACTTGCCGGCGTTCGTGTAGCCAACCAGGGCGACCCGCGGCAACTCGCTACGGACGCGGCCACGGCGCATCTGGTTGCGCTGCACCTCGACTTTCTGCAGGCGCTTTTGCAGTTGTTCCAGGCGTTTTTGCAGCAACCGGCGATCGGTCTCCAACTGGGTCTCACCCGGCCCACGGAGCCCGATGGAGCCGCCGCGCTGGCGCTCCAGGTGGGTCCATCCGCGGATCAGGCGGGTCGACATGTGCTTGAGCTGGGCCAGCTCGACCTGCAACTTGCCATCATGACTGCTGGCGCGCTGGGCGAAGATGTCCAGGATCAGGCCGGTGCGGTCCACCACCCGGCACTGCAACGCGCGCTCCAGGTTGCGCTCCTGGACCGGGCTGAGCGGATGGTTGACCAACACCAGGTCAGCGCCGCTGGCCGCTGCGGCGGCCTGCACTTCTTCCAGCTTGCCGCTTCCGATCAGGATCGAGGCATTGGGCCGATCAATGCGCGCGGTCAGGGTGGCCACCACGTTGGCCCCGGCCGAACGAGCCAGCTCGGCAAACTCTTCCACCTGCCCCTCGTCGGGTGGTCCACCGGCGTGGGGCTGGATCAACAGGGCGTTCTCACCCTTGCGGGAGCGTTCAAACAAAGGTTGCGGACTCCGCGAATCGACAGGTCATGCCCACCAGATGGGTGCGTGGCGGGCAAACACAAGGTCAGTCGGCGGCAGCGTCCTGCGCGCGCTCACCGTCGCCTTCGCCTGACTGGACATAACCGCCACTGGGGCCGACCCGGACGTTGCGCGCCGGCACCACGGTGGAAATGGCGTGTTTGTAGACCATCTGGCTGACGGTATTGCGCAACAGCACCACGAACTGGTCGAACGACTCGATCGTGCCCTGCAGCTTGATGCCGTTGACCAGGTAGACCGAAACCGGCACGCGTTCGCGACGCAGCGCATTCAGGAAAGGATCCTGCAAAGATTGTCCCTTGGACATCAAATTTTCCCCAACATTGTCTTTCTAGTTATGGTTGGCCGCTCCGTTTGGCGGAGCCGTCCCATCGCCAAATACCGACCCCACAGCAGCGATGGGGCGATGGTAGCGCATGTAGCCGCAGGCTGGCTCAGTGGCGTTGGCGGATGAACATCCGCAGCGCCGTATCCAGCGCGTCCGCCTGGGTGGCCGGGTCGAACCAGCGCGCGTCCAGTTGGCCACGCAGCCAGGTCAGCTGACGCTTGGCCAGCTGGCGGGTGGCGTATATCGCACGGTCGCGGAAGCCGGCGGCATCGAAAGCGCCATCCAGATGTTCCCAGGCCTGGCGGTAACCTACCGCTCGCAATGCTGGCAACTCCAGTGGAGCGCGATGCGCCTGCAACTCGGGCATGGTGCGCAGGCGCTGGACTTCCTCCAGGAAGCCGGCATCCAGCATCAGGTCGAAACGACGCTCGATGCGTTGATGCAGGACGGCCCGGTCCTGCGGGGCCAGCACCAGCTTGAGCACCCGGAAAGGCAGGCGCGGTGGGGATGGCTCGCGTTGCCAGTCGCTGATGGTCCGTCCTGACAGCCGGTATACCTCCAGCGCCCGCTGGATCCGTTGCGCATCGGTCGCGTGGATGCGCTGCGCCGCCTGCGGATCAATGCGCGCCAACTGGGCGTGCATCGCGGCCCAGCCCACCTCGGCCGCCTCGGCCGCCAGCAGGGCGCGCGTCGGTGCATCGGCGCTCGGCATGGCCGACAGCCCTTTCAACAAGGCGTGGAAATACAAGCCGGTACCGCCGGCGAGGATCGGCAACTTGCCACGGGCGACGATGTCGTCCAGCGCGGCGCGGCCGGCAACGGCGAACTCGGCCGCCGAGTACGGCTGCCAGGGTTCGCGCAGGTCGATCAGGTGGTGCGGCACGGCGGCCATCTCATCGACGCCGGGTTTGGCGGCGCCGATATCCAGGCCGCGGTAGATCAGCGCCGAATCAACGCTGACAATCTCGCCACCCAAGCGCTGGGCCCAGTCCAGCGCGAGCGCCGTCTTGCCCGACGCGGTCGGCCCCATCAGCGCGATCGCCAGCGGACGTGGATCGTTCATGCCACTCCGCCGGCGCTCGTCATGGGGTGCGGGACTGGCCCCGCATCAATATCCGGTTTCACGCAGCGAGGCTCGCACCTGCTGGTGCAACACCTGGATCTCCTGCGGCGGCTCGCGGTCAAGTTTGCTGACCACGATGATGCCCAGGGTCGCCACGATGAAGCCGGGGACGATCTCGTAGAGCTCGAAACCGAGCCGATCGACCGCGACCAACTTCCAGGCGATCACGGTAGCCGCGCCGAGCACGATGCCGGCCAGCGCGCCATTGCGGGTCATCCGCTGCCAGAACAGCGACAACAGCACCACCGGACCAAAGGCCGCGCCGAAGCCCGCCCATGCGTAGCTGACCAGCCCAAGCACGCGGCTGTCCGGATCGCGCGCCAGCCATAGCGCCAGCAACGCAATCAACGCCACCGAGGCACGACCGGCCCAGACCAGCTCGCGCTGGCTGGCGTGGTGGCGCAGGAAGCCGCGGTAGAAGTCCTCGGTCATCACGCTGGAGCAGACCAGCAACTGGCACGACAGCGTGCTCATCACCGCGGCCAGGATCGCCGACAGCAGGACCCCTGCGATCCATGGATTGAACAACAGGGTTGCCAGGTCGATGAATACGCGCTCGGCGTTCTCATTCACCGGGCCGGCCACTTCGGGGTGGGCATTGAAATAGGCAATGCCGAAGAAGCCCACCGAGACCGAGCCCAGCAGGCACAGGATCATCCAGGCCATGCCGATCCGGCGCGCCTTGGGCATCGAGGTAACGCTGTCGGCGGCCATGAATCGCGCCAGGATATGCGGCTGACCGAAGTAGCCCAGCCCCCAGGCCAACATCGACACGACCCCGATGAAGCCCATCTCTCCACCGCGGAACCAGTCCAGGTTGCCGGGGTCGATCTGCCCGATGAGGGCGACACTGGCTTCGAAACCGCCGTTGGTCATGATCACGATGACCGGCGTCAGCAACAGCGCAAAGAACATCAGCCCCGCTTGCAGGGTATCGGTCCAGCTCACCGCCAGGAAGCCGCCCACCAGGGTGTAGATAATCGTCGCCCCTGCGCCCCACCACAGGGCTTCTTCATAGGGCAGGCCGAACACGCTTTCGAACAAGCGCGCGCCAGCGACCACGCCGGAAGCGCAATAAATCGCGAAGAACACCAGGATGACCAGTGCTGACAACACCCGCAGGATGCGGTCCTTGTCCTGGAAGCGATGGGTGAAATAGTCGGGGATGGTCAGCGCGTTGCCAGCGCGCTCGGTGTACACCCGCAACGGACCGGCCACGTACATCCAGTTGAAGAAGGCGCCCAGGATCAGCCCCATTGCGATCCAGGCTTCAGACAGGCCGCCCAGGTACATCGCGCCGGGCAAGCCCATCAGCAACCAGCCACTCATGTCCGAAGCGCCAGCAGCAAGCGCGACCACCCACGGGCCCAACGAGCGGCCGCCCAGGATGTAATCGTCGAATGTCTTGGTCGAGCGCCAGGCGACGAACCCGATCAGGATCACGACCGCAAGGTAGATGGAAAACGTTATGAGTAGCGGTGCACTGGCTGTCATTGGCAACAGGTCCCCGTGTTCGGAAAAACGGCCGCGGCGGCGGCGCGAATGGGCCAGCCTAACGCACCTTTCCGGATGGTTCAGCCCCCGGGTTATGCACAGGGGCTGTGGACAAGCCATCGGATCAACTTGTGGATAACCATCGGAGCCGCTTACTCCGCAAGGGTTGCGATCAACCTGGTCATTTTTTGGCTAGTGCGGCCACTGCATTCCATACCTTGAGTGCATCCACCGTCGCGGCCACATCGTGCACGCGCAGCAGCCGGGCTCCGCGTTGCGCGGCGATCAGGTGCGCAGCGACCGAGCCGCTCACCCGTTCCTCCATTGGCTCCCGGCCGGTCAACTCGGCAATGCTTCGTTTGCGCGACAGGCCCGCGAGCACCGGCACCCCCAGATCCACCAGTTGCTCCAGCCGCGCCAGCAAGACCAGGTTGTGGGTCAGGGTCTTGCCGAAGCCAAAGCCGGGGTCGATGACGATCCTGGCTTTGGCGATCCCGGCCATCTCGGCGGAAAAAATGCGTTCCGCCAGGAAACGGTGGACCTCGGAAACCACGTCGTCGTAATGCGGGGCGTCCTGCATGCTCCGCGGCTCGCCGCGCATGTGCATCAGCACCACCGGCACGCCGAGTTCCGCGGCGGTGGCGAGCGCGCCGTCCTGGCGGAGCGCATAGACATCATTGATCATGCCGGCGCCGGCCTCCACCGCCGCGCGCATGACCTCGGGCTTGGACGTGTCGACGCTGATCGGCAGCGTGGTCTCGCGAGCCAGTCGTTCGACCACCGGGACTATCCGGCGCAGCTCTTCCTCGACGGCAACATCATCGGCACCCGGACGGGTCGACTCGCCGCCGATGTCGAGGATGTCCGCGCCCTCGCTGGCCAACCGCAGGCCGTGTGCAACCGCCGCCTCCAGGGTGTCGTGCTGGCCACCATCGGAGAACGAATCCGGGGTGACGTTGACGATGCCCATCACGCGCGGCTGGTCAAGGCGCAACAATCGGCCGTTGCAATCCAGTGTCGGAGCGGTGTCAAACATCGGTTGCTCAATAAAAAAGGCCAGAGCGAACTCTGGCCTTTCCGGTGTCACGCAGCAAGTGTCATGGGGCAAGACCCGCTCAGGTCTGCTCGGCGGTCCCACCGATCGTTCCAGGCGTGTTGGCGTCATCCTTTGGAGGCGGCAACTTGGTCACGCCGTTCGCGTCTTTTTCCCAGTCGGCCGGCGGTCCTGGCGTGCGCCCGGCCATGATGTCGTCGATCTGGTGGGCATCGATGGTCTCGTACTGCAGCAAGGTATCGGCCATCACATGCAGCTCGGGCAAGTGCTTGGTCAGGATCTCGGTGGTGCGCTGGAACGCCTTGTCGAGGATGCCGCGAACGACCTCGTCGATCTTGCGCGCGGTGTCATCGGAGACGCTCTTGTGCTGGGTGACCGAACGGCCCAGGAACACCTCGTCATCTTCCTCACCGTAGGAGATCGGCCCCATCTCGTCGCTCAGGCCCCATTTGGTGACCATGTTGCGGGCCATCTTGGTTGCGCGCTCGATGTCGTTGGACGCGCCAGTGGTGACCTTGTCGGCACCAAAGATGAGCTCCTCGGCAACCCGTCCGCCATACAGCGATGCCAGTTGTGACTCGATTGCGGTGCGGTTGAAGCTGTATTTGTCGCCTTCGGGCAGGTACATGGTCACGCCCAGCGCGCGGCCACGGGGAATGATGGTGACCTTGTAGACCGGGTCATGCTCCGGCACCACGCGGCCGACGATGGCGTGACCGGCCTCGTGATATGCGGTGAGCTTCTTCTCGTCCTCGCTCATCGCCATCGAGCGCCGCTCCGCGCCCATCATGATCTTGTCGCGCGCCTTGTCGAAGTGGTCCATGCGGACTTCCTTGGCGTTGCTGCGCGCCGCAAACAGCGCGGCCTCGTTGACCAGGTTGGCCAGGTCCGCACCGCTGAAGCCCGGGGTTCCGCGGGCGATGGTCATCGGCTCGACATCGTCGGCCAATGGCACCTTGCGCATGTGCACGCGCAGGATCTGCTCGCGGCCGCGCACGTCCGGCAGGCCGACCACGACCTGGCGGTCGAAACGGCCGGGACGCAACAGCGCCGGATCGAGCACGTCGGGGCGGTTGGTCGCGGCGATCACGATCACGCCCTCGCCACCCTCGAAGCCGTCCATCTCCACCAGCAGCTGGTTGAGGGTCTGCTCGCGCTCGTCGTGACCGCCGCCCAGGCCGGCGCCGCGATGACGGCCGACCGCGTCGATCTCATCAATGAAGATGATGCACGGCGCGCTCTTCTTTGCCTGTTCGAACATGTCGCGCACGCGGCTGGCGCCGACGCCGACGAACATCTCGACGAAATCCGAGCCGGAGATCGCGAAGAACGGCACCTTGGCCTCGCCGGCGATCGCACGCGCCAGCAAGGTCTTGCCGGTACCCGGCGGGCCGACCATCAGCACGCCGCGCGGAATCTTGCCGCCCAGCTTCTGGAACCGGCTCGGATCGCGCAGGAACTCGACCAGTTCGCCAACCTCTTCCTTCGCCTCGTCGCAACCGGCGACATCGGCCAGGGTCACCTTGATCTGGTCCTCGCCCTGCAACTTGGCGCGCGACTTGCCAAAGCTCATCGCGCCCTTGCCGCCGCCTTGCTGCATCTGCTTCATCACGAAAATCCAGAACGCGATGATCAGGATGATGGGCAGGAAGTTGAGCAGGATCGACCAGAACGACGGGCCACCGGGCGGCACCTGCTCGATGACCACGCCGTGCTGCAGCAGGTCGTTGACCAGGTCCTTGTCACCCGGGCTGAAGGTCGTGAACGGCGTGCCGTCCTTGCGCTCGCCGGTGATGGTGGTGCGATCCTCGGCGATCTTGACCTTCTCGATCTTGTCGCCCTGCACCTGCTCGACGAATTGATCGTAGGCCAGTGGCACGGCGGGAGCGCTGGTACGCGGACCGAAGGTCTGGAACACCACCATGAGCACCACGGCGACGATCACCCAGAGCAGCAGATTCTTGGCCAAGTCGTTCATTTAATAAGGTTCACGTTTTTTGTGCGAGAGGCCCGGAACCCCGGGTGTCGAGTACAGCAGACCACGTTATTTCATTTCCGCGCGCTTGCCCTGGGCCAGCGCGTACACCTCCGGAGAACGCTTGCGCGACGCCTCCGGCTTGCGGATCGCGACCTTGGCATAACGCCGTCGCAACTCGCGCACATAGTCATCGAAACCCACGCCCTGGAACAACTTGATCAGGAACGCACCATCGACGCGCAAGTGCTGGTCGGCGAAATCCATCGCCAGTTCGGCCAGGTACAACGCCCGCGGCATATCCACCGCATCCACACCACTCTTATTGGGGGCCATATCCGACAGCACAAGGTCCACCGGCTTTCCATCAAGGCAATCAACCAACCCGGATAAGACCTCATCCTCCCTGAAATCCCCATGAAGGAACTCCACCCCGGCCAGCGACGGCATCTCCAGGATGTCCAGCGCGATGACCCGGCCGCTGTCGCCCAGTGCCTTTCGCACCCATTGCGACCAACTGCCGGGCGCCGCACCCAGGTCGACCACGGTCATGCCCGGCTTGAGCAGCCGGTCACGCTCGACCAGTTCCTCCAGCTTGTAAGCCGCGCGTGAACGCAACCCTTCCGCACGCGCCTTCTTCACAAAGGGGTCGGAATGGTGTTCCTTGAGCCAGCGCTGGCTGCTTTTGCTGCGGGTAGCCATGAGGATGGACGAAAAATCGCGAGGATGACGGGCCCCCATGTTACCCTGCGCGCCTTTCCAACCTCACTTGCGTGCATTGATGGCTACTGTCCTGACCAACGCCCAGACCCGGTTCCTGCGCGGCCAGGCCCACGACCTCAAAGCCATGCTCCAGGTGGGCGGCAAGGGGATCACCGACGCCCTTGTGGCCGAGATTGACCTGGCCCTGGAACATCACGAACTGGTCAAACTCAAGATTGCGGCAAGCGACCGGGAGGCGCGTGACGCGATGATTGGCGAGCTTTGCACGCGTACCGAATCGGCCCTGGTACAACGCATCGGCCACACCGCAGTGCTCTACCGGGCCAGCGAAGACAACCGTCAGATCGTGTTGCCGCGAAGCTGATAACGGCAATGTCCGCGGCCAATTGTTAGCATGCGCCGATGGAACTGAACCTTGAACGCCCCGACTACGAATTTGCGTTGCGCGCCGCCGACGGCGTCTCCGCGCTGGTCAACAACCGCCGGCTGACCCGCAGTTTCGTGATTGCACCCGATCACCTGATGGACACTTGGGCAGTGACGGATGCCGCCTCGCTGGGGCCTGCGGAACTTGCGCCCCTGCTGGAGCTGCAACCGGAGGTGATCCTGCTGGGCACCGGGGAACAGCAGGTATTCCCGTCGGCGGCCACAAGAGCGGCCTGCCTGGCACACGGGGTCGGCATGGAAGTCATGACCAACGCCGCGGCGGCACGCACGTTCAACGTACTGGCAAGCGAAGGTCGCAAGGTCGTCGCCGGCTTCATCCTCGCCGGCTGAGGGACTGTCCTGTCAGCCGGACCTGCCTGCCGAACTTACTTGGCCGGCAGGTACAGCAGCGGATCGACCGGCTTGCCGTTGTAGCGGATCTCGAAGTGCAGCATGTCGCGCGCCGCTCCGGTGCGGCCCAGCTCGGCGATCTGCTGACCAGCGCTGATCTTCGTGCCTTCGGTGACCATCCGGTTGCGGTTATGGCCGTAGGCGGACAGCCACTGCTCGTTGTGCTTGATGATGATCAGCTCGCCGTAACCGACCAGACCGGATCCGGAATACACCACGGTGCCATCGCCCGCGGCACGGACCGGCGCACCAGCAGTGCCGCCGATATCAACGCCCTGCTTGGTTGGATCACCCGCCGAGAAACGGTTCAGCAGCGGCCCGTCGACCGGCCACCGCCATGCCACGCCACTGTTCAACGGCGGCGTGGTCGGCTTGCGGGGTGCAGGTGCCGCAGCGGCAGACCTGGGCTTGGTTGTGCTCGTCGGTCGCGTCGTGTTGCCGGCGACGCCAGCCTTGGGGTACAGCACCAATCGCTGGCCGGGGTAGATCGTATACGGCGCTGGAATACCGTTCCATGCCGCGAGGTCGCGCATCGCGATTCCGTTCTCCGTGGCAATCCGGTACAGCGTGTCGCCGCGCTGGACGACGCTGCTGGCCCCGTATTTTGGCGTGGAAGCCCCCCCACCCTCGCGGGTCACCGTGCTGGAGCAAGCCGCAAGCGCAAGCGCCGCGGCGATGGGCAGGAACAAACGGAGAGTCAACTTCATCATTCGCCTTGTTGTGTCTTCCAGGTGGTTCAGATCAATGCGGCTGGCGGCAAGTATCGATGCCAACGGAGCGACGGTGGTGGCTCAACTGGAAAGCCGCTGGAACAACTCGTGTGCCGCCAAGCCACCACCGCCGATCAGGATGCCAAAGTAGATGATTGTCCCGATGTTC
The DNA here is from genome assembly GCF_054052125.1 of Lysobacter sp. A378. Taxonomy (NCBI): domain Bacteria; kingdom Pseudomonadati; phylum Pseudomonadota; class Gammaproteobacteria; order Lysobacterales; family Lysobacteraceae; genus Lysobacter; species Lysobacter sp. A378. Next base: position 1,050,104 of record NZ_JBSVRK010000001.1, on the reverse strand, counting down.
GCCAAATGGCCAAGCAACATCGCTCCGCCGTCGCGCTGGATCATGCCTACAGCGTAAAACAGCAATGCCAGGCCCGGTAGCGTATTGCTGAACGGGATGAATCCGAACGGTGCCATCAGCAACAGGGCGGCCAGGATGAAGGCGAGATTGTTGAATACGTCTTGCGCGCGTCCATCGACAAACACCCGTAGCCGATGCGGTCGACTGATCTTCTCCAGTCGCCCCACCCAGACCATCCCGGCGGTCAGGCCCGGGCGCAGTTTCTCGACCGGCAGCGCCTTGGCCTTGAGCTTCTCCGGGAGCCAGAAAGGCCGTCCTATCAGGCGACTGATGCCGACCAGCAGGATCACCGCACCGAACACCGTGCTGACCCCCGGGATCGACACCGGGATCAGGAAGACCAGGGTCAGCAATATGGTCAGCAGCAGCAGGCCTTCGTCCCCGAACACCGCCAGCAACTCACCCAGGGTCAATTGGTCCTCGGGCAAGTTGCGGATAATCGTGGCGAGTTGTTCTCCCAGCGCGACGGCGTCGGAATCGCGGGCCTCCTGCGGGGCGTCTGGATGGGTCACGGCAGTCAGTCGACCAGGCCAGACAAAAGCGGCACGAACACCACCGGCCCCAGTGATTCCTGGGCAATCCGGCCGTTGGCATCCTTGTACAACCTGAGCAGCGATTGCGACGAGGCCGCGCCCACCGGAGCAACCAGCGAACCGCCCGGCTTGAGTTGCGCGGTCAACGCATCCACCAGTGCCGGCGCCGCGGCCGTGACCAGGATGGCGTCGAAGGGGCCGTTTTCCGCCCAACCGATGCGGCCGTCGTCATGCTTGCTGCGCACATTCATCCCCAACTGCCGGAAGCGCTTGCGCGCGGTGCGTAGCAGTTCGCCGATGCGCTCCACGGTATGCACTTCCAAGCCGAGCGCCGCCAGGATCGCGGCCTGGTAACCCGAGCCCGTGCCGATCTCCAGCACCTTCGCCGGGTGGGTCTCCAGCAGGGTCTGGGTCATTTTCGCCACCACCCAGGGCTGGGAGATGGTCTGGCCGTGGCCAATCGGCAGTGCGGTGTCCTCATAGGCGCGCGTGGCCAAGGCTTCATCGACAAACAGGTGCCGGGGCACGGTGCGGATCGCGTTGAGCACGCGCTCGTCGGTGATGCCATTGCCACGCAGGCGATCCACCAGACGATCACGTACGCGCTGCGACGTCATGCCCGACCCGAGTGCTTCGGGTTGCAATCGCATCCGCAGGTTCATGGTGATGCCTCGTGCCGGTTGCCGCGGTCCAGCAACGAGGCTGCCAGTCCGTCGACCCAGCTGGCGACCTGCTCCAGCGCCTGGTAACGGGTCAGGTCGACCTTGATCGGTGTAATCGAGATGTGTCCGCTGTGCACCGAATGGAAATCGGTACCGGGGCCGGCGTCCTGCTCCGGTCCGGCGGCGCCGATCCACCACCACTGACGTCCGCGCGGATCGGTCTGTGGCACGCAGGCTTCGGCGCGGTGGCGGTTACCCAACCGGCAGACCTGGAAACCCCGGATCTCATCCCAGGGCAAATCCGGCACATTGACGTTCAGGATCGTGTCGGCCGGCAACGGATCGGTGCGCAGCCGGGCGATGATCTCGACGGCGGCACGCGCGGCGGTCTCGTAATGACGCCCGACATGATCGGTGGTGACCAGCGACACGGCCACCGCCGGCAGTCCGAGGAAGCGGCCTTCCATCGCCGCCGCCACGGTGCCCGAATAAATCACGTCGTCGCCAAGATTGGCGGCATTGTTGATGCCCGACACCACGATGTCGGGCTCGTCTTCCAGCATTCCGGTGATCGCCACGTGCACGCAATCGGTCGGCGTGCCAAAGACCCGCCAGCTGCCGTCGTCCTGCTGCATCGTGCGCACCGGCATGTCCAGGGTGAGCGAATTACTGGCGCCGGAACGGTCGCGGTCGGGCGCCACCACCACCACGTCATGCCCGGCGGCACGCAGCCCTTCGGCGAGGACCCGGATGCCCGGGGCGTCGACACCGTCGTCGTTGCTGACCAGAACTCGCATGAACTCCCTTGGCGGGCGCCACGCAAGGCGCCAAAAGATAATGGAAAAGCAGAACCACCATGATAGCCGAAGGTGGTGGCCAGCTCAGCCGCCGATCGACATCAGTCCTGTTTTTGCCCACTCGTATTAACCCATTCGTTTTGACCCGCTCGCTTGCACAACCGCGTTGCCGCGTTAGGATTTGTTGACGGTTCCCCGGATACGCCCATGAATGGCCCCCACGATGACGACGATGCGGCACTGTTCCGCCGCGCCATCGGGGCGGTGAGAATCCTGCCGGAACGCGCGCCTCCGCCCGCCCCGCCGCGGCCCAAGCCGCGTGCGCGCATGGCCGAACGAGACGAGGCCAATGCCCGCGACGAGTTCCGCCACCCGTCGGACGCAGCACTATTGGAGGCAAACGACCCGCTTTCCTACCGCCACGAAAGCTTACCGGCAGACGCTTGGCAACGACTGCGGCGCGGTGAGATGGCCGCCCAGGAAGAACTCGACCTGCACGGCACCGATGCCCGGACTGCCGAGGCCCTGCTGCGCGCGTTCCTCGACGATGCGCTCCGCCACGGCCTTGGTTGCGTGCGGATCATCCATGGCAAAGGGGGCCGCGAGCGGACGGATTTCAGCAGCAGCGGCGCACCGGTGCTCAAGAACCTGGTCGATCGCATGTTGCGCCATCGCTCCAGTGTCCTGGCATTCCATTCCCCGCCGCCCGCCCAAGGGGGCGCCGGCGCCGTCGTGGTGGTGCTGGCACGGCAGCGACGACGCTAGCTGATCGTTGGGCGGCGCTTGCCAACTACACGCTTGCCAACTACACGCCTGCCAACTAACGGCCCGCGAGCGATTCCGCGTCCGGGTTCAGTGGTGGGTTGACCCACATCACCCTGACGCCACGACGGCTGGCCAGCTGTTCCACCATGGACATGTACAGCTGATCGGCATTCAGCGGCTGGGTTTGGGGCGTGGCGCGCGCCGATTGCTCATCCATGCTGGCGCAGGCCGACAGGCCACCCACCAACAACGCCATCAGTGCAATACGCAACAAGAGGTTCATGACGCAGCTCCCGACGGTTCGGGGCCGGACGCGGGTCGCGTCTGGGGTCCGATCCACTCGGCTCCCAACTCCGGTATACCCCTCCTGGTAGCCAGCGCCAGTGCCTCCACGAACTTTCCGATCAACGGCAGCCGGATTTGGTGGCAGGTCGCGCTATTGGGCCCCAACCCGACCTGCAGACATCAGTGGCCGCCAGCGAAGCCCGGTTCCGTGACCACGCCCAGCTCCGCCAACACCACGGTCGCGTAGGTTCCGGGCGGCAACTGGAATCGCAATTCCAGCGTGGCGGCATCCCGCCAGTCCCATTCCAGGCCACCGGGTCGCAGTCGCAGGCAGCGCCGCTCCTGCTTCAGCCCGGCTTGCTCCAGCCCCTGACATAGCTCCGTCGCCGGCGATTCGCCGGACACCTGCTGCTCCATCACGGCGACCTCCCCGGTGCTGCGCAACGGGCCCTGTCCCCAGAGCGGTCCAGTCGGGTGGATATCGAAGGCCGCCAGCCGTTGTGCAAGGGTTGCATCGAAGGGCTGCGGGCCGAACACGCTGCGACTGCCCTCCAGCATCCAGACCTCGCCGTCCAGCGACTCGCCATTGGCGGACAGGCCGCTCCAGTTCCCGGCGGCGACGCGAGCGCAAAGCAACTGGTTGAACACCGCCGAGCGCGCCGCCGACAGCAGCATGCCGCGCTGGTCCCGCCGCACCTTGCGGCCGGCGAACATCGCCAATGCCCGGGCAATGTTGTCGCCGCCATGCCCAAAACGTTGTCCGCCAAAATAGTTGGGGACGCCAGCGGCGGCGATGGTGGCCAGCCGGGCATCGATCGCTTCGCGCTCACCCCGGACGTCGCGCAGCACCAGTTCGAAACGATTGCCGGCCAGCGCACCGCGCGGCAGTTTCTTCGCGTGCCAGTGGTGGTCAAGCACCGTCAGGCCCGGGGTATCCAGGGCCGTCAGGTCCGGAGAGACCTTCTTCGGCAGGTGGACACTGAAACGCTGGCGGGTCACCGCATGGCGATCCTTCAGGCCGGCATAACCAATGGCCATCTCGCTGACACCGGCCCATTGGGCAATGCTCCTGGCGGCAAACGCGGTGTTCATGCCGCGCTTCTCGACCGTCAGCAGCAGGTGCTCGCCACTGCCACTGGGCGCAAAACCCGGCAGCTCCTCGACGCGGAAATCCTCCGGCGTACTGCGAATGCATGCACTCAGTACCGGTGGGCCCGACGCGCGCAAAGGCTCGATGATCGATGTCCCCCTCGACCCGATAGCGCTCATGGCCGTAGCAACAGGCAAACCGCCATCGCCGCGAGGCCTTCGCCACGGCCGGTGAAGCCCAGTGTTTCACTGGTGGTGGCCTTGATGTTGACCGCATCGATCTGGCAGCCAAGATCCTCCGCCAGCAACTCGCGCATGGCCTGTGCATGGGGACCGATCCGGGGACGCTCGCAGATCACGGTGATGTCTGCGTTGCCCACCCGCCAGCCACGCTCGCCGATCAAGGTGTTGCAATGGCGCAGGAATGCACGGCTGTCGGCGCCCTTCCATTGCGGATCGCTGGGTGGGAAATGGGTGCCTATATCGCCCAGCGCCAGCGCTCCAAGCATCGCGTCGCACAAGGCGTGGATCACCACGTCGCCATCGGAATGGGCCAGCACGCCGCGCTCGTGTGGCACCCGGATACCGCCGATGACCACGTGGTCGCCATCGCCAAACGCGTGCACGTCATAGCCTTGGCCAATACGAATATTCAATGTGGAATGTCCTGGTTGCGACAACGGAAACGGATCAGTCGGGGGTTTCAGTCTGAAATCTGGGCAGTACCGCGGGACAACAGGTAGCGGGCAAGGGCGAGGTCGGCCGGCGTGGTCACCTTGAGGTTGTCCTCCCGGCCTTCCACCAGCCGTGGGAAGGCACCGACGCGCTCCATCGCCATCGCCTCGTCGGTCACCACCACGCCATCGGCGCGAGCACGCAACAGCGCAGCCGTCAGCGCGCCACGGCGGAATGCCTGCGGTGTCAGCGCGCGCCACAAACCTTCCCGTGGCTGGGTCGCGATACTCCTGGTGTCGGCATCGGCACGCTTGAGCGTATCGCGCAACGGCGCGGCGAGAATCGCTCCAACCGCGTCGGCCTGTGCCACTTCGATCAGGCGTGCCAGGTCGGCGGCGGCCAGGTTGGGACGCGCGGCATCGTGCACCAGCACCAGTGCATTCTCTCCAACCTCGTCGGGCAATGCCTGCAGCGCGGCCAGCACCGAGTCGGCTCGCTCACCGCCGCCGACACAGCGCAACACCGGCTTGCCGTGCAACGATGCCCAGCCGGGCCAGCGTTCATCGTCCACCGCCAGCGCAACCATCACGCCACTGATTTGTGGATGGCCGAGCAGGGCATCCAACGCATGTTCGATCAGCGGTCGACCGGCGACCTGCAGGTATTGCTTGGGGATGTCACCGCCAAACCGGCTGCCACGTCCCGCCGCCGGTATCACTGTCCAGATCATCACTCGCTCCAGTGGGACGGGACGTTGCCCGGGACGCATCGCCGGCGTGAAAGTCAATCGGCCGGGACGGGTTCCGGTCGATCCGGCGCGGCCGGATCGACCACCCGGTAGAACGTCTCGCCGGGCTTGATCATGCCCAGTTCGCTGCGCGCACGCTCTTCGACAGCCGCCTCACCGGACTTGAGGTCTTCGACCTCGGCCTGCAGCGCGTCGTTGCGTTGCTGCAGGCCCGCGTTCTCGCGATTTTGCTGCGCCACGGCCTGCTCCAGCGCCGCGACGGAAGCCCGACCACCCTCGCCTGTCCACAGACGGTATTGCAGGAACGCCAACATCGCGATCAACAGCAGCAGCAATAGCGCCAGCCAACGCATGGCAGGGGTCAGCGCTTCAGCGACACGAACGCATCGCGACCGGCGTAACGTGCAGCCGCACCCAGTTGCTCCTCGATCCGCAGCAACTGGTTGTACTTGGCCACCCGGTCGCTGCGGGACAGCGAGCCGGTCTTGATCTGGGTTGCCGTGGTCGCCACCGCGATGTCGGCGATGGTGGTGTCCTCGGTCTCGCCGGAGCGGTGCGAGATGACCGCCGCGTAACCGGCGCGATCGGCCATCGCGATCGCCTCCAGGGTCTCGGTCAGGGTGCCGATCTGGTTGACCTTGATCAGGATCGCGTTGGCAACCTGCTGGTCGATGCCCTGTTGGAAAATGCGCGGATTGGTCACGAACAGGTCATCGCCGACCAGTTGCACCTTGTCGCCCAGCTTCCCGGTCAGCTGCTTCCAGCCGTCCCAGTCGTTCTCGTCCATGCCGTCCTCGATGCTGATGATCGGGTACTGCGCGCACCAGCCGGCGAGGAAGTCGACGAACTGCTCGCTGGTCAGCCGCTTGCCTTCGCCAGTGAGGTTGTACTTGCCGTTCTCGTAGAACTCGCTGGACGCTACGTCGAGGCCGAGCAGGATGTCCTCTCCGGCGTGGTAACCAGCCTTGCCGATCGCCTCCAGGATGGTTTCCAGCGCTTCTTCATTGCTGCGCAGGTCGGGGGCGAAACCGCCTTCGTCACCAACGGCCGTCGACAGGCCACGTCCCTTGAACACCGACTTGAGCGAATGGAACACTTCGGTGCCGGCACGCAGGCTTTCCGAGAAGCTGTCGAAACCCACCGGCAGGATCATGAATTCCTGCAGGTCGACGTTATTGTCGGCATGCGCACCGCCGTTGATGATGTTCATCATCGGCACCGGCAGCACTGCGGCACGGTCACCGGCCAGGTGCTTCCACAACGGCAGCTTCAACGACGCGGCCATCGCATGGGCGTTCGCCATCGACACCCCAAGCAGCGCATTCGCACCCAGCCGGCCCTTGTTGTCGGTACCGTCCAGGTCGATCAGGCGCTTGTCGATCCCCGCCTGGTCGGACGCATCCATGCCGGTGATCGCCTTCGCGATCGCGGTATTGACGTTGCCCACCGCGGTACGCACGCCCTTGCCGAGGTAGCGGGTCTTGTCGCCGTCGCGCAGCTCGACCGCCTCCTTGGAGCCGGTGGACGCGCCCGAGGGCACCATCGCGCGGCCGAAGCTGCCATCGCTCAGGGTGATTTCGGCCTCAAGGGTCGGGTTGCCGCGGCTGTCGAGGATTTCACGGGCGTGGACTTTGGCGATTTCGGTCATGTCGGGTCTGTGCGGGTCTCAGGGTTGGGATTCGAGGAATGCGTGTTGCTTGGTGACCTGGTCAATGGCCATCAGCGTTTCCAGCAGGGCGCGCATCTTGCCCAGTGGCCAGGCGTTGGGGCCGTCGGACAGGGCTTCTTCGGGCCTGGGATGGGTTTCCATGAAGATGCCGGAAATGCCGACCGCCATCGCTGCGCGCGACAGCACTGGCACGAACTCGCGCTGGCCGCCGCTCTTGCCGCCGGCGCCACCGGGCAGTTGCACCGAATGGGTCGCGTCGAACACCACCGGGCAGCCGGTGTCGCGCATCACCGCGAGGCTGCGCATGTCGCTGACCAGGTTGTTGTAACCGAAGCTGGCGCCGCGCTCACAGACCATGATGTCCTTGTTGCCGGTCGCCAGCGCCTTGTCGGCGACGTGCTTCATCTCCCACGGCGACAGGAACTGGCCCTTCTTGACGTTTACCGGCTTGCCGGCGCTGGCGACCTTCTGGATGAAGTCGGTCTGCCGGCACAGGAACGCAGGCGTCTGCAGCACGTCGACGACCGAGGCGACCTCGTCCATCGGGGTGTACTCGTGGACGTCGGTCAGCACCGGCACGCCGATCTGCTTCTTCACCTCGGCCAGCACCTTCAGGCCTTCCTCGATGCCCGGGCCACGAAAGCCCGACACCGAGGTGCGGTTGGCCTTGTCGAAGCTGGACTTGAAGATGAAGGGGATGCCGAGCTCGTCTGTGATCTCCTTCAGCGTGCCGGCGGTGTCGAGCTGCAGTTGCATCGACTCGATCACGCAGGGGCCGGCAATCAGGAAGAACGGGCGGTCAAGGCCTATTTCGAATCCACAAAGCTTCATGCATTTGCCTCTTTCAGCAGGCCGACAGCGGGGTTCTCGTCGCCCCGGCCTTCATTGTGTTTGTGCTCGCGCGCGGCGCGGATGAAGCCGACAAACAGCGGGTGGCCATCGCGCGGGGTGGACAGGAACTCAGGATGCGCCTGGCAGGCCAGGAACCAGGGGTGCACCTCACGCGGCAGCTCGATCATCTCCACCAGCAAGTCATCCATCGACTTGGCGCTGATCACCAGGCCAGCGTCTTCCAGCTGTGTGCGATAGCGGTTGTTGAACTCGTAGCGGTGGCGGTGACGCTCGGCCACCACGTCCTTGCCATACAACTGGTGGGCCAGGGTGCCAGGCTTCAGGCGCTGCTCCTGCAAGCCCAGCCGCATGGTGCCGCCCAGATCGCCGTCTTCACTACGCCGCTCCACCTCACCGGTCGCGGTACGCCATTCGGTGATCAGACCAATCACCGGGTGCGGAGTCGACTTGTCGTTTTCGGTGCTGTTGGCATCTTCCAGGCCGGCCTGGTTCCGCGCGTAGTCGACCACGGCGGCCTGCATGCCATAGCAGATGCCGAAATACGGGATGCCGGTCTCGCGCGCGTGCCGGGCGCCCAGGACCTTGCCCTCGAAACCACGGTCGCCAAAGCCGCCGGGCACCAGGATGCCATCGACACCTGCCAGTGCACTGGCGCCGCGCCGCTCGACATCGCTGGACTCCAGCCATTTCAACTTGACCTTGGTGCGCTGGCGCAAACCACCGTGCTTGAGCGCTTCACCCACCGACTTGTAGGCGTCCTGGTGATCGACATATTTGCCGATGATCGCAATGGTGACTTCGTCGACCGGATTCTCCGCAGCCTCGACCACCGCATCCCACTCGGTCATGTCGGCAGGGCCGGCATCCAGCCGCAGGCGCTCCACCACCAGATCGTCCAGCCCCTGCTCCTGGAAGCGGGCGGGCATCTTGTAGATGTTGTCCAGGTCGACCGCGGAGACCACCGCGCGCTCGGACACATTGGTGAACAGGGCGATCTTGCGACGCTCGTTGTCGGGCAACGGCTGCTCGGAACGGCACACCAGGATGTCGGGCTGGATACCGATGGAGCGCAATTCCTTGACCGAGTGTTGGGTCGGCTTGGTCTTCAGCTCGCCGGCGGCCGCGATGAACGGCACCAGCGTCAGGTGCATGAACAGTGCCTTCTCGGGGCCGCGCTCGGTGCGGATCTGGCGGATTGCCTCAAGGAACGGCAGCGACTCGATATCACCCACCGTCCCGCCAATCTCGACCAGGCCGACGTCAAAGCCGTCGGTCGCATCGAAAATACCGCGCTTGATCTCGTCGGTGATGTGCGGAATCACCTGCACGGTGCCACCCAGGTAGTCGCCGCGGCGCTCCTTGCGGATCACGTTTTCGTAGATCCGACCGGTGGTGATGGAGTTCTTGCGGCTCAGGCGGGTACGGACGTAGCGCTCATAGTGGCCCAGGTCCAGATCCGTCTCCGCGCCATCGTCGGTGACATACACCTCACCATGCTGGAACGGACTCATCGTGCCCGGATCGACGTTGATATACGGGTCGAGCTTCATCATCGTCACACGCAGGCCGCGGGCTTCGAGGATGGCTGCCAGTGAGGCTGCCGCAATGCCCTTGCCGAGCGAAGACACCACGCCACCGGTGACGAAAATCAGGGGAGTCATGCGTTTTACTGCCGCTGGAAAGCCGTAGTTTACAGGCTGGACGCGCGCACTGCGACCGTTCGGCCTCGACGGCTGCTGGCGGCTTCCGGAAATGCTCCACGCGTCTGGCAAAGCAGAACGCCCCGGCAAGCGGGGCGTTCGGACCAGTGTTGGGCGTCAGTCAGCTGCGCCAGCCTTCCTCTTCCGGTTCCACCGGTTGGTCTTCGTACTTCTGCTCAGCCTTGGCGTCCGCGGCGGTGTTTCCCGCTGCACTGGCATCGGTGCGCGCCTTTTCCACCGCCTTGGCCGGCTTGGAGGCATCGGCCGCCGAGTCGGTGGCCTGCGCTTGCGCGGCAGCGGCAGCGGCGGCCTGTGCATCGGCGTCGGCACTCTGGGCGAAGGCGGCTGGCGCTGCGATCAACGCGGCAATCGCCATCGGCAACAGGAGCTTGCGAATATTCATCAGTAGGATCTCCGTGAGCGGGTTGTGGGATGCGTTGCCGCTCCCCTACGCGACCTGGCGACCCTACCGCCTGACGCCATGCCCTTGCCTGAACACGTAGGAATTGACCGCGACTGGGATGTTCCGGTGCACCCCCACCTTGACCATCACGGGTGGCGCCACGCATTCTGGCGAGCTTTCCATCCATTCCCTCACCTGCCCGCTGCGCGCAATCGACCACTTGATGAACAACAGTTACAACGCCGCTGATATCGAAGTCCTGTCCGGCCTGGACCCCGTCCGCCGCCGCCCGGGCATGTACACCGACACCACCCGCCCGAACCACCTGGCGCAGGAGGTGATCGACAATGCGGTCGACGAAGCGCTGGGCGGTCACGCAAAGACGGTCGAGGTGGTCATGCATGCCGACGGCAGCTGCGAGATCAGCGATGACGGACGTGGCATGCCGGTCGACATCCACCCGGACGAAGGCATTCCCGGCGTCGAACTGATCATGACCCGGTTGCACGCAGGCGGAAAATTCAACCACAAGAACTACGCATTCTCTGGCGGCTTGCACGGCGTCGGCGTCAGCGTGGTCAACGCGTTGTCGACCCGGCTGGACCTCTATATCAAGCGCGATGGCAGCGAATACCGGATCAGCTTCGCCGATGGCGACCGCGCCTCACCGCTGGAAGTGGTCGGCAGTGTCGGCAGGAAGAACACCGGCACCAGGCTACATTTCTGGCCCGATCCGAAGTACTTCGACACGTCCAAATTCAACCTGCGCTCGTTGAAGCACCTGCTGCGGGCCAAGGCCGTGCTGTGCCCCGGCTTGACGGTAAAGCTGAATGACGTTGCGAGCGGCGAGAACGTCGAATGGCATTACCGGGACGGCCTGAGCGACTACCTGCTCGACGAGTTGAGCGCCGACCAGCCCAAGCGTGAACTGCTGCCGCCCGAATTGTTCCTTGGCAACTCCAGCAAGGACACCGAGACCGTGGACTGGGCGGTGGTCTGGGCACCGGATGGCGAGCTGGTACAGGAAAGCTACGTCAACCTGATCCCGACCGCGCAGCACGGCACCCATGTCAATGGCTTGCGCAGCGGGTTCACCGATGCATTGCGCGCGTTCTGCGATATCCGCAGCCTGCTCCCCCGCGGCGTCAAGCTGGCGCCAGAGGACGTATGGGACCGGGTCGCCTTCGTGCTCAGCATCAAGTTGCTGGACCCGCAGTTCAGTGGCCAGACCAAGGAACGACTGAGCTCGCGCCAGGCAGCCGGCTTCGTGGAAGCCGCCGCGCAGGATGCCTTCACCCTGTGGCTGAACCAGAACGTCGAACTGGGCGAGAAGATCGCCCAGTTGGCGATCGAGCGCGCCAGCGCGAGGCTGAAAACCGAAAAACAGATCACCCGCAAGAAGGTCACCCAGGGACCGGCGCTGCCCGGAAAGCTGGCCGACTGCATCAGCCAGGACCTGTCGCGCACCGAGCTGTTCCTGGTCGAGGGCGACTCCGCCGGCGGCAGCGCGCGCCAGGCCCGCGACAAGGACTTCCAGGCGATCCTGCCGTTGCGCGGCAAGATCCTGAACACCTGGGAGGTCGCCTCGGGCAGCGTGCTGGCCTCGCAGGAAGTCCACGACCTGGCGGTCGCGATCGGCTGCGACCCCGGCAAGGACGACATCACCGGCCTGCGTTACGGCAAGGTCGTCATCCTGGCCGACGCGGACTCCGACGGCCTGCACATCGCAACCCTGCTGTGTGCGTTGTTCCTGCAGCACTTTCCCGCCCTGGTAGCCGCCGGCCACGTGTTCGTGGCGATGCCGCCGTTGTTCCGGATCGACCTCGGCAAGCAGGTGTTCTACGCCTTGGACGAGGAGGAAAAACGGATCCTGCTGGAGAAGATCGAACGCGAGAAGGCGCAACGTAAAAAGGGCTCGTCGGGCGTCGTCCACGTCACCCGCTTCAAGGGCCTGGGCGAAATGAACCCGTCGCAGTTGCGCGAATCCACCGTCCACCCCGACACCCGCCGGCTGGTGCAATTGACCGTCGATGATGCGGAAGCGACCCATGCGCTGATGGACATGCTGCTGGCCCGAAAACGTGCCGGTGACCGCAAGGCGTGGCTGGAAGACAAGGGCGACCTGGCAACGCTCGACGTGTGACGGCAACGCGGGCCAACGGGGCAATAACCCTGTCCATCAACCAAGCGCGGCCTCGAGGAGCCGGCGCAAAACGATCTGCAACCGCGTCGCCTTGTCTTCCTGGTACTCCCGCGACTGCTCGTCCATGTAGCAGCGCTGGCTGATCTCCAGCTGCACCGCATCGATGCCACTTGCCGGCGCGCCGTAATGACGGGTGATGTGGCCGCCCTTGAAGCGGCCGTTGGCGACCCAGTCATGCCCGGTCTGCGCCGCCAGTACCGACTCGATCCGCTGCTGTGTCGCAGGCGAGCAGCTGGCTCCGGCGGCGGTCCCCAGGTTCAGATCCGGCAGTCGCCCGTCAAACAGGAATGGCAGCTTGCTGCCCCGGATCGAGTGACCTTCCCATAGCACCGCGCGTCCGTGCTCGGCGCGGATGCGATTGAGCTCATCGTCCAACGCGGCATGGTATGGCTGCCAGTACTGCTCGATCCGCGCCGCAACCGCTGCAGCCGTGGGCTCCTGACCGGGCAGGTACACCGGCTCGCCATTGAAGCGAACCGCCGGGCACAGACCAGTGGTGTTTTGCCCTGGATACAGCGAGGTGTCATCGGCCGGCCGGTTGAGATCAACCACGTAACGGGAGTACCTGGGCACCAGTACCGATGCACCCAACTCGCGCGCAAACGCATACAGGCGCGACACATGCCAATCGGTATCGGGAGCGCGCCGGGCTTCCGGCGTCATGCTGCGGGCCAGCACGTCGGGTATCGCGCTGCCGTCGTGCGGGAGGCTGACCAGCAGCGGCGCGGTGCCGCGGTGAAGTTCAAGAATATCCATGGGCATAGTGTATTGACTCACGCTCAACCCATCAGCACGACTTCTTCAGCGCTGGTCGGATGGATGGCCACGGTGTCGCGCAGATCGGCCAGCGTGATGCCGCGTTTGAGCGCCACCGCGAAACCTTGCAGGATCTCGTCGGCCGCCTCGCCCAACAGGTGAATGCCGACCACCCGCCGCTCGTCGCCCACGCAGACCAGTTTGAACAGACTGCGCTGCGGCGCGTCGACCAGTGCCTGCAACATCGGCCTGAAGCTGGCGCGGGCGACATGAACCTCGTCGCCGTACTTCTCCCGCGCCTTCGCCTCGGTCAGCCCGACCTTGCCAATCGGCGGATGGCTGAATACCACCGTAGGGATATCGTCCTGGTCCAAGGGCGCGTCCTGGTCGGCATACAGCCGATCCATCAGCCGCCGCGCGGCGGCGATTGCGACCGGCGTCAGTGGGAGGTCGCCGGTGACGTCACCGACCGCGAAGACGCTGGCCGCCGACGTCGCATGACGCTCGTCCACGACGATGTGGCCACGCTCATCGATGGCGACCCCGGCTGCATCCAGACCCAGCGCCCCGGTATTGGGCCGGCGTCCGGTGGCAAACAGCACTTGATCGAAGCCCTCGTGGCTTGCGCCTTGACCACGGACGCGGATGCCCTCGCCGGTCTTGTCCAGCGCCGTCACCTCACCGTTGAAATGCAGCTGGATGCCGGCCTGGCGGTAATCCTCGGCCAACTGCGTGGACAGCTCCTGGTCGAAGCTCTGGATCAACCGCGAGCCGCGGACAAACAGCTCGACCTTGCTGCCCAGCGCTTGCAGCACGCCCGCCAGTTCGACCGCGATATAACCGCCGCCGACCAGCGCGACCCGCGGCGGCGGTGCGCACCAGTGGAAAAAATCATCCGACGTGCCGCCCAGCTCGGCGCCCGGGATATCAGGCTTGCAGGCATGGCCGCCGGTGGCGATGAGCAGCCGTTGCGCACGCAGGACCACGCCGTCGTCGCACTGCACGGTGTTCGCGTCTCGCAAGCGGGCGCGGACCGGCAACGCGGCGATGCCGGCTTTGTCCAGTCGCGTGCGATAGCTCTCGTGGATGTTGCCGATATAGCGTTGGCGATGGGCAATGAAAGTCGGCCAGTCGAGCACGCAGTCCTTCACTGCAAAGCCCAGCGCCTTGGCCGTCACCAGCTTCTGGGCGACGTCGGCCGCCAGCCACATTGCCTTCTTCGGCACGCAGCCGACATTGACACAGGTCCCACCCAGCGGGCCGGGCTCCAGCAATGCCACGCTGGCACCATGCTCGGCGGCGCGAAATGCGCCGGCCAGGCCTCCCGAGCCGCCACCGATCACGATCAGGTCGAAGTCTTGTTGCATGGATCACTCCTTCTGGATGACCTCGCCATCTTGCCGCAGCGGATGTCAGGCCCGTGTCAGTCCGATCGGCCCGCTACACGAACCGGTCGGGTACAAATGGCGTGGGATCGACGGCCGGCGCGCGCCCGGTCATCAAATCGGCAACCAGCTGCCCGGTCCCGGCACTCATGCTGACCCCCATCATGCCGTGGCCGGTCGCCAGCCACAGCCGTCGATGGCCCGGTGCGCGACCGATGATCGGGATGTCGTCGCAGCTCATTGGCCGCCAGCCACACCACCGCTCGCGCACCTGGGCACCAACGGGCTCGCGCAGGTATTCGCCAGCGCCGCGCTCCAGCGCCGCCAAACGGGACGGGTTGAGGCTGTCGTCGAAGCCGCTGAACTCCATCGTGCTGCCGAGCCGGAAGCCACTCTCCCAGGTGGTCACGCAGACCGAGCGCTCGCGCAGCACCAACGGCCGCCTGGGCACCAGTGTCGGCGGCGAGTAGGTGATCGAGTAGCCCTTGCCCGGTTGCATCGCCGCGCCCAGCCACGCGGTTCCAATCGCCTGCGCCAATCGCGGTGACCAGGCGCCGGTGGCGATCACTACCTCCCAGGCATGCACGATTCCCTGGCCGGTGTGCACGGCCAGGCCGCCGCGGCCTTCTTCCAGCGACAGCAATGCACAGTGCTCGTCGATTACCCCGCCATGCTCGCGAACCACACGCGCCAACTCGTCCACGTAACGGTCCGGCCGCAACACCGCGTCGCCGGAGAACCGGATCGCGCCGGCGACACCGGGTTTCACCGCCGGCTCCATGGTCTGGTAATCCGGGCCGGCAAATACCTCCACCGCCACGCCCAGCTCCCGCAAAAATCCCAGCTCCTTCTGACCGTCCTCGAACGACTGTGCGTTTCGATAGACATAGTCCTCACCGGACTGGGCGAACTCGCAGGCCATCGAGTAGCCCTCCACCCACTGCACCAGGCGCGCCCGGGAGTCGTTCAACAACGAGGACTTGGACCGTGCACTGGCTTCCCAGTCGTCCCGGTTGCAACGGCCGGCGAACCGCCACAGCCAACGCCATAGCGCCGTATCCACGCGCGGACGGATGTACAGCGGGGCATCGGGCCGCAGCATCATCGCCAACGCCGTGCGCACCATCCCCGGCGCGGCAAGCGGTGGCGCATGGCTGGGAGTGATGGTGCCGCAATTGCCGTGCGAACTGCCGCTGCCGATCTGCCCGGCATCGATCACGCGCACTTTGCGCCCGGCTTCAAGCAGGGCCAGCGCCGAGGCCAGGCCGATCACTCCGGCACCGACCACGACCACGTCTTCGTGATGCTCCATGACGCCAGTTTACGCGGTCAATCCGTCACCGGAGACCGCCACCGGATCTATTGAACGCCTATTGAACGCCTATCGAACGCCGCATCGTTGGCCATTGCCAATAGGTGAAGGCACGCCACAGCCATTCCAGCGGACCGTAGCGGAACCGCCCCAGCCACCAGTGGCTGACCAACAGTTGCGCGCCGAATACAAGCAACACGCCAAGCACTTGCCACGCCCGCGGAACCTCGCCCCACAGCCCCAGTCCGTAGCCATAGAACACCAGGGTGCCGATGACCGATTGCGCCAGGTACTGGGTCAACGCCATCCGCCCGGCCGGCGCGAACACGCGCAGCCATGTCGCGCGGTGCAATGCCAGCACCACGACCGCCACATACGCCAGCGACATCAACGGCGCACCAGCCATGTGCAACGTCATCGCCACCACCTGCTCGCCACTGGGCCGGGTGCCGCCAGGGTCACTATCGATTGCGAGACTGGCCGCGGTGAGCGCCAGGCCGGCCAGGCCACCGGACCAGACCAGCGACACCCATAACCGGCGATGGACCTGCTGCTGCCCGATCGCGCCACTGCGCACCAGCCACGCACCCAGCAGGAACGTGCCCAACACCAAGGGAACCAGGAATACGTTGAGGCCCAGCACGTGGGCGAAATAGCGCCATCGCACCGCGGTTGCCTCGGCGTAACTGCCGGCGGAGTACGCGGCAACCTCGGCGTCGCGCAGGGCTTCCACCACTGCCGCGCCCTGGACGGCATCCGGGCCCGACGCGACGTCACCGTCGAGCATCATCGTCGCCCCGCCCAGCAACATCACTGCCACCAGTACCGCCCACAAGCCGGCGCCCCACTTCCACAGATCGCCGGTCGCGGTGTGCCGGAACAACAGCAGTGCCACCGCGGTCACCGCGTACGACACCAGGATGTCGCCGGCCCAGATCAACCACGCGTGGGCCAGGCCGATCAACAGCAAGCCGAACGTCCGTCGCAGATACAACGGCGCGAAACTGCGGCCTGCGGACTGCGCACGATCGAGCATGATCGCGAACCCCATCCCGAACAGCAGTGAGAACAAGGCCCAGAACTTGCCACGCACGAACACGTAGACGAACGCATCGGCCAGCCAGTCCAACCCGCGTTGCCCGGGGGCGATGCCTTGCTCCATCCCCGCCAGCGGCGCGGTGAAATACTCGACATTCATCAACGCAATGCCGAGCAGGGCCAGCCCGCGCAACACATCCAGGCTGTCGATCCGTTCCGACGGCGCCAGTGGCGCCAACACGGTGGAACTCATGACGCTACTCCGGGGCCAGGCGGCCAACCGATGCTGCGGTCAGTGCTGGTGGCCGCCGTCGCCGTGGACGTGACCGTGGTCGATTTCCTCGGCGCTGGCCTCGCGAACATCGACGATCTCGATATCGAAGCGCAGGTCCTTGCCGGCCATGGGATGGTTGAGGTCGACGTCGACCACGCTCATGCCGACCTTCTGCACCGTCACCGGGCGCGGGCCGAACTTGGTCTGCAGCGCGACCTGCATTCCCGGCGCCAGGCGGGTGTTCTTGAAGTACTTTTTCGGCACCCGCTGGGTCAACCCGGGCTGGGCCTCGCCGTAGGCCTGGGCGGCGGCGACTTCCGCGGTGAACTTCTCGCCGGCTTCGTGGCCTTCCATCGCCTGCTCCAGGCCAGGAATGATGTTGCCGTGGCCGACCAGGATCATCAGCGGCTCGCGACCTTCCGAACTCTCGAGGGATTCCTTGCCTTGCTCGGCGACGGAATAGTGGAAGCTGACAACACGATCTTTCTCGATTTTCATGGCATGGCTCGATGGGCGGGACGGTATGGAGGCATCGCGGCGCTGGTGGCGCCAATGATCTGGCCGCGGCGGGTGGTTGCCGTCATCCGCGCCAGCAGTGAAGCTATGAGGATGACGAAAGCCGCGCATTATCCCGGGATCATCGCCCTTGCGCCAGCGCAAAGCCTGCCAGCGCAATGGACACGGATGCTTTTGCTGCCCCTGACCGGGGTGTTGCTGGCCAGCTGCGGCGGGGGCGAACAGAGCGTTCGCAGCACCGCGCCACCGCCCGGTTCGCGCGACTGGGCGGTAGTCGCCCCGGCCAATCCTGCGGCCTCCAACGCGGTATTGATGCGCGCGATCAGCCTGGTTGGCACGCCCTACAAATGGGGCGGCAACACCCCGCAGTCGGGCTTCGACTGCAGCGGACTGGTCAATTATGTCTACCAGGACATGTTGCAGATCGACCTGCCGCGCACATCCAGCGCGCTGGCCGCCTATCAGGGACCACGCATCAAACCCCAACAACTGACGGCCGGAGACCTGGTTTTTTTCGGCAGCGGCGGTCACGTCAGTCACGTCGGCATCTACGTGGGAAACGGTCGTTTCGTACACGCCCCCAGCAGCGGCGGCACGGTGCGGCTGGACCATCTGGACGGTTACTACTGGCGCGACCATTACACCGGCGCAAAACGGGTGGTTCGCTGAGGTGCCGGTAAAAACATGAACTGCGTTGCTTTTTATTCACAAATTTTTAACGAATTATAAACCAATCACGCCGCTTTCACGTCCATCATCCACCGTTGATCACAAAGTGATGACCGCGTGACAATTCCGATCCACGGCCAAATCCGCACCGCCTGCACTTCTTCACGCCGCGCGTCCGCCCGCTACCGCTTCTTGCTGGGCTGCGTTTTGTCCGTTGCGATGACTCCCGCGTTCGCCACCGAAGCGGCGCCGGGGCCTGGATCCATCGAGATGCCGGTGTTGATGCCCGACGCGATGACGCTGCCTGATCGTGCACTCAGCCTGGCCGGCGATATCAGCGGCATGCTGGCGTCGGGCAAGACCGCCGCCGCCGCCGCCGATTACACCCCGCCCGACCGGGAGGCAAAAAACCTCCTGCAACGCGCCCTGACACTGTTGGGCACCCCGTACCGTTGGGGCGGCACCTCGCCCGACAAGGGGTTCGACTGCAGCGGACTGGTCAGTTATGTGTTCCAGAACGCCTTGGGTATCGACCTGCCGCGAGTCTCACGCGAACAAGCCAACGCTGGCGAACCGGTCGCCGACAAATCCGATCTGGCCGAGGGCGACCTGGTGTTCTTCGGCAACAGGGGCCGGATCAACCACGTCGGCATCTACCTGGGCGAAGGCCGCTTCGTGCACGCTCCCAGCACCGGCAAGGATGTGATGGTATCCAGCCTTGAAACCGGCTACTGGAGCGGAAAATACGTGCAAGCCCGTCGCCTGCACGGCAGCTGAGACCGCCCGCCACGGGCCGGGTTGCCTGCAGGTCGGGCGGCTACAGGTCGCCGGCCACCCGATAGCGCTCCACCGTCTGTTCGATCCCCTTGCTCAACTCCATCACCTGCATCGCGTACTCCGCCAGGTGACGGTCTTCCTGATTGACCGGATCCCAGGTGGGCACCGTCGTCGGCTTGCCCTCTACCGCATCCAGCGCGACAAACACGATCATGCAGTGGGTGCACAGCCTGGGCTCGCCGCCCATCGGGTCGCGCGCGCTCACATCGACCGCGAAATGCATGCTGCTGGTGCCGGTGTGGACCAGCCGGGTGCGCACGGTAACCAGGTCGCTGATCCGGATCGGGGCCACGAAACGGATGCCGCCAACCGCCACCGTCACGGCGTAGGTACCGCTCCAGCCCACCGCTGCGGCATAGCCGGCCTGGTCGATCCACTTCATCACCACCCCACCGTGGACCTTGCCGCCGTAGTTGACGTCGGCCGGCTCGGCGAGGAAGCGCATCGTCAAATCGCGTTGCTGCCCCTTCATGCCCGCAATCCGCGCGTCGCGTCGAACCTGATGACTGGGGAAACCACGTCGTGTGCGAATGCCGTCATTGATTTCTCCCTTGCTCTGGTCCCCACGGGCGGGATCGCCGACACTATCGTGCCCACCGTGGTTCCGACATGTTGAATATCCGTGTATCGCTGCTGACCTTCGCCCTGCTCTGGCCGACAATAGCAGTGGCCACCGACCCGATCCTGCCTCAGTCAGAAGCTTACGTGACGCGCGACAGTTGGCGCCAACCGGTGGCGCCCTTCCAGATCGCAGAACACACCTGGTACATCGGTACCGAAGGCCTCAGCGCGTTGCTGGTGAAAACCACCGACGGCGCCGTGCTGGTCGACGGCGGCCTGTCGCAGGCCGCCGACATGCTGCTGCAGCACATGGCGGCACTGGGTGTTGCGCCTCACGAGCTCAAGCTGATCTTGCACAGCCACGCCCATGCCGACCACGCCGGTCCACTGGCCGCGATCAAGCGCGCGACGGGGGCGACGCTGGTCAGCAACGCCGAGTCGGCCGCCCTGCTCGCCCGCGGCGGCAGCAACGACATCAACTATGACGACCGCCTCCTCTTTCCCCCGGTGCATGCCGACCGGTTACTGCAGGACGGGGAAATCGTCGCGTTCGGTGGCATTGCATTCACGGTCCATTTCACCCCGGGCCATACCCCGGGTTCGATGAGCTGGACCTGGAGCGACCAGCACGACGGCCAACCGTTGCGCATCGCCTACGCAGACAGCCTGAGCGCTCCGGATTATCAACTGATCGACAACCCGCGTTTCCCGCAGATCGTGGATGCGTATCGCCACGGCTTTGCAACGGTACGGGCCCTGCCCTGCGACCTGCTGATTGCACCGCATCCAGAGGGCGTCGGCTGGCGGCCCGCCTCAACCGAAGCTCCCCACCCGCACCCGATGACCTGCCGCGAGTACGCCGACAATGCCGAGCGCGACTTCGACCGGCAATTGGCCGCGCAACGGGAGGCTACCGACTGATGCCCTATTGCCCCATCGTCGCCACGCTTGGCTATGTCCTGTCGGCGGACGGTCGAGAAGTGCTGATGATCCACCGCAATGCCCGTGCCGACGACCAGCACCTGGGCAAATACAACGGCCTGGGCGGCAAGCTGGAGGCCGACGAGGACGTGGTCGCCGGCATGCGTCGGGAGATTTTCGAGGAGGCCGGCATCGAGTGCGATCAGCTCAGCCTGCGCGGAACCATCAGCTGGCCCGGGTTTGGTCCCAATGGCGAGGACTGGTTCGGCTTCGTGTTCCTGATCACCCGGTTCAGCGGCACGCCGTTCACCAGCAACGTCGAGGGATCCCTGGAGTGGGTGCCGGTTGAACGCCTGCACGAATTTCCAATGTGGGAGGGCGACCGAGAGTTCCTGCCGCTGATCTTCGACGGCAATCCGCTCGCGTTCCACGGCGTTATGCCGTACCAGAATGGCGCGATGGTGTCGTGGCGCTACTCGCGGGCATAGTGATTCAGGATGCAACACTTAGCCGGCATAATCAGACCATTCCGCTCAAGGGTCCTATCGATGTCCACACCGCGCAGCGCCTGTCTCACCCTGGTTCCCGTCCTGCTCGTCGCCGCGTGCGCGACTATCGCACCCCCACGCGCATCCGTCGCCGATGCGGTCCAGGTCAGCGTGCCGACGATCGAGCACCCGCAAGACGAGACCGCCGCCTGGTGGTTCGTCGACGGCGCCGCACAGGCCGCCGAGCGCGGCGCGATGGCCGGCCAGGCAAAAAACGTGATCCTGTTTGTAGGCGACGGGATGAGCCTGCCAACGGTGGCCGCTGCGCGCATCCTCGACGGCCAGCGCAAAGGCACGCCGGGCGAACACAACCGGCTGAGCTGGGAGCACTTCCCCGCCACGGCCCTGAGCAAGACCTACAACACCGACCAGCAGACCCCCGACTCGGCCGGCACCATGAGCGCGATGGCGACCGGGGTAAAGACCCGCGCCGGCGTGATCAGCATTGGCCAATCCGCCAAGTTCGGTGACTGCGCAGGCGGGCTGGCGGCACCGATGGCCACCCTATGGGAATTGGCAGCTGCCAGCGGCATGGCTACCGGCGTGGTCACCACCGCCCGGGCCACCCATGCGACCCCGGCAGCGACGGCAAGCCATTCGGCCAGCCGCAACTGGGAGAGTGATGCCGCGATGTCGGCCGAAGCGAAGGCTGCCGGCTGCATCGATATCGCTCGCCAGATGATCGAGTCGCCTTACGGCAATGGTCTGGACGTGCTGATGGGCGGCGGCCGCACCAATTTCATGCCCGCCGACCAGGTGGACCCCGAATACCCCGACAAATCCGGCCGACGCGAGGACGGTCATGACCTGATCGCCACCTGGCAGCAGCGCCATCCCGACGGCGCCTACGTGTGGAACGCGACGCAGTTTGCGGCCGCGCCTGCCGGTGCACCACTGCTGGGGCTGTTCGAGCCAAGCCACATGCAATACGAAAACGATCGCCCCGATGACGCCGCCGGGGAGCCGAGCCTGGCAGAAATGACCCGCGCCGCGATCAGTCGCCTGGCCGACAATCCCAACGGCTACGTGCTGCTGGTCGAGGCAGGCCGGATCGACCATGCCCATCACGACGGCAACGCCTATCGGGCGCTGACCGACACCATTGCCCTGAGCCAGGCGGTCGAGGAGGCGGCCCGGCTGACGTCGACCGATGACACCCTCATCATGGTCACCGCCGATCACGCACACACCCTCAGCTTTGTCGGCTACCCGGCGCGCGGCAACCCGATCCTCGGCAAGGTCCACGAAGCCGACAAGGACGGTGAACTGGAGCTGGCGCAAGACGCCCGCGGCATGCCCTACACCACGCTCAGCTATGCCAACGGACCCGGCTATACCGGCGCCAGCGACCGCCAGGCGGCGGGCCCCAAGACCTTCCCGCACAGCCCGAAGGAATATTCTGCCGCGATCGGCCGGCCGGACCTGACCGACGTCGACACCGCCGCACCCGACTACATGCAGGAAGCACTGGTCCCCACCAGCTCCGAATCGCATGGCGGTGACGACGTCGGCATCTGGGCAAGCGGGCCCGGCAGCACGGCGGTGCGTGGCAGCGTGGAGCAGAACACCATCTTCCACTTCCTGCTGCAGTCCACCCCGCACCTGCGCCAGGCCATGTGCGAGGCCGGCTACTGCAACGCCGACGGCGTGCCGGTGGAGTTGCCGGTGGCGGACGCCCTCACCGTAGACTGAGGCGCGTAATGACGGGTGCTGGCCTAGAACGGCTTGGCCAGCACCAGCCACACGATCATGATCAACAGCACTACCGGGACTTCATTGAACCAGCGCAATGCCCTGGACGAGGGCAGTGGACGACCGGCATCCACACCCTTCAGCCAACGACCGCTGACGATGTAGTAACCCAGCAGCACCGCCACCAGCACCAGTTTGGCGTGCAGCCAGGCGCCGCTGATCCCGAAATGCATCCACAGCGCCAAACCCAGGATCACCGCCAGCCCGAACATCACGTGGCCAAAGCGATACAGCCGCTTGCCCATCAGGGTCAGCCGGGAACGCACCGACGGCTCATCACCTGCCTCGGCGATGTTGACCAGGATCCGCGGCAGGTAGAACACCGCTGCCATCCAGGCGATCACGAATACAAGGTGGAACGTCTTCGTCCAGAGATAGGCATTCATGCAGTCGAGGTCCTCGGTGGGTTGGGCGTTTGTTTGGCATGTCGTCGGCTAGGATGACACGACGCGGTGCCGACCTGGCCCTGCGACCGCGTCGCTTTCATCCTGACTCCCCACTGCCGCAGCAAAGCCCATGACCAAGCAGTACGACCAAGCCTATTTCGACCAGTGGTACCGCAACCGCGCCTCGGGCGACAAGGCGATCAGCGGGCCCGCAAGGCTCTCACGCAAGGTAGCCATGGCGGTCGCTACCGCTGAATACCACTTGGAACGCCCGATCCGCAGCGTGCTGGATATCGGCTGCGGTGAAGGCGGCTGGCGCGCACCGTTGTTGAAGCTGCGGCCGAACCTGCAGTACCTGGGCTTTGACAGCAGCCAGTACGCCATCACCCGGTTTGGTCCGCGGCGTAATCTGCACTACGCACGTTTCGCCGACTTCGAGCACCTGCGCCCCTGCGCACCGGTCGACCTGCTGGTGTGCAGCGACGTACTGCACTACCTGCCAAGTCGTGAACTGGACCGTGGCCTGCCGGCATTGGCCGATCTTTGCGGCGGCATCGCCTTTCTGGAAACCTTCACCCGCAGCGACAGGATTGACGGTGACACCGAGGGCTTCAAGGCACGACCGGCCAGTTTCTATCGGCAGCGCTTCTCGAGTATCGGTCTGCAGGCCCTGGGTTCCCACCTTTGGCTGAGCCTGGAGCGATGCGCTGACGCCGCCGCACTGGAGTTGCCGGCCTGAAGAAAGTGAACCGGGTCTCGCCAGTTCACGTTTTCGCACGCCCGATCCGCTACGCTGCAGCGCAACATTACCAACGAAGGCTTCACATGCCGCTATACCAGATGCACGAATTGGGCCGCGCGTGGATGGCTCCCATGACCTATTGGGCCGATGCCAGCGCAAAAATGCTCAGCACTCCCAGCAACTTCGCGGGATCTTTGCCCGGCGCCAGTCAGCTCGCGGCGGGCTGCGAGCTGCTGTACCGCATGGGCAAGGACTACGAGAAGCCCGAGTTCGGCATCCATTCCATCGATATCGACGGCACCGCCTACCCGGTGATCGAGCGCGAAATGCTGCACAAGCCGTTCTGCCGGCTGTTGCGGTTCAAGCGCTACGCCGA
Source organism: Lysobacter sp. A378 (assembly GCF_054052125.1). Classification (NCBI taxonomy): domain Bacteria; kingdom Pseudomonadati; phylum Pseudomonadota; class Gammaproteobacteria; order Lysobacterales; family Lysobacteraceae; genus Lysobacter; species Lysobacter sp. A378. Next base: position 1,025,590 of record NZ_JBSVRK010000001.1, on the reverse strand, counting down.
CGATGCGGACAACATCCGCGAGTTGAAGGGGCAACCGCCGGTGCTGGTGGTCGCACCGCTGTCGGGCCATCACAGCACCCTGTTGCGCGATACCGTCACCACCCTGCTGCGCGACCACAAGGTCTACATCACCGACTGGACCGACGCACGCATGGTGGATGCCGGTGAGGGCACGTTCGGGCTGGACGACTACGTTGCCTACATCGAGGAGTTCATCCGCACCATCGGTGCCGACAACCTGCATGTGATCAGCGTCTGCCAGCCGACCGTGCCGGTACTGGCGGCGATCTCACTGATGGCGGCGCGCGGCGAGGCCACCCCGCGCTCGATGGTGATGATGGGCGGGCCGATCGACCCGCGCGAGAGTCCGACCCAGGTCAACGACCTGGCGGTCCACAAGCCGCTGTCATGGTTCCAGGACAACCTGATCCACGAGGTCCCGCGAAACTATCCCGGCCACGGCCGCAAGGTCTACCCGGGCTTCCTGCAGCACAGCGGATTCATGGCGATGAATCCGGAGCGCCATGCGCAATCCTATTGGGACTTCTACCAGGACCTGCTCAACGGCGACCTGGACGCTGCCCAGTCACACCGCCGCTTCTACGATGAGTACAACGCGGTGCTCGACATGCCGGCCCAGTACTACCTGGACACCGTCCAGGTGGTGTTCCAGCAACACTTGCTGCCACGCGGCTTGTGGGACGTGGCGGGCGAGCGGGTCGACCCGAGGGCGATCAAGGACACCGCGCTGCTGACCATCGAGGGCGAGCTGGATGACATCTCCGGCCAGGGCCAGACCCGCGCCGCGCACACGCTGTGCACCGGGATCAACGAACGCGACCGGGAGCACGCCACCATTGAGGGCGCTGGTCACTACGGCATCTTCAGTGGTCGCCGCTGGCGCGGGCAGGTCTACCCGCAGGTACGCGACTTCATCGCCAGGTATGCGGGCTGAGGGCGCACGTTCTTCCCGTCCGTGCCGGTCGGTGGCGGACGCTCGGGGATTCAGCCAGAATCGGCATCACCGAGCATCACCGACCCCGAGAGCCCTACCGTGCCCAAACCACGCCTGCTAGCGACCGCCCTGTTGCTCACTTTCACGTTCGCGGCAGCCGCGCAGGAGCCGGAAACCACCGAGGCGGCGCGCCAGGCAACACCACCATCGGTCCAGGACATCCTCGACGCCTCACCGGCGGAGCACTGGCGCACACCTGACCCGGCCAACACCCTGTACATGGACCTCGCGGGTGGGCGGGTGGTGATCGAATTGGCGCCGCAGTTCGCTCCGCAACACGTCGGCAACATCAGCACGCTGGCGAAGGAAGGCTTCTGGGACGGGCTCAGCATCTACCGTTCGCAGGACAACTTCGTGGTCCAGTTTGGCGATCCCGATGCGGACGCGGCCAACGCCAAGTCGCTCGGCACCGCCAAGACACAGTTGCCGGCCGAGTTCGAGCGTTCGTCGGTGGGTCTGGACTTCCGTGTCCTGCCCGACGTTGACGGCTGGGCGCCGCAAGTGGGGTTTGTCGCGGGCTTCCCTGCGGCGCGTGACCCCGAGGCCAAGACCGCGTGGATGGCGCATTGCTACGGCGCGCTCGGCGCCGGGCGGGCGATGGCGGCCGACTCCAGCACCGGCGCCGAACTGTACGTGGTCACCGGCCAGTCCCCGCGCCAACTCGACCGCAACATCACCCTGGTCGGGCGTGTGATCGACGGCATCGAGCTGCTATCGGTGATCCCGCGCGGACCGGAGCCCATGGGTGTCTACGAAGACCCGGACCGGCGTACCGTGATCAACACGATCCAGTTGGCCAGCGAGGTCCCCGCAGATGCACGCAGCACGCTGCAGTTGCTGCGTACCGACAGCGCAACCTTCGATGCCGTTACCGAAGCGCGCCGCAACCGCGGTGGCGACTGGTACAAGGTATCGGCCGGGCATATCGACCTGTGCAACGTGCTGTTGCCAACCCGGCAAGCGCCTGCCGTCACCCCGTAGTCACGACCTCAACCGTCGCGTCGGGTAACTTCGCTGCCCAGCACCTCGTGCTGGAACATGCACATCCGGATCACGCTGCGGTAGCGGCCATCGCTGAAGAACTCGTCCACCAGCACGCCCTCGCGCTTGAAGCCCGCGCCTTCGTAGACCCGGATCGCCGCGGCATTGTCGACGTCCACCAGCAAGTACAGCTTGTACAGGTTGAGTACCCGGAATGCGTAGTTGATGGCGCTGCGGGTGGCGGCCTTGGCGAAGCCACGGCCCTGATGCTCAGGGGTGATCATGATCAGGAACTCGGCACGGCGGTGCAGGTGGTCGATCTCCACCAGCTCGACCAGGCCGACCCGCTCGTGTGCCGGGGCCTCGATTGCCTGCCCGCTGGAATCGTGTCCGGTGGTGAACTGGTGCTCGGCGATGAAGCGTCGCTCGGACTGGTCATGGATGTGCTTGCGGTAGAGCTCTTCCAGCTCGACGAACGACTCGTACGGCTCCTCGAACCAGTAGCCCATTACGCTGCGGTTGTTGTTCAGGACGTGGACGAAATGCAGGTCGCTGCGCTCAAGCGGCCGCAGGGTCACGACCGGTGCAACCGGGGTTTCGCGCGGATTCTTATCGGATTCCATGGGCCAAGCCTAAACGAGTCGAAGGCCAATCCAGGTGAGGACGCTGCAGCCATCACGCTGTCCGTCACGCCATCTTGGCCGCCGCCTGCCTAGCCTGACACCCCCACACCAGAGACCGCTGCCATGCCCCAGTTACGTATCCGAATCACCGGCGGCGAAGACGATGCACGCGCGATCGCCGACCTGCTGACCAGCATTCCAGGCATCGAACACGTCGAGGAAATCTCCGGCCTGATGCCGCACATGGATGACCCCGACTCCAGCTCGGCCGGCTCGATCGACAACATGGGTCCGGGCACCCATGTATTGGAGATCGAGGCGCCCGACAACGCCACTGCGCAGAAGGTGCGCGAGACCGTGGAGGCATTGGCGTTTGATCTGGAGGTACTGGTCGAGTTCGAGAGCGCCGAAGCGGAGCAATAACAGCGCTACCAACGACGAACAGGAACGGCCAGTTAACATCGCGGCGCTATCCTTTGGACACTCGCCCTCGACTGGCCCCCATGAGCCGCCAAAACCACGACGACCTGTTTGCCGCGACCGCCGACGCAGTGAATGCGATCGACGGCATCAGGGTCGGCGTCGGTGGCTGGACGTACGAGCCTTGGCGCGGCAGCTTCTATCCCGCCGGGCTGGTCCAGCGCCGCGAGCTCGAATACGCCAGTCGCCAGCTCAGCGCGATCGAGATCAACGGCACCTATTACGGCACCCAGAAACCCGAAACCTATGCGCGCTGGGCCAGCGAAACCCCTCCCGGCTTCGTGTTCTCGCTCAAGGCACCCAAGCGCATCATGCAGTCGCGCGTGCTGGCCAGCGCGGGCGGCCAGGTGGAAGGTTTTCTTGCCGACATCACCGCCCTGGGCGACCGTCTGGGTCCCATCGTCTGGCAGTTCGACCGGGGCACCCAACTCGCCCATGACGACTTCGAGAGGTTCCTCGACCTGCTGCCGCCCCAGGTCGACGGGCATCCGTTGCGACACGTACTGGACGTGCGCGCGCCCGATTTCGTCGATGCCAACTACCTCGCGATGGTTCGCAGCCGCGGCATGGCCACCGTGTTCACCGACTCCAGGGAGTACCCGTCGTTTGCCGACGTGACCGCGGATTTCGTGTACCTGCGGCTGATGCGCTCGCAAGCCGGGCTCAGCAGCGGCTACAGCGCCGAAGAGTTGGCGCTTTGGGCCAGGCGCGCGCGCATCTGGGCCGATGGGCGTGAACCCGGGGATGTGCCGCGGATCGGCCCGAGCGCCATCGCGACGGACAAGCCGCGCGACGTATTCGTCTTCTTCATCAGCGCGGCCAAGCGCCGCAACCCCGCCGCCGCGATGGCGCTGATCGAGCAGCTTCGCAACTGATCCGACACCACGGCGTGCCCATCACTTGCGGGCTTTCTGGCTGATCGCCACGCTACCCATGATCAGCGCGCCGGCGACTCCCATCGACAAGGTCACCGGCTCGTCCAGCAACCACCATGCCCAGCCGACCGCGAACAGCGGCACCAGGTAGGTGACCGTGACCGCGCGGCTGGCCCCGATGCGCTGCACCAGCCGGTAATACACCGCATAGGCCGCGCCGGTGCACAGCACCCCGAGCAGGATGGCCGACAGCCACGCGTTCATCGATACCGATTGTGCCGGCCATTGTGCGACCGCGAACGGCAACGTCAGCAGGGCCGATGCCCCGAGGGTCGCCGCGGCCAATGCGGCCTGTGGCATGCCCGAGAAGTAGCGGCGCAGCATGTGCCCACCAACGCCATACAGGAACGATGCCGTACAGCCCGCTGCAACCGCCCAGCCGATGCTGGCGCCGGCAGTCTCACCGCTGGCCAGCACGGCCACGCCGACAAAACCCACCAGCAAGGCGATCGCCCGACGTACCCCGATTTTCTCGGCGAAGAACAAAAAGCCGATCAGGGCGGTGAACAACACCGCGGTGGCATTGGCAATCGCACTGATACCGGCGGGCGCGTGCTGGGCGGCCCAGGCGAACAGGGCAAACGGGATCGCGCAGTTGATCGCGCCCAGCAGGATCACTTTTGGCCAGGCCCGGAGCGGAAATGCCGCGCGACCGCGCCACAGGAACGGCAGCAGTACCAGGGCGCCAAACGCAAGCCGCAATTCCGACAGCACCGCAGTGCCGAACTCGGGCGCGGCAACGCGCTGGAACATGAACGACACACCCCAGATCGCGGCCAGCACGACCAGCTCCAGCGGCGCCAGCCAGGCACGCTCCGACGTGGCGGTAACGGAAAGTTCGGCAACGCAGGCTTGTGTGGTGGGCATGGCGCGATGGACCGGTCTGGCTTGAATCGAGCCGCCATTGTCCTCCACTGGCCCGCCATCGCAAGCGCATAATTACTGGTTCTGACCGAAACCCCGCCACCCATCACGCCATGCCGATGACTCCGCACAGCAGGGCCTTCCTGCAGATCCACTTTTGCGTGCTGCTGTGGGGGTTCACGGCGATCCTGGGCAAGCTGATCACGCTTCCGGCCCTGCCCCTGGTGTGGACACGGATGCTGATCGTGGTGGTCGCGCTGGCTTTGCTGCCCAGGGTCTGGCGCGGACTGCGCGCGATGCCGGCGAGGCTGTTATGGGCCTACGCCGGCATCGGTGTGCTGGTGGCCTTGCACTGGCTGACCTTCTACGGCGCGATCAAACTGGCCAACGCTTCGGTGGGTGCAACCTGCATGGCACTGGCCACGGTGTTCACCGCGCTGATCGAACCCAGCCTGGCACGTACCCGATTCAATCGACGCGACCTGGCCCTGGGCGTTGCCGTGCTACCAGGCGTCGCGCTGATCGTCGGCGGCGTCCCTGCCGACATGCGGATCGGCATTGCCGTGGGTGCGCTGTCGGCCTTGTTCGTGGCCCTGTTCGGATCGCTCAACAAACGACTGGTCCACCACGCCGACCCGTTGACGGTCACCGCGTTGGAACTGGGCGCCGGTACCCTTGCGCTGACGGCATTGGCGCCGGTGATGCCGCTGGTGTTTCCCGCCTTCTCCGGCGACTTGCTGGTGATGCCCGGCAGTCGCGATATGGTCCTGTTACTGGTGCTGGCGCTGGCCTGCACACTGCTTCCGTTCGCGCTGTCGCTGGTGGCATTGCGCCACATGAGCGCCTTCTCCGCCCAGCTGGCGGTCAATCTGGAGCCGGTCTACGCCATCGTGCTGGCCATTTTGCTGTTGGGTGAACAGCACGAACTGACGATATATTTCTACCTGGGCGTATTGATCATCCTTTCGGCCGTGTTCGTCCATCCGCTGCTCGGCAAGCCACGCCGGGTCGAGCACCCCGAGATGCTGGTGACGACGGAATCCAAGAGCGTGGTGGAATAGTCGAGCAGAATCAAACGTATGCTTGTCCCCTCCTCCCGACCAGGACCGCTCCGATGAATCCAGCGCTGCAGCAAGACCTCGCCAAACTGTTCCTGCGGGTCGCTTTGGGGCTACTGATCCTGCTCCACGGACTCTCCAAACTTGACGGCGGTCTGGCGTCCATCACCGGCATGGTCGAGGCGCGCGGCCTGCCCGGCTTCCTCGGCTACGCGGTACTGATCGGCGAGGTGGTAGCGCCGTTGATGGTGCTGATCGGCTTCCACGCGCGGATTGGCGGGCTGCTGATTGCCATCAACATGATCGTCGCCGTCGTTCTCGTTCATGCCGGTCAACTGGGCAGCATGAGCGGTGGCGGCTGGGCACTGGAACTGCAGGGGATGTACTTTGTCACCGGGCTGGCGATCGCGTTGCTTGGCCCGGGACGGTTCAGCGTCAACGGCCGATAGCCGCAAACCCGCCTAGATCCGGTTGACCCGGAAGCGGCGACCCTTGATTTTTCCTGCACGCAACCGCGCCAGCGCGGTGTCGGCCTGGTCGCGGGCAATGGCGACGTAGGAACGGGTTGCGAAGACGTCGATCTTGCCCACTGCCGAGGCCGCCAGACCGGCATCGCCGGTCAATGCGCCGACGATATCGCCAGGTCGCAACTTGTCGGTGCGCCCGGCATCGATCCGCAGGGTAACCATGGCCGCCTGCTTCACCCCGGAGGCCTTGCCGGCCAGCGGTGTGCCGCGTCGCCAAGCCAGTGCAGTACCCGTGTGTTCGGCAATCGCCAGCGCACGGGGTACTTCGCGCGGCGCGCACAGACTCAGGGCCAATCCATCCTTGCCTGCACGACCGGTGCGGCCGATGCGGTGCACGTAGATGTCCGGATCGGTCGGCAGCTCGTAATTGACCACCGCTGCCAGGTCCTCGACGTCAAGCCCTCGCGCGGCGACATCGCTGGCGACCAGTACGCTGCAGCTGCGGTTGGCGAAACGCACCAGGATCTCGTCACGATCGCGCTGCTCCATATCGCCATGCAGGGCCAGCGCGGTGAAACCGTAGTGCTCAAGCGACGTGACCACCTCGGCGGTATCGCGGCGCATGTTGCAGAACACCACGCAGGACACGGGACGGAACTCAAGCAGCAACGCAGCCAGCAACGGCGTTTTGCGCGCGGACTCGACCTCGTAGAAAAGCTGCTGGATCGGGGCCTGGCTTTCGGCCGCTTCCACGGTGATTTCCAGTGGCTGCTGCAGCATCGCGTTCGCCAGCCCGCGGATGGCATCGGGAAAGGTCGCCGAGAACAGCAGGCTTTGACGATCCTTCGGGGTCTTGCCGACGATCTCCCGGATCGGCTCCTCGAAGCCCATGTCGAGCATCCGGTCGGCCTCATCCAGCACCAGCGTGCGCACCCCGCGAAGATGCAGAGCCTTCTTGCGCAGCAATTCCTGGATGCGTCCGGGCGTGCCGACCACCACCTGCGGGTCGTGGGTCGCCAGTGACGCCAGCTGCGGCCCCAGCGCCATGCCTCCACACAGCACCGATACCTTCAGGTTGGGGATACCCAGCGCCAGCTTGCGCAGTTGCTTTCCAACCTGATCGGCCAGTTCCCGGGTGGGGCACAGCACCAACGCCTGGGTCTGGATCCGCGCCGGATCCAGGCGGTGCAACAGGCCCAGACCGAACGCCGCGGTCTTGCCGCTGCCGGTGGGCGCCTGTGCAATTACGTCACGGCCGTCCAGGATCGCCGGCAACGACTGCGCCTGGATCGGGGTCAGCTGCCGGTATCCCAGCGCCTCGACGCCCTGCATCAGGTTCGTGGGCAGCGATAGCGAAGCGAAGGACGGGTCGGTGGCAGTCTGGGTCATGCGCCATGATCGCAGGTTGCCGGCCGGTCAGGTATTGCGCACGTTCATGCAGGCTGCGACCCTGCACCCTCCCCGCTGACTGAGCCGCCGATGCAAGCATCCGTTTTCGAACTCGATCCCGCCCACGACCATGTCGAACTCAACCAGTTGCTCAAACTGGCCGGGCTGTGCGACAGCGGCGGCGCCGGCAAGGCCATGGTCGCCAGCGGTGCCGTCGCCGTGGATGGCGTGACCGAGTTGCGCAAGACCTGCAAGATCCGGGCAGGCCAGGTTGTCACCTTGGGAGACGCCGAAATCAGGGTGATCCCGGCGTCCTGACCGCTCGTGCCCGGCGACGCGGCTTATCCGCTCGTCGTGCTGCCTCCTGGCGTGCTGCTGCCTGATGCCGCGCCACCGCGATCGCTGGCGACACCGGCGCTACCAGCGACATCCGGTGCCGCCTGCGCACTGGCCGTCCCGGACGACCAGGGCTGCCGGTCATCACCGTCGGCCGCCGCCCGCACGCGGATCCGGTTCTCCACGTGGCGTACACCGCTGCAGCCATCCGCCAGATCCTCGGCGCGATGTTTCATCCAGCGTTGCGCGACCGTACCGTCCAGCGTCGCGGTGCCATCGACAACCTTGACCTCGATGTCGCTGGCGTCCACATCGTGGTCCCGGCTCAGCCGCTCGCACAGGTCCTCGTTGATGCGACCGTCGGAGCGAACGTAGTTTTTGGGCCCCATGCCGCTGTAACTGCGCCGCTGCGGTCCGCGATAGTCTGCTCCGGCGTAAGCCGTCTGGCTGTAACCCGGGCGGTCGTAATAGTCGGGCTGGGTGTCGCCAGGCACAGCATAGCGCTGGGCGTGGCGGGTCACGTTTTCGCCCAGATACGTATCCGGCCCGGCGCCGGCATAGCCGGGGCCAACCTCAGGTTCCGTCTGATCCGCGCGAGAACGGGGGTTGGCGTCATGCCGGTACTGGTTCTGGTCTCGTCGCGATCCATCGGGGGCCTGGTTACGGTGGGTCATCCCGTCTCTGCGTTCATCCATCCATTCACGCCCCGACTGAACCCATTGCGCGCCCATGTCGACGACGTCCTGGGCCATCGCCTTGAGATCATTGCCGACGTTGTTCCTGTTCCTGTCTTGCACCGGTCACCTCCTTCCGTTGCGTTGGATGCACCGAGCCTGCTGGCACGTCACCGCAAGCCGCAACTTGGAAGATGGGGCAACGGGTATTAACGCAATGTGGCGGTTGTGTTAGTCGGCTGTATTGGTTATGACGTCGGATTGCCGTTGAGCACGCCGTCGGGCATTTCCAGCGCCGAGTCGTATTCGGACAACGGGCTCTGCGTCGGGCATTCGCTGTCCGGGAAGCCGAAGCGGTGGCGCAATTGCTGGGCACACTCGCCCATCACCCCCACCTCCCCACCGGGAGCCTGGCATTCACGTTCGAAAGCCCGGTAAAACGCATCCTTGCGCTGGACGAACGCTTCGCCGCACTGGCGGGTCAACTGGATGCGCTGCAGGTCATCCTCCACCGCGTTCAGGCCGTTCAATCCGTACAGGTCCAACTCGTCATCGGTCAGCAGGCGCAAGCGACGGTTGGGGACGGTCATCATCAGGTCCGCGACGGCAAACGCCACCCCGTTCCGCTGCAGGTATTCGCGCACCTGGGCGTGGACTTCTTCCAGCTCCTGCTGCAGCTCGGCGCGTGAGGTGGCTTTTGACCCGATCCGGATCATCCGGTGTATCCCGACCTTGCCGGCAATCATCCGCATGTCCCCGGCCGCCAGCACCAGCACGCAAGAGCTGTGACAGACAGCGTCCTCGCGCACCCAGACCGTCCAGCCCGAGCCACCAATCAGGTCGCCGACGCGGATTGCCTGCTCGATCTGGCCACCGGTGGAATCGATGTCGAGGATGCGCTTGTCGATACCCAGGGTGTCGGCAAGCTCCACCACACGTTCGATCAGGGCGGTGAATTCACCGGATATCTTGCCTTGGTAGCGCAACCGCAACAGCCCGGGATCGCTGCACCGGGCCAGCGACCTGCGCATTACCGAATAGCCCAGCGAGAGCAAAGGCTGGCCTTCGCCATCGGCATAATCCGAGTCGCAACTGATCCACGCTTCACCGGCGGTCAATGCCATTGGCTGCCAGTCGGTTTCCACCCGCTCACTGGTCCGCTCCGGCGCCACCGGTACGGCGATCGTCGCATCCGATACCGCTCCGCCCGGCGGTTCCACGGCGGCATCTGCGCGGGTCTCGGTGACCGGCGCGGTGGCGTCGACCGGCGCCTGCAGGTTGCAGGCCGCCAATAACAACGTCACGCAGATCGCGGCGAGGCACCGGGGCTTGGACATGCACGAAAAACCGACAGTCAGGATGGAGGCCCAGTTTAGGGTGCATGGGATGCACGCGGCTCAACGCCGGATGAACATTTTTCGCTCATCGGCCGTCCTCGTTACACTGCGCCGATGACCTGCTGGTATGTCTACCTGATCGAGTGCCGCGACGGCAGCCTGTATACCGGCATCGCCATTGATGTGGAGCGTCGTTATGCCCAGCATCTGGCGGGCAAAGGCGCGCGCTATACCCGCGCGCACCCTCCGGTGCGGCTGATGGCCCGGTTCGAGCACCCCGACCGCAGCAGCGCGAGCCGCGCCGAATACGCCATCAAGCAACTCAGCGCCGCCCGCAAACGCGCGTTATGCGGCGAGGCAAGCCTATCCGGCGCGCCCGATCTCCCCTCTCGCACGCATGCCGACCCGTGAATGGCGCCGCCCGTAGAGGAAGTAGATGGCAAAGCCAACCGCCAGCCAGACCACGAACCGCACCCAGGTCAACGTGGTCAGGTTGAGCATCAGGTAAGCGCACAGCAGCGCCGCGACGATGGGCAGCACGGGTGAGAACGGCACCTTGTAGCCGCGGGTCAGATCGGGGCGTTTATGGCGCAACACCACCACTCCGACGCTGACCAGCACGAACGCGGACAGGGTGCCGATGTTGATCATCTCTTCCAGTATTTCCACGTTGGTGAAGCCCGCAAGCAACGCGACCGCCGCGCCGCTGATCAGCTGCAGGCGCACCGGTGTATGGCGCTTGTCGGAGGTCACGGCGAGCCAGCGCGGCAACAACCCGTCGCGACTCATCGCCAGCAGCACGCGCGACAGGCCCAGCAACAACACCATGATCACCGTGGTCAACCCGACCAGGATCCCCACCGAGATCACCTGCGCCGCCCACTCGGCGCCGACGGCAACGAACGCGGTGGCCAGCGATGGGTTCTCCGCCGCCGCCAGTACCGTGTACGGCACCATTCCTGTCAGCGCCAGCGATACCAGGATGTACAGCACACTCACCAGCGCCAGTCCGCCGAAGATGCCACGCGGCAAGGTCTTCTGCGGGTCCTTGACCTCCTCGGCCGAGGTGGCGACGACGTCAAAGCCGATGAAGGCGAAGAACACCAGCGCCGCCCCCGACAGCACGCCGGCAACACCGTACTGGGCCGGCGCCGCGCCCGTGACCCATGACACCAGCGATTGCGACCACACATCCGAATCACCTCCACCGGTTGGGACTGCCGGCGGCACGAACGGGGTGAAATTCTCCATTTTCAGGTACGTGAAACCGACCACGATGACGAACAGCACGATGCCGACCTTGATCAGGGTGAACACGTTGTTGACCCGTGCCGACAACTGGGTGCCCTGGATCAGCAATGCGGTGAATACCCCGACGATGAACAAGGGCCCCCAATCCATTCCCAGCCCAAATACGTCGATGGTCGTGGGTATGTGCACATCGAACAGGTCGAACACCGTGCTCAGGTAAATGCCCCAGTACTTGGCGATCACCGCGCCGGCGGTCAGCAACTCCAGGATCAGATCCCAGCCGATAATCCACGCCAACAACTCGCCCATGGTGGCGTAGGTATAGGTGTAGGCACTGCCCGCGACCGGGATGGTGGAGGCGAACTCCGCGTAACACATGATCGCCAGCGCACAGGTCACGGCCGCAAGTACGAACGACAGCGTCACCGCCGGCCCCGCGAAGCTGCCTGCCGCGCGCGCGCCGACCGAGAAGATGCCCGCACCAACCGCCACTGCCACACCCAGGATCATCAGGTCCCAGGTGCTCAGCGAGCGCTTGAGCTGGTGGCCTGGCTCGGCCGCATCGGCCATGGATTGCTCGATGGATTTGGTACGGAACAGACTCATGCACGGGATCCTGGTTGGGGCCGACCGGCCGCGACGGCCGCCGATTGGCAACGAACCAGCCTATAGCGATTTTCACCCGGGACGAAAGTGACCAAGGCCATGGCACACTTGGGCCAATGAAAATTGTCGAAGTCCATCATCCGCTGGTGCAACATAAACTCGGACTGCTGCGTCGCGCCGACAACAGCACCAAGTCGTTCCGCGAGCTGTCGTCCGAGGTCGCTACCCTGCTGACCTACGAAGCGACGGCCGACCTGGAAACCGAGTCGGTCGAAGTGGAAGGATGGGCCGGAGTCCCGATCCGGGTACGCCGGATCAAGGGCCGCAAGATCACCCTGGTGCCGATCCTGCGCGCCGGCATCGGGATGTTGCCGGGCGTGTTGGAAATGATCCCGGCGGCCAAGGTCAGCGTGGTCGGCCTGCAACGCGATGAGCAGACCCTGGGCGCGGTCACCTATTACGAGAAACTGGTCGGCAACATGTCCGATCGCACTGCGCTGATCCTCGACCCGATGCTGGCAACCGGCGGCACGCTGATCGCCACCGTCGACATGCTCAAGGCCGCTGGCGCCACCCGGATCAAGGGTCTGTTTCTGGTCGCCGCACCCGAAGGCCTGCGCGCGGTCGAGACGGCACATCCGGACCTGGAAATCTACACCGCCTCGATCGACGATCGCCTCAACGAGCGCGGCTATATCCTGCCGGGGCTGGGCGATGCAGGCGACAAGATCTTCGGCACCCGCGCGGACTGAGAACCGTCGCCAAACGGTACTCCCGACAAACGTGGTCGGTTTGCCCAGGTTGAAATCCCACCGGCAACACCCATTTCCGATGCCTGGACTCCACACCTATTCGCAGGATCGGACTCATACGCATGAACGCAAGCACTGAAACAGAAACCCGCCAATTTGAAGCCGAAGTCGCCCAGGTCCTGCACCTGGTCACGCACTCGCTGTATTCGCACAAGGAAATTTTCCTGCGCGAGTTGATCTCCAACGCCTCCGATGCCTGCGACAAGCTGCGGTTCGAGGCGATCGCCCACCCGGAGATGACCGCCGGCGATGGCGAACTGCATATCGACGTCAGCTGTGACAAGGACGCCCGCACCATCACCATCCGCGACAACGGCATCGGCATGAGCCGCGATGAAGTCGTGGCCAACATCGGCACTATTGCCAGCTCCGGCACGCGCCGCTTCCTGGCCGCGATGGGGAACGAGCAGAAGGCCGACGCCCGTTTGATCGGTCAGTTTGGCGTGGGCTTCTATTCGGCCTTCGTGGTCGCCGACAAGGTCAGCGTGCTGACCCGTCGCGCCGACGCGCCGGCAAGCGAAGGAGTGAAGTGGGAGAGCGACGGCAAAGGTGAATACACCCTGGAACCGGTCGAACTGGCCGAGCGTGGCACCACGGTAATCCTGCACCTGAAGGCCGATGAGGACGAGTTCCTCGCCGACTGGAAGCTGCGCTCGCTGATCAACCGCTATTCCGACCACGTCGCCTTCCCGATCCGGATGCCCAGGGAAGTTGCCGACCAGGACGAAAGCGACGACGACAAGAACGAGGACGCCACGGCAGCCGACGAATGGGAAACCGTAAACGCCGCCTCCGCGCTGTGGACCAAGCCCAAGTCGGAAATCTCCGACGAGGAATACCAGGGCTTCTACAAGTCGCTCGGCCACGACTTCAATGATGCGTTGGCGTGGTCGCACAACCGCGTCGAAGGCAACCAAAGCTTCACCACCTTGCTGTACCTGCCGTCGCAGCCTCCGTTCGACCTGATGATGGGCGGGCGCGACGAGCGCAAGGGGCTGAAGCTCTACATCAAGCGCGTGTTCGTGATGGACGCCGCCGAGGAGCTGCTGCCCAATTACCTGCGTTTCGTGCGCGGGGTGATCGATGCCGACGACCTGCCGCTCAACGTCAGCCGCGAGTTGCTGCAGCACAACCGCCAGCTGGAGCGCATCAAGGCCAACTGCGTGAAGCGTGTGCTGGACCTGATCGAATCGCTGGCGCGCAACGAGCCCGATAAGTTCACCACTTTCTACAAGGCCTTTGGCAACACGCTCAAGGAAGGCATCGGCGAGGACGTCGGCAACCGCGAGCGCATCGCCAAGCTGCTGCGTTTCGCTTCCACCAAGGCCGAGGGCAACCAACAGACGGTCTCGCTGGATGATTACATCGCCCGCATGGCCGACAACCCGACCGCCAACCAGGACACCATCTGGTACATCACCGCGGAGAGCCATGCTGCCGCATTCGGCAGCCCGCAGCTGGAAGCATTCAAGGCCAAGGGCGTCGAAGTGCTGTTGATGTCCGACCGCATCGACGAGTGGATGCTCGGCTCGCTGCACGAGTACGACGGCAAGAAGTTGCAGAACGTCGCCAAGGGCGAGTTGCCGCTGGACGAGGATGACAAGGCCAGGCAGGACGCGGCCGTCAAATCCGCCGAACCGCTGGTGGCCAGGCTCAAGACCCTGCTGGGCGACCGCGTCAGCGACGTGCGCGTGTCCGCCCGTCTCACCGACTCGCCTTCCTGCCTGGCGTTGGCCGACTACGACATGGCCCCGCATTTCGCCCGGCTGATGCGCGAAGCCGGCCAGGAACTGCCCGAAAGCAAGCCGACGCTGGAGATCAATCCGCAGCACGAGCTGCTCAAGCGGGTCGAGGCGGAAACCGACGATGCCAAGGCGCAGGACCTGGCTACGCTGCTGCTGGAGCAGGCCGAGATCGCCGCCGGCGCCCCGCTGCCTGATCCTGCCGCATTCGTGCAACGGATGAACCGGGTGTTGCTGGGCTGACCAACATCCCGAGAAACGACCCACCGTCATCCCCGAGATGACCCGTCACCCCCGAAATGGCCCCGTCATCCCCGAGATGACCCGTCATCCCCGAAATGACCCGTCATCCCCGAAATGACCCGTCACCCCCGAAATGACCCGTCACCCCCGAAATGACCCGTCACCCCCGAAATGACCCGTCACCCCCGAAATGACCCCGTCATCCCCGAGATGACCCACGTCCATCCCCGAGATGACCCCCGTCATCCCCGCGAAAGCGGGGATCCAGCGACCTCCAAACCCGCCGGCCTCCGGCGGGTTTTTCATGGGGCGCCGACAAGCTCGCCGATCCGATCAATCACGATATCGGGTGGCGGCACGAAGGTCTTTCCGATCGCTTCATCGGCGTAATGGCCCTGGCGGACAAACACCGTGGTCAGGCGCGCACCCATGACCTGCTTCATCTCGGCCAGCAGTCGCGGCTTGTCATCGACCATCACGTAATGGCGCGCCGGAAACCGGCGTTGCACCGCATCGAGCATGTGCTGTTTGTGCAGGTAGATCAGCACCCGACCGTCCAAGGCGTCCCACAGGCCCGAACGCTGGACCTTGCGCGGCTGGAACACCACGTCGCCATCGGACAGCACCACCGGCGTGCCGAGCGTGTGCAGATGCCTGACCACCTCCAGCGCTTCGGGGTAAAGGCGCTGCGCAAACGGGTACTCAAGCAGGAAGTCCGACATCTGCAGCAGGTCCGGATCCGCGTCCAGACCCTCACGGAAGGCCTGCAAGGTCACGAGGTAATCGGCATAGCCAAGATCCTCGCGGACGCTGTCGTAAAGCGACCAGTAGCGAGCGGCGTCGTCGGCCCCGAAGTCACGCACCAAGCGTGCGTCAAGATCGGCCTTGAAGCCGTCGTTATCGAGCAGGGTATTGTCGACGTCCAGCAGAAATACGACATCGCTGGGAGGTTCGGACTTCAGCATGGGGCTCACCTGTGTTTCCACCACCCTGCCCGGGTACCCGTAAACATGGTGTCTGCTCGCCATCCAGGCGTGGCAGCAGCTCCGGCTTTACGGATGGAGGCCAATTTCACGAGGGTGTCGACAAGCTATATTGTCGACCGCACCAAAAAACGGTACCCAAAGCATGAAACGTCGCGAATTCCTGATTACCGGCATCGCCGGCGGCACCCTGGCTGCTGCCGGGGTCTGGACGCCCGCCTTTGCCCGGCCGCGCAGAAAACTGCGGCTGGGCATGATCGGTACCGGCTTGCGCGGCCAGAGCCTGATGGGTTCGTTGCTGGGACGCAATGATGTCGATCTGGTGGCGTTGTGTGATATCGAGCCGATCATGCTGGGCCGCGCCGTTGCGGCAATCGAGAAGGCGGGCAAGCCGAAGCCGAAGACCTTTGGCGCCGACGGCGATGTGCATGCCTACCGCGGGCTGCTGGAGATGGATGACCTGGACGGTGTGATCATCGCCACACCCTGGGAGTGGCACGCGCCCATGGCGATCGACGCGATGCAGGCAAAAATACCAGTCGGCTGCGAGGTGGTCGCCGGCATCACCCTGCAGGAGCACTGGGACGTGCTGCGCACCCAGCAGAAAACCGGCACGCCCTACATGCTGCTGGAGAACGTCTGCTACCGCCGCGATGTGATGGCGGCGCTCAACATGGCTCGCCAGGGCGTGTTCGGCGAGATCGTCCATCTGCAGGGCGGCTACCAGCACGACCTGCGCGGGGTGGGTTTCAACTCCGGCAACCCCGACGAGCCGTACGACAGTGGCGTGGAGTACGGCGACAAGGGCTGGTCGGAGGCGCGTTGGCGGACGCAGCATTCGATCGACCGCAACGGCGACCTGTATCCCAGCCATGGCATCGGGCCGTGCGCGCACTTTGCCAATATCAATCGTGGCAACCGGTTTACCCGGATCAACTCGTTCGCCAGCAAGGCCCGTGGCCTGCACGACTACATCGTCGACAAGGCCGGCCCAAACCATCCCAACGCAACACTCGAGTTCGCCCGTGGCGACGTGGTCACCACCCAGATCGCCTGCGAGAACGGCGAGACCATCGTGTTGCAACTGGACGTCTCGCTACCGCGTCCCTACTCGCTCGGCTTCCGGGTGCAGGGCACCGAAGGATTGTGGATGGACGTCAACAACGGCGTCCACATCGAGGGCAAAAGCCCACCACACAAATGGGACGACGCCCAGGAATGGTTCCGCAAGTACGACCATCCACTGTGGAAGAAATATGCCGAGACCGCGGCTGGCGCGGGACACGGCGGGATGGACTGGTTCGTACTCAACGGCTTCGTGGAGGCTTTGAAAGCCGGCGACGCGATGCCGATCGACATCTACGACGCCGTCACCTGGAGCGCGATCACCCCATTGTCGGAGCAATCGATTGCCGGGAACTTCGAGACCCTCGACTTCCCGGACTTCACCGAGGGCCGGTGGAAGAACCGCAAACCGATCTTCGCGCTGGATACCGGTTACTGACTTCACTCCCCCGATTGCCACGCCAACCCGCGCGCGGCAATCGGGAAAGGGCTGACACGGATTTTATTTCCGCTGCGTGGCCGTCTCGTCACGGACGCCGCGAAACTCGGAATCCTTGCTCCAGTCCGGCCATTGTTGCGAGTTGGCCAGGTCGCTGCCCACCACGTACAACAACTGCAGGTCGCGCGCCATGCCGGTGAAGGGCCAGTCGGCCTGCCATTCGTCGGATGGCTGGTGATAGTGCTGGCTCGTGTATTGGTCTTCGAATGCCTTGCCTGCCTCTACGCCGCCGTCGATCAGGTCGTTGCCCGCGCCGAACGACACCGCCGGCACACCACGCTTGGCAAACGAGAAGTGATCGGAGCGGAAGAAGTAACCGGCCTCGGGCTTGGGATCGGGCGTATAGACCATGTCAAACGCCTTGGCGTCTTTGACCATGGCATCCAGCAAACCCAGCTTGGCGTTGCCCGAGATGGTGAAGTTGCGTGACGGGCCGTGCGGGCTCAGCGCATCGGTATTCAACACACCTGCGGTAGTGGCCAATGGATAGAGCGGGTTGGCGGCGTAATACTCTGACCCCAGCAGGCCTTTTTCCTCGGCGGTCACGGCCAGGAACACGACCGAACGCTCAGGCTGCGGTGCTTCGGTAAAAGCGCGCGCCAATGCAATCAAGGCGACCACGCCGGTAGCGTTGTCCACCGCGCCGTTGTAGATGCGGTCACCGGTGGCATCGGGCTCACCGACGCCCAGGTGGTCCCAGTGCGCGCTGTACATCACGGTTTGGCCGGGGTATTTGCTGCCCTCGAGGCGGCCGACCACGTTCTGCGAGGTGATGACTTCGGAGTCGACCTTGAAGTTGGCCGACAGGCTTTCGCCCTCCAGCGCCACCGGCTGGAACGCGCGCGTCTGCGCCTGTTTTTTCAGCTCGGCGAAGTCCAGCCCCGCCTGATCGAACATCTCGACCGCGAGGTCGTGCTGAATCCAGCCTTCCAGTTGGACATGCGCTTCCGCCGGCTGGTCGCGCACGATATCGAACATGGTGTTGGTATTGGAGTTCTTGACCGTGTCCCAGCCGTAGGACGCCGGCGCCGTCTCATGCACCACCAGCATGCCGACGGCACCGCGCCGCGCGGCCTCTTCATACTTGTAGGTCCAGCGGCCGTAGTAGGTCATCGCCGGGCCACCAAAGTCGCCCTCGCCGGTCTCGAAGTCCGGGTCGTTGACCAGCACCACCGCAATCTTGCCGTGCAGATCCAGGCCCTTGTAATCGTCCCAGTCGCGCTCCGGCGCGCTGACGCCATAGCCGACAAACACCAGCGGCGCGTCCTTGACGTCAACGGAGATGGAGCCATCCATCGGTGCGCGGATCGCGATTTCCTCGCCCTGGGTCAGTGCACGCGCTTTGCCGTCCACGGTCAGCGTCAGCGTTGGTACGCCAACGATATTGCTGCGTGCCAGCGGCACCGCCTGGGTCCACGCGCGTGCGCCGTCCTTCAGGTCGCCGCCGGGCTCAAGGCCGGCCGCTTTCATCCCGTTGACGATGTAGTCGACGGTCCTGGCTTCCGCCGGAGTCGCGGGTCCCCGACCCTCGAACGCGTCGGAAGAGAAAGCTTTCACTTCATCCGACAGTTGTTGCGGATTGAATGTCGGCAGGTCCGCGGCAAATGCGAACGAGCACGCGGGCAGGACAAGCGCGGAAAGGAGCAATCGTTTCAAGGTAGCTACCTGTGCGGAGGCGGTTGACCGGCTGATGCTAGCACTGGTTGCTTTGGGTTTATCCCTGAGCCCATCATCCGGCAAGCGCTTCGGCTGCAAGCACGCCGCTCATCAATGACGTCGCCACGCCGAAGCCGGGCCAGGTGGTTTGACCTGCCTGGAACAGCCCCGCAATTGCGGTGCGATGCGGAAACTGCGCACCCGCATCAGCCCCGGGCGACAGTCCGTAGATCGCACCTTCGTACAGATGCATGCGATGGCGGAAATCAGCCGGACTGCGCACGCGCTTCACCGCAATGTCGATGGGATGCAAGCGCGACAGCGCCTCGATCGCGGCATCGGCGATCGAAGCGGCGCGTTCGTCGTTCCACTCCGCGACCGGCAGCGTCTGGTCGATGGTCGGATACAGCTCGATGATGCTGCCGCCGGGCGGCGCGAGCTCGGGCATGGTGACCGTGGGCACGGTGTAACTCAGCCATTGCGGCACACCCGTTACTGGTACCAACGCCTGCTGCTGATCCTGCAGCCAAGGCAGCCGATACATGAAGTGGCTGGGCACGTTGATGACGTTCGTCAGGCCAAGTTGCAACGACAAGGCCCGCTGCGACAACGGCGCGTTTTCGGTCTTGCGCCGCATGCCGTTGGGTACGCAATCGGGATCGAGCAGCGTGGTCGCCGTCGTCATGCCACTGGTGGTCGACACCACGGCATCGTGCTCGAAGCGACCCTGTCCCACCACGTCGATGCCGCGCACGCGCCCGTCTTTCACCACGATGCGCTCGACACGCGCCCCGACGCGCAACTGGCCACCGAGGCCCACGAAGGTATCGGCGAGCACGTCGGGAATCCTGCCCATGCCGCCCTCGGGCAACCAGAACCGATCGGTCAGCATCCCGACCAGTCCGATCATCTGCATCGCCGGCGTCTGCGCGGGCGGCAGCCCGGTGTACAGCGAGATGCCGCCGAGTGCGGCTCGCAGAGCGGGATCATCGACCATCTTCTCCAGTTGCGAACCCACGGTGCCGCGCAGCTTCGGCAGCTCGCGCCAACCCTTGCGCAGCAATCGCACCAGGGAGAACGGTTGCACCACCAACTCGTCGGCGATCAGCCGCAGCATCGGCTCCCAGCGCGCGACCAGCGCTTCCAGTTCGCGCGCCCCGGCGGCCGTGCGTTCGGGCCCACCGGTCCCATCGATTCGCAACTCCAACCCATGCGCGAAGGACACCGTCGTACCGTCCGGCACCGTCGTGGTCTGCATCGCGGTGATCTGGCGCAGTGGCAGCAGCGCCTTACGATCCAGGCCGAGCCGCTGGAAGCCATGATCGAGTATCTCGGGCACCGCCACGTATATCGCGCCGTCGTTGAACGTGTAGCCGCTGAGTTCGGTGGTCGTGCAGCACCCGCCCGGGCGATCGGCAGCTTCGTATATCGTCACCGGCAGGCCCCGGCGCAGCAATGCAATGCCTGTCGCAAGCCCGGCCACGCCGCCGCCGACGATGCCAATGGGTCTTGTTGCGCTCATGGGCCATTCCTGATGGTTATCCCGCCGTGGAACGAGAATAGCGGCCCAAGCCACGATAGCGTGAAGGGCAGTTATGCTGCGTGCGTGAATACCTACGTCGCCCTCCTGCGCGCCGTCAACGTCGGCGGCACCGGCAAGCTGCCGATGACCGAACTGCGCACCCTGTGCGAGGACGCCGGGTTCGAGAACGTACGCACCTACATCGCCAGCGGCAATGTGGTGTTTGACACCGCATCAACGGCCTCGCAGGCGAAGAAAACGCTGGAGGCGAGCCTGCAGCGCCATGCCGGAAAACCAATCGGCGTGGCATTGCGCACCGGCGCCGAGATGGCGGCGGTGTTGGCCGCCAACCCATTCCCCAACGCCGCACCCAACCGCACGGTGGCGATCTTCCTCGACAAGGCACCGCCCGCCGATTCGCTGGACCAGGTCAGCGGACGCAACAGCGACGATCTCGCGCTCGGCAAGCGCGAGATCTACGTGCACTACGGTGACGGCATGGCAGATTCGAAGCTGAAGATTCCTGCCGCGAAAACCGGTACGGCGCGAAACATGAACACCATAGGCAAGCTAGTTGGGATAGCGGGATCGTCCCTGGGCGCGCCATGGGCGGGGCCAGTGAACGGTTCCAGTGAACGGTTCAAGAAGTGAACCCGGCGCCGGTCACCCGGCTACCGCAGAGTCGCACTCAGGCTGCCAACCGCTCGCTTCGAACAACGCAGCGGCGGTCTCCGGACGTACATCGAGCAGCTCGACGATGGCCTGCTTCCGGTCATCTGCAGCAGTGACGTACGCGCGGGCGATCCGATGGCCGATCCAGTACCCCAGGTCGCCCCGCCGGTTGTCGTCGCCAGGACCGTTATAGAGCCAGCGCGACATCTCGACACCGTCCTTGTCGGCGAGGAACTCGCGCCCAAGCGTGCATTCGCGATCACGCGCCCAGCTCTGCAGGTGGGCATTGGCCACCTGCCCGGAGATCAACTCGCCAACATATTCCGCCCCACCCTCCAGCAGCACCTGATACAGCAGCGTGGGCTCGGCAACCTCAACCGCGGCGCCGTGTTGCTGCACGTGCACATACTCATGCGCGATCAGATGCACGAACCGGTCGCCGATATCGGTCTGCATCCAATCGGCATTGCACAACGTCTCCAGCCCGATGACCACTCCCGCCGGCGTGGTGACGCCGCCGGTGGTGCCACGACCAACCAAGACGGTAACCGGTGGGAAACTTGCCGACGGCAATACCGTCCCCAGCTCTGCCAAAGCGCCGACCACCCGACTGCTTATCTCCGGCAAGCGCGTCGCGCAGGTGCGGGCTTTGTCGAACAGCGCCGGCTTGTCGACAATGGCCTGGGCCAATCGCTCCATCGACCCGATCCGGATGTCATTGAAGTCGCGCAACGCGTCGCTGCCCACGTCCAGGTACCCGCGTCGCAACGCCTCGGCATCGGGCTTGCCGTGGGCTGCATCGAATGTCTGGAAAAAGCGGGTGACGTCGTCGCTGTGCACCTCGGCCGGGCTATCGCCCGATCCAGCCTCCCCCGAAAGCGCAGGCAGCGGCAATCCCGCCGCCAGCAGCACCGCCAACACACCTGACTTCACCCTGTGCCGCGGTGTGCTCACCGGAGACACGATTGCTGGCTGGCCCATCAAATCCTCCTGAGTCATGATCGAGCCGAGCAGGATACCGGCACCGTTGCCTGCCACGTGAAACCCGCCGGTACCGGAGAACCTGTTCATTCCTGGCTCCGTGCTGGAAGCATGTAAAATTACCCGTTTTCCGAAGCGGTCATGCCGCAGCGAATATGCCGCAGCAAAACATGGCCAAGGCACCGCCACGGACGCCCGTTCCCGGCCCGGCATTCATCCGCCTGTTGGTCCGTCTCACCGATGCCGACATCCAGCCGTCCAGGCACACGTTGTCGGATCGATTGAGTCAATGGATCGACTGGAACCGCGCGGTTGGCCTGTCCCGGGCACTGGATGGCCGGGTTCCCGCCGCCGCTACCGAGGTGCCGGATTTTGACGGCAGCGAGGCAAGCGAATGCACGCGCGTTCGCACCGCGCTGGTGAAGGCCATTGACCAGGCATCGGCTGCGGTCGACACGGGCGCATCCGGTTCCGGCGTGGACGATGCGTTGGTGGATTACACCGCCGTTGGCGGCCGTTATCTCGACATGCAGCGGACGATGCAGGCGGCGACCGGTCGCCTGCGCGGCCAGCTGCGCGACCGGCTCACGCACGAGACGGTCGATCTGGCCCGGCTCGCGGAAGTCGATGCGGTCATGGAGCAGACCTTGAGCCCACGCGAGAACACCTTGCTGGCCACCGTGCCGGCCCTGCTGGGACAACACTTTTTCCGCCTGCACGCGGCCGGCCAGAGCCCGTTGGCCGACCCGGAAGCCTCCGCGGTCAGCAGTGCCGTCCAGCCCGGCGCCTGGCTGGAGAGGTTCCACAAGGACATGCAGGGCCTGCTGCTGGCCGAACTGGAACTGCGTTTTCACCCTGTTGAAGGCCTGCTTGCAGCGCTTCGCACCCGATAGCTGGAACCCCAATGCCCAAAAATGCCCTTCTGTTTGTCGTGTTCCTGCTTGGTCTGCTCGCTGTGGGCTGGATCGGCGCGGGTTATGTCGGCTCCAACCTGCTCGGGGTCGGCGTCACGATGATGATCGGCGCCTGCTACCTCGCCGGCGCGCTGGAGTTGCATCGCTACCGCC
The DNA here is from genome assembly GCF_054052125.1 of Lysobacter sp. A378. Lineage (NCBI taxonomy): Bacteria > Pseudomonadati > Pseudomonadota > Gammaproteobacteria > Lysobacterales > Lysobacteraceae > Lysobacter > Lysobacter sp. A378. The sequence continues at coordinate 1,002,332 of NZ_JBSVRK010000001.1, read as the reverse complement.
ACGCCAGCGCCACGCTGACACGCGCGGTGGCAGACGCCGGCAGCGCCGTCTCCGACCTTGGCGACTGGCTCGGCCGTCTCCACCCGAGCCTGCGCAATGCGGTGCGGTTGCGGATTGAAGGTGAGCGCGTGCCGCTGCCGGGCCCGGCGTTGACACCGTATCTGGTCGGCCTGCTGGTGCTGCTGGGCATGCTTGGCACGCTGATGGGCATGATGGCGACCCTGCGCGGCACTGGCCTGGCGCTGGAAAGCGCGAGCGATCTGGCGGCGATCCGTGGCTCCCTCGGCGCACCGGTAAAGGGCCTGGCCTTTGCGTTCGGCACCTCGATCGCCGGCGTGGCCAGCTCGGCCATGCTCGGCCTGCTGTCCGCGTTGTGCCGGCGCGAACGGCTGCAAGCGGTGCAGCAGCTCGACGTGGAAGTCGCGACCACCCTGCGCCCGCACTCACAAGCCTGGCGGCGTGACGAAGCTTTCCAACTGCTGCAACAACAGACCGCCTTGATGCCGACGCTGGTCGACCGGCTGCAGTCGATGATGACCAGCCTTGAGCAGCACAACCTCACCGCCAGCGAACGGCTGGCCACCCAGCAACAGGAATTCCACGCCCGCGCCGAGGCGTCCCATGAGCGCCTGGCCGCCTCGCTGGAGCAGACCCTGAAGACCGGCGTCAGCGACAACGCCCAAGCCGTCGTTGCCGCGCTGCAACCGGTGGTGACGACCACGATGGCCGGCCTCGCGCGCGAAACCGCATCGCTGCACACCCAGGTCAGCCAAGCGGTACAGCAGCAACTGGACGGGCTGTCGACCGGCATCGAGACAGTGACCAGCGCCGTCGCCGAGCACTGGACCGCCGCCGTGGCCGAGCAGCGGCAAGCCAACAACACCCTCGTCGCAGATCTGGGCGGCACGCTGGCACGCCAGCAAACCCTCAATGAACAGCTTGCGGCTCGCAACGAGCAGGCGCTCGCCACTGCCGCGACAAACTTCGATGATCGTGCCGGCGCGCTCGTCCACGTCCTGCAGCAGGCACATGCACAGCTGCAAACGCAGATGGAGTCGCGCGACCAGCACCGGCTGGCGCAATGGACCGACGCGTTCGGCGTCATGGTCGAAGAGCGCACCCGTCTGCTGGGCTCGCTTGAAACGCTGCTGAATGCCGTCAACCACGCCTCCACCGAGCAGTCCACCGCGGCGGCGCATGTCAGCGCCGGGGCGGTCGAAGTGGCCAGCCTCGGCGATGCCTTCGGCGCAGCAGTGCAGGTGTTCGGCACGTCGACCGACGCCCTGGCCGAGCGCCTGCAGCACATCGAGACCGCACTCGACAAGTCGATGAGCCGCAGCGACGAGCAACTGGCCTACTACGTCGCCCAGGCGCGGGAGGTGGTCGACCTGAGCCTGCTGTCGCAGAAGCAGATCATCGGCGAGCTGCAACACCTCGCCACCTCGCGCACAGCAGCCGAGGCGTAAACCGGATGAGCGACGAGATCGAACTGGATGACGAATCCACCTCGACCACCTGGGCCGCGTTTGGCGACCTGATGGCGGTGCTGCTGGGTGCCTTCGTGCTGATCCTGGCCGGCGTCATCGGCGTGCAGCTGCAGCTGTCCAACCAGCTGGACGAAGCGGTCAGGCAACGCCAGGCCGAAGCGCAACGGCTAAAGACCCTGGAGCAGGCCCTTGCCGCACCGTTGGCTACCGGTCGTGTCACCGTCATCAACGGCCGCATCGGGATCAGCGGCAGCGTGCTGTTCGCGCTCAACTCCGACCAGCTCCAGCCCAAAGGCCGCGACATCCTGCGGAGTATTGCCGCGCCGCTGTCGGACTACCTGCAATCGCGCGATGAGATCCTGATGGTGAGCGGCTTCACCGATGACCGGCCGGTGCTGGGCAGCAACCGCCGCTTCGCCGACAACCTGGAACTGTCCGCCGCGCGTGCCATGACCGTCACCCGCAGCCTGATCGCCGATGGCGTACCGGCCTCCTCGGTGTTCGCCGCCGCATTCGGGGCCGAGCAACCGGTCAGCTCCAACGCCGACGAAGCCGGGCGGGCGAGGAACCGCCGCGTGGAAATCGCCCCGATTCCCCGGTCCAACACGAGCTCCGCGCCCGATGCCGGATAAGGCGACCGACGTCCGCCCGCAGCTCAACGCCCGGCGCGAGCAGGGTGCCGACCACGCGGGCCCGGGAGAAAGCGCCGACGTCCCGGCACCCAGCCCGCTGCGCGCATTGCTCGACCATATCGACGCGACTCGCGGACCCGCCGAACCGCTTCCCCACCCGGACCACGCGGCAGCCCCGGCACCGCCGACCCACGCAGCGCTACCGGCATTGGCCGAGTTCCAGCAACTGTGGAATCGCGTCCGCACCGACAGCCAACTGCGCCGATCCCTGGCTGCGGTCCCCGAGGATGCCGGCCCACTGCATTCCAGCGCCCTGCTACACCGCGCGATGCGCCTGATGCACGACGCCTCACCGGGCTATCTGCAGCACTTCATCGGCTACGTCGATGCGCTGTCATGGATGGAGCAGCTGCAGGAGGATGGCGTGCTGGAACCACCCACCCCCGCCCGCAGCGGCAAGACGCGCCCGCGCAAACGCACGAAACCCCGGCGCACCTAGGGACGGTCCGGCATCGCCGCTCAGACCGGCTTTATTCCCCGCGCGACGGGATCGCAAGCCCACGCTGGACGGCCGGGCGCGCCAGTCCACGCTGCAACCAGGCATCGACATGGGCAAAGCCGTCATAGCCGACCAGCTCGCGCGCCTCGTAGAACGTGATCAGGTTGTTCACCCAGCCCAGGGTGGCGATGTCGGCGATGGTGTAGTCGTCACCCATCAGCCACGTACGGCCGTCGAGCCGCGCATCGAGCACGCCCAGCAGGCGTTTGGACTCGTCGACGTAGCGCTGCTTCGGACGCGGATCCTCGATGTCCTTGCCGCCGAACTTGTTGAAGAACCCGAGCTGGCCGAACATCGGCCCGATCGACGCCATCTGGAAGAACACCCACTGGATGGTTTCCCAACGCTGCGCCGGATCGGCCGGGATGAAGCGGCCGGTCTTGTCGGCCAGGTACAGCAGGATCGCACCGGACTCGAACAATCCCAGCGGCTGCCCGCCCGGCCCGTCCGGATCGATGATCGCGGGGATCTTGCCGTTGGGATTGAGCGACAGGAACCCGGGCGTGTGGCTCTCGTCCTGCATGATGTCGACCAGATGCGGCTCGTACGGCAGCCCGGTCTCCTCGAGCATGATCGAGGCCTTCACCCCGTTGGGCGTATTGAGCGAGTAAAGCTGGATGCGCTCGGGATGTTGCGCCGGCCAACGGCGGGTGATCGGGAAGGCGGACAGGTCGGGCACGGCGGCTCCTGGTCAATGTATGGAATGGCCCAGCTTAGGACGATCGGTCGGGATTGGCACAGCCCCGGATGGAACGGACCGTCGCCATGTCTGCGTCGGCATGACGATCCGGCAAAGTGGCCTGCCGGTACTGACGGGTGTCGATTTCCCGCCCCGTCGTTCGTCGTTTCACGACACCCCCCGCAAAGAAGGAGACACGACATGTCCTACATCGACGGCTTCGTCATCGCGGTTCCGACCGCGAACAAGCAGAAATTCATCGACCACGCCAAAACCGGCGATTCGGTGTTCATGGAATACGGCGCCACCCGCGTGGTCGAGTGCTGGGGCGACGACGTCCCGGCCGGCAAGCAGACCGACTTCCAGCGCGCGGTGCAGGGCAAGGAAGACGAGACGATCGTCTTCTCCTGGATCGAATGGCCCGACAAACCGACCCGCGACGCTGGCATGGAGAAGATGATGAAAGACCCGCGGATGGATCCAGAGACCAACCCGATGCCGTTCGACGGCGCGCGGATGATCTATGGCGGGTTCCAACCCGTTGTAGAGCTGGGTGGATCCGAAAATGCCAGATGATCAAAAGGTAAAAGGCCCCGCGTCCTACTTTCCGTCCATAGAGAAGAACTATGGCAAACCCATCAGTCACTGGCTGGCGGTGGTGGATGCGATGAAAGGCAAGAAGCACGGCGAAATGGTCGCCCTTCTCAAGTCGGAGCACGAGATGGGCCATGGGCACGCCAATGCGCTTGTTGCCTATCATCGTGCCCACGGCCAACAAGCCTGAGCAGCGATACCCGGAACACCGGCATCGCCAGCCATTTTTAGCGCCACCCCGGCCCCGAGGACCAATCCGATGCCATCCGACGGTGGGCGGATGATCTATGGCTTCTTCAGCTGCTTCTTCTTCGCTGATGCCAGTTGCCCGATGCTGCTGTCGGGCGCCGGCAGCTGTTCCGCATGGTGCCGCCCAGCTCATCGATGGTCTGGCGTACTTTGTGCCCGACCTCGAAGTGCGTCCGGTTGGCCTCCGTACTACGTTACGCAGTCAAGCATGACCGGTACGTAGACCCCGGCTTGAAGATGAATCGGGCGCATCGACTGCCCAGGACCTTCACCTCGGATTGATCCGCGCGCGTGAATGCTCAACCGGTGATTCCACTAGCCCGGAGGATGTATGAAAAAGCTCACTGTTCTGACCTTGGCGCTGGCCGCCGCCTGCGCATCCACCGCTGCGATCGCACAGGACGCGCTGACCGAGCAGGACGTACGCGCGCAGCTCACGGCCGAGGGTTACACCAAGGTCAATGACGTGGAGTTCGAAGATGGCGTATGGAAGGCCGATGCGCGCAGCGCCGACGGCAACCGGACGGAGGTGCGGATCGACCCCGCGACCGGCAAAATCTACCCTGACACCCAGGTCGCGCAAATGAGCGAAGCCGACGTGCGCGCGCAGCTCGCGGCGGCCGGCTACGTCAACGTGCATGACGTCGACTACGAAGACGGCATCTGGAATGCCGAGGCCGACGATCCGCAGGGTATGGATGTCGAACTCAAGATCGATCCGGCCACCGGCGAGGTCATCGGCACCGCGAAGGATTGACGCACGTGGGAAACCCCAGGAAGTGACGGCGGGGCTGTCGGAAGTCGACAGCCCCGGGTCGCCCGATCAGTGTTGAGGTGCAACCCCCAGGTAGGCGCCGGCGATATCGAGCGTGGCCCACAGCTCTTTGCGCTCGATCGCGTACGAGCGGTCGAACAACTGCTCCGCCGTCGCGCGGTCACCCTCGAGCAGGTAGTAGGTGCCGACTTCGGCCAGGTCCTTCTCGTCCTTCGGGTTGTCGAGCAGGTAGCGGTCGAACAGCGGCCGTGCTTTCTCCCACTCGCCTGCTTCCTGGTAGACGCGGGCGATACGGAACACGTCGCTGTCCTCGTGCTTGCCAGTCAGCAGCGCGTCGAAGATCGCCTGCCCTTCTGCCTTGAACCCGCCGAGGTAATAAACCCGGCCCACCCCGATGCGCTCCCAGCTGCCGTTCTCGCCTGCCTGCGCGAGGGCGATGTCGAGCAGCGTATGCGCCGCTTCACGTGCATCCTTGTCGTGGTAGTCCGCCGGCGCTGGCTCGCGTTTCGCGCCGTAACCCACGCCCATGCCCATGACAAAAACCACGGCCACCGAGGCCGCTACGATCCACTTCTTCATTCCCCTTCCCCCTGATGTGATGACAGCGCCCCGTGGGCGCAATGAGTGCAACGGCATCATCGTACTGGAGCGGGTTGCGGCTTAATCCTCCCGGCCGAGCATCGGCAGCTTCAACCCCTGCTCTTTCGCACACGCCTTCGCGATCTGATAACCCGCATCCGCATGCCGCATCACGCCGGTGGCCGGGTCGTTCCACAACACGCGCGCGATGCGCTTGTCGGCGGCCTCGGTGCCGTCGCAGACGATGACGATGCCGCTGTGCTGGCTGTAGCCCATGCCGACGCCACCGCCGTGGTGCAGGCTGACCCAGGTCGCGCCGCCGGCGACGTTGAGCATGGCGTTGAGCAGTGGCCAGTCGGACACGGCGTCGCTGCCGTCCATCATCGACTCGGTCTCGCGGTTGGGGCTGGCGACGGAGCCGCTGTCGAGGTGGTCGCGGCCAATCACCACCGGTGCTTTCAGCTCGCCGTTGCGCACCATCTCGTTGAACGCCAGGCCGAGCTTGTCGCGCAGGCCAAGGCCGACCCAGCAGATGCGCGCGGGCAGGCCCTGGAAGTCGATCCGGTCGCGGGCCATGTCCAGCCAGTTGTGCAGGTGGGCGTCGTCGGGGATCAGTTCCTTGACCTTGGCGTCGGTCTTGTAGATGTCCTCGGGGTCGCCGGACAGCGCCACCCAGCGGAACGGGCCGATGCCCTTGCAGAACAGCGGGCGCACGTAGGCGGGAACGAAGCCGGGGAAGTCGAAGGCGTTGCTGCAGCCTTCGTCGAACGCCATCTGGCGGATGTTGTTGCCGTAGTCGAAGGTCGGGATACCCATCTTCTCGAATGCGAGCATCGCTTCGACGTGGACACGCATGGATTGCTTGGCGGCGTCGCGAACTTTCTCGGGGTGCTGCTTCTGCCCGGTGAGCCACTGCTCCACGCTCCAGCCAATCGGCAGGTAGCCGTGCACGGGGTCGTGGGCGCTGGTCTGGTCGGTGACGGCGTCGGGGCGCACGCCGCGCTCAATCAGCTGCGGCAGGATCTCCGCGGCGTTGCCCAGCAACGCAATCGACTTGGCTTCGCCGGCGGCGGTGTACTTGGCGATACGGGCCAGCGCGTCATCCAGGTCGCTCGCCTGCTCGTCGACGTAGCGGGTCTTCAGGCGCATGTCGATGCGGCTCTGCTGGCACTCGATGTTGAGGCTGCAGGCGCCGGCCAGACTGGCCGCCAGCGGCTGCGCGCCGCCCATGCCGCCCAGGCCGGCGGTCAGGATCCACTTACCCTTGAGATCGCCGCCGTAATGTTGGCGACCCATCTCCACGAACGTCTCGTAGGTGCCCTGGACGATGCCCTGGCTGCCGATGTAGATCCAGCTGCCAGCGGTCATCTGGCCGTACATCATCAGGCCCTTCTTATCGAGCTCGTTGAAGTGCTCCCAGGTGGCCCAGTGCGGGACGAGATTGGAGTTGGCGATCAGCACGCGCGGGGCGTCGGGGTGGGTGCGGAAGATGCCGACCGGCTTGCCGGATTGCACCAGCAGGGTCTCGTCGTCTTCGAGGTTCCGCAGCGATTCCAAAATCGCGTCGTACGACTCCCAGTCGCGCGCGGCGCGGCCGATGCCGCCGTAGACCACCAGCTCGGTCGGGTTCTCGGCGACCTCCGCGTCCAGGTTGTTCTGCAGCATCCGGTACGGGGCTTCGGTCAGCCACGACTTGCAGTTGAGCTGATTGCCACGCGGGGCACGGATGACACGGCTGGGGTCGACACGTGTGTGAGCAGCGGGGGTGGACATCGGCAACTTCCTGTACGAAGACGGAAAGTCCCATTATCGCACCGCACCCGACAGGCGGCCGGGCGCTGGCGCCGAGTAACGAAGTCCGTTTTTCTGCGTGCCGGGGTCAGCGGATGGCGGGGTCGAGCTTGCGCAGTGCATCGGCAAGATCCACCTCACCGGTGCGGCTCAGGTCGGAGCGGCTATAGACGCGGCCATTGGCATTCACGCAATCCTCCGGCTCCAGCGAGGCGACGCGCTTATGATCCATCTGCTCGTGATCTGCATCTGTGTCATCGGCACGCGCTACGCGCTTCGCACGCTCGGTTCTGCTCTGGACAATATGGCTGCCGGTATAACGCATGCAATTGTGGCGGGCATCACGCTCGCTCACTTCGGCCTGCGCCGCCACGGCTTGAGCGCTGGCAGGGACCGGCTCGCCGGCCTGTGCGACGCAGACCGGCAGGGCGATCAATACACTCAGGGCCAGGATTTTCATGACGTCACCACGAGGTTGCTGGAGGGGCTGAATCAGCCTTTACCCTACGCCCGCCGTGTTGTGTATGCGGTTATGGCACGACCCGTATTCATGGGGTTTTCAGCCTTTCGGCACTTCGAGTTGCAACATCGCGTCGCTAGGATTGACTCATGCATTCGATCAAATCGACGGCACGGGCCGTCCTGCTCACTCTTTCTGCCCTGTCACTGGTGGCTTGCGGCACGTTCCCCGGCTCGCAGGCCACGCGTCCCGATGACCCGGCCATCGCTCCGCCAGCCACGGTCGTACTGGTCTCGATCGACGGTTTCCGCGCTGATTACCTGGATCTGGGCATCACCCCGAACCTGACCCGGCTGGCAGGCGAAGGCGTGCAGGCGGAATGGATGACCCCGTCCTACCCCAGCCTTACCTTCCCCAACCATTACTCCATCGTCACCGGCCTGCGTCCGGATCATCACGGCATTGTCCACAACACCATGCACGATGCCGCGCTGGGGGATTTCAGCCTCGGCAATCGGGAAGCGGTCAGCGATGGACGCTGGTGGGAAGACGGCGAGCCGGTGTGGGTCGCGGCCGAGAACGCCGGGCTGCCGGCGGCAACGTTGTTCTGGCCCGGTAGCGAGGCGGCCATCACCGGCGTCCAGGCGACGCAATGGTTGCCGTTCGACGGGGACCTGGCGATGGACGTGCGCGTTGACACGGTGCTGGGCTGGCTGGCGAAGCCGGCATCCAGCCGGCCCCGTTTTGTCACGCTGTATTTCGAAGCCGTGGACAGCGCCGGCCACGGGCACGGGCCGGACTCGCCGGAAGTGCGTGCAGCGATCAGCGATGTCGACGCGGCGATCGGTCGATTACTGGACGGCCTGGCCGCGCGCGGCCAGGCGTCGCAGGTGAATCTTGTGGTGGTATCCGACCATGGCATGGCGGCGGTGGCACCGGACCATCACGTGGCGATCGAGGACATGGTGGACCCGGACGACGCGAAGATGGTGTCTGCGGGCCAGTCGGTTGGTTTCGCACCATTGCCCGGTCGCACCGCGATGGCCGAGGCCCGGTTGTTGAAGGAGCACGATCATTACCAGTGCTGGCGCAAGGCCGAGCTGCCGGCGCGCTGGCACTACGGCACCCACCCACGGATACCGGCGATCGTGTGCCAGATGGACGAAGGGTGGGATGCGCGTCGACGCGAATGGATCGCCAACCGCCCGCAGACGGACACCCGCGGCTCTCACGGATTCGACCCGGCACTGCCATCGATGCGGGCGATCTTCATCGCCCACGGCCCAGCATTCCGCGAACACGCCAAGGTGCCCGCGTTCGACAACGTCGACGTGTACCCGCTGCTGATGAAGCTGGTCGGCCTGGAGCCGGCGGCAAATGACGGCGATGACGACGCGATGAGCACGTTGAAGGTGGCCGCGCCGGCGCCGAAGTAAACCGATGCGGGGAGGCGGATGTCGCGGCATCATTGATGTCCGAATCCGGCGAGTCTGCGGCCGGTTCCGGTGCTAGCCTGCACCCATGTCCTCGCCAAATGCTGACGTAATCCCCACCGCCATCGCCGAAGCGCCAGGCACGCCTGACGTGCGGGTCTGCGAGCAGGCGCGACTGAGCCGCGACGCGCGTTTCGACGGACTGTTCTTCACCGCCGTCACCAGCACCGGGATCTATTGCCGCCCGGTATGCCCGGCGCCGGTCCCCAAGCGCGAAAACGTGAACTATTACCGCAGTGCCGCGGCGGCGGAATCCGCCGGGTTCCGGCCCTGCCTGCGCTGCCGGCCGGAATTATCCCCCGGTGACGACGGCTGGAACCGTGGCGATGCGACGGTGGCACGCGCGCTCAGGCTGATCGAGCAGGGCGCGCTGGCCGATGCGCCGCTGGCGACGCTGGCCGACCGCGTCGGTCTGGGCGAGCGGCAACTGCGGCGTTTGTTTGTCGAGCATCTGGGCGCCGCGCCGCTTGGGGTGCACGCCACCCGGCGGCTGTTGTTCGCCAAACAGCTGTTGACCGAAACCACGCTGCCGGTCACCGAAGTCGCGATGGCGGCTGGGTTCGGCAGTCTGCGCCGCTTCAACACCACGTTCCGCGAGGCTTACCGGATGGCGCCACGCGAGCTGCGTAAGCTTCCGCGTGACAACGACAACCACAATGACAACCAGGTACTGACCTTGCGGCTGGGCTACCGCCCGCCCTACGATTTCGCGTCGATGCTGGCGTTCCTTGGCACCCGCGCGCTGCCCGGCGTGGAAGTGGTCGATGGCAACAGTTATGCACGGGTGATCGCGCCGCCCGACGACACCCCTCTGGCGCCGCCGGGCTGGCTGCGGATCAGCGCCTGGCCGGGTGGCGCCCACGCGCTGCGACTGCAGGTCCACGGCGTCGGTTCGACGCGGCTGCTGTCGATCGTCGCGCGACTGCGGCGGATGTTCGATCTGGACGCCGACCCGCAGACCATTGCCGCCACCTTGTCGGCCGATCCGAAGCTGCGGCCATTGCTGCAAAAACGTCCCGGCCTGCGTCTGCCCAGCGGCTGGGACGGCTTCGAGATCGCGGTGCGCGCGGTGCTCGGCCAGCAGGTCAGCGTGGCCGCGGCACGCACGCTGGCCACGCGATTGGCGCACCGGTACGGGCAGCCGCTGGACGCGCCGTTCGCGCCGGGTCTGGAGCACGTTTTCCCGACCGCCGAAGCATTGGCCGATGCCGACCTGTCTACGATCGGCGTTACCCGTGCACGGGCTGAAACGATCCGCAACCTGGCCCGCGCGCTGCTCGATGGCCGGGTTGACTTCCGCCCCGAACGCACGCTGGAGGATTTCGTCGCACGCTGGGTCGCGTTGCCGGGCATCGGGCCGTGGACCGCGCACTACATCGCGATGCGTGCGCTCGGCCACCCCGATGCGTTCCCCGCCGAGGACCTGATCCTGCGCCGCGTGGCCAGCGATGACGCGACGCCGCTGACCGCCCGCAACCTGCTCGCGCGCGCCGAGGCGTGGCGTCCCTGGCGCGCGTACTCGGTGATCCACCTGTGGCGCGACACCGTGCCCGAACCCGGAGCCCTCCCATGACCACCTACACCACTATCGACAGTCCGGTCGGCCCGCTGCTGCTGGCCGCCGACGACGACGGCCTGCGACTGGTCGAGTTCCAGCAATCGCGCCATCACATCAAGCGCACCGACGATTGGACGGAAGGCGAGCATGCGGTACTCGACGCAACGCATGCGCAACTGGACGAGTACTTCCGCGGCGAACGCGAGCGCTTCGACCTGCCGCTGGCACCGCGTGGCACGGAATTCCAACGTGAAGTCTGGTTCACCCTGGCGACGATTCCCTATGGCGAGACCGTCAGCTATGCGCAACTCGCCGGCCGCGTCGGCCGGCCAACGGCCATGCGTGCCGTCGGCGGCGCCAACGGCCGCAACCCGCTGCCGATCGTGCTGCCCTGCCACCGTGTGATCGGCGCTGACGGCAGCCTGACCGGCTTCGGCGGCGGCCTGCCGACCAAGCAATTCCTGCTTGAGTTGGAGGGGGTGCTGCCACGCGTCGACCTGTTTGCCTCCGCCTGACCCGACTTGTTCGATCGACTTGCTCGACCAGTCGGCTAATTGTCGGCGAGCATCCGCTCGATTTCGCTCCGGCAATGCGAAAGGATGGCGTCGGCATGGAAGTGGCGACCGTTCTCGACCACGCATCGGCCGTCCACCCAGGTCTCGCGCACCAGCGGGCGGTTGCCGGCAAACACCCATCGATCAATCGCGTCCTCGTCCCGGGCACCGATAAATTGCGGCGCGCCGACATCCAGCACCACCGCGTCGGCAAACTCACCCTCGGCCAGGCGACCGATCGCATGGCCGGTCGAGTCGGCGGCGCTGGCGACCGCGCCATGCACCAGGGTTTCACCCACGCTCGGGGACGCGCTGGTCACGGCGATATTGCGCCGCCGGGTGGACAACCTCTGGCCGTACTCCAGCCAGCGCAGTTCCTCGACCGGCGATACCGAGATGTTGGAGTCCGACCCGATGCCCCAACGGCCTCCGGCATCGATGTAGTCGGCCAGCCGGAACAGCCCGTCGCCGAGGTTCGCCTCGGTGGTCGGACACAGTGCAACGGTGGCGCCCGATTCGGCGATGCCGGCCAACTCGGCGTCGTCCAGGTGGGTCGCATGCACCAGGGTCCAGCGCCGGTCGACGCCTGCATGGTCGAGCAGCCATTGCACCGGCCGCGCGCCGCGCACCTGCAGGCACTCATCGACCTCCGCGGTCTGCTCGGCAATATGGATGTGGATGCGGCTGTCACCCGGCAATGCCGCGATGACCTCTTTCATCGCCTGCTCCGGCACCGCGCGCAGGCTGTGCAACGCGCAGCCGACCTTCAGCATGGAGTTCTGCTCGGTACGCAGGGTGTCCAGCAGTCGCAGGTAGCTTTCCACGTCGTGGCCAAACCGCTTCTGCCGTGCGTCGAGTGCGCGTCCGTCAAAGCCACCGGTCATGTACAGCACTGGCAGCAGGGTCATGCGGATGCCCACGTCGTGCGCGGCAGCGATCAACGCATGTGACATCGCCGCAGGGTCCGCATAGGGCTTGCCATCGGGCGCGTGGTGCAGGTAGTGGAACTCGCAAACGGTGGTGTAGCCCGCTTCCAGCATCTCGCTGTACAACTGCGCCGCCACCGCGTGCAGCGCTTCGGGCGTGAAGCGGCCGGCGAAGCGATACATCGCCTCGCGCCAGGTCCAGAACGAGTCGTCAGGGTTGGTCTGACGCTCGGCCATGCCCGCCATCGCGCGCTGGAACGCATGCGAATGCAGGTTGGCAACTCCCGGCAACACGCGCTGGTCGGTGGTACCGCCGTGTTGCCTGCGGGTGATGTGGCCGTGTATGTCGACGTCGAGTTTGACGCCATCCCGCCAACCATCGGGGTGCCAGATCCTGGCGTTTGGAATCGTTCTCATGCCCCGATTGTGGCGCGTCGACACGGATCTGGCGACCGCTGGCGGTCTCTTTACAATGGGGCCATGAGCACACATCACGCGACGCCGCACGCACGCCCCTGCCCCGATGACCACGCCGACTCCGACTCCCGATGGGATGGGCTGATGATTGGCGCCTCGTTGGCGACCTTGATGGGCGACACCGGTTACGGCGAGATCACCGACGGCGCACTGGGTTGGAAGGACGGTCTCATCACCTATGCCGGTGCGCGCAGCGAGCTGCCAGGCGAGCCATCGATGCTGGCCCGGGAGGTCGTCCAGGCCGATGGCTGGATCACCCCCGGCCTGGTCGATTGCCACACCCACCTGGTGTTTGCCGGTGACCGCGCGCGCGAGTTCGAGTTGCGCCTGCAGGGTGCCAGCTATCAGGAGATCGCCCAGGCAGGCGGCGGCATCCTGTCCACCGTGCGCGCGGTGCGAGCGGCTGACGAAGCCGAGCTGCTACGACAATCATTGCCGCGCGCGCGTGCGTTGCTGGCCGATGGCGCGACCACCGTGGAGATCAAGTCCGGCTACGGGCTGGACTTCGACAACGAACGCAAGATGCTGCGGGTCGCCCGGCAGATCGGCGACACCCTGGGCATCACCGTGCGCACCACCTATCTCGCCGCGCATGCATTGCCCCCGGAGTTCGAGGGCCGCGGCGATGACTACATCGACGCGGTGATCGAGTGGATGCCGCAGCTGCACGCCGAGGGACTGGTCGACGCGGTCGATGCATTCTGCGAAGGCATCGGTTTCAACCCGGAACAGACTCGCCGCGTGTTCAAGGCTGCGAGCGCGCTCGGCCTGCCGGTCAAGCTGCACGCCGACCAGCTGAGCGACCTGGGCGGTGCCGGACTGGTGGCCGAGTTCGGTGGCCTGTCGGCCGACCATATCGAACACAGCAGTGACGCCGGCATCCGTGCGATGGCGGATGCCGGGGCAGTCGCAGTGCTGCTGCCGGGCGCGTTCCATGTACTACGCGAAACCACCCTGCCCCCGCTGGATGCCCTTCGCGAACACGGCGTGGCCATGGCCGTCGCCACCGACTGCAACCCCGGCACCTCGCCGCTGATGTCGCTGCGCCAGGCGATGCAGCTGGCCTGTACCCACTTCCGGTTGACACCGGAGCAGGCACTACGCGGCGCCACCGTGCACGCGGCGCGCGCCTTGGGCCTGCACGATCGCGGCGTGCTGGAAGTCGGCGCCCGGGGGGACTTCGTGCAATGGCGGATCAACCATCCTTCCGAGCTGGGCTACTGGCTGGGTGGTGATCTGGCGCAAGCGGTCCATGTCGGCGGGATACGACTGACGTGACCGGCGGACTCGAGTCGCTTTCCAAGCCGCCCGGTTCCCTGTGATCCAAGCCCGCATGTCGTCCCTGATCCCTCCGTGGCACCCCTGGTTTGCCGAATCCGCGATCGTCCTGCGCCGCCGGCTGGCGTCGGTGTGGGTACCAGTAGCGCTGATCGGGTTGGGACTGGGGTTTGCCACCGCGCTGGGCGCCGGCTGGTCCCGCGCCAACGACACCTCTTTTGCCGCCGCAAGCCAGTCTCTGTTGACGCCACTGCTGAACTGGCCGCTGCTGTGCGCATCGATCGTCGGCATCGGCAGCTACGTGCTGGTCAACATGCGACTGCAGGCGGTTGCCGCGCAACTACGCGACGGATGGTGGGCGGCCATGCCCATCGACCCCCGCAGCCGGGTGATTACGCTGTGCATCGTCGCCGGCACCGTTACGGCCTTCTACTTGCTGGCTCTTGCGTTGGCCGTGGGCGCGCTCAGCGCGCTGGGTGCGCATGGCGATATCGGCTTCGTCAGCTGCAGCGCCGCACTGGCGGCCATCGTTGGCGCCGCGGCGGCGCTGGTCGTAGTGCTACGTCGACCACGCGCGGCCATTGCCGGGTTCGTTCACGTCCATGTCCGTACCCGCCGGGCATTTTTCAACACCGAGTGGTTGCAGGACCGTCAGTTGCCACACCTGTCCGACTGGCAGCGGCGCGAGGTGCGGCTCCGCTGGCGGACCGGCGCAAGCGCGATGCCGGTATGCGCGGCATTGCTGTTGCTCCCCGTGGGAGGATCACCGCTGGTCCTGTTGGGACTGCTGGTATTCGCGTTATCCGCCACCTGGCTTGGACTGGTGCTGCGTGCATCGGTTCGGATTGCGGCGTCGGCCGGCACCTTGTTGCGCGCAACCCCCGCAGGTCCATCGCGCCAACGTCGCGCGACGCGGCGTTATCCACTGTTCGCCTGTGCGTGTGCGTCGACATGCGGCGTGCTGGTTTCCGGGGCAGCGCACTCGTGGGCCTTGCTGGTCGGCTGGTCGGTGTTGGTCGTATTGGTGGCCATTCCCGCGCTACCGGCGGCGTGGCGATTGTTCCTGGATTCGAGAATCCATACACGATGACTCCATACACGATGACAAGCACGCCCTCCGACCGGTCGCAGGCCCTGCAGCTCAATCGGCTGTACTTTGGTTACCATCCGCGCCAGCCAGTCCTGCACGACATCAACCTGCAGCTTCCATGCGGCGAGTTCGTGGCCTTGATTGGCCCCAATGGCTCGGGCAAGAGCACCTTGCTGCAATGTCTGGTCGGCGCGCAGGCACCGACTACCGGCCAGGTGCTGGTCGACGGCATCGACATGGCCCTTGACCCTCGACGTGCGAAGTCGCGGCTCGGCTTCGCGGTCGACCCGACCCTTCTGCCGACGTTATTGACCGGCCGCGAAGCCCTGCGGCTGTTCTCCGGTGCGCGTGGACTGGACGGCATTCCGGTCGCAAGCATGCTGCTCGCCGACGCACTCAAGCTATCGCCGGTGCTCGACCGTCCCATTGGTCAGTACTCGCTGGGAACCCGGCAGAAGCTCGGCATCACCCTGGGCCTGCTCGGCGAACCGCCCTTGCTGGTGCTGGATGAACCGCTGAACGGACTGGACCCGCCAAGTGCTTGGACACTCAAGCTGCACCTGCAAAAGCTGACCCGCGAACACGGTACGACCGTACTGCTGGCAACTCACTCACTGGATGTCGCCGAGCGTTTCATCGACCGCGCCGTGCTGCTGGTGGACGGCCGTCTGCATTGCGATTGGGACGGTCACGCCTTGGCGGCAATCCGCAACGATCCGGCCCAGTCCCTGGAGCAGGCGATGGTGGCGGCACTTGCATGAGCCCTCGCCAGCCACTACCCAGCCATGAAAAAGCCCCGCAATGCGGGGCTTTTCAGTCACAACGGCAATACGCCGATGCTTATTGGCTTGATACACGGTCACCGCCGTCATTCAGTCCCGCAGCGTCTCCGGCGTGACCGACCCGGTGACCTTGCCTTCGGCATCCAGGAATTCGATCGAGGCGCCGCCGTTCGGCGCCACCTTCAGGCGCAGTCGAGTATTGCCAGACGCGTCCATGAGGTTAAGCACCGACTCCTGGTCACCATTGCGGCCCGCGAACAGGCGGTTGGCACCGTAGTAATTGTCGGCTCGACGCTCGTTCATCAGCGCCTCGCGCTCGGCCTCGGGCATTGCGTCCAGCATCGCGCGCGCCTTGATGTCTTGCAGGAGCGGGCGGTCGGGACGATCGCTCACGGTCAATCCGCTGCGCCGGCGTCCACCCGATTCGATGTTGTTGAGCGTGACTACCTGGTCCTGTTCGTACTGGTCCATGCTCAGGTGGACACCGTGACTGACCTCGCCATCGGCGTCCTTGCTTCCCGCAAAGACCAGTCCACCGTTCTCGGTGCCTTCATCGTTGAAGAACAGCATTCCGGCGACCTCGCGCTCATGCGGATACTGTTTTCCATCAATGAACAGCCCCGGGAACCGGTCCATATTCGAGATCGTCATTCGCAGCGTTCCATCGGGTTCGCGCACGTTGATGCGCTGCACGTCGATCACGTCGAACTTCTCGCTGCGGATCGAAGTGGCACCGCTGAGCACGATGGCACCGAAGGCTACGGTGAGTACACCGGAATAGATGGCGAGGTACTTCTGGCTGGCATTCGACATGGGGTCTGCGTTCCGTTTGACGTCCACCGAACCTAACCCCTCGGTGTCCGTGGCTTCCCGTGTATATCGTCATGGGTCCGGTGCCGTGCCATGAAAAAGCCCCGCAATGCGGGGCTTTTCAGTCACAACGGCAATACGCCGATGCTTACTCCTTGGAGACGGTCTTCTTGGCCACGACTTTCTTCGTTGCGGCCTTGCTGACAGCCTTGCTGGCAGCGGACTTCTTCACCACTGGCGCGGCGGCGGTGCCGGTGGCCTTGGTTACGGCCGAGCGGGAGTTGCCGTAGCTGGAGTTGAAGCGCTTGCCCTTGGCGGTTTTACGGTCGCCCTTGCCCATGATGTTGCTCCCGGATGTATAGATGGAAAACTAGCGATAAACCCGCCCATGAGGCGCGGGCGCCGGCGTGGAGCACCAGGGCCGCACGTGGCGCGGGAAGCTGCGTAGGGTAACACGCCGATTATCGCCAGCGAACCGTCAATGCGCGCAGCTGGCGTCGTGGACGTGACCGTGGTTCAGCCGCAGATTGGCCACATGTGCCAACCCGACCAGGGTACCGCCAAAGGTCATTGCGATCGCGTGCGGGACCAGGCTGTGGTGCAGCGGCGCGTACAACACCGCCAGCCACAGCACCAGCAAGCCGGGGATCAACAACCCCAACGCACGGACGACGCCATGGCGTCGATAACCCTGGATCAGGCTGAACAGCCCCAACAATGTTGCAAAGACCACGAATGCCTGTTCAAAGCGGTCGTTGCCCATGCTGATCAGCCCCAACGCGGGCAACAAGGCGATCACCACAGGCAACAGTGCGCAATGGATGGCACACAGGATTGAGCCGTAAGCGCCGAGGCGATCGAGAATGCGGCGGGTTTGTGGAGACATGGGGACCGTGACCTATGGGGGATGAGTTCGTATTGTTATAATATAACATTACGGATCCCCGTCCACGCCACTGTAGCCGATTCTTATGCCCAAACGCTCATTTCCTCGTCATTTGCCACTGGTTGCCGCACTGGCCATCGCCCTGCCAGCGTTCGCCGCCGAGCCGCCAAGCGTGCCCGCCCACGACCACCAGCCGACCGACCTGACCGCCGTGAAAGTGCGCGCCAACCTGCTGCCCGCCACTGCCGAGGATCTGGTTCACCCCGTGGAGATATTGGCCGGTGAGCGACTCGATGCCGCCAAGGCCAACTCTTTGGGGGAAACGGTGAACAAGCTCCCAGGCGTGCAGTCGTCCTACTTTGGGCCCGGCGTCGGCCGGCCGATCATCCGCGGCTTCGATGGCGCCCGGGTCCAGGTCCTCAGTGATGGGCTTGGCGCTGGCGATGTGTCGACCCTCAGTGCCGATCATGCCGTCAGTATCGAGCCATTCCTCGCCGAGCAGATCGAAGTCCTGAAAGGCCCTTCCACCCTGCTTTACGGTAGCGGCGCCATCGGCGGGGCGGTCAATGTGATCGACGGCCGCATCCCCGAAACGGTCACCACCGCACCGCTGCAGGGCCGCGCCGAACTGCGCGCCGGCAGCGTCAACGACGAGAAGACCGGGATGCTGCGGCTGGATGGCACGTCGGCATCGGGAAATCTGGTGTTTCATGTCGACGCGCTGCATCGCGAGACCGGCGACTACGACATTCCCGGTTTCCCCGAAAGTGCGCGCCATCTCGCCGAGGAAGGCGAAATCCCGGACCCGTCCACTGCCGGCACCCTGCCCAACAGCGCCGTACGTACTGACAGCGGCGCATTGGGCGTGTCATGGATCGGTGAGCGCGGCTTCATCGGTATCGGCCACTCGTTGTTCAACACGCGCTACGGCGTGCCGGGCCATTCCCATGGTGGCGATGACGGTCATGACCACGATCATGGCCACGCGCATGACGAAGATGAGCACGGCGAAGACGCCGTCCGCATCGTCATGGACCAGCGCCGCTCGGAGCTGCGTGCCGGCCTGGACGACGTCGGCGTGTTCGAGTCGTTGCGGCTGAAGTTCGCCGATACCGAGTACACCCATACCGAATTCGAAGGCCACGATGTCGGCACGGTATTCGACAACACCAGCAAGGAAGCACGCCTGGAGGTGGTACACAAGCCATGGGGCGCATGGCGTGGCGCGTTCGGAGTGCAGCTGTCGGAGCGCGACTTCAACGCGGTAGGCGCGGAGGCATTCGTGCCGGCCACCGAGGGTCGCGACACCGGCCTGTTCTGGATCGGCGAGCGCAACTTCGGCCCGGTCAAGCTGGAGCTTGGTGCCCGCCACGACCGCAACCGGATTGATTCCGCCGCGCAGGCCTTGGCGCCGCAACGGCGAACCTCTCGTAAGTTCGAGGCCCAAAGCGCGTCGGCTGCGGTGAAGTGGGAGGTCAACGACACGTTCCACCTGTCGCTGGGCCTGGATCGCGCGCAACGCGTACCAACCGCCGAGGAGCTCTACTCCAACGGCTTGCACGTGGCGACCGGCACGATCGAGATCGGCGATCACAACCTGGAGGTGGAAACCGCGAACCGGCTCGAGCTCGGCTTCCGCTGGCACGGCGAACGCGTGCAGTTGGGCATGGCCGCCTACACAATCAAGTACGACGACTTCATCTACCTGAGCACGCTGGAGTCGTTGCGCGATCCGGGCGCGACGCTGACCGATGGTGGCACCACCGTCCACCTGTGGAACCAGGCCGATGCGCGCTTCCACGGCATGGAGGCCGAAGCGACGGTCATGCTGGCCGACAACGCCAGCGGTGCATGGGACCTTCGCGTGTTTGGCGACATCGTGCGCGGCGAGCTGGACGAAGGCGGCAGCCGCGATGTCGATCTGCGCGTATTTCACGGCGAACACACCCACCGTCACGCTGCCCGGATCGCACTGGACGGCAACCTGCCGCGCATCGCCCCGGCTCGCGTCGGCAGCGAGCTGAGCTGGAACCACGATGCATGGCGCGCCTCCGTGGGTGCCGTGCGTTATATGAAGCAGGACCATGTGGCGACGGATGAAACTGCCACGCCGGGCTACACCCTGGTCGACGCGCACCTGGCCTGGCACGTGGACACCGCGCATGGCAACGCATGGGAGATCTTCCTGGACGGCAGCAACCTGCTAGACGAGGAAGCGCGCCCGCATACCTCGTTCCTGAAGGACCTGTCACCGCTGCCCGGCCGCGGCATCGCGTTTGGCGTGCGCGCGTTCTTCTGAGCGCAGCTACGCCGCTTCCCTGGCGCACTGGGCGCACAGGCCGTGGACTTCCAGGGTCTGTGCGCGGGGCAGGAAGCCCAGGGCACGGGCGCGCTTCTCCAATGCCTCCACGATGGAATCGTCTTCCAGTTCGGTGGCGGACTGGCAGTTGTCGCAGATCAGGAATGGCACCGCGTGCTGCTCGCCGCCGGGGTGGTGGCAGCCGACAAAGGCGTTGATCGAGGACAGCTTGTGGATGAAGCCGTGCTCGAACAGGAAGTCCAGCGCACGATAGACCGTCGGCGGTGCGGCGGCGTCATGGGTCGCCTTCATCTGGTCGAGCAGCTCATAGGCCTTCATGGGCCGGCCGGCGTCGGCGATCAGGCGCAACGCGCTGGCCCGCAGCGGCGTCAACCGCAGGTTGCGTTGCGCGCAGACACGCTCGACCTCGCGCACGAAGGCATCGCCATCGTGGACGTGGTGTTTCGGATCGGTGCAGGCAGGGGCGCGGGTCATGGCCAGGACCTCATATGACCTTTCGTTGTTGCATGATCTAGGTCTCGACCGCCACTTTATCAAGCGCCGCATCGATCCGCTTCAGTGCCTCGACCTGTCCGGCCAGGTACACCGTGTGCGAGATATCCGGGCTGACCTGGGTGCCGGTGATCGCCACCCGTAGCGGCTGGGCAACTTTGCCCATGCCCAGTTCCAATGCGGTGGCGGTCTCGTGCAGGGCGACGCCAACATTGTCGGCGGTCCATTCCGGCAACGCCGCGAGCCGTTCCCGCGCACCGGCAAGCGGTGCACGTGCCGCCGGCTTGAGGTGTTTTGCAACTGCGGCTTCGTCGTATTCGAGCAGCGGACCAAACCAGACCGCGGCCCGCCCGGCCATCTCCTTCAGGGTTTGCACGCGGTCACGCAGGGCCACCACGATATCGGCCGCCGCCGGGCCCTTGTCCAGGTCAAGTCCCTGCTGCTGCAAATGCCATTGCAGGTGCCTGCCGACGGCCACCGGGTCGTCGCTCTTGAGATACTGCTGGTTGAGCCAGCCAAGCTTGGCCGGATCCAGCCGTGCGGGCTTGGAGTGGACATCCTTTAGATCGAACAGCGACTTCATCTCGTCGATCGAGAAGATCTCCTGGTCGCCGTGCGACCAGCCCAGGCGCGCCAGGTAGTTGAGCAACGCGTGCGGCAGGTAGCCGGCGTCGCGATACTCGATGACATCCGCCGCGCCGGTGCGCTTGGACAGCTTGGCGCCTTCCGGATCCAGGATCATCGGCAGGTGTGCGAAGTGCGGCACGGTCGCACCCAGGGCCTGGTAGATGTTGATCTGGCGCGGGGTGTTGTTGACGTGGTCGTCGCCGCGGACGACATCGGTGATGCCCATGTCGAGGTCATCGACCACGACGGCGAAGTTGTAGGTCGCGTAGCCGCCCGGTCTGAAGATCACCAGGTCATCCAGCTCGGTGTTGCTGATCTCGATCCGGCCCTTGACCTTGTCGTCCCAGGCGACCACGCCATCGCGCGGATTCCTGAAGCGGATTACCCGGTTGGGATCCTCGCGGTAGCCCGCGTCCTGGTCGCGGTAGGCGCCGTTGTAGCGCGGCTTCTCATTGGCGGCAACCAGGGCCTCGCGCATGGCCTCCAGCTCGGCCTTGGTCTCGTAGGCGTAATACGCGTGACCGGAGGCGACCAGTTGCTCGGCCACCTCGCGATAGCGCTCAAGCCGATGGGTCTGGTAGATCGGACCTTCATCAAAATCCAGTCCCAGCCATTGCATCGCCTGCAGGATGGCGTCGATTGCCTCTTGGGTGCTGCGTTCGCGATCGGTGTCCTCGATCCGCAGGATGAACTCGCCACCGCGACGACGCGCCTCCAGCCAGCAGTACAACGCGGTACGTGCCCCACCGATGTGCAGGTAACCAGTCGGGCTGGGGGCGAAGCGGGTGCGGCAGCTCATGCGGGACAACTCCAGGGGGAAGTCCGTCGATTTTAGCCGCTGCCGCTGCCGACCGTGCGGGACGGACGGTTTCGCCCCCTACAATGCCCCAATGACCACGCTCTTCATCTCCGATCTCCACCTCGACGCCGAGCGCCCGCAGATCACCGAGCTGTTCGGCCGTTTCCTGCGCGAGCAAGCCGCCGGCGCGGATGCGCTGTATATCCTTGGCGACCTGTTTGAAGCCTGGGTCGGTGACGACGACCCGTCCGATACCGGCTCCTTCGTCGCCCGCGAGCTGCACGCGGTAAGCGCGGCGGGAACCCCGGTGGCATTCATGCATGGCAATCGCGATTTCCTGCTTGGCAACGACTATGCCCGTCGCGCCGGGATGGCGATCCTGCCCGACCCCAGCGTGGTGGTGCTGTATGGCCGCCCCACCCTGCTGCTGCACGGGGACACCCTGTGCACCGATGATCTCGCCTACCAGCAGTTCCGCGCCCAGACCCGCAACCCGGCATGGCAGGCGCAATTCCTGTCCCAGCCATTGCCTGCCCGCCTGGCATTCGCGCAGCAGGCGCGAGCGGCCAGCAAGGCGCACCAGTCGGGGCTGAAGTCGGAAGGGACGATGGAGACCATCACCGACGTCGCGCCGGCGACGGTCGCGGAAACCTTCACCCGCTTCGGCATCGACACGATGATCCACGGTCACACCCATCGGCCGGCGGTGCATTCAAGCGAAGTTGCCGGCCGCGCCTGCGAGCGGATCGTGCTGGGCGACTGGTACGAACAGGGTTCGGTGCTGCGCGTGACCCGCGAAGGCCATGCGCTGGAATCGCTGGGATAGCCCCAGAACCAGGACACTGAACACGGCTACGAAACCAGGGCCGACGCCTCAGCACAATGGGACGGCATCGGCGTCACGGGTCATTCGGAAGTTGCGCCTGCGCAGCCGGTCAATTCCCTGCCGTCGTAGCGGAACGTGGACGTGTATTCGAACATCTCACCCGACATCGAGTCCTGGCACTGCCCGCCCGTGACGTCCAGGACGAAGGCCTTGCCACCGTCGGTACCGTTGAAGGTGACACCTGTGGCGTGGTCACTGCGCTCAGCGGTCAGCTGCTTGCCCGGTTGCATCTCGGGCGTGGTGTAGATCAGCGTGTCGCCATCGACCTTTACCGACCAGAATGGCTCGTTGCCATGTGCGTGCAACCGGGTGATCGGCTGGTCTGGTTCATTCACCGCCGGCGCGTCGATGGCGGCATCCGCGGAGCTGTCGGCGGCCGGCGTGGTGTCCGTCGGGGTCGGCGATTGAGGTTGGCAGCCCAGCAGGGCGGCCGCCGTGCAGGCGGAGATCGACAGCAACAACAGCGGGCGAATCTTCATCATGGAGGGTTTCCGTTGGTCAGCCAGAGTGACCCCGGAAACTAGCAGGTCCCGATCAACGCCCAGTGACTGCGGCCCGGTTTTCCACCGCGTCCAGCAACATCGCCAACTCTTCCTCGTCAAATCCCGCCTCGCTGCGCGCCTGCAGGTTGAACGGCCCGTACAGGACATCGCGGGCATATTCACTCAGCAGCTGGCGGAACTTCGGTGCCGGTGCGACTCCGGCGCGCGCGCAATACCAGCGGAACCAGCGCGAGCCGGCGGCCACGTGGGCGACCTCTTCGCGCAGGATCACCTCCAGGATGGCAACGGTGGCGTGGTCACCCAGCCCGCGCAGCTTGTCGATCATGCCCGGGGTCACGTCCAGCCCCCGCGCCTCCAGCACCCGCGGCACCAACGCCATCCGGGTCAGGCCGTCATGCGCGGTCTTCACTGCCATTTCCCACAAGCCGTTGTGGGCGTCGAAGTCGCCGTAGTCGTAACCCAGCTCCTGCAGGCGATTGCGCAGCAGCGTGAAATGCCGCGCCTCGTCCACCGCCACGCCGACCCAGTCCGCGTAGAACGCCGGCGGCAGTCCGCGGAACCGATACACCGCGTCCCATGCCAGATCGATGGCATTGAACTCGATGTGCGCGATGGCATGGATGAATGCCGCGCGCCCCGCGTCCGTGCCGAAGCCGCGTTTGGGCAACTGGCGCGGCGACACCAGCGCCGGCCGCACCGGGCGTCCGGGCATGCCGATCGGCATTGGCGGCGGCGGCGATGACGGAATCAGCAACGTCCCACACCGAAAGGCTTCGCCTGCCGCCACGGTCGCGGCGACCTTGTCGTGCGCCGTGGCCGCATCCAGGCAGCCACGCGCCGCCTGGAACAGGTCGTGCGAGGCCACGCTAGCGGTCACGAAGCCCGGCGCGTGGTCTTCGCCTCATCCGAGCGCAGGCGTTTGACCCGCTCGAAATAGTCGGCCTCGGTGCCGGTCACGTAGTCGCCGTCGAAGCACGAGGAGTCGAAATTTTCCAGCCGGTGCTTCGGCCCCGAAACCGCGTCCTCAAGATCGGCCAGGTCCTGGTAAATCAACCAGTCACAGCCCAGCAGTTTTTGGATCTCGTCCTCGGAGCGCTGATGGGCGATCAGCTCCTCGCGAGTCGGCATGTCGATGCCGTAGATATTGGGGTGGCGCACCGGCGGCGCTGCCGAAGCCAGGTAGACCTTGCGCGCACCCGCGTCCCGCGCCATCTGGACGATCTGGCGCGAGGTGGTACCACGCACGATCGAATCGTCGACCAGCAACACAACCCGGTTGCGGAACTCCAGCGGGATCGGGTTGAGCTTGCGGCGCACCGACCTGGCACGCTGCTCCTGACCCGGCATGATGAAGGTACGGCCGACGTAACGGTTCTTGATGAAGCCTTCGCGGTACTTCACCCCCATCACGTTGGCCACTTCCAACGCCGCGTCACGGGAGGAATCGGGGATCGGTATTACCGTGTCGATGTCATGGTCCGGTCGCAGGCGCAGGATCTTCTCGCCCAGCTTCTGGCCCATCCGCATCCGTGCCTTGTGCACCGAAATGTCGTCGATCATCGAGTCGGGCCGGGCGAAATACACGTACTCGAAGATGCACGGCGTATGCACGCCGGGGGCCACGCATTGACGGGCATGCAGTGCGCCGTCAGCGGTGATCACCACCGCTTCGCCGGGCAACACGTCGCGCACCCGCTGGAAACCGGTCAGGTCGAACGCCACCGACTCGGACGCCACCGCGTACTCATCGCCATTGACGCCGGTGCGTTTGCCCAGCACCAGTGGCCGGATGCCGTTGGGGTCGCGGAAGGCCACCAGCCCCAAGCCCAGCACGACCGCGACCACCGCGTATCCACCGACGCAACGCCGGTACACCCCGGTGACCGCCTTGAACGCGGTTTCCGGTGAGGGCGCCTCGCCGTTACCCAGCTCATGCGCAAACACGTTCAACAACACTTCCGAGTCGGACTCGGTGTTGACGTTGCGGCGGTCCTGCTGGAAGACCTCCCGGCGCAGGTCATCGGCATTGATCAGGTTGCCGTTATGCGCCAGCGCGATGCCATAAGGGGAATTGACGTAGAAAGGCTGGGCTTCGTCATCCCCCTCGCTTCCCGCGGTCGGGTAGCGGCAATGGCCGATGCCGACGTGACCGACCAGGCGTCGCATCGAGACGTCGTCGAGCACGTCGCTGACCAGCCCGCTGCCCTTGCGCAACCGAAGGTGCCGGCCATCGGCGACGGCGATGCCGGCCGCGTCCTGGCCACGATGCTGGAGCACCATCAGTCCGTCGTAAAGCTGAGCCGCGACGTCGTTGTGGCCGACGATTCCGATAATGCCGCACATGGCTGTGAGTCCTGGTTGCTGGGGTTTTGTTGCGAAAGACAGAAGTTCTGGCGAGAGCGAAAGGTTGCCCTGAATTATCCCGGGTCGTCCGCCGGTCCAGGCAAGACCGGCGTTGGCAGCGCCGGCAGTGCCTGCATCCGGTCCGGGGAAATCAATGCCGGCGCGTCCGAATCGCCGCGCAGGTCCACCTGGCTGGCGACCCATTGCGGCAACCAGGCCTGCATCATTTGCGCGCCCGGCACGAACACCGGCACCAGCTGGGAATCCTGCCACGACTTCTCGCGGGGCAACTCGGTCAGCCCGAGCAGCAGCAGCAGCGCGCAAGCGATAAACGCCCCGCGCGCGATGCCCAGCAGCAGGCCCAGCATCCGGTCCGGTCCCGACAGGCCGACGGAATGGATCATTTTGCGCACCGCCCAGCCCACCAGTCCAACCACCAGCAACACCACGATGAACGCCAGCGCATAGCCGGCAAACAAGTGGCCAGCGCCTGGTTCACCATCGCGAGCCAACATCAACGCGACTTGCGCGCCGAACTGGAATGCCGCCCAACCCGCCAGCACCCACGCCGCCAGCGACGCCAATACGCCAATCAGGCCCCGCATCAGGCCCAATAGCGCGGACACGCCAACAATTGCCAGCAACACCCAGTCGATTGGACTCATCGCAGCAACCACTCAGCCCTCACGGGTGTGAATGGACGAAACCGGTGATGCCCAGCTTGGCTGCCGCCTGCGCCCTGAGCTTCTCGGCCGCGGCGCGATCGGCCACCGGTCCGACCTGTACCCGGTTCAACGGGCCCTTGTCGGTGGTGACGGTTTCGACAAAGGCACTCAAACCCAGCGCGCGCGCGCGATCACGCAACTTGGTGGCATCCGCGTGGCTGGCAAATGCCCCCAACTGGACGGCAAAGCCCACCGCGCTGGCGGCTGGGGTGGGATCTGCGGGGGTAGGATCTGCGGGCTTGGCGGCGGCAACCGGTTTTGTCGCAGCCGGTTCAGGTGAAGCAGGCTTGGCGGCGGGTTTGCTGTCTACCGGGATAGGTTCTTCAGCCGGCGGTGGCGCCGGCTTCGAAGCAACTGGCCCGGTCGCGGCGATCGGCTTTTTTTCCGCTTCGGCGGCATCGGCGTTCAATACGACCACTTTGGAGCCGACGTCGTCACGCACACGCGAGGCACCCAGGCGGCCAGCCTCGGCGGCGGCGCGTGACTGGTACGGTCCGACTCGCACCCGGTACAGCGTGCGATCACCGGTGGTCGTGGTCTCCTGGTAGCCCGGCAGCTGTGCGTTGCGCAGCGCCTCTACAACCCGCTTGGCGTCGCCAGCGCTGGCATAGCTGCCAAAGCTGACGGCGTAATTACCGTTCGCGGCCGGTGCGGCATCGACGGTGCCGCTGTCAGCGGGCCCGGTATCTGGCGCCCGGGTATCCACCGTCGGCAAGTTGCCGCCATCGGCAGGGTCCACCGGACGGGCACCCAGCCCGGTCACGCTGGAACCATCGGCAGCCGCGGGCGTGACCAACGGCAGCTCGCGGGTTTCGAACTCGCCCTCGGGCGCATTCGGCATCTCCAGCGGAACATCGGACACGCCGCTCTCTGGCGCCGGGCCCTTGATCAGCATCGGCAGAAAGATTACGGCGATCGCGACCAGCACGGCGGCGCCGATCAGGCGCTGTTTCAAGGCAGGTTCCATCGGATCTCGCAAGCAACGAAGTGAAGAGCCCGGCCGATTATACGCGTGTGCCGCCAGGCAGCCGTGCGCGTTGGCCGGTGGTGTTCAGACTGGTGCGGTGGCGGTCGGGTCCAAGGCGGCCAACGCCGCCGCTGCGGTATGGAACGAACCGAATATCAGTATCCGGTCACCCGCTCGTGCCTGGTTGCGAGCGGCGGAAATAGCGTCCGGAACACTGGCGTGGCGGCTGCCCGAGGCGGCCTCGGTGCCCACCAGGCGCGCGGCGAAATCCTCCACCGCGATCCCGCGTGGAGCCTGCTCGACCAGCCCGGCCAAGTGCCAGTGATCAATCACTTCGGCCAATGCCCCGACCACCGCAATCACGTCCTTGTCGGCCAACGCGGCATACACCGCGTGGGTGGCGGCGGCGGCCGCCAGCGGCGCGGCGCGCAACCACCCGGCCAGCTCGCGCGCTGCCTGCGGGTTGTGGCCGACATCGACCACCAGCTCCACGCCGTCGCGTTCAAAACGTTGCAGGCGGCCGGGAAGGTCTGCGGTTTCCACGCCACGGATCATCGCGGCCGCCGATGGCGGCGACTCCAGCGCGCGCAACGCTGCGATCGCGACGGCCGCATTGCGCAGTTGCACCGCGGCCGCCATCCGCGGCAATGGCAAGTCGATTCGACAGCCCACTTCGCGCCAGCGCCAATGCCCGGGCGGCACGGTGTCGGCATCAGCCGCATCGACTGCAGCATCATCATCAGCCGGATCAGTGCTGGCGACGTCAACGAAAAAGTCGCAACCGATCCGGATCGTCGAGGCGCCGATCGCATACGCGTGGCGCAGCACGCTGGACGGTGGATCGTCATCGCCCAGCACCAGCGGTTTCCATCCGCGGGCAATCCCGGCCTTCTCGCGGCCGATCGTCTCGCGGTCATTGCCCAGGTAGTCCTGGTGGTCCAGGTCCACGGTGGTGATGACCGCCACGTCGGGGTCGACGATGTTGGTCGCATCCAGCCGTCCGCCCAGGCCCACCTCGAGGATCGCCAGGTCCAGCCCGGCTCGCTCGAACAGCCACAGCGCTGCCAACGTGCCGTACTCGAAATACGTCAGCAATACCTCGCCACGGGCGGCCTCGATCGCCTCGAACGCCGCGACGATGTCGGCATCGCTGGCCAAGGCTCCGTCGATGCGTACCCGCTCGTTGTAGCGCCACAGGTGCGGTGACGTGTAGCTACCTACCTTCCAGTCCGCGGCGCGTGCAATCGCCTCGATGAATGCAACGGTCGAGCCCTTGCCGTTGGTGCCGCCCACGGTGATGACCTCGCGCGCTGGCCGCCCCAGACCCAACTGGCCGGCAACCTGCTGCACACGCTCCAGGCCCATGTCGATCGACTTGGGATGCAGACGCTCGATCCGCTCGAGCCATTGGGTCAGGTTCATTGCCGCGGGTCGCAAGACGGGGTGGGCATGGCCCGGGATGGACATGATCCGCGCTTACAGCGCGCGATGCACGGCCTCGCCGAACAGCGCGGTGTGGTGGCTGCAATCGTTCAGGCGGACCACGTCGAGATGTTCGATATCCGGACCTTCCAGCAGGTTCAACGTGGTCGGTGCCTGGCGAAAACCCCATAGCCGGCGCAGCGGAATGGCCAGCACGTGGCATAGCAGGACCCGATTGACCGCATCGTGGGCGACCACCAACAGGGTGTCGTCGTCGCCCAGGCCATCGCCCGCGCGGAGCAGCGCACGCCAGGCGCGGTCGAATACGTGCTGCAGTGACTCGCCCTGCGGCATCAGCACCTCGTGCGGGGCGTCCCGCCATGCCCGTAACCGGTCGGGATCACGCTCGCCGATCTCGCTGGCCAGCAATCCTTCCCAGGTCCCGTGAGCGATCTCGCTGAAGTCCGGGTCGATCGCCAACATCCCGGTGCGATCACCGAGCGCCAACTCGGCGGTGCGCCGGGCGCGTGACAACGGCGAGGCCACCGCGCGGGTGATGGACACCTCGCGCAGCCGCTCGCCCAACGCGCGGGCCTGGCTCTCCCCGATCTCCGACAGGGGAATATCGGCCTGACCTTGGTAGCGGCCTTCCGCGTTCCAGCGCGTTTCCCCGTGGCGGGCAAGCAGGATCTTCATGGCGTCTGGTTGACCACTTTGTCCACTACTTTGTCCACTACCTGCTCGGGCACGCCCAGTTCCTGCAATACCTGTGGCGCCGGGAATACTTCCTGCATGATCCAGCGCAGATAGCGGCCGTCGACGGCGATCACCCGGGTCATGGCCGGATCGAACACCCAGTTGGAGCTGACGCTCTCCCAGTTCATGTCGAACACCAAACCGACCAACTCACCGCGCGCGTCCATTACCGGCGAGCCGGAATTGCCACCAGTGATGTCGAGGTCAGCCATGAAGTTGACCGGCACCGTACCAAGCTCGTCACTGGCCAGACCGCCATGGTTCTTCGCCGCGATCGCATCGAGCTGCGCCTGCGGGGCATTGAACGGCTCCACACCGGTAGCCTTGGCGGCCACCTGTTCCAGGGTCGTGAACGGCGGCAGGCGGGTGCCATCGGGCTTGGTGTAGCCCTGCACGTTGCCGAAGGTGATGCGCAGCGATGAGTTCGCATCCGGATATACCGATTCGCCCTGGGCCGCCTTGTAGTCGGCCACCGCCTGCAGGTACGCCGGTCGCGCCAACAGCGCATCGCCATCACGGGTCTCGGCCTGCTTCTCGCTGGCCAGTATTGCCGGCATGACCGCCACCGCCAGCTGCAAGGCCGGGTCGTCACTTGCCTCGATAGTGGCGCGGTCGGCCTTCACCAACGCCAGGCGCGTGTCCAGGTCGCCCAGTTTGGTCTTTGCCAGCCGGTCCAGTGCCGCTTGTACCGCCGCCTCGTCATTGCCGCCCAGCCACGCGTCCAGCGCGGCGATATGTTGCGCCGGCGGCAAGTCGACATATTCGCGCAGCCAGTACTGCTGCAACTGGCGATCCATGCCGGCGTCGTAGCGGCGCTCCATCTGCTCCAGCGAGCCCTCAAACCTCACCAGGTCGCGCTGCTGATAGCCGGCCTCGCGCTCGGCGTCGGGCTTGTCGGCCTCGATCGCAAACCGGTACAGGCCCACCGCGGCGCCAATCACTCCGGTGCGGCGCAACTGACCAAACACCAGGTCGCGGCCGCGGGTGGCATTGTCGGCATCGTTCAGCTCCAGCAAGGTCGCGTGTGCCGCCAGCGCGCCCTCGCCTTCGGCACCTTGTCCGCGAAGCCAATCCAGTACCGCCGCCTCCTCGGCGTGCTTGGTCTTGCTGGCATCGATCCGTTCGAAACCTTCCAACTGGCCGCCGTAATTCTTCATGGTGTTCTGCCAGCCACGGATGGTGCTGGCGTACTTGACCTTGATGGCTTCGTCGCGTGCACCGGCCGCATCGACCAGATCCACCAGCGCCTGGTAGTGCGCCTTGACGGTCGGATACGTCCACTGCGCGGTCTGGTCAAACTCCTCGGCCAAGGCATAGCGGGCGGTACGTCCCGGATAGCCGGCCACCATCACGAAGTCACCGATCTGCAATGGCTGGCTGGCGAACTTCAGCCAGTGCGGCGGCTGGTAGGGCACGTTGTCCTGCGAATACGCCGCCGGCTTGCCGTCCTTGCCGACATAGGCGCGGTAGAACGAGAAATCACCGGTATGGCGCGGCCACATCCAGTTGTCCACGTCGCCACCGAAACTGCCGATGCTGTTGGGCGGCGCGTACACCAGCCGCACGTCCTTGATCTCCAGGTTCTTGAACAACCGGTAGCTGTTGCCGCCGGAGAAACTGTAGAACTGGCAGCGAAAGCCCGGATCGGACTCGCACTCGGCAACCAGTTGCTTCTGGGTGTTCTCCAGCGCCTGGGCGCGACCAAGCGCGTCAGGAGCGGCGTCAATCGCGGCCTGGACCTGGGCGGTGACCTCCTGAATCGAATCAAGCGCATAGATGCGCGCGTTGGGTCCTGCGGACAACTCCTGGGCCGGGGTTGCAGCATTGAACCCGTCCTGGATCAGGTTGTTTTCCGGCGTCGAGTTGAGCTGGATCGCGCCATAGGCGCAATGGTGATTGGTCACCACCAGCCCTTGCGGCGACACGAAGCTGGCGGTGCAGCCGCCCAGCGATACCACCGCGCCCATCGGGTCGCCGGTCAGGTTCGCCAACTGCTCCGGTGGCAACTCCAGGCCCGCTTTCTGCAACGCATCGGAGATCTGCGGCAATTGCTGCGGCACCCACATCCCCTCACCGGCCGTCGCCGACCCCACCACCGCCGCCAGCGCAATCGCTGCGGCCAACACCGAATAACGCATCCGCCCACTCCGAAGAAAAATAGAAAATCCAGCAATCGATACCAAGTCTAGCCCCGTGGCAAATTCATCTCTTCCAGCAAATGCGGCGCGGGGTAGACCTTGGCCAACAACCACCGCATGTAACGCAGGTCGACGTGGATCGCCCGTTTGTAGCGGGGATCGAACATCCAGCTGGCACTGACCGCTTCCCAGTTGCTGTCGAAGTGCAAGCCGATCAACTGCCCGCGCGCATCCAGTATCGGTGAGCCGGAGTTGCCTCCGGTCGTGTCCAGGTTGGTCATGAAGTTGACCGTCTGGGTGCCCAGCTGCGGATCCATGGCGCTGCCGAAGTCGCCCTCGGCGATCGCCTCCAGCAGTGGCGCCGGCGCATCGAACGGGGCCTGCCCGGTGTGTTTCTCCACGATGCCGTCGACCGTCGTCAACGGCAGGTAGCGCACGCCATCACGTGGCTCCATCGTGCTGACCTGGCCGTAGCTCACCCGCAAGGTGGAGTTGGCATCGGGATACACCGCCTCGCCGCGTGACTGGCGATAGGCAATCAGCGCGCGCATGTAGGCCGGACGCAGGCGCAGCAACTCGCCGGCGCGGGCCTTGTCTTCGGCTTCCATGCGCATGATCGCCGGCATCAGTGCCGCGGCGACTTGCAGCAAGGGATCATCCGCCGCGGCCACCGTGGCCGGATCGGCATGGAACCACTCCAGCCGCGCAGCTTCCTGATCCAGTCCGGAACCGGCATACATGGCGTCGAGGCTGGCGTTGACCGCGTCCGGCGTGGTGCCAAACACCGCGTCGAACTCGGCCACGTGTTGCGCAGGCAACGCGTTGTACTGGGCCAGAAGGTCCGCCAGGACCGCCTTTTCCACCGACTCCACATAACGGCGCTGGACTTGCTTCAGTCCGCCTTCGATCAAGGCTTCGTCGCGTTGCTGGTAGCCCGACTCGCGCTGCGGGTCAGGCTTGCCACGTTCCAGGGCGAGTCGCTGCAAGGTCACGGCGGAATCGAGCAACTGGGTCCGCCGGATGATCGTGCTCAACAGCTGGTCGCGCTCACGCACGTCCCGGGCTTCGTCCAGGACCGCTTGCGCTGCCACGATGTCGGCCCGGGTCGCCGCCGCATCCGGCTGGGTGTCAAGCCAATCCAGCATGGCCTGCTGGTCGGCACGGCGCACGGCGACCGCGTTGCTCACGGCCAGACCGTCCAGTTCACCCTGGGCACGCTTGAGACCGTTCTCCAGGCCAGCCAGCGTCGATGCGTAACGCACCCTGGCGTCGGCGTCGCCGCCGATGGCCGCCTCGATGGTCGTGATCAGTCCATCGTACAGAGCGACCCGCGACGGCAGCTGCCATTCGACCTGACTTTCGAACTCCGACGCCATCCGGTGCCGGTAGGTCCGGCCCGGGTAACCGGCCAGCATCGCAAAGTCGCCGGCGACGACGGGCTCGGTCGCGACCTGCAGGTGGGCCGGCGGCGTGAAAGGCACGTTGTCGGTCGAGTAGGCGGCCGGGTGACCGTCGGGACCCACATAGGCCCGCAGCAAGGTGAAGTCTCCGCTGTGGCGTGGCCACATGAAATTGTCGACCTCCCCGCCAAACCCGCCAATCGCATCGGGCGGCGCATAGACCAGCCGCACGTCGCGCAGTTCCAACTGGGTGATCAGGTAGAAATCGGCGCCGTAATGCATGTTGGCGACGCTGCACCGGTTACCCGCTACCTGCTCGCACTCGGCCACGACCGCCTTCTCGGCCGCGTCGATCGCATCAAAGTAGGCACGTCCCTGCTTGCCCTTCGCATTGGCCACGATACGGTCGGTGATCTTGTCGAAGCCGGTCGTCACCCGGACCCGGAAGTCCGGACTGGCCGGCAGCTCGCCGGCACGGTCGGCGGCGATGAAGCCCTCCTCGATCAGGTCACGCTCGGCGCTGGCGTTGTACTGGATCACGCCGAACGCAACATGGTGGTTGGTCAGCAGCAAGCCATCCGCGGACACGAAGGCACCGGTGCCGCCACCGACCTTGACCACCGCGCTCATCGGCGGCCGGGTCAGGTCGGCCAACGCCGCCGGGTCGCCTTCAAAGCCGGCATCGCGCAGTTGGGTGGCGATCTGCGGCAGTTGCGACGGCAACCACATGCCCTCGTCGGCATGGGCGACAGTCGCGCACGATGCCGCGACCGCGGCCAGCAACGCCAGCCGCATCGACTTGCCGGCCGAGCCGACGCGCGGGGATGGCCCGCATCCCACCCGGCAATGATCAGTCATGTGGCAACCCCATTTCTTCCAGCAGGCGGTCGGCGTGGTCGACCTCGTCCATCACCCAGCGCATGTAGCGCGTGTCGACGTGGATCGAACGGGTCAGCTCCGGGTTGAAGATCCAGCCGGCGCTGAGGCTTTCGTAGTTGCCATCAAACAGCAGGCCCACCAATTCGCCATTGGCGTTGAGCGTGGGCGAACCGGAGTTGCCGCCGGTGGTGTCCACGTCGCTGAGGAAGTTGACCGGCACGTCACCCAGCGATTCCATCCGGTACTGCGCACCCTTGCCTGCGGCAATCGCATCCAGCTCGGCCTGCGGGGTGATGAACGGCTCCTCGCCGGTGGTCTTGGCGACGATGCCATCCAGGGTGGTGAACGGGATCATCTCGACGCCATCACGCGGGGAATAGCCGCGCACCGTGCCAAAGGTGATCCGCAACGAGCTGTTCGCGTCCGGGTAGACCGGCGTGCCCTGGGACTGGTTGAAATCGATCATCGCCTGCATGTATTGCGGTCGCAGCGCCGAGACCCGGCCGCTGAGTGCTTCGTCGGCGGCCTCCATCCGCAGCAACGCCGGCATCATCGCCACCGCAAAATCCAGCGCCGCATCATCGGAAGCTTCAATGGCGGCCTTGTCGGCCTCCAGCCACTTCAGGCGTGCGTCAACATCGTCGAGCGTGGAGCTTGCGTACAAGGTGTCCAGCTTGGCATCGAGGCCGGCAATGGTCTTGTCATCGGCGCCGATGCCCAGCCACTGGTCCAGCTCCGGTACCCGCTGCACCGCCGGCACGCGCTCGGCATACCGTGTCAGGCGCAGCGCCATCAAGGCCTTGTCGACCTTGGGGTCATAGCGCTTGTCGAACGCGGTCAGGCGGCCGGCGATACGTGGCGCATCACGGTCCTGGTAGCCGACACGGCGCTCGGCGTCAGGCTTGGCTTGCTCGATCGCGTTGCGATAGAGGCTCACGGCCACCCCGCCCAGCCCACCGCCAACCGCACTGTCGAACCACAAATCACGGTCCCGGGTCGCCCGCGCGCCGGCCAGCTCTTTCTCCAACGCGTCGATGGCCGCCAAGGGGGCCTTGCCTTGCGCGCCGCGTTCGGCCAGCCAGGCCTCCAGTGCCTGCTCGCGGGCCTGCTTCAACCCGACCGGATCGTCCATCTGGGCAAACCCGTCCAGGTTTCCCTGATACAGCTTGAGCACGTTGTTGACGCCCGCCACCGTGGAGGCGTACTTCAATGCCGCCGCCTTGTCGCCCTTGGTGTTGCGCTCAATCGCCGCGAGGTAGTCGCCGAAGTAGGCGATCATCGTCGGGTAGCGCCATTCGATCGCCTCGCGCACCTCACCCGGAAGCCGGTAGCGATCGGTGGACCCCGGATAGCCGGTCACCATCACGTAATCACCTTCGAGCAACGGCTGTTGCGACACCGTCAGCCAGCTCTCGGGCTGGTACGGCACGTTGTCCTTCGAGTACGCCGCCGGCTTGCCATCGGCACCCACATAGGCACGCAGGAAGCTCCAGTCACCGGTGTGGCGCGGCCATTCGAAGTTGTCCTCGTCACCACCGAACTTGCCGATCGAATCCGGTGGGGCATACACCAGCCGCACGTCGCGGATCTCCAGCTGCCGGATCAGCGAGAACTGCAGGCCGCCATTGAAGTTGTAGACGTTGCAGCGCAGGCCACCGGGTTGCTCGCACTCGGCCACCAATGCCTTGTTGCGCGCCTCGATGGTGTCGAAACGTGCCTTGCCGTCCAGACCCTCCAGATCGGCGGTGACCTGGTCGGTCACGTCGCGGATGTCCTGGGTGACGTAGATGCGCGCATTGGGCTCGGCGGGCAGCTCCTCGGCCAGGGTCCCGGCAACAAAGCCGTTGGCCAGCAGGTCGCGCTCGGGGGTGGAGTTGTACTGGATCGCGCCGTAGCCGCAATGATGGTTGGTCACCACCAAACCCTGGGGCGAGACGAAACTCGCGGTGCAACCGCCCAGGCTGATGACCGCGTTGAGCGGCTTGCCGGCCAGGTTGGACAGCGCAGCGGGGTCCATCTGCAATCCGCGCGCTTTCAGCTGCGCGGCCAGCTCGGGCATTTGCCTGGGTTGCCACATGCCCTCGTCGGCAACTGCGGCAGTGGACGCGAACGCGACAATCAGCGCCACGGGCAATATTCGAAGGTTCATGTTGGCCCCGGTATTCATGGTCGAACCGTTGACCATAGGCAAAGCAGGCCGCTGTCGGCAACCGCCAACGGTCACGCCACGGATGAATAACACCGCAGCGGTACAATTGGCGCCTCACTCGTCAGACTCCGCCAGGTCCGAAATGCCCTCTATCGCAGCCCAACCCACCCAGCGCCCGATCCCGCAAACCATGAGGGCGCTGGTCAAGCGCGAAGCCACCAAAGGCATCTGGATGGAGGAGGTACCGGTGCCGGAAGCCGGCGCCAACGAGGTGCTGATCAAGGTCGAGAAAACCGCGATCTGCGGCACCGACCTGCACATCTACCTGTGGGACGAGTGGAGCCAGCGCACGATCAAGCCCGGCTTGGTGATCGGCCACGAATTCGTCGGGCGGATCGTCGAGGTCGGCCCCGGCGTGACCGGGTACAAGGTCGGCCAGCGCGTCTCGGCCGAGGGCCACATCGTCTGCGGCCATTGCCGCAATTGCCGAGGCGGCCGCCAGCACCTGTGCCCCAACACCGTCGGCATCGGCGTGAACCGCAACGGCGCATTCGCCGAATACATCGTGATGCCGGCCACCAACCTGTGGCCGATCCCGGACCAGATACCGAGCGAGCTGGCTGCGTTCTTCGACCCCTACGGCAACGCCGCGCACTGCGCGCTGGAGTTTGACGTCGTCGGCGAGGACGTGCTGATCACCGGCGCCGGCCCGATCGGCATCATTGCCGCCGGCATCTGCAAGCATATCGGCGCGCGCAACGTGGTGGTCACCGACGTCAACGACTACCGGCTGAAGCTTGCAGCCGACATGGGTGCGACGCGCGTGGTCAACGTCGCCAACACTTCACTCAAGGACGTGATGAAAGACCTTCACATGGAGGGTTTCGATGTCGGCCTGGAGATGAGCGGCAACCCGCGCGCGTTCAACGACATGCTCGATTGCATGTACCACGGCGGCAAGATCGCGATGCTTGGCATCATGCCCCAGGGCGCCGGCGCGGACTGGGACAAGATCATCTTCAAGGGCCTCACCCTGCACGGCATGTACGGCCGGAAGATGTACGAGACCTGGTACAAGATGACCCAGCTGGTGCTCGGCGGCTTCCCGCTCGGCAAGGCCTTGACCCACCAGTTGCCGGTGGACGAGTTCCAGCAGGGCTTCGACCTGATGGAAGCCGGCAAATCCGGCAAGATCGTGCTCAGCTGGGTGAGCTGACGCGTTTGGCAGATGCCCTATCGGCATCTGACGCGTCCGCGAAAGCCCGGCCAAGGATGGCCGGGCCGGACGATCCGAAGCCTGCTCCGCTGCGCCATGGACGGCCGCGACACAGCTCGTCTCTGCGGCTTCCGCGACCTGTCCCGACACCTCATCGCGGCTGAAGCCGCTCCTACAAAAACGGAGACATCCATGTCTTTGACCGATCGTTACACAGACACCCTCGACGAAATCCGCGAGCAGGGCCTGTTCAAGGCCGAACGCATCATTACCGGCCCGCAATCGGCCGAGATCACGCTGGCCGATGGCCGGACGGTATTGAACTTCTGCGCGAACAACTACCTTGGCCTGGCCGACCATCCGGACCTGATCCAGGCCGCGAAGGACGCGTTGGACAGCCACGGCTTCGGCATGGCCTCGGTGCGCTTCATCTGCGGAACCCAGGACCTGCACAAGCAGCTCGAGCAGACCATCGCCACGTTCTTCAGGGCCGAGGACACCATCCTCTACGCGGCGTGCTTCGATGCCAACGGCGGTCTGTTTGAACCGTTGCTGGGGCCCGATGACGCGGTCATCTCCGACAGCCTCAACCATGCCTCTATCATCGATGGCGTGCGCTTGTGCAAGGCGCAGCGCTTCCGTTACGCCAACTGCGACATGGCCGATCTGGAAAAGCAGCTGCAGGCGGCCGATGCCGCCGGCTGCAAGACCACGCTGATTACCACTGATGGCGTGTTCTCGATGGATGGCTTCATCGCGCCGCTGGACGAGATCTGCGCGCTAGCGGAAAAATACGGGGCGCTGGTGCACATCGACGAATGCCACGCGACCGGCTTCCTTGGTGCCACCGGCCGCGGCTCGGCCGAGGTCAAGGGCGTGCTGGACAAGATCGACATCTTCACCGGCACCCTGGGCAAGGCCATGGGCGGCGCGGTGGGCGGGTTCACTACGGCGAAAAAGGAGGTCATCGAACTGCTGCGCCAGCGTTCGCGGCCGTACCTGTTCTCCAACTCGTTGCCGCCGCACGTGGTTGCCGCCGGCATCAAGGCGTTCGAGATGCTGGATGCCGCCGGCGACCTGCGCGAGCAACTGGCCGCGAATACCGTGTACTTCCGCGAGCAGATGAACAGCGCCGGTTTCGAAATCCAACCCGGCACCCACCCGATCGTCCCGGTCATGTTGCACGATGCCCCGCTGGCGCAGAAATTCGCCGAGCGCTTGTTGGAAGAAGGTATTTATGCGATCGGGTTCTTCTTCCCGGTGGTACCGCAGGGAAAGGCACGCATCCGCACCCAGATCAGCGCGGCGCATACACGCGAACACCTGGATCGGGCCATTGCCGCCTTCACAGGCATCGGTCGCGAGCTGGGCGTCATCAAGGGTTGATCCCGACGAATGCAACAACGGCCGCATGAGCGGCCGTTGTCGAGTGTGAAGCCTGTTGCTTGAATTACTCCGACGGTTAACCGCCCTCGTCCGGTTCAACCGCCTTTGTCGGCGCTTCAACTGGCGACGTTGAGGCGTCGGGCGATGTCGTTTCGGGTACCGCCGTTTCAGTGGTGGGCGCTTCGGCTGGCGTCGCGCTGGCATCGGTTACTTCGGAAGCTGCCGTTTCGGGCGCCGTCACTGCAGAAGCTTCTCCGGCGGGCACCACGATCGAGCCATCCACCGCAACACCGCTGACCGGCACTGCCGCCACCGGTTTGGGTGCCGCGCCCTTGGCCACGCGCACGCCCTTGGACTCCATCCACGCCGCAAAGGCGTCCGCTGTCATCTGCTCCCCGTTCTGGTTCATGTTGAACCGCCACGGCGTATTGTCGAACTCGGTGCGGGGTTTATAGGCAGCCGGATCGGTTGCCGTCGGCATTGCGGTGTCGGTGGCGGCCGGGACGACGGTGGCGACCGGCGCGTCAACACCAATTGCGGATCCGGTTTCGGCGAGAGGCGGACTCAACGGCGCCGGGGCCGGAGCCACGCTGGCGACAACGCCGCAACGCTCGACCTGGAGGCGGAACAGCACCTGGTCGACCGCCAGCGATTCACCCAAAGCTTCGGACAACACCCCCGTCGGCGCGCCCAACTGGTGACGCGGCGCACCGAACTCGGCGATTACCGGTGCAATCACGGTCGGCTGCGCCGACATCGCCTGTGGCGCGACCAGAGCCCCACAGGCAATGGAATCCTGCCCGTGCGCCAAGCCGGCGGACGACAACAACGCTATTACGACGGCAACACGCAACATGACTCATCTCCTTGGGATAACCGGGGGCTCCGGACGCACCCCGCAGGACGCGCCTCAGTGTAAGCGTGCACTTCAACGCGGACAACCAACCACGGCACATCGGAAACACGTCATCGGGAAAAGCGAAGCCCGGCACTTGACCGGGCTTCGCGTGTCACATCGGTGGTGCAAAGCGCCACCTGCAGCTGTTACGTGCTTAGTTCTGCACGTTCAACTCGGTGCGGCGGTTCTGCGCACGACCTTCCGGATTATCCGAACCGTCCGGGTTGGTGTTCGGCGCGATCGGGCGGCTCTCGCCGTAACCGTTCGGGCCCACCATGCGCGAGGCGTCGACACCATTGCTGCTCAGGTAGTCGTACACCGCAGTGGCGCGACGCTCCGACAGCGACTGGTTGTACGCGTCGGTACCCTTGGAGTCGGTATGACCGGCAACCTCGACCTTCAGGTCGGGGTAACGCTGCAGGATCTGCACCGCCTCGCTCAGGATCGCAACCGCGTCCGGACGCAGGGTCGACTTGTCGAAGTCGAAGTTCACGCCCTTCAGGTCGATCGAGACCGGCACCGGGCAACCGTCCGGACCAATGGTCTGGCCAGCCTGCGAATCCGGGCACTTGTCGTCGCAGTTGTTGACGCCGTCACCGTCGTCATCCAGGTCCGCGCAGCTCGGGGCAACCGGCGCCGGGGCAACCGCTGCAACCGGTTCCGGACCCAGCGGCACGACTACGCCAACAGAGGCCAGCAGGTCGCCAAACCAGTCTTCATTGGGTGCTGCCACGCTCTGATCGTCGAAATCGGCACGGTAGGCCAGTTCGGTACGCACGCCGACGCGACCCACGTCGCCCTGGAGACCGAAGCCGACCTTTGCCGCGAGGTTGCCGTCTTTGCGCTCACCGGGCGAGTTCGCACTGGGGAAGTTGTCGTACTCTTCTTCCGCGCGCTGGTAACCCAGGCCAAACAAGGCATACGGGTTCCAGTTGCGACCTTCCGCCAGGAAGTGACGACGCAGGTCAAGCGAAATGCCGTACTGGCTCCAGTTCATGTCCTGGTTGGCGTCGAAATTGGGATTCTGGTAGTTCAACTCACCATCAACCGACCAAGTGGGGCTGACAAACTTGCCCACGCCCAGCGTCACGAACGGGGCATCGTTCGTGCCACGGTTGGTGTCCTGGAGATTGAACCCGGTCGATCCAGTCAAGTACCAGCGATCATCGAAATCCTGCGCATTTGCTGCCGAGGCAAACGCCAGGCCGGCAAGCAACGCCGTGCTCAACAGGCGAATCTTCATAACTCACACTCCTTACTAAAGACTACAGGGGAATTTGTCGAGCTCTCGCCCGAACCGGTGGAACGGCAGTGCACACCGGCAGGCTGGTCGCACCGCTGGCGCCTGATGATACACACCCATGACGCTTTATTAACACAACCGGGAAAAGCGAAGCCCGGCACTTGGCCGGGCTTCGCGTGTCACATCGGTGGTGCAAAGCGCCACCTGCAGCTGTTACGTGCTTAGTTCTGCACGTTCAACTCGGTGCGGCGGTTCTGCGCACGACCTTCCGGATTATCCGAACCGTCCGGGTTGGTGTTCGGCGCGATCGGGCGGCTCTCGCCGTAACCGTTCGGGCCCACCATGCGCGAGGCGTCGACACCATTGCTGCTCAGGTAGTCGTACACCGCAGTGGCGCGACGCTCCGACAGCGACTGGTTGTACGCGTCGGTACCCTTGGAGTCGGTATGACCGGCAACCTCGACCTTCAGGTCGGGGTAACGCTGCAGGATCTGCACCGCCTCGCTCAGGATCGCAACCGCGTCCGGACGCAGGGTCGACTTGTCGAAGTCGAAGTTCACGCCCTTCAGGTCGATCGAGACCGGCACCGGGCAACCGTCCGGACCAATGGTCTGGCCAGCCTGCGAATCCGGGCACTTGTCGTCGCAGTTGTTGACGCCGTCACCGTCGTCATCCAGGTCCGCGCAGCTCGGGGCAACCGGCGCCGGGGCAACCGCTGCAACCGGTTCCGGACCCAGCGGCACGACTACGCCAACAGAGGCCAACACGTCGCCGAACCAGTCAGCACCGTCGTCACGCGGCGCGTCGTCGGTCATGAATGCGCCAATGCTGTCGTCGTCGGCATCAATGCGGTAAGCCAACTCGGTGCGGATCTTCACCCGGCCGACGTCACCCTGCGCACCAAAACCGAGCTTACCGGCTACGTGGCCATCTTCGCGCTCGAAAGGACCGTTGGGGCTGTTGCTACCCACGTCCTGCGGCGCGTACTCCTCCTCGGAGCGCTGGTAGCCCAGGCCCATCACGACGTACGGGTTCCAGTTGCGGCCTTCTGCCAGGAAGTGGCGGCGCACGTCGAACGAGATGCCGTACTGGCTCCAGTTCAAGTCCTGGTTGCGCTCGACATTCGGGTTCTGGTAGTTCAGCTCGCCGTCTATCGACCAGTTGGGATTCAGGTACTTGCCGACACCGATCGCTGCAAATGGGGCGTTGGCGGTATCCCGATTGCTGTCCTGGATATTCATGCCCGCCGAGCCGGTGAGGTACCAGCGATCATCAAAGTCTTGCGCGTTGGCCGCGCCAGCAATAGTCAAGCCACCGAGCAAGGCGGCGCAGAGAAGTTTCTTATTCATTGGGGTATCTCCGTATTGGTTCTAATCAGGAAACCGCTTCTGCGTGATTCCGTACCGTTCAAGACGGCAGCCGGTATGACGCCATCGAGGGGAGGTTAAGTTCGGCCACGTGAAGGGGGTGTTAACAAACGCCTAACATCCGCCCAAGTTCCGCAGACGGCCTATCTTCCTCAGCCGCTATTCAGCTAGCGAACAACGCCATCAGCTCGGTGATTGGCATTGCTTCCAGCTCATCGGGCGCTGCCGCCAATGCCACCAGGCGGTCGGCGTTCGCCGCTGGCAACTTGCCGCGCACGGCCGCCTCGAACTTCTTCATCAACACCGGAATGCCTTCATCGCGACGCTTGCGATGGCCGATCGGGAAGTCGATCGAGACCTTCTCGGTACTGCTGCCATCCTTGAAGAACACCTGCACCGCGTTGCCGATATAGCGCTTGGCCGGGTCGAAGTAGTCCCTGGTGAACTGCTCGTTCTCGCTGACCACCATCTTCGCGCGCAACGCATCGATACGCGGATCAGCGGCCACCGCATCGCTGTAGTCGTCGGCGACCAGGCGGCCGAAGATCAATGGCACGGCCACCATGTACTGCAGGCAATGGTCGCGGTCGGCATAGTTGTGCAGCGGGCCGGTCTTGTCGATGATCCGCACCCCGGCTTCCTGGGTCTGCAACTCGATGCGCTCGATGTCGTCGATACGGTCCTTGACCTGGTCGTGCAGCTTCATCGCGCACTCGACCGCGGTCTGGGCGTGGAATTCGGCCGGGAAGCTGATCTTGAACAGCACGTTCTCCATCACGTAGCTGCCGAACGGGCGCTCGAACTCGAACTGCTTGCCCTCGAAGGCAATGTCAAAGAAACCCCACGTCGGCACGCTCAGCGCGCTTGGGTAGCCGACCACGCCCTTCACTGCGTTCAGCGCGTGGGTGACGGCGCGACGGCAGGCATCCCCGGCAGCCCAGCTCTTGCGCGGTCCGGTATTGGGCGCGTGGCGGTAGGTGCGCAGCATGCCGTTGTCGATCCAGCTGTGTGAAACCGCGGTCCAGATCGCTTCCTTGTCACCGCCAAGCATCCTGGTGGCCACCGCGGTCGAGGCCAGGCGAACCAGGATCACGTGGTCCAGGCCGACCCGGTTGAACGAGTTCTTGATCGCGTAGCCACCCTGGATCTCGTGTGCCTTGATCGCGTA
Organism: Lysobacter sp. A378; assembly: GCF_054052125.1. NCBI lineage: Bacteria > Pseudomonadati > Pseudomonadota > Gammaproteobacteria > Lysobacterales > Lysobacteraceae > Lysobacter > Lysobacter sp. A378. The sequence goes on along the minus strand of NZ_JBSVRK010000001.1, from coordinate 958,989 downwards.
ACCCAGCACGTCCTTGACCGTCAGTGCCTTGCCACCTTCGGCCTCGGCCTTGCGGCCCAGGTAATCGGCGACGCCGAGGATCGCGCCCAGGTTGTCGGACGGGTGGCCCCACTCGGCGGCCAACCAGGTGTCGTTGAAGTCGAGCCAGCGGATCTGCACGCCGATGTTGTAGGCGGCCTGGACCGGGTCGAGCTCATGGGAGGTATAGGGCACCCGGGCGCCGCCCTTCATCTGCCCGCCAGGCACCAGCGGCCCGAGGTGCTTCACGCACTCCTCGTGGTCCATCGCCAGTGCGGCGCAGGCCAACGAGTCCAGCAGCATGTAACGCGCGGTGTCATAGGCCTCGGTGGAATCGACCCGGTAACCGGTGACGTACTCGGCGATGTCGAGCATCGGCTGGTCGGGGGTCGGTCGGACGGTGGAACGGATGTCGTGCTGAGTCATGCAAACGGATCCGATCTGGGGAACCCGCCCATTTTGCCAGATCGGCATGGCCGCGGCTTGCATGGACCTTTGCCGTGCGTCCATGCGGTCTTTCCCGGCTCAGAGCAATCGCGGCCTCTTCCGGCGGCTTGCCGGGCACCGGCTTTCCCGGCATCGTGATGCATCCATACGCCGACGTATTCCCATGTTGCCCACCGATCCGCACCCGCTCTACCCCCACCTGTTCACGCCGCTCGACCTGGGGTTCTGCACCCTGCCGAACCGGGTGCTGATGGGATCGATGCACACCGGGTTGGAGGACCGGGCGCGCGACTTCCCGAAGCTCGCCGCCTACTTTGCCGAGCGCGCCGCCGGCGGGGTCGGACTGATCGTCACCGGCGGCTTCTCGCCCAACATCGTCGGCTGGCTCAAGCCGTTCGGCGGGACGCTGGGCTGGTCGTGGCAGGCGCGCAAGCACCGCCAGGTAACCGATGCCGTGCACGCCCATGGCAGCCGCATCTGCCTGCAGATCCTGCACGCCGGCCGCTACGGCTACCACCCGCTGCAGGTGGCGCCGTCGCGGATCAAGTCGCCGATCAACCCGTTCACTCCGCGCGCGTTGTCGGCCCGCGCGGTCGAGCGCCAGATCGACGCGTTCGTCGACACCGCCCGGCTCGCCCGCGATGCGGGTTATGACGGCGTCGAGGTGATGGGCTCGGAAGGCTACCTGCTCAACCAGTTCACCGCGCCGCGCACCAACCGGCGCGACGATGCGTTCGGCGGTGATGCAGCGCGGCGGATGCGTTTCGCGGTGGAGATCGTGCGCCGTATCCGTGAGGCCTGCGGACCGGACTTCATCCTGATCTACCGGCTGTCGATGATCGACCTGGTTGACGGCGGACTGGCCTGGGACGAGGTTGTCGCCCAGGCACGCGCGGTCGAGGCTGCGGGCGCGACACTCATCAACACCGGCATCGGCTGGCACGAGGCGCGGGTGCCGACGATCGCCACCTCGGTGCCACGCGGCGCGTTCGCCGGCATCACCGCTCGCCTGAAGCCCGAGGTCGCAGTGCCACTGGTGACCACCAACCGGATCAACATGCCCGAAACCGCCGAACATATTCTTGCCGCCGGCGAGGCTGACATGGTGTCGATGGCGCGTCCGCTGCTGGCCGACCCGCAATGGGTGGCGAAGGCGCAGGCCCGACGCGGTAACGAGATCAATACCTGTATCGCCTGCAACCAGGCGTGTCTGGATCATGTATTCGCCAACCAGCGCGCGAGCTGCCTGGTCAACCCACGGGCCTGCGCGGAGACCGAGTTGAATTATCCATCGACCACCGCGGCCAGGAAGATCGCCGTGGTCGGCGCCGGTCCTGCTGGCCTGGCATGCGCGACGATCGCCGCCCAGCGTGGACACCAGGTGACCTTGTTTGATGCCGCCAGCGAGATCGGCGGCCAGTTCAACCTCGCCAAGCAGATTCCGGGCAAGGAGGAATTCCACGAGACATTGCGTTACTACGGGCGCCAGATCGAGCTGACCGGCGTGGCGTTGCGTTTGCAGACGCATGTTGACGCGGAAGCGCTGGCCGGTTTCGACCACGTCGTGCTGGCCACCGGCGTGGTCCCGCGAAAAGTGGACTTCCCCGGTGCCGGGCATCCCAAGGTTGTCAGCTACCTGGAGGTGCTGGGTGGCCACGTGACGGTGGGACGCAAGGTCGCGATCATCGGTGCCGGCGGCATCGGCTTTGATGTTGCCGAATTCCTGATCCACCAAGGTGAATCTCCGAGCTTGAATCCGACGCGTTGGCGAGACGAATGGGGTGTCGACCTGGCCTACACCGACAATCGGGGCGGTCTTGTCCGCGCGCAGCCGGAACCCGCTGCGCGCGAGGTATGGCTATTGCAACGCAGTCCCGGCAAGTTGGGCGCCCGCCTCGGCAAGACCACCGGCTGGATCCATCGGGCCACACTGAAGACCAAGCACGTCCAGATGCTCGACGCGGTGGAATACCTCGGGGTCGATGATCAGGGCCTGCGGATCCGCGTCGGCAATGTCGAGCAGACCTTGGTGGTCGATCAGGTCGTGGTGTGCGCGGGACAAGAGCCCTTCAAGCCTTTGCAAGCGCAGTTGATCGGCCATCCAGGCCGGGTGCACGTAATCGGTGGCGCGGACCGCGCCGTCGAACTGGACGCCAAGCGGGCGATTGAACAGGGAAGCCGGCTGGCCGCATCCTTTTAGCGCGCATTTACGTCGCTTTGCTGCCGGCTGTCATAAGTGACAAAGCTGAACAGGACCCCTGGCGACAACGACCGCATTCGCTCGCAGAACGTCGCTGGTGCTGGTTCTGGACAATTCCTGCGTGACTGAATCATGATTTTTCCAAGCTGAACGGGGATAGCTGTTCAGGCTGGATTTAAATTATGACCGCTACCTTGCCGCAACTTTCGAGTCACCACGCAGGTGACACCCACGCCGGCCCGCACTCAGCGAGGTCAGGTGAAGGGGCAAAGCGCGCCAGAGAGCCGCAGCCTCCCCAGTACGCGATGCCAGCGATGCCCATGCCTCCGCCTTACCGCGGTGGACAAGGCACGTCGGCGCAACGGAGCAAGGAGTTCGTCATGAAACTGGCCTGGATTTTGTGGTTGGCCTCGGTACTGTCACCCCAAAGCGCAGACTCGCTGTGCTTGAGCACCACCTTGTACCTGGAAGCCCGTGATCAGTCGATCCAGGGACAGCAGGCGGTCGCCGAAGTGGCATTGCGCCGTCGCGACAGCGGCATCTGGGGCGACAGTGTGTGCGAGGTGGTGACTGCGCGTAAGCAGTTCGCGCCCTCCCTGGTGTCACCCAACATGCGCCTGAGCAATACAGAGGCCTGGGCCGAGTCGGTCACCATTGCACTGGAAGCACAGCGCAACTGGGCGTTGCCGGCCGGCGAGCGCCGCGAGATCGTACCCGGGGCAAGCCATTTTGCCGCGCTCGCGATCGCCAGCCCAAACTGGCGCAATGCATACCAGGTCGCCACCATCGGTGACCACACCTTCCTGAAGGTACAGAACCTGGCCCCACAGGGCTCCTGACGGCGCCCGGTTCGCGGGCGGCCGGTAACGCAGGATTACGATCGACGGCGGATAATCAACAGACGGGGCGGTGCCACGGCATCGGTCCGTCTTTCGCCTATTCCCACTCCGGAGATCGCATGAAGCTCTATACCAAGCCCGGTGCCTGCTCTACCGCCGACCACATTGCGCTGCAATGGACCGGCCAGCCATTCGAATTCCAGGTAATGACCGCCGAAGCGATGAAGTCGCCGGAATACCGGGCGATCAACCCGGTCGGCGCCGTACCCGCTCTGGTCGAGGGTGATTTCCAGCTGACCCAGAATGCAGCCATCATGGGCTACATCGCCGATCGCTACCCCGATGCCGGCTTGGCCGGCGATGGCAGTGCCCGGCAGCGTGCCCAGGCGACTCGCTGGCTGGCGTTTGTCAATGCGGACCTGCACCCCGCCTTCGTGCCGCTGTTCAGTCCAGGCGCGTTCCACGCGGACGCCAGCCAGCACGATGCCGTCAAGGACGCCGCGAAGAAGCGGCTGCGCGGCTTGTTCGAGCGCGCCGATACGCAGCTCGACGGCAAGCAGTGGTTGACGGGTTTCCGCAGCTTCGCCGACCCGTATCTGTACATCACCCTGCGCTGGGCCGACGGACTTGGCATTGACCTGTCAGGCCTGGACAATCTGACGGCATTCAAGTCGCGGATGGAAGCCGATGCCGGCGTACAGGCGGCGCTCAAGGCCGAAGGGCTGAGCTGAGCTGAGCCGACCGGACTGGCTGCCAACCTGGACTGGTCAGAAGCAGAAACGCCGCGCGGTTGCGCGGCGTTTCCATTTCACGTGTAACGCTTCATGCCGAGGCACTGGCCGGGGCACTGCACAACAACCCTCAGCGCTGGCTGATCTCCACGTAGTCGCGATCCTCCGGCCCGACGTAGTTCGCGCTGGGACGAATGATCTTGCCGTCCTCACGCTGCTCGATCACATGCGCGCTCCAGCCGGTGGTGCGGGCGATCACGAACAACGGCGTGAACATCGCGGTCGGGATGCCCAGCATGTGGTACGCCGACGCGCTGTACCAATCCAGATTCGGGAACATCTTCTTGGTGTCCATCATCAGGTTCTCGATGCGCTCGGACACGTCGAACAGGATCTGGTTGCCACCTTCGGCGCACAACTGGCGCGAGATCTCCTTGATGATCGGGTTGCGTGGATCGCCGACGGTGTAGACCGGGTGGCCGAAGCCGATCACGATCTCCTTGCGTTCCACCCGCGCGCGGATATCCGCCTCGGCCTCGTCGGCGGTGGCGTAGCGCGAGATGATGTCCATCGCCACCTCGTTCGCGCCACCGTGTTTGGGACCACGCAACGCACCAATCGCACCGGTCAGGCATGAATACATGTCCGAGCCGGTACCGGCAATCACGCGGCCGGCGAACGTGGAGGCATTGAACTCGTGCTCGGCATACAGCACCAGCGACTTGTCCAGCGCGTCAGCGTGCAGCGCGCTTGGCGGCGCGCCGTGCAGCAGGTGCAGGAAGTGCCCGGCAACCGAGTCGTCCCCGGTCTCCACGTCAATCCGGCGGCCGTTGTGGGTGAACTGCCACCAGTACAGCAGCATCGAACCGAAACTGGCGATCAGCCGGTCGGCGATATCACGCGCCTCGGACGCTGCGTGGGTGTCGCGCTCGGGCAATACCGTACCGAGCATCGAGCAGCCGGTACGCAGCACGTCCATCGGGTGGGCGTTGGCGGGGACCAGCTCCAGCGCTTCGGTAACCAGCGCCGGCAAGCCGCGCAGGCGCTGCAGCTTGGTCTTGTAGGCGGCCAGCTGGGCGGTGGTCGGCAACGCGCCATGCACCAGCAGGTGGGCGACTTCCTCGAAGGTCGATCTGGTCGCCAGATCCTTGATGTCGTAACCCCGGTAATGCAGGTCGTTGCCGCTGCGGCCAACGGTGCATAGCGCGGTGTTGCCGGCGGCAGTGCCGCTCAGCGCCACGGACTTCTTCGGCTTTGGCAAGGTGTTGGTGTTCTCGCTCATCTCGGTTCCTCTTGTAGCCGCCCCTTCCGGTTGGAAGTGGCGGCATGATTACGACCCGCGGCTTGTGCCGGTCCCGTTGCGCATCAGGTGTGGCGCGCTCAGCCCAGCAAGTGGGCGACGCCGGCCCGCTCTTCCTCGAGCTCGGCCAGGGTCTTGTCCATCCGCTGGCGACTGAAGGCATCGATTTCCAGACCTTCGACCCGCGTGTACTCGCCAGCCTTGGTAGTCACCGGGACGCCGTAGATAACGCCTTCGGGGATGCCGTAGCTGCCATCGGAGGGCACGCCCATCGTCACCCAGGCGCCATCGCTGCCCAGCACCCAATCGCGGATGTGGCAGATGGCTGCATTGGCCGCCGAGGCTGCCGATGACAGGCCACGCGCCTCGATGATCGCCGCGCCGCGCTTGGCCACCACCGGGATGAAGGTGTCGGCATTCCAGTCGGCATCATTGATCTTGTCCTGCAGCGACGCGCCATTGACGGTGGCGAAGCGGTAATCGGGGTACATGGTCGAACTGTGGTTGCCCCAGACGGTGAACTTCTCGATATCGCCAACCGACACACCGGCCTTGCTGGCCAGTTGCGACAGCGCGCGGTTGTGGTCCAGCCGCAGCATCGCAGTGAAGTTCTTCGGCTTCAGGTCGGGCGCCGACTTCATCGCGATATAGGCGTTGGTGTTGGCCGGGTTGCCGACCACCAACACCTTGACGTCGCGACTGGCGACCTTGTTCAACGCCGCGCCCTGGGCGGTGAAGATCTTCGCGTTCTCCAACAGCAGGTCCTTGCGCTCCATGCCGGGCCCGCGCGGACGCGCGCCGACCAGCAGCGCGATGTCGGCATCCTTGAACGCGACCTCGGCGTCATCGGTGCCAACCATGCCGGCCAACAGTGGGAACGCACAGTCTTCCAGCTCCATCATCACGCCCTTCAGCGCGGCCTGGGCCTTCTCCATCGGCAACTCGAGCATCTGCAGGATGACCGGCTGGTCCTTGCCGAGCATCTCACCGGAGGCAATGCGGAACAGCAGGGAATAGCCGATCTGGCCGGCAGCACCGGTAACGGCAACGCGGACGGGTTGTTTCATGGTTTGGATCCTCAATGCATCGTGGGCGGGCCTTGGCCCACCGCGTGGGAGATGGTGGGCCACGGCCCACCCTGCGGCTCAGCGCAATTCGGCAAAAAACTCCTGGATACGCTGCAAACCCGGCGCCAACTGCGGCGTCGGACAGGTGTAACTGATACGCATGGCACGCGGCTCACCGAACGCCGACCCGGGCACGCAGGCCACGCCCTTGGCCTCCAGCAGCGCGCTGCACAACGACAGGTCATCATCGACTTTCAGGCCGCTGGGCGCATGGGTCTTGCCAAACGCCACGCTGACGTCCGGGAACGCATAGAACGCCCCTTGCGGGCGCGGACACACCAACCCCGGAATCGCATCCAGCGCCTGCATCACCTGGTCGCGCTTGGCCTGGAACTCCTTGCACTTGGCTTCCGGCACGTCCTGCGGACCGGTGAATGCCGCGATCGCCGCGACCTGGGCCGCCTCGGGGATGCTGGTGATGTGGTTGGAATTGAGCGTCGCCACCGCCTTGGCGACCGACTCGGGTCCGGCCAACAGGCCGACCCGCCAGCCCGGCATGCCGTAGGTCTTGGACAGCGAGTCGACGAAGATCACCCGGTCGCGCAATTCGGGACGGGCGTGGACGAAGTTGTGGTAGCCCAGCCCGTCAAACACCATCCGGTTGTAGATGTCATCGGTGATGACCCAGGTGTCGGGATAACGCACCAGCACATCGGCCAGCGCCGAGATCTCGTCCTGGCCGTACACCATGCCGGTGGGGTTGGACGGATTATTGAACAGGAAGACCCGCGGCTTCTTTTCCAGCGCGGCTTCCAGTTGCCCGGGGGTGAGCTTGTAGTCCTGCTCCGGCGGGCACGGCAGCAGTTCGACCTTGGCATTGACGATCTGCGCAATGTCCAGGTAGCTGGTCCAGTACGGCACAGCGAAGGCGATCGTGTCGCCCTCGTCGAGCAGCGCCTCGGCCAGGTTGTACAGCACCTGTTTGGCACCGATGCCGACGCCGAGATTGGAACGGGTATAGCCGGTCAATCCGATCTTGCCGATGTGCGCGAGAAACGCATCCAGCAAGGCATCCGAGCCCCGATTGCTGCCGTACTGGCCGCTGTCGCTTGCCAGCGAATCGCGGGCGGCCTGGTAGACATGCTCACCTGGCAGGAAGTTCGGCACGCCAATCGAGAAGCTGATGATATCGCGGCCTTCGGCTTTCAAGCGCTTGGCTTTCTCCGAGACCTGCATGATCGCACTGGGCCGGGCGCGACCAATACGGCGGGCAAACTGGGGCATCGCAACAACCTCGTAAAAAATCGGATCATGCGGTGGACGCCAGCGACGGAGGGTCCGCCGCGGGCGTCACGCCATCGGTTTGCCGCCTGCTTACGCGTTGGCGTCCAGGGTCTTGTTCCAGTCCGCGACACGGTCGGCCTTGGCGGCCAGCGCGGCATCAACATCGCCTTCAAGCGTGACCGCGTTGATCTTGTCGCCCTGCTTGACGCTGTCCACGATGTCCAGGCCCTCGAGCACCTTGCCGAACACGGTGTGCTTGCCGTCCAGCCATGGGCACGGCACGTGGGTGATGAAGAACTGGCTGCCATTGGTGCCCGGACCCGCGTTGGCCATCGACAACACGCCGCGCTCGTGACCCAGGCCGTTGCTGGCCTCGTCCTCGAAGCGGTAACCCGGGCCACCGGTACCGGTGCCTTGCGGGCAGCCGCCCTGGACCATGAAGTCGTTCAGGACGCGGTGGAAATTCAGGCCGTCGTAATAACCGCGCTTGGCCAGGTTGACGAAATTCGCAACCGTCAGCGGCGCCTTGTCGGCGGCAAGCTCGACGCGGATCGGGCCGCGTTCGGTATCAAAGGTGGCGGTCAGGGTCATGGATCACTCCGGAATCTGTGGGGGCGTGTCTAGGTGAACGCCAGACCGCCAAGTTTAACCCACGCTCAATCAATCCTCGCGCATCCATTGCATAGGGATATACTGGTCGACTTCCCTATCGAAAGAAGCGCCCTTGGCGCCCGTCCCCATGTCCATCGAACGCCTGCGCAATATCGCCATCGTCGCCCACGTCGACCACGGCAAGACCACCCTCGTCGATTGCCTGCTCAAGCAGTCCGGCACGTTCTCCGAACGCACCATGCTCGCCGAGCGCGTGATGGACAGCAACGATCAGGAAAAGGAACGTGGTATCACGATCCTGTCCAAGAACACCGCCATCACCTGGAATGGCAACCGCATCAACATCGTCGACACCCCGGGACACGCCGACTTCGGCGGCGAGGTCGAGCGCGTGCTGTCGATGGTCGACTCGGTGCTGATCCTGGTCGATGCGATGGACGGACCGATGCCGCAGACCCGCTTCGTGACCCAGAAAGCCTTCGCGATGGGTTTCAAACCGATCGTGGTGGTCAACAAGATCGACCGCCCCGGCGCGCGTCCGGACTGGGTCATCGACCAGGTGTTCGACCTGTTCGACAAACTCGGCGCCACCAACGAGCAGCTCGACTTCCCGATCGTGTATGCCTCGGCGCTGCATGGTTATGCCGGGCTCGACGACAGCGTTCGCAGCGGCGACATGACCCCGCTGTACGAGGCGATCATGCAGCACGTCTCGCCGCCTCAGGTCGATCCGGACGGCCCGTTCCAGATGCTCATCAGCCAGCTGGACTACAACAACTTCGTCGGTCTGATCGGCGTCGGGCGCATCCAGCGCGGCAAGGTCCACACCAACATGCCGATCACCGTCATTGACCGGGAAGGCAAGAAGCGCCAGGGCAAGGTACTGCAGGTGCTCGGGTTCATGGGTCTGGAGCGGGTCGAGGTCGAGGAAGCCGAGGCCGGTGACATCATCGCCATTTCAGGCGTCCAGGGCCTGAGCATTTCCGACACCCTGTGCGCGGTGGACGCGCCGGAAGCCCTGCCCGCGCTGACCGTGGACGAGCCGACCATCAGCATGACCTTCCAGGTCAACAACTCGCCGTTTGCCGGTCGCAAGGACTTCAGTGGCGGCAAGTTCATCACCAGCCGCCAGATCCGTGAACGGCTGGAGCGCGAGACCCTGCACAACGTCGCGCTGAAGGTCGAGGAAGGCTCGGACCCGGACAAGTTCCTCGTCTCCGGTCGCGGCGAGCTGCACCTGTCGGTCCTGATCGAGACCATGCGCCGCGAGGGCTTCGAGCTGGCGGTGTCGCGCCCGGAAGTCATCATCAAGGAAATCGATGGCCAGACGATGGAGCCGGTCGAGCAACTCGTGGTCGACATCGAGGAGCAGCACCAGGGCGGCGTCATGGAGAAACTGGGCATCCGCAAGGGCCAGCTGAAAAACATGGAATCCGACGGCAAGGGGCGCGTGCGGCTCGATTACATGATCCCCGCCCGTGGCCTGATCGGCTTCCAGAATGAGTTCAAGACGCTGACCCAGGGCACCGGCCTGCTGTTCCATGTGTTCGATCATTACGGTCCGCGCGCGGTCGGTGCGATCGCCAAGCGCTCCAACGGCGTGATGATCTCCAATTCCGCCGGTGCCACTCCTGCCTACTCGCTGGGGCCGCTGGAAGAGCGCGGCAAACTGTTCGCTGCAGAAGGCGACAACGTATACGAAGGCCAGCTGATCGGCATCCACTCCAAGGACAACGACCTCACGGTCAATGCCATCAAGACCAAGCCGCTGACCAACATGCGCGCCTCGGGCAAGGATGATGCAATCAAGCTGACACCCGCGATCAAGTACACGCTGGAACAGGCATTGGATTTCATCGAGGACGATGAGTTGGTGGAAGTCACGCCGATGGAGATCCGCCTGCGCAAAAAGCATCTGACCGAGAACGACCGCAAGCGCGCGAGCCGCGGCTGACCCATCCGTGCACGGTACGGCCCGGCATTCTCGTGCCGGGCCGATGAAAAAGCCGCCCAATCCGGGCGGCTTTTTTGGTGATGATGGTTCCGAACGGGTCGGGGCGAGGCGCCTAGCCTGCCGCGGTCAACCGCGCCTGCTTGCGCACGATCAGCATCGCCACTTCCAGCGCCTGCTCGTAATTCAGGCGCGGATCGACGGTAGAGCGATAGGCACGCTCCAGGTCTACCTCGGTCAGATCACGTGCGCCGCCCATGCACTCGGTGACATCCTCGCCGGTAAGCTCCAGGTGCACGCCGCCCAAACGCGTGCCCGCGGCAGCATGCAAGTCGAACGCCCGCTCCAGCTCGCTGCCGATGTTCGCAAAACGGCGGGTCTTGTAGCCGTTCGTGGTCGCTTCGGTATTGCCGTGCATCGGATCGCAAACCCATAACACCCGTCGTCCATCCCGTCGAATCGTGTCCAGCAGCGGCGGCAGGCTATCGGCAATATTCGCCGCGCCCATCCGGTGGATCAGGGTGAGTTTGCCGGCCTCGTTCTCGGGGTTCAGCACATCGATGACCCGCAACAACTGGTCCGGGGTAGTCGACGGCCCGACCTTCAGCGCGATCGGGTTGCGGATGCCGCGGAAGTACTCGACGTGGGCGCCATCGACCGCTGCGGTACGCATGCCGATCCACGGGAAATGGGTACCGAGGTTGAACCAGCCCCAATGCCGCGGCACCTGCCGGGTCACTGACTCCTCATACGGCAACAACAACGCTTCGTGCGAGGTGTAAAAATCGACCCGCTCCAGGTTCCTTACCGAACCGCCGGACAGCGTTTCCATGAAACGCACCGCACCGCCGATCGAATCGACCATTTGTCGATACTCGTTCGCCAAAGGCGAATGCCCCACCCAGTCGAGATTCCAGTACTCAGGGTGCCGCAGGTCGGCAAAACCGCCATCTATCAACGCACGCACGAAATTCATCGTCATCGCCGAGCGCGCATGCGCCTTGACCATGCGGCGGGGATCGGGGCGCCGGGCGGCGGCATTGAATTCCGGTGCGTTGACCATGTCACCGCGGTAGCTGGGCACGGTCACCCCGTCGATGGTTTCGGTATCGGCCGACCGTGGCTTGGCGTATTGCCCCGCAAACCGCCCGACGCGCACCACGGGTTTTCGCAGCCCGTGCACCAGCACCAGGCTCATCTGCAACAGCACCTTGAGCCGATTGGAAATCACCTCGGAGGAGCAGGCATCGAAGGTCTCGGCGCAATCACCTCCCTGCAGCAGAAAGCATTTACCCTCCTGTGCATCGGCAACTTGCTGTTTGAGCGCGAGGATCTCCCAGGACGTTACCAGTGGCGGCAGCGCACGCAATTCCTGCAGCACACCGGCCAGCTCGTCGGCATCGTCATAACGCGGCTGCTGCAACGCTTTCATCCCACGCCAGGATGCAGGGGTCCAGTCGGCTGGCAAGTTGACGGGGTGGATATTACGGTCGGGACTCGGCATTGGCTCAGACAGCTATATTGCAGGGCAGCATTGCATCATCCACGTCGACGACGCGGGTTGCAATGCGCATAGCCAACAGCCGTCCGGCGATCCATCACCAACGCCGAAAGCCGACAAACACCGCCCACAGTGCAAGCGCCACGAATGCGATCAAACTCCAGGTTGGCATCGACAAACCGAGCAGCGTCCAGTCGACCTCTGCGCACTCTCCCGATCCGGTCATTACCCGACGCACGACACCGCTGATCGGCATTGCCTCGAGCATGTAGTCCAGGCCAGGGCCGCACGCCGGCACCTGATCGGCAGGCAGGTGCTGCAGGCGTACGTGATTACCCGCGATCGCGATCCCCACCCCTGCCACCACCAGCGCGATTACGCCATACGCGCGCCGCCCGAAGGCGCCACCCGGCGCATGCAGGCCGCCAACCATAAATACCAGGCCCAGGGCAGCAAATGCGACGCGCTGGAAGATGCACAGGGGACACGGCAGCAAGCCACCATGGAACTGCGTATACAGCGCGTAACCGATCAGCCCGGCGCAAGCAACAAAGCCGAGCAGGAAGCGGAGGCGGAACTTCGAAACGGACGTGGTTGGTATAGTCATGGATCGACACAATACGGATTTGCAGCCGCCATGCAACGTGCAATCCACGCCAGCGCGACCTGCACGGTCGAAAAAGCCCTGTGGCACGCCGACCGTCGGTGATATCTGCTGAACGCAAAAACCCCGGCAGCAGGCCGGGGTATTCACGTCATCGATAGGGCGGCGAAGGCCACCCATCGATTCTCCGGTCGATTACTCCGCGACTGCTTGCGGGCGATCGACCAGTTCAACGTAAGCCATCGGCGCGTTGTCGCCAGCGCGGAACCCGCACTTGAGGATGCGCAGGTAGCCGCCTGGACGCGCGTTGTAACGCGGGCCCAGCTCGACAAACAACGTGCCGACCGCTTCCTTGTCACGCAAGCGCGAGAACGCAAGGCGGCGGTTGGCCACCCCATCGGTCTTGGCCAGGGTGATCAGCGGCTCCGCTACGCGGCGCAGCTCCTTGGCCTTTGGCAAGGTGGTACGGATCGCTCCGTGCTTGATGAGCGACGCGGCCATATTGGTGAACATCGCATCGCGATGGGCACTGGTACGGTTGAACTTGCGTCCTGATTTCTGGTGGCGCATGGTCTTGTTTCCTGTTTAGCCCATCATGCCGTGCGAGGCGATACCCGCTGGCGGCCAGTTTTCGAGCTTCATACCGAGCGACAGGCCGCGCTGGGCAAGCACTTCCTTGATCTCGGTGAGCGACTTCTTGCCAAGGTTCGGCGTCTTCAGCAATTCGACTTCGGTCTTCTGGATCAAGTCGCCGACGTAGTAAATACTCTCGGCCTTGAGGCAGTTGGCCGAACGCACGGTGAGTTCCAGGTCGTCGATAGGACGCAACAGGACCGGATCGATGCCAGTGGGAGCCGTCTTCGGAGCACCGCGTTCGCGCTGGGTGAAATCACCAAACACCGACAACTGGTCGCTCAGGATCTCGGCGGCCGTGCGAACGGCTTCCTCGGCGTCGATCGTGCCGTTGGTCTCGATGTCCAGGATCAGCTTGTCCAGATCGGTACGCTGCTCGACCCGGGCAGCTTCGACCGAATAGGCGACGCGACGAATCGGGCTGAAACTCGCATCCAGCATCAGAAGACCGATCGTGCGGGTCTCCTCGTCCGGACGGCGACGCGCAGTCGCCGGCTGGTAGCCATAGCCGCGTTCGACCTTGATTTCCATCTTGAGCGACGCGTCCTTGGTCAAGTGGGCGATCACGTGGTCGCCGTTGATGACCTCGACGTTGTGGTCGGTCTTGATGTCGGCCGCGGTCACGACACCTGGACCCTGGCTGTTCAGCGACAGGGTCGCCGATTCGCCAGTGTGCATGCGGACGGCGACGTCCTTGAGGTTGAGCAGGACTTCAAGTACATCCTCCTGCAACCCCTCGACCGTGGTGTACTCGTGCAGCACGCCTTCGATCGCGACTTCGGTGATGGCAAAACCCGGAATCGACGACAGCAGCACGCGGCGCAACGCGTTGCCCAGGGTGTGGCCATAGCCCCGCTCGAGCGGTTCAATGACGACCTTGGCGCGGTTGCCAGAAAGGCTTTCGATCTGGGGACCGCGTGGGCGCAGTACCTGATTGGCGGTAACCGTCATGTTGTGGAGTCTCCTGTGAGCCTGGGGCCTGGGGCCCGCAGCTCAAGAACAGATGAATTACTTCGAGTACAGCTCGATGATCAGCGCTTCGTTGATGTCGGCAGGCAGATCGGCACGATCCGGTACCGCCTTGAACACGCCGGTGAACTTCTTGCCGTCCACCTCGATCCAGGCTGGCGACAGGTCCATCTGCTGCGACACGGTCAGCGACTCCTGCACGCGCAACTGCTTCTGCGCGCGCTCTGACAGCGCCACCGCATCGCCTGCCTTGATCTGGTAGGACGGCAGGTTGACCGACTTGCCGTTGACGGTAACGCCGCGGTGCGAGACCAGCTGGCGAGCCGCCGGGCGGGTCACTGCAAACCCCATGCGGTACACGACGTTGTCCAGGCGGGTCTCGAGGAGCTGCAACAGGATTTCACCCGTGTTGCCCCGCTTGGCCGCAGCCTTCTTGTAGTAGTTCCGGAACTGGCGTTCCAGCAAGCCATAAACGCGCTTGACCTTCTGCTTTTCACGGAGCTGGTTTGCGTAATCGGACATCTTGCCGCGACGAAGCGTCGCGCCATGTTGACCGGGCTTCTGCTCAAGCTTGCACTTGGAATCGAGTGCACGTGACGGCGACTTCAGACCGAGGTCGACGCCTTCGCGACGGGCGAGCTTGCAGGTAGGACCAATATAACGAGCCATTCTTCTTCAGCTCCTCAGACGCGACGCTTTTTCGGCGGGCGGCAACCGTTGTGCGGAATTGGCGTCACGTCGATGATGTTGATGATCTTGTAGCCGACGTTGTTCAGCGAACGAACGGCGGACTCCCGACCCGGACCCGGGCCCTTGATGCGCACTTCCAGCGACTTGACGCCGTAGTCCAGCGCAGCGCGGCCGGCCTTCTCGGCGGCCACCTGGGCGGCAAACGGGGTCGACTTGCGCGAACCGCGGAAGCCCGCGCCGCCCGAAGTCGCCCACGACAATGCATTGCCCTGGCGGTCGGTGATCGTGATGATGGTGTTGTTGAACGAAGCGTGGACGTGGGCGATGCCGTCGGTGACGACGCGCTTGATCTTCTTCTTCGTTTTCGTAGCGGTTGGCTTGGCCATGATCTACCCCTTACTTCCTGATGGCCCGACGCGGACCCTTCCGGGTACGTGCGTTGGTTTTGGTGCGCTGGCCACGCAGCGGCAGGCCACGGCGATGCCGCAGGCCGCGGTAGCAGCTCAGGTCCATCAGGCGCTTGATCGACATGCCGATCTCGCGACGCAGATCACCCTCGACGACGAACTTGCCGATTTCGCCGCGCAAACGCTCGACCTCGGGCTCGGACAAGTCGCGGATCTTGGTCGACGCGGTAACGCCGGCTGAATCACACACTTGCTTGGAACGAGTACGGCCAATGCCGTAAATGCTTTGCAACCCGACCCAGACGTGCTTCTGGGCAGGCAGGTTGACGCCCGCAATACGCGCCATAACGCGATCTCCAACTGGTTTGGCAACCGGATCCTGACAACCCGGTAGAGAGGTTCACTGAAAAAGTGAATCGGAAATTTTATCAAGGTCTCGGGTTAATAGGAAGCCCCGCCACGCCGAAGCGTTGCGTTGCGACGGCATGGGGAGTGTGCCCATGCTCCGGCGACGAGTTCGAACTGCCGAGGCGCGCGGTGTCAAGCCGCCCTCCCCGACACCGCGCGCTACTCTGGCGCGCAGATCGGTCCGAACCCACTCGCGCGCGAGACACCGCACGAGTCGCCCTGCTGGAACCGGGGTGTGATAGCCCCGTGCTCCGTGTTACCTGTATCAGCGATCCGGACATTGAATCCGGTCGCCTTGTCGCCTCGGGCATCCGGCACCGTGCCGGACGACCAGGGAGCCATCAGCGGGCGAGGCCGCTCTTGGATCCCTTTAGATTTGCCTTCTTGAGCAAGCTCTCGTACTGGTGTGACATCAAGTGCGCCTGGATCTGCGAGATGAAGTCCATTACCACCACCACAACGATGAGCAACGAGGTACCGCCAAAATAGAAGGATATCCCCATTTTCGCGCGCATCAACTCCGGCAACAAACAGACCAGCACCAGATACGCCGCGCCGGCCGCGGTCAGCCGCGTCAAGACCCCGTCAACATAGTCGGCAGTCGCCTTGCCGGGCCGAATGCCAGGAATCAGGGCGCCCGACTTCTTGAGGTTGTCAGCGGTTTCCTGCGAGTTGAAGACGAGCGCAGTATAGAAGAACGTAAAGCCCGCGATCAGGCCACCATAGATCAACAGATGCAACGGTTCACCCGGGTTCAGCCACTGACTGACCTTGAGCATGAACGACGAGGAATCACCCTGGCTGAACCAGGTGGCCGCGGTCGCCGGGAACATCACGATGCTGGAGGCAAAAATCGGCGGGATGACGCCGGACATGTTGAGCTTGAGCGGCAGGAATGAGGACTGGTTCATGTATGCGTTGCGGCCACCCTGGCGCCTCGCATAATTAACCGTGATCCGACGTTGCCCGCTCTCCACGAACACCACGAAGTAGGTCACGCCCAGCACGATGGCGGCCACCGACATTGCGGTCAGCGTACCCATCTCGCCGTTGCGGACCTGCTCGAACATGTTCAGTACGGCCGAAGGCAACCCGGCGACGATACCGGCGAAGATGATCAGCGAAACACCGTTGCCGATGCCACGCTCGGTCACCTGTTCGCCCACCCACATCAGGAACATGGTGCCGGCCGTCAGGGAAATCACCGCCGTCAGCACAAATCCAGCGCCGGGGCTGTAGACCACCGGGATACCCTGGCTCGCACCTCCGGCCTGCAATGCAGTGGCGATGCCCCAAGCCTGGAAAACCGCCAGCGGGATTGCACCCAGCCGCGACCATTGGGTGATCTTGCGCCGACCTGATTCGCCCTCTTTCTGGATCGCTTTCAGGCTGGGCAGTATCTGCACCATCAACTGCATGATGATGGACGCCGAGATGTACGGCATCACGTTCAGCGCAAACAGGCTGAAGCGTTCCAACGCGCCACCGGAGAACATGTTGAACATGTCGACGATGGTGCCTTCCTGGGTTTCCATCAGGCGCAGCATGGCTTCCGGGTTGACCCCGGGCACGGGAATGTAGCAGCCGACGCGATACACCAGCAGTGCACCAACCACGAACATCAGACGCTGGCGAAGCTCGGTGAACTTCCCGAGCCCTCCGCCTACGCCGCTCATCGCGTTACTGCTGCGCGCCATGCCCGACTTACTCCTCGACCTTGCCGCCGGCCGCTTCGACCGCAGCCTTGGCACCGGCAGTGGCGAGCACACCCTTGAATACGAACTTCTTGGCCACTTCGCCCTTCAGGACCAACTTGGCCCGCTTGGCAGTGCTCGGCACCAGCTTGGCCGCACGCAAGGTCGCGAAATCGATATCGCCGGCCTCCAGCTGATCGAGCTGGTACAGCATCACTTCGGCGGTGTCGTTCTTGGTCTTGCTACGGAAACCGACCTTCGGCAACCGGATATGCATTGGCATCTGGCCGCCTTCGAAACCGGCCCGGATCTTGCCTTTACCCGAACGCGCGAAGGAACCCTTGTGGCCGCGGCCTGCGGTCTTGCCCAGGCCCGAACCGATACCGCGCCCGACGCGCTTGCGGTCTTCGCGGGCACCCTCTGCGGGCGATAGTGTATTGAGACGCATGATGATTACTCCTCGACCCGGACCAGGTAATGGACCGTGTTGATCAGGCCACGGACCTGGGGACTGTCCTTCAGTTCGCGCATGTCATTGATCTTGCGCAGCCCGAGCGCCTTCACCGAAAGGCGATGGCGTCCCTGGGTCCCGCGCAGTCCCTTGACCAGGCGCACCTTGACGGTACCGCCCTTGGGCGCATCGGTTTTGTTATCAGTCGACTTAACCATGTTGCAGATCCTCGACCTTCTTGCCGCGCTTTGCCGCGATCTTGGCGGGCGAATGCATCTGGCCGAGACCGATCAGCGTCGCGCGAACCAGGTTGATCGGGTTGCGGGAACCAATGGCCTTGGCCAACACGTCTTTCACCCCGACCGCCTCGAGCACGGCGCGCATCGCGCCACCGGCGATTACCCCGGTACCTTCCGAAGCGGGCTGCATGTAGACCCGAGCCGCTCCGTGGCCGGACTTCACCGAATGCCACAAGGTGCCATTGTTGAGGTCGACGTGCTTCATGTCCTTGCGGGCATATTCCATCGATTTCTGGATCGCCATGGGCACTTCACGGGCCTTGCCGTAACCGAAGCCGACCTTGCCAGCGCCGTCACCGACGACCGTCAATGCGGTGAAGGTGAACTGGCGGCCACCCTTTACAGTCTTGCTGACGCGGTTGACCGTGATCAACTTCTCGATCATTCCGTCGTCTATTTCTTCGCGCCTGCCGCGTCCGCGCGAATCACGTTCGTTAGCCATGTTTGATTCCTGAAAATGGAAAATAATTTGCGGCGTGGCCGCTTATCGTTGTTGAGTCGATCCGGCTGTGCGTGACAACGGAAACCCGCCGGCACGCCCGACGCAACCCGCGTCGGCAGGAGTGTTACGGGCGGGCCGTATCAGAACTGCAGTCCACCTTCGCGCGCGGCGTCAGCCAACGCCTTGATGCGGCCGTGATAGCGATAGCCCGAGCGGTCAAAGGCGACCTTCTCGATACCCGCAGCCTTGGCGGCGGCGGCAATCGCCTGACCCACCTTGGCGGCGGCTTCGGCATTCTTCAGGCCTTTCAAGCCCTCACGAACCGCGACCTGGGTGGTCGAGGCCGCAGCCAGGACCGCGGAACCGTCGGCGGTAAAGACCTGGGCGTACATGTGCTGGCCGGTACGCAGCACCGACAGGCGAGGCACGCCGAGCTTGCGGATGTGGCTTCGGGTCGACTTGGCACGACGCAGGCGGGCAGTATTCTTGTTCATTAGTCTGGGTTCTCGAAAAACTACCAAGGGAGCGATTTTGTTCAGAAGCCCTGCCACGAATGACCGGGTACTTGCGGACGGGTCCGCGGCGAACTTACGCCTTCTTGGCTTCCTTGCGAATGATGGTTTCCCCGGCGTACTTCACGCCCTTGCCCTTGTAGGGCTCCGGCGGACGGAAACCGCGAATCTTGGCCGCCACTTCACCGACGCGTTGCTTGTCAGCGCCCTGCACCAGAACTTCGGTCTGGGTCGGGGTGGTGATGGTAATGCCGTCGGGGGAGACAAACGTTACCGGATGTGAGAAACCAAGCGACAGGCTCAGGTTTTTTCCCTGCATCGCGGCGCGGTAGCCAACGCCGACCAGCTCAAGCTTGCGCTCAAAGCCTTCGGAGACACCTTGCACCATGTTGGCAATGATCGACCGCAGGGTACCGGTCAGCGCGATACGCTCGACATCCTGGGTTGAGAGCAGCGCGTGGCCGTCTTCGATCTTGATCTCGATATCGGTCGGCTTGGCCATCGACAACGAGCCCTTGGGCCCCTTGACGGTGACACTGTCAGACTGGACGTTGAGCTCAACACCTTTGGGAAGGGCAATTGGCTTCTTGGCAATTCGGGACATGGTTCGTTACTCCCTTAAGCCACGAAGCACAGGACTTCACCGCCGACGCCCTGCTGGCGCGCCTGGGTGTCGGTCATGATGCCTTTCGAGGTGGAGATGATGGACACGCCAAGGCCATTCAGGACCCGGGGCAAGTCGTCCTTGCCGCGGTACTGGCGTAGCCCGGAGCGGGAGAAGCGCTTGAGCTGCTCGATCACCGGCTTGCCTTCGTAGTACTTCAGCTCGATCTGCAACTCGTTCTTGCCGCCGCCGATGTCGCTGACGTTGGCAGCCAGGATGTAACCCTCGTCCTTCAAGACCTTGGCGATGGCCAGCTTGATGTTGGACGACGGCATCTTCACCGTGGGCTTGCCGACCGCCGCCGCATTCCTGATGCGGACGAACATATCGGCGATGGGATCAGTCATGCTCATGTGTAATTACCTGATGAGTGCACCGATATCCGCTCAATTGCGAATTCAGTTGTGACGCCGCGGCTGGACCGCCGTGACGCGTGGAACTTTTGGAGCCGGTAAGTCTAGCAGACTTATCGGCCCCGTTTGACAATCAATTACCAGCTGGCCTTGCGAAGCCCCGGCACGTCTCCGCGCATGGTGGCTTCACGCAGTTTGTTGCGACCCAGGCCGAACTTTGCATAGACGCCGCGCGAGCGCCCGGTCAGGGCACAGCGGTTGCGCTGCCGGCTGGGGGACGAGTCGCGTGGCAGCTTCTGCAGCTTGACCACTGCCTCTTCCTTTTCTTCGTACGTAGCGCTGACGCTGGAGATGATCTTCTTCAGCTCTTCGCGCTTGACCGCGTACTTCGCGGCCAGCTTGGCCCGCTTGATGTCGCGGTTGACCATGGAGGTCTTTGCCATGTGTGGATCCTCGAATCAGTTAGGTACGAAACGGGAAGCGGAACGCTTCCAGCAGTGCGCGGGCTTCGGCATCGGTGTTCGCGGTCGTGGTGATCGCGATGTCCATGCCGCGCAGCGCATCAACCTGGTCGTAATCGATTTCCGGGAAGATGATCTGCTCCTTGACGCCCATGTTGTAGTTGCCGCGGCCATCGAAAGACTTGGCCGACACACCACGGAAATCGCGCACGCGCGGCAGCGAGACGTTGATCAGGCGATCCAGGAACTCGAACATCTTGGCCCGGCGCAAGGTGACCTTGCAGCCGATCGGCCAGCCGTCGCGGATCTTGAACGAAGCCACGGACACGCGGCTGTTGGTCACGATCGGCTTCTGCCCGCAGATCTTCGCCATGTCGGCGACGGCATTTTCGAGCACTTTCTTGTTGGTGGCCGCCTCGCCGACACCCATGTTCAGGGTGATCTTGGAGACGCGCGGAACCTGCATCGGGTTCGTGTAACCGAACTTCTCGGTCAGCGACGGCACCACTTCTTCTTTGTAAAATTTTTCAAGCCGTGTCATTTCAGCATTCCTCAGGCGTCGACCGCCTCACCGCTGGAGCGGAACACACGCAATTTGCGTCCATCCTCCAGCACCTTGATACCGATGCGCTCACCCTTGCCGGAAGCCGGGTTGAACAGCATGACGTTGGAAATATGGATCGGCGCCTCACGCTCGATCACGCCGCCAGCCTGGCCGGCTTGCGGATTCGGCTTGGTGTGGCGCTTGATGATGTTGACGTTGGACACCAGGACCTTGTCCCCTGCCACTCGCACCACATCACCTTTCTTGCCCTTGTCCTTGCCGGCAGTGACGATTACTTGATCGCCCTTCTTGATACGGTTCATGTCAATTCCTCCGCTCAGAGCACTTCTGGGGCGAGCGAGACGATCTTCATGAACTTCTCGGAACGCAGTTCACGGGTCACGGGCCCGAAGATACGGGTGCCAATCGGCTCCTGCTTGTTGTTCAGCAGGACCGCGGCATTGCCGTCGAAGCGGATCAATGAGCCATCCGGACGGCGCACACCCTTGCGGGTACGCACCACGACGGCATCATAGACATCGCCCTTCTTGACCTTGCCCCGCGGGATCGCGTCCTTGACGGTCACCTTGATGACGTCGCCAATCGCGGCGTAACGGCGCTTGGAGCCACCGAGCACCTTGATGCACATCACTTCTTTGGCACCGGAGTTGTCGGCCACGGTGAGATAGCTTTGCATCTGGATCATGGTTCAGCCCTCCTCGTTATTCGGCCGCACGGGTGACAATTTCCACCAGTCGCCAGTTCTTGGTTTTCGACATCGGCGCAATCTCGGAAATCCGGACCACGTCGCCCTCGTTGCAGGAATTATCCGCGTCGTGTGCGTGCAGCTTGGACGAGCGACGGATGTACTTGCCGTACAACGCGTGCTTGACCTGGCGCTCGACGAGCACGGTGATGGTCTTGTCCATCTTGTTGCTGACCACGCGTCCTTCGACCGTGCGCAGCGCCTTCTCTGTATTGTTGTCGGTCATGGCGGGTCCTTACTTCTTCTCGCCCGAATCGGACTGGCTCGCTTGAGCCTGCCCAATCAGGGTGTTGACGCGGGCAATCTCACGACGCACCCGACGGGTCTCGTGGGTCTTGGTCAGCTGGCCGGTGACCTGCTGCATGCGAAGGGCGAAGCCCTCCTTGTGCAGGTCCGTCAAATGGGCCTTGAGCTCGTCAGCCGACTTCTCTCGCAGTTTATTGAGTTCCATCAGCGCACCGTCCGCGTCACGAAAGTGGTGGTGACCGAAAGCTTGGCGGCGGCCAGGCGGAACGCTTCGCGCGCCACGTCCTCTGCCACACCTTCGATCTCGTAGATCACGCGTCCGGGCTGGATCAGCGCGACCCAGTACTCGACGCTGCCCTTGCCCTTACCCATACGCACTTCGATCGGCTTCTTGGTGATCGGCTTGTCGGGGAACACGCGGATCCACATCTTGCCGCCACGCTTGACGTAGCGACTGATGGAACGACGTGCGGCCTCGATCTGGCGCGCGGTGATCTGGCCGTGCGCGGTCGACTTCAGTCCGTACTCACCGAAACTGACTGCGTTGCCACTCCATGCCAGTCCGTCGTTGCGGCCTTTGTGTACCTTCCGGTACTTGGTTCGCTTTGGTTGCAACATGATCCGTTACCTCTGTTCGCGCGGCGGACGGGGCGCACGGTCGCGGCGTTCGCCACGATCACTGCGCGGACTGTCGTCCGGCTTTTCCTGGCCAACCTGGGAGAAATCAAAGATCTCGCCCCGGTAGACCCACACTTTGATGCCAATGATGCCGTACGTCGTCTTGGCTTCTGCGAAGCCGTAGTCGATATCGGCGCGCAGGGTGTGCAGCGGCACGCGACCCTCGCGGTACCACTCCGAACGCGCGATCTCGGCACCATTGAGCCGACCACCGACATTGACCTTGATGCCCAGCGCGCCCAGGCGCATCGCATTGCCAACCGCACGCTTCATAGCGCGGCGGAACATGATGCGACGCTCCAACTGCTGCGCGATGGACTCGGCCACCAACTGCGCGTCGAGCTCGGGCTTGCGGACCTCGGTGACGTTGATGTGCGCCGGGACGCCCATCATGTCGCTGACTTCCTTGCGCAGCTTGTCGATATCCTCACCACGCTTGCCGATCACCACGCCCGGACGGGCGGTGTGGATGGTCACGCGGGCGTTGTTGGCCGGACGCTCGATGAGAATCTTCGAAATTCCGGCCTGGGCCAGCTTCTTGCGCAGCATCTCGCGGACCTTGAGGTCGGCGATCAGGTACTCGGCGTACTGCTTCTTGCCGGCAAACCACTTGGAATTCCAATCCTTGGAGATACCCAGGCGGATGCCGGTGGGATGAACTTTGTGACCCATAATCAGACTCCGCCTTGCTTGCCGGCGCCCACGACCACAGTAATGTGGCTGGTACGCTTGAGAATGCGGGTGCCGCGACCCTTTGCCCGCGCCATGAAGCGCTTCAGGGTCGGACCCTCGTCAACCATGATGGTGGTGACCTTGAGCTCGTCGATATCGGCGCCCTGGTTGTTCTCGGCATTGGCGATCGCAGACTCCAGAACCTTGCGGATCAGGTCGGCTGCTTTCTTGTCCGAGAACTTGAGCTGGTTGACGGCGCTCTCGGCGGTAAGGCCGCGCACCTGGTTGGCAACCAACCGGGCCTTCTGGGCGGAGATGCGCGCACTGCGCAGGATGGCTTTAGCTTCCATGGTCATCTCCTTATCGGCTCTTCTTGTCGCCGACGTGACCCTTGAAGGTGCGCGTCAGGGAGAATTCGCCGAGCTTGTGGCCAACCATGTTCTCGTTGACCAGCACCGGGATGTGGTTGCGGCCGTTGTGCACCGCAATGGTGAAACCCACCATTTCCGGCAACACCATCGAGCGACGCGACCAGGTCTTGATCGGGCGTTTGTTGTTGGCCGCGGCCTCCACCTTCTTGATCAGGTGGTGGTCAACGAACGGACCTTTTTTCAGTGAACGTGCCATTGCCGATTAGCTCCTGCGATCGCGAACGATGAACTGCTGCGTACGCTTGTTGTGCCGCGTCTTGTAGCCCTTGGTCGGCACACCCCATGGGGTGACCGGATGCGGGTTGCCCTGGCCAGCCTTGGCCTCACCACCACCGTGCGGATGATCCACCGGGTTCATCGCCGCGCCGCGAACGGTCGGCCTGATACCGCGCCAGCGCTTCGCGCCGGCCTTGCCGAGCTTCTGCAGGCTGTGCTCATCGTTGCCGACTTCGCCGATGGTGGCCCGGCAATCGACTGCAACCTTGCGCATCTCGCCAGAACGAAGACGCAACGTGGCGTAGCCCTGCTCACGTGCGACCAGCTGGACGCCGGCGCCGGCAGCGCGTGCAATCTGTGCGCCCTTGCCCGGCTTCATCTCGATGCAATGCACGGTGGAACCCACCGGGATGTTGCTCAGCGGCAGTGTGTTGCCGGTGCGGATGGGTGCATCACGACCCGCAATCACCTGGTCGCCGGCTTTCAGCCCCTTGGGAGCAATGATGTAACGACGCTCGCCATCGACATAGCACAACAGGGCCAGGTGGGCGGTGCGGTTGGGATCGTACTCGATCCGCTCCACGCGCGCCGGAATGCCTTCCTTGTTGCGCTTGAAATCGACGATGCGGTAGTGCTGCTTGTGACCACCGCCGATATGCCGGGTAGTGGTCCGGCCGTGATGGTTGCGGCCACCGGTCTTGCTCTTCTTCTCGAGCAACGGCGCGTACGGCGCACCCTTGTGCAGGTCGGGCGTCACCACCCGAACCATCGAGCGACGGCCGGGTGAAGTGGGTTTGAATGTCATCAATGCCATGGGTCGATCCTCAAGCCTTGGCCATAACGTCGATCGACTGGCCATCGGCCAGCGTCACGTATGCCTTGCGCCAGTCGGGGCGACGGCCCATGCGGAACTTGAAGGCTTTTGCTTTGCCCTTCACGTTGAGCACGTTGACCGCCTCGACCTTGACGTCGAACAGCTTCTCGACCGCAACCTTGATGTCAGCCTTGGTTGCCGTCGTCGCCACTTCGAAGACGTATTGATTGGAAACTTCCTGCAGGCGCGCGGTCTTCTCGGACACACGCGGCGCACGAATCACGTTGTAGAGCTTGGCGTCGTTCATGCCAGCCACTCCTGAATCTTCTTGATCGCCTCGGTGGTGACCACGACCGTATCGGCGCCAACCAGCGCAACCGGATCCAGGCCCTGCACGTCACGAACCTCGACATACGGCAAGTTGCGCGCCGAGAGGTACAGATTCTCGGTGGCATCCTCGGTGACCAGCAACGGGCGACGACCAGCCTCCAGGCCCTTGAGCATCGCGATCATGCCCGAGGTCTTCGGCGAGTCCAGCTCGAGCTTCTCCACAACCGTGATCCGGCCCTGGCGATGCAGCTCGGACAGGATCGACGCCATTGCGGCACGGTACATCTTGCGATTGACCTTCTGCGCGAAGCTTCGCGGCTGGGCCGCAAAGGTCACGCCGCCGCCGCGGAAGATCGGAGCCGTCAGCGCGCCGTGGCGAGCGCCACCGCCCTTCTGGTTCTTCGACTTCTTGGTGGTGCCGGCAACCTGCGAACGGGTCTTCTGCGCCTTGGTACCGCTGCGACCGGCGTTGCGGTAGGCAACGACGACCTGATGGACCAGGTCTTCACTGAACTCGCGGCCGAAGATATCGTCGGACACCGACAACTTCTCGCTGCTGTTATTGATGGCAAGTTCCATCGTCATACTCCCTTGGTCGTCGGACGGACGATCACATCGCCGCCCGGCGCGCCTGGCACTGCGCCCTTGATCGCGATCAAGCCGCGCTCGGCGTCGACCTTGACCACTTCCAGGCCCTGGGTGCTCTGCTGCACGAAGCCCATGTGACCGGACATCTTCTTGCCCGGGAACACGCGACCCGGCGTCTGGCGCTGGCCGATGGAACCCGGCGAGCGATGCGACAGCGAGTTACCGTGGGTGGCATCGCCCATGGCGAAGTTCCAGCGTTTGATCGTGCCCTGGAAGCCCTTGCCCTTGGTCACGCCCTGGACATCGACCACCTGGCCGACCTCAAAGATGTCGGCCTTGATCTCGCCGCCCACGTTGAAGTCACCGAGCTTGTCGTCGGCAACCCGGAACTCCCACAAGCCTCGGCCGGCGTCGACCTTGGCCTTGGCCAGGTGACCAGCCGCGGGCTTGTTGATCAGCGCCGCACGGCGTACGCCAACGGTAACCTGCACCGCGCTGTAGCCATCGGTATCGGGGGTCTTGATTTGGGTGATCCGGTTCGGGGTCGCTTCGATCAGCGTCACCGGAATGGACTTGCCATCCTCGGTGAAAAACCGGCTCATGCCGGCCTTGCGGCCGACGATGCCCAACGAATATTTCTTCGCCGTCATGGTCAGGTCCTCAGGTCAGCTTGATCTGTACGTCAACGCCCGCCGCGAGCTCGAGCTTCATCAGCGCGTCCACGGTCTTGTCGTTGGGGTCGACGATATCGAGCACGCGCTTGTGCGTGCGGGTCTCGTACTGGTCACGCGCGTCCTTGTCGACGTGCGGAGAAGTAAGAATGGTGAAGCGCTCGATCTTGGTCGGCAACGGGATCGGGCCACGCACTTGCGCGCCGGTCCGCTTTGCCGTCTCGACGATCTCGCTGGCTGAACGGTCGATCAGACGATGATCGTATGCCTTCAGCCGAATCCGGATCTTTTGGTCCGCCATGACGGTGTTCCTTGGTTTAAAGAGCGACGGGCCGGTGGCTAGGTGCACCGAACCCCGATGGAAACGACCCCGCCCGCGGTAGACAATCCGAGGGCGGAAATCCTTGGAAAAGCAAGGCAGGCCGGTTTCCCGGCCTGCCAGACAGAAAAGTATAAAGCGCGTGCCATGATGCCGTCAAGCAGCGCCGGAATATCCGGCACTGCCAACGATCTTGTCACGCGACATTTCCCTGTCGGGCGAACACGAGGTGCTTCCTGCTCCTCTTTTCGCGGTAGGCGCCACCCCGACCCAGCGGGATGACGCGGTATTACCAAATCTTTACTGGGTACCAGGCTTTACTTGATGATCTTGGCGACCACGCCGGCGCCAACGGTACGGCCACCTTCACGGATCGCGAAACGCAAGCCTTCGTCCATCGCGATCGGGTTGATCAACTCGACCACCATCTTCACGTTGTCGCCCGGCATCACCATCTCCACGCCTTCAGGCAGCTCGCAGGCGCCGGTCACGTCGGTCGTGCGGAAGTAGAACTGCGGACGGTAGCCCTTGAAGAACGGCGTGTGACGGCCGCCCTCGTCCTTGCTCAGGATGTACACCTCACCCTCGAACTGGGTGTGCGGCTTGATCGAACCGGGCTTGCACAGCACCTGGCCGCGCTCCACGTCGTCACGCTTGGTGCCGCGCAGCAGCAGGCCGGCGTTGTCGCCCGCCTGGCCCTGGTCGAGCAGCTTGCGGAACATCTCAACACCGGTCACCGTCGTCTTCACGGTCGGACGGATACCGACGATCTCGATCTCTTCGCCGACCTTGATGATGCCGCGCTCGATACGACCGGTGACCACGGTGCCGCGACCGGAGATCGAGAACACGTCCTCAACCGGCATCAGGAACGCCTTGTCCACGTCGCGCACCGGCTCCGGGATCCAGCTGTCCAGCGCGTCCACCAGCTTGATGATCGACGGAATGCCGATATCGCTCTGGTCGCCTTCCAGCGCCTTCAGCGCCGAACCGATCACGATCGGGGTGTCGTCGCCTGGGAACTCGTACTTGCTCAGCAACTCGCGCACTTCCATGTCCACCAGCTCAAGCAGCTCGGCGTCGTCCACCATGTCCGCCTTGTTCAGGTAGACCACGATGTACGGCACGCCCACCTGGCGGGCCAGCAGGATGTGCTCGCGGGTCTGCGGCATCGGGCCGTCCGCGGCCGAACACACCAGGATCGCGCCGTCCATCTGCGCCGCACCGGTGATCATGTTCTTCACATAGTCGGCGTGTCCCGGGCAATCGACGTGCGCGTAGTGGCGATTCGGGGATTCGTACTCGACGTGCGAGGTCGAGATGGTGATGCCGCGCGCCTTCTCTTCCGGGGCGCGGTCAATCGCGTCGTACGCGCTGAACTCGCCACCGAAACGCTCGGCACCGACCTTGGTCAGCGCGGCGGTCAACGTGGTCTTGCCGTGGTCAACGTGACCGATCGTGCCGACGTTCACGTGCGGCTTGGTGCGCTCGAATTTACCCTTCGCCATGATTGTTACCTCTGAAATCGTTTAATGAGCTTGTTGGGAGCTGGCCGGCGGCAAGCGCCGGCCAATACGTCAGTTTTTATTGACCACGGCCTCGGCGATATTGCTCGGTGCCACGGCGTAGTGATCGAACTCCATCGTGAAGGTCGCGCGGCCTTGCGACATTGAACGCAGGCTGGTCGCATAACCGAACATCTCGCCAAGCGGCAAGGTCGCGTCGATGATCTTGCCCGACGGAGTGTCTTCCTGACCCTGCAGGATGCCGCGGCGCCGACTGACATCGCCCATCACGTCGCCGAGGTAATCCTCCGGCGTCACGATCTCGACCTTCATCATCGGCTCCAGCAACACCGGACTGGCCTTGTGGAAGCCTTCCTTGAAGCCCATCGAACCGGCGATCTTGAACGCCATTTCAGATGAGTCGACCTCGTGGTACGAGCCGTCAACCAGCCTCACCTTGACGTCAACGATCGGGTAACCGGCCAGCAGGCCGTTGGCGATCACTTCCTGGATGCCCTTGTCGACCGCCGGGATGTACTCCTTCGGCACCACGCCACCCACCACGCCGTTTTCGAAGACGTAGCCGCTGCCGGTCTCGCCGGGCTCGATTTCGAGCCAGACATGACCGAACTGGCCCTTGCCGCCGGACTGGCGCACGAACTTGCCTTCAGCCTTGACCGCCTTGCGGATGGTCTCGCGGTAAGCCACCTGCGGCTTGCCGACGTTGGCTTCGACGTTGAACTCGCGGCGCATGCGATCCACAAGGACGTCCAGGTGCAACTCGCCCATGCCGGAGATGATGGTCTGGCCGGATTCCTCGTCGGTATGCACGCGGAAGGTCGGATCCTCCTGCGCCAGACGGCCCAGCGCCATGCCCATCTTTTCCTGGTCGGCCTTGGTCTTGGGCTCCACCGCCATCGAGATGACCGGCTCCGGGAAGATCATCCGCTCCAGCGTGATGATGTGATCGATCGCGCACATCGTATCGCCGGTGGTAACGTCCTTCAGGCCGACCGCGGCGGCAATATCACCCGCGCGCACTTCCTTGATCTCGTGGCGATCATTGGAGTGCATCTGCAGGATACGGCCGACGCGCTCCTTCTTCGACTTGACCGGGTTGTAGACCTGGTCGCCCGAATTGAGCACGCCCGAATAGACCCGGAAGAACGTCAGCGAGCCCACGAACGGATCGGTCATGATCTTGAAGGCGAGCGCTGAGAACGGCGCGGTATCGGACGCTTCGCGATGCGTCTCTTTCTCGTCGTCATCGATGCCTGGAACCGGCGGCACGTCGACTGGCGAGGGCAACAACTCGATCACCCCGTCGAGCATCGCCTGGACGCCCTTGTTCTTGAACGCGGTGCCACAGAAGACCGGAATCACTTCCACCTTCAAGG
This sequence comes from Lysobacter sp. A378, assembly GCF_054052125.1. Lineage (NCBI taxonomy): Bacteria > Pseudomonadati > Pseudomonadota > Gammaproteobacteria > Lysobacterales > Lysobacteraceae > Lysobacter > Lysobacter sp. A378. Next base: position 929,275 of record NZ_JBSVRK010000001.1, on the reverse strand, counting down.
TGCGCTCGCGCAAGCCAGCGATGATCTCGGCCTCGGTCAGCTCCCCGTCGTTGAGGTACTTGTCCATCAGCTCTTCGCTGGCCTCGGCGGCAGCCTCGACCATGAAGCTGCGGGCCGCCGTGGCCTCTTCGAGAAGCTCGGCCGGGATCTCGCCGTACTCGAACACGGTGCCCTGGGACTCGGTGTCCCAATGAATGCGCTTCATCTTGACCAGGTCGATCACGCCGTCGAAGCTATCTTCTGCGCCAACCGGCACCTGCATCGGCACCGGATAGGCGCCCAGGCGGGCCTTCAGCTGACCGACGACCTTGTTGAAGTTGGCACCGGTGCGATCCATCTTGTTGACGAATGCAAGGCGCGGCACCGAATACTTGTTGGCCTGGCGCCAAACGGTCTCGGACTGCGGCTGCACGCCACCAACGGCACAAAGCACGAACACCGCACCATCGAGCACGCGGAGCGAACGCTCCACCTCGATAGTGAAGTCGACGTGCCCCGGGGTGTCGATGATGTTCAGCCGATGTTGCTGCATGGACTTGTCCATGCCGCTCCAGAAAGCAGTCGTCGCGGCAGACGTGATCGTGATGCCACGTTCCTGCTCCTGCTCCATCCAGTCCATGGTGGCGGCACCCTCGTGGGTTTCGCCAAGCTTATGGTTGACACCGGTATAGAACAGGATGCGTTCGGTGGTGGTGGTCTTTCCGGCATCAATGTGGGCCATGATGCCGAAATTGCGATAGCGTTCGATGGGAGTGGTGCGAGCCACGGTACCCTCTCGTTTAGGTTTACGATTTCTGGAAGGCCGGACGCCGCCTGATGGCGGCACCCGGTTCGCTCAGGCAGCCTGGGCTGCCATCGGACTTGGATTTGTTGCTTTCGAATGCCTTGTTATCAACAAGGCTCCCGAATCACCAGCGGTAGTGTGCGAACGCCTTGTTCGCCTCTGCCATGCGGTGGGTTTCTTCACGCTTCTTGACAGCACCGCCACGGCTTTCCGCAGCGTCAAGCAATTCTGCAGCGAGCTTGCGCGGCATGGTGTTCTCGCCGCGCTTGCGTGCAGCGTCGATCAACCAGCGCATCGCCAGGGCGACGCGGCGCGACGCTCGCACTTCGACCGGCACCTGGTAGGTGGAACCACCAACACGGCGCGACTTGACCTCGACCGCCGGTGAAATATTGGCCAACGCCTTTTCCACCACTTCCAGCGCGTTCGGGTTTTTCTCCCCGATCACGTCCATGGCGCCATAGACGATCCTCTCGGCGACGGACTTCTTGCCGCTGTACATGACCATATTGATGAATCGCGCGATCGTCTCGCTGCCATGCTTTGGATCAGGCAGGATCGAGCGCTGCGGTGCGGAACCTTTACGCGACATGAGTCAAATTCCTCAGGACTTCGGGCGCTTGGCGCCGTACTTGGAACGGCGCTGGCGACGCTTGGCGACGCCGGCGGCATCGAGCGCACCGCGCACGGTGTGATAACGGACACCTGGCAGATCCTTGACGCGGCCGCCACGAATCAGTACCACGGAGTGCTCCTGCAGGTTGTGCCCCTCGCCGCCGATGTACGAGATGACCTCGTAACCGTTGGTCAGGCGCACCTTGGCCACCTTGCGCATTGCCGAGTTCGGCTTTTTCGGGGTGGTGGTGTACACACGTGTGCACACACCACGGCGCTGCGGGCAGTTCTCGAGCGCCGGTGAGGCACTGTTATATGTCGCTGCCTGCCGCGGCTTGCGGACCAGCTGATTGATCGTCGCCATCTGGAGCTCTTTGGTGAGAGGCCGGCCAAGAATGCCGCGCCTCTGTGAAAACGAACGGAAAGCCGAGCTCGCTCGACTTACCGAGACCGAAAAGTATAGCCTGCGTTCAACGTTGCCGTCAAACACATTCAGCACGAAACCGCGGAAGCCGGAAATTACCCTCCCGGCCCCGCGAACATTCCTGATCCCGCCCTGCCCTGGGCCCAACACGAGGCGCTCCTTGCGCCTCATTTGGTGATCTGGGGTGGCTCCTGGGAGCCACCACGACACTACGGTATTACGAAGCGCTCGACTCCTCGCCGACATCGGTCGCGGCCGCTTCGGCCGCCACCGGCGCCGACAGCGCCTCCATCTCCGAGTCGGTCAGTCCCGACGCGTTCTTGCGGCGCTGCGCGTGGTAAGCCAATCCGGTACCGGCCGGGATCAAACGACCCACGATCACGTTTTCCTTCAGACCGCGCAGGTTGTCACGGGTACCGCGCACGGCGGCTTCAGTGAGCACGCGCGTGGTCTCCTGGAACGACGCCGCCGAGATGAACGACTCGGTCGCCAGCGATGCTTTGGTGATACCCAGCAAGACCGGGTTGTACTGCGGGACAATCCCGTCGGCCGCGAGGACCTTGGCGTGCTCTTCGACGAAGCGCTGACGCTCGACCTGCTCGCCGTGCAGGAATTTGCTGTCGCCCTGGTCGGTAATCTCGACCTTGCGCAGCATCTGCCGGACGATCACCTCGATGTGCTTGTCATTGATCTTCACGCCCTGCAGACGGTACACGTCCTGGATCTCCTTGGTCAGGTACACGGCCAGCGGCTCGACACCCAGCAAGCGCAGGATATCCTGCGGAGTCGGCTCGCCGTCCACTACGGTCTCGCCCTTTTCGACGTGCTCACCTTCGAACACGATGATCTGCCGGTACTTCGGAATCAGCTCCTCGTGCTCGGTGCCATCCGAATCGGTGATCACCAGGCGCTGCTTGCCCTTGGTTTCCTTGCCGAAGCTGACCATGCCCGAACGCTCGGCCAGGATTGCCGGATCCTTCGGCTTGCGCGCCTCGAACAGGTCGGCAACGCGCGGCAGACCACCGGTGATATCGCGGGTCTTGGACGCTTCCTGCGGGATCTTGGCCACCACGTCGCCAACGCCCACCGGCGCACCGTCCTGCAGGTTGACCACCGAGCGCGGCGGCAACTGGTACTGCGCAGGCAGGTCGGAACCGGGAATGACCAGGTCATCGCCATTCTTGTCGACGATGCGCACGATCGGACGCAGATCCTTGGACGCGGAACCGCGTCGCTTCGGATCGGTGATCTCGCGCGACGCCAGGCCGGTCAGCTCATCGGTCTTCTCGATCACGGTGATGCCGTCGACGAAGTCCACGAAGCGGACGAAACCGGCCACTTCCGACACGATCGGATGGTTATGCGGGTCCCAGTGGGCGACCTGCTGGCCGGCCTTGATTTCCGCGCCATCCTTGACGTCGATGGTCGCGCCGTACGGCAGCTTGTAACGCTCGCGCTCACGGCCGTGGACGTCAAGCACCGACAACTCGCCCGAGCGTGATACCGCCACCACGTGGCCGGCACCATGCTCGATGTGCTTGAGGTTGTTGAACTTGATCGAACCGGTGGTCTTGACGGTGACGTTGTCGATCGCCGCCGCTCGCGATGCCGCACCACCAATGTGGAACGTACGCATGGTCAGCTGGGTACCCGGCTCACCAATCGACTGCGCCGCCACCACGCCAACCGCCTCGCCATGGTTGACGATGTGTCCGCGACCGAGGTCACGACCGTAGCAGCTGGCACATACACCGAACGAGGACTGGCAGGTGATGGTTGAACGCACCTTGATCAGTTGCACGCTGGCGTCTTCGAGCTTCTGTACCCAGGCCTCGTCCAGCAGCGTGTTGCGGGTGACGATCGGATCGTCGTCATTGCCCGGCAGGAACACGTCCTCGGCCACGACGCGACCCAGTACACGGTCACGCAACGGCTCGACCACGTCACCGCCTTCGACGATCGGGGTCATCATCAGGCCATCGAGCGTGCCGCAATCGTCCTCGGTGATCACCACGTCCTGCGCCACGTCGACCAGGCGACGGGTCAGGTAACCGGAGTTCGCGGTCTTCAACGCGGTATCGGCCAGGCCCTTTCGTGCACCGTGGGTCGAGATGAAGTACTGCAGGACGTTGAGGCCTTCACGGAAGTTCGCGGTGATCGGCGTCTCGATGATGGAGCCGTCAGGCTTGGCCATCAGGCCACGCATGCCGGCCAGCTGGCGGATCTGCGCCTGCGAACCACGCGCACCGGAGTCGGCCATGATGTAGACCGAGTTCATCGACTTCTGGTCGATCGTTTCGCCCTTCGCATTCTGGACCTTCTCGGTGCCGATCGTGTCCATCATGGCCTTGGCCACGCGCTCATTGGTGCGCGACCAGATATCGACGACCTTGTTGTAACGCTCGCCGGCGGTGACCAGACCCGACTGGTACTGCTCCTGGATCTCCAGGACCTCGGTTTCCGCCTCCTCCAGGATTCCCTTCTTGGCATCCGGGATGAGCATGTCGTCGATGCCGATGGAGACACCGGCGCGGGTCGCGTAGGCAAAGCCGGTGTACATCAGCTGGTCGGCGAACACGACCGTGTCCTTCAAGCCCAGCAGGCGATAGCTGGAGTTGATCAGGCGGCTGATGTTCTTCTTGGTCAACTCGACGTTGGCCAACGCAAACGGCAGGCCGTCGGGCAGGATTTCCTGCAGCAACGCCCGGCCGACGGTGGTGTCGACGATGGAGGTCCTGGTCACGCGCTCGCCTTTACCGGCCTCGCTGTCTTCCTGGACCACCGACTCGGTGATGCGCACCTTGACCTTGGCGTGCAGTTCCACCACGCGGTTGTCGTAGGCACGCTTGACCTCGGACACGTTGGCGAACGCCATGCCCTCGCCCTTCTTGTTCTCCAGGCCGCGGGTCATGTAATACAAGCCCAGCACGACGTCCTGCGACGGCACGATGATCGGCTCGCCGTTGGCGGGGCTCAGGATGTTGTTGGACGCCATCATCAGCGCACGCGCTTCCAGCTGGGCTTCCAGCGAGAGCGGCACGTGGACGGCCATCTGGTCACCATCGAAGTCGGCGTTGAACGCGGTGCAGACCAGCGGATGCAGCTGGATTGCCTTGCCTTCGATCAGCACCGGCTCGAACGCCTGGATGCCCAGGCGATGCAGGGTCGGAGCACGGTTCAACAGCACCGGATGCTCGCGGATCACCTCTTCCAGGATGTCCCAGACCTCGGCCTCTTCGCGCTCGACCAGCTTCTTGGCCGCCTTGATGGTGGTGGCCAGGCCCTGGCGTTGCAGCTTGGCGAAGATGAAGGGCTTGAACAGCTCCAGCGCCATCTTCTTCGGCAGGCCGCACTGGTGCAGCTTGAGGTACGGGCCGACCACGATGACGGAACGACCGGAGTAGTCGACGCGCTTGCCGAGCAGGTTCTGGCGGAACCGGCCCTGCTTGCCCTTGATCATGTCGGCCAGCGACTTCAGCGGGCGCTTGTTGGTGCCGGTGATGGCGCGGCCGCGGCGGCCGTTGTCCATCAGCGCATCCACCGACTCCTGCAGCATGCGCTTCTCGTTGCGCACGATGATTTCCGGCGCATTGAGCTCCAGCAGGCGACGCAGGCGGTTGTTGCGGTTGATGACGCGGCGGTACAGATCATTGAGGTCGGAGGTCGCGAAGCGGCCACCGTCCAGCGGCACCAGCGGACGCAGATCCGGCGGCAGCACCGGCAGCACCGTCATGATCATCCACTCGGGCTTGTTGCCGGACTCCAGGAACGCCTCGACCAGCTTGACCCGCTTGGTCAGGCGCTTGAGCTTGGTTTCCGAGCCGGTGGCGGCGATGTCTTCCTTCAGTTGCACCATCTCGCCCGGCAGGTCGAGGGTGCGCAGCAGGTCGTAGACCGCCTCGGCGCCCATCGCGGCGTCGAAGTCATCGCTGTGCTCCTGGCGTGCCTGCATGTACTGCTCTTCGTTGAGCAGCTGGCCACGCTCGAACGGGGTCAGGCCCGGCTCGGTGACGACGAACGCCTCGAAGTACAGGATCCGCTCGATGTCGCGCAGGGTCATGTCCAGCATCAAACCAATGCGGCTGGGCAGTGACTTCAGAAACCAGATGTGCGCGACCGGCGACGCCAGGTCGATGTGGCCCATGCGCTCGCGGCGGACCTTGGCCAGGGTGACCTCGGTGCCGCACTTCTCGCACACCACGCCACGGTGCTTCATGCGCTTGTACTTGCCGCACAGGCACTCGTAGTCCTTGACCGGCCCGAAGATCGCGGCGCAGAACAGGCCGTCGCGCTCGGGCTTGAAGGTGCGGTAGTTGATGGTCTCGGGCTTCTTGACCTCACCGAAGGACCACGAACGGATCAGGTCCGGCGACGCCAACGCGATCTTGATCGCGTCGAAGTTGAGCGCCGGACGCTGCTGGTTGAAAAGGTTGAGCAGGTCTTTCATTTTTCTTTCTCCGTGGAGGAGTAAATCGTCAAGGGGCTGGGATTACCGACTCGGAACGGGGAACGCGCGGTGCGCGGCGTTCCCGTTCCGTTTTTCTCAGTTCTCTTCCAGCTCCATGTTGATCGCGAGCGAACGGATTTCCTTCACCAGCACGTTGAAGGACTCCGGCATTCCGGCCACCATTTCGTACTCGCCATCGACGATGTTCTTGTACATCTGGTTACGGCCCTGCACGTCATCGGACTTCACCGTCAACATCTCCTGCAGCGTGTAGGCCGCGCCGTAGGCTTCCAGTGCCCAGACTTCCATCTCGCCGAAGCGCTGGCCGCCGAACTGCGCCTTGCCGCCCAGCGGCTGCTGGGTGACGAGCGAGTACGGACCGGTCGAACGGGCGTGCATCTTGTCGTCGACCAGGTGGTTCAGCTTCAGCATGTGCATGTAGCCGACGGTGACCTGGCGGTCGAACGCCTCACCGGTACGGCCGTCATGCAAGGTGGTCTGACCGCTGATCGGCAGGTCCGCCAGCTCGAGCATCTTCTTGATTTCCAGCTCTTCGGCACCGTCGAACACCGGCGTCGCCATTGGCACGCCGTCGGTCAGGTTGCCTGCCAGCGCCATCAGCTCCTGGTCACTGAACTGCTTGAGATCGACCCGCTGCCCGTGCAGCTTGATGTCGTGGTTGTAGATCTCGTCGAGGAACTTGCGCAGCTCGGTCACCTTGGCCTGCGCGTCGAGCATCCGCTGGATCTTCTCTCCCAGCCCCTTTGCCGCCCACCCCAGGTGGACTTCCAGCACCTGGCCGATGTTCATTCGGCTCGGTACGCCCAGCGGGTTGAGCACGATGTCGATCGTCTCGCCGTTGGCCATGTATGGCATGTCCTGCACCGGCACGATGGTCGAGACCACACCCTTGTTGCCGTGGCGGCCGGCCATCTTGTCGCCTGGCTGGATCCGGCGCTTCACTGCCAGGAATACCTTGACCATCTTCAGCACGCCCGGTGCGAGGTCATCGCCCTGGGTGATCTTGGCGCGCTTGTCGGCGAACCGACGCTCGAATTCCTTCTCGTGCACGTCGATCTGCTTCTGCGCGCGCTCGATCGCCTCGACCGCCGACTCGTCCTTCATGCGCAGGCTGAACCAGTCCTTGCGGGACAGGCCGTCCAGCACCAGGCTGGTCACGGTCTCGCCCTTCTTCAGGCCGGAACCGCCATTGGCAACCTTGCCGATCAACTGACTGCGCAGACGGCTGTAGATCGCCGCCTCGAGGATCCGGAACTGGTCGTCGAAGTCCTTCTTGACCCGGCGAACCTCGGACTCCTCGATCTGCTTGGCGCGCTTGTCCTTCTCGATGCCGTCACGGGTGAAGACCTGCACGTCGATGACGTTGCCGTCCATGCCCGGCGGCACGCGCAGCGAGCTGTCCTTCACGTCGCTGGCCTTCTCGCCAAAGATCGCGCGCAGCAACTTCTCTTCCGGGGTCAGCTGGCTCTCGCCCTTGGGCGTGACCTTGCCGACCAGGATGTCGCCGGCGCGCACTTCGGCGCCGATGTAGACCACACCGGACTCGTCAAGGCGATTCAATGCCTCTTCGGAGACGTTGGGAATATCGGCGGAAATCTCCTCCGGCCCCAACTTGGTGTCACGCGCTACCGCGGTCAGCTCCTCGATGTGGATCGTGGTGTAACGATCCTCCTGCACCACCCGCTCCGACAGCAGGATGGAATCCTCGAAGTTGTAGCCGTTCCACGGCATGAACGCGATCAGCATGTTCTGGCCCAGGGCCAGCTCGCCGATATCGGTCGAGGGACCATCGGCCAGCACGTCGCCGCGGGCGATCACATCGCCCACGTTGACCAGCGGGGTCTGGTTGATGCAGGTGTTCTGGTTGGAACGGGTGTACTTGATCAGGTTGTAGATATCGACACCGGCATCGGTCTCGCTGCTGATCTCGTCCTCGTTGACCTTGACCACGATGCGCGCCGCATCGATCTGCTCGATCGTGCCGCCGCGCAACGCATTCACGGTAACGCCCGAGTCACGCGCCACGGCGCGCTCGATACCGGTACCCACCAGCGGTTTCTGCGAACGCAGGGTCGGCACGGCCTGACGCTGCATGTTCGCGCCCATCAGTGCGCGGTTCGCGTCATCGTGCTCCAGGAACGGCACCAGCGCCGCGGCAACCGACACCGTCTGCATTGGCGAGACGTCCATGAAGTGGACCTCGGCGGGCGGCTTGAGCATCGACTCGCCCTGGTAGCGGCAGTCGACGAACAGCTCGCTCAGCACGCCCTTGTCATCCTGCGGCGCATTGGCCTGGGCGATGACGTACTCGTTCTCCTCGATCGCCGACAGGTACTCGACGTCGTCGGTGACCTTGCCATCCACCACCTTGCGGTACGGCGTCTCCAGGAAGCCGTACTCGTTGGTGCGGGCAAATACCGCCAGCGAGTTGATCAGGCCGATGTTCGGGCCTTCCGGAGTTTCGATGGTGCACACGCGGCCGTAATGGGTCGGATGCACGTCGCGCACCTCGAAGCCGGCGCGTTCACGGGTCAGGCCACCTGGCCCAAGAGCCGACACGCGGCGCTTGTGGGTGACTTCCGACAGCGGGTTGTTCTGATCCATGAACTGGGACAGCTGCGAGGAGCCGAAGAACTCCTTGACCGCGGCCGCCACCGGCTTGGCGTTGATCAGGTCCTGCGGGGTCAGGCCATCGGCCTCGGCCATCGACAGGCGCTCCTTGACCGCACGCTCCACCCGGACCAGACCGACGCGGAAGGTGTTCTCGGCCATCTCGCCAACCGAACGTACGCGGCGGTTGCCCAGGTGATCGATGTCATCGACGATGCCGCGACCGTTGCGAATCTCGGTCAGCACCTTCAACACGTCGAGGATGTCGGAGCCTTCGCCGACCTCGGCCGCCAGCCGCTTGGAGTCTTCATCCTTGCGCAGCGAGAAGTAGCGGGCGTCATACAGCACCGAGGCGCCGGTGACTTCCTTGCGACCGATGCGACGGTTGAACTTCATCCGGCCCACGGCCGACAGGTCGTAGCGGTCGAACGTGAAGAACAGGTTGTGGAACAGGTTCTGCGCGGCATCCTTGGTCGGCGGCTCGCCCGGACGCATCATCCGGTAGATCTCGACCAATGCCTCCAACTGGGTCTTGCTGGGATCGATCCGCAGCGTGTTGGAGATGAACGCGCCGCGATCCAGGTCGTTGGTCCAGATCGTGCCGACCACCTCGATACCACCCTTGCGGAACAGCTCCAGCTGCTCTTCGGTGATCTCGTCGTTGGCAGCAGCAATCAGCTCGCCGGTGCTGGTGTCGACCACGTCGTGGGACAGGGTCCGGCCAACCAGGTACTCGTCCGGCACCGCCAGTGCATCGATACCCGACGCCTCCAGTTGCTTGACGTGGCGCGCGGTGATGCGGCGGCCGGCCTCGACGATGACCTTGTCACCATCGGCCAGGTCGAAGTCCAGGGTCTCGCCGCGCAGGCGCTCGGCAACCAGCTCCAGCTGGACGCCCTCGGTGGGATCGATGTGGAACGTGTTGACCTCGAAGAACTCGGCCAGCATTTCCTCGTCGTTGTAGCCCAGCGCGCGCAACAGGATGGTCACCGGCAACTTGCGGCGACGATCGATACGGGTGAACAGCGCGTCCTTGGGGTCGAACTCGAAGTCCAGCCACGAGCCGCGGTACGGAATCACGCGCGCGCTGTAGAGCAGCTTGCCCGAGCTGTGGGTCTTGCCGCGGTCATGGTCGAAGAACACCCCGGGGCTGCGGTGCAGCTGGGAGACGATGACGCGCTCGGTGCCATTGACGATGAAGGTGCCGTTGCCGGTCATGAGCGGAATCTCGCCCATGTAGACCTCCTGCTCCTTCACGTACTTGATCGCCTTGGTCGACGACTCGCGGTCGTAGATCACCAGGCGCACGGTCACGCGCAGCGGGGCGCCGTAGCTCATGCCACGCTGGCGGCACTCGCGCTCGTCGAACGCGGGCTCACCCAGTTTGTAGCCGACATATTCCAGCGCCGCGTTGCCGCTGTAGCTGGCGATCGGGAACACCGATTTCAGCGCCGCATGCAGGCCGCGCTCCTTGCGCTTGGCCTGGGGCACGTCTTCCTGCAGGAACCGGCGATAGGAATCGACCTGGATCGCCAGCAGGAACGGCACCTCGAGGATCGAACGGCTCTTGCCGAAGTCCTTGCGGATGCGCTTCTTTTCAGTGAACGAATAGTTGACCTTGGAGCTCATGGTCGTCTTGGAAGCTGTGGTCATGGTGAGCTACCGCCTCGGTGTGCATCGGGTCGCGCGTCCGCGAGCCTGGGGGATACGTGAGTAGGGGGATACAAAAACAATGCAAAATTGCCAGTGGGAAGTCGCTGGTATTGCCGGCACCAGCACGCCATCTCCCGCTACTTCCAACTGCCAACTCGTTACCTGGTATCGCAGATGCCTCAACAACGGCCAAAGGCCGGGAGCTTTCGCCCCCAGCCTTGGCTGGTCGCCCATGTTACCCGGCGACGCAAGTACTGCTTACTTTACTTCGACGGTGGCGCCAGCTGTTTCCAGGTCCTTCTTCAGCTTGGCGGCTTCGTCCTTCGACACGCCTTCCTTCACATCCTTCGGCGCGCCTTCGACCAGGTCCTTGGCTTCCTTCAAGCCCAGACCGGTGATCGCACGGACCACCTTGATGACCTCGACCTTCTTCTCACCGGTGGCCTTCAGGGTTACGGTGAACTCGGTCTGCTCTTCCGCCGGGGCGGCAGAAGCCGCGGCCGGACCGGCAGCGGCCACGGGGGCAGCGGCGGACACGCCGAACTTCTCTTCCATCGCCTTCACCAGCTCCATCACTTCCATGAGGGACTTTTCAGCGATCGCTTCGATGATCTGTTCGTTGGACAGGGACATTGTAAAACCTCGATTATCTAGATTGGAAACGACTTGATTGTCGTACTGCGTTTCAAGACTGGAAAACGTAAACCGAACTGTTAGCCTCAGGCCGCCTTCGCCTGGCCAGCCGCGTTGACGACGCGGGTGACCTGCGAGGCCGGTTCGCTGAGCAAGCGGACCAGCATGGTGGCGGGCTGGGACATGACGCTGAGCAGCATCGACAGCGCTTGGTCGCGGGTCGGCAGTGACGCCAGGACATCCACATGGGAGCCCGGGTACAACTGCCCGCCCAACGACACCAGGCGCGGCTTCAACTTGTCGTTCGCTTTCGCGAACTCCTTGATCAGACGTCCTGCGGCACCGGGATCTTCCTGCGAGAAGGCGTACAGCAGCGGGCCGGTCAGCTCGTCGACGATGACGGCATAACCGGTATTTTCCACTGCTCGGGAGACCAGCGTGTTCTTGGCAACTTTCAAGTACACGCCCGACTCACGGGCCTTCTTGCGCATGTCAGTCAATTGACTGACGGTAAGACCCACGTACTCCGCGGCGACCAGCGAGTGCGCCTTGCCGGCGACCTCGGCCAGTTCGGCAACGACTTCCTGCTTCTGGGTCAGATTAAGAGCCATTGCACTCCTCCGTACTTCAACTCCGTCCCGCACAAAATGCACGGGAGCGGTCCTCGGTCGGCATCGTTTGGCCCGATGCCGGGAATGCCGCAAGCGGCACTCCGGGTGGTAGCCGTTTCCAAGACAACACTTGCAAAAACACGTCTGGAGGGTCGGCAACCATCTACGCAGGCCCGGCTCGGTGAAGTCCTTGCGGCGACTCCACCTGAAACCGGATTAAGCAGTCCCGCTGGTGACGACGGCGATTCCCTGCCAGTGAGGAGCTTCCGTGCCCGTCGTCGTCACGCGCTGACCGCGCCTACGGTCTTTGACGGCTATCGCCGCGGCCGAAGCCTTGGCGATGCCCTCAAAATTCTTGCGTTACTTCAGGATCAGCGTTCCCTGGTCCACGGCAACGCCGGGGCCCATGGTCGAGCTGACCGAAATTTTCTGCAGGAAGTGGCCCTTGGCCGTCGCCGGCTTGGCCTTGATCAAGTCCATCAACAGCGCTTCCAGGTTGCCCTTGAGCGAAGCATCGTCAAAATCGGCCTTGCCAATCGTGCAATGGATGATGCCGGCCTTGTCGGTGCGGTAGCGGACCTGGCCGCCCTTGGCGTTCTTGACCGCCTCGCCCGGGTTCGGCGATACGGTGCCGACCTTCGGGTTGGGCATCAGGCCCCGCGGGCCGAGCAGCTGACCCAGCTTGCCGACCACACGCATCGCGTCCGGGGTGGCGATGACCACGTCGTAGTTCAAGTCGCCCGCCTGCATCTTCTCGGCCAGGTCATCCATGCCCACGGCCTCGGCACCGGCGGCGAGTGCCTCGTCGGCCTTGGCGCCGGCCGGCGCGAACACTGCTACGCGTACGGTCTTGCCGGTACCTGCTGGCAGCACGGTAGAGCCGCGCACCTGCTGGTCGGACTTCTTGGCATCCACGCCCAGGCGTACGGCGACATCGACGGACTCGACGAACTTGGTCTTGGTCGCGGTCTTGACGATCTTGATGGCATCACCAAAGGCGTAGGACTTGCCCGGCTCGATGGCGGCCTTGATTGCTTTCTTGCGCTTGCTCATTGCCATGGTCTCAGCCCTCCACCGTCAAACCCATGCTGCGGGCAGAACCCGCAATCGTACGAACCGCCGCTTCCAGGTCGGCCGCAGTCAGGTCAGCCTCCTTCATCTTGGCGATCTCCTCGAGCTGGGCCCGGCTGATCTTGCCGACCTTCTCGGTGTTGGGGCGCTTGGAGCCAAGCGTGACGCCAGCCGCCTTCTTGAGCAGCACGGCGGCCGGGGTGCTCTTGGTGATGAAGGTGAAGGTGCGGTCCGAGTACGCGGTGATGATCACCGGCGTCGGCAGTCCCGGCTCCAGCTTCGACGTCGCCGCGTTGAAGGCCTTGCAGAACTCCATGATGTTCAGACCGCGCTGACCGAGGGCGGGGCCCACCGGCGGCGACGGATTGGCCTGACCGGCCTTGACCTGCAGCTTGATATAACCAACTACTTTCTTTGCCATTGCTCAGCTCCTGCGAGTGCGGACGCCAGTGAGTCTTTCGACCACGGGCTCCTCGCGGTTGTTGCCGGGGCGAACCACTCGTCCCGGCGAATCTGTTGCCGTCAGGCCTTCTCGACCTGGGCGAATTCCAGCTCGACCGGAGTCGAGCGACCGAAGATCAGCACTGCGACGCGCAGGCGGCTCTTCTCGTAATTGATTTCCTCGACCACGCCGTTGAAGTCATTGAACGGACCGTCAACCACGCGAACCATCTGCCCGGCTTCGAACAACACCTTCGGCCGCGGCTTCTCGACGCCTTCCTGCACCCGGTCCAGGATTGCGGCGGCTTCGTGATCGGCGATCGGTAACGGCCTGTCGGCGGTGCCACCGATGAAACCCATTACCTTCGGGGTCTCCTTGATCAGATGCCAGCACTCGCTGTCGATCCGCGGAATGCCACTTTCGTCGTTCGTCTTGATCTGCACCAACACGTAACCCGGGAAGAATTTGCGCTCGGAGCGGCGCTTCTGTCCGGCACGCATCTCCACGATCTCTTCGGTCGGCACCAGCACATCGCCAAAGCGATCCTGCATTTCCTCGCGCTCGATCCGGTCGCGCAGAGCCTGCGCGACAGTTTTCTCGAAACCCGAATAGGCGTGGACGACGTACCAACGCTTGTTGCTGTTCGCGTCGTCGCCGCCGTTGTCCACGTTGTTGCCTGGCGTCTGCACCTGTGTCATCTCCTCACCGTCCCAGTAGCCATTTCACGGCCGCCTGGATGACCACGTCGAACCCGGCCATGATCAGGCTCAGAATCACGACTGCCAAAACCACCACCCACGTGGTGCGCGTTGCTTCCTGGCGCTTTGGCCAGACCACCTTGCGCAACTCGAAGCGCGACTCCGAGAGGAACTGCAGGGTTTGCCCACCCAGGTGGCTGCTCAGGAAGACCGCCACACCGGCGACCAGGCCCGCGGCCACGAACAAGGCGCGCAACGCGCCCGGCAACTGCTCGAACCAGTAGAACGCAAAGATACCGGCGACGACCAGGAGCACCGCCACCACGTACTTCAGAATATCGCCGGCGTCGGCGGACTTGTGTTGTTCAGCCTTGCTGTTCAATCGACCTTCCGCATTTGGCACGCCAGGAGGGACTTGAACCCCCAACCTGCGGTTTTGGAGACCGCTGCTCTGCCAATTGAGCTACTGGCGTATTTGACTGGTTCTGAAAAAGGCAACGGCGGCTGACGCCGCCCTGCCGGGATTGATGCTTGTGGTACCGGCAAGGTCGCTCGCAACAATGCGACCTGCCGTACTGCGTTACTTGATGATCTTGGCGACCACGCCGGCGCCAACGGTACGGCCACCTTCACGGATCGCGAAACGCAGGCCTTCGTCCATCGCGATCGGGTTGATCAACTCGACCACCATCTTCACGTTGTCGCCCGGCATCACCATCTCCACGCCCTCAGGCAGCTCGCAGGCGCCGGTCACGTCGGTCGTGCGGAAGTAGAACTGCGGACGGTAGCCCTTGAAGAACGGCGTGTGACGGCCGCCCTCGTCCTTGCTCAGGATGTACACCTCACCCTCGAACTGGGTGTGCGGCTTGATCGAACCGGGCTTGCACAGCACCTGGCCGCGCTCCACGTCGTCACGCTTGGTGCCGCGCAGCAGCAGGCCGGCGTTGTCGCCCGCCTGGCCCTGGTCGAGCAGCTTGCGGAACATCTCAACACCGGTCACCGTCGTCTTCACGGTCGGACGGATACCGACGATCTCGATCTCTTCGCCGACCTTGATGATGCCGCGCTCGATACGACCGGTGACCACGGTGCCGCGACCGGAGATCGAGAACACGTCCTCAACCGGCATCAGGAACGCCTTGTCCACGTCGCGCACCGGCTCCGGGATCCAGCTGTCCAGCGCGTCCACCAGCTTGATGATCGACGGAATGCCGATATCGCTCTGGTCGCCTTCCAGCGCCTTCAGCGCCGAACCGATCACGATCGGGGTGTCGTCGCCTGGGAACTCGTACTTGCTCAGCAACTCGCGCACTTCCATGTCCACCAGCTCAAGCAGCTCGGCGTCGTCCACCATGTCCGCCTTGTTCAGGTAGACCACGATGTACGGCACGCCCACCTGGCGGGCCAGCAGGATGTGCTCGCGGGTCTGCGGCATCGGGCCGTCCGCGGCCGAACACACCAGGATCGCGCCGTCCATCTGCGCCGCACCGGTGATCATGTTCTTCACATAGTCGGCGTGTCCCGGGCAATCGACGTGCGCGTAGTGGCGATTCGGGGATTCGTACTCGACGTGCGAGGTCGAGATGGTGATGCCGCGCGCCTTCTCTTCCGGGGCGCGGTCAATCGCGTCGTACGCGCTGAACTCGCCACCGAAACGCTCGGCACCGACCTTGGTCAGCGCGGCGGTCAACGTGGTCTTGCCGTGGTCAACGTGACCGATCGTGCCGACGTTCACGTGCGGCTTGGTGCGCTCGAATTTACCCTTGGCCATGACTGTCGCTTCTCGTTATGGGACGGTGTGGATCGTTGAAAAATATGGTGCTCACGACTGGAATCGAACCAGTGACCTCCTCCTTACCAAGGAGGTGCTCTACCGACTGAGCTACGTGAGCAAGTTGTTCCAGCAGGATGAACGTCGCGGCAGCAATGGAGCGGGAGACGGGGATCGAACCCGCACCATCAGCTTGGAAGGCTGAGGTTCTACCATTGAACTACTCCCGCGCCGGACCAAACCTGCTTGGGTACTGCGTCGACGGATGGTAAGTCTATCGATTTATTGCTTGTGGTGGAGGGAGGTGGATTCGAACCACCGAAGGCGTAAGCCAGCAGATTTACAGTCTGCCCCCGTTGGCCGCTTGGGTATCCCTCCAAAGAGCCCGCAATTCTGGCGGGGTCTGGAACGGATGTCAACGGGAAACGGGATAAAACTTTGCACGATTCAGACGTTGAACAGGAAGTGCAGCACGTCACCCTCCTGCACGAGGTATTCCTTGCCCTCCTTGCGCAACCGGCCGGCGTCACGGGCACCTGCCTCGCCCCGGTGCTGGATGAAGTCGTCGTAGCCGATGGTTTCGGCGCGGATGAACCCCTTCTCGAAATCGGTATGGATGACCGCGGCCGCCTGAGGCGCAGTGGATCCGGCCTTCACCGTCCAGGCCCGGACCTCTTTCACGCCTGCGGTGAAATAGGTTTGCAACCCCAGCAGCTTGTAGGCGGCCCGGATCACGCGGTTCAAACCCGGCTCGTCCAGGCCCAGGTCGGTCAGGAACTCGTCGCGATCGGCATCGTCGAGCTGGCTCAACTCCTCTTCGATCGCCGCCGATACCGGCACCACCTCGGCACCCTCGGCCACCGCGCGTGCGCGAACGGCATCAAGATGCGGATTGTTCTCGAAGCCGTCCTCAAGCACATTGGCGACGTACATCACCGGCTTCAGGGTCAGCAGGAACAGGTCGCGCACCGCCAACTGGTCGTCTTCGGACAACGCCAGCGCACGGGCCGGCTTGCCGGCATCCAGGCCATCGCGTACCCGCGCCAGCACCTCGACCCGTACCTTGGCGTCCTTGTCGCCGGTCTTGGCGGTGCGCTCGGCACGCTGCAAGGCCTTCTCGACGCTCTCCAGGTCGGCCAGCGCCAGTTCGGTGTCGATGGTCTCGACGTCGGCGATCGGGTCGATTTTGTTATTGACGTGGATGACATCGTCGTTGTCGAAACACCGCACCACGTGGGTGATCGCGTCGACCTCGCGGATGTGGGCGAGGAACTTGTTGCCCAACCCTTCCCCGCTGGCCGCTCCGGCAACCAGACCGGCGATGTCCACGAACTCGACCGCGGTCGGGATGCATCTTTGTGGCTGCACGATCTCCGCCAGCGCATTCAGCCGCGGGTCGGGCACCGGCACTACGCCAACGTTGGGCTCGATCGTGCAGAACGGGAAGTTGGCCGCCGCGATGCCGGCCTTGGTCAGGGCATTGAAGAGGGTCGACTTGCCGACGTTAGGCAAACCAACGATGCCGCATTTGATGCCCATGACGCTGTACTCACTTTCGTTGATAGGGGTGGAACTCAGGCGCGCGGCGTATGCAGCCGCTTCATGGCCTCGTTGAAATCGCCACTGATCGCCAATGGCAACACCTCGATCGCATCATCGATTGCGCGCAGGATCAGCGTCTCGTCGTCGCGTCCCGGCCGGCCCAGCACCCAGGGGGTGACCAGGTCCTTGTGCCCGGGATGCCCGATGCCCATCCTCAGCCGGTGGAATTGCCCGTGACCCAGCAGGCGCATGGTGTCGCGCAGGCCGTTCTGGCCGCCGTGGCCGCCATCGAACTTCAGCCGCGCGGTACCCGGCGGAAGATCCAGGTCATCGTGTACCAACAGTGCCTGGTCGGGTTCGATTTTCCAGTAGCGCAGCGCTGCGGTGACCGACTTGCCCGACAGGTTCATGTAGGTGGCGGGCTTCAACAGCCAGACCTGCTCACCAGCAATCTCGACCTTCACGGACTGGCCGAACAACCTGGCATCAACGCGGAAGCTGACACCCAGCTTTGCCGCCAGGGCGTCAACAAACCAGAACCCGGCATTGTGCCGGGTCCGGAGGTGTTCGGGCCCGGGATTCCCCAGCCCGACGATGAGGCGCAAACAGGCCATCGAAGGTGAACAAGCCGCGTACCGGGGCGCCTGCAGACCGCTTTGTAAAAGCCGGCACCCCGATGAACCGCAGGCTTACTCCTGGTCCTTCTCGACCTTGGCCGCCGGCACTTCGGCCGCTTCGGCCTCGTCCTCGACCACTTCTTCGACTTCCACCCGGCCCTTGCGCGCCACGACGACAGGAACGTCGAAATCGGGACCCAGCGCCAGGCTCGGGATCTCGATCCCCTCGGGCAACTTGACCTGCGACAGATGGATGATGTCGCCCAGCTCCAGCGCACCCAGGTCCACTTCGATGTACTGCGGCAGATCCTTGGGCAGGCAGACCACTTCGACCTGGGTCAGCTCCTTCATCACGATCACGTCGGCGGCCTTGCCGGCCGGTGAGGTGTCCTCATTGGTGAAGTGCAACTGCACCGGTGCACGCAGGGTCTCGTTGGCGTCGATACGCAGGAAGTCCAGATGCATGATGATCTGCTTGAACGGGTGACGCTGCATATCGCGCAACAGCACGCTCTCGGACTTGCCGTCAACATCGATCGACAGGATGGACGAATAGAACCACTCGTTCTGGCTGGCGACCCAGATCTTTTCCTGGTCCAGCTGGACCGGCATTGGCTCGGACTTGCCGCCATAGATAATGGCCGGGATGGAACCGGCACGACGCAGGCGGCGGCTCGCACCCTTCCCCTCGACGCTCCGGCCAGTGGCCTTGATGGTGTGCTCAGACATTGTGTTTACTCACTTTGGACTTGCATTGATCCGCCTCGCGGCGGCAGGGACGCTCACCCGCGACCAGGTGAGCGTTGGTGGCAGACACGGTGGATACCGTGACTGCACGATGGGATCAGTCGACGTACAGCGAACTGACCGACTCGCCGCCGGCGATGCGGCGGATCGTCTCGGCCAGCAGCTCGGCGACACTGAGCTGACGCACCCGTCCACACTCGCGCGCAGCGTCGGTCAACGGAATGGTATCGGTCACCACCAGTTCGTCCAGCTCGGAGTTGCGGATGTTGCTGATTGCCGGGCCCGACAGCACCGCGTGGGTACAGTAGGCCACAACCTTGACCGCGCCCTGCTCCTTGAGCGCGGCAGCGGCAGCGCACAAGGTACCGGCGGTATCGACGATATCGTCGACCAGCACGCAGATCTTGCCGGAGACGTCACCAATGATGTTCATCACCGTGGAGACGTTGGCGCGCGGGCGACGTTTGTCGATGATCGCCAGGTCGGCATCGTCCAGGCGCTTGGCGATGGCCCTGGCTCGGACCACGCCGCCCACATCAGGGCTGACCACGATCAGGTTGTCGGTGCCGTGCGCACGCCAGATGTCGGCCAGCAGCAGCGGAGACGCATAGACATTGTCGACCGGGATGTCGAAGAACCCCTGGATCTGGTCGGCGTGCAGGTCGATCGTCAGGACCCGGTCGCAATCTACCGAGTTGAACATCTTGGCCGCCACCTTGGCGGTGATTGGAACCCGCGAGGAACGCGGCCGGCGATCCTGCCGCGCATAGCCGAAATACGGCACCACCGCGGTCACGCTGCTGACCGAGGCCCGTTTGAGCGCATCGATCAGGACCAGCAGCTCCACCAGGTTCTCCGCGCTGGGCGCGCAGGTCGGCTGGATCACGAAGACCTCTTGCCGGCGGACGTTCTCCTCGATCTCGACCTGGACTTCGCCATCGGAGAAGCTGCTGACCAGCGCTTTTCCCAGACGAATACCCAGCTCCTTGCAGACCGCCTCGGCCAGGGGGCGGTTGGCATTGCCGGAGAAGACCAGCAAGTTGCGATCAGTTTGGACAGACATGTTCCGCGTAGCTCCGGCCTTGCGGCGGGTGTGTTTCAGGGTTGGCAGGGGCGGTAGGATTCGAACCTACGAATGCCAGGATCAAAACCTGGTGCCTTGGGCCTCTTGGCGACGCCCCTGTAAAACTGGTTGTGTGTGACTGGTTGTATCTGACTCGTTATCTAACGCGCTGTATCCGATTCGTCCTGCCAACTGCGTACTGGTATCTGACCACTTGTATCCAGACCGCTTGTATCCAGACCGCATCCAGCGGCCGCCTCGACAGCGACATGCAACGGCGACCGTACCGCACCCGGTGCCAGCCAGGCCTTGATGCCCGATGGCAGCGCCGTCAGCGCAGCCTGTGCAGGTTCGCGGTCGGCGAACTCGACAAAGCAACCACTGCCGGACCCGGTCAAGCGCGGCAAGCCATGACGCGCCAACGTTGCGAACATGGCCTCGATGGCTGGTTCGCGGCTGCGTAGCACTGGCTCGAACGCGTTCCCGAGCGGTACACCCGAAACGAAGTCGGACATTGTCGCGGCCCGGGCATCGCGCGTCAATTCCGGGGATTGGAACAGTTCGGCAGTCGACACCCTGACCCCGGGGTCGGCCAGCAGGTACCACGCGGGGGGCAACGGGACCGGCGTCAGCAATTCACCCACGCCTTCGCCCCAGGCGTTGCGGCCGCGCACGAACACCGGCACGTCGGCACCCAGCCGCAAACCAAGTGCGGCAAGCCTTTCCAGCCCCAGCCCGGTATCCCACAAATGATCCAGTGCGAGCAATACGGTGGCCGCATCGGACGAGCCACCGCCAAACCCGCCGCCCACCGGAATCCTCTTCTCTACCCGGATGTCCGCGCCCAGCCGCGTGCCCGCCAGCGCCTGCAGGTGTTTTGCGGCGATAACCGCCAGGTCATCCGCCTCGTCCACGCCGGCCGCCGATGCCCCGTGACGGACGATCCGGCCGTCAGTGCGCACACGCAGGTGGACCGTATCGCCCCAGTCCAGCAACCGGAACACCGTTTGCAGCAGATGGTAGCCATCCGCGCGGCGACCCGGGATGCGCAGGAACAGGTTGAGCTTGGCCGGCGCCGGCCATGCGCTCCAGCTCGCCGCCAAACCGGCCACAGGGGCGCCCATCAAGTCCCCGGCGGCAGCTCGCCGCCCACGCCATCGGTGCCGCCCTGATGCCATTGATCGATGATCAATTTCACCCGTGCATTGCCACGAACCGCGTCGACGCGGGAAGGCCGGGCAGCGGTGCCGGTTGAGGCGCCCGCTTGCGGCCATTCGTACTCGATTGCCCATCCGTCCTGTTCGATCCGCCACGGCAGGCCATCGCTGCCGTACTGGATCCGTGCGGGGCCCAACGCCTGCGCCCGGGCACCGCGCGCCCATTCGGCCAATGCCACCACCGGGATGTCCCAGCCGGTGATACTCAACAGCAGCATGCGGGCGTCGGGGCCGGTTCGTGGCCCGCCTTCCAGGCCTTCCAGGCGTGCAGCACCGGCACCACCGAATAGATGCCAGCTCTGCCGGGTGACCGGGGCGCTGAGCGCGATGTGGTAACGCGGTCCGGTCTGGGTCCAGTCGATCCGGCCACTGCCGCCCTTGCCGTCATTGGACACCGCGATACGGCCGGTCAACGACCAGTCCTGCTGCGCACGCACCGTCTGCTCGCGTGCCTGCTGGGCGGCCTCGGCGGCGGCGAGCTGTGCCGGGCCAAGGTCCGGCCGCACCGGCGCGGCGACACAGGCCGCCAGCAGCAGCATCAGCAACGATGCAATGCCGTGACGCAGGCTCATTTGCCGGTGTTCTCGAGGGCCCGCTGCAAGGAGCGGTTATCCGGATCCAGCTGACGCGCTTCCTCGAAATACTTGCGTGCCTCTTCGTGCTTGCCCAGCACCCACAGCACCTCGGCCAGGTGAGCGGCGACTTCTGCATCCTTCTGCAATGCGAATGCCTGGCGCAGCTCACCCAGTGCTTCCTCGGTCCGACCCAGTCGGTACAGGACCCAGCCATAGCTGTCGATGATCGCCGCGTTGTCCGGTTGGGCTGCACGCGCTCGATTGATCAGCTCCAGCGCCTCCTGATAGCGCTCGGTGCGGTCGGCGAGGGTGTAACCCAGGGCGTTCAACGCGGCGACCGATTCCGGCTCGATCACCAGGATCCTGCGCAGGTCGGCCTCGGCACGGGCGATATCGTCACCGCGTTCCCAGCTCAAGGCACGGGCGTAGAGGATCTCCAGGTCATCCGGGAAAGCCGCCAGGCCGCGCGAGAATGCGTCCTTCTCGCTCACCGGGTCCTGGTCTTTGTCATGCAACGACGCCTCCAGCAGATAGGCGTCGCGACGGATGTCATCGGGTGCTCGTGCATTGGCCTGGACCTCATGCAGCAGCTTGAACCCCTCTTCGCCCCGGCCCATCTCATACAACACCTTGGCGCTGCGCAGGCGGGCCGGCCAGCGCTGCGGGCCGCCAGGCACATCCTGGTACCAGCCCAGCGCCTCATCGAAGCGATCAAGAAACTCGGCCATCTGGCCCAGCAGCAGGCGCCGCTGCGGATCCGGCGCATTGGCCGTGGCGCGCAGTTCGTCGTACAACGCGGTCAATGCCGCGCTGTCCTGACCGCGCGCGAGCAGCGAAGCACGCAACGCGTAGGTATGGTCGTCCTGTGGTCCGCGAGCCAGGGTCGCGGCGGCGGCATCGAGATCTCCCAGCGCGTCGTATTCGTAGGCGATCGCCAGCCGCAGGTCAGCATCGCCTTCCGCCCGGGCGGCCACCGAGTCCAGCACGTCGCGCGCCTGGTCGTCCTGGTTCGCCTCGCGCAGCTGGCTGGCATGCAATAGCGCCACCCGTGGCTCACCCGGGAACCGCTTGACCACTTCGGCGACGATGCGCTTGGCCAGCGCCGGCTGTTCAAGCCGCTGGGCAAGCCCACCAAACGCCAGCCAGGCTTGCAGACGGGGGGGAATACGGCCTTGCCTGACCAGCTTCTCCAGGACCTCGGCCGCTTGCTCGGGGTCACGCGCTCCGGCGGCGATCACGCTCAGCGCCTGGCGCCAGCCCTCATCCCCGGGCGTGGCCAGCAGTCGAACCAGGTACCCGCGCGCACTGCGTTCGTTGCCTCGACGCAGCGCCAGGGCCGCTTCGGCGGCCAGCAAGTCGACTCCCTCGGCCCCCTGATCGCGCCACAGTGCCAGCAGGCGACCGGCCGCTTGCTCGTCACGGGCCAACAATGCGATGCGGGTCGCCCGCTCGGTCAAGGCGACATCATCGGCGGCCAGTGCGGCTGCCAGATACCAATGCGAGGCTTGGTCCAGCTTCCCCGCCTGCAGTGCAAACTCGGCGGCCAGCAAGGGCTCCAGCGTATCTACGACCGGGTCATCGACCGGCGCCAAGACCGGTTCGGACGCTCGGCCGACGGGCGCCACCAGCCCCAGCAAGGCGACGATGACGGCACTGGCGGCGAGTGCGCGCAAGGCAGCTGGCATCGGATTCGGGGTCCTCGTTCCACGGGGCCGGTAGAATACCGACCTTCGGCAGCCAGCAGCTTATCGCAAGCACCTGAACCGGTAACGCATCTTCAATGAGTTCGGCGACAACCAATTTGCATGTTCTCGGCATCAACCACCAGACCGCGCCGGTCAGCCTGCGCGAGCGGGTGGCGTTTTCGGCTGAGACCTTGCCGGCGGCGCTTGCGTCCCTTCGCGCGCTGCCCCAGGTCCAGGAAGTCGCGTTGCTGTCGACCTGCAACCGGACCGAGATCTATGCGGTCAGCACCGACGATGGCCAAGCCGTAGCCAACTGGCTGGCCAATTGTCCTGGTGAGTTTGGCGGCTCCGGCGATGCGCTGCACGATTATCTGTACCGGCATGCCGATGCGGACGCGGTCCGGCACCTGTTCCGGGTCGCCACCGGACTGGATTCACTGGTCCTGGGCGAGCCACAGATCCTCGGCCAGGTGAAGGATGCCTGGGCCAGCGCACGCGCGGCCGGCAGTCTGGGCACCCGGCTGGACGGGTTGTTCCAGCACACCTTCACTACCGCCAAACGTGCGCGCACCGACACCCGCATAGGTGCCAATCCGGTGTCGGTTGCCTCGACTGCAGTGCGCCTGGCACAGGAATCATTCGCTGCGCTGGAAGACTCGACCGTGCTGCTGATCGGTGCCGGCGAGACCATCGAGCTGGCCGCGCGCCATCTGGTGCACGCCAAGGTCAAGCGGCTGCTGGTCGCCAACCGCACCCTGGCGCACGCGCAAGCGCTGGCCAGTCGCCACGGCGGGGTCGCCCTGCCGCTGGCGGAGCTGGACCGGCACCTGTCCGAGGCCGACATCGTGTTGTCGGCCACTGCCGCGCGCGAACCGGTCCTGCATCGCGAACAAGTCGCCACCGCACTGGCCACGCGCAAGCATCGACCGATGCTGCTGCTCGACCTGGCGGTGCCGCGCGACATCGCTGCCGATGTCGCCAGCCTGCGCGATGTCTATCTCTACACCGTCGATGATCTGGAGCGATCGATCGAGGACAATCGCCAGGGGCGCCGCGAAGCGGCCAACCAGGCGGAGGCGATCGTCGAGGTGCAGGTCGCCCGCTTCATGGAATCGATGATCGGACGTACCCGTACCGCACCGCTCAAGCGCCTGCGCGCTCATGGCGAAGCGGTCCGGGCCGAGGCATTGGCGAAAGCCAAAGCGCAGCTGGCTGCCGGCGAGGAACCCTCCGCGGTACTCGACTTCCTCGCCCACACCCTGACCAATCGCCTGCTGCATGCCCCAACCATCGCTTTGCGCGAGGCCGCCTGGACCGGAGACACGGAGCTGGCACGGGCCACCGACAAGCTGTTCCCGATCGACGGCAGCACCCCAGACGACGAGAACCCATGACCCCAAGCCTGCGCCGCAAGCTCGAAGCCCTCGTCGAACGGCGCGAGGAGCTGGAGCGCCTGCTCGCCGATCCCGGCGTGATCGGCGACAACCAGCGTTTCCGCCAGCTCTCACGCGAGTTCTCGCAACTAGAGCCGGTTGCCATCGCACTGGCCAACGAGACCGCGGCCAACGCCGACCTCGCCGCCGCCCAGGCCATGCGTGACGACCCGGAACTGCGCGAGTTGGCCGACGAGGAGATCACCGCCGCCACCGAACGCCTGCAACAGCTGGACGCCGAGCTGCTCGCCCACCTGGTCCCGAAAGACCCGCGCGATGACGGCGATCTCTACCTGGAAGTCCGCGCCGGCACCGGCGGCGACGAAGCGGCGATCTTCGCCGGCGACCTGTTCCGGATGTACTCGCGCTACGCCGAGCGCCAAGGCTGGCGGGTCGAGGTCGAATCGGCCAGCCAAGGCGAGCACGGCGGCTTCAAGGAGGTCATCGCCCGGGTCGAAGGCCGCGGCGCCTACTCCAGGCTGAAGTTCGAATCGGGCACCCATCGGGTCCAGCGCGTACCCGAGACCGAGTCCCAGGGCCGCATCCACACCTCGGCGGCGACTGTCGCGATCATCGCGGTGGAACCCGAAGGTGAGCCGATCGAGATCAACCCGGCCGACCTGCGGGTCGACACCTTCCGCTCTTCCGGCGCTGGCGGCCAGCACGTCAACAAAACCGATTCGGCAATCCGCATCACCCATCTGCCCAGCGGCATCGTGGTGGAAAGCCAGACCGAGCGCAGCCAGCACGCCAACCGCGACACCGCGATGAAGCGCCTGCGCGCCACCCTGGCCGAGCAGCAGGCCAGCAAGGCGGCCACCGCGATTGCCCAGGACCGCAAGCTGCAAGTTGGCAGTGGCGACCGTAGCCAACGCATCCGCACCTACAGCTATCCGCAGGGCCGGATCACCGATCACCGGATCGAGGGGCTGACCTTGTACGACCTGCCCAACATCCTGACCGGCGATCTGGATGGACTGGTGGAGCGGCTGCAGCAGGAGCACCAGGCCGATGAACTGGCGCGACTGACCCACAGCGAATGAAGCAGGGGACTTGAGCCATGCCGCCCATCGACCAGGGCAATGACCTGCGCCGAGCGGTGGCCCGCGAACCGCACAACCCGATGGCATGGATCGTCCTGGCGGAAGCTGAACTGGACGCCGGCGACGCCAGGGCCGGCGAGGCGGCCTGCCAGCGTGCACTGGCATTGCGGCCGGGACATCCCGAAGCACTGGCGCGCCTGGGCCGCGCACAATGGATGCAAGGCAACCACGCCCAGGCTGCGGCCAGCCTGCGCGCGGCGGCACGCAACGCGCCCGACCATCCCGGCATCGCCGTCTGGCTGGGCCATGTACTGGAAGACATCGGTGAGGCCGAAGCGGCCGCGGATGCCTACGCACGGGCCCATGTCCTCGCCCCCGGCGAACCCCAACTGGCCGCCTATTTGCTGGCCTGGCGCCGCAAGCTGTGCGATTGGCGCGATCTGGACCGGCTGTCGGACCAGGTTCGCGACGCCGTCCGCCGCGGACAGGCCGCGATCGAACCATTCGCGTTCCTGAGTGAGGACAGCACCGCCGCCGAGCAACTTCACTGCGCCCGCCTGCGCTCGGCCAGCATCGCTCGTGCCGTGCTACCGCTGTCCACCCGCCAGCCCATCCCCGCCAGTAGCAGGTCGGTGCGGACCGGATTGTTGTCGAACGGGTTTGGTGCCCACCCGACCGGCCTGCTGACGGTAGCCCTGCTGGAAGCGCTGGCCACCCAGGCGCGGATCGACGTTCACCTGTTCGCCCTCAATCCCGACGATGGCAGCCCGATCCGGGAGCGACTCGGTCGGGCGACCCGGTTGCATGACGTCGCCGGACGCCGTCATGCCGACGTCGCCGAAGCCATCCGGGAGGCCCGCATCGACGTGTTGTTCGACCTGCGTGGCTGGGGCGGCGGCGGCGTGCCGGAAGTCCTGGCGATGCGGCCGGCACCGGTACAGGTCAACTGGCTCGCCTACCCGGGAACCTCGGGTGCGCCCTGGATCGACTTCGTGCTGGCGGATGGGTTCGTGCTGCCCGAATCGCTGGCGCCGCATTTCAGCGAAAAAGTGGTCCGCCTGCCCCGCTGCTTCCAGCCCTCCGACACCACACGCGAAGTCGCGCCGCCACCGCCGCGCGCCGAGTGCGGCCTGCCGCCGCGAATCGATGGCAATGGCGTGGTGTTCTGCTGCTTCAACAACAGCTACAAGCTCAACGCCCACAGCGTGAAGCGTGCGTTGGCGGTGTTGCATGGCGTACCCGGCAGCGTGCTGTGGTTGCTGTCCGGACCGGGTCATGCCGACCAGCGGTTACGGGCGGTGGCCCAGGCCGAAGGCGTTGACCCCCAGCGTCTGGTGTTCATGGCCAAGCAACCGCATGCGGACTATCTTGCGCGGCTTCGCCACGCCGACCTGTTCCTGGATACCGAGCCGTATAACGCCCATACCACCGCCTCTGACGCGCTGTGGGCCGGCTGCCCGGTACTGACCCGGCCCGGCCAGACCTTCGCTTCACGCGTCGCCGGCAGCCTCAACCACCACCTCGGGATGGATGAGATGAACATGCCCGACGACCGGGCGTTCATCGCCCGCGCCATCGAGTTGGGTCGCAACCCCCGGCAGCTGGATACGGTCCGGTCCAGGCTGGACCAGCGTCGCCGCGATGGCGATGTGTTCGACATGGAGGGTTTCGCCAACGATTTCGCGTCGGCGGTGCTCGCGATGAGCGCCGGCTGAGGCACCGCACCATTCTCATCGGTGCCGCTTACGTGGCGGCGGCAATCACCGCCTCGATCTCATTGGCGGTGACCGGGCCAAGGATTTTTTTGGCCACGCTGCCATCGGGCGCGATCAGGTAGGTCATCGGCAATCCACGCGGGGTGTCAAAGCCGACCGGCGGATCGTAGGTGTCGACGATGCTGATCGGATACACCACCGGATGCTCCAGCAGGAAAGCCTTCAAGTCCGCCGGCTTGATGTCCTCGTACGCCAGTCCGATCACCTCGACGTGCTCGCGCATCGCATCCAGGGCAGACAGCTCCGGCATTTCCTCCAGGCACGGCCGGCACCAGGTGGCCCAGAAATTCACCACCACCCACTTGCCACGATGATCGGCCAGATCGTAAGGGTCGCCATCGATGGTGGTGACCTGAAGGACCGGGACATGGGCGGCGTCCGGTAGTGGCGCGGTCTGTCCTGGCGCCGTCACTTCCATGCCTGGTGAATCCGGCGCAGCCGCCGTCGACTCCGGCGACGGCGGCGCAACAGCCGACTCGGTCGCGGGGTCCCCGGCGGGCTGGCAGGCGACGAGCAAGCTTGCGAGCAGCACGGCAACCAGCAATACGACAACGCTCGTTCGGGTCATGGTTCAGTCCTCGGCATGGATGGTGGAAACCCGGCGCTTGAGCAGGTCGCGCAGGGGTATTCGCAATTCGTCCAGGGCGGCGACCGCAGACTTGCCCAAGGCATCGTCCCGGCACGGCAAGTGCACCTCCGCGATCGGGATACGCAGCTGGCAGGCCTCGTAGATCTCGCCCAGCGCCAGGTTGTCGAGATCCCGGGCAAGCAGCCACTGTCCATCGTCGGCGCGCCGCACCACATTGATCCCGCCCAGTTGGGCAAGCATTTCCTGGATCAGCGCGTCGGTCAGTATCGGCTCCAGGTGCTGGATATCCTCGCTATGCAGCCCCTCCCCGCGTTCGCGCGCCTCGTTGAAACGCGCCAACAGCCGCATCAAGCCGTAGATCTCATACCCGACCGGCAAGCGCATCGACACGGGTTGATAGCGGAATGCGGAACTGGAGGAGGCCAGCGATGCGCCCAGCAACACCCCCACCCAGCTCAGGAAGATCCACATCATGAAGATCGGCACGAACGCGACGGTGCCGTAGATCCGCGAGTAGTTGCCGAAGGTGCCCAGGTACACCCCCAACCCCCAGCGAACCAGTTCGAACAGGCAGGTGGCCAGCACCGCACCGGCAATCGCATGCCGCCACTGCACGGTGCGATGGGGGACGACGCGATAGATCGCCGAGAATGCAATCAGTTCCAGCACCATCGGCGCCACCTGCAGCATCACCACTTCCAAGGCATGCCCGGCCGCGGTGTCGAAAACCGACAGCGAGAAGAACCGCGCCGACACCGCCAGGCTGGCCGCCGCGATGATTGCCCCCAACGTCAGCACGATCCAGTACACCAGGAAGCGACCGACCTTGGGCCGGGTCGCCTTGACCCGCCAGATCCGGTTGAAGGTCACTTCAACGCCGTTCAGGGTAATCAGCAAGGACACCACCAGGGCGACAATGCCCGCC
Source organism: Lysobacter sp. A378 (assembly GCF_054052125.1). Taxonomy (NCBI): domain Bacteria; kingdom Pseudomonadati; phylum Pseudomonadota; class Gammaproteobacteria; order Lysobacterales; family Lysobacteraceae; genus Lysobacter; species Lysobacter sp. A378. The sequence continues at coordinate 900,284 of NZ_JBSVRK010000001.1, read as the reverse complement.
GTGGTGAGTTGGCCGGCGTTGCTGGAGAACTGGAGCAGATATCCCTCCACCGAGCGCGCCGCGGACGGCACGAAGTTGGAGAAGATGTAATCACTCAGCCGCTCGCTCCACTCGGCGAACACCGGGAATCCGGACAGCACCCCGAAGACCACCATCGACAGCGGCACCAGGGCGAATACGGTGGTGTACGACAACGCGCCGGCGGCCTGGAACAGATTGTCGTCCAGCACTCGCCTGCCAAGAAAGCGCAGGAAGCTGAGCACGCGCGGGCGATCGCGCACGCGCTCGCTCCAGCGGTTGAGGGAGTCCAGTGGTTCCATCCACAGCAGGTTAACTGATGACGGCAGCGGCTTCCTCTATCCTTGAGCGCTTTGATGCTGGGTGCGCAAGGCAATGGCGGAAATTCTGGTGCTTTACTACAGCCGCAACGGGGCGGTCGCGCGGCTGGCGCGGCAGATTGCACGCGGGATCGGCGAGGTCCCGGGCATGAGTGCCCGGCTGCGCACGGTGCCGCCGGTCAGCGCAGTCACCCAGGCGGTCGCACCATCGGTGCCGGAGGATGGAGCGCCCTACGTGGAGCCTCGCGACCTGGAGGAATGCGCCGGGCTGGCGATCGGGAGCCCGACCCGCTTCGGCAACATGGCCGCGCCGCTCAAGCACTGGCTGGACGGGCTGGGCGGGCAATGGGCCAGCGGCACCCTGGTGGGCAAGCCGGCGGCGGTGTTCACCTCCACCACCACCATGCACGGCGGTCAGGAGTCGACCCTGCTGACAATGATGGTGCCGCTGCTGCACCACGGCTGCCTGCTGGTGGGGATCCCGTTTACCGAGCCGTTGCTCAGCACCACCCAAACCGGCGGCACACCATACGGCGCCAGCCACGTCACTGGCACGGGCGATGACCGGCCAATCAGCGACGAGGAAGCGCACCTGGCGCGGGCGCTGGGCAAGCGGGTCGCGATGATTGCCGGGAGGCTGGGATGAGTACGCCGCGCGAACCCGGGACCACAACACGGTCACATCCGGCCCGCTCACTGGTGCTGGTGCTTGGCTTGATCGGGTTGGCGGTGCTGTATGCGGCCTGGTTTGCGCCGCCGCGTGATTGGGTCGCCTTGACCGTATTCGGGTTGCCGCCATTGGCACTGGGGATCGCGGCATGGCTTGGCTGGCGCACGGCCGGGTTCTGGGCTTCGGTACTGGCGCTGGCCTGGTTCAGCCACGGGATCATGGCGGCATGGACACGCCCGGCCGAGCTGGGGTTCGCCTTGATGGAAACCTTGCTGGCATTGGTGGTGATATTCGCCGCCAACCTGCCTGGGCTGCGTGCACGATTCGGGACCAGGCGCTCGTAGACCTGCCACCCCGGCAACGCCGGTGCCTATAATCGTCGGTCAACCCGCAACGCGAAGCCCCATGGACCAACTCTGCATCGTCACCACCGGCGGCACGATCGACAAGATCTATTTTGACGACAAGTCGGATTACCAGATCGGCGAGCCACAGATCGGACTGATCCTGGAGGATCTGGGGGTCGCGTTCCGCTATCGGGTGATCCCGATCCTGCGCAAGGATTCGCTGCATATCACCCACGATGACCGCGAGCTGATCCGGGCAACGATTACGGCACAGGACGCGCGCTGCGTGCTGGTCACCCACGGCACCGACTCGATGGTGGAGACGGCCAACGTACTGGCCAGCATCGCCGGCAAGACCATTGTGTTGACCGGTGCGCTGAACCCCGCACGATTCCGCGGCTCCGACGCCCAGTTCAATATCGGCACCGCCGTCGGCGCGGTGCAATCGCTGCCGGCCGGTGTCTACATTGCCATGAACGGACGCATCTGGGACCCGGCCAAGGTGCGCAAGAACGTCGAAGCGAACCGGTTCGAGGCGCTCTAAAGGTTGCCGCCAAGCGGTTCCGGCGGCGGCAGCGTCGACCCCTGCTGGATCGTCACAATGCCGTCGATTTCGATGTATTCAACCTGTGGGTCCGACCCGAACTGAGCCATCAGGGCCGCCGCCTCTTGCCGGTCCAATGGACGCGACGTGGTGAATACGTCGGCACCCACCGCCAGGCGGAGCTGCCAATCCAGTTGCAATGATTGGCCCGTCGCAGCCCCGTCCAGACCACTGGCGACAGCACTGGCTTCCAACTGGGCGCGTGCGGCTGCCGGGCTTTGCGCTGCGACGCTGCCATCGCGGTACTTCACGATGAAGCGCTGGTAGGGGCCTTCACCGGGGAGCTCGCCAAGCTTTGTCGGAGCCGGCGTGACTGCCGGTAACGCATCAGCGTTATCCGCCGTTGGCACCGGCGTCAGGTCCTGCGGCTCCGGATTGCCCGTCGCCACGGCGCAAGCGCTCATGCCAGCGACCAATGCGACCGCAAGCCCTGCGCGAACAAAAAGGTATGGGCCATGCATGGGCTCCTCCACAAACCTGGAAAAATTACACGCTACAGCATGTCCAGGATGCGGGGAGTCATGGAGCCGTCACCCATCAGCGTTCGACGCAACGCATCGGTGCTCAAGCCTCAAGCCTCAAAGCATCCCGGTCTCGAGCTGGGCGGCCTCGGACATCATGTGGCGGTTCCAGGGTGGCTCGAATACCAGTTCCACGTCGGTCTCGGTCACCGTCGGAATCATCTTGAGCTTGTCGCTGACGTCCGCCACCAGGATCTCACCCATGCCACAACCCGGAGCGGTCAGGGTCATCCGGACCTCGACCAGCCGCTGCCCCGCTTGTTGCGGATGCGCCTTTACATTGGCCTCATAGATCAGCCCCAGGTCGACCACGTTGATCGGGATCTCGGGGTCGAAACAGGTTCGTAGCTGCTTCCACACCAACTCCTCGACAGCGCCTTCATCCGCGCCATCGGCAAGCTCCAGCGGTTCGGGAGGCTCCTTGCCAATGGCATCCGCGTCTTCGCCGGCAATCCGGAACAGGTTGCCATCCACGAACACGGTGTAACTGCCCCCCAGGCTTTGGGTGATGTAACCCGTGGTGCCGGCGGGCAAGTTGACGACATCGCCCTGGGGGACCAGTACGGCAGGACAGTCGCGCTCGAAACGGACCGGTTCGCTGTTGCGTGAATACATGTGGGAGGCCGCCAAGACCGGCTTTTCTGGAAGTAGGACCATTCTAGTCCAATATGCTGTTGGCAGCGCGACAGCTATGCTGCACGGCCCCCGACTCGACATCCCATTCCATGGTTCCATCCTCGCGATCGACTGCTCGCCCGTTCCGGTTTCCCCACTGGGTGCTTTCGCGCCTGCTGTTGGTGCTGGGCATCTGCGGGTTCGCCGCGATCTGGGTGATGCTGGCCGTCTACACCGACTCCCAGAAGAGCTGGATGGCGGTCGTGGGCGCACTGGACGTCGCCGTGATCCTGCGTCTGGGTGGTTGGCGCGCGGGCATGGGGCGCATGCTGCTGGCGGTGCTGTCCACGGCCACGATCGTGGTGTTGGCCAATTGGGGCATCATCGCCTCCCACCTGGGCGCGATGCTGGGCCTGCTGCCGTGGGATTCAGCCACCCGCCTGGGTTTCCACCACGCGTGGACCCTGGCAGGGCTGGCCAACGACGCCGCAGACCTGGCCTGGCTGTCGCTGGCTTTGCTGGTGGCTGCGCTGACCACCCGCTGAGCGACCTCCTGACGGGCCGGCCTCGCCAAACCCTGTTCGTGCCAACGGTGTCGCGCTGCCAGGTGCCTCAGCCGTCCAGCGCCTTGAGCTCCGACACCAGCGCCCCGACCATCTCCGCGCCATCGCCGTACAGCATCCGGGTGTTGTCGGCATAGAACAGCGCATTCTCGATACCCGCGAAGCCGGTGCCCTTGCCACGCTTGATCACCACTGCGTTCCTGGCATTCATCACGTCCAGGATCGGCATGCCGTAAATCGGGCTGGCGGGGTCGGTTTTCGCCACCGGGTTGACCACGTCGTTGGCACCAATCACTAGCGCCACGTCGGTCTGCGGAAACTCCGGGTTGATATCGTCCATGTCGACGATCAAGTCGTACGGCACGCCTGCCTCGGCCAGCAACACGTTCATGTGGCCGGGCATCCGACCTGCAACCGGATGGATCGCGAACTTCACCTTGACCCCGCGCTCGATCAGCTTTTGACTCAACTCCCACACCTTGTGCTGCGCCTGGGCCACTGCCATGCCGTAACCCGGCACGATCACCACCCGCTCGGCATACGCCATCATCGCGGCGACATCCCCGGCCTCAATGGGCTTCTGCGTGCCGTCAATTTCCTGCGCCTCGCCACCACCGCCAAAGTGGGAAAACAGCACCCCGCTGATTGGCCGGTTCATGGCCTTGGCCATCAGCCGGGTCAACAACATGCCGGCCGCACCGACCATGGTGCCGGCAATGATCAGCGCCTGGTTGCCGAGCACGAAACCCTCGAACGCGACGGCCAGGCCGGTCAAGGCGTTGTACAGCGAGATCACCACCGGCATGTCGGCCCCGCCGATCGGCAATGTCATCAACAGGCCGAGCAGCAGCGCCAGGGCGAAGAAGGCGATGATCACCGGCACCTCCAGCGACACCACCGCCCAGCCCCCGGCCACCAGCATGGCGATGAAGACCACGGCGCTGAGCAGCTGCTGCGCCGGAAACACCACCCGCTTGTCCAGCCTCCCATCGAGCTTGGCCCACGCGATCACCGAGCCCGACAGCGACACGGCGCCAATCGCCGCACCCAGTACGGCCAGCACCAGCACCGACAGCACCGGCGACGCGGCAACGGCGGATGCCGCGGCCGGCGGGCCCGACGTCATTGACGAGAATTTCAGTAATTCCACCGCGCCAATCCCCGCCGCCGCCCCGCCGCCCATGCCGTTGTAGAGCGCCACCATCTGCGGCATGTCGGTGATCGCCACCTTGCGCCCGGAAACCCACGCGGCAACCGTGCCGATCACCAACGCGACCACGATCAGCTCGAAGTTGTGCAAGCCCGGCAGCAGGAAAGTCGCGGCCGTCGCCACCACCATCCCGACGCCCGCCCAGCGGATGCCACTGCGCGCGGTGCGTGGCGAGGCCATCCGCTGCAAACCAAGCAGGAACAAGGTCGCGGCGATGAAGTAACTGCCCGCCGCCAACAGCGATTGCCACCCGTCTGCGATCACGCCGGGCCACCGGGCTGATCACCGGATTTCCCAACTGGCTTGCTGGGTTTGAACATGTCCAGCATGCGTTCGGTCACCACGTAACCGCCAGCAGCATTGCCCGCACCGAGCAATACCGCGACGAAACCAATGACCTTCTCAACCGTGGTGTCCGCATGGCCCAACACCACCATCGCGCCGACCAGCACGATGCCATGGATGAAGTTGGAGCCCGACATCAGCGGGGTGTGCAGGATGACCGGCACCCGGGCGATGATCACGTGGCCGGCAATTGCCGCCAGCATGAAGATATAGAGCCCCATCAGTCCATCGCCCATCGTTGCTTCTCCGCAAGGTGTTGATCGCATCATAGCCGTGTCGCGGACGTGCTCACCCGGGCGGCTGGCACACATCGAAAAGACTCGCGATAGCGCGGGCCATCGCCGTGTCTAAGCCGCCGCTGGTCGCTCCGGCCATACGGTTTTCGCCAGCAATTCATCGTCCCAGTCGAATTGGATGGCTCCGTCGACAAGGAACAGGCCGACGAAGTTGAATACGTTGCGGGCAAACATCTCACTGGCGTGGGTCGCACCACTGCTGGCCAGGTCAAGCGGCCCGGCGATGGTGACGCCGTCCGCCTGGATGGTCTCGCCCGGCCGGGTCGACTCGCAGTTGCCACCGGTCTCGGCGGCCAGGTCGACGATCACGCTCCCGGGTTTCATTCCCGCCACCATGGCCTCGCTGATGATCTTCGGCGCAGGCCGGCCAGGTACGGCCGCCGTGGTGACCAGGACATCCACCACCTTGAGGTGTTCGCCGAGCCGACGCTGCTGCTCGGCGCGCTCCTCATCGGTCAGTGCACGCGCATACCCACCCTCGCCGGCCGCGCTGACCCCCAGGTCGAGGAACCTGGCTCCCAATGATTCGATCTGCTCGCGGGTTTCAGGACGGACATCAAAACCCTCCACCTGTGCGCCCAGACGCCTGGCGGTCGCGATCGCCTGCAGACCGGCCACTCCCGCCCCGACCACCAGCACCTTGGAGGGCCGGATGGTTCCCGCCGCGGTGGTCAGCATCGGGAAGAAACGTGGACTGAGCTGGGCGGCGATCAACATGGCCTTGTAACCGGCCATGCCGGCCTGCGAGCTGAGCACGTCCATCGCCTGCGCCCGGGTGGTTCGAGGCAGGCGCTCCAGCGGAAAGGCCCGCAACCCGCGCGAGGTGATTGCTTCGGCGCGCGCAGTATCTGCCTGCGGCGCGATCTGGCCGACCAGCGCGGCACCGCGGCGCAACTGCCCCAGCAATTCCACCGGCGGTGCCTGTACGCACAGGACCAGGTCCGCGTCGCGCAGCGCGGACTCGGCATCATCCGCCAGCTCAACCCCGGCTTGCCGGTAAGCCTCATCGTCGAAGCCTGCTCGCGACCCTGCACCACGTTGCATGCGCACCTTGGCACCGGCGGCAGTGAGTTTTTTCGCGGTTTCAGGGGTCAACGCAACACGGCGTTCGCCGGGGGCAGTCTCGCTTGCCACGCCAATGGTTATCGCCGTCGCGGTCATGCACATACTTCCTTGCCGAGGTTGGATCATCGTAACCAATGACCCTCGTCAGCGCGATGCGCCCTCGGCGGCGAAGCCCCAACCAGGTGTTCAGTGGGTATGGGCGGCCCGATCGAGCTGCACCCGCACGTGTTGCATCGCCTGCTCGAAAGCCGTCGGCTCACAACCCGTCCGCAATCGACCCACTCCGGCGAGCATCGCCAGTTCCTCGACGGACGCCACCAACAGCCGCACGCCCCGACGGCTGACCAACAGCCGGCGTCCGGTGACCGGACTGACCCAGGCAATCTTCGCCGCGCTGGAGTTGCCCCGGATATCGGTCACTTGCAACCAGCTGCCCACGGCCAGCGAACGCAGTTGATCGGCTTGGGAAGGATCAAATTCCAGTCGCTCCCCCTTGTCCAGCCACAGGTACTTCTCCTGCGCATCCTCCTCGGCCTCACTGGGGGGCGCTGGATGCAGATCGCGTGGCGTGTTGGGATAGACCAACCCCTTCACCAATACCGCCAAACCATGCTCGGCAGCGCTGTGACCCAGCCCGGAGCTGGCCAGACAGGTGCTGATCGCCGGCTCTATTGCCAGCAGGTGGCGGGCGAGATCGCGACCACGGCCTTCTGCGGCGATCCGGTCTGCCTCCACCAACGAGTCGCCCAGCGCGATCGCCTCGACCAGCTGCTCGCTGTCGGGCCCTTCGCGCAGCAGCACCTGGACCAGATGATGCCGCCAGGTCGTACTCAGGAACTCGGCCACAGCGGGGCTCAACGGCGGAGCGGCGAGACGACGTGACAACAGGGTGTCGGTGTACTCGCGCGCGTGGTTCAGCCGCTCGCGGCCATAGGTCGCCTTCGCCGCCCGCTCGGCCTGCAATTCGATGCGTCGCCGTTGCTGCTGCAACATCGTGTCCAGCTCATGGTGGGCGATCTCGAAAATCGCCAGATCCTCGTTGTACTCGGCGACCACGCGTTGCGAGATGGCGGTCGCCCGGTCCAGCAGCTCACGCTCATGGGCGGTCTCGCCGCGATTGCCGGCGATCGCCTCGGTGATCGAGTCAAACAGTCGCCGCGCCGGATGCCCCGGCTGCACGAACAACTGCTGGTCCGTCAACGCCACCTTGACAAAAGGCAACACCAGGCGCGCGTACACCCGCCGCGCCGGGGCCTCGAATTGCTGACTGTGGAACAGCGAGTCGAACACCAGTCCGACCAGGTCGATCGCATCCTCGTCTTCGGTGCTGAAGCGGATCCGTTGCGGATCCAGTCCCAGCCGGCGCGAACCACCGCTGAGTTGTTGCCGGATCACATCGGCCAATGTCCCGGACCCCGCCAGCGCACGGGCGAAAGCATCGGCGGGCTCGGCCTGCAGCAGCGAGGCGACACTGACCACCTCATCGAGCCGCAACTCGTGCCATTGCGACGAAGCGTCCGTTTTCGCCTGGCTGGTCGGCTCGGCGGGGCTGTTCAAAGCGCCCTCTCGCCATGCATGCAGCATGCTGCGCAGCTCACCCAGTTCGTGCGGGGTAGCGGAATCGCCGCCGATACCTGCACCGACGCCAGCCTGACCGCGATGGCCATGGCCTGCTTGCTCTGCCTGTCCTGACTGCCCTGCTGGGCCATCACGTCCGTAACCCTGATCTGACCCCGCTACGCGACCGTTGCCCGCCTGATGGCCGTACCCGCCGTGTCCACCATGTCCGATGTGGTCTGCGTGGCCGTGACCGTCGTAGTTTCGTCCGCCTCGTCCGTCAGACCCATCCGCATGACCGGATTCGCCATGACCCAATTCGCCATGACTCGATTCACTGCGACCCGATGACGCCGGCGACCGCGACCCGGCGGAAATCGGTGCTCGGCGAGGCACTTCCGCCATGCCATAGCCCGCCGTTGCCAACAGGGTATTGGCCTTGGCGTATATCTCGTCCAACGTCCGGATCAACTCGTGTTGGTAATGGCCGAACAGGTGCCCGCGCAGGATCTCGGGAATCTGCTCGTCGCTGAAGGTCTCTACGAAGGTGTTGGCCAGCCGTAGCGGACCGATCGGGTTGACGCTGGCTTCCACGCCAAGCGCAGCGGCCAACAGTCCCAGGCGCCGGTCCATCACCTCCAGGGGCTCTTCAAAATCGTGTTGAAGCACTGTGACGAGCGCTTGCCCTGCCAGGTGGAAATCGATCTGGGTATCAGCGATCAGGCCCAATGGCTGGTCGCCTTGATTGCGAGCATGCGGCGAGCGGAAATCGTCGAACCCCTGCGCGATCTGCTGCCGGTAGCGCATCACCTGGGCTGCATGATGTTGGCGCAACACCCACAATGCCGACTGGCTCTGATAGACGACCTGTCCGGCATGGGCGTCATCGCCACCCACGGCTGCCGCATTCAACGTCTCCTCGATCGGCCCGTAAAACTCCCCAGGCAGCCCACCCAGATGCTCCAGCACCAGTCGCTTGATCTGTTCAAGCACCCGGGTAGGATCAGTTGGCACGGCGTTGACGCCACGCGATGGTTGGATAGGCACGCCTACTCCGAGGTTGGTGTGACGTTGACTCGTCTCAACGGACGCACTACGCAGCTTAGTGGCAAGATACGTCAGCCAATCATTACCTTCATCAAACTGTGATGCATGTCCGCCAGCCGCACCAATACCTATCACATTAGCCCTTCACAGCCACCCAACCCGTTGGCGCCACTGGATGCCCGCCGCTCGGTGCCTTTCATGCTGCTGGGCGAGCCGGGCCCCGACCCGGCTACCTTGCTACGCCTGCTGGGCAGCGCGACACGCGTACCCGACCACGGCGCCAGGGTACCGTTCCGGTTTGTATCCATCCGCGGCGAGGCACGTCGCGTGTTCGGTGAGCAACTGGCGGCGCGTCACCTGGCCGCCGACCCGCAAGCCAGCGAGGCGGCCATCGCCAAGGACCGCGATCGCTACCTGCATGCCCCGGTGATCGTGGTCCTGGTCGCCCGACTGGGGCCGGATGAAAAAATCCCCGCACAGGAACGCCTGCTCACCGCAGGCTGCACCGGTTTTGCGTTGTTGCAGGCTGCGCAGGCAATCGGCTTCGGTGGCTGCTGGCTGACTGGCTGGGCCGCCTACGACCGGGACGTGGCCAGCCTGCTGGGCCTGGATGAAACGGAACACGTTATCGGTTTCATCCACCTGGGGACTCCTTCCCGCCAAGCGGCTGAACGCAAGCGCCCCGATCCCGCCGAGCTGCTCACCCAGTGGACACCTTGAGCGCTTCGACCGCCGTGCCCACCCGCACCCTTTATCTGGTCGACGCCAGCTTGTACGTGTTCCGGGCCTGGCACTCGATGCCCGATGAGTTCCGCGACGCCGACGACTGGCCGACCAACGCGGTGCACGGCTTCGCCCGGTTCCTGCTGGAGCTGCTGGACCGGACCCGGCCGCAGCACATCGCGGTGGCCTTCGACGAGGCACTGGATTCGTGTTTTCGCAACCTGCTGTATCCAGCCTACAAGGCCAACCGCGACCCCGCACCGGAAGAGCTCAGGCGCCAGTTCGGGCAGTGCCGGGCCTTGTGCGCGGCGCTCGGGCTGAGCGTACTGGGGCACCGCCATTACGAAGCCGACGACCTGATTGGCAGCGCCTGCGTGCAGGCACGGGCGCACGGTTTCCGGTCGGTGATCGTGTCAGCTGACAAGGACCTGTCGCAACTGCTTGGCGAGCACGACGAGCAGTGGGATTTTGCCCGTGGCCAGCGCTGGGGTGCGGACGGGGTGCCGGCCCGGCACGGGGTGCAGGCGCGACAGATGGCCGACTACCTGGCGCTGTGCGGCGACGCGGTGGACAACATTCCCGGGGTACCGGGGATTGGCGCAAAAACCGCCGCGGCATTGCTGGCGCACTTTGACACCCTGGACGCCTTGCTCGAACGCGTCGAGGAAGTCCCGTTCCTGCGCCTGCGTGGGGCCAAAGCCTGCGCGCAACGGCTGCGCATGCATCGCGAGCAAGCCCTGCTGTGCCGGCAACTGTCCACCATCGCCTGCGACGTGGCGTTGGAAGGCAGCCAGGAACATTTCCTGCGCAACAGCGCCGATGGCGCGACCCTGGGGGCCTTGTGCAATGGCCTGCGCTTCGGCCCGATGACCCGCCGCCGGCTCTACAACGCCGCAGGCCTTGAATTCGCCCCTGCCTGAAGGCAAACCGTGTTTTAGCGTCAAGGCGCGGTTAGCATCGAACCATGACCGACCATGACGAAACTCCCGAAATCCTCTACGACGGCCAATGGCTGCGCATGGTCCGTCGCGGCCGCTGGGAGTATGCCGAGCGCACCCACGGCAACGGCATGGCGGTGATCATCATCGCCGTCACGCCCGATGACCATGTGTTGTTCGTAGAGCAATACCGGGTGCCGCTTGGCGCCCGCACCATCGAGATGCCCGCCGGGCTGGTCGGCGATGACCATGCCGAGGACACCCTGGCCAGCGCCGCGCATCGGGAGCTGGTCGAGGAGACCGGCTGGGAGCCCGGTCGCGTCGACGTGCTGCTCACCGGGCCGACTTCTTCGGGGATGAGCAGCGAGCGCATCGCGTTCGTGCGTGCGTCGGACCTGGTCAAGGTGGGTGAAGGCGGCGGCGTCGACAACGAAGACATCACCGTGCACAAGGTCCCGCGTCCGCAGGTCCCGCAATGGCTGATACAGAAGCAGCGCGAAGGCTTCGAACTGGACCTGAAACTGTGGGCCGGGCTGTGGATGATTGATCGCAACCCGGACGGTTCACCCGCCAACCCGGCCTGAGCGCGAGCTAGGCAAAGCCGTCGGTCGCCCGTACCAGCGCATCCACGTTCTCGGCCTCGAATGCCGAATGGCCCGAGGCCGGACTGATCGACAACTCGGCCTTCGGCCAGGCCTGATGCAGATCCCAAGCATTTTGCACCGGGCAGACCACGTCATAGCGGCCATGCACGATGATGCCGGGGATATCGGCGATGTTGCCGACGTCACGCAGCAACTGGTCGTCAACCTCGAAGAAGCCGCTGTTGACGAAATAGTGGTTCTCGATCCGGGCGAACGCGAGTGCGAACTCCGGGTCCTCGTGGCTGGTGGTGAAATCCTCGTCGACATGCAGGAAGCTGGTCGCGCCTTCCCACACGCTCCAGGCTCTGGCGGCGTCCAACCGGGCCTTCTCGTCGCTGCTGGTCAGTCGACGGTGGAAGGCACTGATCAGGTCGTGGCGCTCGACCTCGGGGATCGCCTGCACATAGTGCTGCCAGGCCTCCGGGAACAGGCGGCTGGCACCTTCCTGGTAGAACCACTCCAGCTCCCAGCGCCGCAGCATGAAGATCCCGCGCAGGACCAGCTCGGTCACCCGCTTGGGGTGCTTCTCGGCGTAGGCCAATGCCAGCGTCGAGCCCCAGCTGCCACCGAACACCTGCCACCGGTCCACGCCCAACTTGACCCGCAACTTCTCGATGTCCTCCACCAGGTGCCAGGTGGTGTTGTTGACCAGGTCGGCGGCCGGCGTGGAGCGGCCGCTGCCACGCTGGTCGAACAGGATGATCCGGTACCTGGCCGGATCGTGGAAGCGCCGCATCTTGCTGCTGCAGCCACCGCCCGGGCCACCGTGCAGCAACACCACCGGCTTGCCGTCGGGATTGCCGCACTGCTCGTAGTACAAGGTGTGGCGTTCATCGACCTCGATGGTGCCGGTGTCGTAAGGCTGGATCTCGGGGTATAGGCTGCGCATGCTGACGCTCGCTGGAAAGATGGCCCGAGTCTAACGAGGCCTCAACGTTGCCGCACTCCCCGAGCCGACCGGTGCGTCTTGAGCACGTTGCCCACCAACCCGCGAAGTCGGTCTTCCAACCGGTTCAATCCGGCTTGCGACCCAGACTGATGCGATCGCGTTGCTCCAGGTCGGCGACGGTCGCCACCTCGACCAGTCCGGCCTCAGCCAGCATCCCGCGTACGCGTTCGCCCTGGTCCCAACCGTGCTCCAGCAACAGCCAGCCACCCGGCATCAGGTGCTGCGGCGCATCGCGGGTGATCACCCGCAGCGCGTCCAGTCCGTCTTCGCCGGAGACCAGCGCCCCGCGCGGCTCGAAACGCAAGTCGCCCTGGCCCAGATGGACATCGGCCTGGGCGATGTAAGGCGGATTGCTTGCGATCAAGTTGAAGCTTGCGCCGGCAAGCGGGGTCAGCCAATCCCCCTGTGAAAACTCGATGTTCGGCATGCCCAACCGGCCCGCATTGTCGATCGCGACCTGCAGCGCATCCGCACTGGCGTCGGTGGCAACCACGCGCGCCAGTGGCCGTTCACGTGCCAAGGCAATCGCGATGGCACCGCTACCGGTACCCAGGTCCGCAATCGAAAGCACCACTGTGTCGGGCAACCGGTCCAATGCCAGCTCAACCAACAACTCGGTCTCGGGTCGCGGGATCAGCACTGCCGGGCCCACCCGCAGGTCGAAGTCCCGGAACCCCCGCTGGCCAAGCAGGTAGGCCACCGGCTCGCCCGCGCGGCGCCGCGTCAGCAATACTTCGAACCGCGCCGAGTTCTGCTCATCCAGCGAATCGTCGCCATGGGCGTACAGCCAGCTTCGGGGCCGCCCCAGCACGTGGGCGAGCAACAACTCCGCCTCGCCGGGCTCGATCCCCGACCGTGCCGCGCGCAGCGTGTGGTCTATGCGTGCCATCGGGCTCCAGCATTGGTGTGTTTTAAATCGGCGTGCTTAACCAGCCGCATCGTACCGGAGACAACCCTAGGTTCCGGAAAAAAGCGGGGGTTTGGCGCGGCTTCACTTGATAAACGAGCGGATCACCGCGATCTGGACTGGAGCGTGCTGGTACTCCATCGGCTGCGCCCACAGCGACGCTCCGGGGATCCAGACGTGATCCGCCCACTGCCATCGGTTCAGGCATCAGCACTCCATTGATAGTTACGATCTATTGCAATGATAAATTCAATCGATTTGAACAATCAAAACGGCCGATCTATGATGGCTTCACTCTCTCCTGTTCATCAACCAACCCGAGGATCCATTGATGTCTCTGATCAATACCGAAATCAAGCCGTTTACGGCCCAGGCGTTCAAGAACGGCAAGTTCATTGAAGTCTCCGACGCCGACCTGAAGGGCAAGTGGTCGGTCGTATTCTTCTACCCGGCCGACTTCACCTTCGTCTGCCCGACCGAGCTGGAAGACCTGGCCGAGAACTACGCCGAGTTCCAGAAGCTGGGCGTGGAGATCTACAGCGTCTCCACCGACACCCACTTCGCCCACAAGGCCTGGCACGACAGCTCCGAGGCGATCAAGAAGATCCAGTACACGATGGTCGGCGACCCGACCGGCACCATCACCCGCAACTTCGAGGTGATGATCGAGGACGTTGGTCTGGCCGATCGCGGCACCTTCGTGATCGACCCGGACGGCAAGATCCAGATCATCGAGATCAACGCGGGCGGCATCGGCCGCGACGCGTCCGAGCTGCTGCGCAAGGTCAAGGCCGCCCAGTACGTCAACGCCCATCCGAACGAGGTCTGCCCGGCCAAGTGGAAGGAAGGCGAGAAGACCCTGGAGCCGTCACTGGACCTGGTCGGCAAGATCTAAGGATCGCCTGAACCGTTGCCGTTACCCGGCAACGGATCGTCACCCCGCAACAAACTGTCACCTGGCAGTACACCGTCATCTGACAGCACACCGTCATCTGACAGCACACCGTCATCTGACAGCACACCGTCACCTGGCAGCGCACCGTCAGCTGACAGCACACCGTCACCTGGCAGCGCACCGTCACCTGACAGTAAGCCGTCATCCCCGCGAAGGCGGGGATCCATGGACGTCAAGTCGTCGATTGGCAACGTCCCTGGACTCCCGCCTGCGCGGGAGTGACGGTCCTACGGGAGTAACGGTCGCTACGGAAGTGACAATCAAAAGCGAGTTGGCAGGGCTTCTCCAAAGTCTCCACCCGCTTCATGTGACACGGAGTCCGGGCGCAAGTCGCCCGGCCCTCCGCCGCGTCGATCCGGCCCACCGGAATCCGCACCTTGCTTATCCGGTTGCTTGCATCAGCGGCCTGGGACGTTGCCGGAACACTCTCTCCGGCTCCCTCCCCTCGCCCCAGGCCGCTTCTGCAAGCACCCGAGCCATCATTTTTCGCCTTCATGGAGCCATTGCCATGCTTGACAACAACCTCAAGACCCAATTGAAGGGCTATCTCGAGAAGCTGGTCCAGCCGATCGAGCTGGTCGCCTCGCTCGACGATGGCGACAAGTCGCAGGAGCTCAACACCCTGCTCAACGACATCGCCGCGCTGTCCGACAAGATCAGCCTGCGCCGCGACGATTCGCAGCCGCGCAAGCCGTCGTTCACGATCAACCGCATCGGTACCGACGTCAGCGTCGGCTTTGCCGCGATCCCGATGGGTCACGAGTTCACCTCGCTGGTGCTTGCGCTGCTGTGGGTCGGCGGCCATCCGGCGAAGATCTCCGAGGAAGAAGCCAACCAGATCCGCGACCTGGAAGGCGAGTACCGCTTCGAGACCTTCATGTCGCTGTCGTGCCAGAGCTGCCCGGACACGGTGCAGGCGCTGAACCTGATGAGCGTGCTGAATCCCAACATCCACCACGTCGCGATCGACGGCGCACTGTTCCAGGACGAGGTCGAGGCGCGCGAGATCATGTCGGTGCCGACCGTGCTGCTCAACGGTGAGGCCTTCGACACCGGCCGGATGACGGTCGAGCAGATCGTCGCCCGCCTGGACACCGGTGCCGGGCAGCGCGCGGCCGAGGAGATCAAGACCAAGGCGCCGTTCGAGGTGCTGGTAATCGGCGGCGGCCCGGCCGGCGCGGCGGCAGCGGTCTATGCCGCGCGCAAGGGCATCCGCACCGGCGTGGCGGCCGAGCGTTTCGGCGGCCAGGTACTGGACACGATGGCAATCGAGAACTTCATCTCGGTCACCTACACCGAAGGCCCCAAGCTGGCCACCGCGCTGGAGCAGCACGTCAGGGAATACGACGTCGACATCATGAACCTGCAGCGCGCGACCAAGCTGATCCCGGCGAGCGAACCCGGTGGGCTGGTCGAGGTGCAACTGGCCAACGGCGCGTCGCTGAAATCACGCAGCGTGGTCCTGTCCACCGGCGCGCGCTGGCGGCAGATGGGTGTTCCCGGTGAGGAGGAATACCGCAACAAGGGCGTCGCCTATTGCCCGCATTGCGATGGCCCGCTGTACAAGGGCAAGGACGTGGCGGTGATCGGCGGCGGCAACTCCGGCGTCGAGGCCGCGATCGACCTGGCCGGCATCGTCAAGCACGTCACCCTGGTCGAGTTCGACAGCCAGCTGCGCGCCGACGAAGTCCTGCAACGCAAGCTGCGCAGCCTGCCCAACGTGACCATCATCGTCAGCGCCTTGAGCACCGAGGTGTTGGGCGACGGCAAGAAGGTCACCACACTGGTCTACAAGGACCGCGTGAGCGAGCAAGTCCACCAGGTCGACCTGGACGGCATCTTCGTGCAGATCGGACTGCTGCCCAACACCGACTGGCTGAAGGGCGACCTGGAACTGTCCCCACGCGGCGAAATCGTCATCGACGAGCGCGGCGGCACCTCGATGCCGGGCGTGTTCGCCGCCGGTGACGCGACCACGGTGCCGTACAAGCAGATCGTGATCGCGATGGGGGCAGGCTCCACGGCTGCCCTGAGCGCGTTCGATCATCTGATCCGGACGCCGGCCCCGGCAACCGCCCACTCCGTGCCGCAGCCAGAAGCCGCGGTCGCCTGATCTGACCCACGCGTCGCGTCGCACCGGCTCTGCCAAGCCGGCGCGACGCGGCGTGAGCGAGGCACCCCATGAACCTGCGCGATCTCAAATACCTGGTGGCACTGGCCGAGCACCGGCACTTCGGTCGCGCGGCGGCGGCCAGCTTCGTCAGCCAGCCCACCTTGTCCACCCAGATCAGGAAACTGGAGGAGGAACTGGGAGTGGTGCTGTTCGAGCGCGCACCCCGCAAGGTGATGCTGACCCCGATCGGGCGCGAGATCGTCGAGCGCGCACGCAAGGCGCTGGCCAATGTCGAACAGATGACCCAGATCGCCCGTCACAGCCAGGACCCGGAGGCCGGCAGTATCCGCCTGGGCATGTTCCCGACCCTCGGCCCCTACCTGCTGCCGCACGTGCTGCCGTCACTGCGCGAGCGTTTCCCCCGGCTCGAATTGCTGCTGGTGGAGGAGAAGACCGACGCCCTGCTGGCGCGCCTGCACGAGGGGCGACTGGACGCGGCCCTGCTCGCGCTACCGGTCCACGACGAACAGTTGCATGTGCAACCGCTGTTTGATGAACCTTTCCTGCTGGCGGTGCCCCGTGGACATCCGCTGGCAGCGCGAAAATCGCTGGCGATCAGCGACCTTGACCATGTCCCGCTGCTGCTGCTGGAAGAAGGCCATTGCCTGCGCGACCAGGCGCTGGATGTCTGCCGTATGGCCGGCGCCGGGGAGCGTGACGGGTTTCGTGCGACCAGTCTGGAGACCTTGCGACAGATGGTGGCCGCCGGGGTCGGGCTGACGTTGCTGCCGGTACTGGCGACCCAGCCGCCGGTACCGCCGTCTCCGGATATCGCGCTACTGCCCTTCAGGGGTGAATCGCCGCACCGCCGCATCGCGATGGTATGGCGCAAGACCTCCGCAATGGGCCCGCTGCTGGAACAGGTCGCACAAGGCTTGCGCCGATTGCCAGCCGCGCTGCTGGAAGCACCGAAGCCTGACCCAGCGCTCGGCTGAACGCGCGGCAGCCGCTCTCATCCCACCGCGGGTGCGGCGCCTGCCTGCCAATGGTCCTGGTCCGATTCGCCCAGCGCGACCGGTGCGCCCAGGCCAACCGTTTCCACCACCTCGCGCGCCGCAAGCCAGGCCGCATCCGGCACACAGACCTGGACCAGGCCGAACATCGGAAGCTCGCCCATGCCGCCGAGCAAGGCTTCGCCCTTGATGAACACCGGAATCTCCGCCGCTTCCAGCGCGTGACGGATCAGATGGGCGTCAATGATCCCGGCAGCTTCATATACGACCCTCATCGGTACGCTCCACAATAGGCATGATGTAATAGGCGTGATGTAATAGGCGTGATGCCATTGCAGCCGAGCATACCGCGCACCACGACAATGCCGTGACAACAACGGGAACCGTGCCCTGACACCGGCTAGACTTGTCGCTTCCCCTTCGTCTCCCCGATGCGCCGCATGTCTGAGTCCACGTCCCCCACCATTGATCCGGGCACACCCCTCAAGCAGGACTTCGTCCGCCAGATCGTCCGCGACGACATCGCCAGCGACAAGCACACGGCGATCAAGACCCGCTTCCCACCCGAGCCCAACGGCTACCTGCACATTGGCCATGCCAAGGCGATCTGCCTGGATTTCGGCATCGCCAAGGAATTCGGCGGCGTGTGCAACCTGCGCCTGGACGACACCAACCCGACACGCGAAGACCTCGAGTACGTCGCCGCGATCCAGGAAGACGTGCAATGGCTGGGTTTTCAGTGGAATGAACTGCGCCACTCATCCGACTATTTCGAGGTGTACTACCTGGCGGCGGAAAAGCTGGTCACCCAGGGCGATGCCTTTGTGTGCGACCTCAGCGCCGAGCAGATACGCGAGTACCGCGGCAGCCTGACCGAGCCCGGAAGGCCATCGCCGTTCCGCGACCGCAGCATCGACGAGAACCTCGACCTGTTCCGCCGCATGCGTGCCGGCGAGTTCCCCGACGGCGCGCGCACCCTGCGGGCGAAGATCGACATGGCCAGCGGCAACATCAACCTGCGTGACCCGGCGATCTACCGGATCAAGCACGTGCCGCACCAGAACACCGGCGACGCGTGGTGCATCTACCCGATGTACGACTACGCCCATGCACTGGGTGATGCAATCGAGGGCATCACCCATTCGTTGTGCACGCTGGAATTCGAAGACCACCGCCCCCTGTATGACTGGTGCGTGGACCAGGTCGACCTGGCCGGCCACCCCGACCTGCTGAAGCCGCTGACCTCCAACGGCCTGCCGCTGGAGGCCGCAAAGCCACGCCAGATCGAGTTCTCGCGCCTGAACATCAACTACACCGTGATGAGCAAGCGCAAGCTGATGGCGCTGGTGCAGTCCGGGCTGGTCGATGGCTGGGACGACCCGCGCATGCCCACCTTGCTGGGACTGCGCCGCCGTGGCTACACGCCCTCGTCTGTGCGTCTGTTCGTCGACCGGCTGGGTGTCAGCAAGCAGAACTCGATGATCGATTTCTCGGTACTGGAAGGCTGCCTGCGCGAGGACCTGGATGCCACTGCGGCCCGTCGGATGGCGGTACTGGATCCGCTGAAGCTGGTCATCGACAACCTGCCCGACGACCACACCGAGTCGCTCACCTTCCCCAACCATCCCAAGGATGAGGACTTCGGTTCGCGCCAGGTGCCCTTTTCGAATGCGTTGTGGATCGAGCGCGATGATTTCGCCGAAGTGCCACCCAAGGGCTTCAGACGTCTGGTCCCGGGGGGCGAGGTGCGCTTGCGCGGTGCCGGTATCGTGCGCTGCACCGGTGTCGTGCGCGATGAGCAGGGACAGGTGATCGAAGTGCACGCCACCCTCGACCCCGAATCCCGGCCCGGCTTGGAAGGCGCGAGCCGCAAGATCAAGGGCACCATCCACTGGGTCTGTGCCCGCAACGCGATCGCCACGGAAATCCGCCTGTACGACCGCCTGTTCCTGGTACCGGACCCGGACAACGACAATGACGGCAAGACCTACCAGGATCACCTGAACCCCGATTCGTGCCGCACCGTGACCGGGCAGGTGGAGCCCTCGGTGGTCCTGGCCGCACCGGAGCAGACCTTCCAGTTCGAACGCGTGGGCTACTTTGTTGCCGATCGCCGCGACCATGCGCCCGGCAAGCCGGTGTTCAACCGCAGTGTCACCTTGCGCGACATCTGGGCCAACAAGGTTTGAGTCACTGCCTGCCAGCAAGACAGAGCAAACGCACCCCGGGATTTTTCGTACCATGGCTATTGCTGTTGTTGATGCTGGCCGGCTGCAGCGCCCCATCCACGATCGACGGTCATCGCTCACCCACGCCGGCACCCGCCAGCAGTGTCGGGCGGATCATCACCGGCAACCCGGTCCAGATCGACCGCAGTTGCCACAGCGACGCCGATTGCACGGTAAAGAACGTCGGCAACTGCTGTGGCTATTACCCCTCATGCGTCAACCTCGACAGCCCGACCGACCCGGCCCGCGTGCAGGCACAATGCGCGAGCACCGGCATGGCTTCGGTCTGCGGCTTCCCGGCGATCAGCCATTGCCAATGCGTGAATAACCGGTGCCAGGGCAGCAACCAGGCCCGGTTGAAATAATGGAGACCTGCCGATGCTGTACGCACAAATCCACCTGACCTTGCCGGTCTGGGTCCACGGAGCGATCGATACCGCCGCCACCTACACCGGTGACGACGCCAAGGTTGCGCTGGCCATCGACCTGTCCCGGCGCAACATCGATGCCCGCAGCGGCGGTCCGTTTGGTGCGGCGGTGTTCGACCGCGACGACCGCATCCTCGCCATCGGGGTCAACCGGGTGGTCCCCCAGGCCTGTTCGCTGGCACATGCTGAAACCATGGCCTACATGCTGGCCCAGCAGCGCACCCAGCGCAGCCGACTCAACCAGGTGGAACCCGGGGTCAGCGCCGGACCAATCACCTTGGCGACTTCCGCGCAACCCTGCTGCCAGTGCTATGGGGCGACGATCTGGGCCGGCATCGACCGGTTGCTGATCGGCGCACGCAGCGAGGACGTTGAGGAGCTGACCGAGTTCGACGAAGGCCCGTTGCCCAGCGACTGGGTGGGTGAGCTGGAGCGACGCGGCATCGCGGTCGTGCGCGACCTGCATCGAACTGCCGCGCGCGAAGTACTGGCCAGCTATGCGCAACTCGGCGGGGTCGGGTACTGACATGGCCGATGCACTTTTTTGCTGGTGCCGCGCCGGGTTCGAACCGGAACTGGCTGCCGAGCTCACCGAGCGGGCCGCCCTTGTCGGCGTGTCGGGTTACGCGCGTGCCGAGCGTGGCAACGGCTATGTCGAGTTCATCACCGCCGACGCGTTGGCGCTTTCGCGCGCGGTGCCGTTGGACCAACTGGTATTCGCCCGCCAGAAGCTGTTGCGACTGGCCGACTTGCGCGCGCTGGATCCCACCGACCGGATCACTCCGCTGCTTGCTGCGCTGGCAGAGCTGCCCAACGCGAACCAGGGCCAGCCGCGATTTGGCGATTTGTGGGTCGAACATCCCGACTCGGATGCCGGCAAGCCGCTGGCCGGGCTGGCCCGCAGTTTCGGCAACGCGCTGCGCCCGGCGCTGCGCAAGGCCGGTTGGCTCAGCGCGAAGGAGGACCTGCGCCGGCCGCGACTGCACGTGGTTTTCCTGGGCGGCCACCATCTGGTGCTGGCCACCAGCACGCCGGCGGACAGCTCGCCATGGCCGTTGGGGATTCCGCGGCTGCGGATGCACGCCGACGCCCCGAGCCGATCCGCACTCAAGTTGGAAGAGGCGCTGCTGACGCTGCTGGACGACAACGAACGCAAGGGGTTGCTGCGCGACAACATGCAGGCCGTCGACCTGGGCGCGGCGCCGGGCGGTTGGAGCTGGGTGATGGTGCGCCACGGCATGCTGGTCACCGCCGTCGACAACGGCCCGATGCGCGAGCAGTTGCTGGAAAGCGGCCGGGTCGAACACATACGCGCCGACGGGTTCCAGTGGCAGCCGCGACGCCCGGTCGACTGGATGGTCTGCGATATGGTCGAACAACCGCGCCGGGTCGCTGACCGCATGGCAACCTGGTTTCGCGAAGGCTGGTGCAAGTACGCGGTGTTCAACCTGAAGCTGCCGATGAAGAAGCGCTGGGAGGAGACCCGGATCTGCCTGGAGGCCTTCGAGCACCAGACCCACCGGCCGATGGTCATCCGTGCCCGCCAGTTGTTTCACGATCGTGAAGAAATCACCGTGCTGGCGATGCCCAAGCGCTGATCCAGGCGCCCACCATCAGTCCCGCAGCCCGGCCGCGTGACGCCACAGTGCCCGGGTCAGCGGCGGCATGCGCCCGGCCAGGCCGAGCAGGTGCCCGCGCAACAACGTGGGCGCGACCGCATCGTTGGAAAACATCCGGTTGATCATCTCGAAGGCGTGCGCTGAAATCGTGTTGTCGCTTCGGCGCTGACGGTCCCAACGTTGCAGGCGACTGCCCGCTCCCGGATCGCCATTGCCGGCAATCGTCCCGGCCAGCATCGCATCCAGGCCGGCGACATCGCGCAAACCCAGGTTCACGCCCTGCCCGGCCAGTGGATGGACCGCGTGCGCGGCGTCGCCCACCAGCACCATCCGCCCAGCCAGCTGGGTGGTGGCCAGTTGCCGGCGCAACGGGAACGCAGCCCGCTTGGACACCGCAAGCAGCGCTCCGAGCGGCCCGTCGAACGCCCGCCCAAGTTCGGCCAGGAACGTCTTGTCATCGGCCGCCAACAGCCGCGCGGCTTCATCTTCCGGCAAGGTCCACACAATCGAGCTGCGCGGCTGGCCATCATCGGTGTCGCTGAATGGCAGGAACGCCAACGGCCCGCCCGGCAGGAACCGTTGCCAGCAAGTCGCTTGATGCGCACGCTCATGCTGGATGAACCCCACCAGCCCACGTTGGTGGTAATCGTGCCGCGGGGCATCGATCCCGGCCAGTGCGCGCAGCTGCGAATCGGCACCGTCGGCGGCCACCAGCAGGCGTGCGCGCAGGCGACCGCCCGACGCCAATCCGAGATTCACGCTGTCGGCGTCCTGCTCCAGTGACGTGACCTGCTCGGGACAAAGCAGTTGCACTCCGGCCCCCGGCAAGGCGTTCCAGAGTCGGTCAACCAGCAACCCGTTCTCGACGATCCAGCCCAGCTCACGCCGCGCCAGCTGGTCGGCATCAAATACCAGCGGCGCGCCGCCAGCCGCGTCCCAGACACGCATTTCGCGGTAGGGCTGGATGCGTGCGCTGGTGATCGCATTCCACACCCCCAGCCGGTCCAGCAGGGCCGCGTTGTCGGGCGCGAAGGCAAACACCCGCAGATCTGGTGCATCGCGTCGCCATGGGGCCGGCTGGCGGTTTTCCACCAATGCAACGCGCAACCCGCGCAGGGCGAGCGCCAACGCCGCGGCGGAGCCGACCACGCCGGCACCCACCACCACCGCATCGAGCATCCCGCGCCGACTCATGCGTCATCCACCCGGCGGCGTGACAACGCGGGCACGTCGCCGCGGTAGCCCAACGCACCGGCCACCAGGCTCGCCTGCAAGGACGGCAGTTGATCGATCGCCAGCAATCCGAGGCTGCGAAGCGGCCTCAGCAGTGGCGATGGGTTCGTCGTGATCCGTGTCAGTCCATCGGAAAACTCCAGCGTCCGCCGGCGATCCTGCGCACGCCGCTGCGCATGGGTGGCCAGCAGGCCGGTGGCGCCGCAATCAGCCATCGGGTCCGCCCGGCGCGCCGCTTCAACAAGCTCGGCAAGCATCAGTGCATCACGCAATCCCAGATTGAAGCCCTGCGCGCCCAGGGGATGGATGGTCTGCGCGGCATTACCCACCAACAAGGCGCGATGGGCGTGTGTGCGCTCGGCCAGCACCCGGATGGCCGGGTAGGCCACCCGCGGGCCACACGCCAGGAAACGTCCGGCCCGCCAGCCAAACGCCGCCTGCACCCGCGCCAGGAACGCGGCTTCGTCCAGCGCCGCGACCGCCTCCGCATCGTCGCGTGCAACCGCGTGCACCAATCCGTAATGACGATCACCCCGCGGCAGCAAGGCGGTCGGACCGGACGCACCCAGACGTTCATAGGCGGTGCCGTCGGGCGCGCGTTCGGGCCGCATCCGGGTGACAAACAGGGTCTGCTGGTAGTCGTGCACCCGGGCGCCAATACCCAGGCTCTCGCGCACCGCACTGCGCGTGCCATCGGCGCCGACCAGCAGCTGCGCCCGCAACAAGTGCTCACCGCTGTCGTCGGCGATCCGTACAGCCCGAAACCCTTCCTGGTCCGGTTCCAGCGTCTGGAAACGCGCCGGACGATATCGCGTCAAACCGGACAGTCCGGACAGCCGTGCTTCCAGCGCCTGGCCAAAATCGCGTGCGACCACCACCCGGCCAAATTCGCTGCGGCCATGGTCGCAGGCACGCAGCAGGCTGCGTCCGAAATCCCCGCGGCGGCTGACGTGGATCCGTTCGATAGCCCCGCCCGGTGCACGCAGCTCCTGCATCACTCCCAGCGCCGTCAGCGCATTCACGGTCGCCTCGGCGAAGCTGAGGTTGCGCTCATCGAAAACGCTGGCCTGCGCGGCTGTCGACGGGTCTGCCGGCGCCACGGCCTCCACCAGTCCGACGTCGACCCCCACCTGTTCCAGCGCGATGGCCAGATTGGAGCCCACCAGGCCACCGCCAATGATCAACACATCATGCGACGCCGCAGGAGGCACACAAGCCTCTTCGGGCAGGGTTTCGACGGATCGGGAACTGGCAGCCATTGCGCTATGCTAACGGCTCCGTCGTCCCGCACCCAGATCACGATGAAACCTTCCCAATCCCCTGTTTCCCTGTTCGCCGTCGGCCCATTGGTGCTGGTCGGGCTGATCCTGCTCGCCGCGCTCACCCGGGTGTTGCCACATCCACCGAACTTCTCGCCGGTGACTGCAATCGCACTGTTTGGCGGCGCCTATTTCGCCAGCCGCAGCTGGGCGTTGCTGGTGCCGTTGATTGGCCTGTTCCTGTCGGATCTGGTGCTGGCATCGCTCAACGGCGGCTTGTATGCGAGTTGGTTCAACGGCATCGGCATCTGGCTGGTTTACGCCTGCATCGTAGTGACCGCCGTAATGGGCTTTGGGCTGCGCGGCAAGGTTCGCGGCGGCACCGTGCTGGGTTACTCGCTGGCGGGCTCGGTGCTGTTCTTCGTCATCACCAATTTCGGCGCGTTCCTGGCCGATCCGATGTATCCCAAGACGGTTGCCGGACTGACGGCGGCCTATGCCGCCGGCATCCCGTTCTTCCAGTGGTCGGTGCTGGGTACGCTGTTCTACTCGGCAATCCTGTTCGGCGGTTTCGCGCTGCTGCGCTCGCGCCTTCCCTCGCTGCACGCACAGACGGTCTGATTGGCGACCGTGGGCAATCGTCTCTCCAAGATCTACACCAGGACCGGTGACGATGGCTCCACCGGACTGGGTGACGGCAGCCGGGTGGCAAAGGACTCGGCGCGGGTCAACGCCTACGGCACCGTCGATGAAGCCAACTCGGCGATCGGACTGGTCCTGGCCAGCGAGGTCCCGGACGACATCCGGACCTTGCTGATCGCGGTCCAGCACCAGTTGTTCGATCTGGGTGGCGAGCTGTGCATTCCGGGCCACGCGGCGATCACCGATGCCGACGTGGACCGTCTGGAGCAACACCTGGACCAGTTCAACCAGGACCTGCCCGCCTTGAAGGAGTTCATTCTTCCCGGTGGTGGCGAGGCCTCGGCGCGGTGCCACATCGCCCGCACCGTGGTGCGTCGCGCCGAGCGTGCCACCATCACCCTGTCACGCGACGAGAGCGTCCGGCCCGAAGCGGTGCGCTACCTGAACCGGCTGTCGGACCTGTTGTTCGTCCTGTGTCGCGTCCTCGCCCGCGCCAGTGGCCACGGTGAAGTCACATGGCAACACGAGCGTCGCAAGACCTGAGCCGGTGGCGGCAGCCGTGAATGCCGCCGACCTGCACCTGTATACCCATCAGGCCTGTCTCGGGCATCTGCCGGGCGCCGGCAACCCCGAAAGCCCTGCCCGTCTGCAAGCCGTTATCGAGGCGATCAGCGAGGTCTGGCCGGACCTGCCGTGGCACCAGGCACCCGCTGCCACCGGTAGCCAACTGCTCCGCGTCCACCATCCCGGCCTGCTGCGCCAAGTGCTCGATACCGTGGTCCTGCCGGATGCTGCACCCGTCGCTCTCGACCAGGACACGCTGCTCGGCGCCGGCTCGGCACAAGCGGCCCTGCATGCCGCCGGGGCAGGTATCGCGGCGGTTGATGCGTTGATGGCCGGCCAGGCCCGCCGTGCATTTTGTGCTGTCCGCCCTCCCGGACACCACGCCACCGACCGGGTTGCGATGGGCTTCTGCCTGTTCAACAACGTTGCCGTTGCCGCAGCTCACGCATGCGAACAGTACGGTTTGCGGCGGGTGGCGGTGATCGATTTTGACGTCCATCACGGCAACGGTACCCAAGCGATCTTCCAGGCCGATGCGCGCGTGATGTACGTCTCCTCCCACCAGTCCTCGCTGTATCCGCATACGGGACTGACCAGTGAACGCGGCATCGGCAACATACTCAACTGGCCGTTGCCGGAAGCGGCCGATGGCGATGTGTTCCACGCCGCATGGCGGGAGCACCTGTTGCCCGCCGTCGCTGGTTTCAGGCCCCAGATGGTGTTCATATCGGCCGGCTTCGACGCTCATTGGCGCGACCCGCTGGCCAGCCTTCGCCTGCATGCCGACGACTTTGGTTGGTTGACCGGGCAGTTGCGCGAGATTGCCGACCGCCACGCCGACGGCCGTCTGGTATCCACCCTGGAGGGCGGTTACGACCTGGAAGCATTACGACAATGCAGCCTGGCCCACGTCGGCGCCCTGCTGGAGCACTGAACCATAACGGCCGTTGACGTATCCCTAATGCGACTTTCCGAGAAGCGGTCAAACATGAATGTTGCAGCATCCCCGCCCACACCCTCGTTGCCGCGACCCCGTCGATGCGGCAAGCTAACTGCCGTTTCAGGATTCCCGGATCGCTACGTGCGCAACACTCTCCGTTTGCTGCCATTGTCGTTGTGCATCGCACTGGCGTTACCCGCCCATGCGGCGGATGACGCCGAGAACTGGCAGCTGTGCCCGATCGAGGACGCCGTGCCGGCGTTCATCGAGGCACCGCCTTCGGCTCCCGTCGACGGTGAGCGCGTCGACCAGCCGACCGATATCGCCGGTGACGCGCTCAGTGCCAGTGAAAGCAACCTTTCGGTCTTCAAGGGCAACGTGGAGCTCAATCGCGGCGACCAGTTCCTGGGCACCGACAAGCTGTCCTACAACAGCGAGGACGGCACCTACGTGGCCGAGGGCAGCGTGCGTTACCAGGATTCCGGGATGCGCATCGTGGCCGAACGGGCCCACGGCGACCAGAATGCCGACACCCACACCATCGAGGACCTGCGTTACCAGTTGATCGAGCAGCGCGGCAATGGCGGCGCGGAACAGATCAGGATGCAGGGAGACCAGGGTGCCTTGATGAGCTCGACCTACTCGACTTGCGCCCCATCGCAGCGCGGGTGGGAGCTGCGCGCCCGCCAGATTGATTTTGACACCGCCGAGGGCCTGGGCGTAGCCCACAACGCCACCGTGCGCATTGGCAGCGTGCCGGTGCTGTACGTGCCATGGCTGATGTTCCCGATCGACGACCGCCGTCGCACCGGCCTGCTGTATCCGTCGATCAAGGTGTCCGGTCGCAATGGCTTCGACTGGCGCCAGCCGATCTACCTCAACCTGGCGCCCAATTACGACGCTACCTTGATGCCGCGGCTGATGACCAATCGAGGCATCCAGCTGGGCGGCGAGTTCCGCTGGCTGTATGAGGGAGGACGCGGCGAGTTTTCCGGAGAATGGCTGCCCAAGGACAAACTCCCTGGCGATGAACCCGGGCGTTACCTCAACGACGAACAAGGGCGACCGATCGCCGGGGCAACGCTGCCGGAAGACGACCGCGGCCAATTCAAGTTCGACGCGGTGCATGCGCTGGGCGGTGGATGGCGCGCCCAGGCGAATCTGGGCTGGGTCAGTGACACCCATTACCTGGAAGACTCCAGCAACAGCCTCTACGGCCTGTCGACCTGGCAGATCCGCAGCCAGGTCGGCGTGTTAGGCCGCGGCCAGCACTGGGATGCGGGCCTGATGGCCGACCACAACCAGCTCGCCGATTACACACTGACCGAACGCAACCTGCGCTACGACCGCATGCCTCGGGCCTATCTGAATTGGGCGCAGCCGTTTGCCCGCTGGTTTGAAGTCGGCGTCAATGCCGAAGCAGTCCACTTTCGCCACGAGGTCCGCAACGAGGGCAGTCGGCTCGACTTCAAACCCTTTGTCAGCATGCCGTTGCAAGGCGCCGCCTGGTTCGTCACCCCCAAACTGGCCTGGCGTTATACCGCCTACCAGCTCGACGACAACCTCGCGGCGGCCAATGGCGGTGACGATGCGCCGACGCGGAGCTTGCCGATCGCGTCGGTCGACGCCGGGTTGTTCTTCGACCGGGAGGTCAGCTTCGGCAACGAGTCCTACCTGCACACCCTGGAGCCGCGGGTCTATTACCTGAATGTCCCCTACCGGGACCAGGGCGGCCTGCCGCGTTTCGACACCAATCCGATGACGTTCAGCTGGGGGCAGCTGTTCCGTGACAACCGCTATACCGGCCCGGACCGGCAGATCGACGCCAACCAGCTGACGACCGCCGTCACCAGCCGCCTGATCAGCCAGGACGACGGACGCGAGCGTGTGTCGGTCAGCCTGGGGCAGATCCAGTATTTCGACGACAGTCTCGTGGTGGTACCTGGTGAAGACCTCGTCGAGCGCGGCAAGTCGGCCTGGGTCGCCGACGTCGGGGTCTACGCCACCGACCGCTGGAGCATCAACGCCGCCTATCAATGGGACCCGAAGTACCGTCGCGAGGACCTTGCCAGCATCCGCACGCGCTACCTGATCGGCGATGTCGGTGTGGTCAACCTGGGCTACCGATACCGGCGCGACCTCACCGAGCAGGTGGATTTCTCGTTCCTGTATCCAGTCAACCAGAACTGGAGCCTGGTCGGTCGCTACTACTACTCGCTGGAAGACGACAAGTTGCTCGAATCCATCGCCGGCGTGCAGTGGGAAAGTTGCTGCATGGCCGTGCGCCTGATCGCGCGGCGCTACGTCCGCGAGCGCAACGGCGACCTGGATGATTCCCTGCGTCTGGAGTTCGAGCTCAAGGGCCTAGGCTCGGCCGGCCAAAAGACCGAGGATATATTGAGCCGTGCTATCCTCGGCTATGATCGTGACGATCTTTATCTGGTGCCACCATCTTCTCTGGATGGTGACGATTACGACAACTCCCTCGATCCGATCCCATGATGAAATTATTCGCCTGTCTTCTCGCCGGTGCGCTTCTTATGGTGCCCGTCGTCCATGCGCAACAACTTGAGCCGATCGACAGCATCGCCGTCGTGGTGGATGAAGATGTCATCCTGCAAAGCGAGTTGGACCGGGCGCTGGCCAATATCCGTAACCAGTACGCTGGCCGGTCCGACCAGCTGCCTCCGGACGACGTGCTTGAACGCCAGGTCGCCGAGCGGCTGGTCCTGCTCAAACTGCAGGTCGCACGGGCCAAGAGCACCGGCGTGCGCGTGACCGACCAGGAGGTCGACCAGGCCATCGGGGCGATCGCTGCGCAAAACCAGGCCAGCGTCGACCAACTGGCCGCGCAACTGGCTGGCGATGGTACGTCGCTGGCCCAGTTCCGCGACTCCATCAGCGACGAGTTGCTGGTCCAGCGCTTGCGCCAGCGCCTTGCGCAGAGCCAGGTGTCGGTCAGTGACGCCGAGGTCGATGCCGCCATGGCGGCGCAGCAGGCCACGGGCGATCAATACCACCTGGCCCATATCCTGGTGGCATTGCCAGAAGGTGCCACCCCGGAACAAATCAGTACCGGACAAAGCAAGATCGACGGCATCAAGAGTGTCATTGAGCGCGGTGAAATGAATTTCGCCGCGGCAGCGGTCCGCTACTCCGACAGCCCCAACGCACTGGAAGGCGGTGACCTGGGCTGGCGCGCGGCGAATGAAATTCCGGCCGCGTTCAAGGATATGGTGAGTGGTCTTTCCCCTGGCCAGATCACCGATTCGATCCGCGGTCCCAGCGGGTTCCAGCTGTTGCAGCTGGTCGACGTCCGCGCGGCATCCGCCTCCGATCCGGCGATGGCCACGCAGTACAAAGCCAGTCACATCCTGATCCGCGTCGACCCCAGCACCACCACCGACGCCCAGGCCAAGGCCGAAGTCGATACCCTGCACGCCCGCATTGTCGGCGGCGCCGATTTTGCCGAGCTGGCGCGGGAGCACTCTGAAGATCCAAGCTCCAAGAACCGCGGGGGCGACCTGGGGTGGTTTACCCAGGACCAGTTCGGCCCCGATTTCGGCAGCGAGGTGGCCGCCTTGACCGACGGCGACGTGTCTGCACCCTTCCGCACCGCGGCCGGCTGGCACATCGTCAAGCGCACCGGTGTCCGGCAAGCCGATGTTGGCGAGCAGTCCGAGCGCGCCCAGGTCCGCGAGACCATCGGCCGGCGCAAGCTTGAGGACGAATGGAACCGGTTCCTGCGCGAAATGCGTGGCGAGGCGTTCGTCGACTTCCGCTCCGGCGCCGCCGCGGCCGAGCAAGCTGCGGAGCAAGCCGCCGAGCAGGAGAGCGCGCCTGCCGTGAGTCCCGCCGACGGCAACTGAGATGACCCCGGTCCGGCTTGCGCTGGTCCCAGGCGAGCCGGCCGGCGTCGGGCCTGAACTGTGCGTGCGCCTGGTGCAGCAGTCGCGGGATTATCGACTGACCGCATTCGGCGATGGTCCCACGTTGCAGGCCGCCGCCGCCGCACTCGGGCTGCCGCTACGGCTGGTTACCCCAGACCAGGCCAGCGGGTCAGCAGGAGAGCTGGCCCTGGTCGACATTCCCAACGCCGTACCCGTCGCGTTCGGTCAACCCGACCCACGCAATGCCGGAGCCGTGATCAATGCACTGCGGCGTGCCGCCGACGGCTGCCTGCAAGGTGGTTTCGATGGCGTGGTGACCGGACCGGTGCACAAGGCGGTGATCAACCAGGGCGGCATCGCTTACAACGGCACCACCGAACTGTTGGCGCAACAGGCCGGCTGCGAGGTGGTGATGATGCTGGCCAACCCGGTCATGCGGGTCGCGCTCGCCACCACCCACCTGCCGCTGCGTGCC
Organism: Lysobacter sp. A378; assembly: GCF_054052125.1. Lineage (NCBI taxonomy): Bacteria > Pseudomonadati > Pseudomonadota > Gammaproteobacteria > Lysobacterales > Lysobacteraceae > Lysobacter > Lysobacter sp. A378. The sequence continues at coordinate 869,586 of NZ_JBSVRK010000001.1, read as the reverse complement.
GTCAGTGAATCGATCACCATTGAATCACTGACCCGCACCTTGCGGATCGTGCAGGCGGCGATGACGGCGGATTTCGGCATTGTCGCCCCGGTCATCGCGGTATTGGGGCTCAACCCGCATGCGGGCGAAGCCGGTCACATGGGGCATGAGGAGATCGACGTCATCGAACCGGTACTGGCAACCCTACGCGCCGAAGGCATGAACCTGATCGGCCCGCTACCTGCCGATACCGCATTCCTGCCGGACAAACTGCGCCGGTTCGATGTGGTGCTGGCGATGTACCACGACCAGGGCTTGCCGGTACTCAAGTTCAGCGGCTTCGAGCAGGCGGTGAACCTGACCCTTGGCCTGCCCTACCCCCGTGTCGCCGTCGATCACGGTACCGCGCTCGATCTGGCCGGCAAGGGTATTGCCGATCCATCCAGCCTGCTCGCCGCGGCGCGTCATTGCGCCCAGCTTGCCAAGGCCCGCAAGCACCGGTTGACAGCATGACGACCCCGCACACCCCATTTGGCGAACACCACCACGCGTCTTCCGGTGGCTTCTCGGCCAAGGCAAAGAAACACCTGGGTCAGAACTTCCTGCATGACCGCACGATCATCGACAAGATCGTGCAGGCGGTTAACCCCAAACCGGGTGACCAGCTGGTCGAGATTGGTCCCGGCCAGGGCGCCATCACGTTCCCGCTGCTGCAACGTCATGGCGAACTGACCGTGATCGAGTTCGACCGCGACCTGATTGTCCCGCTGACCGCCGCCGCGCGCGCGCATGGCGAGTTGACGGTCATCAACCGCGATGTGCTCCAGGTCGACTTTCGCGAGCTTGCCGCCGACATTGCCGATGTATCGACCCGTCAACTGCGATTGGTGGGCAACCTGCCGTACAACCTGTCATCGCCGATCCTGTTCCATGCCCTCGACCACGCCCCGTCGATCCGGGACATGGTGTTCATGCTGCAAAAGGAAGTGGTAGACCGCATGGCCGCCGGCCCTGGCAGCAAGATCTACGGCCGGCTGAGCGTGATGCTCCAGGCCTACTGCACGGTGACACCGCTATTCCTGGTGCCGCCGGGCGCATTCCGACCCGCACCAAAAATCGAATCCGCCGTCGTGCGCCTGGTGCCGCATGCCGCCGGCAGCATCGACATCCAAGATCGGAAGCTGTTTGCCCACGTCGTTCGCGATGCCTTCGGACAACGCCGCAAGACCCTGCGCAACGCGTTGTCGCGGCTATGCGACGCCGCCGCACTGGAATCCGTAGGGATCAGTCCGCAGGCACGCGCCGAGCAGATCGACGTCGCTGAGTTCATCCGCCTTGCCAACTCGCTCGCCCGCTGACGACAACCGCCCCCCGCTCCAGCCGGTCACGACTTACACTGTCAGATATGGAACACCGCACCGATTATGCATTCGACATCAAGGTCGCCACCCGGTATCTCGACGACCAGTCCGAGCCCGAGCAGGATCGCTTTGTCTTCGCCTACACCATCCAGATCCACAACCGCGGCGCCGTGCCGGCGCAGCTGATTTCGCGCCGCTGGCTGATTACCGATGCCAACAGCAAGGTGCAACAGGTCGAGGGCGAAGGCGTGGTCGGGGAGCAGCCGTGGCTGCGGCCCGGCGAAGGCTTCGAGTACACCTCCGGGGCCGTACTGGAGACCGACCTGGGGACGATGGAGGGCAGTTACGCGATGGTCGCCGATGATGGCACCCACTTCGACGTCCCCGTGCCTGTCTTTACGTTGACTGTGCCGCGCACCCTGCACTGATGGCGGGCCTGGCATGAGTGTTTGGGCAATCGGTGATCTGCAGGGCTGTTACGACATCACCCAGCGGCTGCTGGAAAAAATCGCCTTCGATCCAGCCCGCGACCGGCTGTGGTTCTGTGGCGACCTGGTCAATCGCGGCGGCCAATCGCTGGAAACCCTGCGCCTGGTGCACTCGCTGCGCGACAACGTGCAGGTGGTATTGGGCAACCATGACCTGTCATTGCTGGCGGTCGGTGAGCGTCGCGAGGAAGACCAGCGCCGAGTCAATCCCGACCTCCAGCGTGTCGTCTTCGCCCACGACCGCGATACCTTGCTGGATTGGCTGCGCAGGCAGGAAATGGTTCACGTCGACCGCGAACTGGGCTGGATGATGGTGCATGCAGGCCTGGCTCCCAAATGGACCACCCAACTGGCCGAGAAGCACGGCCGTGAAATCGAAGCACTGCTGCGGGGCGACCAGTACCCGCGGTTGCTGAAGCACATGTACGGCGACGGGCCGGTCTGGAACCCCCGGCTGGCCGGAATCGACCGCCAGCGCGCGATCATCAACCTGCTTACGCGAATGCGTTATTGCTCGCCACGCGGCCGGATTTCATTCGACGACAAGGGGGTCCCCGGCACCCAGCCACCGGGACTCTATCCGTGGTACGCGGTACCCGGCCGCGTCGAGCGTGACCTGAAGATCGTCTGCGGTCACTGGTCGGCACTGGAGCTGTTCATCGGCCACGGCGTGCACGCGATCGATACCGGCGCGGTATGGGGCGGCAAGCTGACCGCGATCCAGTTGGATACCGACCAACTGCGCGTCGTCCAGGTCCCCGGCCGGGATGTACCCGCCAATCCGCCAAAGCCGCGGCAGCGTCCGCGGCGCTAAGCGCGAATCACCACGCCTATTGGCCGCACCGGCGGTAGTCGACAAATTCGAAACCGTATGCATGTCTGGGGTCGGCCGGTTGGCGCTCGCGGCCAGTGACCTGCCATTGCAGTGGGTCAAACGCCGGGAAAAAAGCATCGGCATCCGCGACCACCGTATCCACATGGGTCAGGTGCATTCGCGCTGCCGCTGCCATGCACAGGGCATAGATCTCACCCCCGCCGATCACCCACAGCTCGCTGCCACCGTCCCGGGCAACCAGGTCGATCGCCGCCTCGAGCGATGCCACCGGCTGCATGCCGTCAAACGGCGCCAGACCCGAGCGGGTCAACACCAGGTTTCTCCGGCCCGGCAATGCACGTCCCAACGACTGGGCGGTCTTGCGCCCCATCAGTACCGGCTTGCCCAGTGTCAGCGCCTTGAAACGCCTGAGGTCGTCGGACAGGCGCCACGGCATGTCATTGCCACGACCGATCGCGCGGTGCCGGTCCAGCGCCGCAATCAGCACCAGTTCGACCATCACACCGCCACCGGTGCCTTGATCGCCGGCAACGGGTCATAGCCCTGGATTTCGATATCGGCGTAGGTGAAACCGGAGATATCCTGCACCTGCCGATTCAACTGCAACCGTGGCAGCGCGAGCGGCTCGCGCGACAACTGCTCGCGCGCCTGCTGGTAGTGGTTGGAATATAGATGGGCATCGCCCAGGGTATGCACGAAATCGCCGACCTCCAGCCCGCACACCTGCGCCACCATATGGGTCAGCAAGGCGTAGCTGGCAATATTGAACGGCACGCCCAGGAAAATGTCGCCGCTGCGCTGATACAGCTGGCAGCTGAGCTTGCCGTCCACGACATAGAACTGGAACATTGTGTGGCACGGCATCAACGCCATGTCCGGCAGGTCCGCGACATTCCATGACGAGACGATCAAGCGGCGCGAATCGGGGTTGCGCCTGATCTCGTTCACCACCCAATCGATCTGGTCGATCTCCTGGCCGTCCGCGCCCGCCCAGCGACGCCACTGCTTGCCATAGATCGGGCCAAGCTCGCCGTCCGCATCCGCCCACTCGTCCCAGATCCTGACCTTGTTGTCGCGCAGGTAGGCGATATTGGTCTGTCCCTGCAGAAACCACAGCAGCTCGTGCACGATCGAGCGCAGATGCAACTTTTTGGTGGTGACCAGCGGAAATCCCCGGGCCAGGTCAAAACGCATCTGCCAACCAAATACGCTGCGGGTGCCGGTGCCGGTACGATCGGATTTTTCGGTGCCGTGCTCCAGCACGTGACCCAGCAGCTCCAGGTACTGGCGCATGTCAGGCCTCCGGGAGCGGCTGTGGCTGCACGGTCGGCGAGCGACGGGAACGCCACAGCCAGAACAGGCCCAGCGCAATCAGCGGCAGGCTCAACAGCTGGCCCATGGTCAGCCAGCCGAACGCCAGGTAGCCCAGTTGCACGTCGGGCACCCGCACGAACTCGACCAGGAACCGGAAGCTGCCGTACAGCACCAGGAACAGTCCGGACACGGCATAACGTGGCCGCGGCTTGCGCGAAAACCACCACACGATGCAGAACGTTACCAAGCCCTCAAGCACGGCCTGGTACAACTGCGAGGGATGGCGGGCGAACCGGTCCAGGGCCCCACTGGCAAACTGCGCCTGCAGCTGCTCGCTGCTCCAGCCGGCAAACTCCGGCGCGCGCGGGAACAGCACGCCCCAGCCGCCATCGGTGACCTTGCCCCACAACTCGCCGCCAATGTAGTTGCCCACCCGGCCCAGCCCCAGTCCCGCCGGCACCAGGGGCACGACAAAGTCGGCCACATCGAAGAAATGCAGGCCCTGCTTGCGCGACCACCAGTACCCGGCCGCGGCCACCCCGAGCAAGCCGCCATGGAAGCTCATCCCGCCTTCCCAGATGCGCAGCAGCATCAACGGATCATCCAGCAAGTCGCTGAACCCGTAAAACAGGACGTAGCCGATGCGCCCGCCCAGCACCACCCCGAGCATGCCGTAAAACAGCAGGTCGCCAAACGCCTGCTCGTTCACGCCCGGCAATCGTCCCGCGCGGATGCGGCGCAAGCCCAGCCACCAGGCGATGCCAAACCCCAGCAGGTACATGACGCCGTACCAGTGAACCTGCAACGGCCCGAGGCTGAAAGCGATTGGATTGATCTGGTGCAGGATGATCATGAAGCGTGCGGTCCCGGTCGATGAGGTTCAATCTATTGTGCCCGCTCAGCCCAGCAGGTGGGGCCGGTTCGGCAGCTCGTCGCGATCCTCATCATCCGGATCGCGCGCAAAATGTCCGGCCACCAGCACCGATATCGCCTCGATACCGCGCACGATGGCAGTTTCGGGTTCACCGGCCTTGAGGTGCTCTTCGATCAACTCGCAGACACCTCGCCACTGCTTCGATCCGACACGGTCGTCAAAGCCGCGATCGGCGACCAGTTCGATGCGGTGATCGGCCAGCAACAGGTACAGCAGCACGCCATTGTTGCCACGTGTGTCCCATACTCCGAGTTGCGCGAACACTTCCTGCGCCCGGTCGCGCGCCGACTGTCCCGCCAAGACCGCGCGGATCGACAGCGCCGACTCGACCGCAAAACATATTTCTGCACTGTGGTGCTGCTCGCTGTCGGCAACCGCAGCGGTGATGCGTTGCAAGCGCTCGGCCGGAAACAACCGCCGCGTGGAAGGTGCAAACAGGTGCCTGAGCATTCGCATCAACATATCGTCACCAACTGCCCGAGGCGCCGCCGCCTCCGCTCATGCCACCGCCGCCACCCCACCCGCCGCCGCCGAAACCGCCTCCGCCGCCAAAGCCACCACTGCCCCACCCGCCACCACCAATCCCACCGAATCCTCCAATGCCGTGGTGTCGCGCAAATCGCCCACCGCCGCCGCCACCCAGTCCGAACAGCAGGCCGATGACCGCCCCGATGCCGCCAACCAGCAGCAACGACGACAACAACCAGGCAACGCCACCGGCAGCGGCGGCCACCAGCCCACCGCGCACTGGACGGGATGCACTGCTGAACGCCCCTCGTGCAACCTGGGCGGCAATAAAGGCCGCGAACACAGCAAACAGCCAACCGCCACCGTCACGACCAGTCCGGGTGTCGGCCATGGGTGCCGGCAACGGCTCGCCATCGATCAGGCTGGTCAGTGCACCCGTGGCGGCGACGATGCCACCGGCGTAATCGCCCTGGCGGAACTGCGGCACCAGGTATTCCTGGATCACCCGCATCGAGGTCGCATCGGGAATCGCGCCCTCAAGGCCGTAGCCGACCTCGATCCGGACCCGGCGGTCATCCCGGGCAACCACCAGCAGCACGCCGTCATCGACTTTCTCGCGACCGAGCTGCCACTGGTCGTAGGCACGCACCGCATATTGCGCGATGTCCTCCGGCAACGTGGTGGGCACCACCAACACCTGCAACTGGCTGCCCTTGCGTTGCTGCAACGCCAGTGCCTGGGCCACCAGCTGTTGGCGGGTGGCCGCATCGAGGGTATCGGTGGTATCCACCACGGGCGAATCCAGCGGCGGAATCGGTGCAAGATCCTGCGCCGACAGCACGCCCGATACCAGTAGCAGGGCGACCACCAGCCAGGGCCGCAACAGACGCCCCATGCCGCGCGACGAATGCGGCGTGGGGGCTGCCGCGACCACGGCGATGGCGCTATCGTCAGCCATTCGCCGGCGCAGGCTCCGGTTGTGCCGGCTCCGGCTGTACAGGCTCCGATGGTGTCGGCGCGGTCGCAGGAGTGGCGCCCGGCTGGCTGAAATCAACCGTCGGTGGCTGTCGAATCTGCGCCTCGTTGTCCACCGAGAAATTCGGTTTGGTGTCGTACCCGAACACCATCGCCGTCAGGTTGGTCGGGAACTGGCGGATGAAGGTGTTGTAGTCCTGCACCGACTCGATGTAACGCTGGCGCTCGACCGTGATCCGGTTCTCGGTGCCCTCCAGCTGCGCCTGCAACTGCAGGAAGTTCTGGTCGGCCTTCAACTGCGGATAGTTCTCGCTGACCATCAACAACCGACCAATCGCACTTTGCAACTGTCCCTGCGCCTGCTGGAACTGCTCCAGTGACGCCGCATCGCCGGCATCGACATTGATGCTGCCAACCCGCGAGCGCGCTTCGGTGACTTCGGTCAGCACCCGTTGCTCGTGGGACGCATAGCCCTGCACCGTAGCCACCAGGTTGGGCACCAGGTCGGCCCGACGCTTGTACACGTTCAGGACCTGTGACCAGGCGGCGGAAACGGCTTCATCCTTCTGCTGGATGGTGTTGTAACCGCAACCACTGAGCAGCATTGCAGCCGCCAGCACAAGCAAGATTCGCATGGCACGACTCCTTTCCCGACGATGGTCGGCATTGCACCACCGCCGACCGCACCATGCAATAGACGCCGGGTGAAGAGGGCTCGCCTAGTGGTGCAGTTGCTGCCTGGCGGCGCGACGCTTGGCCGCCAGGTTCAACACCTCGACCAGTGCCGAGAACCCCATGGCTCCATAGATGTAGCCTTTGGAGATATGCAACCCGAAGCCTTCCAGGATCAGGTAGACGCCGATCAGCACGATGAACGCCAATGCCAGCATCTTGACCGTAGGGTTGCGATCGATGAAGCGTCCCAGCGGCGTGGCGGCCGCCAACATCACCACCACGGCCAACAGGATCGCGCAGACCATGATCCAGGTCTGGTTGGCCATGCCGACCGCCGCAATCACCGAGTCCAGCGAAAACACGATATCGATCACGGCAATCTGCGCCAGCACCATCCCGAACGAGACCGCCGGCTTGGTGTGGACGTCCTCCGACTCGGGCTCGCCACGGATCGACTCACGGATCTCCATAATGCCCTTGATCAACAAGAACACGCCGCCCAGGATCAACACCAGGTCGCGTACTGAAATACCCCGGCCAAACAGCTCAAACAGATCGCTGGTCAGTCCGGCCAACCATGCCAGGACCAGCAACAGGCAGATACGACTGAGACAGGCGACCGCGATGCCGATCTTGCGCGCTCGCTCTCGGGTTTCCACCGGCAACCGGCTGACCGCGATCGAAATAAACACCAGGTTATCGATGCCCAGCACGATCTCGATCGAGCTCAGCGTAATCAGGGTGATCCAGACTTCAGGATCCATCAGCATCTCAGGCACGCGTGTGTCCCATGTCAGTTGAATAAAGAATCAGAACCATCTCGGCCCGACGATCAGCGCCCAGGTCAGTGCCACGTTCAGCATCAGCACGAATACCGCAGCCGAACCCATGTCCTTGGCCCGACCCGACAGCTCGTGGAATTGCGCTCCATAGCGTTCGATCACTGCCTCGATCGCCGAATTGAGCAGTTCGACACTCAACACCAGCAGCATTGACCCGATCAGCAACACCTGCTCGACGGGCGTCTGGCCCAGCCACCAGCCCAGCGGAGCGAGCACCACGAACAGACAGACTTCCAGACGGAACGAGGACTCATGCAGCCACGCCGCAGCAATCCCCTGCAACGACCACCTGGCTGCTTTCAGCACGCGGCCGGGACCGCGTGGCAGATGGCCGATCTGATCAGCCATCTCAGTGACGTTGCCCGTGAATCGAGGTCTCGCGGATCAGCATGGGGTCGGCATCAGTAGGGGCTTGGTCATCCAGGGAGCCATTCGCGGAAGTTCACCCGAAAATTTCCGGGTAGACGCAACCAAGGCCACGCCAGACCGCCAATTTTGCCACAACAATCGCGGTAACGCCGGCCTGGAACCCGCCGCCCCCCCGTACACGACCTGCCGACACACGGCTCCCGACGTGCGGTAGTGGCGGTCACCAGGCCCTAGTCCTCGAAAATCGCAATGCCACGACTTCCGTCAGGCTTGATCCAGGCGCGGTACATGGTCCCGGTGTTGAACGGCATCGCAATATTGCCTTCGCTATCAAGTGCGATCGCGCCGCCGTCACCGCCAGCGGCGGGGACGATCCGGTTGACGACCTCTTCAGACGCTTCGGCCAGCGAGTCGCCGCGGTAGGCAACGCGCGCGCAGATATCGTGGGCGACCGCATTGCGGATATAGAACTCACCCCAACCGGTACCGGACACGCCGCAATTGTCGTCGGCCCAGGTGCCGGCACCAATGATCGGGGCGTCACCGATCCGCCCCCACTTCTTGTTGGTCATGCCACCGGTACTGGTCGCCGCGGCGATGTGGCCGTGCTGATCCAGAGCGACCGCACCGACCGTGCCGAAGTACTGCCCCGGCGTGTCGTCGCCGACCGCAGCCTGCGCCTTTTCAAGTGCGCGTCGACGGTGTTCGGTGTCGAACCAGTCATTGGACACCCGCTCGATCCCGGGCTGCGTGTCAGCAAAAGCTTCGGCGCCCTCACCGGCCAGCATCACGTGCTTGCTGTGCTCCATCACCGCTCGCGCCAGGTTGATCGGATGGCGCACGGTGGTCACGCCGGCAACCGCCCCGGCGCGTCGGGTGTGGCCCTCCATGATCGACGCATCCAGCTCATGGCCACCTTGCGCGTTGAATACCGCGCCCTTACCGGCGTTGAAGCGTGGGGAGTCTTCCAGCACCTGGATCGCCGTTTGGACCGCATCCAGCGCGGTGCCCCCGGCCGCGAGAACCCCGTGACCCGCATCCAGCGCCCGGCCAAGGTCGGCCCGCGCCGCCTTCTCGTCATCAGCGCTGAGTGACTGCCGTGGCACGTAACCGGCGCCGCCGTGGATCACCAGCGCGGTCCTGGATGTGATCCCGGTCTCCGCCGCGGGCTGTTGTGCGTGGACGTTCATGGCGGTCAACGCGAGCAGCAGGACGGGTGCGAAGAAAAGTGGGCGCATGGTCGGCTCCGTGGTATCAGGCGCCGAGGATAGCGCGACCCGACCGCCTGTCCCACCGGGCTAGCCGAGAAACCGGATGGTCGCAGTAGTGCCCTGTCCCGGCAGGCTGCCCAGGCTCACCGGCCAACCCATGCGTTCGCCGAGCCGGCGCGCGATCGACAGCCCCATGCCTCGCCCGCCATCGCCCGAAGCATCGTGCCGATAGAACGGCTCGAACGCCTTGGCCATGGTTTGCGCGTCCATGCCGATGCCGCTATCGCGCACCTCCACGCTGGCCGCCTCCAGCCGCACCTCGATGTTGCCGTGATCGGTGAACTGGACGGCGTTGCTGAGCAGGTTGCCCACCATCACCGCCAACACGTGCGGCGGACCGAATAATTGCGGCCCGCCGTTGTCGACCAGCTCGATCGCGACCGGCTTGTCGCGAAGCATGGGACGGATGCGCTCCACTTGTTCCTGGACGATGTCGCGCACATCGAACTGGATGCTTTGTGGCGCCACGTCGGCTTCGCGCGCCAGGATCAGGAATGCATCGATCACGGCCTCCATGTCACGTCCGGCCCTCTGCACGCGGGCCAGCGAACGCAATGTCGTTGGGTGGGTATCCGGATCACCGAGCATCATGTCGGTCGCCACCCGGATCACCGTCAACGGTGTGCGCAGCTCGTGGCTGGCGTCGCGGGTAAAGTCACGCTCGCGCTCGACGAAATCCGCTACCCGGTCGGCCAAACCGACCAGCGCGCGTGACAGTTCGCGTACTTCGCTGCCCGCTTCGACCGGCAGGTTGTGGGGCTTGATCAGGCTGGCGTCGGGGTCGCGCGGGTCCCAGCGCGTTACCACGTTGGCCAGCCAACCGACCGGAGCCACCAGTCGCTTGGACGTGCGGTAGGTCAGCCACGACACCAGGTAGGTCACCAGCAACGACAGGATCAACGACACCAGCCCGGTAAGGCCGATGGCGCGATCAATGTGGTCCGTCTGGAATACCAGGTAGAAGCTGCCTTGCGGGCGGCGATCAACCAGCACCTCTTCGAACTGCTCCGGAGCGCCGGGCACCGCGATCCGGTACCGACCCGGCGCCAACTCGCGCAGATACCGGGGCGCGGTGCGGTCGCCCGGAGCGGCCGGATCGACATACCCCGCCATGGTGGAGGTCCGCGGTAATGGAAATGCCGGGCTCGCCGCCCGGCCTACCCAGAACATGTCGGCCTCGTGCTGCATCCGCTTATCCAGGATGGTGTCGCGCACGGCAATACCGGTCAGCACCACGCCTGCGGTGATGACGATGCTGGCCACGACGGCCTGCAGGATGAAGGCCAGCTTGATTCGGCGTGGCAGGCCTTCGGTCACGGCAACTTTTGCCATGTCATTCCGGCTGTTGCGAGATATCCGCCACCCGATAACCTGCCGATTGCACCGTATGCAGCAATTGCTTGTCGAACGGCTTGTCGATTGTCTTGCGCAGGTTGTACAGGTGGCTCCTTAAGGTATCGGAGTCAGGCAGCCCGTTGCCCCATATCTCGCGCTCGATCTCCTGGCGGCTTACCACGCGGGGCGATTCACGCATCAGGATCGTCAGCAGGCGCAGCCCGATGGGCGATAACTGCAGCTCGCTGCCACCGCGGGTCACTCTCAAGCTGGCCGGATCCAGCACCAGATCGGCCACCTTCAACACCTCGCCGCCCACCTGGCGACGATCACGGCGGATCAACGCGCGCAAACGCGCCTCCAGCTCCTGGATCGCGAACGGTTTGGTCAGGTAGTCATCGGCGCCGGAGGACAACCCCTTGAGTTTCTCGTCCAGGGTGTCGCGTGCGGTCAACATCAAGACCGGCGTCGACTTGCGCGCTTCTTCGCGCAAGCGCTTGCAGACCTCGATCCCGTCCAGGCGCGGCAACATCAGGTCGAGCACGATCACGTCGTAGCTGTTCTCAGCCGCAAGCCGGTAGCCGTCCAGCCCGTCGGCGGCAAAATCCACCTCGAAGCCGCGACCTTCCAGGTATTCGCCCACCATCTCGGAAATATTGCGGTTGTCCTCCACGATGAGGACCAACCCTCCATCCTGCGTACCCTGCATGAGTCGCTCCTGTCTTCAGTTTTGTGAAGACTGCCGACCGGCGCGTAGACGTTTCGTGAAGATCACCCGCCGAAGCTCAACCGTCGCTGCCGGCCCACTGGCGCCATGGCAACGCGGTATCGCCAAGTGCGATGAACGCCCCGTTGAGCAACGTATCGCGTTGGTTATAGCGAAACGGCCGGCCCTTCAGGTCGACCACACCACCACCCGCGCCTTCCAACACCGTCTGCCCGGCGGCAGTGTCCCATTCGCACGTGGGGCCAAAACGCGGATAGACGTCGATCGCACCCTCGGCCAAACGGCAGAATTTCAGTGACGATCCCAGGCCAACCGGCTCCACCGGCCCCATGCGTTCGATGAACGTCGCGGTACGTTGGTCGCGATGGGACCGGCTGGCGGCAACCCGCAGTGGTGCCGTCGCGGGGCGGCGTACATGCAGGGGCTGGTCGATGCCATCGTCGCCGCGCTTGAACGCGCCCAACCCGCCGCCGCCATGCCACACCGCCCCGGAGGTGGGTGCCTGGACCACGCCCCAGGTCGCCACCCCATGTTTGATCAGCGCGATGTTCACACTGAACTCACCATTGCGCTTGACGAACTCGCGGGTGCCATCCAACGGGTCCACCAGCCACAGGCGCGACCAGCGCAGACGCTCGGTCGCCGGGAGCTGCTTTGATTCTTCCGACAGCACCGGTATGTCCGGGGTCAATCGGGTCAACCCGGCCACGATGCAGTGATGGGCGGCGAGGTCGGCGGCGGTCAATGGCGATTGGTCCGCTTTGTGATCGACCACGAACGAGCTCCGGTAAACGTCCAGGATGCGGGTCGCGGCGGCCTGCGCAACGGCAATCACTGCTTCGCGCAGATCCTGATCAATGCTCATCCGTGCATCCTCAGCCATTCCCGGGCGATGAACAATGCGGCGATGCTGCGGCCTTCGGAAAAATCGTCGCGAAGGATCAGCTCGTGCAACGAGTCGATCTTCCACGGCACCAGTTCCAACGGTTCCGGCTCATCGCCTGCCAGGCGCTCGGGATACAGGTCGCGCGCGAGCACCAGATGGGTCGCATGGCTCATGTAGGTCGGAGCCAGGGTCAACTGGCGCAGCACGGTCAACGACCGCGCGCCGTACCCGGCCTCCTCCTTCAACTCGCGGTCGGCCGCCTGCACCGGCACCTCGCCTGCGTCGATCCGCCCCTTGACCAGACCCAGCTCGTAGCGATGCACACCGGCGGCGTACTCGCGCACCAGCAATACGGTGTCCGCATCGAGCATCGGCACCACCACGACCGCGCCGTGGCCGCGACCGTGCAGGCGCTGGAAGCGTCGCCGCTCTCCGTTGCTGAATTCCAGGTCGAGGTGTTCAAGCCGGTACGGCCCGCTGTCGTCTTCCTCGATGCCATGGATGACCGGCAGCTTTCTGGTCATGGCGTGACGCCCGTGACAGAAACCGGACTCGCCGGAAGCGCGATAATGGATGAATGAAGGGTAAGACTCACGATACAACGATGCTAGCAGAGCGCGAAGTCGGCAAGGGCAACTCCGCAGACGATGCCGGGACTTGGCGCGCTCGCGATCTGGCGGTCTTGTGGCACCCGTGCACGCAGATGCGCGAGCACCCCGACACCTTGCCCTTACTCGCCATAGAGCGCGGCGAGGGACCGTGGCTGATCGGTCGCGACGGCCGTCGTTACCTGGACGCCGGTAGCAGTTGGTGGACCAATCTGTTCGGCCATGCCGAGCCACGCCTGGCGGCCGCCATCGCCACGCAGGCCAGCACCCTGGCGCATGTGATTCTGGCCGGATGCTCCCATGCCCCCGCAGTGGAGCTGGCCGAACGGCTGCTTGCCCTGGCGCCACGCGAGCCCGGCCGGCCCCCGATGACCAAGGTGTTCTATGCCGACAACGGCTCGTCCGGCGTCGAGGTCGCGCTGAAAATGGCATTCCACTGGTTCCGCAACCGCGGCGAACTGCGGCGGACCAAGTTCGCCGCACTGGAAGGCGGTTACCACGGCGAGACCCTCGGCGCCCTCGCCGTCGGCGACGTGCCGCTGTATCGGCGCGTCTATGCGCCGTTGTTGACCGAGGCGGTGTTCGCGCCCTCACCCGATGCCTACCTGGCACGACCCGGGCAAAGCGCGGCCAGCCACGCTGAAGATGCCGCCGACGCGCTCGCCCGGCTGCTCGATCACCATGCCGGCGAGATCTGTGCATTGATCCTGGAGCCACGGGTGCAATGCGCCGGTGGCATGCGCATGCACGACCCGATCTACCTGGCGCGAGCACGCGAGCTGTGCGACGTGCACGGGATATTCCTGATTGCCGATGAAGTCGCGGTCGGCTTTGGCCGTACCGGAACCATGTTTGCCTGCGAGCAGGCCGGCATTGCACCGGACCTGATGTGCCTGTCGAAAGGCCTGACCGGTGGCACCATGCCATTGGCGGCCGTGCTGGCGACCCAGGAGTTGTACGACGGCTTCCTGGATGACTCGCGTGAGCGCGCATTCCTGCATTCGCACAGCTATACCGGCAATCCACTTGGCTGCGCCGCGGCGCTGGCCACGCTGGACATCTTCGCGTCCGATGACGTGATCGCACGCAACCAGGTCACGGCTGCGCGCATGGCGGAGCTTGCGGCCCCACTGGGCGAGCACCCTCACGTCGCCGACCTGCGCCAGGCCGGGATGATCGTTGCTTTCGAATTGACCAGGAACGGCAACAAGGCCACCCCGTTCGATCCCGCGGCACGCATCGGCTTACGCACTTACCGCGCCGCACTCGACCGCGGGGTATTGCTGCGCCCGCTGGGCGACATCCTCTATTGGATGCCGCCATACACCGTGGACGAGGAAGCTTTGCAACTGCTGGCCAACACCACCCGTGAGGTCATTGATCAGGCCATAGCGGAGGCCGGATGCGCCTGACCCGCGTATATGTCGACCAGCCCCTGTTGCCGGGGACCGACCTGGCGCTGCCGGAAGGCCCCGCCGTGCATCTGGCGCGGGTGTTGCGCCTTGGCGTCGGTGATGCGTGCACGTTGTTCAACGGAGACGGACACGACTACCCGGCACGCGTCGTCGCAGTGGGCAAGCGCCAGTTGCGGGTATTGATTGGCGAGGCCCGAACGGTGACGTGCGAGTCACCGCTGCGGATCATCCTGCTGCAAGGCATCGCGCGCGGCGAAAAGATGGACCTGATCATGCAGAAAGCGACCGAGCTTGGCGTGGCAGGGATCCACCCGATCATCTCCCAGCGCAGCGAGGTCAAGCTCGATCAGGCACGTGCGGAAAAACGCTTGGCGCATTGGTCCGCGGTAGTCATCGCCGCCTGCGAGCAGAGCGGCCGCGCGGTGGTGCCGGTGGTGGCCCCACCCGTAGCGCTGGCCGATGCCTTGGGCGCACTGTGCGCCGATGACCGGCGCAGGCTGGTCCTTGATCCTGACGGTCCGCTTGCTTTTTCCAGGATTGAACTCGACAGCGACCAGACCCTGGTACTTGCGATCGGGCCGGAAGGCGGGTGGTCAGACAATGACCAGCAGCAGTTCGCTCAGGCGGACTTCCAGGGCCTACGCCTGGGGCCGCGAATCCTGCGTACTGAAACTGCCGGCCTGGCTACGATCGCCGCACTCCAGGCCCGCTTCGGCGATCTGTCCGGCACCTGAAGGGATCACCGATGCAGTGACGGTGCGCCAGCTCATGCGGCCTGGTTGCGCGCCAGCGTCTCGGCGATCAGCGATTCGACCGCTGCCAGATCCGGCACGTAGGCTTCATCTTCGTTGAGCTTTACCCGCGCCTGCACCATTGCCGGCAGCGCATCGTCGGCAGAAACTTCCAGATTGGTTCGCGACACCGTCACCAAACGGGGAAACCCCTGGCTGAGGATCGCGAAATAGGGCGTTTTCGTGACCCCGGCCAGCGCTTTCAGGACCAGCACTTTGCTGCTGAGCCCGCCTTGCTCGTGCGCCACACCGGCAAGCGTCGAGAAACCAATCAGGGGCACCTGCCAGCCACGCCAGCGGGTCAGGCCGATCAACCAGTCCGGCGCCTCTTCCAGCGGCTCGGGTGGAGCAAAAGACATCACCTCGGCGATGGTGGCGTTGGGCAGCAGCAGGCGCGCACCAGCGATCTGGATCAACACCCCACGAACGTCCTGATCGATGTCCTCATCCCGGGACGGGTCAATGGCGAGGGTAGCTTTTACGCGAGAGTGTTTCGACATATCGGATTCCTCAGGACGGCCAGCGCCGCGACAGCCTCACGGCAAGTTCCGCCGGCGGCGCAACGTCACCACCACGCGCGACCAGCGCATTGGACGCGTCCGCGTCATAACACCCATCCGCGGCCTGCCCCGCCACCAGGGCGCCGGCCCAGCCGTGGTTCAAGACCGCGTCGACCTGGGAGGCATCACTGCCGCTCAACAACAATATGGCGCTGTCCGACGATGGCATGGACGCGATCAGGTCCCCTTCCTGGTTGAAGCGGATCCCGCTATCGCTGACATCCACGCCGATCAAGTCGGGCAGGATGTAGACGATCCCGGCATGGGCAAACTGACCGGGTTCGGCAAGCCGCACCGGCAACGCGGTCGCACGCTGCATCTGCGCGACCAGCTTGTCGTAACGCGAACCGGCCAGATGCTGCTGGACCAGTATCGGCCGCGGGAAGCCTTCCGCTATCCCACCCAATAACTGCCGGACCGCATCGGGGCCTCCCAGTCCCGCAAGCACCAGCACCGCGCCACGTGCCTGCTCGGCCCCGGTGACGGGCGTGTCATCGACCAGCTCAAGGCCGGAGATCCGCCGTTCCAGGTCACCCAGGTCACGCTGGAACCGGTCTTTGATGGTCGACTCATTGGCCACTTCAAGTGTCACGGATCCGTCGTCGAGACTCAGCTCTGCCGGACGCTCGTTCACGCCGGCCCGGTCCGGTGCAGGCACCGCCACCGGGATATCTGCAATTTCCGCAAGCACCGGATCGAACTGGTCTGACAGATTCAGCCCTTCCGGCTGTGCCGGCTGTGCCGGCAGTGCCGGCTGTTGCGTGAGAACTGTCGACGCGACATCGGCCGCGACCGCCACGTCGACGGATGCGGGCACTTCCATCTCGCCGGGCTCGGTACCCGCCGGCAACACGTCACCGTGCCGTTGCAGCTTGGCGATCAGGTGGCGTTGCCAACGCGCGACCTCCCAGCCATCGCGGTTGCCAGCCAACTCGGCTTCCTCGTAGATCACCTCGACATCGGAATCAAACAGCACCGCATCGAACCGGTCCAGCGCATCCTCTGTCGACGGGTCCAACGCCACCAGCACCACCTTCGGCGCAGCATCGTTCAAAGTTGCCGGGTCAAGATCCACCGGATCGCCTTCCAACACGCATTCCAGGCCGGCCAGGCCCAGTACTTCACGCAGGCGATCACACGCCAACCCGGGACTGGCCAACAGTGCCGCCCGCAGCGATTCACCCGTCATGGCGCACTTCGATCCCGAGCAGCTCATAGACATTGCGCATCAGTTCGGGTTCCTGGTAAGGCTTGCCGAGGTAGCGATCGACCCCGATATCCATCGCGCGCTGGCGATGCTTGTCCCCGGTGCGCGAGGTGATCATCACGATCGGGATGTCTTTCAACCGTGGATCGGCCTTCATGTGGGTCGCCAGCTCATAACCGTCCATGCGTGGCATCTCGATGTCCAGCAACATCAGGTCCGGCACGACATCGGCCATCCGCTCCAGCGCGTCGACGCCGTCTTTTGCCGTGGCCACCTCGAAGTTGTGCCGTTCCAGGACACGGCCACTGACCTTGCGCATGGTCACCGAGTCATCCACCACCATCACCAGCGGCACCGAGCGCGCTTCCACTACTTCCGTCACGTTGCCGGAGTAGTCGGCAGGCAACGCCGCCTGACGGCGCACCAACGGAGCGATATCGAGGATTACCACGACGCTGCCGTCGCCCATGATGGTCGCGCCGAAGATGCCAGGCAGCGAAGCCACCTGCGGCCCAACGGGCTTGACCACGATTTCCCGGTTGCCGATGACCTGGTCGACCAGCACCGCAACCCGCAGGTCGCCGGAGCGAACCAGCAACAGCGGCATCTGCAACTGGCCTTCCGCCTTCGCCGGGCCGTGGCCCGACAGCTGACCGAGGTCGTGGACCACGTAGTCCTCGCCACCGTAACGGTAGGTGGTATCGCGTGGCTGGCCAGCGGCGTCGACCAGTTCCTCGCGCGCGATGCGGGATACACCGCGGATCGATGCGATCGGCACCGCGAAGTTGACCTCGCCAATCTTGACGAACACCGCCTGGGTGACCGCCAGCGTCTGCGGCAGGCGCAGGACGAAGGTGGTGCCCTTGCCGGACTCCGACTGGATGTCAAGGGTCCCGCCCAGCTGCCGGACCTCGTTGGCAACCACGTCCATGCCGACGCCGCGTCCGGACAGGCGGCTGACAGAATCCGCAGTCGAGAAGCCCGGTTCAAGAATCAGCGCATCAAGGTCGAAATTGCTCAGCACTGCATCGCTGCGGACCAGCCCGCGTTCCTCGCCGCGGCGACGGATGCTCGCCCGATCCAGCCCACGACCGTCGTCGGCGATCTCCAGCACCACTTCCGATCCTTCGCGGCGGATCAGGATATGGACGGTGCCTTCTTCAGGCTTGCCGGCTTGCTTGCGCTCCGCCGGCGTTTCCAGCCCGTGCGCGATGGCATTGCGCAGCATGTGCTCCAGTGGCGCGGTCATGCGTTCCAGCACGTTGCGATCCAGCTCGCCGCTGGAGCCGTCCAGCTTCAGCAACACCTGCTTGCCGAGCTCACCGGAGGCCTGGCGGATCACGCGCCGCAGGCGTGGCAGCAGGCCATCGAAGGGCACCATGCGGGTGCGCATGAGGCCTTCCTGAAGGTCTGAACTGACCCGCGACTGCTGCAGCAACAAGGTTTCGTATTGACGCGTCAGGTCGTCCAGGGTGAGCTGCAGGCTGCCCTGATCGGCGGCCGATTCCGACAGCGCCCGTGAGAGCTGCTGCAAGGTGGAGAAACGATCCAGTTCGAGTGGATCGAAAACCGAGTCACCCTCTTCGGCCTCACGTTGATAGCGGGCAACGATCTGCGCCTCGGTCTCCATCTCCAGCCGGCGCAGCTGGTCACGCATACGGGTATTGGTTGCCGCCATTTCCGAGATGGCACCGCGGAACGCGCCCAGTTGCTGTTCCAACCGAGCCCGGTAGATCGCCACTTCACCGGCGTAGTTGACCAGGCGGTCAAGCAGGTCGGCGCGAATACGCACCTGCTCCTGCGGCGCGCGCACGACGATATCGTCATCGTCGTCTTGCTGCTGGTCATCAATGGGCGCCGACAACGGCGCAAGCGTCGCACTGGTGGTGCTGGCGGGCGCTTCTGCCTGGGGCGCCGTCGCCGCCGTGTCGCTACCCCGCTCCACAACGACGACTGCCGCATCCGTGCTTTCGCCGCGTGAACGCGCTTCAAATTCGGCGATCAACAGGTCCGGCATCGCGATGGCGCGACCTCCGCCGACCCGGGTGACCATCGCGTGCAGGCGGTCGAACCCGCGCTCCAGCAACGGCACGCCATCGCTGCCGAGTTCACGGCGCTGTTCGACCACCGCTTCCAGCAGCGATTCCATGACATGGCCAAGTTCGCCAACGGCCATGATCCCGGCCATTCGTGCACCGCCCTTGAGCGTATGCAGGTCGCGTTGCAAGCCGACCAGCGGCTCGCGTTCCTCGGGGCGGTCACGCAATGTCGCCAACAAGGAGTCGGCATGGTCGAGCAGGTCAATGCCTTCTTCGACGAAGATATCGACCAGTTCGGGATCAAGATCGGTCAGGTCCAGATCCTGGTCGGGATCCTCGATCCGGCTGATGGCATCAAGCAATGCCGCGGTTTCATCGGGCTTCACCACCCGCAAACCATCAACCGCCTGGTCTGCCAGCTCGTCGTTTGGCAGCGCTTCCTGACCCGACGCCGCCACGGCGGAATGAGACGACTCGACCTCTGGGTTGATGATCTCGACCGCTGTTGCGGGGGCCGCGCTTCCACCAGCCGCCTCGGTGGCTTGCTGTGCGTATTCGATTTCGAGGGCGGCGTACTCTGCCGCTTCCTCCCCTTCGATCCGCTCGGCTTCGATCCGCTCAGCTTCGATCCGCTCAGCTTCGATCCGCTCAGCTTCGATCCGCTCAGCTTCGATCCGCTCAGCTTCGATCCGCTCAGCTTCGATCCGCTCAGCTTCGATCCGCTCAGCTTCGACCCGCTCAGCTTCGATCCGCTCAGCTTCGATCCGCTCAGCTTCGATCCGCTCAGCTTCGATCCGCTCAGCTTCGATCCGCTCAGCTTCGATCCGCTCGGCTTCGATCCGTTCGGCTTCGATCCGCTCGACTTCGATCCGCTCGGCTTCGATCCGCTCGGCTTCGATCCGCTCGGCTCCGATCCGCTCAGCCTCGATCCGCTCAGCCTCGATCCGCTCAGCCTCGATCCGCTCGGCTTCGATCCGCTCGGCTTCGATCCGCTCGGCTTCGGTCCGCTCGGCTTCGGTCCGCTCGGCTTCGGTCCGCTCGGCTTCGGTCCGCTCGCCTTCGACCCGCTCGCCTTCGATCCGCTCGGCTTCGATCCGCTCGGCTTCGATCCGCTCGGCTTCGATCCGCTCGGCTTCGATCCGCTCGGCTTCGATCCGCTCGGCTTCGATCCGCTCGGCTTCGATCCGCTCGGCTTCGATCCGCTCGGCTTCGA
>NZ_JBSVRK010000001.1:0-849196 GCF_054052125.1 Lysobacter sp. A378 | reverse complement strand
GCTTCGATCCGCTCGGCTTCGATCCGCTCGGCTTCGATCCGCTCGGCTTCGATCCGCTCGGCTTCGATCCGCTCGGCTTCGATCCGCTCGGCTTCGATCCGCTCGGCTTCGATCCGCTCGGCTTCGGCCCGCTCCAGCTCGGCGCTTTCGGTATCAGTCAGCGTGGCCTCGTCAGCCACCCCGGCATCGTCGTCACCCGCATAGGGGGTCAGATCAACCATCGATATCCCGCTGGTGGCAACTGCCGGCAGTGGGACGTCGATGTCGACCAGTGGCCCCGATGCCCGCGCATTGGGCAGGCTGTCGCGCAATGCTCGCATCCGCTCGGCCACACCGGCGAACTCCGGCACCCGCGGCCGCTCCGATTGCAGTGCGGCAAGCGTGCTGGCGACGGCGGTCGCAACCCCGGCAATCGCCAAGACACCCTCGGCGGTGGCCGGCAATCCGGTGGCCAACAGTCGCCGGACATAGGCCTCTGCCGGCGTGGTGATCTCGGTAATGACGGGCACTTCCGTCATCGCGAACGCGCCATTGAGGGTGTGGATCGCACGCTGCAACTGGTCATCGGCCGGCTGCGGCTGATCCTGACAAGTGCTCAGCCAGTCCTGGATCGTGCCCAAGTGCCCGGTGACTTCGGTACCGAGGATCTCCAGCAGTACCGGGTCGACCGACGCGGGAATTCCGGACGGTTCCTCGGCCAGCACTGGCGTCTCGAATCCTTCTGACTCCGGTGCCCGGTCAGCCACGTCGGGTTCGGGTTCGGGCTCGCCAGCAGCGCCGATATCAACCGGGCTTTCCACCTCCACGGCCGTCGCGATGGTCGGGGTATGGAACGCTTCCTCGCCCTCGGCGATCCGATCGGCAACAGACTGCAGGCCCTCCAGATCAGCGGTGATCTCCCCGACACCTTGCAGCGCCGCGTGCAACTGGGGCAGCGCGATGTGCGCATGCTCGACGATCGCCACGACCGCGGGGCTGGCCAGGCGCGTGCCTTCCAGTACGCGGTTGAGGACATTCTCGATCTTCCAGCTGAATTCACCCAGGGTGCTGGCCCCGACCAGGCGCCCGCTGCCCTTGAGGGTATGGAAGACGCGACGCAACGAGCGCAGCTGCTCCATGTTTTCAGGCGCCTGGCGCCAGACGGACAGCTGTGTCCCCAGATTACCGATCTCCTCCTCCAGCTCCTCCAGGAAGACTTCGCGGATCTCGTCGTCGATGTCGTCGTTGCTTCCAAAACCATCGACACCGCGGCCCACCAGGACGACCGGCCCGGAGCTATGCGCTTCGACTCCGGTCTTGACTGCAGGCGCGTCCGGATCCGGCTCCGCGGTCTCGTGCAGGATTGGGGCATCGACCGACAACCGGTCGATCGCGGCGGCAGCCTCGTCCTCATCCCGCGACGACAGGGGTGATGGCGTCACGACCTGGTCGGCGTCGAGTGGTGCCGGCACTGGCCAGTAACCCAGTGTCGCCAGGCTATGACGGGCGATCTCCAGAATGCGGTCGCGGCTGGGCCGCTGCTCGCGCAGCGCTTCCAGGTAGTACTCGACACTGGCCAGGGCGTCGGCCATGGTGTCCAGCTGCTTCCCGTTGGGGACACGTTTGCGGTCGATCAGCTCGACCTCGACATAACGTTGTATCCCAAACAGGTAATCCGCCGGCAGGTTGAAATCCAGGATGCGCAATGCACCGCTGACCTCCCCGAGCAGGCGCGGAACCTCGACCAGCTCGGCGTGGTCCCAGTTGGTCTCCACGAACGCGACGAACGACTGGCGGGCGTCACCGAAGTTCGCAATCGCCTCGCGTACCACGACCTCAAGGATCTTGCGCGACTCGCTCGCCAGCAGATCCTCGTCGGCGTGATCGTCGGACAATCCCAACCGGGCGACTTGCTCGTCGAGCGAGGCGTCCACATACAAAAGCGCGCCGGCGACATCCAGCAAGACGGATTCTTCTGCCGCGCGCTGGCCGGAGACGATCTCCTGCATCGCATCGCGTTGCTGCACCACCACGCCGCGAGCGATTCCAAGCCCGAGCATGCCGAGGGTGTCGCTGACCCGGCCAAGCGTCTCCACTTGCGGGCGCAGGTCTTCCACCCCGGTCTGACCCGTGCGCAGATGCAGATCGAGTGCGTCCTTCACTCGCAACAGGTCTTCCTTGAGCGCGCTGGATACGGTATCCAGCAACGCGCGATTGCGGCCACTCAGGCTGCCTCGAGCGTGCTCGAGCTCCGATACAGTGGGTGGTGCCACATCCAGCTCGAAGGTCTTGCGCAGACTGTCCAGTGCCGGATGGCCGTCGTCACTATGGGCAACGTGGTACAGCAGTTGTCGGGTTGGCTCGGCATTGGGCTCGCCGCCCGGTGCACGGTAGCCGGTTTCGCCCAGCAGCTGCCGCGCCTCACGTTCCACGCCGCCAAAGGCGAGGCGCAAGGTGCGCGTCGGAGGCAGTGCGCCGTCACGCAGCGCACCGGCAACCGATGATGCGACCCACAGCATGCGTCGCAATGGCTCGATCGAGACTTCCGAAAGCAGGCCATCGACCAACTGGGCCAGCCGCGCGGCATCCGCCGGCGCGCCGTTCTCGGGCCATTGCGCCAGCTCCCGACCCAGTGCCACGAGGTTCTCACTGGCCGGCTGTCGGCCGGTGCGAATCGTGTCCGCGCTCTGCCGGGGTGCCGGCAAGTCGACCGGCAACGGTCGGTTCATATTCGGCGCGAACAAGACACTTTCGTTCAGTCCGGCCTCGCCCCGCGTGGCGCGCAACTCGTTGAGCAGCGGCAGCAATACGATCGGAATATCCCGGTGGCCACCCTGCAGGCGCTCAAGGTAATCGGGCAACTGCACCACCCCGCGCATCAGCATCGTGCAGGCGTCGTCGCGATCGCTGATCTCGCCATGTAGCAAGGCCAGGGCCAGTCGCTCCATTTCCTCGGCAACCATTGCCGGCGCGTACAGCTCCACCATGCGCAAGGTCCCGTGGACCTGGTGCAGGTGGCTGGCGCAGGTCCGCATCGCGCTGCCGTCGCCAGGCGATTCGGCATACGCCTCGATCTCCTGGCGCGCCAGGCGCAAGGTCTCGTCCAGCTCCGGCTTGATCCAACCCAGCGTGGTGGTGTCGATCGCGTCGCGCATCACTGTCATCACGCAGCACTCCACTGGTTGGCGAGCGGGCGCAGGGGTTGCGAGCGACCGGGTGTCAGGCTGTTCATCCGTCGATCCAATTTTCGCCTCAGGCCGGGAGCTTGAAGTCGGCAACCGAACGCCGCAGGTCGGCGGCCAGTTGCGCCAGGTTTCCAATCGACTGCGCGGTCTGGTTGGCGCCCTCGGTGGTTTGCGAGGTGATCTGCTGGATCGTGTTCATGGTCTGGGTGATATTGGCCGCCGCGCCAGACTGCTGTTGCGCGGCCGTCGAGATCCCCTGGATCAATCCGGACAGATCCGAGGAGACCTTCTCGATCTCGCCCAGCGCGGTACCCGCGTCCTCCGCCAGACGCGCACCTGACACCACCTCGGTGGTGGTCTGCTCCATCGAGCTGACAGCCTCGTTGGTATCGGATTGAATGGTCTGGACCAGCGACTCGATCCGCTTGGTCGCATTGGATGAGCGCTCCGCAAGACGCTGCACTTCATCGGCCACCACCGCGAACCCGCGGCCGGCCTCACCGGCCGAAGCCGCCTGGATGGCCGCGTTCAGCGCCAGGATGTTGGTCTGCTCGGAAATGTCGTTGATCAGCTCAACGATCGAGCCGATCTCCTGGGAGGACTCGCCCAGGCGCTTGATGCGCTTGGAGGTCTCCTGGATCTGGTCACGGATGTTGTCCATGCCCTGAATCGTCTGGCGCACCACGCCGGCACCGGCCGTCGCGATCTGCACCGAGCGCTGTGCCACGTCAGCCGATTCCGCGGAGTTCTTCGAGACCTGGTCGATACTGGCGGCAATTTCGCTGATACGACCCGAGGCGGAAGTAATCTCCTGCGCCTGATGCTGCGCCGCGTCGGCCAGGTGCATGGCCGTGGCCTGCGTCTCCTGCGCGCTGGAGGCGACCTGGACCGAGGTGTCGGTAATGGTCTGTACCAGGCTGCGCAACTGCTCGACGGCGAAGTTGATGGAGTCTGCAATGGCGCCGGTCATGTCTTCCGTCACGGTCGCCTTGACGGTCAGATCGCCTTCTGCCAGCGAGCCCATTTCGTCCAGCAGGCGCATGATCGCCTCCTGGTTGCGGTCATTGAGCTCCTTGCTGGTGCTGTAGCGGGCATGCTGGGCGCGGTTCAGCGAGAACAGCAGTCCGGCAATCGCCAGCAACGCGACCAAACCGGAGATGATGGATACCCACAGGTTGCCCAGCAAGCTGGTGTCCTTCAATGAGCCGAATGCGTTGAAGGCATCAAACAGCGAGCGACTTTCGGACAGCAATTTGTCCGAGCCAGTGGTGATCGCGTCGGCCGCGGCCTGGGCACTGAACAGGTTCTGTGAACTTCCCAGGATCGCATCCAGGTCGGTCTTCATCGCCGTCCACAACGTTTCAGCCTGGCCCAGGGCGTTCAAGGCGTTGGCGTTGCTCAGCGCCGTGATGCCGGTGCCCTCATCGCCATTGCGCAAGCCGGCCAGCACGTTCCCGAATACCGCAGCGTCGCGAGCCAGGCCTTCACCCGCGGCTTCGGCAGTGTTTCCGCCGGCGCGGATCTCGGTCACCCGCCGGGCCATGGTCCCCGACAACACGACCTGGCGCAGCGCGTAGTAGACCTGTGACGATGGCGAGCCGCTGGCGGACATCGCGCGCACCAGCTCGTCCAGCCGCGCCTGCAGGTCCGGGACCTGTTTGGTGAAGCTGTTGGCACTACCGGCCAGGCCAAGCACGGCCTTCTCGCTGGCGATTACCTGCTGTGCACTTTTGTCCAACGGCGCCCAGGTCTGGCTGACATCACCGATTGCCCCGGATACCCCGGGGGTGTCACCGAAGTTCGTGGTCAGGTCGCCGATGTTCGCATCGACTTCCGCCTTGGTTGCCTTGAACGAGGTGAACGCCGCCTGGTCGCCACCGACGGCTTCCCGGCCGCGCACTGCCAGCTGCTGCGACAGCACCTGCAGGTTCGAGGCCGATGTACTGGCACCACCCAGGCGCGCGGCCTTCCAGGTTGCATAACCGGTATTCAGGCCGAAAATCAGCACCGAAAAGCCCAGCACGATCAACCAGGTATTGACCCCGATGTTGCGGGTCTTGCCGGCGACGGAATTCATTTCAGTGCTCATGTTCGACCTCAAGTGCGTTGCTGGCGTGGGTTTCATTGCCGTGGAGTTCGGCGCGCGGCGATTCAAAGGCCGCCTGCCTGAATTCCGGGGTTCGGGCCAGCCGGTCCAGGCTGAACACCCCCCAGGGATGCTCGCCGAGGCGGTAAGCCCGGCTGATGAAATGGGTATAACGGCCTTCGATCAAGCCGGCATGGCCTGATCCATCGGCGGGCTCCAGCTGGGACTCGTTGAAGCTTCGTTGGCCGAACAGCTCGTCGACCAACACCGCGACGTCGCCGCCCGGCTGGCGCACCAGCAATATGCGCTGGGCTTCGTGCAGCACGGTGCGCTCGCCTTCCATGAACTGGCGAAGGTCCACTACCGGCAACAGGTTTCCGCGCACGTTGGCCAGGCCCAGCAGCCATGAGCGCGCGCCCGGCACCGGTGTGACCTGGGGCAGCGGCAGGATCTCCAGCACCTCGTCAAACCCGGAGGCGAGCCGACGATTGCCTATGCGATAACCCACGCCGCGCCACAGGCCGGGCGCTTCCAGCTGCTCTGGCAGCCCGGCGACATGCGCCAGGCTGCGGCGCTCGTAATTGACCAGGATCGCAAACGGATCCGGCGCCGTCGCCAGCGGGTGGTTCACGGCCCCAGCAGCTCGTTGATGCGCGCGATCAACTCGTCTTCGCGTGGCGGCTTGACGATGTAGTCCCGGGCGCCCTGCCGCAGGCCCCAGGCCTTGTCGGTTTCCATGCCCTTGGTGCTGACGATCAATACCGGTATGGCCTTGGTGGCCTCATCGCGCGACAAGGCGCGAGTCGCCTGGAAACCATTCATCCCCGGCAGGATCACGTCCATCAACACCAGGTCCGGCTGCTCGCGGCGACAGGTATCGATGCCGTCCTCGGCGTTGCCCGAAGCGAGCACTTCATGTCCGTTGCGTTCCAGCAACTGGGTCAGGACCGCCGTATCAGTCGGCGAATCCTCGATCAGAAGAATACGTGCCATTGGTTGCCTTACCCCCCGGTCAGGCGTTGTTGACGTGCGTTCGTATGGCGTCGAGGAGTTCCCCGCGCGTAAATGGTTTGGTCAGGTACTGCTGGGAGCCCACGATGCGGCCACGCGCCTTGTCGAACAGGCCGTCCTTGGAGGACAGCATGATCACCGGCGTGCTCTTGAAAACCTGGTTGTTCTTGATCAGCGCACAGGTCTGGTAGCCATCCAGGCGCGGCATCATGATATCCACGAAGATGATCTGCGGCTGCTGGTCGGCGATCTTTGCCAGCGCCTCGAAACCATCGGTGGCGGTCACCACCTCGCAGCCCTCACGCTTGAGCAATGTCTCGGCGGTACGGCGGATGGTCTTGGAGTCATCAATCACCATGACCCGCAAACCATCAAGGCTGCCGTTGCGAACCTCGTCGTGCATCTTCAAATGTCCCCGATATCCCAATGCGAAGCGCCAATGCCAAATCCCCGGGCGCGTTGCGTAGGCTCCCTTTATTCCAAGCCAGATGCAAGCTGTCAAGCACGGAATCGTTCGCGATCAAGATGAATGCGCGCCGCTGCGGCGATCTGCCGGAGCCCCTGCTACCATCGTTGCCACTCCCTACAGCCAGTGTCGCCATGCCCCTCGACATCGTCGTCGTGATGGACCCGATCGGGTCGATCAAGATTGCCAAGGACTCCACCTTCGCCATGCTGCTGGAAGCCCAGCGGCGTTCGCACCGGTTGTGGTACGTGGTGCCGGGCGGACTCGGCCTGCGCGACGGCAAGGCGGTAGCGAAGGTGGCCCGGCTGCGTGTTCGCGACGACCCGGCCAACTGGTTCGAGCTGGAAGCGGAGACCCAGGTCGACCTTGGCGCCGGCCACGTGCTGTTGATGCGCAAGGACCCGCCGGTCGACAACGAATTCATCTACGACACCCAAGTCCTCAGTCTCGCCCAGGACGCCGGTGCGCTGGTGGTCAACGACCCGCAAGGCCTGCGCGACTACAACGAAAAACTGGCTGCATTGCTGTTTCCGCAGTGTTGCCCTCCTACTGTGGTCAGCCGCGACAAGGCAATGCTGAAGGCATTCATCGCCGAACAGGGCGAAGCTGTGTTGAAGCCGCTGGACGGAATGGGAGGACGCTCGATCTTCCGCGTCGGCCACGGCGATCCGAACACCAACGTGATCCTGGAGACCCTGCTCGGCGATGGGCCCCACATGGCGATGGCGCAACGCTATATCCCCGAGATCAGCGCCGGCGACAAGCGCATCCTGCTGGTTGACGGGGTGCCGGTCGACTACTGCCTGGCGCGCATTCCGCAGGGCGACGAGTTCCGCGGCAACCTCGCCGCCGGCGGACGTGGCGAAGGCCGCCCGCTGAGTGAGCGCGACCGCTGGATCGCCGCCCAGGTCGGGCCGCAGATGAAACGTCACGGGATGCTGTTCGTCGGTCTAGATGTGATCGGCGACTACCTGACCGAGGTCAACGTCACCAGCCCCACCTGCATCCGCGAGCTGGACGCACAGTTCGGCTTGAACATCGCCGCCAGCCTGTTCGATGCCATCGAGGCACGGGCGGCTGCCGACACGTGAGCGTGGCAGCCGCGCCAGTGATCGGTGAACAACAACGTCTGGGCGCGACACTGGTCCTGTCGTTGCTGGTCCATGGGATGCTGCTGCTCGGCGTCGGCTTCGCGCTGGAAAACGCCGCGCCGGTAGTCCCGACTCTTGACGTGATCCTGACCCAGACCCGCAGCGCGCTGACTCCGGAACAGGCCGACTTCCTGGCCCAGGCCAACAATCTGGGCGGCGGCGAACACGACAAGAGCACGCGCCCGAGCGAGCGCCAATCGGGGCCATTGCCACAGGCCACCGATGGCATTGCCCAGCGCCAATTGCGCGCGCAGTCGCCCGCCCCGCAACCACGATCGCGGGCACGGGTCATCAGCAGCACGCGTAGCGAGGCCGCCGTTGCCACCGCACTGGAAACTCCCGAGGCCAGCGACCGTCCACTGCCTCCCGGCCAGGAAAAGATCGATCGCGACGTCGCGATGGCCCGGCTGGCAGCGGAAATACACTTGCGCTCCGAGCGTTATGCCAAGCGCCCCAAGCGCAAGTTCGTCTCCGCCAGCACCGCCGAATACGCCTGGGCCAGCTACCTGCGTGGCTGGGTCGACCGGGTCGAGCGCGTCGGAAACCTCAACTATCCCGACGAGGCCCGTCGGCGCCGGCTGGCCGGACAGGTGGTCATCAGTATCGGGATCCGCCGCGATGGCACGGTGGAGCACTCGCAGATCGTGCTGACCAGCGGCATCGCGCTGTTGGATGCTTCCGCCTTGCGTATTGCCAAGCTGGCCGAACCTTACGCGCCATTACCGGCGACCGACGAGGATCCCGACATCCTGCACGTGACCCGCACCTGGGCATTCTTGCCGGACGGCCAGCTGCAAGACCGTTAGGGACGCGGCGGTTTGGAGGCCCGCAAAGCCTTTTGTTCTGCCGTTGTCAGGGCAACGTGATTGCGCAGGTAGGCCGGTTCGATCCGCTCCGGCGCGACTCCCTCACCGCGAGCCAACGCCGCCGCCGCGATCGTGGCGACCGCAGCCGCATGCGGCAACGCCGTCGCATCGATGCTCGCGAATCTGGCAGCAAGGCGTGATCCCAACGCGCCATCGCAAGCCTCAAAGCCGGTGCCAACCCCGTGCCAGTCGCCGGGTCCGGAGGGCAGTTGCGCCGCGTCCGGGGCAACCACAACTTCCTCGCTGATGGCGATGAGTCCGTCATTGCGCCACTCGAACGCACCGGAATAGATCTCGCCCATGCGCGCATCGATTGCAGCAAGAATGCGTCCATCGGGCCTGCCCGCGACTTGCCCGGGCAACTGGGCGGCACTGGCCGGACGACAGCCAGCCGCGAGCGCGGCGAGCGTGGATACCGGGACAATCGGGCAGTCCAGCGCCAACGCGATGCCCTGTCCAATGGCGATCGCCAGGCGCACGCCGGTAAATGCACCCGGCCCGCGGCCGACGGCGATTGCATCCAACTGCGACTTCTTCAAGCCCGCCTGCGCAAGCAAGGCTTCCGCCCACGGCAACGCAAGCTCGGCGTGCCGGCGCGGTGCAACCTCGAAACGCTCATGCACCTCGCCATCGATCCACAACGCGACCGAGCAGCCCTCGGTAGACAGTTCAAACGCGAGCAGCTTCATTTCATCGGCCCTGGTCACTCATTGATGGTCTCCGCCAGGAGTGATGACTGTGACGCAAAAAAGTCCTCCACCTCCTCGATGCGCCGCGTCTTTGGCAACGGCGGCAACGAGTCCAGGAACACCCGCCCGTAGCTCTTGGCCGACAGCCGCGGATCGCACAGCACCAATACACCGCGGTCGGTCTCGCTGCGGATCAGGCGCCCGGCGCCCTGCTTGAGCGCAATGACCGCCTGTGGCAGCTGCTCGTCGCGGAACGGGTTCCCACCGTCGCGCCGGATCGCTTCCAGCCGGGCTTCGAACACCGGATCATCGGGCGCGCCAAAGGGCAGTTTGTCGATGATCACCACACTGAGCGCATCGCCGGCCACGTCCACGCCCTCGCGAAAACTCGCGGCACCCAGCAACACCCCGTTACCCGACCCACGGAAGCGCTCCAGCAGCAGCGAGCGCGGACCCTCGCCCTGCACGAACAGCGGCCACGGGCCGCCGCGCAATAATTCGGCAGCCTCACGCAGCGCCCGGTGCGAAGCAAACAACACGAACGCACGGCCTGCGGACGCCTCCAGAACCGGCTTGATCGCCTCCACGATGGCGGCGGTGTAGTGACGCGCCGACGGCTCGGGCAGCCCCGGGGGCAGGTAACACAACGCTTGCTGCGGCCAATCGAACGGGCTGGGTGCCAGTAACGTGGTCGGCTCATGCAGGCCCAGCTTGATGGCGTAATGCTCGAAGCGGCCGCCGATCGCCAGTGTGGCCGAGGTGAATACCCAGGCCGCCTGCGAGCGTGCGCGGTGCTCGGCCAGCGGACCGGCAACATCCAGCGGCGTGCGGCTCAGGCGAAAACCACGCGCCGTCAGCTCGTACCACAACACGCTGGGCTCACTGCCATCCAGCAGCGGACCGCGATCGTCCGGGTCGGCGACCGGGACATCAACATGCTGCGGGGCGAACGGCGACGGATCGATACCGTCGACCCCGGCATCCGCCACGTTTTCCACAGCTCCTGCATCGTCGGCATCACGCCAACGCAACAGGCGTTTCTCGAACTCCCTGGCCCGCGCGGTGCAACTGTCGAAACCCGGCGCCGCCTCCCGCAGTGGCAACAACGCGGCGTGCAGGTCGCGTAACGCCTGCAGCAGGCCATCCAGTCCGGCCTCGGCGTTGGCGTCCTCAGCGGCGCGGCGACGGGTGCCACGCACTGGCAGCTCGTCCATTGACGCGCGCAGTTGGCGCACCGCCTGCTCCAGCGCGCGCGTGGGCTCCTGCAAAACGGCCAATGCCCCCGGAGTCTGCTTGCACTCGGCCAGCGCGTCGCGGGCCAACTCCACCAATGGCCGGGCACTTAGCGCTTCACCGAAAAATTGCGCCGCCAGCTCCGGCAACTGATGCGCCTCGTCGACCACGAACGCCTGGGCACCGGGCAGTATCTCGCCGAAGCCTTCCTGCTTCAGCGCCAGGTCGGCCAGCAGCAGGTGATGGTTGACCACCACCAGGTCGGCGGCCTGCGCACGTTGCCGCGCCTGGACCACGAAACACTCCGAGAAGAACGGGCACTCGCTGCCCAGGCAGTTATCGGCGGTGGAGGTCACCATTGGCAGCAGCGGCGAATCGTCCGGCAGGTCCTCCAGCTCGGCCATGTCACCCATCCGGGTGCGACTGGACCAGGCCACGATGCGCTGGAACTGCGAGGCCATCGCGAGAGAGTGGAAGCGCGGCTCGCCCTTGGCCTGCTGCAGCCGGTAATGACACATATAGTTGGACCGGCCTTTCAGCAACGCGGTCTTCAGGCCGACCCCGAGTGCGTCGCGCACCCGCGGCAAGTCGCGATGGTAGAGCTGGTCCTGCAGCGCGCGGGTGCCGGTGGACACGATGGTCTTCAGACCGGACAGGATCGCCGGAACCAGGTAGGCGAAGGTCTTGCCGGTACCGGTGCCGGCCTCCGCCAACAGCACGCCGCGGTGTTCGAACGCATTCGCAATCGCGGCGGAAAAATCCTGCTGCGCGCTGCGCGGCGTGAACGCGGCAATATTGCGCGCCAGCTCGCCGCCTTCGCTCAATGCGGCGCGGCTGGCGGTGCCAAGTCGACTTGTCGCGTGGTCCATCGGTCAATAACGCGGCGGTGCGGTGACGGTGCACGCGTCGCGTTGCTGGCGTGCCTGGGCGAGCTGTGCGGCTTCGCCTTCCACCGCCAGCACCTGGACCACGGTTTCCCAGTGCCGCCGGCACTGCGGACCCACCTCGGCGCCAATCGTGATCGCCTGGCGCGCGAGTCCTTCGGCCTGTGGCAGATCCCCCAGCAGCACGGCGGCCTCGGCGCGTTGTTGCAGCAGTTCCGGATCACCCGGATCAAGGGCCAGGGCCTGGTCGAGGATCACCGCAGCTTCGGCGTGGTGGCCTTGCGCGTGCCGTTGGCGGGCTTGCTCCTGCAGGTCGGTGACGTGTGTGCCGGCCAGGGGATTGACGACCAGCTCGGGTGTTGCGGAGGCGCCCGCGGCCTGGATCGCTTTCACCATGGCGACCGGATCGAACGACGGCGCGGGAGCGACCACCGGCGCGGCGGAGCAAGCACTGAGCACCAGTGCGAACGTGGCGGCAATCAGCAAACGAAGGTTCATCGTGTTTCCTGTGGCGGTAGCGGCTGGGCGGCGGGTTCGGGCTGGGGCTGGGGCTGGGGCTTGTCATCGTCACGACCAAACCCGAACCACTCACGCCAACCGCCTTGTCCCTGTTCCTGCCCCGGCACGATCTCGGGTTCGGGTGGCTGGCAAGGCTGGTGGGCGGGTGCAAAGCCGGCAACGAAGGCAAACCGGCGCGCGCCGGGGCAACCGGCATCGGTCGTGTTCGACCCGACCACCCAGCGCCAGTCCAAGCCTTCGTCGCCCACCGTCAACGGCGCACTGGGCAGGTGCTTGAACAATCGTGACCACACGCGCATGCCGCCGGTCGAGCCATACAGCCCGGTCGGCTTGTTGTCGTCGTTGCCTACCCAAACCACTGCCAGGTGATCACCGGTATAGCCGGCGAACCAGCTGTCGCGGCTGTCGTTGCTGGTGCCGGTCTTGCCCGCCGCATTGAGTCGGCCGAGCCCGTCGGATACCAGTTGTCGACCGGTGCCGTTGGAAACCGCGCGTTGCAGCGCGATCGTGATCAACCGCGCCGCCACCGCATCGCCCGCTTGCGCCGGCGCCGGCGCGGTGTCGTACCGGTTGAGCGCGCGACCGTCGGTATCCAGCACGCCACGCACCAGGTGCAGCGGCTGGATCTCGCCGCCGGACGCAAGGAACTGGTACAGCTGGGCCATCGCGTAGGGGCTCTGGTCGAGCGAACCGAGGATCAGCGACGGGTTGGGTTCGGCCTTGATCCCCGCCAGCGTCTGTACCAGATCGGCGATCCGCCGCGGATCGACCTGCATGCCGACCCGCACCGTTGCCTGGTTGTAGGAGTTCGCCAGCGCGTCGACCAGGTGCACGCTGCCGTGACTGCGGCCATCGGAATTGCCCGGCTCCCAGCGTTTTCCGTTGCTGAGCGCCACCGTCACCGGGGCGTCGCTGACCCAGCTGGCCATCGACCATTGACCCGGTGATGCCAGCGCGAGCAGGTACACGAACGGTTTGATCAGCGAGCCCACCGGACGATGCGCCTCCACCGCACGGTTGAAGCCGGGCAACGCCGGGGTCGCGCTGCCGACCACCGCCAGCACTTCGCCGTCATGGACGTCGGTCAGCACCAGCCCGGCCTGCAGGTCCGGCCGGTTTTTCCCGTTCAGGCCGTCCAGGGTGTGGGTAACCGCGCTTTCCGCATAGGCCT
This sequence comes from Lysobacter sp. A378, assembly GCF_054052125.1. NCBI lineage: Bacteria > Pseudomonadati > Pseudomonadota > Gammaproteobacteria > Lysobacterales > Lysobacteraceae > Lysobacter > Lysobacter sp. A378. Next base: position 835,956 of record NZ_JBSVRK010000001.1, on the reverse strand, counting down.
GCGCCGATGGCGCCATCCCGGTCATCACGCTCAGCCCGGCGCCCGCCAGCGCGTCGGCCGGATAGTCCCGGGCCAACTGACGCCGCATCAGGTCGACATAGGCGGGAAACCGGTTGGCCGAGGTGCTGCCAGGCTGATCGGTGACGCCCAACGGCGCGGCGCGTGCACGCTGGTACTCGGCGTCGTCGATCAGCCCGGTTTCATGCATCTCGCCCAACACGAAATTACGCCGTTGGGTGGCCCGGTCCGAATGCCGCCGCGGGTCGTAATAGGACGGTCCGCGCACGATCCCGATCAACAAGGCGATCTGCTCGGTGCTGATATCGGCCAGATCGCGCCCAAACCAGAACTCCGCGGCCGCCGCCACGCCGTGGATCGCCTGCGCGCCGCGCTGGCCCAGGTAAACCTGGTTGAAATAGGCCTCCAGGATCACCTGCTTGTCGTAGCGCGCCTCGATCAGCAACGCGTAGATGATCTCGTTGAATTTGCGGGTGTAGGTGCGCTCGCGGCCGATCCCGAGCAAACCACTACGTGCCAGTTGCTGGGTCAGCGTACTGGCACCCTGGCGTGCTTCGCCCGAGCGCAGGTTGACCCAGGCGGCCCGCGCCATGCCGGACAGGTCGATGCCGTGGTGGTGGGCGAAATCCCGGTCCTCGACCGCCTGCAGGCCGGTCACCAGCAATTCGGGGACTTCGTCGAGTTGTACCAGCCGACGCTCCTGTTGCTGCTGGCCGTACAGGGTCGCGATGCGGGCCGGGTCCAGCCTGGCCAGCTTCAACGCCTCATCGGCGCCGGCCGCGCGCAGCCCAGTGACCTTGCCGCCCGACACCGTCACCTCGACCCGGCTGGGAGCAACCGGCCCATCCACGTCGTTGAAGCCGCGGCTGGAGATCACCCAGTGCGTGCCTTCGTTGGAATAGCTGCCGGCCCTGCGCCCGTCGCCGACGTGATAGCCGGCCGCGTGCAGCTCGGTCTTGAGCGTGCCGGCGTCCATCGCCAGACCCGGCACCAGCGCCAACGGTCGGCCGTATACCCGGGTCGGCAACTGCCAGCGGAGCTGGTCGAAGCGCTCCCCGACCTCGTGGTTGAGGTACAGCGAATACGGGATCAGAAACCCCAGCCCCAACCCGATCGCCGCCAGCACCCAGGTCACCACGCGGCGGCGCCATTGCGGTGTCCGATGTTCGTCGGAATTCGAGTGCTCGGAATTCAAATCGTCTTCGTCGTAATCGATTCGGGCCACGGCATGGGACAATGACAGGGCGGTGCCCTCGTGGACTGAAGTCTAACGCAGCCCGAGCCGGCGCCCGTAGCGTGGGCACTGGCGTGAATTGGGCGTCAGTTCAGCCCGTTGCGATAGCGTACGACGCGCTTTTCCCTACTATCGGAGTTGTAAAGCATGGCGATGTCGCGGGCCGATCTGCGGTTTCTGTTCGATCGCAGCACCGGCCTGGTCCAACGCGGGCTGACCAGTTTGCGCACCCGTGGCCTTCATGCCTCGTGGCAGCGCGTGCTCAAACAGTTGCGGTGGGTCCGGCCAACGCCGCGCAGCGATCTGTACCTTCCCGCGCCGACGCCTTTCGCCGGCTTCGCCGTGCCTGCCAGCCAAGCGCCCGTCGCCAGCATCGTGATTCCCGTCTACAACCAGTTCCCGCACACCCTGGGGTGCCTGCGCGCGCTGGCCGCGCATCCACCCGGGTTGCCGGTGGAGATCATCGTCATCGACGACGGCAGCACCGACGAAACGGCCGCCGCATTGGCGCAGGTGGACGGGCTGCGCTACTTCCGCCGTGTCGACAATGGCGGTTTCGTCGCCGCCTGCAACGACGGCCTGGCGAAGGCGCGTGGCGAGTTCGTGGTGTTCCTCAACAACGACACGGTTCCGCAACCGGGCTGGCTGGACGCGCTGTTGGCGACCTTTGACCAGCATCCCGGTACCGGACTGGTCGGTGCGCAGCTGCTGTATCCCGATGGTCGCTTGCAGGAGGCGGGCGGAATCGTGCGCAAGGACGGCTCCGCCGACAAGCTCGGCCGGCTGGAGTCCGCCGACCACTGCGCCTTCAACTACGTCCGCCGCGTGGACTACTGCTCCGGCGCGGCGATCGCCCTGCCGCGGGCGCTGCTGGAATCACTGGGAGGGTTCGACACCCGTTACGCGCCGGCATTCTACGAAGACACCGACCTGGGCATGCAGGTGCGTGCACGCGGGCTACAGGTGCTGTACCAGCCGGCGTCCAGGGTGGTACACACCGAGGGCGCAACCGCGGGCACCGATACACGCCATGGCGTCAAGGCCTACCAGGTGCGCAACCAGCAGTATTTCCGGGAGCGCTGGCACGCACTGCTGCCTGACCACCCTGGCCATACCGCCAGCGTGGCTGGACTGACCGACCGGTTGTACTCGCGCACCGTATTGGTCATCGACGCACTCACCCCGCGCCCGGACCGCGACTCCGGGTCGCTGCGGCTGGTCAACCTGATGCGCATGTTGCGCGAGGAAGGCGCGCACGTGGTGTTCATACCAGCCGATCGCGACCACGATGGCGATTACACCCGCACCTTGCAGCAGTTGGGGGTCGAGGTCTGGTACGTGCCATTCGCAGCGCGGCTGCCGAAATGGCTGGCCGGGCACGGCGCGCGCTTTTACAGCGTGCTCGTGTGCCGCCACTACGTGATGCGCGAGATGCTGCCATTGCTGCGCAGGTACGCGCCGCAGGCACGGCTCGTGTTCGATACCGTCGACCTGCACTACCTGCGCGAGCGCCGCGGCGGCGAGCTGGCCAACGACCCGGTCCGGACCCGCGCCGCCGAGCGTACCCGCACCCTGGAGCTGGACGTCATCGCCCGCAGCGACGCAACGCTGGTGGTCAGCGAGGTAGAGCGCGAACTGTTGACCCAGGACGCTCCGCAGGCCCGCGTGGAAGTGCTGTCCAACCTGCACCGAAGCGGTGGCCACGGCCTGCCTTTCGAGGAGCGCCGCGACCTGATGTTCGTCGGCGGTTTTCGCCATCCGCCCAACGTGGACGCGGTGTGCTGGTTTGTCGAATCGGTCTGGCCATTGCTGCGAGCCCATGAGCCGGACCTGCAATTCCACTGCATCGGCGGCGACGTGAACGCCGAGGTTGCGGCACTGGCGACATCACCGGGCGTCATCGTGCATGGGCACGTGCCCAACCTGACCCCGTACCTGGCAGAAGTACGGCTATCGGTCGCGCCACTGCGCTACGGCGCGGGGGTGAAGGGCAAGATCAACCAGCCCATGGCGCATGGCCAGCCCGTGGTAGCCACCACCTGCGCGATCGAAGGCATGCATCTGCGCGCCGGCCAGGACGTGCTGGTGGCCGACGATGCCGCCGACTTCGCCGCCGCCGTCCTGCGCGCTTATCACGACGGCGCCTTGTGGCAACAGCTGGGGGATAACGGCCGCGCCAACGTCGAGCAGCACTTCTCGCTGGACGCTGGACGCGCCGTGGTGCAGCAAGTGCTGTTGGGTCGGAACTAGTCGGCCACTATCGACGCGGCGCGCACACGGTGGGCGAAGGCCTCCATGCCTTCTGCAAGCGGATCCAGCGCGCGCGCCGTGTCCAGGGCATGTCGCGCGGCCGGCAGCTCGCCGGCCCCCAGACGCTCGTCACCCACGGCAATCCAGCGCAATGCCAGCCGCCGGCGCGCTTTGCGCATGGCGCCGTCATCGCCTTCCAACACCGCGTAGGCGTCCAGGCAGGCGCCTGCGGTCGTCAGCCGGTTGCGCGGCAATGCCTGCTCAAAACACTCCCAGGCCGCCGGACGCAGGCGTGCCGCCATGGCGAGCACCGCCGGGTCCCGCGGTGCGATGGCGCGCGCGGTGCGCAACTTGTCATAGGCGCTCTCGCCCGGCGGCAACAGCAGGTCGCCGCGCGCTTCAGCGGCCCCGGCAGCAGCCAGCAGGTCAAGCACGCGTCGACGCTGGGCGGCGGACGGCACGCCATCGTTGAAACGTGCCTGCGACACCCGCGCCTCGGTCAGGTATCGCCGCGCGGCGACCACGGCTGCAGCCTGCGGTGCGATCGCCTCGGCCGCCAGCAACTCGGCTTGCGCCGGCCGAAGCTGAAAATCGGCGGCGTAGCGTCGACTGCGCGCGGCATGTGCATCGGCCACCCGTACCCGACCGCGGACCGCCGCGGTGTTACCGGGGTAGATCGTCGCCACCTGGTCATAACCCGCCAGTGCGGCCACCAGCTCACGTCCCGCCAGGTCATCGTCCGCTTTCGCCAGCCGACGCTCGATACCGGCTCCCAGTTCGGCCAGGGTTTGTGGCAGGTCGACGTGACCGGGATCCACCGCCTGCACGCGTGCAACCAACCTCGCCGCGTGGCTGAGATCGGCATCATTCACGGCCTTGCGCGCCTGTTGCAGCAAGTCGGCCAAAGTGTCCTCCCTGCCCTCCAACGCGGCAATGTTGTTGGGTTGCAGTGCCAGTACGCGCTCAAACAATGGCAGCGCAGCCCCCGCATCGCCGTCAAGATGACCCGCGCCGCGCGCCACGACCGCCTCGCTCAGCAGCCGGTCCACCCCGGTAGCGTCCACTTCCCGTTTGCGCAGCCGCGCCTCCAGCGCATCGGTCTGCGCCGTCGGCACGGCCAGGTCGCGGGCCAATTGCAGCGCGTCGCGCGCTTCCGCCGGATGTCCCTGTTCAATCGCCGCATTGGCACGTGCCAATGCGGCGTTGCCGACCGCGACCAACCCGTCACGTGCGCCAATCCGGTCGGGATCCAGCGCCAACGCGGCTTCATACAGCTCGCGTGCGCCGCGCCCGTCCGCGCGACTCAGCTCTCCGGCTCCCAGCGCCTGGGCGGCATCGATGCGCAGTTGCTGGATACGCGTGTCCGGCCACAACCACTGCGATATCGGTTGGCGGGCCACCAGCAGCGCCGCCACCCCGCCTATCGCCAACACCACGGCCAGCCAGCGATGCCAGGCAGGGACGCGCGGCGCGCGGTCATCGCGGTGATTGTTTCGACGTGAGTGCAGACGCATGACAGCAGCATAGTCCGCCGACCCACCGGGCTGGCGTCAGCTCCGTCGAGCGTGCTCCACTCCCGGTAGCGCGCAGAGCTTTCCCAACAGGGCCGAGAGCTGGCCGAAATCGCCTACCCGCAACCGCATCCGGATCCGGACGCGGGCACCGTTTCGCTGCAGGTCGCTGCGGATGCTGCCGACATGCACGTTGGCCTGGGCAATCACGTTGGTGACCTCCTTGAGCAACCATTTGCGATCCACCGCGACCACTTCCACGTCCACCTCGTAACCGCTGCTGGCACCCCACTCCACCGTCAGGATGCGCTGGGGCTCCTTGTCCGCCAGTCGCTGGAACATCGCGCAGCTGTCACGGTGCACGGTTACCCCGCGTCCACGGGTCAGGTAGCCGGCAATGGGTTCGCCCGGCAACGGCTGGCAACAACGTCCCAGCTGCACCAGCAGGTTGTCGAGCCCCTGCACGGTAAAGTCGCGCGCCTTGTTGCGCGGCGGCCTGACCGGGGCGGCGGCGACCTCCGGGGTCGGCGCGGAAGTGGCCCCGGCACGTTCATGCTCCAGCAATACCCGGCCGACCTGATGCGGCCCCAGGTCTCCCAGGGCGACCAGCACATGCAAGTCACCATCGTTGGCCAGCGCAAAGCGCTCGCGAGCCGGTGCCAGGTCCGCGCCCAGCAGGCCCAGCCGACGCAGCTCCTTGTCCAGCAGCTCCTTGCCGGCAACCTCGTTGCGCCCACGATCCAACTTGTGGAACCAGTTGCGCACCTTCTCGCGCGAACGGCTGCTGGCAAGGAAACCATTGGACTCGATCAGCCAATCGCGACGCGGCTCGCCGGTCTTGGCGGTCTTGATCTCGACCCGGTCACCACTGCTCAACCGATGATCCAGCGGCACGATGCGCCCATCCACCTTGGCGCCGCGACAACGGTGGCCGACCTCGGTATGCACGCGGTAGGCGAAGTCCAGCGGCGTGGAGCCCAGCGGCAGGTCGATCACCTCGCCCTTGGGCGTCAGCACATAGACCCGGTCCTCGACCAGCTCGGCATCCAACTCGCCGGCCAGCGCGGCGTCATCCGCGCCCGCTTCGGCAGCCGGTTCCAGCAGTTTGCGCATCCAGGCGATCTTGCGGTCGAATGCGGCGTCACCACCGCTGCCTTCCTTGTAGCGCCAGTGCGCCGCCACGCCCAGCTCGGCCTGGCTGTGCATGTCGAAGGTACGGATCTGCACTTCCAGGGTCTTGCCCTGTGGCCCGATCACCGCGGTGTGCAGCGAGCGGTAGTCATTGCGCTTGGGCCGGGCGATGTAATCATCAAACTCGCTGGAGATCGGCACCCACGTGGCGTGCACCACTCCGAGCGCGGCGTAGCAGGCCGCCACGTCGTCGACCAGGATGCGTACCGCACGCAGGTCGTACAGCTCGCTGATCGGCGCCTGCTTGCGCTGCATCTTCTTCCAGATGCTGTAGATGTGCTTTGGCCGACCGGCGATATCGGCCTTCAGCCCGTGGGCACCCAGGGCGGCGCGCAAGGTCTTCTGGACCTGGTCGATGTAGCTTTCCCGGTCGCGGCGTTTCTCGGCCAGCAGACGTGCGATCTGCTGGTAGGTGTCTTCGTGCAGGTAACGGAACGCCAGATCTTCCAGCTCCCATTTCAGCTGCCAGATGCCCAGTCGGTTGGCCAGCGGTGCATGGATATCGCGGGTGAGCGAGGCCAATGCCATACGCCGTTCCGGCGGCAGAGTATCGGCTTGCTGCATGCGGGCCAGCTGCCGCGAAAGCAGGATCGGCACTCCCCTCATGTCGCGCACGATCGCCAGCAACAAGCGGCGCAAACCCTCGCTGCTGCCACGGCCCTGTTGCTCGACATGCAGCGCCCACACCTGGCCGGCGGCACGCTGGCCTTCCAGCAAGGCACCGATCACCGGGAAGTCGCGTTCGAGCGTTTCACTGATCCGCGCCTGCAGGCCGGGATAGGTATGCACGATCGCCGCGGCGAGGCTGTCGCTGTCGGCGCCCAGTCGCTGCAGCGCCGTCAGCATCTTCGCAACCGTCTCGGGAGGGTCGCGTGGATCGTCGGAAGCGCTTGCGTCCGTCGCCGCCGCCTGCACCATCGCCGCCAGCAGACCCGGCTCAATGGTGTTTGCAGGTGCCTGCTCCAACAACGCCGCCAACGCGGCTGCCGGCGCGGAGGTCGAGGGCGCGTCGGCCACCGGAACAGCCGCCTTGGACGCAGTGGGTCGCGAAGTGCTCATCGCGGTATCGGTTCATCTGTGTGCAGGGGAGTGTCTACACTAGCGACCAAACACCCACAGGAACAACTCATGCAAACGACTGAACGCAATGGCCCTGCCTCGTATCGCCTCCGTCCGCTTGTCCTGGTCGGCCTGCTGCTGCTGGCCCCATTCGCATCGGCCCAGGATGCCACCCGGATCGAGCAGCAAATGACCGCCGAGCAGTTCCAGGCGGCCGGCCTTGACCAGCTCACCCCGGCGCAACTGAGCCAGCTGAACAACTGGCTCAACCGCACCCTGGATACCGAGACCAGCAAGGCCACCAAGGTCGCCGAGGAACGGATTGAACAGGAGCAACGCGGATTCGCCGCCAACCTCGCCAGCGAGCCGGTGATCGCGCATCTGCAAGGCAAGTTCGAGGGCTTCCGCGAAGGTCTCAAGTACACCCTGGACAACGGCCAAGTGTGGCGCCAGACCAATAATGCATCGCTGGTCGGCGTGCGCCTGGACAGCCCCCAGGTCACCATCACGCCCGGCATGTTTGGCGGTATCTGGTACCTGCGGGTCGAGGGCTACAACACCCGCGCGAAGGTGGAACGGGTCGAGTAGGCGGCGCACCAACGTCTGCCCGGCACGCGTTTGTCGTTCGCGCTACGGACGTAACTGCGCCAGGCGCGCGGCGAGCTTCTTCGGCGACACGCCGCGCGACCCCAACTCCTGGGCAAACAGCGACACCCGCAGCTCTTCCAGGTCCCAGCGCAACGCCTGCCACGGCGTTGCGCTGGCTTCGCCGCTGGCGTTTGCCGCCGCCAATGCATCAGCGAAAGGCTTGAGCTCCAGCATCCGAGCCTGATCACGCACCGGGTCGCGCAAGGCGCGCTCACCGCGTAGCGCCAGGGCTTTCAGGTAGCGCGGATACTCGGCCAGGGCCGGTGCTGGCACATCGCCGAGGAATCCCGGCAGCGTCAATCCCGCCAACTGCACACGCATGTCATCCAGGTTGGCGCCCGCCCAACCCATCAGCGGCGATTCCAGGCTGGCGCGCGCCTGCGACACCGCCGCAAGAATGATCTCCGCTTGCTGCAAGCGCTCCATGGATTCCGCAAACAGGCGCTTGGCCACGGCGTCGCGGCGCGCTGTGAACGCCGCGATATCGCGGATCTCGTCCAGCCCATCGGCCACCAGGGCGGCAAAGGCGCCATCGACCAGATCAGTGCGCAGATGATCGCCATCGCGACTGCCTTTCTCCCGCGGCGCGGCCGACTCGATGGCGGCGTACAACAAACCCGTCTTGGCCGATATCGGCAATTGCTTGCGTGCCTGTTTACGCGCATCGCCCAGCGCCAGCCACAGCAGCCGGCGCACCCCAGCGGGGTGATCCCGCAGTGCGATCTCGCGTTCGGCATGGACCTGGAGCGACACGCTGTCGCCGTCATCGTGCAGCGCCGGATACGCCGGCATGCCCGCCACGCCGGGCAAGCTGGCCGGGATGGCATCGTCGGGGAAGCTGACCAGCCCGCTTTGGCCCAGGCCATCGGCAGCGTGTGCGGCGAACGCCCGCGTCGAGCGTTCCCCGAAGCGCTCGCGCAACTCGCCCAGATCACGTGACTCCGCCAGCACCACGGCTTCACCGCGCTTGTCCGGCACATCCAGCAACCGCAGGTTGGCGCGCAGGTGCGGTTCCAGGCCGGACTCGTCAAACTCGTCGGCAGTGACAGCCGCGCCGGTGATCTGCTTCAGGAAATCCGCAAGCGCGCGGGTCATGGGTTGGGGTTCCGGTCCGGGGTGCGCTTCGTGGAAGGCCTTGGCGAAATCCGGTGCGGGGACGAAATTGCGACGTTGAGCCTTGGGCAAACTCTTGATCAGGGCGATGGCCTTGTCCTGGGTGAAACCCGGCGCCAACCAGCCCAACCGCGCCGGGTCCAGCGCATTGAGCAGGTGCAGCGGGACCGATATCGTCATCCCGTCATCGGGAGCGCCCGGCTCGAAGCGGTAGCGGACCGCCAGCCACGCGTCACCCAACGCGATCTGTGGTGGAAAGCGCGTCGCATCGGTCTCATCGCCGACCAGCAAGTCATCCAGCGCCCATTCCAGCGTGGCCTTCTGCGTTGCCGGCAACTTGCCGTACCAGGCATCCAGCGCCTGGGCGTTGTGGACATCAGGCGGCAACCGCTGCAGATACCAGTCGGCCATCCAGTCTTCGTCGACCACCAGTCCGGCGCGCCGCTGCTTGGCTTCCTCCTCGCGCGCCTTGTCGAGCAGCGCCAGGTTGCGCGCCAGGAACCCGCTGCGGGTGTTGATCTCGCCGGTGACCAAGGCGTCGCGAGCGAAGATCGCGCGGCTCTCCTGCGGGTACAACCCGCCGTAGTGGACGGGACGCTTGGGCGCCAGCACCAGACCGAACAGGCTGACCTGCTCGCTGCCCAGCACCCGGCCCTGCGAGCGCGACCAGCGCGGGTCATGGTGACGACGCGCGAGCAGGTGCGGCAACTCGTCGATCGCCCACTGCGGCTCAATCGAGGCGTTGCTCATCGCCCAGACTTTCTCGGTGTCGAGCAGGGTCGCCGACAGCACCCACGGCGGCGGCTTGCGGATCAGCCAGGAGCCCGGGAACAGCTGGAACTTGCGCCCGCGCGGGCCGTCGTAGACCGCGGCCGGCTTGCGTTCGCCGGGCTTCTTGCCGGGCCCCTTGCCGGGCGCCTTGTTCTCGGCCGGCGGCACCCGGTGGCCGATCTGGGTCGGCAAGCCGGCGATCAGTGCGCGATGCAGGTTGGCGTAGGCGCCGGCATCGAGTTCCGGCGTTTGCTGCGACGACTGCACCCAACCGAGTTCGTCCGCCATCAGTTTCAACTGGCGGTGAAGTTCGCGCCACTCGCGCATGCGCAGGAAACCGAGGAAGTTCTTCTCGCACCAGCGCCGTAACTGCGACTGGGTGGAGGCTTCATGGGTTTCCTGGTAAGCAGCCCACAGCTTCAGGATGCCGACGAACTCCGAGCTGTAGTCAACGAACCGGGCATGGGCATTGTCGGCGGCGGCACGCTGGTCGGCGGGGCGCTCGCGCGGGTCCTGGATGCCGAGGAACGACGCGATCACGAGCATCTCGCGCAGGCAACCGCGGGCATTGGCGGCGACCAGCATCCGTGCCAATTTGACGTCCACCGGCATCCGCGCCATCAATCGCCCGGTGGCGGTCAGCTGATTGCGCGCGGCCTTGTCGCTGGCCACTTCCACCGCCCCCAGCTCGCCCAGTTGCTGCCATCCATCGGCCACCGCGCGCGGCTCGGGGGGCTCCAGGAACGGAAAGTCGTCGATATCGCCCAGACCCAACGACAGCATCCGCAGGATCACCCCGGCCAGCGCAGCGCGGCGGATCTCAGGATCGGTATAGGCCGGGCGTGAGTCGAAATCCGCCTCGCTGTAGAGCCGGTAGCAGGTGCCCTCCGACACCCGCCCGCAGCGGCCCTTGCGCTGGTCGGCACTGGCCTGGCTGACGGGCTCGATACGCAGGCGATCCAGCTTGCTGCGCGGACTGTAACGCTTGATCCGGGCCACCCCGGGATCTACCACGTAGCGGATCCGCGGCACCGTCAAGGAAGTCTCCGCGACATTGGTAGCCAGCACGATGCGCCGCTGCGTACCGGGGTTGAACACCCGGTCCTGGTCGCGCACCGACAGCCGCGCGTAGAGCGGCAATACCTCGGTATGGCGGTATTTCCGGCGCTCCAGCGCCTGGTGTGCATCGCGGATCTCGCGCTCACCGGGCAGGAAGATCAGCACATCCCCACGAGGATCCTCGCCGGTGATCTCATCGCACGCGGCAACGATGCCGTCGTTGATGCTGCGCTCGCCATCACGGTCACCCTCGCCTTCCAGCGGCCGGTAACGCACCGACACCGGATGCCCGCGCCCCTCCACGTCAACCACCGGCGCGTCATCGAAATGCTCGGAGAACCGGGTGGTGTCGATCGTCGCCGAAGTGACGATGACCTTCAGGTCGCGACGCTTCTTCAGCAACTGCTTGAGGTAGCCGAGCAGGAAGTCGATGTTCAGGCTGCGCTCGTGCGCCTCGTCGATCAAGATCGTGTCGTAGCGCGACAACCAGCGGTCGGACTGGATCTCGGCCAGCAGGATGCCGTCGGTCATGAACTTGATCGCGGTCGATTCACTGACCTTCTCGTTGAACCGCACCTGGTAGCCGACCAGCCCGCCGAGTGGGGTGTGCAACTCCTCGGCAACGCGTTTGGCGACCGCTCGCGCGGCAATCCTGCGCGGCTGGGTGCAACCGATCATGCCAGCCGCGCCACGCCCGGCCGCCAGGCACAGTTTCGGCAACTGGGTGGTCTTGCCAGAGCCGGTCTCCCCGGCGATCACCACCACCTGATGCTCACGCAGCAGCGCGACAATGCGTTCTGCTTGGCTGGCAATCGGCAGCGACGGATCGACCGGTACTTGCGGCAACTGGGCGGCGCGCTGGCGACACTGACTGAGCGAGCTGTCCCGGGCCTTCTCGAATGCCGCGCGCGCGGTCGCGTCGGATGGCTTTGCACGCCAACGCGACCACAGGCCGTGCAGACGGCCACGATCCCGGCTCAGGGCCGCATCAATGCTGCGGCGCGCCTGCTCCAGTGCGGCCCTGTCCGGGTCGGTCCGCTTGGAGTCGGCCGCTTTTGGGCGAGGTTGTGCCGAGCCGGCCCGTGGTGAGCGAGCCGGCTTTGGACCAACGCGTCGTGACGCCGTCTTGTCGGGAACATCGGTAGGCTTCATGGATCCTTTCGCAGAAATTGCATAGTTCAACCGCGTGCACAGCGCCCTATTGTCACAGCAACATCCACCAGAGGAAAAAACCATGGCCAAATCGCAGCCCGCCAAGACCGCCAAGACCGCCAAGAAGAGCAAGTCCGCGACATCCGCCCAGCCGGCATCGGGCGCTCCAGCCATTGATATCGGCCTGAGCAATACAGATCGCAAGAAGATCGCCGACGGCCTGGCCCACTTCCTTGCCGATGCCTACACGCTGTACCTGAAGACCCACAACTTTCACTGGAACGTCACCGGGCCGATGTTCAACGCCCTGCACCTGATGTTCGAGACCCAGTACACCGAGCAATGGACGGCGCTGGACGAGATCGCCGAGCGCATTCGCGCGCTGGGCTACAACGCCCCGGGCTCGTATGCCGAGTTCATCGAACTGGCGTCGATCCCGGAAGAGGCGGGCCTGTCCGACATCCCCGACTGGAAGGAGATGGTGCGCCAGCTGACCGTCGGCAACGAAGCGGTCTGTCGCACCGCGCGCAAGGTGCTCAAGACCGCCGACGATGCCAGCGACGACCCGACCGTCGACCTGCTGACCCAGCGTCTGCACACCCACGAGAAGTACGCCTGGATGTTGCGTTCGCTGTTGCAGTAAGTTGCTAGTGCGTTAACTGCAGCCAGCAGTTGAAAGCTGGAAGCTCAGGAACCCCGGGGATCATCGCCTTGGGGTTTCTTGTATCCCGATCGCACGCGGCGGACGCGGGAGCCGGGCTGCGGGGGATTGCTTGATGCTCGGGCGGTGTTGTGTTCAGAGGCAAGAGCGGCCTCGTTATGGTTCGTCGCGGGAGGCGGCCGGCGGGGGGATTGCTCCAGCCCTTCATCAGGGCATCCTGCCCTGAGGCGGGCCGCAGGCCATCCATGGCCTGCTTTTCCGCAATCCCCCCGCCGTCCACCTCCTGCCGGACTTCGCTGACTTCGGGAAAAGCGAGGAGCGCGGATCGTCTAAGACCAGTCCGCTCTCACTGAAACAAGGCCGCAATACCCGGCCAGCCCCCGTGCGGCGTCCTGGCCGGGTATTGCGAAGAGTGCGCCATGGATGGCGCACGGCGGTGAGTGCGGCCAGGGACGGCCGCCCGAACCGAGTAGCAATACCCGGACAGGGCGCCGCCCCCGCCGAAGCCGGCGCACCCTACCGCTGTTGCTGTTGCTGTTGCTGTTGCCGTTCCCTGCTCCCAACCAGCAACCAGGCAAACCCCCACCAGCCGAAGTGGGATTCTCCGAGCATCCCCGAGACGCGCGCTTGCTACCCTGTGACGCATGGAAAACGCCGCACTCGACTTGCTTCGCACCACCTTCGGCCACCCGGAATTCCGCGGCGAACAGGCAGAAATCATCGACTGCCTGGTCAACGGCGGCGATGCCCTCGTCCTGATGCCGACCGGCGGCGGCAAGTCGTTGTGCTACCAACTCCCCGCCCTGCTGCGCAACGGCTGCGGCGTGGTCGTCTCACCGCTGATCGCCCTGATGCAGGACCAGGTCGAAGCCCTGCGCCAACTCGGCGTGCGCGCGGCCTACCTCAATTCCTCCCTCGACGCCGCCACCGCCGCCGAGGTCGAACGCGACCTGCTCGCCGGCGAGCTCGACCTGCTCTACGTCGCCCCCGAGCGCCTGCTGAGCGGCCGCTGCCTGAGCCTGCTCGACCGCGTCCATGCCGGCCCGGGTATCGCCCTGTTCGCGATCGACGAAGCCCACTGCGTCTCCCAATGGGGCCACGACTTCCGCCGCGAATACCGTGAACTGACCATCCTGCACGAACGCTGGCCCGACATCCCGCGCATCGCCCTGACCGCTACCGCCGACGAGCCGACCCGGCGCGAGATTGCCGAGCGCCTGGCACTGGACGATGCCCGCAAGTTCGTCAGCTCGTTCGACCGGCCCAACATCCGCTACCGGGTTGCACAAAAAGACGGCAGCGGCCAGCGCGCCCTGCTGGACTTCCTCGCCGGCCATCGTGGCGACAGCGGCATTGTCTATGCGTTCTCGCGCAAGCGGGTCGACAAGACCGCCGAGCAACTGCAGGCGGCCGGCATCGACGCGCTGCCCTACCACGCCGGCCTGCCCGCGGCCGAACGCGCCGCCAACCAGCGCCGATTCCTGCAGGCCGACGGCGTGGTCATGGTCGCCACCATTGCGTTCGGCATGGGCATCGACAAGCCCGACGTGCGCTTTGTCGCCCATGTCGACCTGCCCAAGTCGATCGAGGGCTACTACCAGGAAACCGGCCGTGCCGGACGCGATGGCGAACCGGCCGAGGCCTGGCTGAATTACGGCCTGGGCGACGTGGTCAACCTGCGCATGCTGATCAACCAGGGCGAGGCCAGTGACGAACGCAAGCGACTGGAGCTGCGCAAGCTGGATGCCTTGCTGGGTTACTGCGAGTCGACCCAGTGTCGCCGCCAGGCCCTGCTGGGCTGGTTCGCGGAAAGCCATCCGGGCGCCTGTGGCAACTGCGACAACTGCCTGAATCCACCGGAGAGCTGGGACGCCACCGAAGTGGCGCGCAAGGCTTTGTCGTGTGTCTATCGAACCGGACAGCGGTTTGGCGCCGGCCATGTCATCGACGTGTTACGCGGCACGGCGACCGACAAGGTCACGCAGCATGGCCACGACAAGCTCAGCACCTGGGCGATCGGCGATCACCTGGATGCGCGGCAATGGAGCAGCGTGTTCCGGCAACTGGTGGCCACCGGATTGCTGGAAGCCGACCACGAACGTCACGGTGCATTCCGGTTGACCAATGACGCCGGGCCGGTGCTGCGCGGAGAGCGCCAACTGCGCTTTCGTCGGGACGCGCCGAAACCGGTTGGGCGCCGCAATCGCAGCGGCTCCGCACCCGCGCCGATCGACCTCGCCCCCGAGCCTGCGGCGCGCTTCCGCTCGCTGCGTGGATGGCGCGCTGAAATGGCCCGCGAGCAGAACGTCCCCGCTTACGTGATCTTCCACGATGCAACGCTGCGCGCCATTGCCGAATCCGACCCCGGCGACCTCGACGAGTTGAGCCACATTCCCGGCATCGGCGCCAGCAAGCTGGAACGCTATGGCGAGGCGGTATTGCAGCAGTTGCTGGATTGCGACGTGGCGTGATGCGAAAACTGGTGGGCCGTGATGGATTCGAACCATCGACCAGCGGATTAAAAGTCCGATGCTCTACCGACTGAGCTAACGGCCCACGCGACCCGGCCTTGCGCCGGGGGCGTGAATTCTAACGCAACTGGGCGCTCAGGTGCGAAGCGCACGAGCCGAGGACCGGGAAAGACGGCGGGTGCAAACGACCCCCGTGCGCCGACGCCGGTGCCCAGGGTTCAGACATACCGGGTCGGATCGGCAACCCCGGCGCCGGCGAAGCCCGCCGCGCGCAACCGGCAAGCGTCGCAGTGACCGCAGGCAAGACCCTTATCGTCGGCCTTGTAGCACGATACGGTCTCGGCGAAATCGACCCCCAGGCGCACGCCTTCACGCACGATCTCGGCCTTGCTCATGGTTTGCAATGGTGCATGCACGTGCAGCCCCGGCCCTTCGACACCGGCCTTGGTGGCCAGGTTGGCGAGCTTCTCGAAAGCGCTGATGAACTCGGGACGGCAGTCGGGGTATCCCGAGTAGTCCACGGCATTGACGCCGCAGAACAGGTCGGCCGCACCGAGCACTTCGGCCCAGCCGAGTGCGACCGACAACATGATGGTGTTGCGTGCCGGCACGTAGGTCACCGGGATGGCGTTGGCGCCCGCAGGCTCGTCCAGCGGCACCGCGATGGACTCATCGGTCAACGCGGAGCCACCGATGGCACCCAGATCAACGCTGACGATCTTGTGCGCGACCGCGCCCAGTGACGTCGCCACGCGGGCGGCAGCGGCGAGCTCGGAGGTGTGGCGCTGGCCGTAGTTCACGCTCAATGCGTGCACGGCAAAGCCCTGTTCGCGGGCGATGGCGACGACGACCGCGGAGTCCATCCCCCCGGAGAGCAGTACAACGGCTTTTTTCATGGTTGGTCTTCTTGAGTGACAACAAGGAAAGACGAGTCCAGGTCAGCGACCGGGCTCGTCGTCCCACAGGATCTTGTGCAGTTGCAACTGGAAGCGCACCGGCAAATGGTCGGCCACGATCCAGTCGGCCAGCTCGCGCGGGCTGATCTGGCTGAAACTGGGTGAGAACATCACGTCGCAGATCCCGTCCAACCGGTATTCGGCCACCACGGTCTTCGCCCAGTCGTAGTCCTCACGCGAGCAGATCACGAACTTGACCTGGTCGTGCGCGGTCAGCAGGGCGATGTTGCTCCACAAGTTGCGATCGACCTCGGCCGACCCGGGTGTCTTGATGTCCAGCACCCGCGAAACCCGCGCGTCGACCTGACTGATGTCGATCGAGCCGGAAGTCTCCAAGGACACCTCGTAACCGGCTTCGCACAGTCGTTGCAACAGGCCGATGCAACGCTTCTGCGCGAGCGGTTCGCCGCCGGTGACACAGACGTGGCGGGTTTGATGGCGCGCCACCTCAGCCAGGATGGTGTCGTAGTCCCACCACTGGCCGCCATGGAAGGCGTAGGCGGTATCGCAGTACTGGCAACGCAGCGGGCAACCGGTCAGGCGCACGAATACCGTCGGCCAGCCGATGCTGCGCGATTCGCCCTGCAGCGACAGGAAGATCTCGGTCAGCCGCAGGCGCTCCGGCGCCGCGTTGGGCGCCTGGGGGGAAACAACGTTCATCGCGCCATTTTAGCCGAGCAAGCGAAGCCCTGCCGTGGCCGCTTCCATTACTGGATGCGGCCGAGCTGGATGGCGCCCAGACGGTCGGCGGCGATCCGCGCGGCGTCGGTGCCGGGATAGCGTTCGGTAACTTCGGTGAGGGTTCGCTCGGCCGCGTCGGGCTGCTCCAGACCCTGCTGTGACAGACCCACCTTGAGCATCGCGCCAGGCGCCTTGTCATGGGTCGGGTAGCGCTGCAGCAACGCCTCGAACTGCTCCAGCGCGAGCTGGTAGTTCTGGGTGACGTAGTAGCTCTCGCCCAGCCAGTACAGCGCGTTGGGCGCGTAGGCCCCACCCGGGTAGTGGCCAAGGAAGGAATGGAACAGTCGCGCCGACTCGACGTACTCGCCGGTCCGCAACGCGTCAAAGGCGACATCGTAGGCCTCGCGCTCCCCGGCCGTCTGGTCCAGCTTGCCTGGATCTCCGTAGATGGCCGGGATGCTGTCGACGGGAGCGGCTGCCGCGCCGGGCGCCGGTGGATCTACAGGCGCTGCCTGGTCCATTCCAGGGTCCACTCCAGAAGCGTCCAGCTCGGATGTGCCAGCGCCGCCCTGTAGCCGGTTGATTCGGCCATCCAGATCGAGATACTGGGCGCGGGCGGTACCTTGGAGCTGTTCCTGCTGATGATGGAGCTGCTCGACCTGGGACCGCAGCGCGGTCACCTCTTCCTTGAGCAGGTTGACTTGGCGTAACAGGTCGACGGTCGCCTGGTTGTTGCCCGCCTGCTGTTCCAGCAGGGACACCCGCTCAGCCAGGCTCATGCGCTGGGCAGAAGCAGGTGCGGCGGCCACCAGGGCCGCCGCTGCAACCAGCGATGTCGCAATTGCAATTGACAACTTGCGCATCATGGATTGCCTTTATTACTTCGCGGTGTAGATGATCTCGACGCGACGATTCTGGGCCCAGCAATCCTCACTTGAGGTGGTGCACACCGGACGCTCTTCGCCGTAGCTGACTACGGTCTGCTGGCTGCCCGAGCCGCCATTGGCCTGGATTGCCGAGGACACCGCATTGCCGCGACGCTCGCCCAGGCCCAGGTTGTACTCACGGCTGCCGCGCTCATCGGCGTGGCCTTCCAGGGTCATGCGCGAGGAAGGACGGTCACGCAGGTACTTGGCGTGGCAGCCGACCAGGGCCTGGAACTCCGGACGCAGCGCGTCGCGATCCAGGTCGAAGTACACCACGCGCTGGCGCAGGCAGGCATCGGTGTCCAGATCGCCTGGGCCGTACGCGCCCTGCGTCGTCGGGGTGGTGTCAGTGGCCGGGGCGGTGGTCACCGGAGTCTCCGGCGGAGCTTCCTTGACCTTCTTGGAACAGCCGACTGCAGCGACGCAAAAAAGAGCGGTCATCAATAAACGCGTGGTGGTATTCATCATTGTTTCCTCGTCGTGGCTGGGACAGGTGGAACTGTGGGAAAAACGTTTTAAAGATGATGTCAGCTGATCAGGAGGACATCAGCGCGGTGTACGGAATGGCCCCCAGGCTGGCTCGCGCACGTTGCCATCCGCCAATACCAGACGCTGGCGCACCCGGCCATCGGACGATACGGCATACAGCACCCCACGCGTGCCTTCACGAGCAGCATAGATGATCATCGCGCCATTTGGGGCAAAGCTGGGTGACTCGTCCAATGAGCCGGGCGAAAGCGTGCTCCAGCGTGCCGACCCCAGACTCGAGTCCATCATCGCGATGCGGTAGGTATTGCCCGCCCCCTGGGCGACAGCAATCTTGCTGCCGTCCATCGAAACCGTTGCGCTGGCGTTGTAATTGCCCTGGAATGTCACCCGGCTGGCACTGCCGCCGCCCGCTGACACCTGGTAGATCTGTGGCGCACCGCCGCGGTCGGAGGTGAAGTACAGCGAGCTGCCGTCGGCGCTCCAGGTCGGCTCGGTGTCGATGCCGAAATGGTTGGTCACCTGGGTCAGCGCGCGGCTGCCCACGTTCATCACGTAGACCTCGGGATTGCCACTGCGCGACAGCGTCAACGCCAGGCGGTTGCCATCCGGGGAGAACGCCGGCGCGCCATTGATGCCGCGGAACTTGGACACCACCTCGCGGCTGCCGGTGTTGATGTCCTGGATATAGATGGCCGAGTTGCCGCTTTCGAAGCTGACGTACGCCAGCTTGTTTCCGTCCGGGCTCCACGATGGCGACATCAGCGGCTCGGGCGAGCTGACCACGGTCTGCGGGTTGTAGCCGTCCGAATCGGCGACCATCAACGAGAAGCTGGCCGTCGGGCCCACGCCGGTGGCGGTGATATAGGCGATACGGGTGAAGAACGCACCCGGCACGCCGAGGATCTTCTCGTAGATTGCGTCGGCGACCTGGTGGGCCACATCGCGCATCGCATTGGCCCGGGCGGTCATCGCGAAGCCCAGCAGGCGCTGCTGGGTGGCGACGTCAAACAGTTCGTACTCGACCCGGTAGCTGCCACTGCCGCCGTCCACGACCCGTCCGACTACCAGGTAGTCCTGGTTGAGTGCACGCCAGGTCGGGTAATTGACCTCGGCGCCGCTGGTGGGTCGCTCGACCAGGTCGGACTCGGGCAGGCTGCGGAACTGGCCGGAGCGGTTCAAATCGGCAGCGATCACCGCCGCGACATCGGTCTCAGGCGCGGTCGCACTGCCCTGGTAGGGCATCGGCACCACCGCGATCGGCAACGCGGCGGCATTGCCGCCGACGATGTCCAGTTCCAGTCCCTGCTGCTGCGCGACAGCAGCGAACGGGGCACTGATCGTGAAAACCAGGGCCGCAAGCAATGCGGCCAGTCTTGGGGTGAATCGTTTCATCGGCAGGACCTGACGGAGAAGCAGAAGTTTTAACAGCATCCATGTGAACGCTTTCTCAAAGCTGAACACGACGGACGCAACGGGCGCGGCAATTTTGGGGGGCGGCTCAGCGATCGCGCGCCTCGAAATTAAGCGTCAAAGTGCGCGCAAACACACTCTCGAAGCCCGCGTAGGGCAGCGGCTGCGCCTTGAGCACGGCGGCCTCGATCGATCGTTGTCCCTGTTCATCGTAGGCGCAGGGCGACGAGACCTTCGCATCCATCACCTCGCCGCCGGGCAGCTGGGTGATGACCAGACGGCACTTGGCGCCCAGCGGGACGGTTTCAGGACGGGTCCACTTGGCCAGGATCGCTTCCTGCAGCGCTGCCCCATACCGAGCCTCCAGCCCGGTGTCGGTGCCGTTGTTGCCCGGCGGCGGACTGGCGCCACTGCTCGCGGTGCTGTTGTCCCTGGACTCGGCGAGCGCGCGGGCGGCGGCGATCTGCTTGAGTTTCTGCTCCGCCAGTTCCGCCTGGCGCGCTGCAGCGGCACGCTGGCGACGGATCTCAGCCAGCTTCTTCTCGCGCTCTTCCGCCTGCGCGGCCAGACGGCGCGTACGCTCCGCCTCGGCCTGGCGTTTCTTCTCGGTCAGGTCGATCTGGGCCTGGCGCCGCTTTTCCTCCTGCAGCTTCTCCTCATCCGCCGGGGTCGGCGTCGGCTCGGCCACGACCTCGTCCTGCTCCACGGTGTCGGGTTCGATCACGAAGTCCTGCGGCTGCGATTGCGGTGGCGTGGGCGCGTCCTCGGGGATGGGTTCCGGCTCCGGTTGCGGCAGCGGCGCGGCATCCTCCTCAACCGGCTCGGGCTCGGGCAGCGGTTCGGGCAGCGGCTCCTCGGCCGGCTCGGGCCGGTCCTTGAGCACCTCGCGCATCGACGCCGACAACGCGTTGGGATCAATCAGCTCGGCCTCGATTGGCGACCCTGCGGCAGACACGGTAACCGCGCTGCGGGTCCACCACATGCCGGCGAACATCAGCGCGAACAGCGCCACATGCAGCACGATCGCCTGCACGATGGCCCGTTGGTTGTCGGCGCGGCTTTCCCTCACTTGCGCACCGTCTCCGACGGCGCACTCATCAACCCGACTCGCGGCACGTCCGCGTTCTGCAGCAATACCATCGCTTGCAGCACGACTTCATAATTGGCGGCCCGGTCACCGGCCACATATACCGGCACGCCGGGATTGTTGCGTACGAACGCGGCTACCTTTGCCGACAGCTCCTCCGCGCCCAGCGCCTCCTGCTCCGCACCCTGCAGGGTCAGGAAATAATTGCCGTTGGCATCCACGCTGACAATCACCGGCTCCTGGTTCTGGGAGATGGTCTTGGCATCGGACTTGGGCAGCTCGATGTCAACGCCCAGGTTCATCAGCGGCGCGGTGACCATGAAGATGATCAACAGCACCAGCATGACGTCGATATAGGGCACGACGTTGATCTCGGACTGGAGTTTGCGTTTGCGGCGGCGGCCGGTGGCGACGGACATGCGGTGTTCCCGAGTGGCGGCGAGTTCAGTGGACGGTGGGTTGATCGATGGGTGCCGGAATTGCGTGCGGCCGCAAGCATGCGGTCACGCGCGCGGCCGGCGCCGGATCACTCCTGCGGCACCTGCCGCTCCAGGATCGAGGAGAACTCCTCGGCGAAGGCGTCATAGCGCACGGCGATGCGCTCGACCTTGGTGGCGAAGCGGTTGTAGGCCCATACCGCCGGAATCGCCGCGAACAGACCCATCGCGGTGGCGATCAACGCCTCCGAGATGCCCGGCGCGACGCTGGCAATGGTCGCCTCGGTCATCGTGGCCAGACCCTGGAACGAGATCATGATCCCCCACACGGTGCCGAACAGGCCCACATACGGCGCAATCGAGCCGACGTTGGCCAGGAACTCCAGGTTGCGCTCCAACCCGTCCAGTTCGCGCGCGGTCGCCACCCGCATCCCGCGCTGGGCGGTTTCCAGCTGCATC
Source organism: Lysobacter sp. A378 (assembly GCF_054052125.1). Taxonomy (NCBI): domain Bacteria; kingdom Pseudomonadati; phylum Pseudomonadota; class Gammaproteobacteria; order Lysobacterales; family Lysobacteraceae; genus Lysobacter; species Lysobacter sp. A378. Next base: position 814,373 of record NZ_JBSVRK010000001.1, on the reverse strand, counting down.
CGGATATCGGCGATGCGGCGCTGGCGCGAGAACTCGCGGAAGCCGGCCTCGAAGATCGATTCCATGCCGCCGGTGTCGCGGTTCCGGCTGGTAGCACCGGTATAGAGTTTGCTCAGCTCGGTGCCCGACCAGAAGCGCTCCTCGAAGGTCTCCGCCTCGCGGTCGGCGCGCCCAAGCAGCTTGATCTTGCGGAAGATGATCACCCACGAGGCCACCGAGGCGAACAGCAGCAACACCAGCACCAGCTGCACCGGCAGCGAGGCGTGCAGTATCAGCTGCAACATGTCGACGCCGCCATCGCCCGCGACCGCGCCAGGCAGGGCTGCTGCGGTGCTGGCAACGGCACTGGCCGGGTCCTGGGGCAATGGCTCGACGACGGTGGTGGCCTGCAACAAGCTCAACAATGGGGTCATGCCTGGATCTCCGCTGCCCGCGCTCGCGGGCTTGTGATGGATGAATGTCGGTAGTGCCGTGTTGCCAGGTCCTGCTATCGCGTCGTTTGCAGCGCAGTGAGCTCATCGAGCAGTGGTTGCGGGATCGCCCGGGGACGAAAACCCTGCGTGTCGAGCGCCGCCACGCGCACCGTCGCGGCCAACAACAATTCACCATCGCGCCGCACCTGTTGCACGAACACCGCACTCGCGCGACGGCATTGCTGCAATGACACGTCCACCTGCAAAAAGTCGTCCAACCGCGCCGGCTGATGGAAATCGACCTGCATGGCGCGCACCGCAAACACCAGTCCATGCTCGAGCTGCAACTGCTTTTGCCCGTATCCCTGCTCGCGCAACCACTCGGTCCGCGCGCGTTCCAGGAACGCGACATACCGCGCGTGGTAGACCACGCCGCCGGCATCGGTATCTTCCCAGTAAATGCGGATCGGGAGGCTGAACAAAGGCAAAGCGGAAATCTCCGGGATGGCTCAAGTGAGGCGGTTGGCCACGATGGCCCTACTGGCTATCCGTGCTTCCGACCGGCGTTGGTCGCAACAGTTCCCCATCATTGCCACGCGGGGCCAGGCCGACATGCTGGTAGGCCTTGGGCGAGGCCATCCGGCCGCGGGCGGTGCGGATCAGGTACCCCTGCTGGATCAGGTACGGCTCGATCACGTCCTCCAGCGTGCCGCGCTCTTCACTGAGTGCGGCAGCCAGCGACTCGACCCCGACCGGACCGCCGTCGAAGGACTCGATGATGGTCCGCAGCAGCCGCCGGTCCAGTTCGTCGAAGCCCTCCGGATCGACCTTCAACATCGCCATCGCGGCACCGGCGGTGTCCAGATCGATATCACCGCCGGCGCGGACCTGGGCGTAATCACGCACCCGTCGCAGCAGCCGGTTGGCGATACGCGGCGTGCCACGCGAGCGCCTGGCGATCTCCGCCGCGCCCTCCGGCGTGCAGGAAATCCCGAGGATCCCCGCCGAGCGCCGCACGATCCGGGTCAACTCCTGGGCGCTGTAGAACTCCAACCGCTGGACGATGCCAAAACGGTCGCGCAGCGGCGCAGTCAGCAGTCCGGCCCGGGTGGTCGCGCCAATCAGGGTGAACGGCGGCAGGTCCAGCTTGATCGACCGCGCGGCCGGACCCTCGCCGATCATGATGTCCAGCTGGTAGTCCTCCATCGCCGGATACAGGACCTCCTCGATCGCCGGCGACAGCCGATGGATCTCATCGATGAACAACACGTCGAACGGCTGCAGGTTGGTCAGCAAAGCGGCCAGGTCGCCCGCCTTCTCGATCACCGGCCCGGACGTCTGCCGCAACCCGACCCCCAGCTCATTGGCAATGACATGGCTCAGCGTGGTCTTGCCCAGGCCGGGCGGCCCGAAGATCAGCACATGGTCGAGCGCCTCGTTACGCCCCTTGGCCGCCTCGATGTAGATCGTCATCTGCTCGCGGACCGGGACCTGACCCAGGTATTCGTCCAGCCGCCTGGGGCGAATCGATGCCTCCACGGCGTCATCGCCGAAGGCCTGGTCCGCAGCGATGATGCGCTCGTCATTCATCCGTCTATGGTCGCATGGCGGACGGCCTAGATCTCGACCTGCGCCCCCAGCTCGACCAATCGGTTACCGGGGATACGGAAGAAGCTCGTCGCCGGCGCCGCGTTGCGATGCATGAACGCGAACAGACGGTCACGCCATACCGGCATTCCGCGGTGCGCGGCGGCCACTACGGTTTCGTGGCTGGCGAAATAGGTGGTATCCATCGGATCGAAATAGATCCCGTCCTGGTCGCAACTGCGCATCAGTGCCACCGGCACGTCCGGCGTTTCCATGAACCCGAACCGTATCAACACCCGGTGGAAGTCGTCGCCGATCTCGGTGATCTTCAACCGCTTGTCGATCGGCGCGTACGGCACCGACAGCGTCTCCACGGTCAGGAATACATTGCGCTCATGCAACACCTTGTTGTGCTTGAGGTTGTGCATCAGCGCATGCGGGACCACGCCCTTGTCGGTGGTCATGAAGACCGCCGTGCCCGGCACCCGCACCGGCGGCGCCAGCATCAGCCCCGGCAGGAAGCTGTCCAACGGGATGCCGCCCTTCTGGATTTCCTCGCGCAGCAATTCGCGGCCACGCCGCCAGGTCCGCAACAGAATGAACAGGACGATCCCGAGCGCCAGCGGGAACCAGCCGCCCTGCAGGAGCTTGACGCCGTTGGCGATCACGAAGGCGATGTCGCCGATCAGGAACAGCGCGCAGCACGGCAGCACCCACCAGCGCCAGTTCGGCCACAGCGCGCGAGCCACCAGGGCCAGCAACAGGGTATCGATCAGCATCGTGCCCGAGACCGAGATGCCGTAGGCGGTGGCGAGGTTGGAGGAGCTGCCGAACGCCAGCACCAGCGCGATCACCACCAGCATCATCGACCAGTTCACCAGCGGGATGTAGATCTGGCCGATGGTGTCGCTGGAGGTGTGCTTGATCCGCATGCGCGGGATGTAGCCCAGCTGCATCGCCTGGCGGGTGATCGAGAACGCGCCGGTGATGACCGCCTGCGAGGCGATCACCGTGGCCGCGGTGGCGAGCACGATCATCGGGATCCGGCCCCACTCCGGCACGCCGATGAAGAACGGGTTGCGGATGGCGGCCGGGTCTTCCAGCACCAGCGCGCCTTGCCCGAGGTAATTCAGCATCAGCGCCGGCAGCACGAAGTAATACCAGGCATAACGGATCGGTTTGGCGCCGAAATGGCCCATGTCGGTGTAGATGGCCTCACCGCCGGTTACCGCCAACACTACAGCGCCAAGGATGAAGACCCCGCCCCAGTGATGGGTGACGAAGAAGTTGACCGCCCACCAGGGGTTGATCGCGTGCAGCACCTCCGGCTCGTGCAGGATGTTGACCACGCCCAGCACCGCCAGCGTGATGAACCACAGGCCGGTGATCGGGCCGAAGACCTTGCCGACCCGGGCGCTGCCGAACCGCTGGCTGGCGAACAGGGCCACCAGCACCACGATCGTCAACGGGACCACCCAGGCGCCCAACTCCGGCGCGACGACCTCCAGGCCCTCCAGTGCGGACAACACCGATATCGCCGGGGTGATCACGCCGTCGCCGAAAAACAGCGCCGCACCGAACACCCCGATCACGCCGACCAGGTAGGCCGACCTGGAGCCCTTGGGCAGGGTGCGCTGGGCCAGCGCCATCAGCGCCATGATGCCGCCCTCGCCCTCGTTGTCGGCCCGCATGATGATCGTCACGTACTTCAGCGTGACCACCAGCATCAGCGCCCAGAACACCAGCGACAGGATGCCCAGCACGGTGTCGTGGTTGGCGACCAGGCCGTAGTGCGGGCTGAAGGCTTCCCTCAGCGTGTACAGCGGGCTGGTACCGATGTCGCCGAACACCACCCCGATCGCACCCACCACCAGACCGGCCATCCCGGGCTTGTCGTGGCCATCACGGCCAGTCTTTCTGCTCACTGACTTGATCGCAGGTAGGGACATCGGGTGCTCGGTTCTGCGCCGTTGGCGAGGCTACGGCGCCTCAGCGAAGCGCGGACTGTAGCGCCTTACGGATGATGGTGGCAGCGTCGGCGTCGGACTCCGTTGCTGCCTCGCGCACCATGCGGGCCGCGTCGGCGGGCTTGTAACCCAATTGCTGCAAGGCGATCACCGCCTCGCTTTGCGGATCGCGGGGCACATCCCCACCCGAAACGACCACGCCGTCACCGCCGGTCATGTCGCTGGCGCGATCGCGAAGTTCCACCACCATGCGCTCGGCGGTCTTCTTGCCGATGCCCGGGACCCGGGTCAGCGCGGTGACGTCGCTGGCCTGGACCATGCGTGCAAACTCATCGACGCTGACCCCGGACAGGACCGCCAGGGCGATCTTCGCGCCGATGCCCTTGACCTTCTGCACCTCGCGGAACAAGCGTCGCTCCGAGTCGCGCAGGAAGCCGTACAACGAGACGCTGTCTTCCTTCTGCGCGTAATGGGTGAACAGCGACACCTCGCGGCCCAGTTCTGGCAGGTCGTAGAAGGTGCTCATTGGCGCCTCCAACTCGTAACCCACGCCATTGACATCCACCACCAGCCACGGCGGTTGCTTGTGGATAACGATCCCCTTGAGTCTGCCAATCATGTGCCACGTCTCCGTAAATCAGCCACGCCCAATCCGGTGCGGATCGCGGTTGCGCTCATGTGAGCATGGGTGAGTGCGACCGCCAATGCATCCGCGGCATCGGCCTGCAGCTTCCTGTCGGCCAGGTTCAACAGCAGCCGGACCATGTGCTGCACCTGCAACTTGTCGGCCGCGCCGCGACCGACCAGCGACTGCTTGATCACCCGCGGCGCGTATTCGCTGACCACCAGCTTGCGCCGCACCACCGTCACCAGGGCCGCGCCACGCGCATGGCCGAGCTTCAAGGCCGACATCGCCGACTTGCCCATGAACACGGTCTCGATCGCCACCTGATGCGGTTGCCACTCATCCAGCACCCGCTCCAGGCCGTCGCACAGCAAGCCCAGCCGCGACGGGAAGTCGGGCGCGTCAAGCAACTTCAGTGCCTCGCAGTGGACGAACCTGCAACGTCCATCGCGGGCCACGTCGATCACGCCGATGCCGGTTCGCTGGGAACCGGGGTCGATACCCAGGATTCTGATCACGTCGCCAGCTTACGCCGTCAGGCGTAGGCGTCCTCGCCCAGATCGGCATTGGAGTAGACGGCCTGCACATCGTCCAGGTCTTCCAGCCAGTCCAGCAGCTTGACCACCTGTTGCGCGGTCTCGCCCTCGACCACGATATCGTTGTCGGCGCGGAAGGTGACCTCGGCGTGCGCAGGCTCCAGCCCGGCGCCGATCATTGCCGCCTTCACCGCATCAAATGCGTCGGCCGGGGTGAGCACATCGATCGCGCCATCGGGCGGATACACCACGACATCATCGGCGCCGCTGTCGATCGCCACCTCGGTAATCGCGTCCTCGTCTGCGCCGGCAGCGAAACCCAGCACGCCCACCTTGTGGAACATGAAAGCGACCGACCCGTCGGTGCCCAGGTTGCCGCCGAACTTGCCAAACGCATGGCGCACATCGGCGACGGTGCGGACCTTGTTGTCGGTCAGGCAGTCGACGATCACCGCGACCCCGCCGGGGGCATAGCCCTCGTAGCGGATCTCTTCGTAGTTGACGCCTTCCAGCTCACCGCTGGCCTTCTTGACCGCCCGCTCGACCACGTCCTTGGTCATGTTGGCGGCGTACGCCTTCTCGATCGCGGTACGCAGGCGCGGATTGCTCGCCGGGTCACTGCCGCCAGCTCGCGCGGAAACCGAGATCTCGCGAATGAGCTTGGTGAAAATCTTGCCGCGCTTGGCGTCCGAGGCGTTCTTGCGACCCTCGATTGACGGTCCCCTACCCATGAAAAGTTCCATTAAGTGTGCTGTATCAGCCCGCTACTTTACTCGAACCGGGAATCTTCGGCGGGATGCCGTCAATGCTCGAACCGGCCGTGGGCGAGGAAATGAATGGCCTGAGCGGACACCTGCGGCGATAGCAACATGCCGCTGTGGCTGGTTGGCAACACAATGTGGTCGGACTCGCCAGCCAGCCGGGTTTCATCCACCGCGACGGTGCCGTCGTTGTTGCCGTCGGGGAAGCGGCCAAACACCCGCCCCAACCCGAGGCCAAGGTTGCCGGCCACCACGCCCAGTTGCGCCGGCCCCTGCCATGGCCCACACCCATCGCGCAGCAGGTCCGCGCTGCGTCCCAGTGACGCACTGCCCATACCGAACCGACCCATCCCGCGAGCCGCCGCGCTGCCGCACAACGGCGAGCCCAGACAGACCACCCGCCGTACCGGCAACGCCGGATCCCGCTCCAACGCCTGCACCGCGATCAGCCCGCCCAAGCTGTGGGCGAGGATGTCGCAGGGCTCGCGCAACGCCGCTCGCAACCGCGATATCGCCGCCTCGGGGCCGCCGGCAATGCCCGCGTAACCGACCAGAACAGGACTGAAGCCGGCCCGACGCAACCGCCGGGCGTGCCACTGCATCGACAACCGCGGCATCCACAGCCCATGCAGAAGCACCACCCGTCGCCCAGTCGCTGTCGTGGCGCCCTGCTCCGCGCCGACCTGATCCGCCGCAGCGCCACCTGAATCAGCCATCACAATCTCTTGAACCGGCTCCGCAGCCAGTCATCGAGCAGCTGTTTCTCGTACCGCAGCGGGTCGCTGTTGCGATGGCTGACGGACCGCGACAGGTAATCGCTGCCGACCAGTTGCTGTTCCCCCTCGGCCACTATCTGGCCGTCCGCACCCGAATGCCGGAACTCCAGCCGGATCCGCGGCGGGTAGATGTCGCGCATGATCCGCACATCGTCATATCGCGAACCAAGCCAGGGCTCGTACCCGCCGGCCCGGTCGATGTCGATGAACGTGACCTGCAATCGCTCGCCCGGCGGCAACCGGTGCCCAGCCTCGCTACGCAGGTACTGCGCCAACTGTCGCGCCGAGACGCCGCGCAGCCTGTCGACCCGGTCCTGCCCACGGGCGATCTCCCGGAACCCGGCCGGGTCATGCCACGCGACCTGCACCGCTCCGACATCGGCCAGCTGCCCGGGGCCGCTACTGATGACCGGCGTGGTGGCACAGCCTGCCAGGCCCAGTGACAGCGCGAACATCAGCACAGCGGTGATCGGGAAGGTCATGGCGTGTTCCTCGCGGGTGATCTGCTTGGCGTCTGAGTTGAACCGGCCTGCGAAGCAGGTTCGGCTTGAACGAACTGTCAAGCGTCGCGTCCATCCCGCATTTTGCCAAGTAGCGCGCCGATGACGAGGCCAACGAACGTTGACGGAAAGGTCTGGCCAAAGAAGTAGCTGCCGATGATGCCACCCGCTGTGAGCCCGAGAAGCCCGCCAACAGCGATCCATTTGCGGTCTGCAAGCGACTGCCGGCGATCAGCCCGTTTTGCAGCGTTAGCCGCTTGCCTGGACTGCATGTCCTGGAGCAGCACGTCCGCTGCAGCATTTGCTTGTTCTTTGGTGAGCATGCGTGCGTCTCCGCCGAGGTTTAGGGGGGAATGCCTGGGCACTTGTTGTCATCCCCGCGGACTATCGTCATCCCCGCGAAAGCGGGGATCCATGGACTTTAACCCGTTGAGTGGGAACGTCCCTGGACTCCCGCCTGCGTGGGAGTGACGATCAAAAACGCGGGTGTGACGATCAAAAGCGAGTTGCTCAGAGTCTCCTTGCAGGGGTGTCGGCTCAGCGAGGGGTGCCGATCTCAGCCGGTCCAGTCAGCAGGCCGGCGCAGGATGAATTCGTGGTCGCGCACGCTGCCGACCGCGAACTCGTAATCGCCCACGTGCTCGAAACCGTGGCGCGCATAAAAGCGTTGCGCACCCAGGTTCTGCGACCACACCCCGATCCACAGGGTGCGCGGGCCATCGCGCTGCAGCCAGTCAAGGGCGATCTGGAACAGCCGGCCGCCCCAGCCGCCGTTCTGTTCACCTTGCACCAGGTACAGGCGCTTGAGCTCGCCATCGTCGGGACGGGCCGCGGCATGCGGCAAGCCGCACGGACCGGCTGCGGCATGCCCGATCGCCTCGCCTTCGCGCTCCAGCAGCCAGACCGCGTAGTCGGGATGGGCCAGGATCGTGCGTTGGCGTTCGACCGCATAGCTCTCGGCCAGGAACGCCTGCAGGTCCGCATCCGGATACAGATGGCCGAACGTCTCGACGAACGTGCGCGTGGCCAGCTGCGACAACACCGCGGCATCGGCCGGCGTCGCGCGGCGGATGACCGGGACGGCATTCTCGGGACTGGCGCCCATCTAGCCTGCCGCGGGCTCGTCGGCCTTGGCCGGCTTCGGCCGCACCGACACATGCACCTCGGCCAGTTGCGCATCGGGGATCGGCGACGGCGCGCCGGTCATCATGCATTGCGCGCCGGTGGTCTTGGGGAAGGCGATCACGTCGCGGATCGACTCGGTGCCGGCCATCAATGCAGCGATGCGGTCGATGCCGAACGCGATACCGCCATGCGGCGGCGCGCCGTACTTGAGCGCGTCGAGCAGGAAACCGAACTTGGCCTGCGCTTCCTCGGCATCGATACCCAACAGCTCGAACACCGCCGACTGCATCGCCGGACGGTGGATACGGATCGAACCGCCACCGATCTCGTTGCCGTTGAGCACCATGTCGTAGCCGCGCGAGACCGCGGTCTTCGCATTCGCCTTCAGCTCGGCGACGTCATCCACCGCCGGCGCGGTGAACGGGTGATGCAGGGCCACGTAGCGACTGGCCTCCGCGTCCCACTCGAACATCGGGAAATCGGTTACCCACAACGGCGCCCAGCCTTCGCGCACCAGCCCCAGGTCCTTGCCCAGCTTGAGACGCACCGCGCCCATGAAGTCCGAGGCAGTGTTGTAGTTCGCCGCGCCGAACAGGATCAGGTCGCCGGCCTGCGCGTCGGTCGCCTGCAGGATCGCGGCAAGGGTCGCGTCGTCGAGGAACTTCGCGATCGGCGAGTTCACGCCCTCGCGGCCCTTCGCCGGGTCTTCAACCTTCATCCACGCCACGCCCTTGGCGCCGTACTTGGCCGCGTGCGCACCGACCTCGTCGATCTGCTTGCGCGACAGCTTCGCCGCACCCGGTACGCGCAGCGCGACCACGCGACCGTCCTCGGCGTTGGCCCAGTCGGTGAACACCTTGAACTCGCAGCCCTTGACCAGAGCGGCAATGTCGGTGAATTCCATCTCGATGCGCAGGTCCGGCTTGTCAGACCCGAAGCGGCGCATCGCCTCGGCATGGGTGATGCGCGGAAACTCGCCCAAGTCGACGTCCATGACCTCGCGGAACACCTCACAGATCAGCGCCTCGGCGGTGTCCTGCACGTCGCGCTCCTCGACCCAGGCGAACTCCATGTCCAGTTGGGTGAATTCGAGCTGGCGGTCGGCGCGCAGGGCCTCGTCGCGGAAGCAGCGCGCGATCTGGTAGTAGCGGTCGAAGCCAGCCACCATCAGGATCTGCTTGAACAGCTGCGGGCTCTGCGGCAGCGCGTAGAACTCACCCGGATGCATCCGCGCCGGCACCAGGAAGTCGCGCGCGCCTTCGGGCGTCGCCTTGGTCAGGATCGGGGTCTCGATATCCTGGAAGTCACGCGCGTCCAGCCAGCGTCGCAGCGCCTGCACCAGTTTGGTCCGGGTGCGCATCTTGCGCTGCATCTCCGGCGTGCGCAGGTCCAGGTAGCGGTACTTCAGGCGAATGTCCTCGCCCGGGTTCTCATGGGCGTGGAACGGCAGCGGCTCGGCCTTGTTGAGCACTTCGATGGCCGCGGCCACCACTTCCACCTGGCCGGTACGGATCTTGTTGTTGACCGCCTGGCGTTGCCGCACCACGCCGGTGACGCGCAGGCAATCCTCGTAACCCACATGCCCGGCAGCAGCGATGACAGCCGCGTTGCCGGCCGCATCCGATGGCTCGGCGACCACCTGGACGATGCCCTCATGGTCGCGCAGGTCGATGAAACACAGGCCGCCAAGGTCGCGGGCGACATCGGCCCAGCCGCACAAGGTAACGGTCTGGCCGATCATGGATTCATCGATCAGGCCGCAAAAATGGGTACGCATGGAGGCTCCGGTTCAGCAGTGGCACGCCGGCACGAACCGGCTGGCCCGTTAGTTTAGTGGCGCAATGCGCGATGTCACACCCGGCACCGCGACAGCCCATCGCGCTGCGTCGCCCGGCAACGGCCCACAACCATCAGCCAGCCGCTGGCTTGTTTTCCACCGGCTTGGCCGTGGCCGCACTGGCTGCAGGCTTCGCGTCGGCTTTGGATTCGCTCTTGGCGTCGGACTTGGCGTCCGTGGTTGTCGCGTCCTTGCCACCATCACCGGCCAGGTTGCGCTTCTTCTCGCCGTCCTTCTTGAAGTCGGTCTCGTACCAACCGGTGCCGGACAGACGGAACTGGGGCGCGGTCAACTGCCGCTTCAATTGCGGTTTGCCGCATTCCGGGCAATCGGTCGGATCGGCATCGGACAACTTCTGCAGGCGGTCGAAATCGTGGCCACAAGCAGCGCACTCGAAAGCATAGATCGGCATGGAGACGTGACCTTGGGGTTGGGCAATGCACTGGCAAAGCGGAATTGGCGACCCGGCCAACACGGAAGGGGCCAGACGGCCCAAGCCAACCCGATATTGGGGACGCATCCCGGCAACTCAAGGCGGCGACGGTTCGATCGCGGTTGCGCCGCTGCGCTCAGGTCTTGGTCGCCGGCGGATAACCGTTCGGCGTCGGCTCTGCACGCATGCGGTCTTCCGGGTGTTGCCGGGAACCAGGCTCGATGGTGTCGACGTCAAAGGGCGAGTGCAGCACCAGCGACGGCAGCAGGGTATTGAGGGTGGTGTAGAGGATCAACCCGCCAAACAGGGTCCCGGATATCTGGAACTGCTGGTGCAGGATGGTGGCGATCACCAGGGTGAACACCAGCGTCGGCGCCAGCGCGACGGAGACCTTCAAACTGCTGTTGTAAGCCTCGCCAAACATCAGCCGGCGCTGCAACCACACCAATCCGACCCGCAACGGAACAAACACCACGGTCAGCAGGACGCCCAGCCCCGCCGCCTCCCACGTCAGCGCATCGCGGGTGATCTCGGTACCGGCGTGGAAGAAATAGACCGGCACGAAGAAGGTGGCAAACAGCCTTAATGCGTGGATATTCTCGTCCGAGGCCAGTCGCGGCATGCGCACCCGCAATAGCCGCGCAACCAGACCAGCCACGAATGCGCCCACCAGGTAATACACCCCCAGCTTGAAGGTGATGAACGCGGCGACGAGCCCGACCATCACCAGCAACGAGAATTCCGAGCCCGGCGCATGCGGCACCACCCAGCGGCCCAGCGCGATGAACAACAACGGCAGCCCGACCAGCATCGCCAGCATCACCAGCGACGAGATCCCCAACTGCACCGGATCGTCGGCCTGCAGCACCACGAACAGCACCGCCAGCGCCAGCAACTCGCCGGCGATCGCCTTGCTGGTGACCCAGAACCGTTCTTCCGGGTTCAGGCCCAGCCGCTCCAGGGTATCGAGGATGAAACCGGTCGAGGGCGTCAGCAATGCCAGCGCCACCAGCGCCGCCGGCTGCCAGTCCAGATCCAGGTAACGCCACGCCAGCCAGCTCACCGCGCTCAGCGAGACCACCCGCATCAGCAGGTACACCGTCAGCCCGCCCAGCCCCTTGCGCAGGGACGCCAGCTCTACTTCCAGTCCGGCAAACAGGAACAACGACGAGATCCCCAGTGTCGACAACAGCACGATGACCGGGTCGTGGACGCGGTCGGCCCACAGCAGCATCGCCCCGACGCCCAGCAGCAGGCAGGTAATCGGGGCGGGGACCTTGAAGCGCTGCAGCGCGCGCGGGATCACCAGCAAACCGAATATCAACAGCAGGTAGATCAACTCGTTGGTCATGCGCGTGCCGGTGGCGAGGAATGAATGCTTCCGGCGCATGGTCGGCGCAGGTCGCCGCCACTGGCAACCCCCGGTCACAACTCGACTGATGCTTGCCGCCTCCATGCCGCGTTCACCCGATTCGGGTACGCTGCCGCTCCACGTGTCCTGGAGCCCTACCGATGCCCACTCATCCGCCGCGCGCCACCCTTGTGATTGCCGCCGCCCTGCTGGCCCTCGGCGTGGCCGGTGCCGGCTGGTTGGCCGGCCAGGGCATGGAACGGCTGAAGACCGCCGACCGCTACGTCACCGTCAAGGGTTCGGCCGAGAAGACCGTCGAGGCCGACCGGGTGGTCTGGCCGCTGCCGCACAGCGTCGGTGGCAACGATCTGGCCGAGGTCCAGCGCCAGCTGGAAACCAATACCGCCGCCATCCGCGACTTCTTCACCGACGCCGGCTTCAAACCCGAGGAAATCGTGGTCTCCCCGCCGCGCCTGGAAGATCGTTGGGCTTGGGCTTACGGCGACAACCGGCCACCGGAGCGCTACCGCTACTCGACCACGGTGAGCCTGCGTACCGACGATGTACCCAAGGCGCTGAGCGTGCTGCGCCGCAGCGGCGAGCTGGTCGGCCAGGGCGTGATGATCGGCGAAGGCAGCGCGCCGGACTTCGACTACACCAAGCTCAACGACATCAAGCCGGGGCTGATTGCCGAAGCCACCGCCGCCGCGCGTGATTCCGCGGTGCAATTCGCCAAGGATTCCGACTCGCGCCTGGGCGGTATCCGCAGCGCCAACCAGGGCGTGGTCAGCATCACCGACCGCGACCAGAGCAGCCCGCAGGTCAAGCGGGTGCGGGTGGTGACCACGGTGGAGTACTTCTTGCGCGATTAACTTCTGGCGCGATTAACGTCGACGGACTGTAGTAGCGGCTTCAGCCGCGATCGGGAGTCGGACAAGCCCGAAATTTACACGTCGACTTGGCGTTGGTTTTATGCGGCGTCGGCTTCGTACAAGGCCAACAGCTCGGCTTCGGCCTGTTCCAGCTCGGCGCGTCGCTGTACCTGCTGCTTGCCCAGTTCCACGCCGCGGGCACCGCCGTCTGCATACACGGCCGGGTCCGCCAACTCGGCTTCCAGCGCCGTCAACTGCGCTTCCAACTCCGCCACGCTGGCCTCGGCCTTGGCCAGCTTGTACGGATTGGCCTTGCCCTTGCGCGGCTTGGTTGGCGGGGGCGCGATCGCCGCCTGGTCAGCAGCCGGAGCGGACGCTGGCCGGCCCTGACCATCGTTGGAATTGTCGCGCGTGCGCAACCAGCTCGCGTATTCGTCCAGATCGCCGTCGAACGGCTGGGCGACGCCGTCGGCAACCCGCCAGAAGGTGTCGCACACCAGGCCGATCAGGTGCCGATCATGCGAGACCAGCACGATTGCGCCCTCGAACACCGCCAGTGCCTCGGCCAGTGCCTCGCGCATGTCCAGGTCCAAGTGGTTGGTGGGCTCATCGAGCAACAGCACGTTGGGTTTGCGCCAGGCGATCAATGCCAGCGCCAGGCGCGCGCGCTCGCCGCCGGAGAACACATCGACCGTCTCGAACGCGCGGTCACCAGGGAAATTCCACTTGCCGAGGAAGTCACGCAACTGCTGGGTCGCCACGCCGGGTGCGATATCGGCGATATGGTCGATCGCGCTGGTGCCGGCACGCAGCGACTCGACCGTGTGCTGGGCGAAGTAACCAATCCGCAGGTCGGGATGGCCATGGCGCTCCCCGGCCAGCAGCTCCAGATCGCCCACCAGTGATTTGACCAACGTCGACTTGCCGGCACCGTTGGGGCCGAGCAAGGCCACCCGGTCGCCGGCTTCCAGAATGAAGCCGACGTCGTGGAGGATGGTGGTCACTCTCCCTGCTTTTGTAGGAGCGGCTTCAGCCGCGATCGGATGGTCCTGCGCCTTCGCCGGTCGCACGATCGGGGCTGAAGCCCCTCCTACAGGCGCGGCGGCCGCAACGTAGCCGCAGTCGGCATGCGCCAGGCGCAACAACGCATGCGGCAACTTGGCCGGGGCAGGAAACTCGATCCGCAGCGCGCGCTCGATCCGTACCGCCTCGGTGCCGGCCATCTTGGCCAGGCGCTTGACCCGCGACTGCGCCTGCTTGGCCTTGGTCGCGCTGGCGCCAAACCGGTCGATGAAGCTCTGCAGGTGGGCACGTTCGGCCTGCGCCTTCACATGGGTGATCTGCTGCAGGCGCAGGTGCTCGGCGCGTTGGCGCTCAAAGGCGGTGTAGTTGCCCGCATACAGCTTGGCCTTGCCGTCATGCAGGTGCAGGGTGTGGTTGGTGACTTCGTCCAGGAACTCACGGTCATGGCTGATCAGCAACAAGGTGCCGGGGTACTTCAACAACCACTGCTCCAGCCACAGCACCGCATCCAGATCGAGATGGTTGGTCGGCTCATCGAGCAGCAACAGGTCCGACGGTGTCATCAACGCGCGGGCCAGGTTCAGCCGCACCCGCCAGCCGCCCGAGAATGTGCTGACGGCACGTCCGTGCGTATCGGCGGCAAACCCAAGGCCATGCAGCAACTTGCCGGCGCGCGCGCTGGCGTCGTAGCCATTGAGCTCCTCCAGCCGGTGGTGGGCCGTGGCGACCGCTTCCCAGTCCTCATTGGCGACCGCCTCCGCCTCGGCCTGGATCGCCGCGTGCACCAGCGCATCTCCCGACAGCACGAAGTCCAGCGCCGGGTCCGGCAGCGACGGGGTTTCCTGGGCGACGCTGGCGATGCGGACCCGGCTGGGAATACCCAGATCGCCCTTGTCGGCTTCCAACTGGCCCTGCAATGCGGCGAACAACGATGACTTCCCGCTGCCGTTGCGGCCGATCACGCCCACCCGCCAGCCGGCCTGCAGGACCAGGTCGACTTTGGACAACAGCAGCCGCTCGCCGCGACGGAGGGCAAAATCCTTGAAAGCAATCATGCGGTCATTGTACGGGTGCAGGCTCGACCTGCCGAGGTTATCGCTTGCCTGATCCGGCAACGGCCTACATGATTGACCGGCTAAGCCCAATGGAGTCCTGATGCCGCACGAAACCGACCTGATCAGCATCATCGCCGTGGGGCTGCTGCTGGCATTCCTGTTCGGCGCGCTGGCGAATCGATTGCGGCTCTCCCCACTGGTGGGTTACCTGGCGGCGGGCATCGTTGCCGGCCCGTTCACGCCCGGCTTCGTCGGCGACCAGGGCCTGGCCAACCAACTGGCCGAGATCGGCGTGATGCTGCTGATGTTCGGCGTCGGCCTGCATTTCTCGGTCAAGGACCTGATGGCGGTCAAGTGGATCGCGATCCCCGGCGCCATGGTCCAGATCACCGTCGCCACCCTGCTCGGCTGGGGCCTGGCCGCGCTGATGGGCTGGTCGACCGTGCACGGTCTGGTGTTCGGCTTCTCGCTCGCCACCGCCAGTACCGTGGTGCTGCTGCGGGCGATGGAAGACCGCCGCCTGCTGGACACCAACCGCGGCAAGATCGCGGTGGGCTGGCTGATCGTGGAAGACCTGGCCTGCGTGATCGCGCTGGTGCTGATGCCGGTGCTGGCCGAGATCACCAATCCCACCGCCGGTGCGGAAACCCACACGTTTGGCTCCATCGTGGTGGCCATCTTCCTGACCCTGGTGCAGGTCGCGGCCTTCGTCGCGGTGATGATGGTGGTCGGCCGGCGGGTGATCCCCTGGGTATTGGAACGCACCGCCGGTACCGGCTCGCGCGAGCTGTTCACCCTGTCGGTATTGTCGATCGCGCTGGGAGTGGCGTACGGTTCTGCGGAGTTGTTCGGGGTCTCGTTTGCACTGGGCGCATTCTTCGCCGGCCTGCTGCTCAACGAGTCCGAGCTCAGCCACAAGGCCGCCAGTGATTCGCTGCCGCTGCGCGATGCGTTCGCGGTGCTGTTTTTCGTCTCGGTCGGGATGTTGTTCGACCCGATGATCCTGATCGAGCAGCCGCTGCACGTGCTGGCGACGGTGCTGATCATCCTGTTCGGCAAGTCCGCGGCCGCGTACGTGATCGTGCGCGCGTTCGGCTATCCCAACATCACCGCCCTCACCATCTCCGCCAGCCTGGCGCAGATCGGCGAGTTCGCCTTCATCATTGCCGGTCTCGGCGTCACATTGCAGATCATGAACGAGGAAGCGCAGGACCTGGTCCTGGCCGGCGCACTGATCACGATCATGCTCAACCCGCTGATCTTCGTGCTGGTCGATCGGTGGCAAGCCAGGCACACCCGGTTGGCCGAGGAGCAGGTCGAAACCGGACCCCTGCCCGGCCCATCGCTGGACCTGAGCGATCACGCCATCGTGATTGGCTTTGGCAGCGTCGGCACCGAGCTGGTCAAGCTGCTGCGTGGCCACGACATACCGGTGATCGTCATCGACGACAGCAGCCACCACGTCGAACGCGCGCACGCCGCGGGCATCCCGGCAATCCGCGGCAGTGCGGCCGCCGACCTGGTACTGGAAGAGGCCCACCCCGAGCGTGCCACCATCGCGATCCTGGCGATCCCGCAGCCGCTGGAAGCGGGCGAGACCATGGCCAAGCTGCGCGCCATCAACCCGTCGCTGACGTTGCTGGCACGCGCGCACAGTGATGCGGAGGTCAAACACCTGTTGGAGCGTGGCGCCGACGGCGTGGTGCTGGCCGAGCGCGAACTTGCCCACAGCCTGGCCGAGATGGTGATTGCCACCCCGGCTTATCGGGGTGATCACCACTTGCCGCGGACCAGCCGCGCCTGACGGCCATCGGGCCTGATCACCTGGTTGCGCGCAGGCCCGGCCGGTCGTTCCAGTAACGTACTTCCATCGTTCCATCAAGATGGTTTGACGGGAGCGTTAATTTCGGGTTAATCAAGGGAACGCCGCCATTGCGGTCTTCCCCCGAGAACCCACCATGACCCCGACCCGCCTGCCGCTGGCCATCGCCATTGCACTCGCCGCTCCCGGAGCCTTTGCCCAGACCGCGCCCGTCCCGGTCGACGACGCCACCACGCTTGACCAGGTGATCGTCACCGGCACCCGGGTGACCGGCCGTACCATCGCCGAGTCGGCGTCACCGATCGACATCATCACCCCGGAGGTGCTGCGGGCCACCGGCACCACCGAGCTGGCCACGGCGTTGTCGCGGGCATTGCCATCGCTCAACTTCCCGCGTCCGGCGGTCACCGACGGCACCAGCGCGATCCGGCCGGCACAGCTGCGTGGCCTCGCACCCGACCAGGTGCTGGTGCTGGTCAACGGCAAGCGCCGCCACACTACCGCGCTGCTCAACGTCAACGGCAGCCAGGGTCGCGGCTCGTCCCCGGTCGACCTCAACGCCATCCCGGTCTCGGCGATCGAGCGGGTCGAGGTATTGCGCGACGGCGCCTCAGCGCAATACGGCTCCGATGCCATTGCCGGGGTGGTCAACATCGTCCTCAAGGGTGCCACCAGCGGTGGCAGTCTGGATGCGAGCTACGGCCAGTACTCCGCCGGCGACGGCAAGCAGCATCAGATCTCCGGTGATGCCGGGATCGCGATCGGCGAGGACGGCTTCCTGCACCTGGCCGGGCAGTTCGGTGAGCAGGACCCGACCAACCGCGCGCGTCCGTTCGCGGGCACGCCGAGCCCGACCCAACCCGAGCTCGGCCAGAAAGCCTTCGTCTACGGCGATCCCGCCGTCGAGCACTGGGCGTTCTCCGCCAATTCCGAGATCCCGTTGACCGACACCATCGACCTGTACGCATTCGGCATGGCGAGCGAGCGCGACATCACCTCGTTCGCCTTCTTCCGCGCACCGGGCAACCCGAACCAGAACATTCCCTCGATCCATCCCGACGGCTTCGTACCGCAGATCAACAACATCGCCGATGACCGCTCACTGGTGGCCGGACTGCGCGGCGACACCGCCGGCTGGGCCTGGGACCTGAGCTACAACTACGGCTACAACCACCTTGAGTTCTTCACCCGCAACTCGCTCAACGCCAGTCTGGGGCCCAGTTCACCTACGTCGTTCTTCGCCGGCGCACTGGAGACGACCCAGAACATCGTCAACCTCGACCTCAGCCGCCAGTTCGACTGGGGCCTGGCCTACCCGGTCAACTTCGCGATGGGTACCGAGTACCGCGAAGAGAAATGGAACCAGTCCCCGGGTGAGCCGGACTCCTGGAGCCAGGGACCGCTGCCTCGGCCTATCGCCTCGGGTGCGCAGGGCTTTCCGGGCTACCGCCCGAGCGATGCCGGCCACTATTCGCGCGACAGCTACGCGCTGTATGCCGACCTTGAGGCTGACTTGACCGATCGCTTCTCCGGTGGCGCTGCGGTGCGTTACGAGGACTACAGCGACTTCGGCAACCAGTCCTCCTTCAAGCTGTCGGGGCGTTACGAGTTCAGCGACGCCGTTGCCCTGCGCGGCACCGTTTCCAGCGGCTTCCGCGCACCGTCGTTGTCGCAGCAGAACTTCCAGACCACCAGCACCACCTTCATCGCCGGCATCAGCGACCCGTTCGAGATCCGCACCTTCCCGGCTTCCAGCCCGATCGCCGAGGCCCTGGGTGCCGAGCCACTGCAGCCGGAGGAGTCGCTGTCCTACAGTCTTGGCGTCGTGCTGCAGCCAGTGGACCGCCTGTATGTCACCGTCGATGCCTATCAGGTCGACGTCGACGACCGCATCGTGCTCTCGTCCAACCTCACCGGCGATGACGTGCGCGACTTCCTCGAGGCACGCGGCATCTTCGGCGTCACCGGTGGTCGTTACTTCACCAACGCCATCGACACGCGCAGCCGCGGCATCGACATTCTCGGCAGCTACCGTTGGGACCTGGACGCCGGCAGCCTGGACGTGACCGCCGGCTACAACTACTCGAAAACCGAGATCACCCGCATCGCGCCCAATCCGCCGGAGCTGGAGACCGGTGGCCTGGACCTGGACCGACTGGACCGCGCCGAACAGGGCCGGATCGAGAAGGGTTTCCCGCGCGACAAGTTCGTACTCAACGGCACCTGGAACCTGGGCGACTGGACCCTGCTGGCCGGCACGACGCGCTACGGCAGCTTCGAGACCACGCCCAACAACGCCGACAACGACCAGACCTACGACCCCAAGTGGCTGGTCGACCTGGCCGCGACCTATCACCTGGATCGTTGGAGCTTCACCCTGGGTGGGGACAACGTGCTGAATGAATATCCGGAGGAGAACATCTTCGGCAACTCGACCAGCGGCCAGTTCCCGTACAACTCGGCCTCGCCGTTCGGCTTCAACGGCGCCTACATGTACGCGAAGGTGGGCTACCGCTGGTAAGACCCTCCGCAACACGTGTGTGAAACGAAGCCTCCCTGCCTCATTGGCGGGGAGGCTTTTTTACGTGCGACCGCGAACCGGAATGGTGATTGGTGATTGGTGATTGGTGATTGGTGATTGGTGATTGGTGATTGGTGATTGGTGATTGGTGGTTGGTGGTTGGTGGTTGGTGGTTGGTGGTTGGTGACTGAGAGAAAGCGGGCTTGGTTTCTGGCTTCGGAAGCAGCGACGCCCTGTCGGGGTATTGCTCCTCGGCTCGATCGGCCATCCATGGCCGACTCGCCGCCGCGGACATCCATGTCCGCTCTACGCAATACCCCAACAGGACGCCGCGTCGGTCATTGATTGTCGTCGGCCGGTGGAAACAAGAGCAGAGACAAGGCTGGAAACTCGGCTTTTGCTCGTCATCCTCGCGAAGGCGGGGATCCATGGACTTTGATCTTCGGGCACGTAACGTCCATGGATCCCCGCCTTCGCGGGAATGACGGCAAGGGTTAAGCAACTGTCTCGTGATCGACCGATCTCATCGCTCACCGATTGGGCGTCAACCGGTAACGCGAACCGCTTTCCTCCCCGGAGCCAGCGCAACTGTCCGCGGGTGTCGGGGTGTGGGGTATTGCGGAAAGCAGGCCATGGGTGAGCGGGGCCCGTTTGCGCGGCATTGCCGCGCGGGCCCCGTGAACGCCCGGCGCGCTGCGCCGGGCCGGACCGCGAAGCGGGCCTGCGGCCCCGAGTCAGGGCAGGACGCCCTGACCGAGGGGTGGAGCAATCGCCCCCGCAGCCCGACACCCGCCCAGCCGAAGCCTTACCCCGGAGCCAGCACCCGCACACCGCAGCCGCTCACCCCTTCCGGAACACCAGCCCACCACCTTCGGCATCAACGTGGATGACCTCACCACTGGCGAACTCGCCTGACAGGATCTTCGTCGCCAACGGGTTTTCCAGCTGCTGCTGGATCGCCCGCTTCAACGGCCGCGCACCATACACCGGATCGAAGCCGACATTGGCCAGCAGCGCCAGCGCGCTGTCGGACAACTCCAGCGTCAACCCGCGCTCGGCCAGCCGCTTGTCCAGTCCGTGCAGCTGGATCCGGGCGATCTCGCGGATCTGCTGCTTGTCCAGCGAATGGAACACCACGATGTCATCCAGCCGATTGATGAACTCCGGCCGGAAGTGGCTCTGCACCACGCCCATCACCGCGGCCTTCATCTGGGTGTAGCTCTCGGGAGAATCATCGCCGTCCATCTCCTGGATCATCTGGCTACCCAGGTTGCTCGTCATCACGATCACCGTATTGCGGAAGTCGACCGTGCGGCCCTGGCCATCGGTCAGGCGGCCGTCGTCGAGTACCTGCAGCAGGATGTTGAACACATCCGGGTGCGCCTTCTCGACCTCGTCCAGCAGGATGACGCTGTACGGCCGCCGCCGCACCGCTTCGGTCAGGTAACCACCCTCCTCGTAGCCGACGTAGCCCGGCGGCGCGCCGACCAGACGGCTGACCGAATGCTTCTCCATGAACTCGCTCATGTCGATCCGGATCATCGCGTCGGCGCTGTCGAACAGGAACTCCGCCAGCGCCTTGCACAGCTCGGTCTTGCCGACACCGGTGGGCCCCAGAAACAGGAACGAGCCGCTGGGCCGGTTCGGGTCCGACAAGCCCGCGCGTGAGCGCCGCACCGAATCCGACACGACCTTGATCGCCTCGTCCTGGCCGACCACCCGGGTGTGCAGGTGCTGCTCCATCTGCAGTAGTTTCTCGCGCTCGCCTTCGAGCATCTTCGACACCGGAATGCCCGTCCAGCGGCTGACCACCTCAGCGATCTCCTCCGCGGTGACCTTGTCCTGCAACAGGGTGAAGCCCCGGGTCTCGGCCTCGTGCGCGGCCTTGGCCTGCTTCTCCAACTCCGGCAGGCGGCCGTACTGGATCTCGCTCATCTTCGCGAAGTCCTGCTTGCGCTGTGCGGCTTCCAGCTCGAGTTTGGCGGCCTCGATCTGTTCCTTTATTTTCGTCGCGCCCTGCAGCATCGCCTTCTCGGCCTTCCAGACTTCCTCCAGGTCGTTGAACTCCCGCTCCAACACGTCGATCTCGGCCTGCAGGTCGGCAAGACGCTGCTTGCTGGCGGCGTCCTTTTCCTTCTTCAGCGCCTCGCGCTGGATCTTCAGCTGGATCAGCCGGCGTTCCTTGCGGTCCAGCTCCTCGGGCTTGGAATCGATCTCCATGCGGATCCGGCTGGCCGCCTCGTCCATCAGGTCGATCGCCTTGTCGGGCAGCTGGCGGTCGGCGATGTAGCGGTGGCTCAAGGTCGCCGCGGCGACGACAGCCGGATCGGTAATTTCCACGCCATGGTGGACGGCGTACTTCTCTTTCAACCCGCGCAGGATCGCGATGGTGTCCTCCACGCTCGGCTCATCGACCAGTACCTTCTGGAACCGGCGCTCCAGCGCGGCATCCTTCTCGATGTACTTGCGGTACTCGTCCAGCGTGGTCGCGCCGATGCAGTGCAACTCGCCGCGTGCCAGTGCCGGCTTGAGCATGTTGCCGGCGTCCATCGAGCCCTCGGCCTTGCCGGCCCCGACCACGGTGTGCAGCTCGTCGATGAACAGGATCACCTGGCCTTCGTTTTTGGCCAGATCACTCAGCACGCCCTTCAGGCGCTCCTCGAACTCGCCACGGAATTTCGCCCCGGCAATCAGCGCGCCCATGTCCAGCGACAACACGCGCTTGCCGCGCAAGCCCTCGGGCACCTCGTTGTTGATGATGCGTTGGGCCAGGCCTTCTGCGATCGCGGTCTTGCCGACGCCGGGCGCGCCGATCAGCACCGGGTTGTTCTTGGTCCGCCGCTGCAGCACCTGGATGGTGCGGCGGATCTCCTCGTCGCGGCCGATCACCGGATCGAGCTTGCCGGACTCGGCGCGCGCGGTCAGGTCGATGGTGTACTTCTCCAGCGCCTGGCGCTGGTCCTCGGCATTTTCTGATTGCACGGTTTCGCCTCCACGGATCTTGTCGATGGTCGCTTCGATACGGGACTTCTCGGCGCCCGCCGCCTTCAACGCACGGCCGACCTCGCCGCCGTCCTCCAGCGCCGCCAGCACGAACAGCTCGCTGGCAATGAAGGCGTCGCCGCGCTGCTGGGCGTATTTGTCGGTCACGTTGAGCAACCGCGACAAGTCATTGCCGACGCTGACGTTGCCCGCTTGGCCGGACACCGTTGGCAGCCGGTCCAGCGCCTCGCCCAATCGCTCGCGCAACACCGGCACATTGACCCCGGCCTGGGACAGCAGCGGGCGGGTGCTGCCGCCGGACTGGTCGATCAGCGCCACCAGCAGGTGCGCCGGCTCGATGACGTTGTGGTCGCGCCCGACCGCCAGCGATTGCGCATCGGCAAGCGCCTGCTGGAAGCGCGAAGTGAGCTTGTCCATTCGCATGGTGGGATTCCTCGTGACGGGTGGCCGACAAGGCCACGATGCAGGGGAAGTGCGGATCGTTGCAGCCTGGTTCAAGCCATTGCCTGCACTTTTCGCCGGCCGCGTCCACCCAATGCTGGCACGCGGGTGGCCACAGCCGTGTGCACGGATGCGCTTTACGGGGCCTGATCGGCCCTCGCGCCGGAACGTGCCATCCGACGCCGCAGCACCCGGAGATTCAAGATTTTTCCCTTGCTGCCGATATCCATCAAGCAGCCGTGGGGAGGCATGGGTATGGGGATGATTGACCCGGGTAGTCGGTGGCATCTTCGTGTCGTGACGGCGACACCATGGCTGGGGGCTGCCTTGCTCGCACTCTGGCTGGGTTTCGTTATCCCCGCCTTCGCTGCCCTCTATGCCCCCCGATCGCAACCACTGCCGGATGCCGCATTCATCGTTGACTGGTTGCAGGCAACGGGCCAACTGCGATCCGCCGCGGGCGCCGGCATCGCGGTGCGCATGCCCGCACCAGCCTGCGCCTGCGGCAACGCCGACTGGGCGGCCACCGAGCAGGCCCTGTTACAGGCCCGGCTGGAGCTTGTCGATCTGGGCGCGATGACGGCGCAACCGACCCTACCGTTCGAACTGGTGGTGCTGGATGCCCGCTCGCAGCTGGTGTACGCCGGACCGCTGCGGTTCGACGACCTCTGCGGCGGCGACGGAATTGCCGTCGCCGCCCTGTTGCCCGGCCTGCTGCGCGAGCCGCCGGCCGCTTTCATTTCCGCCACTGGCTGTCGCTGCTGACTGCCTGCCGAACCAAGCCCGCCAAGTCATGGGAGACATCACGATGTCCGCAAATTCGATGCCGCACTGGGTGGGACGCGAGCGATACGCCTACCTGCAGCAACTGGCTGCCGGCGCAGACCGCCTGTTCGTGGGGGTGGGCCTGCTGCTGGCCGTCGCATCGGCGGCGCTGGCCGGATACCACGGGCAATGGCTGCCCTTCTTCGCCATCACCGTGCCCAGCGTCGCGCTCGTCGCGTGCCAGGTCGCGCTGTTCCCCGGTACCCGCCTCAGCCGGGTGAGCGTGGCGCTGGTGTTGATGGTTCTGTCGGCGGTGATGATCCACCAGTCCGGCGGCATGGTCGAAGTCCACTTCGGCGTGATCCTGCTGATCGCGCTGCTGCTGTACTACCGCGACTGGGTGCCGATCGTGGTCGCCGCGGCGGCGATCGCCGTGCACCACGTGGTGTTCTTCTACCTGCAGGCCAGCGGCCTGCCGTTCCCGACCTTCCCGCCCGGCAGTGGCTTCGGCATCGTCGCGCTGCATGCGGCCTACGTGGTCGCGGAGACCGGCCTGCTGGTGGTGATGGCAGTGCAGATGCGTCGCGAGCTGTTGTGCCTGGGTCACGCGCCCGAGCAGTTGACCCGGGTGGCGATCGACCTGGCCAACGAGCGTCCGCTCGCCGCCGATGTCGCCGCGATGACGTTCCCCCGGGCCTCGCTCGCCGAGGCGCTGCAGAGCAGCAGCCTGCAACTCCAGCAACGCCTGCAAAGCGAGCGCGCCCTGGGCTCGGAGAACCTGCGCATCCGTACCGCGCTGGACGACGTCACCGCCAACGTGATGATCGCCGACAGCGACCGCACCATCGTGTACGTCAACCGTCCGCTGCTGAGGATGCTTGGCGACGCGCAGGAAGCGCTGCGCCGGGATCTGCCGGAGTTCGACGCCGCCCACCTGGTCGGCACCAGCATCGACACGTTCCATCGCCGCCCCGAGCATCAGGCCGGTCTGCTGGCCGGGCTGGCGGGCAGCCATGAGACCCGGATCGAGGTCGGCGGCCGGATCATGCGTCTGACCATCAGTCCGGTCATCGATGCCGACGACCAACGCCAGGGATACGTGGTGGAGTGGTACGACCGCACCGCCGAGGTGGCGGTGGAGGAGGAGGTCGCGCAAGTGGTGCGCGCGGCGGCCGCGGGCGACCTCTCCGGCCGCATCGCCACCGAGGGCAAGCACGGGTTCTTCCTGCAACTGGCGGGGCAGCTCAACGGCCTGCTCGATGCCAACGCCGGCAGCCTGTCGGAAGTATCGCGCCTGTTCGGCGCGCTCGCCCGCGGCGACCTCGGCGCGCGCATGCAGGGGGATTTCCATGGCGTGTTCGCGCAGATACGCAGCGATGCCGACACCACGGCCGAGCAACTCGCGCGCATCGTCGGCGGTATCCAGCAGTCGTCGCAGGCGATCAGTGACGCCGCGACCGGGATCGCCACCGGCAACAACGACCTGTCACAGCGCACGGCGCAACAGGCGGCCAGCCTGGAGACCGCAGCCGCCTCGATGCAGCAACTGACCGAAACGGTGCGCCGCAACGCCGAGCACGCCGGCCAGGCACGCGAGCTGTCGGTCGCCGCGGCGGAGGTCGCGACGCAAGGAGGCGAGGTTGTCGGCGAGGTGGTCAGCACGATGCACGGCATCGAGTCCGCCTCGAACAAGATCGCCGAGATCATCGGGGTCATCGACGGCATCGCCTTCCAGACCAATATCCTCGCGCTCAATGCCGCGGTCGAAGCAGCACGGGCCGGCGAGCAGGGCCGTGGCTTCGCGGTAGTCGCCTCGGAGGTTCGCCTGCTCGCGCAGCGCTCGGCGGCCTCGGCCAAGGAGATCAAGGGCCTGATCGAGGACTCGGTTGACAAGATCGCTGGCGGCAGGGCGCTGGCCGACCGGGCGGGCCGGACGATGGGCGACATCGTCACCAGCGTCCGCCACGTGACCGACATCATCACCGGGATCTCCACCGCGTCCCAGGAGCAGTCCGCGGGGATATTGCAGGTCGGCCAGACCATCACCGAGATGGACGAGGCGACCCAGCACAACGCCCGGGTGGTCGACGATGCCAGCATGGCCGCGGGCAGCATGGCGCAACAGGCTGGGCAGCTCATTCAGGCGGTGTCGGTGTTCCGTCTGGACGGGCAGCCAACGGCTGACGCAGCGCTTGCTCCCAAGCCGTTGGCCCTCAAGCGGCTTGCCGGCCGCGGGTGATTGGCTGACGGACTCCGCCCCGCAGCCGTCGGTTCGCTGCGGGGCCGACGCAAGGCTTGGATACCAAGGGGCCGATGCGCTCCCGGATCCGCCCGGTGCGCTCGATAGCCGACGGTCGCCCCGGTCGTGATAACCACCGGGTAGGGCCCGCAACGGCTCGGTTCAAGTTGCCCATGCAGTGATTGCACGCCTTACCGGCGGGGTTGCCACCACGGTGTGCACCGGATGCTGACACCTCGATGCGCACAATGGCGTGTATGCGCACGTCCCGTCACCTCACGTCCCGTCACCTCAGGCCCGCACCAGAGATCGCCGATGACTGGGCGCTGTTGCTGGACGTGGACGGAACCTTGCTCGATTTTGCCCCGACCCCGGACGCCGTCGTGGTACCGGCTGGTCTGGTGGATACCCTGCAGTCGCTCCAGCAAAAACTGGACGGTGCGCTGGCGCTGGTCAGCGGGCGGCCACTGGCGCAACTGGACCGGTTGTTCGCCCCGTTGCAGCTGCCGGCGGCCGGCCTGCACGGGCTGGAAATGCGCCACGACACAACCCGCGCCACCACGCCCGCGCCACCGGTTCCGCTGCAAGCCTTGCTGCACAAGGCGCAGTCACTGGTCAATGGCTACCCGGGCGCTCTGGTGGAGGACAAGGGCGCGACCGTGGCGCTGCACTGGCGCGGCAATCGCGACGCCAAGCCGGCATTGATGTCGCTGGCCGAGGCGGCGCTGACCTGGTTGCCCGGTTATCACCTGCAACCTGGCGACCAGGTGCTGGAACTGCGTCCCGATGGCGCGGACAAGGGAGTGGCCATCGCGGCGCTGATTGCCACCGATCCGTTCCGGGGCCGCCGGCCGGTGTTCGTCGGCGATGACCTCACCGACGAGCATGGCTTCCGGGTGGTGCGCGAACACGCCGGCCTGGCGGTCCTGGTCGGGGACCGGCAACCCAGCGCCGCCGACCACCGCCTGGCCGACCCGACGACTGTGCGCGATTGGCTGTGTCGCGGCGCGGGACGGGAGACCGCACCATGAGTCGGCTGGTCATCGTCTCCAACCGGGTCGCCCTGCCTGGCCAGCCAAGCTCGGGCGGGCTCGCCGTGGCCCTGCACGCAGCGCTGGAGGAGACCGGGGGAATGTGGTTCGGCTGGAGCGGACGGATCACCGGCCAATCCGGAGAACTTCATGAACTCGACGAGTCCAGCCACGGCGAAGCACCGATCCACTACGCCACCATCGATCTCTCGCAGCGCGACCATGACGACTACTACAACGGGTTTGCCAACCGCACCCTGTGGCCGTTGCTGCACTTCCGGGTCGACCTGGTCGACTACAGTCGCGAGACCTACGACGGCTACCGGCGGGTCAATGCCCTGTTCGCCGACAAGCTCGCGCCACTGCTGCGCCAGGACGATATCGTCTGGATCCACGACTACCACCTGATACCGCTGGCGGCGTTGCTGCGCGAGCGCGGCGTGCGCTGCAAGCTGGGTTTCTTCCTGCACGTCCCAATGCCGTCGTCGGACCTGCTGGCCGCACTTCCCCATCACAAGCGCTTGTTCGAAGGCTTGTCGGCGCACGACCTGATCGGCTTCCAGACCCAGCGTGACCTGGAGCGTTTCCAGGATTACGTGCGCCTGTTCGGGCGTGGCCGGGTGATCGACAGCGGCGTGCTGGAAACCGCCGGTGGCCGTCGGCTGCGCGCCGGCGCCTTCCCGATCAGCATCGACACCCGCCACATCGCGCAACAGGCCGCTGCCGCAGTCGACCGGCCCAGCTTCCAGCGATTGGTGGGCAGCCTGTCGGGACGGGCCCTGGCGATCGGTGTCGACCGGCTGGACTACTCCAAGGGACTGCCCGAGCGCTTCCGCGCCTTCGAGCGCTACCTGCGCCAATACCCGGACCAGTTGGGTCACCTGACCTACCTGCAGATCGCCCCGGTCTCACGCGGAGAGGTGCCCGAATACCAGGAGTTGCGGGCTGAGCTGGAGCGCCTGTCGGGTCATATCAATGGCACCCACGCCCGGCCGGACTGGACGCCGATGCGCTACGTCAACCGCAACTTCGCCCATCCCGCGCTGACCGGGTTCTACCGTCTGGCGCGGGTCGCACTGGTGACCCCACTACGCGACGGCATGAACCTGGTTGCCAAGGAGTACATCGCCGCCCAGGACCCCGACGACCCCGGCGTACTGGTGCTGTCGAGCTTTGCCGGCGCGGCGCATGAGCTGGGTCAGGCCTTGCTGGTCAATCCCTACGACCTGGATGGCGTCGCCGCGGCCATCGCCCAGGCCATGGACATGACCCTGGCGGAGCGCCGCGAGCGCTGGCAATCGATGATGGACTGGCTGCAGGTACACGACATCACCGCGTGGCGACGCAGCTATTTACAGGCGCTGCGGGAGAGCTAGGAAAGGCCGAACCATTGCCGTCATTCCCGCGATTGCCGTCATTCCCGCGCAGGCGGGAACCCATGGACGTTAAGCCGGACGATCAAAGTCCATGGATCCCCGCCTTCGCGAGGATGACGAGCAAAAACTTGCGGGACATCACGCTAGCGTGTCGGCTCCATCCATACCAGCGAGGCCATCCGGCCGGTCCGCTGGTCGCGGCGGTGCGAATAGAACCGTTGCGGCTCGGCGATCGTGCACAGGCCGCCGCCAAAGATCCGGTCGGCGCCGAGTCCGGCCTGTTCCAGTCGACGCCGCGCCAACGCGTACAAGTCGACATGCCAGTGACCCGGCCGGGTGCCGATGAACGCATTGCCGGCGGCGCCATCCTGCGAGACGAAGGCGTCGTACACCTCGGCCCCGACCTCGTAGCGCTGCGGCCCTGCCGCCGGGCCGAGCCAGGCGATCAATCCCCCGGGCGCGGTCTCCATCGCCGCGACCGTCGCTTCCAGCACGCCGGCCGCCAACCCGCGCCAGCCGGCGTGGGCGGCGCCGATTTCACGGCCGTCATCGGCGCAGAACAACACCGGCAGGCAGTCGGCGGTGAGGATTGCCAGGACTGTGCCGGGGACGGAGGTGACGGCGGCATCAGCTTCTGGCGCCCCGGCATCCGCGCCCATGTCCGCGTCCATGTTCATGTTCATGTCCGGACCAGCACGAAACACCGCCGTTCCATGCACCTGCCGCATCCATACCGGCGCTGCCGGCAGTCCGGCAACGGTGACCAGCGCTGCCCGGTTGGCCTCGACCGTCGCCGGATCGTCGCCATCCGTCGGATTCTTGTTGCCCAGGTTGAAGCGGTCGAACGGCGGCAGCGACGACCCGGCGCCATGACGCAGCGTCGTGAACCCGTGCACCCCGGTTGGCGCGGCCCAGTCCGCCGGCAGCAGTGGTGAGTTTTTCACTCAGCGCTCGCGCTCAGCCGCTTCGTGGGTGTCATCCTGCAGCGCCTTCACCAGCGCCTGCATATCAGGCGGCATCAGCGCACTGCACCGCACCGGCTCACCACTCACCGGATGCACGAATTCCAGCGTCTCGGCGTGCAACGCCTGGCGCTTGAAGCCTTTCAGGGCAGTCACCAGCGCCTCGTTGGCGCCGCGCGGGAGCTTCAGCGACCCGCCATACAACGAGTCGCCGATGATCGGGTGCTTCAGGTGTGCCATGTGCACCCGGATCTGGTGGGTACGACCGGTTTCCAGGCGGCACTCCAGCAAGGTGTGGGCGCGGAAGCGTTCACGCAGGCGGTAATGGGTGATCGCGTCGCGGCCGTCGTCGCGCACTGCCATCCGGATCCGGTCGCGCGGGTGGCGGTCGATCGGCGCGTTCGCGGTTCCGCCCGAGACCAGCGCACCCGACACCACGGCCAGGTATTGCCGGTGCACGTCACGCGCCGACAACTGGGCGACCAGCGCGGTATGCGCGACCAGGCTGCGCGCAACCACCATTACCCCCGAGGTGTTCTTGTCGAGACGATGCACGATGCCCGCCCGGGGCAGCGCGTTCAGCTCCGGGTGCCGGAACAGCAGCGCGTTGACCAGAGTGCCGTCCGGGTTGCCCGCGCCCGGATGCACCACCAGGCCCGCCGGCTTGTCGATCACGATCACATGCTCGTCCTCGAACAAAATCCGCAGCGGAATATCCTCGGCCTCGGAACGGGTCTGGACCTCGGGCACCGCATGCAGGACAACCGATTCGCCACCGCGGACCGGGTCACGCGGGCGCGCTTCACGCCCGTCCAGCAGGACTTCCCCGGACTTGATCCAGCTGGCCAGCCGGCTGCGCGAATACGACGGGAACAGTTCGGCCAGCACCGCATCGAAGCGACGTCCGGCGGCGGCATCAGGCACGACGGCCTGCAGGGAGATGGCAGGTTGGCTCATTGGATGGACACGGTTAAGGGCACACGGCGCGGGACTGCTATTATCGGCGCTTCGTGCCTCCGGCGCCCGTTGATCCCGACCATGACTGATCGTTCCGCCTCAATTCGCCTGTTTTCGCTGATGCTGGTTGTGCTGTTTGTCGGCACCGGCTGCTCAATGTTCAAGAAGAAGGACGCCCCGGAGAACGCGCCGGTAGAGCAGTTGTACGAGAAGGCCCATACCGCGATGACCCACGGCAACTGGTCAAGCGCCGCGACGACCTTCCGCGGCCTCATCGCCCAGTACCCGTATGGCCCGTACACCGAGCAGGCGTTCATGGAAACCGCCTACGCGCAGTACAAGTCCGGCGCGCACGAGGAGGCGATCAGCAGCATCGACCGCTTCATCCGGACCTACCCGACCCACCGCAACATCGCCTACATGTACTACCTGCGCGGGTTGGTGAACTCCAACCGCGACGCGGTGTTCCTGCAGAAGGTTTGGCGGCTGGACGCCAGCCGGCGCGACCTGGCCACCCCGACCCAGGCCTACAACGACTTCTCGATCGTCACCAGCCGTTATCCCAATAGCCGCTTTGCCGCCGATGCGCACAAACGCATGGCCGATCTGCGCGACACCTTCGCACGCCACGAGCTGGAAACGGCCCTGTACTACTTGCGCCGCACTGCGTACGTCGCCGCTGCCGATCGTGCGACCTACCTGCTGGAAACCTATCCCGAGAGCATCTACCAGAACGACGCCGTCGCGACGCTGGCATCCGCTTACGAGGGATTGGGCAACGAGACCCTCGCCGCCGATGCGCGCCGGGTGCTGGCCCAGAACGAACCCGACCATCCGTACCTGAGCGGAAACTGGCCCGACTTCCCCAGCGACTGGCGCAAGCTGAACCCGTTTGCCGGCGAGAAGTCCGCGCTCGACAACTAATGGGGACCCCGCTATCCCTTGTACCCGTTGCTGATGGGGTAGCGGCGCTCGCGACCGAACGCGCGGCGTGACACCTTCGGCCCGGGCGCGGCCTGGTGGCGCTTCCATTCGCTGATCCGCACCAGCCGCAATACCTTGTCGACGGTGGCGGCATCGAAGCCGGCTTCGATGATCTCGTCGCGCGATTGTTCCTGGTCCACGTAGCGCACCAGGATCGCGTCAAGCACGTCGTAGGGCGGCAACGAGTCCTGGTCCGTCTGGTCGGCACGCAACTCGGCCGATGGCGGCCGCTCGATCACCCCGACCGGGATGACTCCGACCCCATCGCTGCTGTCGCCGACCGTATTGCGCCAGCGCGCCAACTCGAACACCTCGGTCTTGTACAGGTCCTTCAACGGCGCGTAACCGCCGGCCATGTCGCCATAGATGGTCGCGTAGCCGACCGCGTACTCGCTCTTGTTGCCGGTGGTCAGCAGCAAGCCGCCGAACTTGTTGCTCAACGCCATCAGGATCCCGCCACGGGTCCGCGACTGCAGGTTCTCCTCGGTGGTGTCGGCCGGCTCTCCTTCGAACAACTCGGCCAGCGCCTCCAGGTAGCCCTGGAACGGCTTCTCTATCGGCACCGTCAACAACCGCACACCCTGCCGCTCGCACTGCTCGGCCGCCAGGTCGTTGGACAGATCGGCGGTGTAGCGCGACGGCATCCGCACGGCGGTGACGTTTTCCGCACCCAGCGCATCCACCGCGATGGCCAGGCACACGGCCGAATCCAGCCCACCCGACAAGCCCAGCCAGACCTTGCCGAAGCCATTTTTCCGGCAATAGTCCCGGGTCCCACACACCACCGCGCGCCAAGCCAGCGCATCCCGGCTTTCATCGCCGTCGTGCGGCCACAGCACCGGCTGGAAACGGCGCTGCACCGGGTCGAAATCGACCACCAGCCATTGCTCCTGGAACGCCGCCGCCGGCGGATGCACATGGCCGTCGCCATCAGCCACCATCGAATCACCATCAAACACCACCGCATCCTGGCCGCCGACCCCGTTGAGGTAGGCAATCGGCACGCCGCTACCGCGGGTCGCTTCCTCCAGCAACGCGACACGCCGGCCGTGCTTGTCGCGTTCGAACGGCGAGGCATTGATCGACAACACCAGCTCCGCGCCGGCGGCAATCGTGGAGGCGAGCGGCTCCTGGAACCACAAATCCTCGCAGATCAACAATCCCAGCCGGATCCCGTTGAGCTCGAACACGCAGTCACCCCCGTCCGGGTCGACCACGAAATACCGCCGCTCGTCGAACACCGCGTAATTGGGCAACTCACGCTTGCGGTAGGTCCGCTCGATGCGCCCATCGCGCAGGACGCTGGCCGCGTTGTAGACCACCGACCCGGCCGTTTCCGGCCAACCCACCACCGCGGTGATCCCGGTGGCCGCGCGCGCGATCCGCCGCATCGCCGTATCGCAGTCGGCCAGGAAGCCCGGACGCAGCAGCAAGTCCTCCGGTGGATAGCCAGACAGTGCCAACTCGGGGAACAGCACCAGATCGGCCCCGTACTCATCGCGCGCCTGGCCGATGAACGCGACGATCCGGTTGGCGTTGTCCTCGACCGCGCCGACCGGAAAGTCGAACTGCGCGAGCGCGATGCGGATGGGTTGGGCCATGTCAGTCCTCTGCCGGATGTGGAGTGTGAACCAGTGCTTCGCAGATGCACGCCAGCACCGGTCCGATGTCGCTCAAGACGTCATTGTTCCAGAACCGGAGCAGGCTAAAGCCCTGCTCGCGAAGGAACCGGTCGCGGATCGCGTCATGCATGGAGCCATTGTGCTGGCCACCGTCGATCTCGACGATCAAACCGGCATCGAGACAGACGAAATCCACGACATACCGACCGATCGGGAATTGCCGCCTGAATTTGGCGTCCAACAGCCTGCGATCTCGCAGCTGATACCAGACCTTCCGCTCGGCATCGGTCATCGTCGCACGCAACCCACGCGCGAAATTACGTTTCTGCCCTTCGCGCATCCTTGCGCTCCTTCGATGAATATGACGGTGATCGTGGCAATCCTGCGGGCCGGGCGCAACTTCCCTTCTCCCGCCTGCGGGAGAAGGTGCCCGAAGGGCGGATGAGGGCACGCGGAAAAAAAGGTGCCAGTGGACCTTGGCTGCAAGCGCCCTCACCCCAGCCCTCTCCCGCAAGCGGGAGAGGGGGAAAAATCAGATCGGCTCGCCCACACAAAAAAGGCCACCCGAAGGTGGCCTTTTTCTCGTTACCTGCGGTCTGGCTTACTTCGCCAACCGCTTCGCAATCGCCGCGCCCAGGTCGCCCGGCGACTTGACCGTGGTCACGCCGGCCTTCTCCATCGCGGCGAACTTGCCCGCCGCGGTGCCCTGGCCGCCCGAGGCGATCGCACCGGCGTGGCCCATGCGCTTGCCTTCCGGGGCGCTGGCACCGGCGATGAAACCCACCACAGGCTTGGTCACGTACTGGGCGATGAACTCGGCCGCTTCTTCCTCGGCGCTGCCGCCGATCTCGCCGACCATGATGATGCCTTCGGTCTGCTCATCGTCCTGGAACAGCTTCAGGCAATCGATGAAGTCCAGGCCGTGGATCGGGTCGCCGCCAATACCAATGACGGTCGACTGGCCCAGGCCCACGTCGGTGGTCTGCTTGACCGCTTCGTAGGTCAGGGTGCCGGAACGGCTGACGATGCCGATCTTGCCGACGGTGTGGATGTGGCCGGGCATGATCCCGATCTTGCACTCGCCGGGAGTGATCACGCCGGGGCAGTTCGGGCCGATCAACACGACATCGTCGTAGTCGTTCAGCACGTTCTTGACCCGCAGCATGTCCAGCACCGGAATGCCCTCGGTGATGCACACGATGACGGTGATGCCGGCATCGGCCGCTTCCAGGATCGCGTCGGCGGCAAAGGCCGGCGGCACGTAGATGACCGACGCATCGGCGCCGGTCTGGTCGACGGCATCGGCGACGGTGTTGAAGACCGGCAGGTTCAGGTGCGTGGTGCCGCCCTTGCCCGGGGTCACGCCACCCACGACCTGGGTGCCGTAGTCGAGCATCTGCTCGGCGTGGAAGGTTCCCTGCGAGCCGGTGAAGCCCTGCACGATCACCTTGGTGTTCTTGTTGATCAAAACGCTCATGTGTATCGAATCCTGGTGAGGGTGTCAGGCGGCAACGGCGGCAACGGCCTTGCGCGCGCCGTCGTTGATGTCGTCGGCCGGCGTGATGGCAAGGCCGGAGTTCTTCAGCAACTCCTTGCCCGCTTCCACGTTGGTACCGGCCAGGCGCACGATCACCGGCACCTTGACGTCGACTTCCTTGACCGCCGCGATGATGCCCTCGGCAATCATGTCGCAACGCACGATGCCGCCGAAGATGTTGACGAAGATCGCCTTCACGTCGTCGCTCGACAGGATCAGCTTGAACGCCTCGGTCACGCGCTCCTTGGTGGCGCCGCCGCCAACGTCCAGGAAGTTCGCCGGCGAGCCGCCGTTGAGCGAGATCACGTCCATCGTCGCCATTGCCAGGCCCGCGCCGTTGACCATGCAACCGATGTTGCCGTCCATGGTCAC
This sequence comes from Lysobacter sp. A378, assembly GCF_054052125.1. Lineage (NCBI taxonomy): Bacteria > Pseudomonadati > Pseudomonadota > Gammaproteobacteria > Lysobacterales > Lysobacteraceae > Lysobacter > Lysobacter sp. A378. The sequence goes on along the minus strand of NZ_JBSVRK010000001.1, from coordinate 779,880 downwards.
GTAGTTCAGGTCGTGCTGGCTGGCCTTGACCTCGGCCTCGTCTTCCTGGCGGATGTCGCGCATCTGGGCCAGGTCGGCGTGGCGGAAGGTGGCGCTGTCATCGGAGTTGATCTTGCCGTCCAGCACCGCCAGGTTGCCATCGGTGAGGATTGCCAGCGGGTTCAGCTCGACCAGCGCCAGGTCCTTCTCGTGGAACAGCTTGAACAGCCCCATCATGATCTTGGTCAGCTGGTTGGACTGCTTGGAGGTCAGGCCCATGTCGAAGCCGAGCGCGCGGCACTGGTAGGGCTGCAGTCCTTCCACGTAGTTGACGTGGATGGTCTTGATCGCCTCGGGCTTTTCGCGGGCGACCTGCTCGATCTCCATGCCGCCTTCGGCCGACGCGATGAAGGTCACCGTCTGCGTGCTGCGGTCGACCAGCACCGACAGGTACAGCTCCTTGTCGATATCGGTGCCTTCGCACACCAGCACGGTGTCGATCGGCAACTCGACGCCAGCGGTCTGGTAGGTTTCCATCTTGGTGCCCAGCATCGCCGCGGCGTACTGTTTTACTTCGTCATACGACCGGGCGAGCTTGACGCCGCCGGCCTTGCCGCGACCACCGGCATGGATCTGCGCCTTGACGACCCACAGGTCGCCGGGGATGGACTTGGCCGCTTCGACCGCTTCTTCCGGAGTGCGCGCAATGCGCCCGGCCGGCACCGCAATGCCGTAGTCGGCAAACAGCTGCTTTGCCTGGTATTCGTGAAAATTCATGCGTCACCGAGGGGAGTGGAAGACGTCCCACGCGGAGGCCACCGAAAAACGGCGCGGCGCGAGGGGGCCAAGTATTGTCGCCGATCGCGGCGGGGTGAGCAAAAACCGTCCGCCTGCTGACCTCAAGTCATTGAAAGCAGAGGCTCTGGGGCACTCGGCTTTTGTTCGTCATCCCCGCGAAGGCGGGGATCCATGGACGTTACGTGCCTGAATATCAAAGTCCATGGATGACCAGCCCTTTGGACTGTTGTGAAGCGCTTCCCGCCTTCGCGGGAATGACGGCAATTGTTCAGCGATTCCCTAGTGTGCTCCGGCGGTGGCGCTTGGCTGCCCTGCCGGCGCGGACAGCGGCAGGTCCCAATGGCGCCCGCTGCCTTGCTGCAGCGCGATGCGCAGGGCCTGCCCACCGTTGACGATCTCGATCAGGTGCTGCGGGCTGTGCAGCTCCGCCGGTCGTGCCGCCAGTCGCTCGGCCAACGGCCGGCGGTCGTCGGGATGGGTCTGCAACCAGTACACCGTCGAGCCCAGCCGCATCTTCGCGCCGGTGTCCTGGGCATTTTTCAGGTAGTCCTGATAAGCCGGGCCCGAGATGTGGGTCAATATGCAGCCAACCGGATTGCGGATGCAGCTGAAGTCGAATGCTGCCGGCAGTGCCGACGGCGGTAACGGGCGGTCGTTGACAATCGCGCGCTCGGTCGCTTCATCGCAGCCCACCGCCATGATGGCGGCGCTGCGCATATAGGTGCCCTCGCGGTCATACAACAGGTTGCTGTCAGGAAAACCCGCCGCCGCCAGCCCGGCCCGCATGAAGGCAAACTCGCCCTTCATCACTTCGCACATCGACAGTTCCTGCGGCCGTGGCGGTGCCAGGGCGGCCCCACAGATGGGGGGCAGTGATTCGCCGGCTGGCGCGCGCGCCAGCATTTCAGCGAACATCCTCAAAGAGCCATCAACAAAGCCGGACGCTATCCCCTTCCCGAGCAGAGTGTCCGCGTTCGTACCCAGACGCCGCCAGGTATTGATGTCGTGGCAGACGCCGGAAAATGCCGCCTCGCGGTCGCCGGTAACGAAGTCCAGCGCCTGACTGGCCCGGCGCGCCCGCGCGCCGACACTGAAGTTCGGCGACGGGCGATAAATGGCCGGCTCGAACGGATTGCGGTAGTAATCGGTCCCGTCCAGTGCCGCACGCTCGATCAATGCCCGATTGTGCGTGCGCCAGCCTTGGTAGTCCGCCTCCCTGGCGCTGACGTGCTGCAGGCAGGCCACCGGGTCCGCCAGGCACGACATCGGCAAGTCGCTTTCATCGCGCGACCGCCGCGTGAACTGTCCCTGCGCCACGCTGGCAAAATTCGCCATCGTCGATCCAGCGTCGACGGGCTGTCCGTTGGGAGCGGACAAGGCATTGAACCGCCGCCCATCAGTGGCCGCGATCGCCGCGACCTGGTCGGGCGGCACGTCATAGGGCATCAGCCATAGCGCCGCAAACGCGTTGGTTCCGGTGACCGGCTCGCGGTCGCTCATCAACGCCAGTGCGCGCTCGTGCTGGTCACTCGGACCCAGTGCCCGCGAGATCACGTACAAGCCAATAACCACCATGACTACCGCTCCGGTTGCCACGGCCGCCCATTTCAGAAAACGTTTCATCCCCATCCCCATCCCCATCCCCACATCCATATCAAGGCCGCGCCACTGTCGCCCGGGCGCACGACACCACAACGACGTCACTTCCCCTTGGTTCGTCCGATACTGTCATCGACCATCGGCGCCCGCAATCTGGAAGCCCCGGTCGATCTGCCTATACTCCGCGTGACCGCAACGGGGACTCGCGCTTGCCACTGACCATCGCCGCCATCCCGGCCGAAGACGCCGACAACGCACTGCGCCGTGAGCTGTACCTGTGCACCCTGTACCGGCTGCTGGAAGCGTCGTTGTTGGTGCTGGTGTTGTTTGGCCCGGTCGCCGACATGATCGACCCGCCCCGGCACCAGCTGGTCGCGCAGGCGGGCGCGCTGTCGTATGTCTTCCTGTCGGCGCTGCTGTTTGCATTCCGCAATCGCGGCGAGCTTCGCAACCAGGCTTTGACCGGGATCGCCTGCGACCTGTTTTTCGGCCTGCTGGCCATCCACGCCATCCCTGCGGTAGGCACCGGCATTGCGTTGATGCTGATGTTCAACGTGGGCGCCGCCGCGTTGCTGCTGCCGGCGCGGCTGGGACTGGCGGCGGCATTCCTCGCGGTGGGCGGGATTATCGGCGAACACCTGTGGAGCGTGGCACTGGAAGCCAGCGACCGCGCCCTGGCTGAGCCGCTGATGTTCGCCGTCGGTTACCTCGCCATTGCCACCACCACCAGCGTGCTGGGCCGGCAGATGCGCGACAGCTACGACCTGGCCGAGCACCGCGGCGTGCAGACCGCCCACCTGACCGAGGTCAACGAGCTGATCATCCGCCGGTTGCGCACCGGCGTGCTGCTGGTCGACGGCCACAACCGGGTACAGCTGGCCAACGAAGCCGCCAACCTGCTGCTGGGTGATGCCGGTGAAGGCAACCGCGACCTGGGCATGGCCCTGCCCGAGCTGGCCAAGCGCCTGGCCAGTTGGCGCGAAACCGGCAAGGCCAACGAGGACCCGCTATTGGTCGCCGCCGACCAGAACGAGGTGGTGCCGCGTTTCACCCGCCTGCTGGCCGGCAGCGACCAGACCCTGGTGTTCCTTGACGACACCTCACTGGTCTCGCGGCGCGCCGAATCGATGACCCTGGCCACCCTTGGGCGCTTCTCCGCCAGCCTCGCCCACGAGATCCGCAACCCGCTGGCGGCGATCAACTACGCCGTGCAACTGCTGGAGGAATCCGACGACGTCGCCACCGCCGACCGTCGCCTGCTGCAGATCATCCGCCAGCAGGGTCAACGCATGAACGGCATCGTCGAGAACGTGCTCGGTATGGCGCGCCGTGACCCGGCCAAGCCCGACTACATCGAGCTGATTGGCATGACCCGCCATTTCGTTGAGGACTATCGCGCCGGGCACCCCCTGGAACAGGACAGTTTGTTGACGACCAGCGAATTGCCCCGGATTGCCGCGCTGGTCGACCCGCGCCAGCTGCACCAGATCCTCACCGTGCTGGTCCACAACGCCCTGACCTACGGACGCATCCCGGGCGAACCGGCGCGGGTGACCCTGCATGTGTACCTGGACAGCCATCAGCACCCGGTCATCGACGTCACCGACCGTGGCCCGGGGATCCCCGAGCGCGTGGCGCAGCAGTTGTTCCGGCCCTTTTTCACCACCTCCGGCCATGGCACCGGGCTGGGGCTGTACATCGCCCGCGAGTTGTCGCGCGCCAACCAGGCCTCGCTTGACCACATCGCCCTGCCGGCCGGCGGCAGTTGCTTCCGCCTGCGCCTGTCGTCCACCGGCACGGACAAGCGTGTGCCCGATAACGGTACTCACGGCAATCCGCGCCGCCAGCGGTCATGATCGATTAAGCTGTCACCATGACCGGAGGAGCAATGACAGACACCCGCAGCGCATTGGTGATCGACGACGAGCGCGACATCCGCGAGTTGCTGGTCATGACCCTGGGACGGATGGGCCTGCGGTGCGACACCGCATCCAGCCTGTCTGACGCCCGGGCCCAACTGGCACGCAACCAGTACGACCTGTGCCTGACCGACATGCGGCTGCCGGATGGCTCGGGTCTGGACCTGGTCGCGGAGATCGCCCACCGCCACCCCGACACCCCGGTCGCGATGATCACCGCATTCGGCAATGTCGACTCGGCCGTGGAGGCACTCAAGGCCGGCGCATTCGACTTCGTCGCCAAGCCGGTGGAATTGTCGGTGTTGCGCGACCTGGTCCGCCACGCCCTGGAGCTGAAGGACAAGCCGGCTCCCGTCCACAACCCGGAAGCCGTCGCCACCCGCCTGTACGGCGAGTCGCCGGCGATGGTCAGCCTGCGCCATACCATCACCAAGGTCGCCCGCAGCCAGGCTCCGGTCTACATCGCCGGCGAGTCCGGCGTCGGCAAGGAGCTGGTCGCCCGCACCATCCATTCCGAAGGGGGCCGCGGTGCCAGCCCGTTCGTGCCGGTCAACTGCGGCGCGATCCCTTCGGAGTTGATGGAAAGCGAGTTCTTCGGCCACAAGAAGGGCAGCTTTACCGGCGCCCACGCCGACAAGCCGGGCCTGTTCCAGAGCGCCGACGGCGGCACCTTGTTCCTGGACGAGGTTGCCGAGCTGCCACTGGCGATGCAGGTCAAGTTGCTGCGCGCGATCCAGGAAAAATCGATCAAGCCGGTTGGTGCCAACGCCGAGATTCCGGTCGATGTGCGCATCCTGTCGGCCACCCACAAGGACCTCGCGCGCATGGTGGCCGATGGCCGCTTCCGCCAGGATCTGTACTACCGCATCAACGTCATCGAGCTGCACGTGCCACCGCTGCGCGGCCGACGGGAGGACCTGCCCGGCCTGTCGGCCAAGATCCTCCAGCGTCTGTCCGCCGACCTGGGCTGCCAAACGCCAAGCCTGAGCGCCGATGCCGTGGCGGCGCTGGGGCAATACCATTTCCCCGGCAACGTACGTGAACTGGAGAACATCCTCGAACGCGCCATGGCGTTGACCGATGGCGGCAGCCTGACCGCCGCCGACCTGTCGCTGCCGCAACATTCCGGCTTCAGCAACCCACCTGGCAATCCCCAGCACCCCGGCATCTCCCACCCGCAGGCCCCGCAGACCGCCGCGGCAGCGGCCGGCATCGACCCGCGCACCATCGACCCGCGCGATACCGCAACCAGCGCCCTGCCCTCGTATATCGAGGAGATCGAGCGCGCCGCGATCAACCACGCCCTGCAGGAAAACCGCTACAACAAGACCCGTACCGCCGCCGCGCTGGGCATCACTTTCCGCGCATTGCGCTACAAGCTGAAGAAACTCGGCATCGACTGAACCAAGGATGGAAACCATGGATACGGATATCCAGTCACTCGCAGCAACCGCCCGGCGATGGTCGACGCTGCTGTCGCAAGACACCCGCCTGATCGAGATCGACACCGCGCCGTCCGGCGCGCTGGTGGTCGAACGTTTCGACGGCCGCGAATCGGTCTGCGACGACTTCACCTTCAACATCGACTGCCTGTCGATGTCGGCGTTCCTGGACGCCAAGGCACTGATCGGGCAACCGCTGGCGCTACGCTTGCGGCAGGCCGACGGGTCACATCGCCATTGGCACGGCTACTGCACCCAGGTGGCGCCGCTTGGCAGCGACGGCGGCCTGGCCCGTTATCGGCTGACGATGGAGCCGTGGACCGCATTCCTGAAACTGCGCCGCAACGCACTGGTGTTCCAGAACCTGGACGCGCTGGGCGTGGTCGAGCGGGTTCTCGCCGACTACCCGCAAGCCGCCTTCCGGGTCGACGCCAACCAGTCACTGGCGTGCTACCCCACCACCACCCAATACCGCGAGACCGACCACGCCTTCGTATTCCGCCTGCTGGCCGACGCCGGCCTTGCCTGGCGCTTCGAACACTCCGGCCCGGCCACCACCCACACCCTGGTGATTTTCGACCGCGACGCCGAACCCCCTGCCGCCAGCCCGGCCACGTTGCGCTTCCACCGCAGCGATGCCGCCGAGTCGCGTGACGCGATCAACCACTTCACAGAGCAGCGCCAAGCCACCACCAACGCCTTCACCACCGCCAGCTGGCAAGCCGAGCAGGTCGAAGCCACCGCAGCCAGCCTGACCACCAACCCCGCCGGCCCGCACCTGCCGACTCGCGAGGTCTACACCGTCCCGCGCGCCGGCCGTTTTGCCGTGCGCACGCATGCCGACCTCGCCGCCGCGCTGCAACTTGATGCCTTGCGCCTGCCGCAGCGCCTGCATGCGGGCACCGGCAGCGGTCGTGGACTGGCGCCCGGGTTCGTCTTCACCCTGTCCCAGCATCCCGGCCTATCCGACCAGCGCTTCCTCCCGCTGGTGATCGAGCACATCGCCGCCAACAACCTGGGCAGCGGCATCGTCGCCCTGCTCGACAGCGCATTCACCGGCAGCGGCGACCTGGAGCGCGGCAGCTACCGCAACCGCTTCCTGGCGGTCACCGCCGACACCCCCATCGTTCCGGTCTCGCGGCCCCGACCGACCGTGCATGGCCTGCAGACCGCCCACGTGGTCGGCCTGCCCGATGCCAGCATCACCTCCACCCGCGACCACCAGGTCCGCATCCAGTTCCCGTGGCAACGCGGCGTCGCCCCCAACCGCGGCGGCCTCACCGAGACCGGCTCCAGCACCCACCCCGACGGCCACGCCCCCGGCGACCACAGCAGCGGCACCTGGGTGCGGGTATCGGAATGGCAGGCCGGTCCCAACTGGGGCAGCCACGCCCTGCCGCGTATCGGTAGCGAGGTGCTGGTCGAGTTCCTGCATGGCGACATCGACCAGCCCGTGATCGTCGGCCAGCTCTACAACGGTGCGATTCCCCCACCGTTCGCCCTGGCCGATGCCAGCAACCATCCCGGTACCCTCAGCGGCCTGCACAGCCAATCACTCGACGGCAGCGGCACCCAGCAATGGCTGATGGACGATGCCAGCGGTCAGCTGCGCCAGCGCCTGCACACCAGCCTCGCCGACAGCCGGCTGGAACTCGGCTACCTGATCGACCCCAATAACGCCCGCCGCGGCGAGCTTCGTGGGCAGGGCTTCGACCTGGCCACCCTCGGCTGGGCCAACCTGCGCGCCGGTCAGGGCGTGTTGCTGTCGACCACCGCAAGAAGCAACGCCACCTCGACCCAGTTGGACACGTCCGACGCGCTGGCCCAACTCAAGGGCGCCGAGCGCACCGCGCAAGCCCTGAGCGACGCCGCCCAAGGCAGCGAAGTCGCCGCGCTGGCCGCCAACCCCGCCCAGACCGACCTGATCACCGCGCTGGACCCCGAGCAGGACGGCAAGCACCCGGCCACCGTCAACGGCCAAAGCGCCACCAAGCCAAACGCCAGCGCCCGTGACGGCGGCGACGCCGTCGAGAAGTTCGCGACGCCGCTGCTACTGGCAGAATCCCCCGACGCCATCGCACTGACCACGCCCAACAGCGCCCTGGCCTACGCCGGCGGCAACACCCACCTGACCAGCCAACAAGACACCCATATGGCGGCCGGCCACACCTTTGCCGGCGTCAGCGGCGGCCACGTCGCCCTGTTCGCCCAGCACGGCCCGATCAAGGCGATCGCCGCCAACGGCCCGGTGACTCTGCAGGCCCACTCCGGCCCATTGGAACTACTGGCCGACCAATCCGTCACCATCACCGCCACCGACGAACGCATCGACGTACTGGCGAAGCAGAAGATCGTCCTGCAGGCGGGTCAGACCCAGATCACCCTGGAAGGCGGCGACATCAAGTTCGCCTGCCCGGGCAACTTCACGGTGAAGGCCGGGCAGGTGCCGTTTCGGGGTGGGGCGAGTGCGGCGGCGATGTTGGCGGCATTGCCGGATAGCAAACTTAAACTGGACAACTGGATCGAAGTCAATCATCGCGACGCAGACAACCAGCCGTTCGCAGGACAGGGCTACACGATATTTTTCGAAGGCGGTCAAACGATCAAGGGCAAGCTCGATGCCGGCGGCCACGCGCGGCATGAGAATGTGCCTGAGAAGGCCGAACGAGTGGAGTACGAGCCGCGCAAACCATTGGACGATGAGCCGTGGAAGCCGACCAGATCGATCATGCAAGCTGCAATTGCAAAGTTAGGTTAAGGACAACCGAACATGGAGTGGGACGAACTGGAAAACGCGCTCGCGTGGTTCACATCCGCGCCGGCCGAATGGATCGACAGTGCAGGCGAGAGTCTTGCAGCGGCAGCCGAGTGGATCTGGGAGGTGCTGCAAGGCGACTTCAACGAGGAGCAAAGCAACGCCCAGATGATTACAGGCATGGTGGTCTCGATGATCCCCGGCGTCGATCAGCTCTGCGACGTGCGTGATGTAGTTGCCAACTGCAGGAAGATCAACGAAGACACGTCCAACACGTGGGCATGGATCGGCTTGACCATCACCCTGATCGGGCTGATTCCCGTCTTGGGCTCACTGGCCAAGGGCTGCTTCAAGATTCTGGTCGCCTCTAGCCGCAAAGCCACGATCCGGGTTGCCAAGAACACTGTCGATACCGACCTGTGGAAGCACACTTCCTACTGGGTGGACGTGGGCATCGGCAAGCTCAACAAACACCTGGACACGCCGGCCGTGCGCGCCACCCTCCGGTTCATGAAATTGGACAACCCATACAAATGGTTGGCCGGGAAGGTGCGCGAAGTTGCCGGCGCGCTCAACGTTTCGCTTCTGACCAAAGCCTTTGACGAGATCGTGTCGGCACTGCGTGATCTGGTGGACTTGATCCAGCGCTGGGGCTCGGCTGCGATGGGCAGTCAAGCCGGACAACTGCTGCAGATGGTGTTGACCATCCGCAGGGCAGCCAATACGCAGTTGGCCAAGGTGCTGCGGCCGGTGACGAACTGGCTGGATCGCGTCGCGCGGCGGCTGGACGTCGAGGCCGACCAGGCCTATCGGGCACGGGTCAATTCGATCAATCCGCATTTCTTCAAGCGTCCCGCCAACGAAGCCGAGTTGGAGACGTTCAGGCGAGACAAGCCCGACTGGGTGGATGAGGGAAGCGACCTCTCGTATGACGCGTTAGAAGATGCTCCGCCGGGAAGGCTGGGGTATCCCGACATGGGCGACACGGTGAAGGGGCCGACCAAAGGGGGTTACAAGACCTTCCACGGCACGCTCAACGCCGTCGCCTACCCGCCCGGCACGGTGCTGTACCGCATCGTCGATCCAAAATCGTACGACAACTCGATCTGCTGGATGACCAAGTCTGAGTTCGACCAGCTCAAGAGCAAGGCCGAGTGGCGGCGCCGGTTCGCGGTCAAGGCCGAATGGAACAGCAACGGCGAGTACGTCACCTACACCGTGCCGCCGGGCAAAGGTTTGAAGGCTTGGGAAGGAACGGTGGCGTCGCAGGCGTACAAAAACCCCACGACCAAGCGAGCCGAATATGTACTCGAAGGCGGAGCGCGTCAGATCGTGCTCGATCCTGCCGATCTGGATGTCGCCTACTTGGGCCAACGTCACGCCACCGGGTGGGGCTACCGTAGTCTGGCCGGTGAGCCGCTCAGCCTGGTCGGCGTGCCGGTGCTGAAGAACAATCTGTATGCAAGCAAGGACTGATCATGGCAACACCACTGATTCCACAAGAGGTGTATCTGCTGGAACGCTTCAGCACCCTCGACTACTTTCGGGCGGTCCGCGACAACTACGAGGCGACGATCAAGTACGCCGAGCAGTGCCTTGACGCATTCGTCAACAACCTGCCGCCGGACTATCGCAGCCGTCATCTGAGCCGGCAGCCGGATGTGGTCTGGGGGGAGAGCGTATTGCCGAACATGCGCAGCACGCTGAGGAGCCTGTGCGAGGGGTACATCATGGTGTCGCATGGTGAGCTCAACGGACTCGGAGCAGCATCTGAAGTCGGCAGCGACCACCGCGGTATCATCGAGCACGACTGGACCTGGATGGACGAACCGCAGGTGACAGCGGTGGTGCAGGGAGGCAGTGACAAGTTCTGGGACCTTCTTGGGGACACGCTCCGGCCGGCAAGCATGGTGACGAATACGATTGATCGTTACTGGAACCCAGGTACTCTCACGGAGCGCTACTCGGAGGGTAGCTTTGGTCCACTGGAGCCGCCGCAACGCTGGTCGCGTTACCATCTCAATTCGTCAGTACAGGTCGCGACTGGTGAGCCGATTCCGAAGAGCGGCATCTATTTGCCGGACATCGATCGCAGCTGCGCCTCGCTGCTGGTCACCGGCGACAAGGCACCCAAAGCCCGGCACTTGATCCGTATTGATGAGAGCATCGACGAGAATGGTGTTGTCTGGCAGAAGGTCCCGATCTCGGAAAAGCGCCCCACGTCGTGGACTTTGATTGAGCGTGTGCCAGGCGAATCAATCCCATTCGAGGAAGGCCTTGGCCCGATCGAATCCGCGCCTCTGCGTGTCCCAGCCAACGAGGCCTGCCCACGTACCGGCTACTGGTTCACTCCCGCCAAGCAAGGCAGCCGTCGCTACTTCAAGCAGGGCGACGCGTTCCCCGTGATAGATGGCAGCAGCTACGGCGCCACGTTCTGGCAATGGTCGCCCGATCAGTCCGACCCCACGCTGTAGATGGAGGCCGATATGCAAGTAGATATTCGACGCCGGGATCAGAGGAGTTGCAGTGATCAGGTTTCAGTACCCTGCCTCGCGCACATGCCGTACCGCTAACACGACCACCTCGCGACCGTCGTAGCGATACAACACCACATAACCACCCGCTGCAAACTCGACCAGCCACTCGCGGAACTCCGGTGCCATTTCAGGCGTGGGGCGCCCGGCTTCTGGATGCTGCGTCAAGACCCCCACACCCTCACGGATCACCCGGATCGCTCGTCGCGCGGCATCCGGGCTTTTCGCCTCCAGGAAGGCGTGCAGCCGCGCAATGTCCCCCAGCGCGTCGGACGTCCACTTCAGCCGTGACATTCCGGCATATCCGCATCCTTGCCCGATTCAAGCTTGGCCATCCAGGCATCCGCTTCCGCCGCTGTCACGTGCAGACCCGTCTCTTGGTAGGCCGCCCATGCCGCAAGTCCCGCCTGACGGAAACTCTCGCGCTTTTCCTCACGCTCGACGTACTGCTCGACCGCTTCGCGTAACAGCCAATGGCTCGAACGATGCCTTGCTTCCGCGAGCCGTTGTATCCGGACCTTGATATCCGGATCGATCTTCACGCTGGTAGTGGGCGCCGCCATGACCTTCCTCAAAGGTGTTACCTCTTAACACCCTACGCCGATCACTCAGGGGCGGCAAGCAGCGCCAAAGCCGGCGACGCGTACGCGCACCGCGGATCCTTCCCCTGCTGGATGACACCGTGGAGCGTGTCAACATCACACTGCCACGGTGCGTACTGAAACGCCTGGATGCCAACGCAAAGCAACTGGGCGAAACCCGCCTCCAGCTACATCGCCCACGTGGCCATCGGTTGATTGATGGCCCCTTGAGTTCCGCCGGTCAGGTTGCCCCGCCCTTCCAGTTCGAGCTCCCAACGGCGAGCCATCGCATCCAGCTTTGCGCAACCCGGCCTTGTGGCGTCCATGTCCTTTTGCGCGTCCGCGCCAGTTTTGGACTGGTCAAGTAAAATCGGTATGATTCAACATGATTAACCATAGAGTCCAATCCATGAACACCAAAGTAGTGACCGCCCACCTGCCACAGCCGCTCGCCGACAAGGTCGACCTGCTGGCCGCCCGGATGGAACGCTCGCGCGGGTGGATCGTCAAGCAGGCATTGAGTGCTTGGGTCGATCAAGAGGAAGAACGACGACAGCTGACGCTTGAGGCTTTGGCAGATGTCGACAGCGGCAATGTCATTGACCACCAGGCGATGCAGGCTTGGGCCGACAGCCTGTCCGGCGACCAGCCGCTTCCGCCGCCGCGTTGATGGACCTGCAGTGGACTGCCCAGGCGACGTCGGACGTGACTCGCCTCCACGGGTTTTTGCTGGCTGCCAACCCCGGCGCGGCGACTCGCACCGTACAAGCGCTGATAGCAGTGCCATGGCGATTGCGGGAACAGCCCCGGCTGGGGGAACGACTCGATGAGTTCGATCCCCGCGAAGTCCGCCGCATCCTGGTAGGCCATTACGAAATGCGCTACGAAATCCACGCCTCCGGCCTGTACGTGCTTCGCGTATGGCATACCCGCGAAAACCGGTGATCCGGCCCACTTAGCTACCGTCAGTAGTGATATCGCAACTGAGCGATAAGCAAAGAATCATCGGCCACTTTGTAGACGATTCGGTGCTCGTCATTGACGCGTCGCGACCAGTAACCGGACAACGCATGCCTCAGTGGCTCTGGCTTCCCGGTGCCTGTATGCGGCGTCCTGGTGATCACTTTGATCAGGCCGTTGATACGCTGCACCAGCTTCTTGTCGATCTTCTGCCAGTACAAATAGTCTTCCCACGCTTGCTCGGAGAAGACTAGCTTCACTCAGCCAAGCTCCGCTCTCTGCCCTTCCCAGACTCAAGAGCTGCAATGCTCTCGAGCAAACGCTGAGCGTTCCTGGGGCTGCGCAACAGGTAGGCGGTTTCCTCAAGCGCTTTGAAATCATCCAGCGCAATCATCACAACAGCCTGCTGGCCATTGCGGGTGATGATGACAGGCTCGTGGTCACCGCATACGCGGTCCATCGTATCGGCCAATTTGGCTCGTGCAGCGCTGTAGGTAATCGTGTTCATAGCGCACCTCCAGTTGTACGCATATCTGTACAAATGTAGATGCATCTTGTCAAGAGCCAGCCCCTGACAATTACGTAAGGAAACTCCGCGCCCGACTGGACTTCCTACGGTCACAGGCGAGAGCCCAGGGACGTCGGTTGCCTGGCAGGCAATCGTGGCGCTGTCTTCGCTCGATCAAAAACACTTCTTAAATCAATCGCTATCTACGCAGATCATCGCGTCTGCCGGTCAGCTCCGGCGCAGCAGGCGTAAGCAGCAACGTACGGGCGCAATCAGCCGTGTTTGCGCTTTGGTCGCTCAGTCAAGGCCTTGCGTGCGGCTTCGGTCTTGGCCATGTTCTCGGCAATCGTGTGCAACTCGGTACGGGCGAACCGGTTGAGCACGTCGCGCATCAATGGCTGGTAGCCGATGCCGTGGTAGTCGGCGATCAACTTCATGTCCTTGATCAATGCGCTCTGCAGACGAACCGAGATCAGTTTCAGGCCAAGTGCTTCATCCAGCGCCGCCTCTTCAGACGAGTCGGCCACGCGCACGTGTGCCTCGTCGCGACCGAGCTTGCCCGATTCCCAGTCGCACTCTTCAACTCGTAGCGCGGGGCGGGAAGTCTTGCGGGAAGTGGTGCTCATGGTGTTCTCCATCAATGGGTCAGCAGCAACAGGGTCGGCTTCATTGGCCAAACTTGCGATAGATACGCAACTCTTCCGCATTCGGGCCGTAAGCGGTCTTCAGGAACACGTCCTCGCCGCTCTGAACGAAGACGATTTTCAGCGACCGTCCGTGGTGTGTTTGCGCGATGAACCAGCGCGTCGGCGGATTGGTACGGTTCTCGGCGCGGTCATCGATCAGCAAGCGGCCCGTGCGGTTGGCAAAACACTCTTCCACATCGCGCGCGGTGACGTCATGTCGCTTGAGAAGTTTGGACTGGATGGCGGGACTGATGATCAAGGGCATCCCGGGCAAGCTCCTGCGGCCAGGCCGGCATTGTATATCTAAAAGAGATACAAGTCGATCTCAGCACTGGCTTGTACCGGATTACAGCCCCGACGAGCCGCCTCATGGGATGCCGACGGACCGAGTTGCGGCCACAACAATGCCTTCAGCGGCTATGAGCGCGAAGAGGCCCGCCCACTCCCGGCCGTGGTCAACCTGTTCCGCCTGTTGAACAAGCACCCCGAGCAGCTGGCAGAACTGACGCACTGAACCGTGGAGACTTGTGGCGCTCAATCACAGCGAGCGATGGGTCAGGGCGGACATGGATCTGGCTTTTCCCCGGACAGTAATGCAAAAAGCGGGAACCCAGCGACTTCAGCCCTCAAAGGCCCGAAGTCGCTGGATCCCCGCTCCGTCACAAACGATTCGCAGACTTCCTAGAAGTCAAACCGCAGCTGCACCTGGGCCAGGTCGACGTCGATATCGTCCATCTCGAACCGGCTGTACTCGCCGCGCAGGGCGACAGCGTCGGTGAAGCGGTACTGCAGGCCGAGGCCGTATGTCGCATCGGTGCCGTCATCGTCCGCACTGATCACTCCCGGGATACGCGCCTCGGCGTCCCAGACATGGAAGCCTGCCTTGGCGTAACCGGAGAACTTATCGGTGAATGGCAGCGTGCCGACGGCGGTCAGGTAGGCCGTTTCGGCCTCGACGTTACCGGGCACGCCGCGGGGCTCGATCTCGCCAAAGTCGGCGTAGCCGGCCTCGATACCGAAATAGCGGTTGACCTGGTAACCACCGAATACCGAGAACGCGGTGTCCTCGTCATCCAGGATGCCTTCGTCGACGATGGACTGGCCGGCACCGACGCCGGCATAGAAACCGGGCTGCTCGGTGGCCTGAGCGCCGAAAGCGGCGGCGCCGATCACGACGGCCAAAAGGGTACGGGACAGGATGTTGGTCTTGTTCATGGTGTTGCTGGCTCCTGCATCCGGACATCGCGGCAAAGGGGAGGGAGCGGCGAGTCGTCCGTGCGATGGGCCCCGGCGGAATGCCTGGACTGCCGTCGCTGCAAGACAGAAAATGGGTCCCCGAAACCGGTTGAAAAGGGGCGCAAGCCGGGATGGACTGTCCCGCGCATCCCCGCCAATGTGACGCAAACCGTCACTCAACTCGCAGCCAAACCGACCTTCCGCGTCACCCTGCCAACACACATGCCCCATCCAAACGTGACCCGGCATTCAGTTTCGCGTCCTGTCACCATCAAAACGCCCATAACACTGTACTTGGCACGGCTCATGCGTACTCTTCCCTGCACGTGCAGCATGCACGGCGGTGCCGACGGACCGGAACAGCCGGACCTGCAGGTACGTGAAGTAACAATCACTCCTAGGGGAAACACCATGAAGAACAACCAGCAAGGCTTCACCCTCATCGAACTGATGATCGTCATCGCGATCATCGCGATCTTGGCCGCGATTGCGCTGCCGGCTTATCAGGACTATATGGTCCGCGCCAAGGTGTCGGAGGGCCTCGTTCAAGCCAGCGCTGCAAAGGTTACCGTCTCGGAAAACATCATG
Organism: Lysobacter sp. A378; assembly: GCF_054052125.1. Taxonomy (NCBI): domain Bacteria; kingdom Pseudomonadati; phylum Pseudomonadota; class Gammaproteobacteria; order Lysobacterales; family Lysobacteraceae; genus Lysobacter; species Lysobacter sp. A378. The sequence continues at coordinate 764,295 of NZ_JBSVRK010000001.1, read as the reverse complement.
GCGGAAACCACCGACCTCTGCGCTGGGGTCAACACCACCACTCTCGGCATGACCACGATCAGCTGTGCCACCGGTACGCTGTCTGCCTCCGTCGTTGCGGATTCTGCCCACACCGTCACCTTCGATCTGGTTCCGACTGCGTCTACCGGTGGCGTGACCTGGGATTGCAACAATCCGAGCGACACCAAGTACGTCCCGGCGGAATGCCGCGAGTAATTCTGCTCCGTTGGGAAGAAGGAAGGAAAAAGGGTCAGAGAACATTCCATTTGAATCGGCAATCTTGAAATAACAGGTACCCGATTCACTCGATCTCGCCTTTCTGGCAACACAAAAAACCCCGGCAACCGCCGGGGTTTTTCTATTGGATGTTCTATGACCGTTGTACGTGACCGCCAAGTACGGTTGTAAGTTATCGATCGGGTGCACGTGGACACGGCCAATTAACTGCGCCACAGCCGCCCAGCAAGACGGGACGCCCCGGTTCGAGGAACTGCTGGCAACCCACCAGTCAAAGAAGACGGCCTACGTGATGAATGCCTAGCTGAAGCCGCTATGGATAACATGCACTATTTAGGCGTGGCACCGAGCATCGCAACAAATAGACTACACGTGTCCCAAAATGCCGAATTCTGACGCTAATGCACCTTGCCCGGAAACTGCGCCACTACTGCCGCGACATCGTCAGTCTGGCGTGCTGAGCGATGCATACAGACCAACCGGAAGGCATCAACAACAAGATCAAGTTGATCAAGCGCACGACCTACGCCTGTGGCAACCAGTTCCTACTGAAAATAGGGGCTGTTCTTCCCGACAGTCCTTGAAAAGTCTTTTTCGCAGGCTCATTCGTTGGCATGATTCATGCAACGATCACATTGCATTCGAGAGAGAGAGAGGGGGGGGTTGTCATGAGCAACGTACGCGGCTTCACATTAATTGAGCTGATGATCGTAATCGCGATCATTGCTATCTTGGCGGCGATTGCGTTACCGGCCTATCAGGACTACACCATCCGCGCCCAAGTCTCTGAGGGCGTTGTGCAGGCAAGTGCGGCCAAGACGACCATCGCTGAAAACCTGACTTCTGACGTCGCGACAAAGTGCACTGGTATCAATACTGGCACCATTGGTCGCACTACTATTGCGTGCACCGAACCGGGCACGATTAATGTGTCTGTGACTGCTAGCAACTCTGTCGTGGTGACGTTTAACTTGACCGCTGCAGTTGTGAATGGCGGCGTGACTTGGGATTGCACCACCTCAAGCGACAATAGATACGTTCCTTCTAATTGCCGTAGCTAACGAGAGGGGAAGGGGCCGGAAAAGGGGTCAGATAGGATTTCCACTTGAATCGGAAACCCTGAAGTAATAGGCGATTCAGTCGACCTCATTTCTGGCCACACTAAGCGTTAGGCTTGACCGGAAATTTGCACGTGCTTAAAGTTTGCGCTAGGCTCAGCGTACTGTAAAAGCAGAAGCTGGCTGAGCTACTCAGTCAGTCGCCGGTGAGGATACCCCCGGCGCCTACATCTGATCCCAAGGACATGTGGGGCTTCCTTTTTTTGGAGTCTTACCTCATGTCAAAATCTATTGTTCACGCCCGAAATTTTGCTGCACATAAGCAAGATAATCTCTGCTACTACTGTGGTGTACTCATGCTGCTAGGTGAGCCAGGCTTATTCCTCACCAAGCACCGCGTCAGTAAGCGCCAAGCCAGACTTCTCCAATGCACGGCGGAGCATGTAGTTCCTCGGTGTGATGGCGGCACTAATGGCCGTTCAAATATTGTGGCGGCATGCTTCTTCTGCAACCACACGCGTCATGCCAGGCCCCAGCCACTTGATACACCTGCGTACAAGAGGTTTGTCCAGCATCGAGTCGCAAGGGGGCGCTGGTTGCTCGCCAGCCTTCCTTCATCGTTGCGGCGCCAAGCTTAACTCAGGCGTTTCCACTAGGGGAATAAAATGGCGGCTTTGGCCTATCTTGGAATTATCGTATTCATCATTGGCGGCATCGGAACCCTGATCGCCGCGTTCAAGACAAGCATCTTGTGGGGGCTAGGTTGCTTGTTCATAGCCCCCGTAACACTATTCTTTCTAGTCCTACATTGGGACGTTGCCAAGAACCCGATTTTTCTTCAACTTACCGGGCTTGCATTGGCATTCATCGGCAGCAGCAACTTCTGACAGGACAGCAGCATGGGCGGGGAAAAAGGGGTCGGAGTGGAGAACATTTCCACTTGAATCGGCAACCCTGAAGTAACAGGCACCCGATTCACTCGACCTCGCCTTCCTGGCACCACAAAAAGCCCCGGCACCCGCCGGGGTTTTTTTGTTGGCGCAAGACAAGCCACCAGCCCGTCCCGCCAACAATCCATCGCCCCCTTTTCCTACGCTGCCATGCGCACTGGGCCGATACAGGACTCCCCAGGCAACGACCACGCTGAGCACTTTCAACCATTGGAGTGCCACGCATGCGTCGCCCCCGACTGGAGTTACCTGGCATCCCGATGCATATCACCCATCGCGGGGTCAATCGCGGCGCCACCTTCATCGATGACGAGGATCACGCCGCTTATTTCGATGCGCTGACGATTGCGGCCACCACCCATGATGTCGCGGTGCATGGCTGGGTGCTGATGGGCAATCACGTGCACCTGTCGGTAAGCGCCGCGGTGACGGGAGCGGTGTCGCGGATGATGCAGTCACTCGGAAGGCGCTACGTGCGCGCCTTCAACCACAAATTCGCCCGTTCCGGAACGTTGTGGGAGGGGCGGTTCCGCTCATGCCTGATGGACAGCGACCGCTACTTGTTGACGTGCCTGCGCTACATCGAGCTCAATCCCGTGCGCGCGGGGCTGGCTGCATTGCCGTGGGAGTTACCGGTGGTCTAGCGTGCACGCCAACCTCGGCCTGCAGCCATGGCCCTTGCTGCAACCGCACCCGTCCTTCATCGCGCTGGGCGCGGATGCCGCCATCCGCGTTGCGCGCTATCGGGCCGTGCTGATGGAACCGCTTGACCAGGACCAGTTGAATGCGGTGCGCGAGCACATGCGCCAGGAGCGTGCATTGGGCTCGCCACGGTTCCAGGCAATGGTGGAGAAGACGCTGCAGCGGCCAGCCAAGACCCCTGAGCCCGAAAGTAGTGATAACGTATACACTATGTCATCACCGGAAGTGGCCCATGTCAAAGCAAGCTGTGTTCACGATGAAGCTGGAACCCGAGCTGCGGGAGCAATTCTTGGCGGAAGCCGAAGCGGTGCATCGCCCGGCCTCGCAGGTGGTGCGAGAACTGATGCGCGAGTTCGTTCAACGCCAACGCCAAGTGCGCGAGTACGACGAGTTCCTGCAACGCAAGGTCCAAGTGGCGCGGGCGTCGATGCGTGCGGGGCGCGGTCGATCCAATGACGAGGTCGACGCCAAGTTCGCCGCACGGCGCACTAAAGTGACCGACCAGGCGTGAGAGTGCTCTGGACGCCGGAAGCCGAGCACGACCGTGACGACATCTGGGACCACATCACAGCTGACAACCCGTCGGCCGCCGCGCGGATGGACCTGCTTTTCAGTGACGCCGCAGCAAAATTGGCAGAGCTTCCGATGCTCGGGTATGTTGGCAAGATCCCCGGCACCCGCGAGTTGATCCCGCATAAGAGCTACCGCCTGGTGTACGAGATAACGATCAACGACAACACCGTTTGGGTGCTGGCGTTGGTCCATACCGCACGCCAGTGGCCTCAGTGACGAATTGACTTGCGCGGCGCACCACGACCCCGGCGCCGCCCTGCCAAGGGGCGATTGCAGTAAAGTTGTCCGCACGGGATCACAGGGGATCACATGAACGCCGTAGCTACTGCCAACCTGGTAGGGATCACCGGTATTGCCCGGCGACTGGTGCTGGACGGTGCGCTGAGCGAGGCCGCTGCCCGCGAAGCCATGGCCGCGGCCAGCGACGAGCGCAAACCGCTGGCCAACTACATCGTCGACAAGCGCCTGGTCACGCCGGCCCATCTGGCGGCGGCCAACTCGATCGAGTTCGGGGTACCGTTGTTTGATGCCGCGGCGATGGACCCGGAGCAATCGGCGGTCAAGCTGGTCAAGGAAGAGCTGCTGCGCAAGCACTGCGTGCTGCCGTTGTTCAGGCGCGGCAACCGGCTGTTCGTGGGCGTTGCCGACCCGACCAACACCCATGCGCTGTCGGAGATCAAGTTCCAGACCAACTTCACCATCGAGGCGATTCTGGTCGATGAGGAGAGCATCAAGCGCCACCTGGACCGCTGGCTGGAAAGTGCCGATGCGCTGGGTGATGCGATGGGCGGCGACGACGAGGGGCTGGAGAACCTCGACGTCAGTAACGATGAGGACGACTCCGACGCCGGGGTCGACGCCAAGACGGACGACACGCCGGTCGTCAAGTTCATCAACAAGGTGTTGGTCGACGCGATCCGCCGCGGCGCGTCGGACATCCACTTTGAGCCCTACGAGACCGAATACCGGGTGCGCCTGCGCATCGATGGTCTGCTCAAGCAGTCGGCGCGGGTGCCGGTGAAACTGCAGCCACGCATCTCCGCACGCCTGAAGGTGATGGCGCAACTGGACATCGCCGAGAAGCGGGCGCCCCAGGACGGGCGCATCAAGCTCAACCTGAGCAAGACCCGGCAGATCGACTTCCGCGTCAGCACCTTGCCAACCCTGTTTGGCGAGAAGATCGTGCTGCGTATCCTGGACGGCAGTGCCGCCAAGATGGGCATCGAGAAGCTGGGCTACGAGGACGAGCAGCGCGACCTGTTCCTGGGTGCGGTGCAGCGGCCGTACGGCATGGTGCTGGTCACCGGCCCCACCGGCTCGGGCAAGACGGTGTCGCTGTACACCGCGCTGAACATCCTCAATGACGAGACCCGCAACATCTCCACGGTCGAGGATCCGGTCGAGATCCGGGTGCCCGGCATCAACCAGGTACAGATGAACCTCAAGCGCGGCATGACCTTTGCCGCCGCACTGCGCAGCTTCCTGCGCCAGGATCCGGACGTGATCATGGTCGGCGAGATCCGCGACCTGGAAACCGCCGAGATCGGCATCAAGGCGGCCCAGACCGGGCACATGGTGCTGTCCACCCTGCATACCAACGACGCCCCGCAAACCATTGCGCGGTTGATGAACATGGGCGTGGCGCCGTTCAACATCACCTCCTCGGTCACCCTGGTGATCGCCCAGCGGTTGGCGCGGCGGCTGCACAGCTGCAAGCGCCCGGTGGAACTGCCGGAGCATGCTTTGCTGGCCGAAGGGTTTACCGCGGAGGAAATCGCCGACCCCGAGTTCAAGCTGTACGAGGCGGTCGGTTGCGACGACTGCACCGAGGGCTACAAAGGCCGGACCGGTATCTACCAGGTGATGCCGATGAGCGACGAGATCCAGACCATCGTGCTGGCCGGCGGCAACGCGATGCAGATTGCCGCGGCGGCCCAGGCGGCCGGCGTGCGTGATCTGCGGCAATCGGCATTGTTGAAAGCCCGCAACGGCGTCACCAGCCTGGCGGAGATCAACCGCGTGACCAAGGACTGAGGTCTCAAGGTCACGCACCGTGACCGGCGTTGCTATCGCGACGTGGAAGGTCAGGATATGCTGGCCTACGGCATGCTTGGTATTTTATGCGGGGCGTGCCGGGTAGTCCGCAGCCGGGGAGGCGCGGCCTACACTGGGGAATGATGTGTCACCACTGACCCATCACATTGGTCGAATTGCTACGCGTTACTGGGGCCCAACCATGTCCGTTACCCGATCTGCTGCCACCAAGTCTGCCGCTGCGGTACGCCGCGCCGAGCCGTTGCCGATGTTTGTCTGGGAGGGCACCGACAAGCGCGGCGTCGTCATGAAGGGAGAGCAGACCGCAAGGAACGCCAACTTCGTGCGCGCCGAGCTGCGCAAGATGGGCATCACCCCGAAGGTGGTCAAGGTCAAGCCCAAGCCGCTGTTCGGCAGTACCGGCAAGCGGGTCACGCCGCAGGACATCGCGATCTTCGCCCGTCAGGTAGCCACCATGATGAAGGCCGGCGTACCGATCGTGGGTTCGTTGGAGATCATCGCCAGCGGCAACAAGAACCCGAAGATGCAGAAGCTGGTCAACTCGCTCCGCTCGGAGGTCGAGAGCGGCTCGTCGTTGAGCGAAGCATTGGGCAAGCATCCGGTGGAGTTCGACGAACTGTTCCGCAACCTGGTCAAGGCCGGTGAGTCGGCCGGCGTGCTGGAAACGGTGCTCGACACCGTGGCGACCTACAAGGAAAACACCGAGGCGTTGAAGGGCAAGATCAAGAAGGCGATGTTCTACCCGGCCGCAGTGGTGGCGGTGGCGTTGATTGTCAGCGCGATCCTGCTGGTGTTCGTGGTGCCGATGTTCGAGGACGTATTTGCCGGCTTCGGCGCTGAACTACCTGCCTTTACCCAGATGGTCGTCAACATGAGCCGCTTCATGGTGGCGTGGTGGTGGTTGATCCTGATCGCCTCGGTCGCGGCTGTGGTCGCCTTCATCATGGTCAAAAACCGCTCGCTGGCATTCCAGTATTTCCTCGACCGGCTGATCCTCAAGGTGCCAGTGGTGGGCGCGATCATCCACAACTCGGCGATCTCCCGTTTTGCGCGGACCCTGGCGGTGACCTTCAAGGCCGGCGTGCCGTTGGTGGAAGGCCTGGACACCGTGGCCGGTGCGACCGGCAACATCGTCTACGAGAAGGCGGTGAACCGGGTGCGCGACGACGTTGCGGTGGGCTACTCGGTCAACATGGCGATGAAGCAGACCAACCAGTTCCCGCACATGGTGGTGCAGATGACCGCGATCGGCGAGGAAGCCGGCGCCCTGGACGATATGCTGTTCAAGGTCGCCGAGTTTTACGAGCGCGAGGTCAATGACGCGGTCGACGCGCTGTCGAGCCTGCTGGAGCCGATGATCATGGTGTTCCTGGGCGTGGTGGTCGGCGGCATGGTGATCGCGATGTACCTGCCGATCTTCAAGCTCGGCGCGGTAGTCGGATAAGCTCAGCCGATGGCATTCCTCGACCAGAATCCTGAAATAGGCTATCCCTTGGTGGCGGGTTTCGGCCTGCTGCTGGGCAGCTTCATCAACGTGGTGATCCTGCGCCTGCCCAAGCGGCTGGAGTGGCAGTGGCAGCGCGACAGCCGCGAGGTGCTGGGCGAGCCGGACGATTACGATCCGCCGCCGCCAGGCATCGTGGTGGAGCGCTCGCACTGCCCGCAATGCAAGCGTCAGCTGAGCTGGTACGAGAACATCCCGGTGCTCAGCTGGGTGATCCAGCGCGGCCGTTGCCGTGGCTGCGCGGCCCGGATATCGATCCAGTACCCGCTGGTGGAGTTGTTGACCGCGGTGCTGATGGTCGCCTGCGTGTGGCGCTTCGGCTTCGGCTGGCAGGGCTTCGGGGCGATGGTGTTTACCGGCTTTCTGATCTCGCTGTCGGGGATCGACCTGCGCACCCAGTTATTGCCCGACCAGTTGACGTTGCCGCTGATGTGGCTGGGGTTGATCGCCGCGGCGGACAATCTGTACATGGCCACCAAGCCGGCGCTGCTGGGCGCGGTGGCCGGTTACCTGTCGCTGTGGCTGGTCTGGTGGGTATTCAAGCAGGTCACCGGCAAGGAAGGCATGGGCCACGGCGACTTCAAGCTGCTGGCCGCGATCGGCGCCTGGGTCGGCCTCAACGGCATCCTGCCGACGGTACTGCTGTCATCGCTGGTCGGGGCCATCATCGGCTCGGTCTGGCTGGCCGCAAAAGGCCGCGACAAGGCCACCCCGATCCCGTTCGGCCCCTACCTCGCCGTCGCCGGCTGGCTGGCGTTCTTCTGGGGCGACCAGATGGTTGACAGCTACCTGCGGGTCGCGGGACTGGCCTGACCGGTCACATGGCATCCTGTGCGGTATGAGCAACTGCATCATCGGCGTCACCGGCGGAGTCGCCTCGGGCAAGAGCGCGGTCACGCGGCGTTTTGAGTCGTTGGGCATCTTCGTGGCCGATGCGGACCTTGCCGCGCGTGAGGCGGTGGCGCCGGGCTCGGAAGGCCTGACCGAGGTGGTGCAGACATTTGGCGCCGAAGTCCTGCTCGGCGATGGCCAACTGGACCGTGCGCGGATGCGCGAGCGGGTGTTCGCCGATGCCGGTGCCCGGACCGAACTGGAGGCCATCATCCATCCACGGGTACGCGCCCGGCTGCATGTGCTGTGCGAGGCTGCCGGCGGGCCGTATGCGATTGCCGCGATCCCGTTGCTGGCTGAAGGCGGCGGGCGCACGGCGTATCCCTGGCTGGACCGGATCCTGGTAGTGGACGTGCCGGTGCAGGTACAGCGCGAGCGCCTGATCAAACGCGATGGCGTGGACCTGGCGCTGGCCGAGTCGATGATTGCGGCGCAGGCTACCAGAGCTCAGCGGTTGGCGATTGGCGATGACGTGATCGTCAATGATGGGCCGTTGGGGGCGCTGGACGCGCATGTGGAATCGTTGGATCGGCGGTATCGAGTGGTGGCAGCCGAGAGATAGCCCCGGTGGTGTATTGCGGGGTGGCGCATTGAAATACGCCCTACGATAGCGGGTGCCACCGGCCATTACGGCCTACGCGGGGCGGCGCATTGTTAATGCGCCCTACTTGCTGCGGTGTATTGCGCGGTGGCGCATTGAAATACGCCCTACCCACACCCAACGTAGGGCGCATTAACAATGCGCCATGGCATAGCGACCGGGGGCTAAACGATATCCGTCGGCCATAACGCGCGGATGGCGGCGATGCCTTGCGCGCCGTGCTGGCGGGCTTCGGCGAGGTCATCGGGGCCGAGGCCGCCGATGGCGTACAACGGCAGGCTGACGTGCTCGCGCAGGCGCGCAAAACCGTCCCAGCCGATGCCAGGGGCGCCCGGATGGCTGGCGGTGGGCTTGATGCTGCCAACGACGGCGAAGTCGCAACCGAGTGCTTCGGCGGCGCGGAGGTCTTCAATGGTGTGGCAGGACGCGGCGAGCAGGACGCCGTCGGCGACCGGGCGGGTTGTCACCGACGATAGTTGCGCCGCGCGCAGGTGCAGTCCAATGCCAAGCGAGGTCGCCAGTGCGGCATCGCCGTTGACCAGCACCTCCGCTCCCACGGCTCGGCAGCGCGCGGCCGCGCTGGCGGCCAGTTCCGGCCAGCGCTTGGGATCCACACTCGGCGCGCGCAGCTGGACCCGGCGAATGCCCTGGGCGAGTGCGCGATCCAGCTCAGTCAGCCATTCCTCTTCCGCATTCGTGTGCGTCTCCGCAGTCAGCGAATCAAGGGCGGTAGGCACCGACGGCGCGAGTAGGCCGGCAGTCGTTGTCCCTATATCCGGCGTCACCAGATACAGCTCCGGCTGCAGCAACGCGGCGACGACCGGGCGGTCGGCGGGCGGCATCGGATAGCTGGAAAGTTTGTGCGGGGGGACCCAGGCCAGCGCCTGGCCTTCGCAGCCACGGGGTCGTCCGCGCCACTGGGCGATCTGGCGGACGTCCAGGGTCAGCCGCTTGTCGGGGTAGATCTGCGGGACTTTGATCAACGCCGCGCCGACGTCAACCTGGATACCGAGTTCCTCGTCCAGCTCGCGCGCGAGAGCGGCTTCGGCCGATTCACCGGGGTCGATCTTGCCGCCGGGAAACTCCCACCGCCCGGCCAGGTCACGACCTTCGGTGCGCCGGGTCAACAGGATCCGCCCGCGGGCGTCGCGGATGACTCCGGCGACGACCTGGACGACGCGCGATGGAGGGTCGCCGCTCATCGGGTCAGGGAGGCGGCGTCGCTGGATTGGCGCGCGCGCTCATCGTCGTGCGCGCTCGGTGAAGGCTCGTCAGGCCAGCTGTCCATGGCAGTGCTTGTATTTCTTGCCGCTGCCGCAGGGGCAAGGTTCATTGCGACCCACCTTGGGCAATGCCGGTTCAGCGGCATGGCGCGCCAGACCCGGGCCACCGGCCTGGGCGATGGCGGCCTGTGCCTGCTCGGCCTCTTCATCGGCGCCATAACCACCCGCCGAAGCATGCTGGAACTGCATGTTTCGGGCCTGCGCCTCGGCCTGCGCACGCTCCTGGGCTTCCAGCGCGGCGACTTCCTCCTCGCTGCGGATGCGCACGCGTGCCAGCATCGAGATGACCTCGCGCTTGACCTTCTCCAGCATGTCGCTGAACAGGATAAATGCCTCGGACTTGTACTCCTGCTTGGGCTGCTTCTGGGCGTAACCGCGCAAGTGGATGCCCTGGCGCAGGAAATCCATCTGCGCCAGGTGCTCTTTCCAGCTCTGGTCCAGGACGTTGAGCATGATGTGCTTCTCGAGCATGCGCGTGGTATCGGGACCCAACTGCGCCTCGCGCTCGGCAACGTGGGCAGCCACCTGCTCGTTGACGTACTCGGCGATGGCCTCGGCATCGATCTCGGCGTTGTCGCGCACCTTGGCCTGTACGTCCACGCGCAGGTTGAAGTCGCTGACCAGCGCGGTTTCCAGCCCCGGCAGGTCCCACTGCTCGTCGATCGAGTTGAGCGGCACGTAGCGGGCCACGGTCTCGGCGACCACGTCATCGCGGATGTTGTCGATGTTTTCCTTGACGTCCTGCGCCTCCAGCAACTCGTTGCGTTGGCCGTAGATCACCTTGCGCTGGTCGTTGTTGACGTCGTCAAAGTCCAGCAGGTTCTTGCGGATGTCGAAGTTGTGCGCCTCGACCTTGCGCTGCGCGCTGGCGATCTGCTTGGACACCAGCGGGCTTTCGATGATGTCGTCTTCCTTCAGGCCCATCCGGGTCATGACCCGCTGCACCCAGTCGGCCGCGAAGATGCGCATCAGGTTGTCTTCCAACGACAGGTAGAAGCGCGAGGACCCCGGGTCACCCTGGCGGCCGGCGCGACCGCGCAGCTGGTTGTCGATCCGCCGCGACTCGTGGCGCTCGGTACCCACGATGTGCAAGCCGCCGGCGGCCTTGACCGCGTCATGACGCACCTTCCATTCGGCCTTCAGGCGCGCGCGGGTAACCTCGTCCACCGGCTCGCCGGTCTCGGCCTCGATCTGCTCGATCTCGTTCTCCCACGACCCGCCCAGCACGATATCGGTACCGCGACCGGCCATGTTGGTGGCGATGGTGATCGCACCGGGCCGGCCGGCCTGGGCAACGATGGTCGCCTCACGCTCATGCTGCTTGGCGTTGAGCACTTCGTGGTCGATGCCGGCCTCGCGCAGCTGCTGGCTGAGCATTTCGGAGACCTCGATGGAGGTGGTCCCCACCAGCACCGGCTGGTCTTTCGCGTGCGCTTCCTTGATCTCGGCGGCTACCGCGCGGTACTTGCCGGCGCGGTTGAGGAACACCGCATCGGCACTGTCCTTGCGCTGCACCGGACGGTTGGGCGGGATGACCACGACTTCCAGCGAGTAGATGCTCTCGAACTCGAACGCCTCGGTGTCCGCGGTACCGGTCATGCCGGCAAGCTTGTTGTACATCCGGAACAGGTTCTGGAAGGTGATCGACGCCAGCGTCTGGTTGTCGCGCTGGACCGGCACACCCTCCTTCGCCTCGACCGCCTGGTGCAGACCGTCCGACCAGCGCCGCCCGGCCAGGGTACGGCCGGTGAACTCATCGACGATCACCACCTCGCCATCGCGGACGATGTAGTCCACGTCGCGCTGATAGATTGCATGGGCGCGCAAGGCGGCATTGAGGTGATGGACGATGGCGAGGTTCTGCGGCGAATACAGCCCGCCCTCCTCCTCGTTTGCATCGAGGATGCCAGCATCGCGCAGCAACTGCTCGGCGTTCTCCTGCCCGGTCTCGGACAGGTGCACCTGCTTGCCCTTTTCGTCAACCCAGTAGTCGCCTTCGCCTTCCTCTTCTTTCTGCCGGGTCAGCGACGGCACGATCCGGTTGGTCTTGATGTACAGCTCGGGCGAATCCTCGGCGGGGCCGGAGATGATCAGCGGCGTGCGCGCTTCATCGATCAGGATCGAGTCGACCTCATCGACAATCGCGAAATTCAGGCCGCGTTGGTGGCGGTCCTCCTTCGACAGCGCCATGTTGTCGCGCAGGTAGTCGAAGCCGAACTCGTTGTTGGTGCCGTAGGTGATATCGGCGTTGTAGGCCTCGGCCTTGTCGCCGTGCGGCATGCCCGGGTAGACCACCCCGACCGACAGGCCCAGGAAGTTGTACACCTTGCCCATCCACGCCGAGTCGCGCCGGGCCAGGTAGTCGTTGACGGTGACCAGGTGCACGCCATCGCCACTGAGGGCGTTGAGGTAGACCGGCAAGGTGCCGACCAGAGTCTTGCCCTCACCGGTGCGCATCTCGGCGATCTTGCCCAGGTGCAGGACCATGCCACCAACCAGCTGGACGTCGTAGTGGCGCATTCCCAGCACCCGGCGGGAAGCTTCGCGACAGACGGCAAATGCCTCCGGCAGAATCTGGTCGAGGGTGGCGCCATCGGCCAGGCGCTGCTTGAACTCGGGGGTCTTGGCTTGCAGCTCGGCGTCGCTGAGTTTCTCCAGGTCCGGCTCAAATGCGTTGATCTTGGTCACGGAGCGTTGCAATTGGCGCAGCAGGCGGTCATTGCGGCTGCCAAAGACGCGAGTAAGCATGTTGTTGAGCATTGATTGGTCCAGAACGAATCAGGCGAGCGCGACACCACGGAAGCAAGATTGCATCGCGAAAACGAAAACAGGGCGCTGGGCACCCTGTCATGGCAAAGCCTATTCTAGCGTGGGGGCGCGCAGACGCCTATCAAGGGGCCAATGGCGATCTCAGCCCCGCAGCTCAGCCCCGCAGCGGAGAACGCTGGGCAAGAAACTTCTTGGGGTTGACCGCCCGGCCGTCCTGCCAGACCTCGAAGTGCACGTGGGCGCCGGTGGAGCGCCCGGTGGAACCGGCCTTGGCGACCTGCTGCCCGGCGCGGACCAGCGCCCCCACCTTGAGAGTCAGCTTGGAGTTGTGGGCATAGCGGGTCACGTAGCCGTTGCCGTGGTCGATCTCCACGGTATTGCCGTAGCCGGAGCGGCTACCGGAGAAGCTGACCACGCCATCGGCAACGGCCATCACCGGGTCGCCGACATTGGCTTCGAAATCAATGCCCTTGTGGAGCGCGCGGCCGCCACGGATCGGGTCCGCCCGATAGCCGAAGTTGGAGGTGATGTAACTGTCGATCGGCTCGCCTGAAGGCACCGAGTTCATATCCAGCTGACGGTTGAACAGCAGCGACTCCAGAACCGACAGCTGCTCACCGGAGGCCTGGAACTGCGCGCCCAGCTCAACCAGGCCCTGGTTGAGCTCACTCTTGGGCATGTCCTGGACGATGCCGCCACCACCAAGACCCACCGGTTTGTTGAAGTTGAACTCGCCATCCTGCAGTTGACCGATGCGGGTCAGGCGCTCACCCAGGGCATTGAGCCGGTTGGCCTCGGCCTGCAGTTCGCCCAGACGGGCCGCCAGCGCGTTGATTTCGCGTTGCGCCTCGGCCTGGGTGGTCTGCAATTGCGCTTGCTGGGCGTCCACCTGGTGACGCAGCGACAGGTTGCCGGCGACTCCGGCACCGATGCCGAGCGCCAGGCCACCGCCCAGCAGCAACGCGGCGGTCGGGCCCGGGCGGCGCGACGCTTGCCGGGTCATGGTGTCCATCAGGCGTTGCGCCATTAACGCCCACCTGCCACGCGATTTGTTTACGATGTCTTGATAGGTCATAGGTCCAATGTCTGATTCCCGATCCAACCCGCCGCGTCGTCCATCGACTCCTGTTGCAGCGCTCGATGCGCTGCTGGCAGAGCCGGCTGGCGACCCGATTCGTCGTGCCCTCTGGCTCGACGAGCTGGACCGTCGTTTACGCCCCCTCCTGCCGCCCCCGCTTGCCGCGCATGCGCGACTGGCGAATTACGAGCGCGGCAGGCTCGTGTATTTGGTTGACTCCCCGGTGTGGCGAACGAAATTGCGTCTACTTGCTCCGGAACTGTTGGCGGGTGCCCGATCAATTGGACTGGGTGTGACCGAGTTCGCCATCAAGACGAGCCTCGTATCCAGTGCGCCCCCCCAACCTGCGCCCCGGAAACCGGTCACCATGTCCGCCGCTGCACACCAAGCGTTGCAGGCCGCGCTGGCGTCGTTGAAGCCTTCCAATCCGGACGAGCCCGACGACGCCGGATGAGCACTTGTTCCCGCTGGCATGTTGTATGCCGTGAAGATCAAGTGAGCACCGACGTCGCATGCTAAAGCTCCGAAACCCTCAATTTGTTAAGGGACCGGGAATAATGTGTATGTAAGTCGTTATTTCGAGGTAGTGGGTTCACTTCCGTGACGACGCGCACGGCGTACTCGCGGCGGCGCGCAGCTCGTCCATCACCATCAACCGCAGCGTCGCTGAATCCCGACCCCGGAACCGGAAGCCTTGCGAGGTAGTGCGATCACACCAACGATGGAATGCCGTAGGCCACCGATACGGCTTCTGGTTCTTCTGCCTCGGGGTAGCTGACGATTTCCCAGGCGGCCTGTTCAGCCAGTAATGCGCGCACCAGCTTGTTGTTCAGCGCATGGCCAGACTTGAAGCCCTCATAGGCCCCGATGACCGCATGGCCCGCCAGGTACAGGTCACCAATGGCATCCAGGATCTTGTGGCGGACAAATTCGTCGGCGTAGCGCAGCCCGTCCTCGTTGAGGACCCGGAACTCATCCAGCACGATGGCATTGTCCATCGAACCGCCCAGCCCGAGGTTGCGCTCGCGCATGTATTCCAGGTCGGTCATGAAGCCAAAGGTGCGGGCGCGGCTGACTTCCTTGATGTAGTTGCTGGTGGAGAACTCCACTTGCGCACGCGACTGCGCGTCGGGGATAGCCGGGTGGCGGAACTCCACGGTAAAGCCAACCCGGAAGCCCTCATAGGGCTCGAACCGGGCGCTCTTGTCGCCATCACGAACCTCGACCGGGTGCTTGATGCGGATGAACCGCTTGGCCGCGTCCTGCTCGGCAATGCCGGCGGACTGCAACAGGAACACGAACGGACCGGCCGAGCCGTCCATGATCGGCACTTCCGGAGCCGACAGGTCGATGTAGGCATTGTCGATGCCCAGTCCTGCCAGTGCGGACATCAGGTGCTCGACGGTCTGCACGTTGGCCGGGCCAAGGCTGAGACCGGTGCACAGGGTGGTCTCGGTGACCAGATCGGCGCGCGCGGGTATCTCGACCACCGGGTCCAGGTCGATACGACGGAATATGATCCCGGCATCAACCGGGGCCGGGCGCAAGGTCAGGAAGACCTTCTCGCCGCTATGCAGGCCCACGCCGGTGGCGCGGGTGACGTTCTTGAGGGTGCGCTGGCGCAACATGGGTGTAGGGGCAGGCCTTGTGACGGAATTTTTACAGCGCGCAAGATTAACACGCGGCGTCGCTGCCTCCGGTCAATACGGGGGCTGGCCGAGGAACCGGCCGAGGAAAATGACCGGTCACCGCCCATCGGGCAGGTGACCGGTCCAAACGTCCCGCGCAATCAAGCCACGGAACCAATCGAACTGGACATTGGCGTTACTTCAACTCGCTTTCATCGTCACTCCCGCGTCCGACTGGACTCCCTGCGGTCGAAAGCGGGAGTCCAAGGACGTTGCCCATCGGCGGCTTAGGGTCCATGGATCCCCGCTTTCGACCGAAGGAAGTCCAGTCGGACGCGGGGATGACGACAATTGTTCAAGCATTACCGGGTTAACAAGCCCGATCAATCAACGTGATCAATCTGCCTGCCGGCGCAGGAATGCCGGGATATCCAGATAGTTGGTGTCGTTGCCGAACTCCGCCGCGGCCGGAGCCGAAGACGGCATCTCGGACGAGGCGGCGCTGCTGCTGCCGCGCAAACTGCCGCCGAAACTCGGCATCGCCGGTGCAATCGCGTCGTCCATCGGGAATTCCGGCTCGCCGGTCGTGGCGTTGCGGACCAGCTGGATCGGCGGACGGTTGCCCTCGCCCGGACGGGCCTGGCGCACGACCGCGCGGTTCAGGCCGGTCGCGACCACGGTGACACGGACCTCGTCCTGCATGTCCGGGTCCAGCACGGTACCGATGACCACGGTCGCATCCTCGGACGCAAACGCCTCCACGGTGCGGCCGACTTCGTCGAACTCGGCCATGGTGAAATCCGGACCGGCGGTGATGTTGACCAGGATGCCGTTGGCGCCCTGCAGGTTGACGTCGTCCAGCAGCGGGTTCTGCACCGCCGCCTCGGCCGCGGCCTGCGCACGGTCGTCGCCGCGGGCGGAGCCGCTGCCCATCATCGCCAGGCCCATCTCGGACATCACGGTACGCACGTCGGCGAAGTCGACGTTGATCAGGCCGGGACGCACGATCAGGTCGGCAATGCCCTGCACGGCGCCCAACAGCACGTCGTTGGCGGCACGGAAGGCCTGGATCATGGTCGCGTTGCGGCCGAGCACGGTGATCAGCTTCTCGTTGGGGATGGTGATCAGCGAGTCGACATGATGGCTGAGCTCCTCGATGCCCTTGAGTGCTACCTGCATGCGGCGGCGACCTTCAAACGGGAACGGTTTGGTCACCACCGCGACGGTCAGGATGCCCATCTCCTTGGCCAGTTGTGCGACCACGGGGGCCGCGCCGGTGCCGGTGCCGCCGCCCATGCCGGCGGTGATGAACACCATGTCGGCGCCCTCCATCGCGTCCATCAGCCGCTCGCGGTCTTCCAGTGCGGCCTGGCGACCGACCTCCGGGTTCGCGCCTGCGCCCAGGCCCTTGGTGACGTTGGTGCCAAGTTGCAGCTGCAGCTTCGCGCCGCAGTTCTTGATTGCCTGCGAGTCGGTGTTGGCGGTGATGAACTCCACCCCATCGACGTTGTTGCTGACCATGTGGGCAACCGCGTTGCCGCCGCCACCCCCGACGCCGATCACCTTGATGATCGCATTGGGGGCCATGTTTTCTACCAGTTCAAAGTGCGCCATGTCCGTGTCCTCGTTGGTCTAGTTATGTAGTGCTGGGTGTCGCGTGGTACTGCGTCTTGCGGGGGAACTCAGAACTGGCCGCGATACCAGTCCTTGAGCTTGTTGAAAATGGATCCGGCCCGGCCGGTATTGATTACCGGCCGGCGCGGGTTTTCGATCTGGCTGCCCATCAGCAGCAGGCCGACGCCAGTGGCATGTACGGGGTTGCCGACCACCTCGCCCAAGCCGGTGACGTGTTGCGGGATGCCGACGCGAACCGGCATCTGCAGCATTTCCTCGGCCAGCTCGACCACGCCTTCCATCTTTGCGGCGCCGCCGGTCAGGACCATGCCGGCCCGGACGTGCTGCTCGAAACCGCTGCGGCGCAGTTCGGCCTGGACCATCTCGAAGATTTCCTCGTAGCGCGCCTGCACCGCCTGGGCCAGCGACGCCCGCGGCATCCGGCGCGGCGGGCGGTCGCCCACCGATGGCACCTGGATGGACTCCTCGGCCGTGGCCATCTGGGCCAGCGCACAGGCGTAGCGAACCTTGATCTGCTCCGCATCCGGGGTCGGGGTCCGCAGCATGTGGGCGATGTCTTCGGTGACCTTGTCGCCGGCGATGCCGAGGCTGGCCGAGTGGGCGATCGCGCCCTGCACGAACACCGCGATGTCGGTGGTGCCGGCGCCGATGTCGACCAGCACCACGCCCAGCTCGCGCTCGTCACTGGTCAGCACCGCGTTGCTGGATGCCAGTACCCCCAGGATCAGGTTGTCCACCTGCAATCCGCAGCGCTGCACGCACTTGCTGACGTTGGCCGCGGCCGATTGCGCGCAGACCACCAGGTGGGCATGCACTTCCAGGCGCACGCCGGTCATCCCGACCGGATTGCGGATGCCTTCCTGCGAATCATCGAGCACGTAGTCGCGCGGGATGGCGTGCAGGATCCGCTGGTCGGCCGGGATAGCTACCGCCTTGGCGGCTTCCAGCACCCGGTCCAGGTCGCCGAAGGTGACTTCACCGTCACGGATCGGCGCGATGCCCTGCGAATTGCGGCACTGCACGTGGCTGCCGGAGATCGATGCATACACCGAGCGGATCTCGCAGCCGGCCATCAGCTCGGCTTCCTCGATCGCGCGCTGGATCGACTGCACGGTCGACTCGATATCGACCACCACGCCGCGGCGCAGCCCACGCGATTCGTGGGATCCAATACCGATCACCTCGATCGGGTTGTCCGGTCCGCTGTATCCGGGGGTGTACTCGCCCACCAGCGCGACCACCTTGGAGGTGCCGATGTCCAGGCCGACGATCAATGATTTGTCACCCTTGCGATTCATGTATTTCCCTGCTTGTCCGCGGCCGGGTCGCGCGGGGTTGATTGGTTGCTCGCGGCCCAGGTCAATGCGAAGCCATTGGTGTAACGAAGGTCGGCGCGGACCAGTGCCTGCTCCTGTTGCCCGAGCAGCTGTGGCATCAGACGTACGAAGCGTTCGATCCGGGCATGGGCCTGGTTGCGACCGAGCACCACCTGGGCGCCGTTGCCCAGACCCAGGGTCCAGCTGCCGCGCGGGTCCAGCAGGACCACCCGGACGTCCAGCCCGATCGGGCTGAACAAGCTGCGCGACTCGTTGTAGAGCGCCACCACGTCCTTGATCCGGGACTCGGGACCATCCAGTTGCGGCAGGCCCTCGGGTATTTCGACGCCGGCGGCCGGGAACAACCGGCCATGCTCGGACAGCAGTTGGTCCTCGCCCCATCGCGCATACGGCACGTGCTCGATCACCTGCACTTCCAGCACGTCCGGCCAGCGCTTGCGGACCTCGGCGTGCTCGACCCACGGCAACGCGGCAATCGCGGCGCGCGCATCATCAAGGCGCACCGCGAAGAACCCCTGGCGCGCATACGGCAGTACGGTCTGGCGCAGCAGCGCCTCGTCCACGCGCTCGAACTGGCCGGTCGCGCGCAGCTTGGTCAGCGGCCACTGGTCCGCGCCCACCCAGCCGTTGAGCACGGCCGCGACCGGCAGCACGACCAGTGCTACCGCGAGCAGCCAACCCAGCAGGCGCAGCAGCGCATTCACCGGTGCGAGCCCTCCTGCATCGATGACTCCAGCACGCGCCAGCACAGGTCTTCGAAGTCGATCCCGACCTGGCCGGCCGCCTTGGGCACCAGCGAGTGGCTGGTCATCCCCGGCGCGGTATTCACCTCCAGCAGGTGGAACGCGCCGGTGCTGCGGTCGCGCATGACATCCACCCGCCCCCAGCCATGGCAGCCGGCGGCTTCAAAGGCGGCCAGTGCAATCCGGCGAATCTCTTCTTCGGCGTCGCCCTCCAGGCCGGGACACAGATACTGGGTGTCATCGGCCACGTATTTGGCGTTGTAGTCGTACCACTCGCCCTTGGGCACGATGCGGATCGACGGCAGCGCGTAATGGGTACTGCCGTGGCCAAGGATGCCGACCGTCAGCTCGTCGCCGACCACCATCTGCTCCATCAGCAGCTCGCCCGGGTAACGCGCCGCCAGCGCCACCGCATCGTCCAGTCCGGCTTCGTCCAGCACGCGCGAGATGCCGACGCTGGAGCCTTCGCTGGACGGCTTGATGATGACCGGCAGGCCGAGTTCGCGCGCGGCGCGGCGCACATCCTCGCGGCTACGTCCGGCGCCTTCGGCCAGACACTGGTAACGCGGGGTGGGCAGGCCGGAACTGAGCCAGACCTGTTTGGTGCGGATCTTGTCCATGCTCAACGCCGAACCGAGCACGTCGGAGCCGGTGCAGGGCACGCCAAGCGCTTCCAGCAGGCCCTGCAGTACGCCGTCCTCGCCACCGCCCTTGTTGCCGTGCAGGATGTTGAATACCCGGTCGACCCGGCCGTTGCGCACCGCGTCGACCAGTGCCGGGATGCCGTCGATCGCGAACGCGTTGACGCCGCGGGCCTGCAGGGCTTCCAGCACGTTGCGGCCGGAGTCCAGCGAGACCTCGCGCTCGGCGCTGGTGCCGCCCATCAATACCGCGACGCGGCCAAAGTCGGCAGGATTGGTTACCCGCGGCGGGGGCAATGCGGCAGTCATGGCTGGCCCTCCTTTTCATCGGCGGGCTCGGCGTTGACAAACCCGTGGGTCGCGATCTGCTGGGCGGCCTGGCCGATGTCGCCGGCGCCCATCAGCAACAACAGGTCGCCGTCCTCGAGCACGTCATCCAGCACGCCGGGCAGCTCGTGCGCGGCGCCCACCACCACCGGGTCGACCCGGCCGCGTGCACGGATCGCGCGCGCCAATGCCTTCTCGTCGGCACCGGCAATCGGCTGCTCGCCGGCGGCGTAGACCTCGGTCAGCACCAGCGCGTCGACGCTGGACAACACCGCCGCGAACTCATCGAACAGGTCCCGGGTGCGGCTGTGGCGATGCGGCTGGAACGCGACCACCAACCGTTTGTCCGGCCAACCGCCGCGGGCGGCGGCAAACACCGCTTCCAGCTCCCGCGGGTGGTGCCCGTAGTCATCGACCACGGTGACCATGCCGCCCTTGGACAGCGACGTCTGGGAAAGCAGGTTGAAGCGTCGGCCAATCCCGGCGAAACCCTCCAGTGCGCGGCTGATCGCGCTGGGTTCCACGCCCAGTTGCCAGCCCACCGTCGCCGCGGCCAGGGCGTTGAGCACGTTGTGCTCGCCGGGCATTGCCAGGGTCACCGGACAGCGCGCGCCGTCGGGCAGGCACAGGTCAAAGTGCATCCGCGCGCCCTGCTGGGTGACGTCTTCGGCGCGCACGTCGGCATCGGCGGACAAGCCGTAGGTCATCACGTGGCGCGGGGTGCGCTCGGCCAGCGCGGCGACTTCCGGGTCGTCGATGCACAACACCGCCAGGCCGTAGAACGGCAGCCGCAGCATGAACTCGCCGAATGCGGCCTGGACGTTGGCGAAGTCGCCGCCGTAGTTCTCCAGGTGATCCGCGTCGATGTTGGTGACCACCGCGATCTGCGGGCTCAGGCGCAGGAAACTGCCGTCGCTCTCGTCGGCCTCGGCCACCAGCCAGTCGCCGCTGCCCAGCCGGGCGTTGGCGCCGGCGGCAAGCAGCTGACCACCGATCACGAAGGTCGGGTCGATCCCGCCTTCGGCCAGCACACTAGCGGTCAGCGAGGTGGTGGTGGTCTTGCCATGGGTGCCGGCGACGGCGATTCCGCGCTTGAAGCGCATCAACTCGGCCAGCATCTCCGCACGCGGCACCACCGGGATGCGCTGCGCGCGCGCTTCCAGCAATTCCGGGTTGTCAGTCTTGATCGCGCTGGACACCACCACGCAATCAGTGCCCAGCACGTTCGCCGCGGCATGACCGCGGTGCACGGCAATGCCCAGACCGGTAAGCCGACGGGTGACGGCGTTGTCGGCCTGGTCCGAGCCCGACACCTGATAGCCCAGGGTGCTCATCACCTCGGCGATACCGCTCATGCCGGTGCCGCCGATGCCGATGAAATGAACCCGCGGAAAGGCTTGGGCGAGATCGCCGCTGTGTTGCAGGCGGCGGCGCACGGTAGTGCTCATGCAGCGGGCTCCTGTTGGGAAGATGGGGAGGCAGGATTGGTGTGTTGCAGCACGATGTCCGCGACCCGCGCCGCGGCATCGAGGCGGGCCAGTGCGCGTGCGGCCTGAGCCAGGCGCAACAGCTCCGCGCGATCGGCAAGACCCTGCAGGGTGTCCGCCAGGCGCGCGGCCAGGTCATCAGCCGTGCCTTGCGGCAGTAGTTGCGCCGCGCCGCGGTCGACCAGGTATTGCGCGTTGCGGGTCTGGTGGTCGTCGACCGCCTGCGGGAACGGCACCAGCACACTGCCCACGCCAACCGCGCACAGCTCGGCCAGGGTCAAAGCACCGGCGCGGCATACCACCAGGTCGGCCCAGCCGTAGGCGTCGGCCATGTCGGCGATGAACGGCTCGACGCTGGCGGCGATCCCGGCATCGGCGTACCGGCGCTCGGCATCGGTCTGTTGCTGCGCTCCGCACTGGTGGCGGACGTCGAACTGGATCCGCTCGCGAACCCGGCCCAGCGCCTGGGGCACCGCATCGTTGAGGGCACGCGCGCCCTGGCTGCCGCCCAGCACCAGCAGCCGCAATGGCCCCTGGCGACCGGCAAAGCGATGCTCCGGGCCGGCCACCGCGGCAATCTCGGCGCGCACCGGATTGCCCACGACCACCTCGTTGGCGAACGTATCGGGAAAGCCGGTCATCACGCCCGCTGCCAGCCGGGCCAATACCCGGTTGGTCATGCCCGGCGCGCGGTTCTGCTCATGCACCAGCAACGGCACGCCGGCCAACCTGGCGGCGAGGCCACCCGGACCCGCCGCGTAGCCACCAAAACTGATCACCACCTGCGGCTTGCGCGCACGCAGCACGGCGGCGGCCGCACGCACGGCGCCGGCCACCTTGTATGGCGCGCCCAGCAAGGTGCGCAGTCCCTTGCCGCGGACACCGCGCACCGCGATGGTGTCGATCTGGATACCGTGCTCCGGCACCAGGCGCGTCTCCATTCCGCCCTCCGCGCCCAGCCAGGTCACCGGCACACCGCGATCAAGCAGTTCCCGCGCCACAGCCAGGCCCGGGAAGATATGCCCACCGGTGCCGCCGGCAAGGATCATCACTGGATGCGATTGCAGGGCCGCGTTCATGCCAGGCCTCCGAAGGTCGGCTCGACGCGACCGCGCAGGCGGCTGGTGCCGCGAGCGGTGTTGGCCGTGACTTCGCCAACCGGTACCGATGCGGGCGCGCGGGCGCTGCTGGTCGACAGCTCGGAACCGTCCGCCGTCACGGCGCTCTCCTTCTCGCCGCGCAGGCGCGCGACCTGGCGCTCGGCGCGATCGAGTTCATAGGACACCCGCAACAGCAGGCCCATGGCTGCGCAGGTCATCAACACGCTGGAGCCACCCGAGGAGACCAGCGGCAACGTCAGCCCTTTGGTCGGCAACAGACCCAGGTTGACGCCGATCGAGACAAAGCTTTGCAGGCCGATCCACAACGCAATACCGAATGCGCAGTAGCCGGAGAAATGGCGGCGCATCTCCACGCACTTCAGGCCCAGCCACAATGCCCGGCCGACCAGCAAGGCGTACAGGGCAATCACGGTGCAGACGCCGACGAAGCCGAGCTCCTCCCCGATCACCGCGAGGATGAAGTCGGTGTGGGCTTCCGGCAGGTACGACAGCTTCTGCACCGAGCCGCCAAGGCCGACGCCGAACCATTCACCGCGACCTACCGCCATCAAGGCATTGGTCAGCTGGTAGCCGGAGTTGAACGGATCCGCCCACGGGTCCAGGAACGAGGTCAGCCGACGCACGCGGTAGGGTTCAGCGATCGCGACCACTGCCAGCGCCGGCAGCAACACCAGCACCGGGCCGAACATCCGCGGCATGTTGACCCCGCCCAGCACCAGCATGCCGCCGGTAATTGCCAGGATCAGCGCCAGCGAGCCGAAGTCGGGCTGGAAGATCAACAGCACCACCATCAGCAACGCCACGCCGAGCGGCTTCAGCATCGCGGTCCAGGTGGCGGTTACTTCATCGCTGTAACGCTTGAGATAGCTGGCCAGCCAGATGATGTAGAGCAGCTTGACCGCCTCGACTGCCTGGAAGCTTGATACCCGCAGGTTGATCCAGCGGCTGGCGCCGTTGACCTCGTTGCCGATACCGGGAATGAACACCGCGACCAGCAGGCCGAAACAGGCCAGCAGCAACCATTGATTGAGGTTCTCGACCGTCTTCAGCTCAGTGCGCATCAGCCACAGCCCCAGCCCCGCGCCGATACCGAGGAAGGCAACGTGCCGGACCAGGTAGTGGAACGGGCCAACGCCGTAGTCGATCGCGATCGCAATGGAGCTGGAACCGACCATCACCACGCCCAGGCACGCAAGCGCGCACACCAGCCCGATCAGCCAGCGGTCGTAGTGACCGCTGATCGCGTCGAGGCGTGTTGCCTGGTGCGTGGTGTCGTTCATCAGCGCACCTTCAACGTCGCCAGGCCAACCAGCACCAGCACCACCGAGATGATCCAGAAGCGCACGATCACGCGTGGTTCCGGCCAGCCCTTGAGCTCGAAGTGGTGGTGGATCGGCGCCATCTTGAACACGCGCTTGCCGGTGAGCTTGAACGAGGCGACCTGGATCATCACCGACAGCGTCTCGATCACGAACACGCCGCCCATGATCACCAGCACCAGCTCCTGGCGGACGATGATCGCGACCGTCCCCAGCACCGCGCCCAGCGCCAGCGCGCCGACATCGCCCATGAACACCATCGCCGGGTAGGTGTTGAACCACAGGAATCCGAGCCCGGCCCCGGCGATTGCCGCACAGATGATCACCAGCTCGCCGGCCCCGGGCACCGGCGGGATCTGCAGGTATTCGGAGAACACCGCGTTGCCCGAGGCGTACGCGAACACGCCCAGCGCACAGGCGACCAGCACGGTCGGCATGATCGCCAGGCCGTCCAGCCCGTCGGTCAGGTTGACCGCATTGGAGAAGCCGACGATCCAGAAGTACGCGACCACGATCAGCCCGGCTCCCATCGGGAAGGCCAGCGACTTGAACATCGGGATGTAGAACGTGGTCGCCGCAGGCACGTCGGCGGTCAGGTAGAGGAACACGCCTGCCGCCAGTCCGAAGATCGATTGCAACAGGTATTTCCAGCGCGATTTCATGCCATTGGGATCGCGCTTGACGATCTTCATCCAGTCGTCGTACCAGCCGATCGCGCCGAACGCGACCATCACCGCCAGCACGACCCAGACGTAGCGGTTGCGCAAGTCGCCCCACAGCAATACCGAGGCCAGCACGGTCAACAGGATCAGCCCGCCGCCCATGGTCGGGGTGCCGGCCTTGGAGAAATGCGACTTGGGCCCGTCGGTGCGGATCGGCTGGCCACCCTTGTACATGGCCAGTTTGCGGATCACCGCCGGGCCCCACCACAACGACAGGGCCAACGCGGTGAGCGCGCTCAGGATGCCGCGGAAGGTCAGGTAGTTGAACAACCCGAACAGGCTGTCCAACTGTTCCAGCCAACGTGCCAGTTCAAGCAGCATCTATGTTGTCCTCCGGACCTTCTGGGCGTTGTCCAGACAGCAACGCGGTCACGATCTTGTCCATCGCGCTGCCGCGCGAACCTTTCACCAGCAAGCGGATCGGCGTTGCGGTCGGTCTTGCCGCGGCGGCCTGCGCCAACGCGCGCCGCAATGCCGTGGCCAGCGCGTCGTGATTCGGGTACTCGTCACCGCCGTCGCCAAATGCGCGCGCTGCCGCGGCACTCAGTTGGCCAAGCGCGAACACACGTTTGATGCCGGCCGCCCTTGCATGTCGTCCGGCCTGGGCGTGCATGGCTTCGGCGTCGACGCCCAGCTCACGCATGTCGCCCAGCACCAGCCAACCCTCGCCAGGCGCTTCTGCCAGCGTGTCGATGGCGGCGGCCAATGAACCGGGGTTGGCGTTGTAGCTGTCGTCGATCAGCACCGCGTTGTTGTCGAGGCCGTGGGTGACCAGCCGCCCGGCAACCGGCTCCGCGGCGTCCAGGCCCTGGGCGACCAGTTTCATGGACACACCCAGGCCGATCGCCAGCGACGCGGCGGCCAATGCGTTGCTCACGTTGTGGCGTCCGTGCAGCGCCAGCGTGATCGCCACCTCACCGTCGGGGGCGACCAGGGTGAAGTGCGAACCTGCCGCGTTCACCGCAATGTCTCGGGCGCTGATATCGGCGCTGGCATCAAGGCCGAAACGGATCAACCGGCGCCCGTGCGCGCGCTCGGAAAAATACGGTGCAAAAGCATCGTCGGCGTTGATCACCGCCACCCCATCCAGTGGCAGCGCATCGTAGATCGCCGCCTTGGTGTCGGCCACGCCAAGCAGGCTGCCCATCCGCTCCAGGTGGGCGGGGGCAACGTTGTTGACCAGGGCGACGTCGGGACGGGCGATTGCGGCCAGGTAGGCGATGTCGCCGGGCTTGCCGGCGCCCATTTCGTAGATCGCGAACTGCGCATCGTCCGGCGCGTCGATCACCGCCAGCGGCAGGCCAATCTCGTTGTTGTGGTTGCCCGGGTTGGCATGGGTCGAACCGGCCCGCTTCAGGATCTCCAGCAACAGAGCCTTGACGCTGGTCTTGCCGTTGCTGCCGGTGATAGCCACCACTCGGGTACTGCGGGCACGTTGCAGGGCGCCCGCCAGTTCACCCAGCGCGCGCTCGGTGTCTGCGACCAACACCTGCGGGATGGCCACATCGACCGGGCGCGACACCAGCGCCGCGGCGATGGCATTCGACGCCGCAGCGGCCAGGTGATCGTGGCCGTCGAAGTGCTCGCCCTTGAGGGCGACAAACAGGTTGGCTCCCGTCGCCGGCAACGCCCGGGTGTCGGTGACGATCGCGTCGATTGCAAGGTCGTCGCCCTGCAACCGCCCCCCGCTCATGCGTGCGATATCGGACAGCTGGAGGCGCTTCATGACCGATCCTCCAGTGCAGCCCGCGCCACCAGAGTGTCGTCGAAAGCGTGTCGCACGCCGGCGACTTCCTGGTACGGCTCGTGACCTTTTCCCGCCACCAGCACGATGTCGTCCGGCCCGGCCTCGCCCACTGCCCGCGCGATCGCTGCGGCGCGGTCGCGCTGCACGATGACGGCGCCGGGGTTGGCAAAACCGGCCATGATCTCGGCGACGATCGCATCGCCGTCCTCATTGCGCGGGTTGTCGTCGGTGACGATCACCACGTCGGCATGCGCCTGGGCAATGGCCGCCATTTGCGGCCGCTTGCCGCGGTCGCGTTCACCGCCGCAGCCAAACACGCAGACCAGGCGCGCCGCGGCGTGCGCCTGCAACGAAACCAGCGCCTGCTCCAGCGCGTCCGGTGTGTGGGCATAGTCGATCACCACCAACGGCTGGCCGGCCGTGCCACCGAGCCGGTTCATCCGCCCGTGGACCGGCTGCAGCCGGGACAAGGTGCCGGCAATGGTGGCCGGCTGCTCGCCCAACGCGAGCAAGGCGCCGGCGACGGCCAGCAGGTTGTCGACGTTGAACCGACCCAGCAGCGGTGAACGCACCGGGTGGTGTTCATCGCCGGTTGGCGTGCGCATGGCCAGCTCGAATGCAATCCCGGCGTTGTCCAGTTGCAAGGCCTGCGCCTGCACCATCGCATCGGAATTGCCGCGGGAACTCAAGCCGATGCCCCGCAGCCCGGACGCCCGGACCTCATGCATCACCCGACCGTGGGCGTCGTCCAGGTTGATCACCGCGGCACGCAATCCCGGCCAGGCAAACAAGAGCGCCTTGGCGGCGCCATACGTCGCCATGTCGCCGTGATAGTCGAGATGGTCACGGCTGAGGTTGGTGAACACCGCCACATCGAAATGCACCGCATCCACGCGGCCCTGGTCGAGCGCGTGCGAGCTGACTTCCATCGCCACCGCCTGCGCACCGGCGTCGTGCAGTTCTGCCAGCAGCGCATGCACCTGCAGCACCAGCGGTGTGGTGAATCCAGTCGGGATGACCCGCCCACCGATGCCAACCCCCAGGGTGCCGATGCTGGCGCCGCGCCGGCCGAGCAGCTCCCAGGCCTGGGCGAGCAACTGCACGACGGAGGTCTTGCCGTTGGTGCCGGTGACGCCAACCATGTCCATGCCGGCACTTGGACGGTCGTGGAACTGGTCGGCCATCGCGCCCATCCGCGCACGCAGGCCCGGCACCGCAATCGCATCGGCGGGCGCCGGGATGGCTTCGGATGCCGGCGGCTCGAACAGGATCGCGCCGGCCTTGGCCGCCCGCGCCTGCTCGACAAACTTCAAGCCATGGGTGCCGAAGCCGCCGATCGCCACGAAAGCGTCACCGGGCCTGATCGCCCGGCTGTCCTGGACCAGGCCATTGATGATCCGGTCCGGCGCGATACCGGCGACGTCCGGCAGCAGCTCGGCCAGCGGCATGCTACGAGGCGGCATGCGGCGAGGCGGCATGCGGCGAGGTGTACGAGCGACGGTCACCGTGCGCCTCCCTGGCGTGATGACACTGCCGACGATGTCGCCGACACATCCACCGGGTCGGGCAAGTCGGACTGCGAGGCGACGGTCGCGGTGGGGTCGGGCAATACCGGCGCATCCTCGGCCGGCTTGCCACCATTGGCCTTCAGTCGCTTGGCGCGCGCCGCCGATTGCGCGGCCAGCCAGGTCTCGATGTCGTCTGGTGGCACGTCCATCAGCCGCAAAGCGCCTTCCATCACCCGCTTGAACACTGGCGCCGCAGTCGCGCCGCCACCATAACCATGGCCGGCGCTGGCATCGGGCTCATCGATGATCACCACCATCGCGAAGCGGGGATGCTCGACCGGCACCACGCCGGCGAACAACGCCACGTACTCGTCCGAGTACCCGCCGCTGGCGCTGAACTTGCGCGAGGTGCCGGTCTTGCCAGCGACGTGGTAACCGAGGATTGCGGCGTTGGTCGCGGTGCCGCCGGTCTCGGTCACCGTCTGCATCGCCCTCAGCACCTGATGCGCGATCTCCGGCTTGACCGCCTGCTCCGATTCATTGCGCTGGCCCTTGACGAAAGTCGGTGCGATCACCCGGCCGCCATTGGCCAGCGCCGCATAGGCGACCGCGATCTGCAACGGGGTCGCCGAAAGCCCATAGCCGTAGGACATGGTCGCCTTGGTCGTGCCGCTCCACTGCCGGGGCGCGGCCAGCAGGCCGGACGCCTCGCCGGGAAAGCCGCTGCCGGGCTTGGTGCCGTAACCAAAGCGGTGGATGACGTTGTAGAAGTAGTCGTCCGGCATCGCCAGCGCCAGCTTGGCCGCGCCCACGTTGGAGCTTTTGGTCAGCACGCCGGTGACCGTCAGCGCGCCGTAGTTGCGATAGTCGTTGATGGTGTAGCGGCCGTTGCGCATGTAACCCGGCGAGGTGTCGACGATGGTGGTCGGGGTGACCCTGCCGCTGGACAGCGCCGCGGCGATGGTGATCGGCTTCATCGTCGAGCCCGGCTCCACCACGTCGGTAACGGCACGGTTGCGGCGCGCATCACCACGTCCGCCGTCCAGCTGATTGGGGTTGTAGCTGGGCAGGTTGGCCATTGCCAGCACCTCGCCGGTATCCACATCCAGGATCACCACCGAGCCGGCTGACGCCCTCGCCTGTTCGATTCCCCGGCGCAACTCACGGAACGCCAGGTACTGGATCCTGCGGTCGATGGTCAGGGTCAGGTCATGGCCGGGCTGTGCCGGCCGGATCAGGTCGACGTTCTCGATGATCCGGCCCTGGCCATCGCGGATCACCCGCTTGGAGCCCGGCGTGCCACTCAGCCAGTCGTCGAATGCCAGCTCCAGGCCTTCCTGGCCGCGGTCATCGATATTGGTGAAGCCCAGCACATGCGCCATCGCCTCGCCCTGGGGGTAGAAGCGACGGAACTCGCGCTGCGAGAACACGCCGGGGATCTCGTGGCCCAGGATCTGGCGCGCCCGGCTCGGATTGATCCGGCGCTGCAGGTACATGAACTCCTTGTCCGCACGCTGGCTGAGCTTGCGTGCCAGTTCGTCGGCCGGCACGCCCAGCGCCTTGGCCAGCTCGGGAATCCGATCGGGGTATTGCAACAGCTCCTGCGGGTTGGCCCATACCGACTCGACCGGCGTCGACACCGCCAGCGGTTCGCCATTGCGGTCGGTGATCATGCCGCGCGAGGTGGCAATGGGGATCTCGCGCAGCGCGCGCGCGTCGCCCTGGCGGACGTAGAAATCGTTGTTGAACACCTGGACATCAAGCGCGCGGCCCACCAGCGCGACCGAACACAAACCAAGCGTGCCGCCCACCAGCGCCATGCGCTTGCGGACGTTGTAGTGCATTCGACCACGGGTGGCGGCGCCATCGCCGCGACCGAGGTAGGCCTGCAACCAGGCCCAGCGGGAACGCTCACGCGACGACTGCGCACCACGCGCGCGCCGGCCATTGCCCCTCATGGCCGGATCACCACGATTTCCGCGCCTTCGGGGAGCTTCATCCCCAGCCGGTCACGCGCAATCTGGTCGATGCGGTTGCTCTCGGCCCAGGTCGCCTGCTCCAGTTGCAGGCGGCCAAAATCGATATCGAGCTCGTCGCGCGCCTTCTCCAACTGGCTGAGCTGGACGAACAGCACCCGGTGGCGATGACGCGCATGCACCACCGCAAGGGCCGACACCAGGTTGGCGACCACCAGGACGATCAGCAGCAGGCGCAGCGTCATGCGGCCTCCTGCACGGGAAGTTTCTCGGCCACGCGCAACACCGCCGAGCGCGCACGTGGGTTGGCCGAAGTTTCGTCAACCTCGGCTTTCCGGGCGCCGCCGATCGCCAGCAGGACCGGCGTGAACTCGACCTCCGGCATGCGCCGGTTGCCAGGCGGGGCCTTGGCGTGGCGGTTGATGAACTGCTTGACGATCCGGTCTTCCAGCGAATGGAAGCTGATCACCACCAGCCGGCCACCGGGCTTCAGCCGCGCCAGCGCCGCGTCCAGCCCGGTCTCCAGGTCGGCCAGCTCGCGGTTGATGAAGATGCGGATCGCCTGGAAGCTGCGGGTGGCGGGATGGATCTTGTCCTTGCCGCGCGGCATCACCGAGGCGATCAGCTCGGCCAGTTGGGCGGTGCGGAGGATCGGTTGTTCCTCACGCCGGGCGACGATGACGCGCGCGATCTTGCGCGACTGGCGTTCCTCGCCATGGGTCCACAGCACGTCGGCGATCTCGCGCTCATCGGCCATGGCCAGCCATTGCGCCGCGCTCAGGCCGGTATCGGGGTCCATGCGCATGTCCAGCGGCCCATCCTTGCTGAAACTGAAACCACGCTCGGCGACATCCAGCTGCGGCGATGAGACGCCCAGATCGAGGAGGATGCCGTCCAGGGCACCATCGTCCAGAGCCGCGCCCGCACCGGTCGCGTCCCAATGCGCCATGTCGGCGAAGCTGCCACGGAAGATCGCCACCCGCGGGTCGTCGCCAAAATCGCGCTCGGCGACCGCGATCGCATCGGGGTCCTTGTCCATCAACAGCAGCCGTCCGGCCGGCCCCAGCCGTTCAAGCACACCGCGCGCGTGACCTCCACGACCGAACGTGCCATCCAGGTAAGTGCCATTCCCACGCACCTGCAGGCCATCCAGCGCCTGTCGATACATCACGGGAAGGTGGCCGGAAGTCGCTGCGCGCTCCATGCCACCGCCCGTCATAGCTGCAGGTCGAGCAGCTCGTCACTCAGATCGTCATCAGAAATCGTCTGATGGATCTGTGCGTGATGCGCCTGCTCGCTCCACAACTCGAACTTCTCATCCATCCCCAACAAGATGGCCTTTCGCTCGATTCCCACCGCGGCACGGTGGCTGGCCGGAATGGTGATGCGGCCATTGCCATCCAGCTCCACGAAGCTTGCCGCGCCGACCAGTTTGAGCTGCATGGAGCGATTGACCTTCTTGGCCCTGGGCAGCTTGTTGACCTCTTTGCTGATGCGCTCCCATATCGCTACCGGATACAGATACAGGCAGCCGGACTCGAACGGGTTGTAGGTGACGACCAACCGGTTGCCACAATCACGCGCAACAAGATCCCGATGGGCGGTGGGAATCGCCAATCGGCCTTTGTCGTCAATAGTGATGGCGGTCTCGCCCTGGAACATTGCACACCTTCGCGTTGGCCCGCCTCTGCGGACGGTTCGCCTGTCGGACAACCGGGGCTGGAACCCGGTTGCAACCATCGAAAACCACAAAAAACCCGGTTTTCCCTCTGATGACCACCTTATGCACCACCCATAGGGTTGTCAACAAAATTCCCGGCGTATTTCGCCTGTCGGATCAATGGCTTGCGCGACACTTCATAGTCTTGGTCAAGAGTTACCCACTAACCCTTGTTTCGTCTCACATTTTGAGACTGACGGGTTTAGGGCATATGTGAAATTCGGTTCAGGAAACCGACCCTGCCGGCCACCGCAGGGCGCGCCTGCAGCGTTATGTGCGCCGCGGAAGCGGCGTGGTGTGGGAAAAAGTGGCGGAGCCGGCCGATAAGCCGGGTTCTGTCGTGGACAGTCATTCCTCTAGGCGCATCGTCACCGATACGCTCGAGCAACCTACCCGGACCCGACGCGGGCAGCGCCATTAGGTCCCTATTTGGTCTTGCTCCCGGTGGGGTTTGCCATGCCGGTCTGTTGCCAGACTCGCGGTGCGCTCTTACCGCACCGTTTCACCCTTGCCACGCATCCCGAAGGACCGTTCGGCGGTCTACTCTCTGTTGCACTTTCCGTCGGCTCGCGCCGCCCAGGAGTTACCTGGCACCGTGCCCTGTGGAGCCCGGACTTTCCTCGGCACCGCCGCGGGTAAACCCGCTGCGATGACGCGACTGTCTGGCCGACTCCGCCACGCGCAGTTTAGCGGTTGCGCGACGGTTGCGGGGGGATTGCTTGATGCTCGGGCGGTGTTGTGTTCAGAGGCAAGAGCGGCCTCGTTATGGTTCGGCGTGCAGGAGGCGGCCGGCGGGGGGATTGCTCCAGCCCTTCATCAGGGCCGCTCCGCGGTCCGGCCCGGCGCAGCGCGCCGGGCGTTCGCACAGGCGCGCGGCAGTGCCGCGCAAGCTGCCTGCACTCACCCTGCCCTGAGGCGGGCCGCAATCCCCCCGCCGTCCACCTCCTGCCGGACTTCGCTGACTTCGGGAAAGGCGAGGAGCGCGCCTCGGTGGCGTTTCGCTACATCCACGAGAGTGTGTTTTTGTCCGACTCGATATCTACAGCGGGGAGTCGCTTCGCGCGGATCGTCTAAGACCAACCCGCTCTCACTGAAACAAGGCCGCGACATTCGAGCCCCCGTGCGGCGTCCTGTCCGGGCATTGCGGAGAGTGCGCCATGGATGGCGCACGGCGGTGAGTGTGGCCATGGATGGCCACCCGAACCGAGTAGCAATGCCCGGACAGGGCGGCGCCCCACCGAAGCCCACCCACTCCACCGCCGTTGCTGTTGCCGTTGCTGTTGCTGTTGCTGTTGCCCTTGCCCTTGTGCGGCGATCAATCCGAACCCGTCGCCCCATACAACGCCTTGCGCGACGCGCCGCTCAGGTCGGCGGCCAGCTTGGCTGCGGTCGACGGTGGCAGGTGTTCGGACAGTTTCAGGTACAGCCGCCGGCCCTCGATCAGCTTCGCCTCGGCGTCGTCGCCCAGTCCCTCCACGACCAGTACGAACTCGCCCTTGCGCTGGTTCGCATCGGCTTGCACCGCCGCCAGCAACGCCGCCAGGTCGCCATCGAGCACCGTCTCGAACAACTTGGTCAACTCACGCGCCAGCACCGCCGGACGCCCGGCACCGAACGCGGCAACGAAGTCGACCAGCGATTCCTCGATGCGGTGCGCGGACTCGTAGAAGATCAGCGTGCGTGTCTCCGCCGCCAACCGCGCCAACCGCTCGCGGCGCGCGCCACCCTTGGCCGGCAGGAACCCCTCGAACGCGAACCGGTCCGAAGCAATCCCGGCCACGCTCAACGCCGCGATCGCCGCGCAGGCACCGGGCAGCGGCGACACCCGCACCCCGGCCGCACGCGCGGCGCGAACCAGACGGAAGCCCGGATCGCTGACCAGCGGAGTGCCTGCATCCGATACCAGCGCCAGCGATTCACCGGCCTGCAGCCGGGCGACCAACTGATCCGCCTGCGCCTCCTCGTTGTGCTGGTGCAGCGCCAGCAATGGCCGTTCCAGCCCGAAGTGCGACAACAACTGGCGGGTATGCCGGGTGTCCTCGGCGCAGATCGCATCGACCTGCCCCAGCACCTCCAGCGCACGTGCGGAAATATCACCCAGGTTACCGATCGGGGTGGCGACGACGTGCAGGGTGCCAAGTTTGTGCATCGGAGCGACTTTGTGCATCGGGACGATGGTAAGCACGACGGCGCCTTTGCACCACCTCCCGGCATGGCCGGTAGAATCATCAAGGTCCCCACTGGAACGCCGCATCGCGGCGAGCGCATGCCGATGAGCACACACCTCCGACGTCCCCGGCGCACCTGGCTGTTCGCGCTGATAACCGCCATCGTCCTGCTGGGCGGCTGCGTCTCCATGTCCCCAACCTCACCCCGGACCGGCCAGGGCGCCCAGCATCCACTGGTCACGCAGGCCAGCGAGTTGCTGCAGTCCGGAGCCGACAACCAGCAGATCGACGCGCTGTTGGCGCAACTGGATGACGACACCCTTGCCCGCCAAGCCGCCGCGCTGCCGGTCGGCGACCCGCTCTACAGTCATCTTGCCCGCGCGCTGCTCCAGCGCGGACTGGCCCTGCCAAGGCCATTGGACCGCGCCCGCTGGCGGTTCGATGCGGGCAATCGCCCCCCGGCCGACGCTCGCGATGGCTACCGGCCGCCGGTGAAACTGGGCGTATTGCTGCCTTTGTCGGGCGACATCTCGGCCGCCGCCGCACCGGTGCGCGACGGTTTCCTCGCCGGTTACTACGCCGAATCCCGGCGCCGGCCGGAAGTGGCGTTCTACGATACCCACGGCACCGCCGGTGGCGCGGTGGCGGCCTATGACCAGGCCGTGGCGGCAGGCAACGATTTCGTGGTCGGGCCGTTGTCGCGCACCGGTGTCGATGCCGTGTTCCGTCGTGGAGCGTTGCCGGTACCGCTGCTGGCGCTCAACCAGGGCCAGGTCGCACCGCCGGCCGGCAATGCCAGCTTCTCGCTGTCACCGGAGGACGAGGGCATCGCCGCCGCCGACCTGCTGGTCAAGCGCGGCGCGAAACGCGTCCTGGTGGTGGCCGATAGCGACGACCAGGCACGCCGCGCGGTCGAGGCGCTGCGCGAGCGGCTGGCCGGACAAGGCGTGGTGGTGACGGATGTGCTCAGTGCCGGCATCGCCGACCTGACGCCGTTTGTGCAGAAAGAAGGCGGTGTCGACGCGATTTTCCTTGCCCTTCGCGGCAGTGCGGCACGCGAGCTGGTGCCGAGGCTGGCCATGGCCGGGCTGGCGGGAAAGCCAATCGTGGCAACGTCGCAATTGATTTCCGACACCGGCGAGGCGGACCAGGACCGGGTCCTGGATGGCATCGCGTTCCCCGGCGGCACCTGGACCAGCGGCGGTCACGTGCCCGGCCTGCCGTCTGCGGCCAGTGCCGCGCAAACCGTGTCGACCGCACGCGGCGGCGGCGCTCGCCTGTTCGCCTTCGGCTATGACGCCTGGCTGCTCACCGTCTATCTGGACCGCCTGTCGCAATCGGCCGATGCCTACGTCGCCGGCGCCACCGGTGCGCTCAGCATCGATGCCTCCGGCAATGTCCAGCGCGTTCCTGCCTGGCTGACCTTCAGTGGCGGGGTGGTCGTATCGCTGGGCAATGGCAACCGTTACTGACCGGCGCCAGCGCGGTGCCGCGGTGGAAGCCGCTGCCCGCGACCACTTGCAGCAATCGGGCTTGCGTCCGGTTGCCGCCAACGCCAGTTACCGCCTCGGCGAGATCGACCTGGTGATGTTGGACGGCGACACCCTGGTATTCGTGGAGGTGCGCTACCGCCACGATGACCGCTTCGGTGGCGGCGCCGCTTCGGTCGACTGGCGCAAGCAGCGCAAGCTGGTACGCGCCGCGCAGATGTTCCTGCTGCGCCACCCCCGTTATGCCGACGGCCCGTGCCGTTTCGATGTGGTCGAGGCCGATGGCGACCCGGAATCCCCACGGCTGAACTGGTTGCGCGATGCGTTTCGCGCCGACGATTGCTGAGCTGATAGCGTGATGTCCACACCATTGCCGCCCGAACTGCATGCTGAGATGACCGGCTTGCTGGGCGCGGCGTGGCTCACCGACGACAGCGAACGCCTTGCCTACGCCTATGACAACTCGCGGCAGTTGGCGTTGCCCGACGCGGTCGCCCTGCCCACCTCGGCGGCGCAGGTGGTCGCGCTGGTTCGCGCCTGCCGCCGGCACCGGGTGCCGGTGATCCCCCGGGGTCGTGGCACCAACACCACTGGCGCGGCGGTGCCGATCCATGCCGGCGTGGTGGTGTCGTTCGAGCGCATGGACAAGATCCTCGACATCCGTCCCGGCGACCGTTGTGTGGTGGTCCAGCCCGGAGTCCTCAATGGCGATCTGCAAGCCGCGCTCGCTCCGCACGGGCTGTTCTGGCCACCGGACCCGACCAGCGCCGCGTTCAGCACCGTCGGCGGCAACCTGGCCTGCAACGCCGGCGGGCCGCGCGCGGTGAAGTACGGGGCCAGCCGCGACAACCTGCTCGCCCTGACCGCGGTCACCGGTGCCGGTGAGCTGATCCACTGCGGCACCCAGACCACCAAGGGCGCAACCGGTTACGACCTGCAGCGGTTGCTGGTGGGCAGTGAAGGCACCCTGGCGCTGATCGTCGAAGCATCGTTGCGACTGACCCCGGCACCGACCGCACGGCGCGCCCTCCGCGCAATCTATCGCGACGTGTCCAGTGCCGCGCAGGCAGTGGCCCGCTTGATGGCGCAGCCGGTCACGCCGTCGATGCTGGAGTTCATGGACGCCCACGCAGTGCGGCTGGCGCGCGACGTCAGTGGCGCCGACCTGCCCGATGACGCCGGCGCCCTGCTGATGATCGAAGCGGACGGCGACCCGGCGCATTTGCCGCACGATATCGAAGCGCTGAAGGACGCGGCTCGGGGCGAAGGCCTGGTCGCCCTGGACGACGCCGCCGACGAGGCCGCGCGCGCGCAGTTGTGGGCGGCGCGCAAATCGCTGTCGCCGGCGCTGCGGACGCTCGCCCCCGGCAAGATCAACGAGGACGTGGTGGTGCCGGTCTCGCGCATCCCGGAACTGGTCGATGGCGTGCAACAACTGGCGCGCGATTGCGGGCTGCCGATTGTCTGTTTCGGCCATGCCGGCAATGGCAACCTGCACGTCAACCTGATGTACGACCCCGCCGACGAGGATCAATCCACGCGCGCCAACGCCACAATGGCCAAAGTGTTCACGCTGGCGATTTCACTCGGCGGCACCCTGTCGGGCGAGCACGGCATCGGGCTGGCCAAGCGCGACTTCATGCCGCAGGCAATCACGCCGCCGACGTTGGCGCTGATGCGCGCCATCAAGTCCACCTTCGACCCCGACGGCATCCTCAACCCCGGCAAGCTGCTGCCGCCGTGAGCGCAGCGGCGACACCAGGCCCGGCTCGCCCCACGGACCCTCCCGGCGAGGTTGCCAAGCTGGATCGCTTGCTGGTGGACATCCGCGCCTGCAGGATCTGCGAGGCCTCGTTGCCGTTGGGACCGCGCCCGGTGCTCGCCGCCAGCCAGAGCGCGCGGCTGATGGTGGTCGGCCAGGCACCGGGGCGCAAGGTGCACCTCAGCGGGGTGCCGTGGGATGACGCCAGCGGGCGGCGCCTGCGTGAGTGGTTGGGGATCGATGGCCCGACCTTTTACGATCCGGCCCAGGTCGCGATCATCCCGATGGGCTTCTGCTACCCCGGCAAGGCCGGTTCCGGCGATGCCCCGCCCCGCCCCGAATGCCGCGCGACCTGGCATCCGAGATTGCTGCCGCTGCTGCCCAATATCGAACTGACGGTCCTGATCGGCCAGTACGCCCAGGCCTATTTTCTTGGCGGGCGACGCGGAAGCAATCTCACCGCGACCATGCGCGCCTGGCGCGACTACCTGCCGACCGAGCTGCCGCTGCCCCACCCCAGCCCGCGCAACGTCGCCTGGTTCAAGGCGAATCCCTGGTTCGAAGGTGAGGTGCTGCCGGTCCTGAAACAGCGCGTGCGCGAAGCGTTGTCGCTTTAAAAGTGCGTATAACCGGTGCGCGGCGGATGCCACTGCCGGCCATCGGCCTCCAGCGCCCGCACGCCCTCGCCGGCGATCACCCGGCCAATGCGGGTGATCGTGGTTGCCGTCTGTATCGCCAGCGCATCGATCGATTCGCGCGCGCACACCGGCGCGGTGAAACACAGTTCGTAGTCGTCACCACCGCCCGCCTGCAAGCCGCGTCGCTGTGGCAGATCGAATGCCCGGGCCAGTGCAGAGGAACTCGGCAGGGCATCGAGCTCGATCTCGGCGCCGACGCTGCTGGCGCGACAAAGGTGGGCAAGGTCGGCCAGCAGGCCATCGGAAATATCGATCCCCGCGTGGGCAAGGCCGCCCAGTTGCTGACCGATGGCGACGCGCGGTGTCGGTCGATCCAGACGCGGACGCAGGGACTCGATCGCCTCGGACGGATCTGCGTCGAGCAGCAACAACGCCAGCGCCGCCGCCGCGTCACCGAGCGTTCCTGTCACCCAGAGATCGTCGTCCACCCGGGCGCCATCGCGACGCAGCGCGCGGCCGGGCGCGACCAGCCCATGCGCGGTGACACTGACCGACAGCGGCCCGCGCGTGGTATCGCCGCCAATCAAGGCAACGCGGTGCTCTGCGGCCAACGCCAGGAAACCGTCTAGGAACCCATCCAGCCAGACCGGGTCATCGCCGGGCATCGACAGCGACAAGGTGCACCAGGCCGGGGTCGCCGCCATCGCGGCCAGATCCGACAGGTTGACCGCCAACGCCTTCCAGCCGATATCGGCGGGCGTGGTATCGAGCGGAAAATGGACCCCGGCATTGAGTGTGTCGGTACACACCACCAGTTGGAAACCGGCCGGCACCTGGATGATCGCGGCATCGTCGCCGATGCCCAGCACCACGTCATCGCGGCTCTGGGCCCGGGAGCGGATGCGGTCAATCAGGTCGAACTCGGCCATGCCCGTGTTGGCTCAGTCGGGCTTGCGCCGTGATGCGTTGACCTCGACCGCGCGCCACTGCGCCGCGGCATGATCCAGCACGCCGTTGACGTAGGTGTGGCCGTGCTCGGCGCCAAAACGCTTGACCGACTCGATCGCCTCGTTGATCACCACCCGGTACGGTACGTCCGGGCGATGCTGCAACTCGTAGGCGGCGATCCGCAGGACCGCCAACTCGATCGGATCGACCTGGGCGATATCGCGATCCAGGAAGGGCGTCAATGCCTGGTCCAGCTCGACGCGATGCTTGTCCACGCCGTGCACGAGCTCCTCGAAATAGGCCAGGTCGGCGACCTCGCGGGCTTGCTCGTGGGCGAACTGGGTCACCACTTCGCGCGCGCTGGAGCCGGACATCTGCCAGGCATACAGAGCCTGCAATGCGCGCCGTCGTGCCCGCGAGCGACCCACCGCGTCAATACCTCCCGGCCGGCGACGGTGGTTCATGCCAGTCGCTCCATCAGGTTCGCCATCTCCAGTGCGGCCAGTGCCACTTCCTCGCCCTTGTTGCCATGGCTGCCGTTGGCGCGCTTCTCCGCATCCTCGTGCATCTCCACGGCCAGCACGCCGTTGCAGACTGGCACGCCGTGATCCAGTGCGACCCGCATCAGACCTTCGGAGCAGCCGTCGGCGACCTGCTCATAGTGGCGGGTATCGCCACGCACCACGCAACCCAGCGCGACAATCGCCGCGTAACGCCCCGCCGCGGCAATACGCGCGGCGGTCACCGGGATCTCCCACGCGCCCGGTACCCGGATCACGTCGATGGCCTCCTCGGCCACGCCGTTGTCGGAGAAGGTCTTGCGTGCGCCCATCACCAGGGTGTCGGTGATGCGCGGGTTCCAGCGACTGGCAATGATTGCGAAACGCGCGCTTTCAGGGCTGCGCAGGTCGCCTTCGATATGGGGCATGTCAGGGGAAGCCTTGGAGGGGAAGGGGAAATGCCGGGGTCTGGCGAGACCGCAGTTTACCGCGCGGGCGCACCGGCTACATCGACTCCACGTACTCGACCACTTCCAGCCCGAAGCCGGCCAGCCCGACCTGCTTGCGCGGCGTACCCAGCACCCGCAGCTTGCCCAGCCCGAGGTCGGCCAGGATCTGGCTGCCGGCGCCATTGCGCCGCCATTCGGTCAGGCCCTGGCCGGCGCCGGGACTGATCTCCTGCATCGGCGCGTCGTCCGCCTGCGGTTCGGCGCGGATGCGCGCCAGCAGCGCGGGGGTATCGGCATGATCGGCCAACAGCACCAGGGCGCCGCGGTCCTGCTCGGCGATCGCGGCGAGCACATCGCCGACCGCGGGCCCAAAGTCCGCGCGCCGCCAATGCAGCACGTCGGCCAGAGGGTTGTTCATGTGCACCCGCACCAGGGTCGGGATGGCCGGATCGGGCTCGCCCCGCAACATCGCAAAATGCAGCGCGTGGCTGAGCCGGTCACGGTAGGTCAGCAACTGGAACGGGCCGTGGTCGGTCTCGATCGGCCGGCTGTCGACCCGCTCCACGGTGTGCTCGGTCTCCAGCCGGTGCCGGATCAGCTGCTCGATCGAACCGATCTTCAAGCCATGCTCGGCGGCGAACTTTTCCAGCTCCGGTCGTCGCGCCATGGTGCCGTCGGCATTGAGCACCTCCACCAGTACCCCGGCCGGCTCCAGACCGGCCATCAGTGCCAGGTCGATCGCCGCCTCGGTATGGCCGGCGCGGTTGAGTACGCCACCAGGCTGGGCCTGCAGCGGGAAGATGTGCCCCGGCTGGACCACGTCGGACGGTGTCGCGTCGGGGCGGACGGCCGTGCGCACGGTGTGGGCGCGGTCGTAGGCGGAGATGCCGGTGGTGACGCCTTCGGCGGCCTCGATGCTGACGGTAAAGTTGGTGTGGTGCTGGGAGGTGTTGTCGCGCACCATCGGCGGCAGACCGAGCTGGACGCAGCGCTCGCGGGTCAGCGACAGGCACACCAGACCGCGCGCGTGGGTGACCATGAAGTTGATGTCGGTCGGCTTGACCAGCTCGGCGGCCATGATCAGGTCGCCTTCGTTTTCGCGATCCTCGTCATCGACGATGACGACCATGCGGCCGGCACGGATTTCTTCCAGCAGTTCGGGGACGGTGGCAAAGCTCATCGGGGTGGTTCCTGTGGTGTGGGCCGGCGGCAGGGAGGCGCCGCGGGCCCGTGATCGTCATTTCCGCAAGGGCGGAAACCGGTAGTGGAGGCAAATGCGGAAGGGAGGCTCGCGACGTCAGCTTTCCGCACGGCCCTGCAGCAGGCGTTCGACATAGCGCGCGACCAGATCCACCTCCAGATTGACCGCGTCGCCAGGCCGGGTATCGGCGAAAGCGGTGTGGGCAACCGTGTGGGGCACCAGCGCGACCTCGAAACTGTCCGCATCGACCTCATTGACGGTCAGGCTGACGCCGTCAACGCAGATCGAGCCCTTCTTGGCGATATAACGCAGCACGGCCGGTGGTGCGGTGAACCGCCAGCGTTGGGCGCGCGCATCCGGGGAGATCGTTGCGACCTCGCCGACCCCATCGACATGGCCGCTGACCATGTGGCCGCCAAGCCGGTCGGTCGGGCGCATCGCCCGCTCCAGGTTGACCGGCGCGCCAATGGGCAACTGGCCCAGGGTGGTCAGCGCCAGCGTCTCGTTGGATGCGTCGGCCTGAAATGTGTTTGCGTGGCCCCTATCGACGTCGAACTCGACCACGGTCAGGCAGGTGCCGTTGACGGCGATCGACTCACCCAATGCCACCTGCTCGAATGGCAGCGAGCCGACCTCGATGACAAGTCGTGCGTCACCGCCTCGGGAATCCCGTGCGGCCAGGCGGCCGACACCTTCGATGATGCCGGTGAACATCAGCGTGACTCCCCGGCAAGACCAGCCGGCAGGGTCGCCAGAACGCACCGCAACACCGGACACTTCAATGACATGGACATGGCTCGTTTCCCGCATCAATGGATGGCGAAAAACGCCACAAGGCAATGGCCTACGCATGGCCCCAGGGCCTGGCGTACGCCGTCTTCTTTCATCCGGACTATGACCGTCGGCTCCGGCATTCGACCGGATCTGCTGACCCTGCAGCAGTTGGCTGCAGGCGCTCGCGGGCTTGTCACCGCGGCCGTCATGGCCAGGTGACCTACCGCCGGTGGGGAGTTGCACCCCGCCCTGAAGACGTTTACGTGTGGTGCCACCGCAGTGGCGTGGTGATTCTACCAGCCCGCGGGCGCCACGACTGTCCGATCCGTGGAACGCTGTGGCGGCCGTTCGCGCTGGACGATCAACTTGTGTCACAGCGATAATACGACCCACGACACATTCGCGTCGTGCCGTTGATCGCTGAACTGCGAGAGACGGATATCAATTCAGGGGGTCCAGATGAAGAAGTGTGTGCTGCTGGCAGCGATGCTGGCAACGGTCGGCTTTGCCGCAAATGCCAATGAAATCAACTACACCTACGTCGAAGGCGGCTACGCCAAGTTGCATATCGACGACGAATTCCTCGGCAACCCCGAAGGCGACGGCGGTTACCTGCGCGGCTCGGTCGCCATTGCACCACAGGCTTATGTGTTCGGCAGCTATGGCCAGGTGTCCGATGATTTCCGTGACGGCGACGCCACGCTGGATGTCTCCATCGACCAGGCCGAGTTGGGCTTCGGCTACCACATGGCGTTCAGCGACCGGGTCGATTTCACCGCCGACATCGCGTACCTGCGCCAGGAGCTGACGCTGAAGCTGTCCGGGCTGGGCGCCGACTACGATGGCAAGGTCTCCGAAGACGCCAAGGGTGGCAAGGTCAGTGTCGGCCTGCGTGGCATGCCATCGGCACGCACCGAAGCCTGGGTCAAGGCCGGTTACATCGATGGCGGCGACTTTGAAGGTGATTTCGTCGGCACCCTGGGCGGCCAGGTCAAGTTCAACCCGACCTGGGGTCTGGTCGCCGAGGTCGAGATGATCGAAGACTTCACGCGCTATCTCGTCGGCGTCCGCGCCAGCTTCTGATCGGTACCGGCGCCGTCAAGCCTGGCTTGCGGCGCCTGGTTTTACGGGCACTGGTTTTACGAGCCCTGTTGCGGCTGCAACAGAACCCGGATGTCCTCGCCCAACTGGCGCGATTCAACCACGTGCATCTGCATGCGCTCGGCCATCGTCTCGATGTTGAGCCCGTCAAATAAAGGTCGCGCCTTGGATCCCAACAATACCGGGGCGACATAGAGCAGCAGCTCGTCGACCACCCCGGCCTCCAGGAAGGCCGCCGCCAGGGTTGCCCCGGCTTCCACCTGGACTTCGTTGACGCCTCGCTCGGCCAGCAGCTTCAGCACCGCGTGCAGATCGAAGCGACCGCCATCGACCGCCACCGTCGCCAGCTCGGCATCGATGCCGCGGCCGAGCTTGGTATTGGGCGCATGGATGTACAGGGTCGGCGCATCGCCATCGCGCACCCGGCCGCGGGCGATCGTGGCCAACCCGGGGTCGAGCACCACCCGCAATGGCGGCGCGAAGTCGACGCCCTCGCCCAACCGCACTGTCAACGACGGGTCGTCCGCCAACACGGTGCCGGCACCGGTCACCAGCGCCCCGGCACGGGCGCGCCAATGCTGGACGTCCAGGCGTGACGCCTCGCCGCTGATCCACTTGGATTCGCCGCTGGCCAGCGCGCTGCGGCCATCCAGGCTGGTGGCCAGCTTGACCCGAACCCAGGGCCGGCCACGCACGATCCGCGACAGGTAGCCGCGGTTGAGTTCGCGCGCCAGGGCTTCCATCAAACCGTGCTCGACCTGGATCCCCGCGTCCTGGAGCTTGTCGAAACCGGCACCATCGACCTGTGGGAACGGATCGCGCATCGCCGCCACCACCCTTGCCACGCCGGCGGCGACCAACGCGTCCGCGCATGGCCCGGTGCTACCGGTATGCGCGCACGGCTCCAGGGTCACGTAGACCGTGGCGCCCTTGGCCCGGTCGCCGGCGTCCTGCAGCGCCAGCACCTCGGCATGCGCCTCACCGGCGCGCTGGTGGTAGCCCTCGCCCACCACTTCGTCACCCTGGGTGATCACGCACCCGACCATCGGATTGGGCCGGGTGGTGTAAGCGCCGTGCTCGGCCAGGCGCAGGGCGCGCGCCATCATCAGGTGATCGGTTGCGGTGAATTCGGGCATGGACGGTGGATTCCTCTTGCGGGAGTCGGAAGGTCTGCGGTCAGGGGCGCTGGCGGGCGCGAGCGCGGATGCGAAAACGTTCCGCCATCAGCGCTTTCGGGATTTTGTTGCCGTGTCCGGGTCCCCGCCCAGCAGTGGCAACTGGTCCGCGCCGGAATTGTCATTCTCCAGCCGGTCGAGCTCGTCGCGGAAATCCGCCACGTCCTGGAACGCGCGATAGACCGAGGCAAAGCGCACGTAACCGACATGATCGAGCTTGCGCAACTCGCCCATCACGAACTCGCCCACCCGCAGCGACGACAACTCGCGCTCGGTGGTGCGGCGAAGTTGGTGGACCACCGCGCGCACCGCCGTCTCGATCTGCTCTTCCGCCACCGGCCGCTTTTGCAATGCGCGGTCGAAGCCGCCGCGCAGCTTGCGTGCGTCAAAGGATTCGCGACGGCCATCGGACTTGATGATCACCGGCAACTTGAGCTCGACCGTCTCCAGGGTGGAGAAGCGCTCGCCGCAGGCCTCGCAGACCCGGCGGCGGCGGATGGTCGCACCGTCGTCGGACACCCGCGAGTCGATGACGCGGGTGTCTACGTGTTGGCAGAAGGGACAGTGCATGGCGGGCGGGGGTTAGCCGGGTTGCCCGGTCGTGCGGGGACGGCGGGTTGAAACCCGCCCTACGGGGGACTGGCCATGTCGGGTTGAAACCCGACCTACGGGGGACTGGCCGTGTCGGGTTGAAACCCGACCTACGGGTGCAGGACGGGTGCTCGTCGCGCGGCGGTCAGCCATAGACCGGGAACTTCGCGCATTGCGTGGTCACGTTTTCGCGCACGGACTTGATCAGGTCCTCGTCATTCGGGTTGTCGAGGATGTCGCACATCCAGTTGGCCAGCGCGACACAATCCGGCTCGAGGTAGCCACGCGTGGTCACCGCCGGGGTGCCGATGCGCAGACCGGAGGTGATGAACGGCTTTTGCGGGTCGTTGGGTACCGCGTTCTTGTTGACGGTGATGTGCGCCTTGCCCAACGCGGCTTCCGCGT
This sequence comes from Lysobacter sp. A378, assembly GCF_054052125.1. Lineage (NCBI taxonomy): Bacteria > Pseudomonadati > Pseudomonadota > Gammaproteobacteria > Lysobacterales > Lysobacteraceae > Lysobacter > Lysobacter sp. A378. Next base: position 719,481 of record NZ_JBSVRK010000001.1, on the reverse strand, counting down.
CCTTGCCGGTAATCCCCTTGCCGATCATGTCGATCAGGATCAGGTGGTTCTCGGTGCCGCCGGAGACCACTTTGTAACCGCGGTCGATGATGACCTTGGCCATGGCCTTGGCGTTTTTCACCACCTGGGCCTGGTAGTCCTTGAACGCCGGCTCCAGTGCCTCCTTGAACGCCACCGCCTTGGCCGCGATCACGTGCATCAGCGGGCCGCCCTGCAGGCCGGGGAAGACGATGCTCTGCAGCTTCTTGACCAGCTCCTCGGTCGGGTTGCTGGCAACGATGATGCCGCCGCGCGGGCCGCGCAGGGTCTTGTGGGTGGTCGAGGTCACCACGTGCGCATGCGGCACCGGGTTGGGGTACACGCCGGCGGCGATCAGGCCGGCGACGTGGGCCATGTCGACGAAGAAGATCGCGCCCACCGCATCGGCAATCTCGCGCATCCGCGCCCAATCCACCACCTGCGAGTAAGCACTGAAGCCGCCGATCAGCATCTTCGGCTTGTGCTCGCGGGCCAGCCGCTCCATCTCGTCGTAGTCGATCAACCCGGACTCGTCCAGGCCGTACGGGACGACGTTGAACAGCTTGCCGCTGATGTTGACCTTGGCCCCGTGGGTGAGGTGACCACCGTGGGCCAGGCTCATGCCCAAAATGGTGTCACCGGGCTTCAGCAATGCGAAGTACACCGCCTGGTTGGCCTGCGAGCCCGAATGCGGCTGCACGTTGGCGTAGTCCGCGCCGAACAACTCCTTCAACCGGTCGATAGCAAGCCGCTCGGCCACGTCGACGTATTCGCAGCCGCCGTAGTAACGCTTGCCGGGGTAGCCCTCAGCGTACTTGTTGGTCAGCTGGCTGCCCTGGGCTTCCATCACCCGGGGGCTGGCGTAATTTTCCGAGGCGATCAGCTCGACGTGGTCTTCCTGGCGGCGATTCTCGTTCGCGATGGCCTGGGCGAGTTCCGGGTCAAATCCTTCAATACGTGCATCGCGCGCAAACATTGCCACTCCAGTTCAGATGAAGAAGGGAAGGCCCCGAGTTTAGCCCTGACCCGGCGCCGGAACCACGGGCGAGCGGGTTGCCGGTGCGGCGTACACCCAAACCAACTGCCCGCTGACCCGCCCGCTGCAGGAAACTCCCGCATCCGGGATAATGGCCGGCTATCGATCCTTTCCGGCCCCTGCCCCCGCGCAGGGCGCCGCCGTCTGCCTGCGGAGCCCCCGAATGTCGCAATACATCTACACCATGAACGGCGTCAGCAAGACCGTTCCGCCCAAGCGCCAGATCATCAAGGACATCTCGCTGTCGTTCTTCCCCGGCGCCAAGATCGGCTTGCTGGGCTTGAACGGCTCGGGCAAGTCGACGGTGCTGAAGATCATGGCCGGCGTCGACCCCGACTTCACCGGCGAGGCGCGCGCGGCCAAGGACATCAAGGTCGGCTACCTGGCCCAGGAACCCCAGCTCAACCCCGAGCACACCGTGCGCGAAGCGGTCGAGGAAGGCCTGGGCGAGGTCATCAATGCCCAGGCCGCATTGGACAAGGTCTACGAGGCCTACGCCGACGAGAACGCCGACTTCGACAAGCTCGCCGCCGAGCAGCAACGCCTGGAGGCGATCCTCGCCACCGGCGATGCGCACACGCTGGAGCACCAGCTGGAAGTCGCCGCCGACGCGCTGCGCCTGCCGCCGTGGGAAGCCATCATCGGCAAGCTGTCGGGCGGCGAGAAGCGCCGCGTCGCGCTGTGCCAACTGCTGCTGCAAAAGCCCGACATGCTGCTGCTGGATGAGCCGACCAACCACCTGGACGCCGAGTCGGTGGAGTGGCTGGAGCAGTTCCTGGCCCGCTACAGCGGCACCGTGGTCGCGGTCACCCATGATCGCTACTTCCTGGAAAATGCCGCCGAGTGGATCCTGGAGCTGGATCGCGGCAAGGGCATCCCGTGGAAGGGCAACTACACCGCCTGGCTGGAGCAGAAATCCGAGCGCCTGAAGCGCGAGGAGTCCGGCGAGAAGGCGCGCCAGAAGGCGCTGGCCAAGGAACTGGAATGGGTGCGCAGCAACGCCAAGGGCGGCCGCACCAAGGGCAAGGCGCGCATGGCGCGGTTCGAGGAGCTCAACTCGGTCGAATACCAGCGCCGCAACGAGACCAACGAGATCTTCATTCCGCCGGGTGAGCGCCTGGGCAACTCGGTGATCGAGTTCAACAACGTCTCCAAGTCGTTCGGCGACCGCCTGCTGATCGACGACCTGAGCTTCATCATCCCGCCCGGCGCGATCGTCGGCATCATCGGCCCCAACGGCGCCGGCAAGTCGACCCTGTTCAAGATGATCACGGGACAGGAAACTCCGGACAAGGGCGAGATCACCCGCGGCCCGTCGACCAAGGTCGCCTATGTCGACCAGAGCCGCGACACGCTGGAAGGCGACCACAACGTGTTCCAGGAAATCTCCGGCGGCGCGGACATCCTCAACATCAACGGGGTCGAGATCCAGTCGCGCGCCTACCTGGGCCGCTTCAACTTCAAGGGCCAGGACCAGCAGAAACTGGTCGGCACGCTGTCGGGCGGTGAACGCGGTCGCCTGCATCTGGCCAAGACCCTGCTGCAGGGCGGCAACGTGTTGCTGCTCGACGAACCCTCCAACGATCTGGACGTGGAGACCTTGCGCGCGCTGGAAGACGCGATCCTGGAATTCCCCGGCTGCGCGGTGGTGATCAGCCATGACCGCTGGTTCCTGGACCGCATCGCGACCCACATTCTCGCGTTTGAGGGCGACTCGCACGTGGAGTATTTCCAGGGCAATTACCGCGAATACGAGGACGACAAGAAGCGCCGCCTCGGCGAGGAAGGCGCCCAGCCCAAGCGCCTGCGGTTCAAGGCGCTGAAGTGACGGATTGGCCCGTGACCGCGCTGCGGCCACGGCTTTGCCAAACCGTCATCCCCGCATGCTTTAGGCGGGGATCCATGGACGTTGCGTTTGCGTAACCTCCGATGTAGATCCAATGCCCATAGGTGATCAGCCGTACGGCTGCTGTAAAGCGTTTCCCGCCTTCGCGGGAACAACGATGCAGTCCTTCGCCGTCATCCCCGCGAAGGCGGGGATCCAGGGACGTTGCGTTTGCGTAACCTCCGATGTAGATCCAATGTCCATAGGTGATCAGCCGTACGGCTGCTGTAAAGCGTTTCCCGCCTTCGCGGGAACGACGATGCAGTCCTTCGCCGTCATCCCCGCGAAGGCGGGGATCCAGGGACGTTGCGTTTGCCTGACCTACGATGTAAATCCAATGTCCATGGTTTCCCGCCTTCTCGGGAACGACGATGCAGCCCGGGCAAGCGCACCGGACTCGTAACCCCAAAGGCACCGCGAGCGAACTCCAGATGACCTTCATGCAGGCCCTGAAACACCGCTGGTCCGACGCCGACTCACTGGTCTGCGTCGGCCTCGATCCGGAGCCGGCGAAGTTCCCGGCGCAATTCGCCAACGATCCCGATGCGGTGTTCAACTTCTGCCGCGGCATCGTCGATGCAACGGCCGAATACGTCTGCGCATTCAAGCCGCAGATCGCCCATTTCGCCGCTCTGGGCGCGGAGGATGCGTTGGCGCGGCTGATCGCCCACATCCACGCCAGCCACCCCGGCATCCCGGTGATCCTGGACGCCAAGCGGGGCGATATCGGCAGCACCGCGCAGCATTACGCAAGCGAGGCGTTCGATCGCTACCGCGCCGACGCGGTGACCGCCAACCCGTATCTGGGCCGTGACTCGATGCAGCCGTTCCTGGATCGCGCCGACCGCGGCGTGGTGATCCTGTGCCGCACGTCCAACCCCGGCGCGAGCGACCTGCAGGACCTGCTGGTGACCGGCAACGGCCGCGAGCGCCCGTTGGAGCGTCCGCTGTACCAGCACGTCGCCGAGACCATCGCGCGCGACTGGAACGGCCACGGCAATTGCGCACTGGTGGTCGGCGCGACCTGGCCGGAACAACTGCGCGAGGTACGCGCGATCGTCGGCGAGATGCCCTTCCTGGTGCCCGGCGTCGGTGCCCAGGGCGGCGATGTCGAGGCCGTGGTGAAAAACGCGAAGACCGCCGACGGGACTGGCTTGATGGTCAGCTCCTCGCGCGCGGTCCTGTATGCCTCCACTGGTGACGACTACGCGCAGGCCGCCGCTACCGTGGCACGCGCGCTGCGCGACCAGATCAACCGGTACCGCTGATCCGCCGCTGATCCGCGCCCGCGATCTACTGCAGGTCAGCTTCCCCGCGCGCCGTCAACGATCGCCGTTGATCAGCTGGGCAATCAGCTGCCGGGTCAAGACCTGCAGGAAGTGCAGCCAGATCGCCAGCCAGACGGCAGCGCGCGCCAGTACACCGCGACGGGGTGCCTCGAACTTGCGGAAGTAGCGCCATAAGCCACGGTGTTTGTGCCACTCGACGAACACCGGCCGCGACCGGCTCGACACGCCGCGCACGTGAACCACGCGGACCTGGTTGGCGACGGCAATGGTTGCGCCAAGCCCGGCGATCCGGCGGCACAGATCCAGGTCCTCGGCATGCAGGCGGTAGTCCTCGTCGAATCCTCCAACCTGCTCGAACAGGCGGCAAGACAGGAACATCAACGCCCCGGAAATCGCCGCCACCGGCTGCAGCACCTGGGCGTCGTCGGGCGGGATCGCCGTGTCGGCGCCGCCGGAGCTGCGGTTTGTGCGGTTGAACCAGCCGGCCAGCATCGCGCCAAAGTCGGGGGCGTGGCGACGCGCAGCGGGGTCACGCACGCCATCCTCGCCGACCAGATCAGCGCCCAGCAGGATGTGCCCGGGGGTGGTTGCGTCGATCGCCAGCGCCCGCAGGCGGGCAAGCGTGTCGTGCTCGACCATCGCATCGGGATTGACGAAGGCCAGCCACTTGCATCCCGGCGCGCGGCTGGCGACATCCGCCGCGCCCTGGTTGCATGCCACCCCGAATCCCGGATTGTCCGGGTTGGCGATGAAGCGCACGCGCGGGTCGGCGGTGGCGTGGCGCTGGATGATCTCCAGGCTGCCGTCGTCGGACAGGTTGTCCACTACCCGGATCGCACCGACGCCGGTGGCCGCGCGCAAGCGGCACAGGCAGTCGTCGATGGTCGACGCGCTTTGGTGGGTCACCACGACCACGGCAATGTCGGCTTCGGCCCCCGGCGTGGAGGCATCGGGCATGGTGGCAGCGGGCGCTGGACTGGTCACGTTCGATCCGGCCCGGTGGATGCATCCACCATCGTGTCGGGCGGCGGAAACAGATCGGCCTGCGGCACCGGTGGCCCGACCGAAGCCAGCAACTGGCCAAGCTGCTCGCGCGCGCCGTGCAGCGGATCGCCCATCAAGAAGGCGGCCAGTCGCGCATGCCAGTCCGGCCAGCGCGCCGCGAGGCGATCCATGTCGCCCTCGAACGCCGCGCCCTCTGCCGGGCGGGCGACGAACGCCGACTCGCACAACACATTGCGCCAACCCAGTCCCGACAGCCGCAACGACAAGTCGATCAGGCCGGCGTACCAGGAGCCGTAACTGGCCACGTCCAGCCCGCCGGCACGCTTGCGCGCGCTGCCTCGCAACACCACGGCGTGACTGATCGCGGCAGGCAGCTCGGGATGGATCTGCGGCATCGCGGCGGCAGCGCGTCCCAGTCGCTCGGGATCGGCCGGCATCGGATCGATCTCGCCGATCCGCGGCCAGGCCGCCGCCTCACCGGCGTTGCTCCAGGCACTGACGGTGGCGATGGCGCCGTCGCTGCCCAGGCAAGCGGCCATTGCATTGAGCCAGCCCGACACGGGCACCGCATCGGCGGCGAGCACGGCGACGTCGGCATCGCCGCAAGCAGCCAGTATCTCGTCCAGGTGTGCCAGCTCGCCGATGCTGCGCAGGCGACGGGTGTAGTCGGCCTTCAACGCGGTGCGCGACATCCAATGCTCGATGATCGCGTAACCGCGCGGACCGGCCAGGGCGTCGTCGGCCAGCCAAACCCGGGTACCCGCCGGTGTCGCTGCCTCCAGCGCCGCCAGGCTGGCGTCGAGCGCGGTGTCGTCGGCGCCTACCGGGAATACAACGATCGGCAGTTCAGCCATGGATCCCTGCCGGAGTGAAGTTCCGGGTCATGGTTTGGGCTGGCGGTACAACGGCTCCAGCGCGCGGAACTGGCGGCCGTACTCGTCGGTCATCTCGCGCGCTTCCTGCGGGTTCCTGATGATGGTCGGGGTCAGCAGCACGATGGTTTCCTCGCGGTGGGTCGTGGAGCTCTGGGTGCCAAACAAGCCGCCGATCACCGGGATCCGGCTCAGGCCCGGGAAGCCCTTCGAGCCGCGGGTCACCCCATCACGGATCAGGCCGGCCAGCATCACCGTGTCGCCACTCTGGATTGCCGCCTCGGTCTTGAGCTTGCGGGTGTCGATGCGCACGTTGCCGTACTTGTCCGGGTCACCGCCAGGCGCGCTGACCTCCTGCACGATGTCCAGGAACACCATGCCGTCCTGGGTCACCCGCGGACGGACCTTGAGGATCACGCCGGTGTCCAGGTACTCGACCTGGCTGTAGCTGTTGTCGCCGCCCAGACCGGGGTTGACGGTGACCGAGGACACCGGGATCCGGCTGCCGACGTTGAACTCCGCCTGCGCGTTGTTGCGGACCACCACCGACGGGGTCTGCAACATGTTGACGTCGGTGACCGAGTCGAGCGCGCTGATGACGGCGGCCGCATTGCGCCCCAGGAACGTCCACGCCATGCCGGCGGGACTGCCGTTTCCCGCCTCGCCCTGCACGCTGCCAGCCAGGGTGCTCCAGGTATCCCGGCCGACGGCACTCGGCAAGCCGGCATCGGTCACGCCGCGCTCGAAGAACCAGTTGACGCCGTACTCCAGCGCGCCGCTGAGCTGCACCTCGACCACCTGCGCCTCGATATGGACCTGCATCGGCATCACGTCGAGCTGGACGATCACGTCCTTGATCGATTGCCAGGCCTGCGGGGTCGAGCGGATCAGCAGCGCGTTGGTCTCTTCCACCGCGGACACGCCGACCTTGTCCCCCTGGATCTCCAGACTGACGCTGCCATTGCCGCCTTGCGCCGCATCCAGCGACATCTCACCGCCGCCAGAACCACCACTGCGCCCGCCTCTGCCGATGCGTCCACTCCTGCCGCCGGAATTCCCCTGGTTGCCAACCACGACGCTGGAGCCGGAGTCGCTGGACGATATTTCCGCCGATTGCAGTCCCGGCATCAACGAAGGCCGGCCGTCGTCGCCGCCGCCGTCCGAGCCCGCCGATGAACCGCCAAACACCTCTGACAGGCGATCGGCCAGGTCACGCGCCTTGATGTACTTGAGCTGGTAGGTGTACAGCTGTACCGAACCGCCCGCGCCATCGATGCGCTCCAGCCATTGCTGGATCTGGCCCAGGTACTCCGCCTGCGGGGTGATAACCATCACCGCATTGGCACCTTCCAGCGGCATGAAGCGGAACATGCCGGCCACCGGCGATTTGCTGCTTTCGCCAAACACTTTTTCCAGGTCGGCGACCACCCGGTCGGCTTTGCCCGATTGCAGCGGGAACACGCCCACCGACATGCCCGACAGCCAGTCGACGTCGAAGACCTCGATCGTGCGCAGGTAGTTCTGTAACTCCGCGCGGGTACCGCCGACGCTGATCACGTTACGCGACGCATCGGTGCCGACAATCGCGCCGGGGCGCGCATATGGCTCGAGGATCTTTTTCATTTCCTCGGCCGCGACATAGCGCAGCGGCACCGTGCGGACCTCGAAACCGCGCGCGTTGGCGGCGCTGCCGGTACGCGGGGCGACGGTGCCGGCCAGAGCCCGGTCGGCCGGCACGATGTTGTAGCGCCCGCCGCTGTAGATCATGCGGGCGTTGTTCCAGCCAAGCACCTGGTCGAGCAGGCTGATCGCCTCGGCCGGGCTGACCGGGTTCGGCGTGGCCAGGGTCACTGTGCCCTGCACGCCGGGCGCGATCACGTAGTTCTGGCCCAGCATGTCGCCCAGGATCGCCTTGGCCACCGCATGCAGGGACTCGCCCTCGAAGTTGAAGGTGGCCTGCCCGCTGGTGCCACCCGGGTTGGGCCGTGGAGCCGCTGCGGCGGACTGGTTGATGACCTGACCGGTGCCGCGGTGGATCCGGGGCTGCAATCCGGTCTCCGGATCCTCCGGCGACTGCGTTGGCGCGCCATCAACCACCGTGGCCGGCGCGGTTCCCGCGGTGTGCATCTGTACCCCCGCCGCTCCGGTCGGGTGCGGCGGTCCGTCACGGCGGACATTGGGCACCGCGGTGCTGGCGCATCCCGCCACCAGGCCGGCGACCATCAGCCAGGCAACGAGCAGGCGGATCACAGCGGCCCCCCGCCGCAGGGAGGACAAGCGGGCCGGCGTCGATGACGAGTGATCAGTAGGGCGTTGCTTCATTGCATTCACTCTAGCGGTTGTTGGCCGGTGGTTCCGGTGCGGGTGGGTTACGCAATTTCTCGCGTCGCGCCTGGATGCGTTGACGGATCAAATCCATCTGCGCCGCATCGGTGGTGGCCGGTGGCTCGGCAGCTGTGCCGGACGCGTCCTGCTTAGTGCCATCGGGCGAAGCCGGCGCGGGTGGCTGCTCGCGGACCGGTGGTTGCGGATCATCGGGGAAGACCGGCTCCGGGGCATCATCCAAGCGCCGCGCGGGTGCTTCAGCGGACCTGCCCAGGACGGTTGGCGGCGAACCACCCACGCCATCGAACACTCGAAGCGGCAAGGTGCGACGTCCTTCCGGCCCTTCGAATACCGCGCTGCGCTCGTCCAGCTCGACCAGGCGCCAAGCGGGATGAGGCTCCGGCCCGTGCTGGAGCAGGACGCGGAATGAGGCGCTGCCGTCCGGTGGCTGCAGGATCGCCAATTGCAGCCGGGGCGTGAGCAGCACGCTGGTCAGCACGTAGTTGAAGCCCTGCGTCTGCTCGCCATCGTCGTTTTCCAGGAAAAACGGCTGCGGAGTGCGATCGGGCGAGAACAACGGGCGTGCGGCAATCGCTTCATGCCCGCCCGGCGTGTCCGGCCGGGCCGTCGGCGCAGCGGGCAGCGTCGGCAATGGCGCCAGCACGTCGGAGGTGTCATCCAGCGGCGCGACACGCCCCCCCATCCCGGCCACGGCCAACGCCCAGACCAACACGGCTGCGCCGGCGACGGCGGCCAGCAGCCGGGTTCGCGGACCGGCGTCCTCAATCCGCATGGATCACCCCGTTGGCCCCGTCCGATACCACCGGCGAAGCGGGAAGCGCCAGATAGCCGTACAGGTCGAACGACACATCCAACCCTCCGGCACCGCTGGACGTATCGCGGCTGAGGAAGCGGCCGCGGGCCAGGATATTGAGGTTGTCGACGAACAGCCTGGGGGCGCCGCTCTCCAGCAGATCGAGCGCCCTGGCCAGCTCGGGGGTCCCGCACAGCAATCGCACCTGCACCGTCACCCGGGTGTAGGACTCGCGGTTATCGGAATCGAGCGGCGAGCGATTGGTGATGGCGCAACTGCGATTGCCCGGGCTGGCCTGGAGCACCACCGCCTCCAGTCGCTGGATCAGGCTTGCCGTCGCCAGCTCCGGGTTGGCCTCGGGCAGGAACCCCGGAAGCTCCTTCTGTCGTGCCTGCACCTGCTCCAGTCGGCGTGCGACCTGCGGCGCCTGCTGCAGGTGCGCGCGTAGGCGCAGTTCACGTTGTTGCAGCGACTCGATGCGCTGGTTCGCGTCGGCCATGGGAAGCGTCCACCACGGGTGGATCAACACCGCGTATACAATGCCCAGCACCGCAAGCAGCAGCGCCAACGCCAGCCAGCGGTCCCGGCCACCCAGGCGTTCAGCGACCCGGCTTGGCAGCGCCATCGGCGACCTCCCCGGGCTTTGGTGGTGTTGGCGATGTTGGTGTTGGTGCTTGCGGCGCGGCGACCGCCAGTTTCGCGGTCAGGGTAAACCGATCACGGCTGCTGCCCGGGTCGGGTTGCAGGGCGCCGGCCAGCGCCGGCGAGCTCCACGCCTGGGCCCCCTGCAACTGGCCGATCAGGGCGGCCGCCTGGCCACTCAGACCGATCAGCAGCAACTGGTCGTCATTGATTGCGAGCTTTTCCAGGTAGGTATGGTCGGGCAGCCGCACGGTCAACTCGTCCATGACCTCGATCGCGGTGGGCCGCCGGGCCCGGGCTTGGTCCAGGAACGCCTGGCCTTCCACCAGGCTGGCCAGCTGATGGCGCTGGGCGGCGGCCTGACGCCCGGAGTCGGCCTGTTCGGCCATCGCCTGCTCCAATGCGTCGGCCGCCGCGCGCCGGTTATCCAGCAATTGCCACAGCAGCGCCGCCACGGCAACCACCGCGACCGCCGCCAACACGGCGTTCCAGATCGCCCACGGATCACGATGAAGCCGACGCTCGGACACCGGCAGCAGGTTGACTCCCAATGGCACGCCGTCGCCCGCCGCCACATCGACCCCGGCCAGGGTCGAGGCCAGCGAACCCAGCCGGTCCAATGCCGGGTCCAACGCCTGCCGCGGGACGACCACCAGTTCTACGTCGAGTTGGCCGTCGCTTTCGCGCCGTCCCGCTACGCGTGCATCGAACGCGACCGCATCGGCACGGAATGGCGTTTGTCGATCAATCTCGAAGGCCACCACATCGCGCAACCGGTCGATTGCCGCGGCGGGCAGGACCAGGCGACGACGCAGGCTGGTCGCTGGCGCCAGCAGCAACCAGCGCGGCAGGTCGTCCTGCCCGCGGCCCAGTAGCCGGTCCAGCTGATCGGATGGACCGGAGACATCCGCCAGCCCCACGCGCGTCAGGTCACGCAACTCATCGCCCTGTTGCAGCCGCAGCTGCAGGTCATCGCCATCCACATGCAGCAACAGCCGGCCACGATCGAAGCCCAGCGCCCGGCGCAGCCGCGGCGGCAACCATTCCGCCAGTGAGCGCCCCCACCAGCGCCATAGCCCGGCAACACGCGGGACCAGACGGGTGCCGATATCGCCCAGGCGACTGCCGGTACTGGAAGCGATCTGGCTCATTTTGACGAGGCTCCTTGTCTTCGATCCAACGCGTCCAATTGCAGCGCGCTCCAATGCGACGCGCTCCCATACGATATATCCCAATCCAGCACGGTGTAGGCCATCCCGGGCAAGCGCCCCGCGCCCGTGCGCACCACCACCCGCAACCCGGACTGCCGCCCGTTGGTAAGCCGGGCGCGGCTGTCAATACTATACGTACCGCCGGCGCGTGCGCCGATGCCGATGTTGAGTCCTGCGCGGGGCGGTGCGGGACGGCCGCGTTGCCCCACGATGGCCGCACCATCCAGGCCCAATGCGTTCAACACCGGCTGCGATGCGAATGCAGGATCGGGCTGCGGCAACCCGCCATGCACGGTCACATGGGGCGACAAACCGGCATACAGGGCCGGTGTGAAACCCAGTACCTGCTCCAGCTCGGTGATGCTTTCGAAAGGGGCGTCCTTGGCGCCATAACCACGACCGGCAGACGCGTAATCCTGGTCTTCCGCGCCGCCTGCCACCTGGGTCAGGCTGCCGGGGTCGCGCCAATCGATGATCGCTGCTGCCAGCCGCGACGCCTCGACCCGGTCGCTGCCCAGTTCCTGCAACAGCCCCGCCAGCAATGGCGCGCCGGCCAGGTTGAGATCGACTTTGCCGCTCTCGTCGACGATCCGGATCTCGACCTGCGCGCCGGCATAGCTCCATGGGTACAAGCGGCCATCGGGCACCCATTGCAAGCGCGGGTCGGTGGCCTGCAACCGGCTGATCGCGTACTCCACTGCGGCGCGTGCCGCACCATCGGCGGCCAGCCCGCGCACCAGTACGCGTCCCTGCATGTGCTCCACCCGTGCCACCATTGCAAACGCGCCGACCAGCGCCGTCAACAGCACGATCAGCCACAGCACCAGCAACAAGGCCGCCCCGCGGGTGGCGGACTTCGCGGCCCGTCGCCGCCTCCTGCCAGGCCTGCCGAACACCCTCATCTGCCCGCACCCGGCGCGATACCGGCGACGCCACCCGCCTGGGGCAGCGCGACCACCAACGTCGGCCACTTGCGTTCGTCCGCGTCGGTGAACTCCACCTCGACCAATCGCGGCAACTGGCCGGCGTGGTCCCAGCTGTCTTGCCAGTCGCCCAGCCCCGGGCGATCGGGATCCATCCCGCGGTAGCGAAACGTGACCCGGCCCAACCCATCGACCAGCAACTCCGCTGGCCGCTGCCCGGGATCCTCGATGGTCTGACCCGCAATGACAATATTGAGCGCCAGCACGATCCTGACCTTCTGCTGGTCGACCTCGACGCGGAAGTCATGCAGGTACGGACCGCCCCGACCGAGGTAATCGGGCAGGTTGGCGACGAACCGCATCCGCCCCGGCTCGCCGATGAAGTACTGCGGCAACGCATCGTCTTGCCCGGTGCTGAAGGCAAGCGGCCGGGCCGCCGCCAGCCGCTTGCGCAGGAAGCCTTCCACCGCGCGCACCTGCTCGCTGCGTTGCGCCATCAACTCGCCGCGGGTCGCGGTCTGGCTCGCCGCCGACAGGGTGGCGAACGCCAGCGCCAGCCCGGCGGCCAGCAGCACCGTCGCCAGCAATACCTCGATCAGCGTGAACCCGGTCACCCGCCGACGCCGGGCGCCGGTTGGCACCACGGTCGTCGGCCGCGTGCTCGAGTGCCGCATGTGGAGGGCGCTCATGGCCATCCGTCGGTCGGCTCGGCCACCACGAGCCGCAGGGTGCGCATCTGCAGGCGTTCGCGTGGACCACCGTCGCCCCAGGTCACATCCAGCACCACTTCAAGCAGTTGGGGACCGGAAAGCGCGACGGGCACGTTGGCCAGCGCCGGATCGCGCCAACCGGCCACCTGCAACGACCAGCGATAGCGCCCGTCATCGAACTCGCCATGGCGCTGGCCCGGTTGCACCGGCTCCACGACCCCGACCGTGTCCAGCAGCGATTGCGCATGCAACGCCGCGCGCCCCGCATCGCCGGACCAGCGCACCTGCGAGGTTGCACCCGACAAGGTGCCCAGCAGCAAGGTCAACGCGACGGCGAGCAGCGCGAACGCGACGATGACCTCGATCAAGGTGTAACCACGTTGCCGACGGCCGCGCGGGACGCAACCGCCCCGCATGCGGCGCTGATGGCCGGAACGCCCGGCCATCAGCCACCCGGCCCCGAGCGCTCCACGGTGACCTGCCCGGTCAGCCAGGCCACGTCGATGTTCCATTTCGCGCCATTGCGGTCCAGTTGCACCCGGCCGCCGGTCGCCGCCCCGTCCGGGAAAAACAGCACCGCGCCCTCGCGCTCACTGGGCTGTGTCTCACGCGCGCCGATGAACCGTACTTGCAGGGCCGCAGGGATCTCGCCGCGGTGGTCGCCCGGTCCTTGCCAGGTACGCGCTTGGGGGTCGATCACAAAGCGTTGCGGCTGCCCGGTGACGATCGCCCGCGACCGGGTGTAGCGCAGCTCGGCGGCGATCTGCTTGGCCGCCGAACGCAGCTGGGCACCCTTCATCCCGCCACTGAACGCCGCCATCGCCAGCAGACTGGCCGCCGCAATCAGCGCGACCACCAGCAGCATCTCCAACAACGAGACGCCTGCCTGGCGCGGCCGCGTTCCGGTCACCGGCGAAGCGGCCTTGACCGCCCACGGTGTGCCACGTCACTGGTAGTGAATATCGCCATCGACGCTACTGCCACCGACCTTGCCATCCTTGCCCAGAATCGTCAGGTCGAAGTCACCACTCTCGCCCGGCGCGCGGTACTCCATCGGATGGCCCCAGGGATCATTCAGCTCGGTCGCCTTGGCATACGGCCCCAGCCATCCGGGCGCGTCACCGGGCTCGGCGACCAGTTCGTCGAGCGCCGTCGGCAGCCGGCCGGTGTCCATCTGGAATGCCTCGACCTTCTGCGCCACGGTCATCACCTGCGACTTGGCCAGGTTGGCCTTGGCGCGGTCGGCACCGCCGAGCACGCGCGAGCCGACGAAGGTCAGCACCGCCCCGATCAGCACGATCACGATGATGATCTCGATCAAGCTCATGCCGGCCTGTTTCGCGGCGGACGGGGCGCGGAAATTCCGGGGCCGGAAGTTTCGGTTAAGGGAATGACTGTTGTGCATTGCGTGGGTCCTGTGTGGGTTCATATGGTGTTTTTCTCGTCATCCCCGTTTTTCTCGTCATCCCCGCGAAGGCGGGGATCCATGGACTTTGATATTCGACAAGCACCTGACATCCATGCTGGCCTCGCTCGTCCCTGCGGGAATGATGGCAATGGTTCAAGATTCCTCAGCCGATCTGGTTGGTGAGGTCATACAGCGGGGTCAATACGGCCATCACCACCATGCCGACTACGCCGGCCAGCACCACGGTGACGATCGGCACCAAAGCCGCCAGCATCCGGTCCAGTGCCAGCGAGGTTTGATGTTCGAACGTCTCGGCGGTCTTGACCAGCATCGCATCAAGCTCGCCGGATTCCTCGCCGACCTGGATCATCTGCAGCGCCAGGCGGGGAAAGCGCTTGCCACGACCGAGCGCGGTCGACAGCGCGACGCCGCTCTTGACCTCCTCGCTGGCGGCGCTGACATCTGCGGCCAAAACCCGGTTGTCCATCACTTTCTGGGCGATGCCGAGCGCGCCCATCAATGGCACGCCATTGCGCACCAGCGTGCCCAGCGTACGCGCCAACCGCGCGGTCTCGACCTTGGCGACCAGCCCGCCAAAGAAACGGCGGCGCAGTATCCAGCCGTCGAGCGCCTCGCGGAACACCGGATTGCGGCGCTTGCGGTCGATCCACAGCAGCAGCAACGCCGGCACCACGATCAGGACGATCCACCAGTCGCGCACGAACAAGCCAACGCCCAGCACGATCCGGGTGAAGAACGGCAACTGCGCGTCCAGGCTTTCGTACATCAGCGCGAACTGCGGCACCACGTAACCCAGCAGGAACAACAAGCTCAACCCGACCATCACCAGCAGGATGGCCGGATAGATCAACGCGTTGATCACCCGCCCCCGCATCGCCCGTGAGCGCTCCAGGTAATCGGCCAACCGCGCCAGCGTTTCATCCAGGCTGCCACCGGCCTCACCGGCGCGGACCATGTTGACGTACAACCTCGAAAACGTGCCGTGCTGGCGCTCCAGTGCGGTCGACAACGACGTGCCGCCACGCACCGCGTCACGCACGTCACTGACCACGCGCCTGGCCGCCTCATCCTCGGGCAACTCCAGCAGGATCGTCAGCGCGCGGTCCAGTGGTTGGCCCGCCCCCAGCAGCGTCGCCAGCTGCTGGGTGAACTGGACCAGCCGCTCACCGGCAAACGGGCTGGGTTGGAACAGCCCCTTCCAGAGCGACGCGCCGCCCCCCTCACTGGCCAGCCGCGCCTCGACCGGCAGATGCCCCTGCTCCTGCAGACGCGCAGCCACCTCGGCATTGCTGGCAGCCTCCATCTGGCCGTCCAGCATGTCGCCGCGCGCGTTGATCGCTTTGTAGTTGTAAAGGGGCATGGGGTTGATTCCCGCCGTCATTCCCGCGAAAGCGGGAACCCAGCGACTTCGGCCTCCGCTCCGGTGATCTGCGTCCAAAGATCATTCCAGTAGGGATTGGTTGTCTCGATCAGTTGCATCTTCCAGTCCCTCCGCCACTTCTTGATCCGTTTCTCGTGACTGATGGCGGCCTCCATGGTGTCGTGCATTTCGTACCACACCAAGTGTGTGATGCCGTGCTTTTCGGTGAAGCCCTTCATCACGTGATTTCGATGCTCCCAGACCCGCTTCACGAGATTGCTGGTTACACCGACGTACAAAATTCCGTTGCGAGCGCTGGCCAAGAGGTAAGTGGCGGGTTGTCGTTCCATGACGTTCCTGTGCGGGTAGTGGCGATGAGGCACTGGGTTCCCGCTTTCGCGGGAATGACGGTAGGTGTTGATGCCCGGTGGGCTTCGGTCTCCGCGAGGATGACGGAGTGTACTGATGCCGAGCTGGTTCCCGCCTTCGCGGGAATGACGGTCGAAACGGGAACGACGGTCGAAATTGGAATGACCGTCGAAATTGGAATGACCGTCGAAACTGGAATGACCGTCGAAACTGGGATGACGGTCGAAACGGGGGTGACCATCTCACGCATCCTCGGTCACGCGCAGCACTTCCTCGATGGTGGTCAGGCCGGCCAGCGCCTTGATGATGCCGTCTTCGTACATGGTCCGCATGCCGGCGTCGCGGGCGATGCGCTCGATCTCGCCCATGCCGGCGTGGCGCATGACGGCGCGGCGCAGGTCGTCATTCAGGACCATGAATTCCATGATCGTGGAGCGACCCTTGTAGCCCGTCGGCGCCAGCGGCGAGGCGACCGGGCGGTACAGGTGAATGTCGCCATCGGGCTGGTAGCGGCGCAGCGCGAACTTCTCGATCTGCTCCTGTGTGGCCGGGTAACGCTCGGCATGCGTCGGCTCCAGTTTCCGCACCAACCGTTGGGCCAGGATGCCGTTGACGGTCGAGGTCAACAGGTAATCCTCGACGCCCATGTCGAGCAGACGGGTGATGCCGCCGGCGGCGTTGTTGGTGTGCAGCGTGGACAACACCAGGTGCCCGGTCAGCGCCGACTGGATCGCGATGCGCGCGGTCTCCAGGTCGCGCATCTCGCCGATCATGATGATGTCCGGATCCTGGCGCACGATCGATCGCAACGCCTGCGAGAAATCCAGCCCGATCTGCGGCTTCGCCTGGATCTGGTTGATGCCCTCGATCTGGTACTCGACCGGGTCCTCGACGGTGATGATCTTGACGTCGGGCGTGTTGAGATTGCTCAACGCGGCGTACAGCGTGGTGGTCTTGCCCGAACCGGTCGGGCCGGTCACCAGCAGGATCCCGTGCGGCTGCTGCAGCACGTGCTGGAACTGCGGCAGGAACTCGTCGGTGAAACCCAGCTGGTGGAAATCCAACACCACCGACTCGCGGTCCAGCAGGCGCATCACCACGCTCTCGCCATGCGCGGTCGGCACCGTACTGACACGCAGGTCCAGCTCCTTGCCCTGCACCCGCAGCATGATCCGCCCGTCCTGTGGCAGCCGGCGTTCGGCGATGTTGAGCTTGGCCATGATCTTGATGCGGCTGATCACCGCCGCGGTCAGGTTGACCGGTGGGCTCTCGCCGTCGATCAGCACACCGTCGACGCGGTAACGCACCTTGAGCCGGTTCTCGAACGGCTCGATGTGGATATCGGAGGCGCGCAACTCGACCGCACGCTGGATGACGAGGTTGACCAGTCGGATCACCGGCGCCTCGGAGGCGAGGTCGCGCAGGTGCTCGACGTCGTCGAGGTCGCTGCCCTCGCCCTCGGCGGTCTCGATGATCGCGCCCATCGCGCTGCGACCCTGGCCATGCCAGCGCTCGATCAACTCGTCTATTTCGGAACGCAAGGCGACGCTGGCGTGGACCTCCCGGCCGGTCGCCAGTCGCACCGCGTCGAGGGTGTAGGAGTCCTGCGGGTCAGCGGCGAGAATCGCGACGCTGGTTTCGGTCTCGGCGACCGGACAGACCGCGAACTGTTTCATGAACTTGGTGGTGAGCAGCACGCCCTCGGGCGGCAGCTCCGGCATGGTCTTGGCGCTGACCAGCGGCAGGTCGAGCACCTCGGCCACGGTCTCGGCGTGGTCACGCTCGGACACCAGTCCAAGCCGGGTCAGCAGCGCCAGCAGGCTGCCGCCGGTTTCCGCCTGCAGCCGGCGCGCGCGGCCGAGGTCGGCTTCCTTGAGCCGCCCTTTCGCGAGCAGGGCGTCGACAATCAGTTCGTCGACACGGTTACTGCCGATACCGCGACCATCCGTGCCGCCCGCGAGTGTGTCTGCAACTGCGCTCACATCGCTCTCCGAATCCTTCAGCGGCTGACTTTAGCAGGTCGGTTGCGTGGTGATCGGCTCGTGGCCCAGTCGGTGTCCAGGGAATGGAACGTTACTGCCGGACAAGAAACGACAGGGAGCAAAAGCCCGGCGTCGGGCGGAAGCGGCGCCCTCGCGAGTCAGTCGACGCACACCCGTGCGTTGCGGAACATCCGCAGCCACGGGGAATCCTCGCCCCATTCGCGCGGGGCCCAGCTCAGGTTGGCGGTGCGCAGGGTGCGTTCGGGGTGCGGCATCAGGATGGTGGCGCGGCCGTCGGCGCTGGTGACGGCGGCGATCGCGTCCGCGGAGCCGTTCGGGTTGGCCGGGTACAGGCTGGAGGGGGAGCCGTCGGCGTCAACATAACGGGCCGCGGCGTGGGTTGCGGCGCGGTCGGACGGGTTGTCGAAGGCGGCGCGGCCCTCACCGTGGGACACCACCACCGGGATCCGTGATCCGGCCATGCCGCGCAGGAACAGCGACGGCGATTCGACCACTTCGAGCAGGCTCAGGCGGGCCTCGAACTGCTCGCTGCGATTGCGCAGGAAACTCGGCCAGTGCTCGGCGCCGGGGATGATCGGCTTGAGCTGGCTGAGCATCTGGCAGCCATTGCAGACGCCCAGGGTGAAGCTGTCGCCGCGGGCGAAGAATGCCGCGAACTGGTCGCGCAACGCACTGCGCTCCAGGATGCTGGTGGCCCAGCCGCGGCCCGCGCCGAGCACGTCGCCGTAGCTGAAGCCACCGCAGGCGGCAACGCCCTTGAAGCCGTCCAGCACGACGCGCCCGGCGATCAGGTCGCTCATGTGCACGTCGAACGCCTCGAAGCCGGCGCGGTCGAAGGCCGCCGCCATCTCGATCTGGCCGTTGACGCCCTGCTCGCGCAGGATCGCGACCTTCGGCCGAGTACCAAGGTTGAGATACGGCGCTGCGATGTCTTCCGCCGGGTCGAAACCCAGTTTGGGCATCAGTCCCGGCGCGTTGAAGTCGCGTGCGGCGCTGCGCTCCTGGTCGGCGCAATCGGGGTTGTCGCGCAGCTTCTGTATCGCGTGACTGGTCGACCACCAGGCATCGAACAACTCGTCCCAGCGCCATTCGACCAGGGTCCCGGCCTCCTCGCTGATCCGGATCACCGGGGCCGTGGTTGGCCGTGCAATGCGCTGGGCGCAATCGATCAGGCCGTGATGTGCGACCAGGTCGGCGAAATCCGCCCGGTCCCCGGCGGCAATCTGGACCACCGCGCCGAGTTCTTCATTGAACAGTGTCCGGAACGGATCCTCGCCCCAGCCATCCAGGTTGATCTCCAGGCCCAGGTGCGAGCAGAACGCCATCTCGCACAGCGTCGCGAACGCACCACCGTCGGAACGGTCGTGGTAGGCCTGCAACAAATTGGCCTCGCGCGCCTCGCGGATCAGCTCGAAGAAGTCGCGCAGGCGCTTGGGCTCGTCCAGGTCCGGCACGCCGGCATCGCGGCGGCCGTCCTCGGAGGGCTGTCCGGCAAACGCCGGCAAACGACTTGCCGGGGAACCTGCGCCATTGCCGCCATTGCCGTCGTTGCCAGCCACCGCCTCGGGGTGCACCTGGGCCAGCACCGAGCCGCCAAGACGCTGCTTGCCGGCGCCAAGACCGATCAGCCACAGCTCCGAATCTTCCTCGCGAGCAAGCAAGGGGGTCAATTGTTGGCGCACGTCGACCACCGGTGCGAACGCGGTGACGACCAGCGATACCGGCGAGACCGATTTTTGCGGTGAATCGCCCGCCTGCCACTGCGCCTGCATCGACAACGAATCCTTGCCGACAGGGATGCTGAGGTCGATCTCGGGACACAACTCGATACCCACCGCGCGGACCGCGTCGAACAGCAATGCATCCTCACCGTCGTGCCCGGCCGCCGCCATCCAGTTGGCCGACAGCTTGACCCGGTTGAGTGATTCCACCGGCGCCGCGCATAAATTGGTGATCGCCTCGCCGACCGCCATCCGTGCGGCCGCAGCCGAGTCCAGCAATGCCAGTGGCGCGCGCTCACCGATCGCCATCGCCTCACCGGTAAATCCGTCGAAACCGGCGAAGGTAATCGCGCAATCTGCCACCGGCACCTGCCAGGGCCCGACCATCTGATCGCGCGCAGTCAAGCCGCCGACACTGCGGTCGCCGATGGTGATCAGGAACTGTTTGGAAGCCACGGTCGGATGCGCCATCACCCGCAGCGCGGCGTCGCGCAGGTCCAGCCCGCTCCAGTCCAGCGCCGGCCACGGTGCGTCATCCGGCCGATGGGCGTCGCGCTGCATCTTCGGCGCCTTGCCGAACAGCAGGTCCATCGGCAAGTCGATCGGCCAATGATTGTTGGTGCCCTCATCCGCCCTTCGGGCACCTTCTCCCGTGAACGGGAGAAGGGAATCTGCTGCGGCTTCGCCGTAAACGGTTTCTATGGTCGCCCCATACCCCACTACCAACCGCTCCTCGGCGGTGGCATGACCGACCACGGCGAACGGGCAGCGCTCGCGCTCGCAGATCGCGGCGAACTCGGCTACGCGGTCGGCCGGCAGGCCGAGCACGTAACGCTCCTGCGACTCGTTGCACCACAGCTGCATCGGCGACAGCGAGGGGTCGTCGCTGGGCACCTTGCCCAGGTCGATCACCCCGCCCAGCTGCGAGTCGTGCAGCAATTCCGGGATCGCGTTGGACAGGCCGCCGGCCCCGACGTCGTGGGCGCTGTCGATCGGGTTGGCCGCGCCCAGCGCGACGCAATGGTCGATCACTTCCTGGCAGCGTCGTTCCATCTCCGGGTTGTCACGCTGGACGCTGGCAAAATCCAGCGCCTCGTGGCTGTCACCGGATGCCACCGAGCTGGCCGCGCCGCCGCCCAGGCCGATCAGCATCGACGGCCCGCCCAGCACGATGACCGCGTGGCCGGGTTTAAGGCCGAGCTTCTCGACCTGGTTGCGGTCGATCGCGCCCAGCCCGCCGGCCAGCATGATCGGCTTGTCGTAGGCGCGGGTCAGCTCGCCTTCGCCCAACTCGAACGTGCGGAAGTAGCCGACCAGGTTGGGCCGGCCGAACTCGTTGTTGAAAGCCGCCGCGCCGAGCGGGCCATCAAGCATGATCTCCAGTGCCGGCGCCATGCGCGGGTTCAAGGCGCGTTCGCCCTCCCACGGCTGCGGCAGGGTCGGGATGCGCAGGTGCGAAACCGAAAACCCGCACAACCCGGCCTTCGGTTTGCCACCGCGGCCGGTCGCGCCCTCGTCGCGGATCTCGCCGCCGTTGCCGGTGGAGGCGCCGGCAAACGGTGAGATCGCGGTCGGGTGGTTATGGGTCTCGACCTTGATGCAGAACGCCGACTCGACCGGCGCCTCGGCGCGATAGCCACCGGTCGCCGGGTCGGGCCGGAACCGTTGGCTGGTGTAGCCCGCCACCACCGCCGCGTTGTCGCTGTAGGCCGACAGCGTGTTCTCCGGCGTCTGCGCGTGGGTGTGCTTGATCATCTTGAACAGCGAGGTGGACTGCGCAACGCCGTCGATGATCCACGATGCGTTGAAGATCTTGTGTCGGCAATGCTCCGAGTTGGCTTGGGCGAACATCATCAGTTCGACGTCCGAGGGCGCACGACCCAGCGCGGTGTAACGCTCGCGCAGGTAGGCGATCTCGTCCTCGGCCAAGGCCAGGCCCAGGCGGTCGTTGGCCACTTCCAGCTGGTCCAGCGCGATGCGCTCAAGCTCGCCGCGCGCCGGGGTCACGAACAACGCGGCGGCGTGGTCGCGGGACTCCAGCAACGATTGCGTCATCGGGTCGTGCAGCGCCTTAGCCAACGCGCGCTGGACGGCCGCATCGGTGGGCCAGCCGGCAAAGTCGTAACGGGTCCCGTGCTCGACGCGCCGGACCGCCAGGTTGGCCCCGTGCAGCAGATCGGTGGCCTTGCTCGCCCAGGGCGACATCGTGCCCAGCCGGGGGGTGACATAACGCGAGACCGCGCCGTCGGCACGCGCGGCGGCGGCGGGTTCGGCCTGCAGTATCCGGCGCAGTGCGGCATCGTCGGGACTGGCACCGGGCTCGGGCTGGACCCAGTAGACCGGCCATGCATCGAGCAGGCGAATCCCGGGATGGAGGGTCTGGAGGCGGGCTTGCAGGCGTTCACGACGGAACGCGGACAGGGCGGAAGCGCCCTCAAGGACGATCATGTCCGGGAACCACAGGTCGGCGGGCCGGCTATTGTAAGCCAGACCCGGGTCAAAGCGCTCAGGCGCCGCCGCTGGGCGCGTCTTTTGCGGCCAGTTTATCCAGTGCCTCGCGCAGCGCCTTGGGCGGCACGTAGCCACCAAGCTGGGTGCCATCGGCGGCAATGATCATCGGCGTCCCGGTCAGGCCGACGCGCTGGCCGATGTTGTACTGCATGGTGACGGTGTTCTTGCAGTCCTTTTCGGCGACGCCACCGGTGGTCTTGGCCGTGGTCAACGCCGCCTTGCGATCGGACGCGCACCACACCGAGACCATCTTCTCGAAGTCCTCGCTGCCGATCCCCATCCGCGGGAACGCCAGGTACTCCACGGCGATGCCCTGGGCGTTGTATTCCTTGATCTCGCTGTGCATCTTGCGGCAATAGCCGCATTCCACGTCGGTGAACACGGTGACGGTGTGCTTCGGGTTCGGCGGGGCGAACACGATCCGCTCACTGGCCGGGATGGTCGCCAGCAACTTGGTGCGCATGCTCCCCAGAGTGCTCTCGCTGAGGTTTTCCTGGGTCCGGGTATCCAGCAGCGCACCGCCGGCGCCGGCCAGGAACAGGTAGCGGCCATCGTCGCTGACATAGATGGCCTGGCCACCGACCACCGCCTCGCGGAAGCCCGGCAGCGGCGCGGGACCAATATGTTCGATCTTCGCGCGGGGGTTGAGTCGCTCGATGGCCGCCACCGCGCGGGCCTCTGCGGTACCGGCAACCGCTTCCACCGTCGCCGCTGCGGCCGCAGCCGGCACAGAGCCGTCGCTGTCCGGGCCGGGCGTCTTCGCGCAGGCGGAAACGCTGATCGCGCCAAGCGCGGCGACAAGGAGGAGACGCTTCATGGACTGTCCTGGGTGCTGGGCGGCAAGGGCACCGCCCCGGAGGGAATCCCGAATTGTGGCACGTCCACCGCCCGGCCCCTACCCGCGCGGGTGGTGCTTGGCATGCAGTTGCTTGAGTTGCTCGCGGGCGACCAGGGTGTAGATCTGGGTGGTCGACAGCGAGCTGTGGCCGAGCAGCATCTGTAGCGCGCGCAGGTCGGCGCCGTGGTTCAACAAGTGGGTCGCGAAGCTGTGACGCAATCCGTGCGGACTGATCCGTGCCGGGTCGATACCGGCGACGGCGGCGTAGCGCTTGACCATCTGCCACAGTTGCTGGCGGGTCGGCGGCTGGCCGCTGTCGGCGATGAACAGCGGTGCCCGTACGCGCTTCCCCGCCAACTGCGACCGGGCGCCGGTGATGTAGCGCTCGACCCAGTGCTGCGCCTCCTCCCCCAGCGGTACCAGACGCTCCTTGCTGCCCTTGCCGGTCACCCGCAACACGCCCTGGCGCAGATTGATCGCCGTGGAGGGCAGGTTGACCAGTTCGCTCGCCCGCAGGCCGCAGGCATACATCAGCTCCAGCATCGCCCGGTCACGCAGCCCCAGCGGGGTATCGATGTCGGGTGCGCGCAGCAAGGCCTCGACCTGGCTCTCGGTCAGTGCCTTGGGCAACGGGCGTGGCAACCGGGGCGGATCCAACAATGCCGTTGGATCGTCGGCGCGCTCGCCGTGACGTACCCGCCAGGCGTAGAACGCACGCAACGACGACAGCAACCGCGCGTTGCTGCGCGGTGAATACTGTTGCGCCGCACGCGCGGACAGATACGCAAAGAGGCCGCTCCGGTCAGCGCCGCCCAGGCCGCCATTGCTCCCGCCGCGCCAGCGGGCAAACCCCTCCAGGTCACGCCGATAGCTGGCCAGGGTCGACTGGGACAAGCCGTTCTCGGCCCAGACCGCATCCAGGAAAGCGGCGATCACCGCCGCGTCCGCGTCCGGCACCGGCGGCATGGCCATCGCATGTCGACGGCGTTCGGAGGCAGTAGACGGGCTCATCGCACCAGCTTAGCCGCAGCGCGAAGGCTTGCCCTAGACTTGCCGATCAGCGCGTCACGCCTATGGCGTCATGCCTGTCCCATCTCGCCCGCCGAAACCGATCCGCCGCACGCCAATGACCCAGAACCCAACGGAAACCCGGCCGTCAACGCCGCCCGCCACCGCAGCCCTGATCGGCTGGCGGCTGTTGTCATTGATGTACGACTTCTTCGCGGCGCTCGGACTGTGGCTGCTGGTGGCCGCGATCTTCGTCGCCGCACGTCAGGACGCCATCACCGGCGGCGTGTGGGGCGGGTTCGAGTTCGCGGCGCTGTGGAGCATCACCGCCGCCTATGCCATCGCCAGCTGGCGCTACGGCGGCCAGACCCTGGGCATGCGGCCGTGGCGGCTGCGGGTGGTGGCGGCCGACGGTCGCAGCCCGGGTTGGCGCGCCTTGCTGGTCCGCTATGCGGTCGGCAACGTGTCGTTGCTATTGGGCGGGCTGGGTTTCTGGTGGGCCTGGATCGACCGCGACAGGCTGACCTGGCACGACCGCGCCAGCGGCACCCGGATGCGCCGCGAGCCCGGCCGGGCCCGCTGAATATCGCCGTCTGGCTGTGCAGACCCAAGTAAGGTCTGAACCATTGCCGTCATTCCGTTTTCGCTCGTCATTCCGCTTTCGCCCGTCATCCCCGCGAAGGCGGGGATCCATGGACGTTGCGTGCTTGAACATCAAAGTCCATGGCTTCCCGCCTTCGACCGAAGGAAGTCCAGTCGGACGCGGGAATGACGGCAATGGTTCAGACTTTCCCTAACCCGATCGCCGTTTGAACAGGTACATCGACACGCCGACCATGATTATCGTTGGCAACGCATACGCCAGTCGGAAGTCGAACTTGAACGCGCTCGCCATTTTCACGAACTGGGTCTGCAGCAACCAGAAGCCCAGCGCAAAGACGATGCCGATGAACAGCCGCTTGCCCATGCCGCCACTGCGCAGGCTGCCAAAGGCAAACGGAATCGCGGCCAGGCACAGCGCGAGCACGTTGATCGCATAGAACCAGCGGCCCCAGTAATTTTCCTCGTAGTCACGCGCATCCAGCCCGTTGCGGGCGCGGTACTGCATCGCGTCGCGCAATTCGCGGGTGCTCAGATAGCGTGGCCGGTCGATGTCCGCGCTCAATGCGGTGGCATCCAGCTGGGACTCCCAACGCTCCTGCGCGACCTGGGTCCGGGTAACCGAGTCGTCACCAAAGGTGGTTCGGGTCACGTCGCGCAACAGCCAGCCGCCCGGGCGGTGCTCGGCGACCTTGACCAGCGCGAGCGACTTCAGCCGGCCGTCGTCCTCGAACTCGTACAAGCGCACGTCATGCAGCTCCAGCCACTGGTCGCCGCCTTCATTGTGTTCCTCGCCACCTTCGGCATTGAGGATGACCGCGCCTTCGCGCGCCCACACCCCGGAATAGCGGGCGACGATCATGTTCTTGGACTTCGATGACGCCTTGAGCGCATCGGCGCTGCGCTGCCCCCAGGGCGCCAGGGTCTCGCCGTTGACCACCATCAGCAGCGTCAACAACGCCAGCGCGGCACCAACGGCGATGGTCATGCGTTGCCGGGACAAGCCAATCGCCCGCAACGCAGTCAACTCCGAGGTCGCCGCAAGTTGCCCCAGCGCCATCAGCGAGCCGATCACCGCGGCGGTCGGGAACAACGCGTAGGCGTGCCGCGGCACCGTGTACAGGATGTAGACCAGGGCCTCCATCGCACCGTAATTGCCCTCACCGACGCTGCCAAATTCCGAGACCAGCGCCAGCATCATGTCCAGCCCCAGCAACACCGCCCAGGTCAACAACACGCTGCCAATCACCACTCGCCCCAGGTACAGGTCGTGGATCTTCGGAAACGGCATCATGGGCCCGCCTCCTGCACCTTCGGCAGTCGACTACGGCGCATCCGGCCATCGTTGAAGTACAGCCATAGCGATCCGCCCAGCAGCGGCAACACCAGCCACCACAACCCCAGCGCGGGCGCGATCCGCCCGGTAACCAGCCAGTCCTCGCCCATCAGCACCAGGTTCATGCCGATCAAGTAGGCGAAAAAGCCCATCATCATCCCGCCATAGCGCGCCTGGCGCGGGGTGGTGCGTGCCAGCGGGATCGCCATCAGCGCGAACGCCAGCGTCAGCAGCGGCGGCGCCAACCGGACATGCAACTGCGCGTTGGCGGCACGACGCGGGTCGCCAAACAGCTCGGTGGTGGGAAGCACTTCCGGATCGTCCGGGTCGAAGCGCTGGCGGCCGGCCGGCAGCCGCACCTCGTTGCTGGCATAGCGCATCAACCGGTAGTCCAGCCCCGAGTCCATCGGCCCTTCCACCTGGAAGCCATCGTCCAGGGTCAGGTAGCGCTCGCCACTGTCGTCCACGCTCAGCGCGCCGCTGTTGGAGGTAGTGACATCCAGCCGACCTTCCGATTGGCGGTAGATGAAGATCCTCCGGAACTGGCTGCCATCACTGGACATCGCACCCACGTAGACGACCCCGCCGCCGCCGGGAATTTCGGTGAAGCTGCCCGGCTCCAGCCCGGAGATCACCAGGTTGCGGTTGGCGTCGTTGATCATCTGGCGCGAGATACGCTCGGCCATCGGCCCCAGCCACAACGAACACAACGCGACCACCAGCACCACCGGCAGCACCAGCGTCAGCACTGGCCGCAGCAGCTGCCTGGGACCAATGCCCATGGCGGCGATCACCGGCATTTCCGAGTCGCGGTACAGCCGGCCGACGCCGATCATGATGCCCAGCATCAACGCCAGCGGCAGGATCAGCGGCAACCAGTTGAGCAACACCAGGCCGAGTTGGGCCAGCATCAGCCCGGCCGGCAGCCGGCCCGAGGCAATGTCCTTGAGTACGTCGGTGATCACCCCACCAACGCTGACGATCAGCAGCACCACCAGGGCGGCGAAGGTCGATTGGGCAAGTTCGCTCAGCAGGTAACGGTCGAGCTTGGACATCGGCGGCCTATGGTTGCGTTCTTTTTATAAAGACAGGGGCTTGCTTTAGACTCGATGGTTCATTCGCACGGTTCACGCCGGCCGCGCCACGCGCGATCCGGCCGCCATTGTCGCCCGGATCGACCGTTTTCGCCGCCCGGGCGCCGCGAATCATCCTTTCACTTCCCTTGGAATCTGTTGCATGGCCCTCGAATTTGACCTGAACCACGACGCTCCCGCTGCTGCCAAGGTGGACTGCATCGTCGTCGGCGCGTTTTCCGACAACTCCCTGACCACCACCGGCAGCGCCGTGGACCAGGCCTCCGGTGGCCGGCTGCAGGCATTGCTGGGACGCGGTGATATCAGCGGCAAGGCCGGCAAGACCGCGTTGCTGCACGACCTGCCCGGCGTGAGCGCGCCGCGGGTGCTGGTGATCGGCCTGGGCGAGGCCGGCAAGTTCGGCGTGCCGCAGTACCTCAAGGCCGTCGCCGATACCGCCAATGCACTCAAGACCGGCCCGGTTAGCCATGCCTTGTTCACCTTGACCGACGCCCCGGTGACCGGTCGCGACAGCACCTGGGCCGTCCGCCAGGCCGCGATCGCCGCCGATCACGCCTGCTACCGCTATTCCGCGACGCTGGGCGACAAGAACAAGGCCAAGGCCGGCGAGCCGGGACTGCGCAAACTGTCCATCCATGCGCCCACCGGCCAGAGTGACGCCGGGCACCAACTTGCCGTCGCCCAGGGCCAGGCCATCGCCGCCGGCGTCGCCTTCGCGCGCGAGCTCGGCAACCTGCCGCCGAACGTCTGCAACCCGGCCTACCTGGCGCAGCAGGCGCAGGAGTTCGCCGGCCGCTTCGACACCACCAGTTGCGAAGTGCTCGACGTCGCCGCGATGGAGAAGCTCGGCATGGGCTCGCTGCTCGCGGTCGGCCGCGGCTCGGCCAACCCGCCCAAGCTCATCGCGCTGAAGTACGACGGCGGCGGCGACGCCAAGCCCTACGTGCTGGTCGGCAAGGGCATCACCTTCGACACCGGCGGCATCAACCTCAAAACCCAGGGCGGGATCGAGGAGATGAAATTCGACATGTGCGGCGGCGCCACGGTGATGGGTACCTTCGTCGCCGCGGTCGGCATGCAGTTGCCGGTCAACCTGGTGGTGATCGTGCCGGCGGTGGAGAACATGCCCGACGCCGACGCCTACCGCCCGTCCGACGTGCTGACCAGCATGTCCGGCAAGACGATTGAAGTCGGCAACACCGATGCCGAGGGCCGGCTGATCCTGTGCGACGCGCTGACCTATGCGCAGAAGTACGAACCAGCGGCACTGGTCGATGTCGCCACCCTGACCGGCGCCTGCATGGTCGCGCTGGGCAAGTACGCGTCCGGCCTGATGAGCAAGGACGACGGCCTCGCCAACGAGCTGCTGGCCGCCGGCGAAAACGTGTTTGACCGCGCCTGGCGCCTGCCGCTGTGGGACGAGTACCAGGGCATGCTCGACTCGACCTATGCCGACGTCTACAACATCGGCGGCCGCTGGGCCGGCGCCATCACCGCCGGCTGCTTCCTGTCGCGCTTCACCGAAGGCCAGCGCTGGGCGCACCTGGACATTGCCGGCAGCGGCAGCGACGACGGCAAGCGCGGCATGGCCACCGGCCGCCCGGTCGGCCTGCTGAGCCAGTGGCTGCTCGACCAGGCCGCCAAGTAGACCGGCTGCCGTGCGCGCCGACTTCTACCTGATCGCCAAGCCGCGGTTCCGCCAGGAGCCGCTGCTGCTGGTCTGCGAGCTGGCCCGCAAGGCCAGCGACGCCGGTCTGGCAACGCTGGTGCTGGCCCGCGACACCGCCCAGGCCGAGCTGCTCGACGACCTGCTGTGGTCCTTCGATCCCGACGCCTTCATCCCGCACCAGATCGTGGGTGCCGACGATGACGAGGACGCCCTTGATGAAGCCGACGAAGAGGTGGCCGTGTTGATCGCCACCCCGGAGCACGATGTCGCGTTGCGACCGTTGGTCATCAATCTGCGCGAT
Organism: Lysobacter sp. A378; assembly: GCF_054052125.1. Lineage (NCBI taxonomy): Bacteria > Pseudomonadati > Pseudomonadota > Gammaproteobacteria > Lysobacterales > Lysobacteraceae > Lysobacter > Lysobacter sp. A378. The sequence continues at coordinate 690,512 of NZ_JBSVRK010000001.1, read as the reverse complement.
GGCGCCGTGGAGGGCGAGTTCGAGCGGGTACTGGAAGTGGTACCCGCCGACGATTCGGCCCGCGGCCCGCTGCGCGAGCGCTGGAAACAGTACAAGGCGCGCGGCCTCGACGTGAATGCACACAACATGTAGCGCTACACCGTCACCCCCCTGCACCGTCATCTCCCTACACCGTCATCTCCCTACACCGTCATCCCGCCTACACCGTCATTCCCGCGAAAGCGGGAACCCAGTGACTCCCCCGCTTTCACGACGATGACGGTGGACCGCTGGACAACCAGCCAAGACCCATGACCGACACCCTCGCCTCCAGCTACGACCCCACCCAGTTTGAAACCCGGCTGTACCAGCAGTGGGAGGCCAGCGGCGTGTTCCAGCCGCGTGGCGAGGGCGAGCCCTACACCATCCTGCTGCCGCCACCGAATGTCACCGGCACCCTGCACATGGGCCACGCGTTCCAGCACACCCTGCAGGACGCGTTGATCCGCTACCACCGCATGCGCGGCTTCGACACCCTGTGGCAGATGGGCAGCGACCACGCCGGCATCGCCACCGAGATGGTGGTTGCCCGCAACATGGCACTGGAAGGCAAGGGCGAGACCCGCGACTCGCTCGGTCGCGATGGTTTCATCGGAAAGGTCTGGGACTGGAAGCAGCACTCGGGTGACACCATCGAACGCCAGATGCGCCGCATCGGCACCTCCGGCGACTGGTCGCGCAGCGTGTTCACGATGGACCCGATGGCCGCCGAGGCGGTGATCGAAGCGTTCGTGAAGCTGCACGACGACGGCTTGATTTACCGTGGTCAAAGATTGGTCAACTGGGACCCGGTGCTGAAGACCGCGATCTCCGACCTGGAGGTCGTCAACGAGGAAGAAGAAGGTTTCCTGTGGTCGATCCGCTACCCGTTGGCCGACGGCGTCAGCTACGAGCACATCGAGCGCGACGCGGACGGTAACGAGTTGCTACGCGAAACCCGCAACTACCTGGTGGTGGCCACCACCCGTCCGGAAACCCTGCTGGGCGACAGCGCGGCCATGGTGCACCCGGACGACGAGCGCTACGCAGCCCTGATCGGCAAGCAGGTCAGCCTGCCGCTCACCGGCCGCGAGATCCCGGTGATCGCCGACGACTACGTCGACCGCGAGTTCGGCACCGGCGTGGTCAAGGTCACCCCGGCGCATGATTTCAACGATTACGCGGTCGGACAGCGTCACGGCTTGCCGCTGATCAACATCTTTACGCCCGAAGCTCGAATCAAGTCGTCGGAGCTAGATGACTTCAGCTTCAGGGGGCACAGGGCATCTGCCGTGCCTGGATCACAACCGGCTGACACAGGATTGAGCACCAGCCCTACTGTCGATTGCATCCCCGAAAAGTACCAAGGCCTCGACCGCTATGACGCGCGCGCGGCCGTGCTCGCCGATCTCGAAGTCGCCGGCCTGCTGGAGGAAGCCAAGCCGCACAAGCTGCAGGTGCCGCGCGGCGACCGCAGCGGTGTCGCGGTCGAGCCGTACCTGACCGATCAGTGGTTCGTGAAGATGGACACGTTGGCCAAGCGCGGGTTGGCGCTGGTCGAGGGCGTTGACAGCCAGCCGGGCGCGGTCAAGTTCGTCCCCGGCAACTGGATCAACACCTACCGTCACTGGATGGAGAACATCCAGGACTGGTGCATCAGCCGCCAGCTGTGGTGGGGGCACCGGATTCCGGCATGGTACGACGAGGCCGGCAAGATCTATGTCGGCCGCGACGAGGCCGAGGTGCGCGCTAAACATTCGCTCGGCGACGACGTCGCGTTGTCGCAGGACAACGACGTACTCGAGACCTGGTTCTCCTCGTCGCTGTGGCCGTTCAGCACCATGGGCTGGCCCAACCAGGCCCTGATGGCCGAGCGCGGCTTCGACAAGTTCGTGCCGTCCTCCGCACTGGTCACCGGCTTCGACATCATCTTCTTCTGGGTCGCCCGGATGATCATGATGACCGACCACTTCACTGGCGAGGTGCCGTTCAAGGACGTCTACATCACCGGCCTGATCCGCGATAGCCACGGCCAGAAGATGTCCAAGTCGAAGGGCAACATCATCGACCCGATCGACCTGATCGACGGCATCTCGCTGGAGGCGCTGGTCGCCAAGCGCACCACCGGTCTGATGAAACCCAAGGACGCGCCGAAGATCGAGAAGGCCACCCGGCGCGAGTTCCCCGAGGGCATCCCGGCTTTCGGCGCCGACGCGCTGCGTTTCACCATCGCCGCGCTGGCCACCCACGGCCGCGACATCCGCTTCGACATGGGCCGCGCCGAAGGCTACAAGAACTTCTGCAACAAGCTGTGGAATGCCAGCCGTTTCGTGTTGATGAACACCGAGTCGTTCTCCCTTCTCCCGCCTGCGGGAGAAGGTGCCCGAAGGGCGGATGAGGGCGCCCTTGCCCCGCAGCCGAAGACCGATGCCGAGCGCTGGATCCTCGCCCAGCTTGAGAAGACCGCCGCGCAGGCCGCGCAGCACTTCGCCGGCTACCGCTTCGACCTGCTCGCCCAGTCGCTGTACGAGTTCGCCTGGAACGACTTCTGCGACTGGTTCGTCGAACTGGCCAAGCCGGCCCTGCACGGCGATGACGTCGCTGCCGCGAACAGCACCCGCCACACCCTGCTGTACGTGCTCGAACGCCTGCTCAGCCTGCTGCATCCGCTGATTCCGTTTGTGACCGAAGAGTTGTGGCTGCAGGTCGCGCCCCGGCTCGGGATCGACGGCGACACCATCATGTTGCAGCCCTACCCGCAGGCCGGGGACATCGCGACCGCGGGTTATGCCAGCGCCGAGGCCGACGTGGAATGGCTGAAGGCGATGGTCTCCGCGCTGCGCCGGGTGCGCAGCGAGCTCAACGTGGCGCCGTCCCGGCAGGTCACGCTGCTGCTGGCCGGTGCGACCGATCGTGACCGCGAGCGCACCGCACGTTTTGAGGACTCGCTGCGTTTCCTGAACAAGCTGGAACGGATCGAATTCATCGACGACGCGTCCACCGCGCCCGCGGCCGCCACCGCCGTGGTCGGCGAGCTCAAGTTGCTGGTGCCGCTGGAAGGCCTGGTCGACCTGGGCGCCGAACGCACCCGGCTGGACAAGGAGCTCAAGCGCGTGGAAACCGAGATCGGGAAGTGCAACGGCAAGCTGGCCAGCGAGACCTTCGTCAACAACGCGCCGCCTGCCGTGGTCGAGCAAGAGCGCAAGCGACTGGTCGACTGGAACATGCAACGCGAGGCCCTGGCCACGCAACACGCCAAGCTGGGAAAGACCTGAACAACCTGCCTTTACCCGTCATCCCCGCCCTTGCCCGTCACCCCCCCCCTTACCCGTCATCCCCGCCTTTGCCCGTCATCCCCGCCTTTGCCCGTCACCCCCGCCTCTGCTCGTCATCCTCGCCTCTGCCCGTCATCCCCGCGAAGGCGGGGATCCATGGACGTGGGCCCCTGAAAAGCAACGTCCATGGACTCCCGCCTTCGCGGGAGTGACGGTTTTGGGGTGAGCTGCGGTGAGGATGATCTGGCAGAACTACACGACAGCGTTTACCCGTCAATCCCCGCTTTCGGGGAATGACGGCAATGGTTCAAACGTTTCCCGGGTTGACTACAGGGCGGATTCCAGCAGTTCCAGCGCCATCACCACTGCGTCCTCGCGGCCACTGCGGGCCGGGTAGTAGCGCGGGCGCCGGCCGATCTCGTTGAAGCCCTCGTGGTGGTACAGCGCGATCGCGCCGACGTTGCTCGGACGTACTTCCAGGAACACCCGTTGCGCGCGACGCATGCGGGCAACCTGCAACAACGCGTGCAACAACTCACGGCCGTGGCCGCGGCCTTGCAGCTCCGGGGCGATGCAGATGTTCAATATATGCGCCTCGCCAACCGCCAGGCTGATCAGGAAGTAGCCGACAATGCGGCCTTCGGCGACCAGCACCCACGCCGGGTACTCCGCGCGCAGGCAGTCGCGGAAGATCCCCAGCGTCCACGGGTACTCGTAGCTGCGGACCTCCAGCGCATGCACCTCAAACAAGTCGTCCTCGCGCATCGGACGGCGTGACACCGGTGTCTGCAACGCGTCGGAGGCCAATGCGCTCACCGATTGCGGCCTCCCCGCAGGTCTTGCAATTGCCGCCACAGCGCGCGCTTGGCCGATGGGTCGACACGCAGCTTTTCCAGATCGATCGCCAACGCCGCCACGGCCTGTTGGGCGGCCGATCCCTTCAGCCCGGTCGCAAGCAGGATCGCTGCCAGCAACGCATCATCGTGCGGCGCGTTTGACGCGGCGGGACGCGCCGCACGACGGGCGCGACGCGCCTCATCCAGCGCCGCCTTCTTGGTGGCCACATCGGTGCGATCGCGAGTGCGGCCTGGTTCTCCCACCGCCCCCACCACCGCCGCCGGTTCACCGGCAGCAATCGGGTTGACCCGCTTCGGGGCGGTGCTCGCCGGGCGAGTCGGGCGCGTGTCGGCTTGTGCCGGCCTGGTCGCCGCCGTCACTCCGGTGACTCCCGCTGGTTCAGCGACCGGCGGCGGCACCGGGGCGATCACGGACAACGCCGGATCGCCGACCAGCAACAGCACCGGATGACCCAGTGCCTGCAGCCACTGGTGCTGCTGCGTCGTCCACAAGCTCACGAGACCGGCTCCACGGGCGCCTTGCGCAGGCGCCGGCCGGCGGCATGCAACGGCCCGGAAATCGCATACAGCGCAGTGATCGCCAGCAGCACGCGCGGCGGGTCGATCGCAATCGCCGCCACCACCACCACGATCACCAGCACCGTCAAGAACGGCATCCGGTCGTGCTTCGGCCCGCCACCCTTGAAACTGAAATACCGCACCGGGCTGACCATCAGCAACGCGGCAGCGATGGTGGCCGCCAATGCCAGGTAGCGCAATTGCGGGCCGTCATAGCCGAGCACGAAGCAGGTCCACACCAGGCTCGCCAACAGTCCCGCCGCCGCTGGACTGGCCAGGCCGATAAACCAGCGCTTGTCGACCTGCCCCACCTGGGAATTGAACCGCGCCAGTCGCAGCGCGGCACAGGCGGCGTACAGGAACGCGGCCACCCAGCCGATCTTCCGCATCGTCACCCCGTCCTGCGCCATCGCGAACAGCGCCCAGTGGTACATCACCAACGCCGGCGCCAGGCCGAAGCTGATCAAGTCGGCAAGCGAGTCGTACTGCACGCCGAATTCACTCTGGGTATTGGTCAGCCGCGCCACCCGGCCATCCAGTCCGTCCAGGATGGCGGCGACGAATATCGCGACGCAGGCATGATCAAAATGTCCCTGGGTCGCGGCGATGATCGCGTAGAAACCGGCGAACAAACCGCCGGTGGTGAACAGATTGGGCAACAGGTAAATCCCGCGCGGGCGTGACGGCGGACTGGGGGGCGAGGTGGAAAGTGGGTCTGTAGGTTCCATTTCAGCAGTTTAGCGCTTGCTTGCCGCGCACAGCGGTGCTGCAATCACCATTGACAACGCCGCACACGGAAGAAGCTCCATGCCCGACCTCAATCGCTCGCCCCGTTTCCACCTGCTGCCCTGGCTGGGTGCCGCCGCATTACTGGTCGCCTTGCCGTTGACGGCCGGCGAGTTGTACCAGTGGAAGGATGCCAGCGGCGTGACCCATTACTCCGACGCGCCGCCACCCGACGGCGAGTACGAGAACCGGGTGATCAGCAACACCGGCTCGGCGGCGATTGCCAGCGCGCCCACCGACGACGCTCCGGCCGAAAACACCCAGTGCACCACCGCGCGCGACAACCTGGCGTTGCTGGGCGCAGAGGGCGCGGTCGGGATCGACAGCGACGGCGATGGCAAACCCGACAGCGAGATGACGGTCGATCAACGCAGCGCACAACAGCAACTGGCCGAGGCGGCGATCAACGTCCATTGCAGTACTGACGCGCCGCCTGTCGCCGAGTCCTGACCATCCCTTGGCAGGGGCCACGGGGCTGGCTCCGTGGCAGAATGCCCGATCCCTCCGGCAAGAACTCCGCCCATGCGTCTGTCGCAGTTTCACCTCCATACCAGCAAGCAGATCCCGGCCGAAGCCGAAATCATCAGCCACAAGCTGATGCTGAAGGCCGGAATGATCCGCAAACTCGCCTCCGGGCTTTACACCTGGTCCCCGCTGGGCCTGCGCGTGTTGCGCAAGGTCGAGCGCGTGGTGCGCGAGGAGATGGAGGCGGCCGGCGCCATCGAGATGCTGATGCCCTCGGTGCAGCCGCGCGAGCTGTGGGAGGAAACCGGACGCTGGGAGAAATTTGGCGGCCAACTGCTGAAACTGCAGGACCGCAAGGACGCTTGGTATTGCGTCGGCCCGACCCACGAAGAAGTCATGACCGACTTTGCGCGCAGCGAGTTGGCCAGTTACAAGCAACTGCCGGTGACGTTCTACCAGATACAAACCAAGTTCCGTGACGAGATCCGGCCGCGGTTCGGGGTCATGCGCGCGCGCGAGTTCCTGATGAAGGATGCGTACTCCTTCCATCTGGACGATGCCGACCTGGACCGCCAATACCAGGTCATGCATGACGCCTACAGCCGGATATTCAAACGCCTGGGCCTGGAGTTTCGCGCCGTATTTGCCGATACCGGCGCGATCGGCGGCAACGCGTCGCATGAGTTCCACGTGCTGGCCGACTCCGGTGAGGATGCGATCGCGTTCTCCAACGGCTCCGGGTATGCGGCCAATACCGAATTGGCCGAAGCGCTGGCCCCCGAGGCACGCGCCGCGGCGGGCGAGACCATGCGCCAGGTCGAGACCCCTTTCCAGCGCACCTGTGAAGCGGTGGCAACGCTGCTCGACATCCCGCTGACGCACACGGTGAAATCCGTTGTCATGGTCGGCGAGACCGGACTTGTGATGGCACTGGTGCGCGGCGATCACGCCATCAACGAGATCAAGCTGGCCAAGCTTCCCGGAATGGCCGGCTACCGGCTCGCCACGGAGGCGGAAATCCACGATGCGCTGGGCTGCGAGCCGGGGTTCCTCGGGCCGGTCGCTCCCAAAAGCAGCATCCACGTGATTGCCGACCGCAGCGTCGCTGCCATGGCCGACTTCGTGGTCGGCGCCAACCAGAAAGGATTCCACCTGGCCGGCGTCAATTGGGGCCGCGATCTTCCCGAGCCTGCGCTGGTTGCCGATATCCGCAACGTGGTGGCCGGAGATCCCTCGCCTGACGGCCACGGGACGCTCGACATCGCGCGCGGCATCGAGGTTGGCCACATATTCCAGCTGGGTCGCGGCTATGCCGAAGCCATGGGTTGCACCGTGCTGGACGCAAACGGGAAGGCCGCCACCCCGACCATGGGCTGTTACGGCATCGGCGTGTCGCGGATCGTCGCGGCGGCCATCGAGCAGAACCACGACGATAACGGCATCGCCTGGCCGGAGGCGATGGCGCCGTGGCTGGCGGCGGTCTGCATCATTAACCCGAAGAAGGATCCTGCCGTCAGCGAGGCGGCCGAAACTCTGTACGCCGAGCTCAATGCCGCCGGCATCCAGACCCTGCTGGACGACCGCGGCCTGCGGCCGGGCACGATGTTTGCCGATATCGAATTGATTGGTATCCCGCATCGGATTGTCGTGTCCGAGCGGGGCCTGGCCGCGGGAACCTTTGAGTATCGCCATCGCCGGGCCAGCGAATCGGTCAATCTGGCGGCGGCGGCATTGCGGACGCAGTTGGGTATTGCCGACCCGGGTTGAACAGTCCGGGTCGAACAATCCGGGTTGAAAGCCGCAGGGCTCCTTTGAACCTGAATTTAAGGGTGTCGGGAATAAACACCTGTATTTACTAACGCTTGCTGCGCGACTACCATTGCGCGGCAGGCCATGGCGTGGCCCGAGTTAATCAACCCTTGGAGGTTCCAATGTCGATCAATATCAACGCAATGTCCGCGAAAGAGCTCGGAGCCCTGATCACCGAGGCGCGCAAGCGCAAGACCACCTTGAGCAAGCGCAAGCCGCTGGCACAGGTCCGCAAGAAGCTGACCCAGCAGGCAAAAAACGAGGGATACACCATCGATGAGCTGTTCGGTACCGGCGCCACAGCCACTGTCGCGCGTGCTCCGCGCGGTACCGCGGTAAAGAAAACCCGCAAATCGACGGGCAAGGTCGCTCCTAAATACCGCGATCCATCCAACGCAGACAACACCTGGACCGGTCGCGGCAGGCAGCCATTGTGGCTGGCGGCGTATACCGACAGCGGTCGCAACCGTGACGAGTTTCTGATCGAGAAGAACGCGGGTGCCGGCACGAGCAGTTAATCCGCGTCCCATTCCTGAACGGAAACGTGGATGAAAAATAGAAACCGGCTATGGCCGGTTTCCCCCAGGATGCCGGCCATGCGCCGGCATTCTTGGTTCTGGACAGTCGTTCCGAATCGTCACTCCCGCGAAGGCGGGAGTCCAAGGACGTTGTTCTTCACGAGCCCACGTCCATGGATCCCCGCCTTCGCGGGGATGACGGTTTGCTGTGGGGATGACGGTTTGCTGTGGGGATGACGGTTTGCTGCAGGGATGACGGTTTGCTGTGGGGATGACGGTTTGCTGTGGGGATGACGGTTTGTTGCAGGGATGACGGTTTGTTGCAGGGATGGCGGTTTGCTGTGGGGATGACGGCAGTTGTCCTAGAGATTCCGGCGCGTTGGTAGCAACAGGTTGCCGAACAGCAAACCGGCGACGACCGCCAGCAGGATATTCAACACTCCCAACAGCGCTTCCTCCCCGACCCCCATGTCCTGTTGCTGGAGCAGGTCCAGCAAGGCGCGCAGGCTCGCGCTGCCGGGCACCAGCAAGATGATTCCGGGCACCCGCACGATGGTCCCGGGCCGATGGAACCAGCGCGCATAGGCATTGCCGGCTGCGGTCATCACCAGCGCCGCCAGGAAGATGCCGGCCGGGGCGCCCCAGGCCAGCCCACCGAAACGCGAGATCAGGTAACCGCTGGCCGCTGCCACCATCACCAACGGGTAATCACTGGCCTTGGCCCGGAACAGCACCGCAAATGACAGCGACGCGGCGACCAGCGCCACCCATTCCACCCAGTCCGGTTGCGGCCGCAGCGCGCGCACCGCTGGCTCAAGCGACATCAAGTTGGCCAGGTACAACGCGATCACCGTACCCAGCGCAAGCTTGAGGACCGTGGTCAACGCGCCGGCAACACGCGCGGTGCCGGACACCAGATGCTGGCTGGTCAACTCGTTCATCGCATTGGTCAGGGTCAGGCCCGGCAGCAACACGATCAGCGAGGCGATGATCACCGTGTTCTGGTTCAACGGCGCGATGAAACTCGCCACCAGCACCGCCACCATGGTCGCGATCATCGCCAGTACCGCATCGGAAGCCTCGCGCAGGCGCGGGCGCGATTCCGCCAACTGGGTCAACAGGCCGATCGCCAGGCCGTTGAAACCGGCCACGCCGATATCCAGCCATGGCAACCGCAACATCCCGCCAACGGCGGCGGCGACCAGCCCGTAGCCCACTATCTGGGCCAACCGCCCTTTCCAGCCGGGTGGCGCGTCGAGCGCGTTCATGGCCTCGAATGCGGTCGCAAGATCCATCTCGCCGCCGATCAGTGCCTCGGCGATGCGGTCGGTCTCGGCCAGGCGATACAGGTCGTTGTCACCGGGCGGCAACCTGATCACGCGGGTAATGTCGCTGGCGCCGGTCAGGCGCTGCGGATCGCTGAACGACAGAATCAATGCCGTTGGACTCACCCACGGCTCGCAATCCAGGCGCAGCCGCTCGGCCACCGACAGCAACGCGCCCTCCAGCCGCTGGGCGGTGGTGCCGTAGATATGCAGCCGCTCGGCCAGTTCCACCATGAAGGCGATGCGGTCCGGATAACTGGCGTTGCTCAGCGGGAAGGCATCGGAGGTGCTTGGCAGCGGCAGCGGGGTCGTCATCGGGCAAGCATCGCACGGCGAGGCCACGGACCAACAGCGTTCCCAGCCGGAAGTTCGCGGCTCGATCCCGGCGGCCCGTGTATCCTGCCAAGACACTCATGAAGCCGCTCTCAGTCCAGCCGCCGACGATCGAATCCGACGACCGCACGCCCGGCTGCCTGCGGCTTGCGGGACAGTGGACGCTGGAGTATGCCAGCCAGGTCGGCGACTGCCTGGAGACGGTGCCGCCTGGCATCACCTTCCTGGATGCGTGCGCGGTGGAGCGACTCGACTCGCTTGGCGTGCTGCACCTGTTGCGCTTCGCCAGTCAGCGCAATCTGGACTTCACCCATTTCCGGTTTCGTCCCGACCACCAGGCACTGGTCGAGGCAATCGACGATGTCGCCGACGACCGGCCGCCGCGCCGGCGCGAGTACGGCGTCTACGACGCATTGGCGCGGCTGGGACGCGCGGTCACCAACAACTGGCGGGAATTCCTCGCTCTGGTCGGTTTCCTCGGCGAGGTGCTGGTCAAGTTGCTGCGGCTGATCAAGGAGCCTAGCCGGTTCCGGCCCACCGCGACCGTCTTCCACATGGAGCAGGTCGGCCTGGATGCGGTGCCACTGGTGGCCTTGCTGTGTTACCTGGTCGGCGCGGTGGTCGCCTTCCTGGGCGCGAACGTACTACGCGAGTTCGGCGCGGAGATTTTCGTGGTCGACCTGGTCAGCATCGCCTTCATGCGCGAGTTTGCAGTCTTGCTGACCGCGATCATCCTGGCCGGCCGCACCGCCAGCGCGTTCACCGCGCAGATCGGCGCGATGGTCAGCCGCGAGGAGGTCGACGCGATGCGTACCCTCGGGCTGGACCCGGTCGACCTGCTGGTGATCCCGCGCGTGCTGGCGCTGCTGGTGATGCTGCCGTTGCTCACCTTCGTGGCGATGGTGGCCGGACTGCTGGGCGGGTTGAGCGTCGGTGCGTTCGGCCTGGACATCCCGCCGCAGCAGTACCTGGTCCGGATGCAGGACACGATGGAGCTGAGCAACCTGTGGGTGGGTCTGGTCAAGGCGCCGGTATTTGCGATGTTGATCGCGTTGATCGGTTGCCTGGAAGGCTTGCAGGTGGAAGGCACGGCGCAGTCGGTTGGCGAGCGCACCACCTCCAGCGTGGTCCAGGCCATTTCCGTGGTGATCATCCTGGACGCGTTCTTCGCGATCTGGTTCATGGAGATGGGCTGGTGAGCGCCGAACCGATCATCCGCGTGCGCGGGCTGGTCAATCGCTTCGGCAGCCAGCTCGTGCACGACGATCTGGACCTGGACGTATTGCCCGGCGAGATCCTCGGTGTGGTCGGCGGGTCGGGCACCGGCAAATCGGTGCTGATGCGTTCCATCCTGGGACTGCGCAGGCCCAACGAAGGCGCGATCGAGGTACTCGGGATCGATGCGCGCAGCCCCGATGACAACGTCCGCCGGCAGATCGAGCGCAATACCGGAGTGCTGTTCCAGGACGGCGCGCTGTTCTCGTCGCTGACCGTCGGCGAGAACGTGCAGGTGCCGTTGAAGGAATACCACCGCGACCTGCCCGAATCGCTGCTGTACGAGCTCGCGCTGTTGAAGGTGAAGCTGTCCGGGCTGCCCGCCGATGCCATTGACAAGCTGCCGTCGCAATTGTCCGGCGGGATGCGAAAACGCGCCGGAGTCGCGCGTGCACTGGCGCTGGATCCACCGCTGCTGTTCCTGGACGAACCGACCGCCGGCCTGGACCCGATTGGCGCCGCCGCGTTCGACCGCCTGATCCGCACCCTGCAGCAGGCGCTCGGGCTGACCGTGTTCCTGATCACACACGACCTCGATACCCTCTACGCTATCTGCGACCGGATCGCGGTGCTGGCGGACCGCAAGGTGATTGCCTGCGCCCCACTGGCCGAGATCGAACGGCTCGATCACCCCTGGGTGCGCGAGTATTTCCATGGTCCACGCGCACGCGCCGCCCAGACAGCGCGCGGCAACCCGGCACGGCTCAAAGAGGCAACTGATTGATGGAAACCAAGGCCAACTACGTCCTGATTGGCGCCTTCACTATCATCGCCACCCTGTCGCTGCTGCTGTTCGCATTGTGGGCGGCAAAATACTCCTCCGAGAAAACCTGGCAGGAGTATCTGGTGATATTCAACGAGCCGGTGACCGGCCTGAGTGAAGGCAGCAGCGTGCAGTACAACGGCATCTCGGTAGGCACGGTGGAGAAGCTGAGCCTGGCGCCCGACGACCCGCGCCGGGTCCGCGCGCTGCTGCGGGTGCAGGCCAATGCGCCGGTCAAGACCGACACCCGGGCCAAGATGTCGATGACCAGCCTCACCGGCAGCCCGATCATCCAGCTCACCGGCGGTGACCCGGCCAGCGCGCGGCTGGCGGACGTGGACAAGAGCGATTTCCCGGTCATCCAGACCGAAGCGTCCGCGCTGCAGAACATTGCCGACACCGCCAACCGGCTGGTCGCCCGGCTCGACCAGGTCCTGAGCGAAGAGAACGTGGCGCGGGTGTCCAACTCCCTGGAGAACATCGAGGCCATGACCGGCTCGATTGCCGCCCAGCGCGAGGACCTTGGCGCGCTGATCGTCAACGCACGCGAGGCCAGTGAACAGCTGCAGGCGACCCTGGCCAACACCAACCAGGTGGTGTTGGACGTGGACCGCGAACTGATACAGAAACTCCCGCAACTGGTCGACAAGCTGGACGGCACCCTGACCCGGCTGGACTCGGCCGCAACCAGCGCCGACGGCATCCTCGGCGAGAACCGCAACGCGATCAACAGTTTTGCCAACGACGGGCTGGCCCAACTGGGACCGACCCTGGGCGAACTGCGCTCACTGGTGGGCGACCTGCGCCGGATGAGTGACCGCCTGGACAACAATCCGACCCGCTACCTGCTCGGCCGCGATGGTCCGAAGGAGTTTGAGCCAGAATGAAACCGACCTGCCCACCGGCTACCGAAGCCCACCGTCCCGATAACGCCCACCAGTGGCACGGCACCGCGCGCGTGCTCGCCGCTGCTGCGCTGGCGATTACGCTTGCCAGCTGCTCGATCCTGGGTGCCGGCACCCGCGAAGCCTCCACCATCTATACGCTTGACCCGCACGTGACGCCCCAGGCCGATTGGCCCAGCGCAGACTGGCAACTCTCGTTGACGCCTGCCAACGCCTCGCGCAGCACCGACAACCTGCGCATCACCGTGCGCCCGACGGCCAACGAACTGCAGATCTACAAGGGCGCACGCTGGGCCAAGGTGCCCACCGAGATGGTCGAGGACGCCCTGCTGCAAACGCTGGAGGATTCGGGCAAGCTGCGCGCCATCGCCCGCCAGGGCGCCGGGGTCAATGCGGACTACAAGCTGGTGCTGGACCTGCGCCGGTTCGATTCGGACTATGCCGGCGGAGCCAATCCCGCCGCGACGATCGAGCTCAATGCCAAGCTGCTGCATGCCCCCGACCAGAAAATCGTCGCCGCCCGTACGTTCGTGCAAGCGCAACCAGCGGCGAGCGCGGACATCGGCGACGTAGTCAACGCATTCGAGCAATCCCTGCAGACCGTCACCGACGAGCTCGCCGGCTGGATCCTGACCAGTGGCAACCAGCATGAGCGCGAAGGGCATTAGCAAAGATCTGAACAACTGCCATCATCCCCGCACAATCACCGTCATTCCGTCATTCCGTCATTCCGTCATTCCGTCATTCCGTCATTCCGTCATTCCCCCGTCATTCCCGCGAAAGCGGGAACCCAGTGCCTTTGCCGTTCCGGGGCCTGAAGTCACTGGATCCCCGCTTTCGCGGGGATGACGGACTATGCGGGGATGACCGAAGCTATGCGGGATGAAAGACGCCACGCGGATGACGGAGGCGACGCGGTAATGACCGGAATGACCGGAATGACCGGAATGACCGGAATGACCGGAATGACCGGAACGGAAACAAATAGCGTTGTTCGGACCATCAGAACGGCGCGGCAAAGACTCAACTGAAGGACCAATCAATGACCCAAAAAACCTGGCTCGTCACCGGCGGCGCTGGCTTCATCGGCGGCAACTTCGTGCTTGACGCGGTGGCCACCGGCATCAAGGTCGTCAATCTCGACCTGCTGACCTACGCCGGCAACCCGGACACGCTCAAGTCGCTGGACGGCAATCCCGGCCATGTCTTCGTACAGGGCGACATCGGCGACCGGGCGCTGGTCGCAACGCTGCTGGCCGAGCACCAGCCCGACGCGATCGTCAATTTCGCCGCCGAGAGCCACGTCGACCGTTCCATCGACGGTCCCGCCGAGTTCGTGCAGACCAACGTCGTCGGCACCCTCGGCCTGCTCGAGTGCGCCCGCGACTATTGGCGCGACCTGCCCGACGGTCGCAAGCCGGCGTTCCGCTTCCTGCACGTGTCCACCGACGAGGTCTATGGATCGCTCGGCGCGGAAGGCAAGTTCACCGAGACCACCGCGTACGCGCCCAACTCCCCCTACTCTGCCTCCAAGGCCGCGTCCGACCATCTGGTCCGCGCCTTCCACCACACCTACGGGCTGCCGGTGGTGACCACCAACTGCTCCAACAATTACGGCCCCTACCAGTTTCCCGAAAAATTGATCCCGCTGGTGATCGCCAAGGCCGTCGCCGGCGAACCGTTGCCGATCTATGGCGACGGCAAGAACGTGCGTGACTGGCTGTACGTCAAAGACCACTGCAGCGCGATCGTGCGGGTGCTGGAGGCCGGTCGCGTGGGCGAGACCTACAACGTCGGCGGCAACGCCGAGTACCAGAACATCGACGTGGTCCAGACCATCTGCCGCCTGCTCGACGAGCGCCGTCCCCGCACCGATGGCCAACCGCGCGCCAGCCAGATCACTTATGTCCGCGACCGCCCCGGGCACGATCGGCGTTATGCCATCGATGCCAGCAAGATCGAATCCGAGCTGGGCTGGCAGCCGGCGCTGAGCTTCGAGGAAGGCATCGCACACACCGTGGACTGGTACCTCGACAACACCGACTGGACCCAACGGATCCTCGATGGCGACTACCGCCTCCAACGCCTCGGACAGGAAGACTGACCATGACACGCAAGGGCATCATCCTGGCCGGCGGCTCCGGCACCCGGCTGTACCCGATCACCCAGTGCATCAGCAAGCAACTGCTGCCGGTGTACGACAAGCCGATGATCTACTACCCGCTGAGCGTGTTGATGCTCGCCGGGATCCGCGAGATATTGATCATCAACACCCCGCACGAGCAGGCATTGTTCCAGCGCCTGCTGGGCGACGGCTCGCAGTGGGGCCTGGACATCCAGTACGCCGTGCAACCCAGTCCCGACGGCCTGGCGCAGGCATTCACCATCGGCCGCGACTTCATAGCCGGCCAGCCCAGCTGCCTGGTGCTGGGCGACAACATCTTCTATGGCCAGGGCCTGACCGATACCCTGCGTCGCGTCAGCGCCCGTACCGAAGGCGCCACCGTCTTCGGCTACCACGTCACCGATCCGGAGCGCTATGGCGTGGCCGAACTGGACGCCCAGGGCAAGGTCCTCGGCATTGAGGAAAAGCCCGCCAAGCCGCGCTCCAATTACGCGATCACCGGGCTGTACTTTTATGACGCCACGGTATGCGACCGCGCCGCGTCGCTGAAGCCGTCGCCGCGCGGCGAGCTGGAGATCACCGATCTCAACCGCCTCTATCTGGATGACGGTGCACTGCACATGGAAGCCCTGGGGCGAGGCTCGGCCTGGCTCGATACCGGCACCCACCAGTCGCTGCTGCAGGCCTCGACCTTCATTGAGACCATCGAAGCCCGCCAGGGACTGCGGATCTGCTGCCCCGAGGAGATTTCCTGGCAGAACGGCTGGATCGACAACCAGCAATTGCTCAAGCTGGCCGAACCGCTGCTAAAGAACGGCTATGGCCAGTATCTGGCCAACTTGGTGGGGCGGGGAAAGACGATATAGCCTCAGGCTCGAAACCGTCGGCCGCAAACCCCTTACCGCAGACGCTCATCTTTCCAAGCGAAGTAAGCAATGCCTCGAGCTCCCGGAGATACCAATTCGATGGCAGGATCCGAAGTGATATCGATGACCATGTCGTACGTCCCTCGCCTGGCGACCCAACGTTTCGCGTTGCCTTTTGAAACAGGTCCATCGATTGAAAAGCCACGTTTGCCGAGCTCGTCCCGAAGCGTTGTTACGACGGCGTCTTCGTCAATGCCGATGTATTCGGTGATTACAACATGTTGGACTACTCCATTGTCGCGGCGCACGTGACGTTGTGATCTGATCTTGTAGGGAAAGCCAGGCTGATAGCCACCCACAAGAATCGCGCGCGATCGTGGAATTACTTTCGAGAACGCAGCGAGCCAGCGGTCGTGCTGATGCGACTCCAAGATCGTTTTTCCTATCAAATAGGAGCCCGTACTACTCAGGTGCGTTGGATTGAAGTACACCGGAACTTGATCAATATAAGGCGAGCATCGCCCCTCTTGACAGAGCACCTCATGAATATCGACATAGTCGACCATCGCATCCCCGTCCGCGATTTCATCCATATACCTATTTATTGCGAAATTACCAGCTTCACTCCTTGACTGTTGTTGCTCACATCTCGCAGTCGAAATTCGCGCCCAACGTAAAGCACAGTCTTTGTTGTAACCAACAAAACCCGGGACCTGTCCGAGAAGAAGTACGTTTTTCCCCGCAGCCTTCAGCTCTTCAATGGTTCTGCCCAGAGCTTTCCTGAATCCTGGAGCCCGCTGATGGACTGCCCATTGCGACGCCAACACTACGGTCTCGATTTCCGAGTCCGGCAAATATGTCCGGATTGATTGCCGGAAAGAATCGCAACGATCCCGTGCGTAAGGCGCGCCAAACTCACCGGAGCCAAACAGCGCAGGGCAGGTGGAGAGGCTCGCATATCTGAACGAAAATCCATCCTGCTCCGCAATCGCCTTTAGCGCCCCAATATAATGGCCAGCATTCGAGTCACCCCAGAGGAACACCTTCGGCATGATCGACTCTCCGCCCGATCTTGCCCCCAGGACACAAGGCTCACTGGCGAGTGCCGCTTCCATCGGAAGCTTCGAATCCATGCACGGATATACATTCCGGCTCGCCGCGCTTGTTTGCCGGTTCAAGGTGGCCATGGACGCCATGTACTGGCCCGATGACTCAATCACGGACTTCAGCCCATCGCTGCGAATCAGAAAACCTGCGCTGAGCGAAACTACCGTAACCGGCAGGACCAACATCGCTAGAACTTGCTTTAGCGGGGGTAATCGAGATCGCCGTGTCGGTCGCTCAACAAAACGATAGCTGGCGACAGACAAAATCAACATTGCTACAAACGCAATCGCCGCGTGACCGAGGCTCACCTCACCATAGAAGTAGCGAATGAAAGCGAGTATCGGCCAATGCCAAAGATACAGCGAGTAGGAAATCAGTCCGATATAAACCACGGGACGTAAAGTAAGCAGTGATCCAGTAAGCCTCGAACCCCATTGTCCCGACAGTATGATCAGAACCGCACCCAGACAAGGATAGACCGCATTAATACCGGGAAACGGCGAGGCATCGTCTAGCCACCAAAGCGAGAACGCGACCAGCCCGAGCCCAAGAACCGAGGCTATCTCGCCGACCCATACCTGCCAATTTAACGGAAGATCTTTCTCTTTCGCAGCCCAGCATGCGTAAAATGCCAGCAACGCCCCCATCATTAACTCGCCGGTACGGGCTGGCAGCATATAATAAGCGAACTTCGGTGCACTGACATTCGTCAGCTCAGCAACTACGAACGAACCCACACAGATCAATACAGTTGCAGCAATCGTCACCATCCGGCGCCGCGAAACCAGTGCAAGCAGCATCAGCAGGGCAGGCCAGACCAGATAGAATTGCTCTTCTATCCCCAGAGACCACATGTGGAGTAACGGCTCTTCTGCGGACGCGGCGGCGAAATAACCGGTATCCAGGTACTTCCAATAGTAGATGTTGGCTGCGGACAACGAGGCCCAGATCGCAGATATCGAAAGCCTCAAAAGATCGGCTGGGAGCAATAGCAACGCACCAGCCAACAAGGTGGTTGCCGTGACAACAAAAAATACGGGGGCAATTCGCCTGATCCGCCGCAGGTAAAAATCGGCCAGCGAAAACTTACCCGATTGCAGTTCGTTCCAGATGTTTCGGGTGATCAGAAAGCCGGAAATGACAAAAAAGATGTCTACCCCGACATATCCTCCGGGCACCCAGGTATTTTTGATGTGGTAGAAAACTACGCTGAGGACGGCGACTGCGCGAAGCCCGTCGATGTCCGGCCGATACCCACTCGGCCTCACTGTCGCGGCCGTCACCCCGGCGTGAACTGAGTCAGTAACAACGGGCAGCCGGTCTTCACCTGCAGCTCTTCCCTGCCGACATCCGGCGCCAACTCCACCAGCTTCAACCCGTCCGCGGTGACGTCCATCACTGCCAGGTCGGTGATGATCCGGCTGACCACGCCGACGCCGGTCAGCGGAAGCGTGCATTCGGACAGGATCTTCGGCTCGCCGCGCTTGGTGGTGTGCTCCATCAGCACAACCACGCGCTTGACGCCGGCGACCAGGTCCATCGCGCCGCCCATGCCCTTGACCATCTTCCCGGGCACCATCCAGTTGGCCAGGTCGCCCTTGTCGG
The DNA here is from genome assembly GCF_054052125.1 of Lysobacter sp. A378. NCBI lineage: Bacteria > Pseudomonadati > Pseudomonadota > Gammaproteobacteria > Lysobacterales > Lysobacteraceae > Lysobacter > Lysobacter sp. A378. Next base: position 671,922 of record NZ_JBSVRK010000001.1, on the reverse strand, counting down.
TGACCTCCATCCCGCCCAGGATCGCCAGGTCGATGTGGCCGCCACGGATCATCGCAAAGCTGTCGTGGCTGCCAAAGTAGCTGGCGCCGGAACGTGCGGTGACGGTTTGCTTGCCGGCATTGATCAGGTCCGCGTCGATCTCCTCGGCGGTCGGGAAGGGACCGATGCCGAGCAGGCCATTTTCCGATTGCAGCCAGACATCGACGCCGTCGGGAATGTAGTTGGCGACCAGGGTCGGCAGGCCAATCCCGAGATTGACGTACGCGCCATCGGTGAGTTCCTGCGCGGCGCGCTGCGCCATCTGCTCGCGGGACCAGGCCATTACTTATCTCCTTCGCGCACGGTGCGCTGCTCGATCCGCTTCTCGGGGGTCGGGTTGTGGACGATACGGTCGACGTAGATACCGGGCAGGTGCACGTGGTCGGGGTCGATCGCGCCGAGTTCGACGATCTCCTCGACTTCGACGATGCAGACTGCGCCGGCCATCGCCACCGCCGGGTTGAAGTTGCGGGCGGTCTTGCGGAACACCAGGTTGCCCGACGGGTCAGCCTTCCAGGCCTTGACCAGCGACACATCGGCCTTGAGCGCGGTCTCCATCACGTAGTGCTTGCCGTCGAACTCGCGGGTCTCCTTGCCTTCGGCGACCACCGTGCCGTAACCGGTCGCGGTGAAGAACGCCGGGATGCCTGCGCCACCCGCGCGCAGGCGCTCGGCCAGCGTGCCCTGCGGGTTGAATTCAAGTTCGAGTTCGCCGGCCAGAAATTGGCGTTCGAACTCCTTGTTCTCGCCGACGTAGGACGAAACCATCTTGCGGATCTGCCGGGTGCCCAGCAGCAGGCCGAGGCCGAAACCATCGACACCGGCGTTGTTGGAGATCGCGGTCAAACCGGTGACGCCCGAATCGCGCAGCGCCTCGATCAGCGCCTCGGGGATGCCACACAGGCCAAAGCCACCCACGGCGAGGGTCTGGCCATCGGCGACCACGCCGTCCAGCGCGGCCTTGGCATCGGGAAATATCTTGGTCGATACGGTACTGGCCTGGGCCATGGGACGACTCCTGGTACGGGATGACGCCAGTCTACCGCGAGCATTGCGCCTCGCCGAAGTGGCCTTTCGGACACCCTCGCTACGAGCCGCCCGCTACGACCGCCCGTACACATCCTCCAGCCGGACGATGTCGTCCTCACCCAGGTAGCCGCCCGATTGCACCTCGATCAGCTCAACCGGCTCGGTTCCGCGGTTGCGCAACCGGTGCACGCTGCCAAGCGGAATAAAGGTGCTCTCGTTCTCTCGCAGCTCGAACACCCGCTCGTCGCAGGTCACCTCGGCGACGCCGGACACGACTACCCAGTGCTCGGCACGGTGCTTGTGCTTCTGCAGGCTCAGCGCCGCACCGGGCTTGACCACGATGCGCTTGACCTGGAAGCGCTCGCCGACCCCGATCGAGTCATAGCTGCCCCACGGCCGGTACACCTTGCGATGGAACAGGTGTTCGCTGCGGCCGGCCGCCTTGAGTTGCTCGACCACGGTCTTGACGTCCTGCACCCGGTCCTTGTGCGCCACCAGGGTCGCATCGGGCGTGTCGATGATGATCAGATCCTCGACCCCGATGGTCGCGACCAGACGCCGCTCCGCGGCCCGTATCAGGCTGTTGCTGGTATCCACCGAGATCACGTCGCCCTCGGCGCGGTTGCCATCGGCATCGTGCTCGGCGACCGCCCACAAGGACGACCACGAGCCAATGTCGCTCCAGCCGCAGCTTACCGGCACCACGGCGGCACGGTCGGTGTTTTCCATCACCGCGTAATCGATCGAATCGGCCGGACTGGCGGCAAACGGCGCTTCGTCGATGCGGATGAAGTCCAGGTCCGAGCTGGAGGTTGCCCAAGCCGCGCGCGCCGCCGCCACGATGGCCGGTGCGTGCTGGCCCAGTTCGTCCAGGTAACGCTGCGCGCGGAACAGGAACATGCCCGAGTTCCATGCATAACTGCCCTCGGACACATAACGCTCGGCCGTCTCCTGGCCAGGCTTCTCGACAAAGCGCTCGATCCTGAAACCGCCCTCGCCCAATGCCTCGCCACGCAGGATGTAGCCGTAGCCGGTTTCGGCGTAATCGGGGGTGATGCCGAACGCCACCAGCCAGTCCTGTTTCGCCAGCTCAAGCGCGCCGGCGACGGCGACCCGAAACGCCGCCTCATCCTCGATCAGGTGATCGGCCGGCATCACCAGCAAGGTCGCGTCGGGATCGGTCGCCAACACGTGCAGCGCCGCCAAGGCGATCGCCGGGGCGGTGTTGCGAGCGACCGGCTCCAGCACGATGCCGCCGCTGGCGACCTCGATGGCCTGCAGCTGCTCGCCCACCATGAAGCGATGCAACTCACTGCACACCGTGACCGGCGGCTGCACCCCGGGCAGACCGTTCGCGCGCAGGATCGTCTCCTGGTACAGCGAGCGCTCACCGATCAGCGATAGGAACTGCTTGGGCTGGTTCTGCCGCGACAACGGCCATAGCCGGGTGCCGCTGCCACCACTGAGTACGACTGGATGCAGCATGCTGGTTTTCCCGAAAAAGTGTCGCCTGAAAGGATAGCCGAACTGGCTACCCCGGCTACTGCGAGCAGCGCCCCGCTCGGCTAGAATGGGCAACTTCCGGGCCTGCATGCCGTTCCCAATCGGCTGGCCCCGTATCAATCAAGGAACCCCCACAACGATGAAAATCCTTGTCGCCTACAAGCGAGTGGTGGACTTCAACGTCCGCATCCAGGTCAAGCCGGACGGCTCCGGCGTGGTCACCGACGGCGTCAAGCTGTCGGCCAACCCGTTCGACGAGATCGCCTTGGAAGAAGCCCTGCGCCTGCGTGACAAGGGCATCGCGACCGAAGTCATCGTCGCCACCATCGCCCCGGCCGATGCACAGGCCCACCTGCGCAACGGCCTGGCGATGGGCGCAAACCGCGCGATCCACGTGGTGGTCGACGCCGGCCAGAACATCCAGTCGCTGACCGCTGCGCGCGCCTTCGTCAAGCTGATCGAAAAAGAACAGCCGGACCTGGTGATCCTGGGCAAGCAGGCAATCGACGACGACGCCAACCAGACCGGCCAGATGCTGGCCACGTTGTGGGGTCGCCCGCAGGCGACGTTTGCCTCCAAGCTGGAGGTGGCGGATGCCAAGGCCACCGTGACCCGCGAAGTGGATGCGGGCCTTGAAACCCTGGAAGTCGACCTGCCGGCCGTCATCACCACCGACCTGCGCCTGAATGAGCCGCGCTTCATCAAGCTGCCCGACATCATGAAGGCCAAGAGCAAGCCGATGGAAACCATCGCGTTCGCCGACCTCGGCGTCGACACCGGCGATACCCTCAAGACCACCCACTACGCCCCGCCGCCGAAACGCAGCAAGGGCGTAATGGTCAAGGACGCCGCCGAACTGGTCGCGGCACTCAAATCCAAAGGGCTGCTGTAGGGCGGGTTTTAACCCGCCACCCCGCAACGTCAAACGGCGGGTTAAAACCCGCCCTACAGAGGAAATCTCGATGCCCAAAGTCCTGATCATCGCCGAACACCTGGACGGCAAGCTCAACGCCTCCACCGCCAAGTGCGTCACCGCCGCGCAAGCGCTGTCGCCGCAGAGCATCGACATCGTCGTGCTCGCCGCCGACCCGGCCGCAGTCGCCGCCGAAGCCGCGCAGATCGCCGCCGTCGCCAAGGTCCTGACCGTCACCAACGACGCCAACGCCCACGCGATCGCCCAGGTGTTGGCCCCCCAGGTCGCCAAGCTGGCAGACGGCTACAGCCACGTGTTCGGCCCGAGCACCACCTTCGGCAAGGATCTGATGCCCTGCGTCGCCGCCCTGCTCGGCGTGGCCCAGGTGTCGGACATCATGGCGATCGAATCCAGCCACGTGTTCAAGCGCCCCATCTACGCCGGGAACGCCATCATCACCGTCGAAGCACCAGCCGAGCACCCCGTCGTCGCCACCGTGCGCACCGCCTCCTGGCAGGAAGCGGCAACCGGCGGCAATGCGAGCATCGAAGCCGCATCGGCCGACGTCGAGCTGCCGACCCACACCCGCTATGTCGGCCTCGCCGCCGGCGAATCCGACCGCCCCGACCTGCAGAGCGCCAAGCGCGTGGTCTCCGGCGGCCGCGGCGTCGGCTCGGAGGAAAACTTCAAGATCATCTACGACTTCGCCGACAAGCTCGGTGCGGGGGTCGGTGCCTCGCGCGCGGCGGTTGATGCTGGCTATTGCCCCAACGAGATGCAGGTCGGCCAGACCGGCAAGATCATCGCGCCTGAGCTTTATATCGCGATCGGTATCAGCGGCGCTATCCAGCACCTGACCGGTATCAAGGACGCCGGCACCATCGTGGCGATCAACAAGGACGGCGATGCGCCGATCTTCGAGATTGCGGATATTGGCCTGGTGGGGGATCTGTTCAAGATTCTGCCGGAGATAGAGGTGGCGCTGTAATCCATATTATTCCGGGGCCACCTGACAGCCCGGAGTTATTTACGTTTAGAGAAAGCAAAAAATGACTGCAAAGAAAAAGGTGATGGTGGTATTCGGAACTCGTCCGGAGGCTATCAAGATGGCCCCGGTCGTATCAGCGCTCCGGTCTACCCCCAACATCGAGGTGATCGTTGCAGTCACCGCGCAGCACCGGCAAATGCTTGATCAGGTACTTGATTTGTTTGGCCTCGTTCCCGACGAAGATCTTGACCTGATGACACCCGGGCAGACATTGCCGGAGCTGTTCGGCCGTATCGTCGCCGGCATGAGTGAAGTCATGGCCCGCCGACGCCCCGATCTCGTTCTCGTACATGGCGACACCAGCACGACATTTGCCTCGGCACTGGCCGCCTATTACCAGCGGATACCAATCGGACACGTCGAAGCCGGCCTACGTACCGGAAACCTGTACTCCCCTTGGCCGGAAGAAGGCAATCGCCGCCTCACCGCGCCGCTGACCGCATTGCACTTCGCACCGACGCCGTTGTCTCGGGACAACTTGCTGGCTGAAGGTATCTCCGCCACAAGCGTCCATGTCACCGGCAACACCGTGATCGACGCGCTACTTGACGTAGTCCGCCGTATCGAAGACGACGCCGGCCTGCGAGGTGAGCTGGAGGCTCGCTTCCCGTTCCTTGATCCCGACAAGCGCCTGGTGCTCGTCACCGGCCATCGCCGCGAGAACTTCGGCACCGGTTTTGAGCAAATGTGCATTGCATTGCGCACTTTGGCCGACCGTGGTGACGTCCAGGTTGTTTACCCCGTGCACCTGAACCCCAATGTGCAGGAACCCGTCAATCGTATATTGGCCGGTACCGATGGGATCCACCTGATTGCCCCGCAAGACTACCTGCCATTTGTCTACCTGATGATGCGCTCATACTTGATCCTCACCGACTCGGGCGGTGTACAGGAAGAGGCGCCGTCATTGGGTAAGCCGGTCCTGGTGATGCGCGACAACACCGAACGCCCCGAGGCGGTGGACGCCGGCACGGTGCGGCTCGTGGGGACATCCTTGGAACGCATCCTGACGGAAACAACGAACTTGCTGGACGACCCCGAAGCCTATACGGCGATGGCACGCGCGCTCAACCCCTATGGCGACGGTGAGTCCGCGAATCGCATCGCATCGATCGTCGCCAATACCGCACTTTGACGGCGGGCAGATCCTGGAGCCTGGGGTGCTTATTTCAACGCATCATTTTGATGCGTTGAGATTTTGCTCGATGGATGCGCTCCCTTGGCAAGGTGAAGACCTTCGTCACGAAAACCGCAGCGACCAGTCTTGAGCGCAGCGAACTACCCTCAGTCGAAGATTAGCCGAGGGTAATAGATCTCGATCAATCCGTCCTCCGTCACAGCTGTTGACGCGAGCGGCGCATCCAGGACTATAGCCAGTCTATGGCAACCGGTGCTCGCAACAATCGGCGCGTTCACTAATCCGGATTCACCACTAGGAGTTTCACCTGTCCACACAACAATGTTGTCAACCAGGACGCGCATCCGGATGGGAACTTCCGCACGTGGAGCGAGCGATCTAATGGCGTAGTGAAAACCAAAGGATGCATCCCCATAGTCGCAGGCGATCGTGTCCACCCGTGAGTTTTCTCCACTCCCTGGAATTTCCATGGTGAACGCTGCACCTCCCAACCCCACGTCTCGGTCGTATCCAGCTTGTTTGAGGAAGCTAAGCTTTTCCCCCACTTCAACTCCTGCGTCACGTCCGTCTGGATGGCTCCATTCTGTAATGATACGACCATCGCGCGTAGCGTAACCAACGGAAACCAGTGCGGAAAGTCCAAAGTACAACGCGAAGATTCCGACCCACAATGCAAAAACCCCGAAACCACTCCGACCCAAGTGGCGGATACTGTGACCTCCTTCGAGTCGCAATGACGCGCCATAGCCAATGATTACTGACAAGCTCAACCAGATGAAAAATATATAGCGACTCTGCACCTCAGCTACCAAGGCAAGAGCACCAATAACTGACCCCGTAAATAGCGTGATCAATAAGGCAGGAGCGGGTAGGGTCGAAACACTGAAAAACTGGAGAACTGCCAACAAAGCCAACACAGAAAGCATCACGGCATACAACGCGCTCCAGAACATAAGCGTGCGCCGAACCTCAGGCCCCCTCTCGGCCGCATAGAAATATGATTGGCTCCCGATACGCGCGAGTATCCGCAGCTTGTGCAGGACACCTGCGGCCCGTCCATCGGGGTTATCAGCCAAGTCAGAAACGACGATAGACCGGGACAACGACGCCGCTGCATCGTTACCCTTAATGAAGGTTTCCAGATATGCCTTTCCATATGCATACTTACCGGTGCTATAGGATGGCGTGAAGCTACCAAGCCGGTATGTCATTCGAAAATCACTGCCATTTATTCCGGCGCCGGCTACGGGCTCGACCAGATCAGCCCGCTTGATGAACATGGAACTTGCGGAAAACGCTAGCACCACACATAGCAGTGAAAGTGCAGGGAGCTTGAACTTGGCTGCTTTAGGATTCCAGCCCGCCCTGGCCGCGAGCACAACGCCAATCGAACCGATCGCAAAATATCCGAACTCGCGCTGTACCTGCAGAAACGCAGCGCAGACGCCTACAAACAAGCTCCAACCCAGTACTCGAAGGTTCGAGGCACAATCATCCATTCGACGCAGCGATCTGGCAGCCGCCCAGAACCACACCGCCAGAAAGAAACAACCCCATAGATCGTGGGTCGGAATCATTAACGACATCATAAGTTCCGGGGCACAAACTAGTATTGCAGACATTATCTGCGCAGGATAATGCCCTGACCATATACGTATGGCATCGTAGCACAGCGCCCAAATGGCTATCGCTAACGCCGTGTTTAAAGCATGTAACACCCAGAGCTCGGAACCGAAGATCTTCAGCGCGGGAACCAGCAGAAGCGCGACCCGTTGCTCATACACAGTAGCAACGCCTGTGAAGTCTGTGGCCGCCAACTTTTCAGCCGCAATCCACATCGCACGAAAATCGCTAACCAATACAGTGGGTACCAGCATGCCATATGCGGCACTCGCCCAGATTATGAAAAAAATTGTGCCACTCACATACCAAATCGGACTAAATGCGCTTCGCCTGATTAGTAGCACAGCAATTGTTGCAAGAGGAGGCGAGCACAAAACAAGCCCGCGAGCCAGCATCGCTGGGTTCGCGGCGTCAAAAATATATTTAGCGTTCTCAGATAGAACTAGAAGAAAGAAAAGACCGAGAACCGATAGCGCGCCGTAAATTGCTAGCCGCTGAAATGAAAAAAACATGTTGGAGCTCACTCTGATAGGTGGCACTGCTGTCAAGGGTCAATGGACGCTGCAGGTTTCTCCGCAATATAGAGGGGCTTCGCCTTGATCTCATCGAGTATTCGCCAAAGGTATTCGCCAATCACCCCTAACATCAGCATGATTGCCCCGCCAACCAACAACACAACAACCATCAGCGGGGCCCAGCCAGGAAACGGAGTGCCGCCGAAAGCCCACGATACGGCGATCGCTACAGCATACAAAGCCCCCAGTCCTGCAATGACTACGCCACAAATTGACATCAACCTGATGGGAAGGTATGACCCATCAAGAATAAAATCAAAGAAGAGCTTAAGTTTTTTGCTGAAACTGTACTGCGATTTTCCAACCGGTCGTTTTCTTCGGGTATAAGGCAAGAAAGCTGCGCTGTGACCCGCCCATAATATGTCTCCCTGGTAAAACCGGTTACGCCCTCGATAACTCAGAAAAGACCCCATAGCGCGTCGACCCATCAGTACAAAATCGAAGCCGCCTTCGGGGATTTCCTTGTTGGATAACCGTAGCGCGCCGTATGCAAGTCGGGAAAAGGTGCGCGCGACGAACGAATCTTCCCGGTCCTGCCTGTAACCAACTACTATCTCAGAACCACGCTCCCAACTACGCACCATCTCAACCGTCAATTCCACGGGGTCCTGGAGATCAGCAGACATATTGATGACGGCGTCACCAGCAGCTCGCTGGTAGCCGGCGATAATTGCGGGAACTTGTCCAAAATTTCTAGTGAACTTGACGAGTACTACATTCTCATCTTGCGCAGAAACTTCGCACATCTCCGCCCAAGATCCGTCAGCAGACCCGTCGTCAACAAAAACTATTTCGTACAAATAGCCGACTAACTGAGCATCAAAAAGCTTTTTGATAGCCTGCCAAGTGAGAACAATAGTTCCTTCATTGTGATAGACGGGGACTACATAGCTAATTTTTTTCACTGATATTTCTCTCGTCGCTCGCAAAGCGCAGCGTCCAGGCGATCACATACAAACTCAATATCTACATCACTCATTCCGATATAGTAAGGAAGTCCAAGAATCCGGCTGCCCATATCCTCAGCGACTGACAGCTCTCCTATGACAGGCATGTCCATGAGCGCTGGATGAGTATGCAGCGGCGGGCAGTACCAGCGTCTGGTTTCCACCCCGCTTTCCAACAAATCTTTATAAATGTCGATGGCAAGCACGCCGGGAGGCAGTAATACCGGCATGAGTGGATATATGCCGTCAACCGGCTTTTCCTGAAAGGTTAGCGACGAGCAGGTACGACGCAGTGATTCACTATAGCGTGCGTAGAGTTCGATTCGTGCGCTCTTTGTCTCTGCCCACTCATCGAAGGACGCAAGTCCAACCGCACAGTGATACTCACTCATCTTACCGTTGGTACCAACCGCTTGAAGCCGGCCATCAGTCGTATCTATCCCAAAATTTGCTAAGCGGCGGATCATTCGGATTCGATCTTTATTTGATGAAATGACGGCGCCTCCCTCCGCCGCGCCAAACGATTTGGTCGCGTGGAAACTATAGACTACGTCCGTCGAGGTACCAACCGATTGATTTCCGTAAGCACCCGCAGCATCAATAATGACCGGCACACCAGTCAGGCCAGTGAACGCATCCCATTCATCTACGTTATGCGGTCTCCCGAATGTCGCAACGGGCATCACTGCCGCGATTGCGTCTGAACGAAACGCGGCCTCGGCCAAGCTTGGGGACAGGCACCAAGTATCCGGGTCAACATCTCCAATCACTGGGATAAACCCGGCTCGAATGACTGCTGTTGCCGTCGCCACGAATGTGATGGCTGGAATTAAAATTTTCGCGTGTGGCGGCAGGTCCAAAGCTTGCAAAGCGAGCTCGAGCCCGACTGTGCAGTTTGAAACCGTCGTAATGTTACCTATTCCGAGACCCGGGGCGGAATCGACTATGAGTCGACGTTCAAACTCGGCGTTTAGCGGTCCGAAATTGGTGTACTGCCGATTCCTATCGATTCGAACAAGATACGGAAGTAACTGCTCCGCTCTCGGCATCTGCGGCACTAGCAATGGAATTCGCTTCATTAAATTCTACCGACTGAATGAAAAATGCTTGTGGGTGAGGTAACTAACGAAAGTTGATAGCACCATAAATGCCGCTTGGACAACCGCGGGATCGGAGCCCGTGGCGTGAACAGCGACTGGCAAAAAAACGAGATTGGAAGTGAATATAACACTGCTTGCTAGCGAAAATCGACTCAGCTCCCGGGGCCAAGCCCCCGCGGCGCGAAAGACAAGCAGGCGCTGGGTCAAAAATGATTGGGGCAGAGCAATAGCATAAGAGGTGATGAGGGTGCCGATCACACCAAGTAGGCCACCCCAAAATATATGCACAAAACAGAAGACGATATAACCAAACAAGGTGTTCCAAGCACCTACCGCCAGAAAGCGAAATTTCTCACTTCGACATAGAGCAACCAACTGCCGGAATCGAGATTCTGCGTTTGGTTGCTCTCGCTTCACAGGACTCGCTTCTTTGCAGGGTTGCCAAAATAGACGCCGGTCTCGTGAATTGACGATACGACAACTGCTCCCATTCCTATTACAACCTCGGACGCAATTTTGGTCCTTTCCCGTACACACGCGCTCGCACCAATCTGAGTGGCTTCACCAACGGTGCAGTTGCCCCCAATCACGACCCCGGGCGCCGTGGTTACAAAATTATCTATCCCGCAGTCATGACCAATATTCGACGTCCTGTTCAGGTGAACGTGTTCTCCAAGTACGATGTCGCAGGTCAGGACACTGCCGGCACAGATAATTGAACCTGGACCCATCTCGATGCGGCTGCCGCGAACCACTGTGGGATGGACTAAAATGGGATAGCGCACATCGCTGGGGAGAGCCGCACGAATCGCGCGCCGCCCAAATGAGTCGCCGATCGCGATCACAACGTCGTGAGACATGCAATCAAACTGCGATAGACGTTTGACAGAAAATCCTGCGACACTACGTTCGTTCCACAATTCATCGCTTTCAACAAAGCTCGATACCCGACTGAGCATGCCGAGGTCATCCAGCAAACCAAGAATCTCTCGAGCATGCCCGCCAGCCCCGAATATTCCTATCTTCCTCAAAATGGTTTCTCCGTACCATAGATATGCATCCCTTGAGGCCGCTGGGGCGCCGGTAGTGCAACCGCCCCTCACAATTCCTCAACTTTCCTGGATCGACACAACTGACGACCAAAACCATCGCGGTCCAAGGTCGGCGGAACATAAAATTCACATCGGGGGCTCTGAAAGGATTCGGACGGAACGACCTACTCTGCAGCCTTCTTCCGGGCTCGATAGGTATCTCCCGGCATCTTCCGCGAAATCAACTCGGACAACACCTCCTCCGCAGCCGCAACGTCCCCGAGGAAGGTCTTGAAATCGAGGTGATGAACCGCGGCGAGCGAACTCCCACGCTCCACTATCCCCCATTTTGCCGAGGCGGAGCCAGAATAATCGCTCCATTTGGATGGAAGATATGGATTAACCGAATAATGATCGCGCGTCCTAGCGTCGTTTACGATCAGGCAATCGAACCTATTCAGTGCCGCTAGGAAGTCAAAGTACGGGATGGACTCGTTCACTGAAACGGTGTCGTCGGCCAATCCGCGCGTCTGAAATTCAGCCTTTGTCCGGGCTACGTTCGACGTGAAGACATACAGCTTAACCCGAGTTCGCGCCCGAGCGTCGAGCCGACCCAACGCATCAAGCACTTCCTCCAACCCTCTCGTTGAGTAGAAGTCGCCAAAGTAGGCGATGTTCGCTGTGGCAGCGTCCATGAGGATCGCCGGGTTGCCAATTCTGTAGAAACACTCAGGAAGCGTTGGCTGCGGACTGATGGTTGCCTTTTCGCGAACAACCTCTCTGATCTCCGGCCGGGCCAAGCAAGAACTCATCACCTCCAGCTGATTCGGATTCGTGAAAACCAACTCATCGGCAAGCAGGTAAGGGACGATCTCGGCCCACTCGAACAGATTCCTAGTTTCCGCAAGCCCTGTTCGGATACTCTCCGGCAGGGCGTCCAGCAGTTCCTCGCTGATCTCATCGATCCCGACTAGACCCTGACGTCGACAACCAACGCTATCGATCGACAACGGATCCGAGAATTCCGCCGTCCACCTGACATGAGGAAAGCGAATCTTGTAGATCGCGGCCAAAAAGTGCGAAGCAGGCCACATCGCCCGGCTATACAACTCACGATAGGTGGGGCGCCCATCAAAACGGGCCAGAATTATCTCCATCCCCCGAGCGACAAACTGCCCTATGGTAGACCAACTTCCAAAGGCAACCGGCAAGTCAATACTGACAGTATCCCGTATATAGGGCCGAACCAGGCTAAGGATGTCGTCGTCCTTCTTGCGGGCACCATCCATCCGGTTCGAGATTACGTCGACAACGTTTGCCTCATTGCGGATGCGCTTGGCGGCAACTACCGCTCCAGTGTCGGCGTAGGGGGCGAAGTTATATGCCACGACGAGCTTGTCAGCCGAGCCGTTGAACAACTCCCATGGAAAGTATGCCGGGTACGCCGACGTTACTAGGTCCGCGACACGCTGATACTCGGAAGGATTCAGTTCGAGGTATCGGCGCATAAAATGCGTCTGGGAGTTGATAAGACCCTTTATGGTCTCGTCCAGCTTTCCAGGATAAAGCTTCAGAGTCTCATTCAAGGACTCGATGACATCCAAACGTTGGGCCACAGAAAAGTCGAAATTCGGAACTTGCCGTGAAACAGACCCCTCGCGGCGAAGACGATAGTACTTTGCGCCAGCCAACGCGGGCGTTACGTCAAACCTGAGTCCGGCTGCCGCAAAAATTCTGGCGAAAGCAGCAACATCCTCGCCACTCCTAAGTGAACAATCGAACGGCGTTTCCATGGCCACCGCGCGCGGGACTAGCTTGCACGCCACAATCGTCATCATTCGCCTCAATGCCTTCGCTGCAACCAACCCTTCGGCCCTAGAAAGTATGTCGACATTGATTGCCGACGACTCATCCCTGGTTCCATCTGGAAGCACATCCACGATCTGGGCAACGGGCACGATACGACGATGAGCTGCAAAGCTCAGGAGCTCCAGGTAGTTCTCGGATACCCAGTCGTCGCAATCGACCCAGGTTATATACTCACCGCGGGCGTGCTCTACCCCAACGTTTCTCGCAAGAGACGCCGAGGCTGTTTCAGCTCGCAACAGGACCATATTTAGATCCGGATGTCGTTCGGAAAAACGTCCAACAATTTCGCGAGCGCCATCCTCCGGCCCATTGAAGATGAGAACGAGCTCGAATTTTTCAGACTCAAGGGTCTGCCGCTGGAACGATTGTAGGCAGGTTTCGACCCACTGCGCGCCGCAGTAGACCGGAATGATTACGGATACAGCTACTTGCATTCTTGCCTCCTTTGGCCGGAGCAGCTCAGGCCCCGAGGCTGCGTTTAGCAATCAAAATCATGGACTTTGGCAGCTCCTGGAGCAGTGTCAGCTTCAATCCAGCCGCCTGCCCTTCACACCACATCGCCGCTATGTCCCGCTCTTCCTTTCTGACCGTATCATCGAGAACCACCCAAGCGTTCTCAGACAATCTCGGAGCCAGCAATTGGAAGGCTGGGTATCGGGCCATTGGGCCGGTTTCCCCAGGCGGGCCATCAACGAACAGTAGATCAATTTTCTCGACGCCCTCAATTTCTTGCAATGAATACCAACGGTACTCCACCCCTTCGACGACATATGGAATAAGTGGCGCGTCGACTACGGTGACCCAAGGGTCGAGCCCGTTCCTGGTAATATACTTCCTTGTCACCTCGGCAAATTTTGGATCGTGCTCAAGCGCATAAACGTGGCCGTGACCTCGCTTCCTACACGCCAGTCCGCACCAGATCGTTGACGCTCCCGATCCGCATTCAACAACATTCTCGACGCCAGGATTCCTGCCAATTTCCTTGAGCAGTGCCGTAAGAGTCGGCGCGGATACCGCCCAACCACCGAGTAAAGGAACGTCGGTCGAATCCAGAAGAAGATCGTTCGCCACACTCATCAAGCCAGCCAACTCACCGGGAGACCTCTCCAGTTGAACCCTGAGGGAATCATACCGTTGGTCTATCTGGCGGCGCAGAGCTTGTCCGTTCTTTGTAATGACATCCTGAACTTCGATTGTCGCGCGACCGAGCCGATCCTCCGATGAACTTATTTCTTTCAACAGTCCGCTGACGTTCAAGTTCACGCCGCTATCAATCTGATCTTTCGTCGATAAAATTGATCGTTCAAGCGAACTTTGCATTTCACGCATGGCCAGGAGTGTCATTGCACTCTTCCCAATCACATGTTTAGCAAGCTCGTCCTCGGCCGTGGCTACCGCCTTATGACTGATCTTTACCCGACGCAAAATGTCGATCATAGTCGTCTGAGTTTCAATAACTGCTGTTTTCATCTCGATCTGCTTGGAAATAAGATCCTTGGCCTTCTTGTCAATCTGAACAATGGACGCCTCGAGCTTCTCGTTCGAACGGTCAACCCGATCCAGCAAGCCCAAGCCAAGTGATTGCAGCCCGCGATCGATCCGTCCCCCTAGATCCGTGAATTGACCAACCGAGGAAACGTGATTCAAGTGAGTTGCTACCAACAAACAGCCGAGCACGACGCATACCAGTGCGTTCACCACTTCCGCTGACCACAGCGCCAACCCTGCCCCCAAGGCACAAGCGACCACTCCCAAGACAACGACTGCCTTGTACAGATTCCTGCCAATCACCATGTGAATCCCGTATCAGTTGAGATATTTAACAGCATGTCCGGAGAAGCCGTCTCTTAGATTATCCGAACCCATGCGAATCTTCGGTCAGTTCACGCAAACGCTTCATGGTGTGCAGGTACATCTGTGGCACGTAATGAAACGGCGAAAGCCCCCAGCGATGATTCGTATCCGCGACCAGGATGTCCGGCGGATAATCTATCGTCGCGAATGGATAGCATATTGCAAGGTTATCATACATATCTCCTAGCATTTCATTGTGGGCACGAATGCTATCTTGATCTTCTAGAAGTTCGCCACTATCGGACCGTGAAGCCCAATACACGCGATTGATAATAATTTTTGACGGGTCAACCGTATCCATAAGCCGCTTCACCCCATCCAGCCAAAGCTGCATCCGCGAGTCACTGGCATATCCCAGCGATTGGTTCCGATCTTCCGGAAATCCCGCTTTCTTGAACTCCGTGGATATCGTGACCGGCACATCGCCCAACATCAATAGTGGAAAACGTTCATCGATCAAGTCCAGCAGCACTACATCGAACTGAGCCGATCTAAGCATGGCCGGCAGCTTTCTGGCGAGATCGATTTCGACCATGCGGCGTTGCCACTCGCTGTCCATGGAATTTAGAGCGGATAACATGTGCGCCGGCGCCGGAGTCCGATGGAAGGCGCTGGCCAGCGAGGTGCGGGCGACGTATCGGACCAGGGCGATGTCGGTGTCGACCAATGCGAACGCGTCCCGCGAGACGCAACTCCCGAGCACGAATACAGCAACGGGACGCGGTTGGTCCGAATGGATGCTCGGATCGAGCGCCGCTGAACTGCCACGGGTTAGGGAGGCAGCAGACCCAACGGGCGCCATGGCCCTCATCTTCTGCCCGAAGCTGTCCATCGCAAAAGCTGCAACCCGGGTCGGCGGCTTGCCCGGCAAAAGCGGAAACTCGGCCTCCGGTGCGCTTTCGTACCACCGCGTCTGGATACGCTCTGCGCCCGAAAAGACGTAGAACGCGAACCGCGCAGAGGCAAGTCCTGATGGCACCCCCTCAACGGTGGCGCTTACCTTCAGGCTGGCCATGTCGGTCAACGCCCGGACGCCAAGGTTTGCGCGATTGGCAGCATGACGGAAACTAAGCGGCAGCCTTGATACTTCGCCACCCGCGTCGTCCACCAGCGTTCGCAAGCTATGACTGATTATTTCGATCGACTTCCCGGGGTCCAGCATCAGGTCAATCAAGGCGCCGAGGGTCCGCTTTGGAATGGGCTCATGCCCCTGCGCCCAATCGCCGAACCAGAATAGCGCGCGCTCGTCGGCAGTTCGGTATCGGCCCTCGTCCGCCTCGACCGTCATGCCGGCCAGCAGGGCGCCCGCATGGTTCAGAACATGGAAGTCGTCGCTGGCGTTCTGCAGGTACACCAGCCGCCGCGGCAACTGCCCCGCAGCGTAGTCCAGGTGCACTGCGTGCGAGACACCCTTGCCCTGCATCACGGCGCCCGCGCCGGTCAATTGAGGATCGTCTTCCCAGGCTTCGTCCGGAAATGCGCTGCGCAAGTACGTTTTGACCGCATTGCGGTAATACGCCAGCAGATCAGTTTGCGGATTCCAGACGAGCACTGAAGCGCGCTCTTGCAGTTTGGCCCCGAGCTGCAGTGCTGCGAAACCCGCACCGGATCCCCCGACCAGAAGCAATTCGACCTGCAACTTGTCGGCAAGTCCGGCCAACAGTTCCAGGACACAGGCTTGGGTTTGCTGCCGGCTACTGCCGGCGTACCACGCCAGACCGAGGTCCGGATCCAACGCCAAGGTCGGGTCGGCGATGCATAGCGCGGCGATGCCCTTTGATTCGGCGATGCCAGACCCGGAGAAAAAAGGTCCCGGCCTGCCATCGCGATTGCTCACCGCGCCGGAGAAGAACACCGGGAGCACTGTCTGTGTCGCTCTCCCCAAGCGGGCGCCGTTGACCATCAGCACATCGAGCGGCAACCCCTCGGCCTGGATGCTGTGCACGCCATCGGCAATGCTCGTAGCTGCCAACAGGTCGGAAGTAGAGTCCCAAACGTGCCTCGCACTGCCCCAACGCGTGTAATCCAACGCAAGCATCATGCGCCAGCGCGCTCCACTTGGTGGTCGAACAGCTCGATCTCCCGGGCGATGGTGGTTTCAAACGCGCTCTGCTCGCGCACCCTTGCCGCGGCAGCTTCTGATAGGCGGAGGAACAACGCAGGATCCCTATACAGCCGCTCAATGGCATCGGCCAACGCGGTAGCACTCTCGGGCTCGACCAGTAATCCACAGCTTTCGTCGACGAACTCGGGGACGGCAGCAACCGGGTTGGTGATCGGAACCAGTCCGGAGGCCATCGCCTCGTCGCGCGAAACGCCTTGGGAGTCCATGCGCGTCGGACACAAAAACACACCGTAGTCGGCATGCAAATCGGCGATCTCGCGTTGCGACAGGAACCGACGCTCTATCTTGACGTTCGGGAACGTCCGTACCGGTTCAACCGTCTCGTCGAACAAAACGCCGTCGCCGATCAGATGAAACTGGAGTTCATCGAAGAACTCGCGACGACTGAGTTCGACGATCGCTTGAACCGTCAGATCGTTGGCATACACCCGTCCAGCGTACGGCCTGATCGAGATAATCCTGGTCCGCTGCTCCGGCGACTTCTGGCAGTAGGCGAACAATTGATCATCTACAAAATTGTGGATAACCCGGTATTGACTGTCCGGCAATCGGAATCCCAGGTCTTCGAACATGGTTTCCGCAAGGTGCTGTGAAACAAACACCATGACAAGGTTGGGATGCGGAACCTTGAGAAGCGCTTTCCAAAAGCGCATGCGCCGTTCGCTGAGCACGGTTGCACGATTCCGCTCGCCGTCGGTGCTGTACTCGAACGGCCGCCGCGTCCAAGGCTGCACTTCAGATCCATGCGCCCATACGTAGATGCGTGTATTACTAACGTACTTCTGCAACACCTCCCATGCCTGCTCGGTGAGGACATGCGCCAGGATGTTGCGATAGTGGCCAGACGCCAGCGCAGCGCGTAGATGCTCGAACTGCCCTTCGGTGACATCCACACCTTCGTGTTCGCTGAAGCAAAGCTGCCCTGAGCCGATCCGGAACACGTCGACGCTTGCGCCACACCGGTCGTACTCCATAGCCCTTCGATGCACGAATGCATGTTTGTAGCGATCGCGGTAGGAGGGATAATTTTTCGCCAGCAGCAGAGTGCGGGAGCGACCGATGATGGTATCCACCTGGAGTGGGACGTGGTCGAGCGCGAGGTGCTTGATCGTGAAACGCCCCGCCGACGTCAGGCGCAGGCCGATCAGCACCTGGGTCGTCCCGACCGGTACGGCAGCGGTGATATTGTTGGCGGCCTTCACGATCGAATGGCCAAGCTTGTTACCTGTTTCATCCTGGAAGACGAGGACCAGTTCAAGTCCCTTACCTGGTTCGCAAACCAGTTGCATGCGTGCCACGTCGGTCAGGTTCAAGGAAGCTCTGGGCAGCGCCTGTGTCAGGTAACAATAAGCATGCTGGCCCGGCGGCACGGTCGAGTCGACTATCAGCTCGCTCCCGTCGTGTTCCATCGAAAGATACTTATTGGCCATTGCCCCGAACAGATCATGGAGTCGCTCAGAGCCGACCTGCTCGATTCCATGTTGGCCGCTCGCGTCGACGGTAAGAGTTCCGCCCCGGATGCCTTCTGCGATCTTCAACAACTCGTCGACGGGAACACCTTCGTCCAGACCCTCCAAATCACCCACCAGGGCACTAATGCTGTCATCGGGCTGCGCAGTGCCTCCAGCGCAGTAATTGAACTCATCAACAGTCAGGGTTTCAATCGGCACGATCTGGGGTGTTTGGGCCCATTCGAGTGTGGCACTGCCGTCTAGCGCGCTCGGCAAGACCAAAGCCCGGTGCAACGCCACTTCTTCGCTCATCTGATATTGCCCCCCCGCGTTCTCCAGTTGGGTGCCGTTTGGCGTGGAGCGGTAGTAGGCGTGCTTGCCGACGGCATCCACCGGGCTGTAGCCGGTGGCCAACGCCAAATCGGCAAGGTAATTGGGACCGTAGTAGTCACCAGGCGTGAACAAGGCAACATAGTGACCGCCGGGAATCAGATCACTTAACTTTCTGTGGCAGTGTTGGTCCGCGAGAATCACCTCCACGTCGTCGACTACAGCCGGATTCGCAGGGAGGAAACCGGCTGCCAGACTCAGCAACAACCGCTTGTGCACCCACTGCTGGCGCCGATAGTTGGCAATCACCGCATCAAGCGAAGCGTCATCGGCGACGTTGGCCAACACAACAACCTTCGCGCCTTGCGCTTGCGCGGTGTGGCCAAATACTTTTTCGACCATATAGCCAAGTCGGTGCTGATAGGTGTGTTCGCGCATGACCTTGCGCAGGCCAGCCAAGCGGAACTTGCCCACCCTGATGGGATCGTCCACCAGCGGCTTGAGCTGGCGGATCAGCTGCTGGCTGTCGTCACTGGCTATCACCAGGTCGCCGAACACAAGCCGCATGCCGCGGGAATAATTACTGACAGTCACCGTGTTGCTCGCCAGCAAATCGAAAACCCGGCGCGCAAACATGCTTTGCGAGTGCTTTACGGTGTTGATGTTGATGCCGAATTGATAGCCCTTATAGGCCATGTCGATCTGGTCGAACGGCAGGGTGCCAAGAATGTGTGGACGGTACTCTTCGGGAAAGATGTAGTTCGGATGGGTTTTTCCGTGATTGCGATCGTAGATGTCGACCGGCGCCAGCGTCGATACCGCTGCGATAAGATTGGCGAAATCCTTCTGCCGGGTCGGGTAGCGGACGTAATAGGAGCCGGCAAAACAAAACGCATGTTTTCGGTTATAGCGTTCGATTGGGTCGTGCGCACGCGGCTGTGTGGCAAACGGCAGCAAATACACCCTCTCGTGCCCCAACGCGAGTTTGTAGTGCTTGATGCAGTCGATATCGGTGGTGAACACGAAGTCGGCTAGCCGGGCCGTGTCCAGGAACGTCTTGAAGTGGACGGGGTCTTCCTTACTCCAGAAGATCACCGGAATGCCGGTCCGCCGGCAATGCCCGACCAACTGGCGCAATTCTGCAGAGGCATTGGAGACCTTGCGTTGCCACAGGCTGTCCTTGCCATCCCACGCCGACTCAATGAACAGCAGGTGGGGCTTTTGTAGTTCAAGTTCTCCGCGCCAGCCTTCCGGCGTCACCGCCTTGACATCGCAGCAGTCGCGATAGGCGTTGAACGTGAATTCGTCCATGATCGCAGCGACCCGGAGATCCGCCGAGTTCGCCGGCAGGCCGCTGACACGCGGAGCCATGGCCGCTGCTTGACTACCCTCGATCTTCCTCTCCTCGCCAGTATCCGCTACGTACTCAGCATGAAACCTCGTCAGTTGCTGGCGCAGGGCCGGTGGGAACCAGTCATATGGCAACGGAACCGTGACCACCGGTCGCGCCTCGCCTGGCATGGACCGGGCTGAACGACGAGCTTCAAGCAACAGCTTCGCAGCGCGATAGGGAAGCGCCAGCATGCCTGTTACGGATCGGACCGAGCGCGTGATCAAGTAGCCCAGCTGCAGGGAGATAGAGCGCAGCACCGCCTGCATGCCCGCTTCCACCGCAGTCACCAAGGTATCGGCTTCAATCAGCAAATCCGCCCTGCGCGAGCTTTCACTCCTGATCCGCTGGGCCGTTGCGCGCAGTTCACGGACTTCCCCCTGGCTGCGCCGCAGATCGTCATGCAGCTGCCGAATGCGTCGTTGCGTTGCATCCAGCTGCTGCCCGGCGCCCACGGGCGGGTCGAAACACTGTTCCACCTCAGGTACTTCGCGATCCGCACCCATGCCCGCCATCATTTTCTCACTTGAACTTGGTGTTGGAACATCCGATGGACATCCCGATTAGAAGCGATTAGATCCAAAATCCTACGGGATCGACGACAGTCTTGTTCTGCGGCTTCGGAAAGCCTTGGAACGCGCTGTGCGACACCAGCACCACGATTATGTCCGCTTGGTTCAACGCCCTGTCGATCTCGACGAACGTGATTCCGCGATCCCGCGCCTCATCTTCCGACAGTGCCGTGGCAAACGGATCGCAGCAGACAACGCGTCCAGCATATTTGCGAGAGAGCACCGTGGCAATCTCAAGCGATGGGCTTTCGCGGAAGTCATCCACGTCCGGCTTGTACGTCAACCCGAGGCACGCGACGGTGGCATCCGGGTCGAGCGCCAATGCAGCGTCCACCTTGGCGACGACATGATGGGGTTTGAAATCATTGACCTCGCGCGCGGTGCGGATCATGCGCGACCGTTCGGGTGCACTGGAAATGATGAACCACGGATCCACCGCAATACAATGCCCGCCAACCCCTGCACCCGGCTTGAGAATCGATACGCGCGGATGGCGATTGGCAAATTCAATCACCTTCCATACGTCGAGGTCGAGGTCATCGCAGATCATCGACAACTCGTTGGCAAACGCAATGTTGACATCGCGAAAGGAGTTCTCAGTCAGCTTTACCATCTCCGCGGTGCGATCCGTGGTTATATGACACGTACCACGTACAAAGCGCTTGTACAGGGCTGCGGCTCGTTCCGCACAACGAGGAGTCATGCCGCCGATGATTCGGTCGTTCTCGACCAACTCCTTCAACATCCGCCCGGGAATGATGCGCTCGGGACAATATGCCAAGCACACATCAGGCTGATCTTCCGCATTCTGCGGAAAGCTCAAGTCTGGCCGTGCTTGCGCCAGTATGTCCGCCAGGAGACCGGTAGTTCCTACCGGTGAGGTCGACTCGAGGATGATCAAGTCTCCTTTTTTCAACACGTGCGCGATGGCCGCGCCGGCAGCCGCAATGTAGGATACGTCCGGGGTATGTGCTTCGTCGTGCGCAACGGGGGTGGGCACCGCAATGATAAAGGCATCGGCAGGCACCGGCTCTTTCACCGCGCGCAGATGGCCCAACTGAACACACCGCTCGACCAGCTCATCCAAGTTATCTTCCTCGATATGAGCCTCACCGCTGTTGATCGCATCAACCGCGCGCTGACTCACATCGACACCGATCGTACGCAATCCAGTCGAAGCAAACATCGCTGCAGTCGGTAGGCCGATATAGCCAAGTCCGATCACCGAAAGGGTAGAGATTTCCTGTACAAACTCATCTTGCATCTCGTGACTCCCTGAGTCCAATATCAATTTCCACTTTTACCGCTCTGACCGAAGAAGCTCCTGAGCCAGCTTATGAGCATGTGCTTTCCATGCGTAGCGGCCTATTGCGTCCTCATTGCGGTGTCGTTGCAACGGAGCTACCTCCGTCAAATGCTCTTGTAAACGTTCAACCAATATCCCGGCGATCGCGCCTCTGTCGTCGTTGCAGACCCAGCCCGCACCCGTGCGTTGCAACAACATCGCAGACTCATCTTCCAAATCGTCGCCGATATGGAGGATCGGCTGGCCGGAGCCCAGATACTCGTATATCTTCCCTGGGATCTGGGTTGGGTCGTCATTCCCGAGATTGACCAGAAGATCGGCCCTTCGCTGCATTTTCAGTACTTCGCAATGGGGAAGAAAGCCCAGCAAACGAATTGCTTCGGGATGTCGATCAGCTGCGTGGACAAGAGCGTCGGGGACGGCCGATGACGCTACAGTGAGCCGAACTCCGGCTGTCCCAACCACCGCAGCAACCAACTCGGTAGACCGACGGAACGAATAGAAGCTACCGGTATACAACATCTCAAGACGGCCAGCATCCATTGGAGCGGCAAGAGAACCTCCTTCAGTTCTCTTGACAGAGTCATCGAAGCCCTGCTCCATGACATGGATGCGGGAGTACTTCGCGCCGTGGCGGGAAATCAACAAATCACGGGTCGCCGCCGAGGTGACAGTGACCAGGTCGGCTTCGTCACAAACTCGACGCTCCAAACGCAAAGACCGTTGGCGCCACCGGCGAGGCGTGTAGCCGGTACAAACAGGGTCGCCAAGATCTATGGCCAACCGATAGCCGTGCTGCTGCGCCATGAACCCGAGCGAGAGTGTGCTTGCCGGTTCATGCGATGCGATGACCACATCTGGCCTGATTTTTTCAAGCAACGGGCCCAACGCCCGGCGCGCCCAAGGATTCCATTCCGCACGCAGGTCGGGGAACATTCCAAAACCATACAAGCCAGTGATGGTTCCAAACAAGCGCCCTTTCCAGTTAAGCCGTACTACAGGCGATGACTGCCCGTCGCCCGGCGGCCGTACCGAGTTCGTTGCGGGCGTATCAGGACAGACTGCTGTCGTCGTCGCCGGCGACCGCGTCGGGCGGAACTTCAACAACCAGGCAAAAGGCCCGGGGAATGTTCGGTGGACCGCTACGGTAGATGGAAGCTCGGGATAACCATGGGAAGGCCCATAGCCCGGATGATCGGGGGCGAGCACATGCACCTGATGCCCCTGCAGTGCCAACTCCCGTACGAGGTACGCCCATCGCAACGATTGTGCAGACGGGATTGGCGGAAATTCATGCGCAATCAACAGTATTCGCATGGTCGCCTGCACAATTCAGCTGTCAGCGGCACAGCTTCCGATACTCCATTATTGAATCTATTACCCCGCCGACAAATACAACCCGGCCGTGTTCCATCACAACACCCTTGTTGCAAACGCGCCGCGCAATTTCAAGATTGTGTGTGGCGAGGACAACGATACGGCTTCCATTCACGCGGTCGTTCATTCGTGCCCGCGCCTTCTTGATGAACTGCATGTCGCCGGCACCGAGCCATTCATCGAGCAACATGATATCCCGCACTGCGGCCGTGGAAACCGCAAATCCCAAGCGCATCCTCTGTCCGGATGACAACGTGCGTAACCGGTGTTGGGCAGCATCATTGAGCCCCGCAAACTGCAGTATCTCGCTACTGAGTTCGCGGATATGGTCTGCAGCCATGCCCATTGCGGTCCCACGCAGCAGGATATTCTCCTCGACCGTGGCCTCCCCACTGAAACCTAACGAGATGTTCAGCAGCGCTTGCCGCTCGCCCTTGATGTCAAGCCAACCCGTGGTTGGCGGATAGGCACCGGTAAGCACGCGCAACAAGCTGGACTTTCCTGCACCATTGCGGCCAATCAACGCAATCCGATCACCATCAGCGACATTGAAACTCACATCCTCGAGAATGGTGCGGAATACCCGCTTCGGCCTCGACATCGACGCGCCCACCAGTGTGTCGAACCACGACTTGTCCTTGCGCGGGGTCTGTACGTAGTGTGGCACTCGCAAACCGATGCCATGCGCGTCCAAGTGTATGGTCATCGAAATAAATTCCTGCTCATATCCAAAGCGGTACGAATCGCGAGTAGCGCCGATAGAGTATCGCGGCAAGCGCGGACCCCAATATCGTCATGGCCGGAATCACATAGTAAAGCGTCAGCTTCTCAGGCAATCCGCCCAGCGCGGGCGCGCGCACAAACTCCAGCAAATGGAAGAACGGGTTGAGTCGCATCACTGAGCCACGAAGGGTTTCCGGCGGCACCATGGACGCGTCCCACAAAATAGGCGTAAGGAGAAATCCGAATATCAGCACCGTGCCGATCATCTCCTTGGTGTCCGGGAAACGCGCACCGACCAAGCTGATGACAACTGCCATCCAGAGGACATTGATGAAAAACACCGGCAGAGTAACCACCAGGGTCAACAATCGAATGTTCGAAGACGGTGAAATAGCCATGACGACCACCACGACTATCGCCAGCCCAACCACGAAGAACAAAGATGACTTGGCGACGGTGCGCAGGATAAAATCGGTGAATCTTGTTCGCCCATCCATGATGAACGCATGATGCGCAGAAAAGACGTCGGCCGACTCGGTCATCGTCTGGATTGCCAGGCGCCACAAGATATAACCAAAGCCCAGATGCGGAATGAATTCCGCAGCACCTCCCCCCAGCATGGTGGAATATAGGTAGCCCAGGCCCAACACGTACGCCAATGGCGGCATCACTATCCAGGCGACACCAATGCGGGTGCGGCGATATCTAGTGACG
Source organism: Lysobacter sp. A378 (assembly GCF_054052125.1). Taxonomy (NCBI): domain Bacteria; kingdom Pseudomonadati; phylum Pseudomonadota; class Gammaproteobacteria; order Lysobacterales; family Lysobacteraceae; genus Lysobacter; species Lysobacter sp. A378. The sequence goes on along the minus strand of NZ_JBSVRK010000001.1, from coordinate 647,265 downwards.
ATATCCAGCCATATCGCATAGGTCCAGAATTCGTGATGGCGCAAGCTGTCGCGCAGATCGTGCAGAAGTTTCATGCCGTCTCGCCCTTCTGCTGGCCTTCTCGAACTGGGGCTTGTGGACGATCTTCGGCCTTCGTCATTGAGCCGCCAACGCATTGTCGAGGTCGGCACGCAGGTCATCGACATTCTCGACCCCCACGCTCAGCCGCACCAGATTGTCGCTAACCCCAAGCTCCGCCCGCCGTTCCACCGGCACGCTGGCATGGGTCATGATCGCCGGATGGTTCACCAGGCTCTCCACGCCGCCCAGTGACTCGGCCAATGCAAACAGCTTCGTTCGCTCGCAGAACCGCATCGCCGCGTCGACGCCGCCCTTGAGATAGATCGACACCATGCCGCCGAAGCCATCCATCTGCTGCTTGGCCAGCTCATGCTGCGGGTGCGACTTGAGTCCCGGATAAAGCACCTTCTCGATCGCCGGGTGGCCTTCCAACCATTCCGCCAGCACCTGTGCGTTCTCGCAATGCGCCTTCATCCGAAGATGCAGGGTCTTCAGACCACGCAACGCCAGGAAGCTGTCGAACGGGCCTTGCACCGCGCCGATGGAGTTCTGCAGGAACGCCATCTGCTCGGCCAGTTCTGCATCATCGCCAACCACCGCGATGCCACCGACCATGTCGGAGTGACCATTGAGGTACTTGGTCGCCGAATGCATGACGATGTGCGCACCCAGCTCGATCGGGCGTTGCAGGATCGGCGAGCTGAACGTGTTGTCCACGACCACGATGAGTCCGCGCTTGCGGGCGATCGCGGCGATCTGGGCGACGTCGACCAGCTTCAGCAGCGGGTTGGTCGGGGTCTCGATCCAGACCATTTTGGTCTCGGGGCGGATCGCGGCCTCGAATGCCGCCGCGTCACTGAGGTCGACCCAGCTGAAGTCCAGCCCGGCGGTGCGACGGCGGACGCGCTCGAACAGGCGGTAGGTACCGCCGTAGACGTCATCCATCGCGATCACGTGGCTGCCCGAATCCAGCAGCTCGAGGATGGTCGAGGTCGCGGCCATGCCGGAAGCGAACGCAAACCCGCGGGTACCCGACTCCAGCGCGGCAACACAGCGCTCGTAGGCGAAGCGGGTCGGGTTGTGGCTGCGGGTGTATTCGAAGCCCTGGTGCACGCCCGGGCTGGACTGCACGTAGGTCGAGGTCTGGTAGATCGGCGTCATCACCGCGCCGGTGCTGGGGTCGGGGGACTGGCCGGCATGGATGGCCAAGGTGCCCAGGCCATGCTTGCGGCCGGAATCGCCGGAGGTGTTTTCGCTCATGGTGGAGTGCTCGTTGGACGGTGATACGCGACCAGCAAGTTTAGCATTGGCCGGGGCGGCCCAAAGCTGAACCTGCCCACGCCTACTCCACCCGCCGTCGCAAGTGGTTCAGCAGGTCGATCCGGGTGATCAGGCCGAGGAAGTGCTCGCCATCGGCAATGATCGCCACGTGGCCGCGATCGAACACCGGCAGCAGGGACTCGATCGGCGCGCGCATGTCGATCGTGTCGAGCTTGCTGACCATCGCGGTGGAGACGGGGTCACGGAAGCGGGTCTCGTCGCCGTAGACGTGCAGCAGGGCGTCGGACTCGTCGATGATCCCGACCAGCTGGTCGTCGGCCATCACCGGCAGCTGGCTGACGTCGTACAGCTTCATGCGCTGGTAGGCGGTGACCAGCAAATCGTCGGGGCCGACCACCACGGTGTCGCGCTGGGAGAACGGGCGCACGATCAGGTCGCGCAGGTCACCGTGCTGCTCGCGTTCCAGGAAGCCGTTGTCGATCATCCAGTAGTCGTTGTACATCTTCGACAGGTACTTGTTGCCGGTATCGCAGACCAGCACCAGCACCCGTTTCGGCGTGGTCTGCTCGTGGCAGTACTTCAGCGCGGCAGCCAACTGGGTACCGGTGGATGAGCCGGCCAGGATGCCTTCGTTCTCCAGCAGCATGCGCGCGGTCAGGAAGCTTTCCTTGTCGCTGATCGCATACGCCTTGGTGACCCGGCTGAAGTCGGAGATGGACGGCAGGAAGTCCTCGCCGATGCCCTCGACCATCCAGCTGGCGGACTTGTCGCTGAGGGTGCCTTCGTTGATGTACTCGGCCAGGATCGAGCCGACCGGATCGGCCAGGATCAACTCGGTATGGGGGGATTTTTCGGCGAAGCAGCGCGACAGGCCGGTCATGGTGCCGGAGCTGCCGCAGCCGAACACCACCGCGTCCAGGCCGCCAACCTCCGCCATCTGGGCGAGGATCTCCGGCCCGGTGCCCTGCTCGTGCGCTGCCGGGTTGTCGGGGTTGCCGAACTGGTTGATGAAGTAAGCGCCCGGGGTCTCGCGCGCGAGCCGCTCGGCCAGGTCCTGGTAGTAATCCGGGTGGCCCTTGGCCACGTCCGAGCGGGTCAGCACGACCTGCGCACCCATCGCCTTGAGGTTGAAGATTTTTTCCCGGCTCATCTTGTCGGGCACGACCAGGATCAGCTTGTAGCCGCGCTGCCGGGCCACCAGCGCCAAGCCCAGGCCGGTATTGCCGGCGGTGCCTTCCACCAGGATGTCACCGGGCTTGATATCGCCGCGGGCCTGCGCGGCGTCGATCATCTGCAGGCCGATGCGGTCCTTGATGGAGCCGCCCGGGTTCTGCGATTCAAGCTTGAAGTACAGCTCGCAGACGCCGGTGTCGAGATTCTGGGCCTTGACGATCGGGGTGTTGCCGACCAGGTCGAGTACGGAGGTGGAGATGGACATGCGGGAAAAGAACCCTGGCGCCGTCGGATGCGGCAGATACCAGTGATTCTAAGGGATGCGGGCGATGGCGACCGACGAGGATGGCCACCACCGCCCACGGCCCGATACAACGTTGTCGCTTATTGGGAGGCGTACATCCGACTGAGCCGATCTTTGGCCGCAAGCTTCTCCCGCTTCATCTGGGTCAGGGTGACGTCATCGACCGCCGATACGCCCAGTTCGGCGTCCATCACCTTCTTGTCGAGCTTCTTGTGGCGCTGGTAGAGCTGTTTGAATTCGGGATTGGCGTTGATCAATGCCTCTATTTCCGGCTGCGCTTGGTCATCGAACATTGAAGCCTCCTTCATCAGCACATGAACAAACGCCCCGACCGGTTGGCCGAGGCGTCATGGGGTGTCGTCATGGGGTGTCGCGGGATCACACAGACGGCGGCGGCTCTGTACGCCGTTGCGCTGTCTGGATCGGGAATCTGCTTCATTTGCGGGGCTCATCGCAGGCGGGGAAGCCGCTGCCTGGATAACTGACCCTACTCCAGCCCCGGAAGCTCGGCAAGGGTCATTTGGAGGTGTAACGGCGGCTCGGATTACTGAATGCGGCCACTGGCATGCCGCGGCACCGGGAAACCGCGCCACCGCACGCCTTCACCTAACCAAGTGATTGATGAATAACGATATTTTGACAATATCGCGGAAGGCTATGCAGTGCGGAAGCGGTCTCAGTTATGCACCGTCATCCCCGCTCTCCACTGTCATCCCCGCGAAGGCGGGGATCCATGGACTTTGACTGTCAGGCCTTAACGTCCATGGATTCCCGCCTTCGCGGGAATGACGATGTGGGGCGGAATGACGATGGAGGCGGAATGACGATGGAGGCGGAATGACGATGGAGGCGGGAATGACGATGGAGGCGGGAACGACGATGGAGGCGGGAACGACGATGTGGGCGGAGATGACGATGGAGGCGGGAACCTCAAGACATCAGGCCTTCCCTATTGGTCTTCTTCCGGCTGTTCGTTCATCAGTTCCGCTTCCTGGCGAGCCAGTTCGGCTTCGCGCGCTCGGGCGGCCTTGAGTCGGGCTGCCTGGGCGCCGGCCACGTCTTTCAACGCGGTTTCGACGTCCGCCATGGCGTCGGCGTCACTGACGGTTTGCTGGCGCAGACGGGCGGCCTCTTCGGCCTGGATCTGGGTCATGACGCGCAGGCGCTCGGCCTCGGCACGGGCCTGGGCCGCATCGCGACGGCTGGCCTCGACCAACAGCTCGCTGCGCTCACGATCCAGTTCGCGGACCTGCTGCTCCATCGCCGCGGTACGCGCCGCCACCTCGGCAATCCGCACCCGTCGCTCGGCGACGTAACGGGCGCCGTCGGCCTGGCTGCTGCGGGCGTTGGCGAGCGTTTCGATGGCCTGTCGCGCCTGCAGCCGCTCGTATGCCGCCAACGAGGCGGTGCCCGGATCGGCATCGAGACTGGCCAACTGCTGGTTCAACTGGGCGATCTGGCTGTCCTGGGCGTGGGCCGGCGCGATGGCCAGGCCGGCGGCGAGCGCAAGGGCGGTAAACAGCACGGATGTCTGGAGTTTCATTGGCCACGGCCTCCTTCAACACGTTGCCGCAAGCGATCGACTTCGGCCTGGCGCTGGGCCAGCTCGGTCTTGGCCAAGGCCTCGCGGCTCAGCGCGTACGCCAGGTCCGCGTCGGACTGCGACGCCAGGGCCAGTGCGCGGGCGACATCGTGCTTGCCCTCGGCCATGGCACGCTGGGCCCGGGACAATCCGTCGCGGGCCAGCGCCAACTGCTCATCGGCGTACTGGTCGGCGTCGGCGCCGGCCGCGCGCACCACCGCTTGCTGGGCGCTATTGAGTTCGGCGCTCGGCGGAGGCAAGGTCGCGCATGCGCCAAGTGCGCAAGCGAGAACTGTGCCCAGTAGCAGGGGACGGATTTGTGCGAAGCTGGGATGCATATGGGGGCCGTGGCAATAGTCTGTCGCGGGTCATTGTGATCAGGCCTGCGCGTGGGATGCAACAATACGCCAGGTAAACGGGGAGTGCGTGCATGGACATCGGCTATTTTCTGAAGCTGATGACGGAGAAGAATGCGTCGGATATGTTCTTGAGCACCGGCGCGCCGGTGTACATCAAGATCGAAGGACGGCTTCATCCGTTGGGCAATACCGGCTTGCCATCGGGGCTGGTCAAGAAGATCGCCTACTCGCTGATGGGCGAGGGCCAGGTGCCCCAGTTCGAGCGCGAGCTGGAGCTGAACATGGCCTATGCGCTGCCCGACACGGGCCGTTTCCGCATCAACGTGTTCAAGCAGCGTGGCGAGGTCGGCATGGTGATCCGCGCGATCCGCAGCGTGATTCCGTCGATCGAGGAGCTGCAGCTGCCGCAGGTGCTCAAGAACATCATCCTGGAGCCACGTGGGCTGGTGCTGATCGTAGGTTCCACCGGCTCGGGCAAGTCGACCACGCTGGCGTCGATGATCGACCACCGCAACAGCAACGTCTCCGGCCATATCCTCACCATCGAGGATCCGATCGAGTACCTGCATCGGCACAAGCGCTCACTGGTCAACCAGCGCGAGGTGGGTCTGGATACCCATGATTTCCAGAGCGCACTGAAAAACGCGATGCGCGAGGCGCCCGATGTGATCCTGATCGGCGAGATCCTCGACCAGACCACCATGGAGGCGGCGATCTCCTTCGCGGAGACGGGGCATCTATGCTTGGCCACGCTGCACTCCAACAACGCCGACCAGACGATCGAGCGCATCCTCAACTTCTTCCCCGAGGGCGCGCACAAGAACGTTCTGATGAACCTCGCCTTGAACCTCAAGGCCGTGGTTTCCCAGCGGTTGGTGATCGGCACCGATGGGCGCCGACTGCCCGCGGCCGAGGTGCTGATCAACACGCCGCACATCCGCGACCTGATGCGTCGCGGCCAGGTCCACGAGATCAAGCAGGCGATGGAGGAGTCGCTGGAGGCCGGCATGGAGAGCTTCGACCAGTGCCTGTTCCGGCTGCAGAAGTCGGGCCTGATCGACTTGGAGGAAGCGTTGCAGGCCGCCGATTCACGCGACGGCCTGGCGCTGAAGTTCCGCCTGTCGGAAGGCGCTGGCGAGGAACACGACCCGTACGCCGAGGTGTTTTCCAGCTAGGGGGGGCGTAGCTGCCGTTATCTCCGGTAACGGTTCGTCATCCCTGCGGGTCGTCATCCCCGCAACCGTCGTCACCCCATAACGTCATCCCCGCGAAGGCGGGGATCCATGGACTTTGACCCGTCAAGCACGAACGTCCATGGATTCCCGCCTTCGCGGGAATGACAGGGCCTTGGAATGGCGGGGCCTTGGAATGGCGGGGCCTTGGAATGACGGGGTCTTGGGACGACGGGCCTTGGAGCTGCGGGGGCCTTGGAATGCCGGGGAGGTGCTGCTGCCGGCCGCCGCCGGCTCAGTTCGGCTGCGGGGCGTCGGGCTGCAATTCCGGGCGCGCCCGGTCGAATGCGGGCAACGCCAGGCAGGCCTTGTCGATCCGGGCGATGGTCGGGAACTGGCTGACATCCACGCCAAACCGCCGTGCGTTGTAGACCTGCGGGATCAGGCAGCAATCGGCCATGCCGGGGATGTCGCCTTCGCAGAACTCACCTGTGGCTGGATGGTCATTCAACATGGCCTCGATCGCGGAAAATCCGTCGACGACCCAATGCCTTACCCACTCGTCGCGCTCGGGTGGTGGCACGTTCCAGGTCCGGTCGAAGTACTGCAGTACCCGCAGGTTGTTGAGCGGATGGATATCGCAGGCCACCGCGTGGGCGATCGCGCGCACGCGCTGGCGGTCGCGGCTGCCGGCGGGCAACAGGCCCGGTGCCGGCCAGGTCTCATCGAGATATTCAAGGATGGCGACCGACTGGCGCAGGACCCGGTCACCGTGCATCAGCACCGGCACCAGCTCCTGCGGGTTGAGCTGGCGATAGCTGTCCGTGTGTTGCTGGCCGCCATCGCGAACCAGATGCACCGGCACGGTTTCGTATACCAGGCCCTTGAGGTTCAGCCCGATACGCACGCGGTAGGCGGCGCTGGAGCGCCAGTAGGAATACAGCTGTAGTTGATCCGCCATTTCTTCCCCACCTCGCATCGTCGACATCCCTGCTGCTGCGCCCTGGTTGAGCCTGCGCTGCTTGATTGCGCGCGCCGACCGCCTGACGGCCTGCGCGTTGCGCACCGGCCGAAAGAACCGGCGCGCGACCGCCGGTCAGCCGTCGTAGCGCTCGATACGTTGATCGATCGCACCAAAGATACTGTCACCGTTGGCATCCAGCATCTCGATGCGAACCGTATCACCGAAGCTCATGAATGGCGTAGTCGGCTTGCCATCGCGCAGGGTCTCCACCGTGCGCAGCTCGGCAAAGCACGATGCACCCAGGCTGGTGTCCTCGTTGGCGATGGTGCCCGAGCCGACAATCGCACCGGCGCAAAGTGGCCGGGTCCGGGCCGCATGGGCGACCAGCTGGCCGAAGTTGAACTGCATGTCGACACCGGCCAACGGCGCACCAAACCACTTGCCGTTGACGTGGGTCAGCATCGGCAGATGCAGCTTGCTGTCGCGCCAGTTGTCGCCCAGCTCGTCGGGGGTCACCAGCACCGGGCTCAGCGTCGAGCGCGGCTTGGATTGCAGGAAGCCGAAGCCCTTGGCCAGCTCACCCGGGATCAGGTTGCGCAGCGAGACGTCATTGATCAGGCCGATCAACTGGATGTGCCCGGCCGCCCGCTCCGGCGTCACCGCCATCGGCACGTCGTCGGTGACCACCACCAGTTCGGCTTCCAGGTCGATGCCGTGCTCCTCGCTGGGAACCCGCACCGGATCGCGCGGGCCGAGGAAGCCGGCGCTCACGCCCTGGTACATCAGCGGGTCGGTGTAGAAGCTCTCGGGCACCTCCGCTCCACGCGCCCGGCGCACGCGCTCCACGTGCGGCAGGTAGGCGCTGCCATCGACGAACTCGTAGGCGCGCGGCATCGGCGCCGCCAACTGGGCCGTGTCCAACTCGAACGCGGCCTCTGCATTGCCGGCGTTCAACGCCTCCGACAGCGCGCTCAGGCGCGGGGCGATGTTGCTCCAGTCTTCAAGGGCGCGCTGCAGGGTGTCGGCAATTCCGGTCGCACGAACCGCGTGCTTGAGATCGCGCGAAACCACCACCAGGGTGCCGTCACGACCGCCTTCTTTCAGCGAACCAAGCTTCATCGGGATCTCCTTGAGTGCAGCGCCTGCGCGCGATGGTTTCAATTGTAACCGCCTTCACCGGGCAACAAAAAACCCGCCGGCGAAGGCGGGTTTTTTGTTGGTATGGCAGCCCCGGATGGATTCGAACCACCGAATGTCTGCGTCAGAGGCAGATGCCTTACCGCTTGGCGACGGGGCTATGAAGCAGATTGTAACGCTAAAAACTAACGCTTGGAGAACTGGGTCGCACGGCGGGCCTTGTGCAGACCAACCTTCTTGCGCTCGACTTCGCGTGCGTCGCGGGTCATGAAACCGGCCTTGCGCAGCTCGGACTTCAACGACTCGTCGTACTCGACCAGCGCACGGGAGATGCCCAGGCGGATCGCGCCGGCCTGGCCGGTGGTGCCGCCGCCGGCAACGGTGACGTTGACGTCGAACTTGTCGATCGACTGGGTCAGCTCGAGCGGCTGGCGCACGATCATGCGCGCCGTCTCACGACCGAAGAACTCCTCGATCGTGCGCTTGTTGATGGTGATGTTGCCCTCGCCCTTGCGCAGGTACACGCGGGCGGTGGAGGACTTGCGGCGGCCGGTGCCGTAATTCTGCTGGATTGCCATATCGGTGCCCTTAGATATCCAGCGGCTGCGGCTGCTGGGCGGTGTGCGGATGCTCGGGGCCTGCATAGACCTTGAGCTTGCGGTACATGGCGCGGCCGAGGGGATTCTTCGGCAGCATGCCCTTGACCGCGATCTCGATGACGCGCTCGGGATGGCGCTCAAGCGCCTGGGCGAGGGTCTCGGTCTTCAGGTTGCCGATGTAGCCGGTGAACCGGTGGTACTTCTTGTCGGCCAGCTTGTTGCCGGTGACCACGATCTTCTCGGCGTTGATGACTACCAGGTAGTCGCCGGTATCGACGTGCGGGGTGTACACCGGCTTGTGCTTGCCGCGCAGGCGGTGGGCCAGTTCAGCGGACAGGCGGCCGAGGGTCTTGCCGGCGGCGTCGACCAGGTACCAGTCGCGCTGGACGGTCTCGTTCTTGGCGGTAAAGGTCTTCATGGCTATATCTATAGGTACCTGGTCGGGCTGATTCCGGCGGTCGACTGCGTAGGCGGTCAACGACAGGTCCGGAATTTCGCCACGCGTTGGAGTGCGGAATTCTCGCCTCGCACCTAAGTGCGGAACGAAAGAGGCGGAATGATAGCGGGACCGGCGGCGCACCGCAAGTCGCCGGACCGCCCATGTTAGCATCACCGTCATGCTCGCTGCCAACCGTCCGCCTGCCGTCGACCCGTTGGTAGCGTTGGCCGACCGTTGCGTGCAATGCGGGCTGTGCCTGCCGGTTTGCCCGACTTATGCACGCGATCGACTGGAGGCGGAATCCCCGCGCGGCCGCATCGCACTGGTACGCGCCTGGGCGCTGGAAACCATCGAGCCGGGCGCGACCGGCGACGACCACCTTGACCACTGCCTGGCGTGCCGCGCCTGCGAGGCGGTGTGCCCGGCGGGCGTGGAGTATGGCGCGCTGCTGGTCACCGCGCGCGGACGCCAGCGCCAGCGACGCGGCGCCAACCTGTTGCAGCGCCTGCTGGAAGCACTTACCGCACGGCCGCGCCTGCTGACCGGCCTGCTCGGCATGTATCGGCGCATCCATCGCCTGCTTCCGACCGGACTGCGGGTATTGCCACGTCCGCCACGCCCCGATCCATCCACCACCAATCCACCCACCGCGGCGTCCGTCGCCTCGTCGATCGATGACCCAGCTGGCACGCAATCAGTACGGCCTGTGCCTGACCGACATGCGGCTGCCGGATGGCTCGAGCCTGGATCTGATCGCGGAGATCGCCAACACCCCGGCGCCCACGCTCCTGTCGCCGTGTTCGTCGGCTGTGTTGCCAATGCGTATGAAGCGGATGTCCGTGCCGCGCTGGGCCGACTATGCGCGGCGCTGTCGATCGACCTGGTGACGCCTGCGGGGCAGACATGCTGCGGCGCGATCCATGCCCACGCCGGCAACCTCGCCCAGGCGTCGCGACTGTCGGCCATCAACCACACTGCCTTCGCCGGCTACCCGCGGGTGCTCACACTGGCCAGCGGCTGCCACGAATCGGTGGCCGGCGCGCTGGACGGGACGGCCGTGGATGCGCTGGCTTTCCTGGACGAGCACCGGGAACGGTTGACGTTTGCCGAGCGCCGAGAACGCATCGGCCTGCACCTGCCCTGCACCCAGCGCAACGTGGTCGGCACCGTGCCCGCGCTGCGACGCTTGCTGGCCCGGGTGCCGGGGCTGGTGGTGGTCGAGCTCGACGCCGGCTACGGCTGTTGCGGCGCGGCCGGCAGCCAGATGCTGACCGACCCCGACCGCGCCGCTTCGTACCGCCAGCCGCTGCTGGCCCAATTGGCCGCCAGTGGCGCCACGCGCCTGCTCAGCGCCAACATCGGTTGCCGGCTGCACCTGGCCGGCGGCACCGCCCTGGAGGTGCAGCATCCGTTGGCGTTCCTTGCCGACGCGTTGGTTGTGCCGGGCGATGTCACGACCTCAAACATTAGCGTGATATCGCGCAACAAACGCTCATCCGTCATTCCCGCGCAGGGGGAATCCATCGCGCTGACAACCTCGCCCTGGAAATGAAACATCGTCATCCCCGCGCAGGCGGGGATCCATGGACTTTGCACTTCAATGGGCTAACGTCCATGGATTCCCGCCTGCGCGGGAATGACGGGCAAAAAGCCCCCACAGCTCGCTCGACTGGAATCGACCGCATGAACGCACGCCGCCTGACCGCCATTGATCGCTTTATCGACGACACCCAGCGCGCGCTGGAAACCGTGTTCGGTGCGCCGCCGGCGATGCGGCCCAACCCGGGTGCCGGCGAACCGGAAGTCGTGCTGGACGATGCCCAGCGTCGCCATGCCGCCGGACTGATGCGGGTCAACCACGTCGGCGAGGTCTGCGCGCAGGCACTGTATTGCGGCCAGGCGGCCGTGGCCCGCGATCCCGCCACGCGGGCGCACCTGTTGGAAGCGGCGCAGGAAGAAACCGATCATCTGGCCTGGTGCGGTGACCGCCTGCGCGAGCTCGACGACCGTCCCAGCCTGCTCAACCCGCTGTGGTACGGCGGCAGTTACGCCATCGGCGTACTGGCCGGCTTGCGCGGCGATGGCTGGAACCTGGGCTTCGTGGTCGAGACCGAGCGCCAGGTCGAGGCGCATATCGACGAGCACCTGCAATCGCTGCCGCCTGAAGACGCCCGCAGCCGCGCCATCCTGGAGGTGATGAAGGCCGACGAAGCCCGTCACGCCGACAACGCCGAAGCCGCCGGCGCGCGAATCCTGCCGCCGCCGATCCCGAGCATCATGGCCGCCGCATCCAAGGTAATGAAGACGATCGCCTACCGGATCTGAACCGCATCAACGCAAAAGGGCCGGCAGTGCCGACCCTTCGCTTGGTACACGCGTGGTTCCAACGGATCAATCGACCAGGTTGCGCCCGTGGTACAGCTCTTCGATCTCGCGCTTGAGCCGCGCCTCGATCTTCATGCGCTCCTTGAATGACAGGTTGCGCGCCTTCTCCTCGAACAGGTACTGATCAAGGTCGAAGTCCTTCAGATGCATCTTGGTGTGGAAGATATTTTCCTGATAAACGTTCACGTCGAGCATCTCGTAGCGCGACTTGATGTTCTTGGCCAGGTAGTCCTGGATCGAATTGATCCGGTGGTCGATGTAGTGCTTCTTGCCCTTGATGTCGCGGGTGAAGCCGCGCACCCGGTAGTCCATCACCACGATGTCCGACTCCAGGCTCTCGATCAGGTAGTTCAACGCCTTCAGCGGCGAGATCACCCCACAGGTCGCCACGTCGATGTCGGCACGGAAGGTCGCGATGCCGTTGTCGGGATGCGTCTCCGGATACGTGTGCACGGTGATGTGCGACTTGTCCATGTGCGCGACCACCGCCTCGGAGATCACGCCCTTGGCATCGGACTTGTCGACCACCGGCTCCTCGGAGATCAGGATCGTCACCGACGCGCCCTGCGGGTCGTAGTCCTGACGCGCGATGTTGAGGATGTTGGCACCGATGATGTCCGCCACATCCGTCAGGATCTGGGTCAGGCGATCGGCGTTGTATTCCTCGTCGATGTACTCGATGTAGCGCTGCCGCTCCTCCTCGGAGGCGGCAAAGCTGACGTCATAGATGTTGAACGAGAGCGCTTTGGTGAGGTTGTTGAAACCCTGCAACCTCAGGCGCGGCAACGGCTTGACCACTATGCATGACCCGGACACGACAGGAACGGCGGATTATGCGGCAATTGTCTCCGCGTTGAAACGCAGCCGGCCCGGCAGCCAGCCCCGATTCACCCGGCCGAGCTGCCAATTTGCGTCAAGGTTTGCTACTTAGCGCCAGTTCATCCTAAGCTCCGGTTGATAATCTGAACCCAACTGACATGTCAGCCAACCCGGTAGACCCTGTGACTGCATTGCGCCGAACCCATAGCCCGTTGACTCCCGATGGCGCGACCATCGAACGCTTCCTCGCCCACTGCCACCGCCGACGCTATCCGTCACGAACGGATGTATTCCGTCCCGGCGACCCGGCCAGCACGCTGTATTACATCGTCTCCGGCTCGGTCAGCATCATCACCGAGGAAGACGACGACCGCGAGTTGGTGCTGGGGTACTTCGGTCCCGGCGAGTTCGTTGGTGAGCTGGGATTGTTCGTCGAGAGCGATCGGCGCGAAGTGATCCTGCGCACCCGCACGCCCTGCGAGCTGGCGGAAATCGGCCACGAGCGCGTCTACGACCTGCTGCTGTCACGACTGGCTCCCGACGCACCAAAACTGCTGTACGCGATCGCATCGCAGATCTCCCAGCGCTTGCTCGATACCAGCAGGAAGGCCGGCAGCCTGGCATTCCTCGACGTCACCGACCGCATCGTCCGCGCCCTGCACGACCTGGCGAAGGAACCCGAGGCGATGACGCACCCCGACGGCACCCAGCTACGCGTGTCCCGCCAGGAGCTTTCGCGCCTGGTGGGTTGCTCGCGCGAGATGGCCGGCCGGGTGCTGAAGAAGCTGCAGATCGACGGCAAGTTGCATGCACGCGGCAAGACCGTGGTCCTGTACGGCACGCGCTGACGCCGGTCTTACGGCAACGCCGCGTCGCGCGGCGGAACCGGATCGCCGCCGCGGTCCGCGCAACCCCAGTTGAGGATCGGCGTACCGGCCGTTAGCACCTGGCGGAACATCGCCACCCGGCTCTGCTTGGGGTTCACCACGACGGGGCTTTGCGCGGCCTTGAGCAGCGGCAGGTCGGCGCTGCTGTCGGAATAGGCGATCGCGACGGGCGCGGTAAACCCCGCCTCGCGCAGCATCGTCATCTTCATTTCCGAATGGCAATGGCGCTTGGCACCGATTCCTCCCAGCCGCGGACCGACCAGGGTGCCGACCACCGGCAGGTCCTGGTGGGCGACGAAGGCGAGGATCGCGCGGGCCAGCTCCGGCGGCGCGCCCGTGGCAATCACCACCTGGTCGCCCGCCGTGCGGTGCGCCTGCAACACGTCCAGCGCGACCGGCAACAGCCGCGCCTGCAGTTGCGCGGCATGGATCTGGACGTAGCGATCGATTTCGATGTCGAGGTCGCGACGCCGGTGCAGGCCGACCGTTCCGGCCCAGACAAAGCCGGAAATCCCGACCCGGCGCGTTGGCAGCAGCGCGACCATCGGCCCGAACACTGGTGCGATCAGCGCCGCCAAGGCGATCCGCCACCAGTCGCGCATGATCAGCCAGCGGAACAGATGGCCGCCGGAATCCCCGTCGTAAAGCGTGTGGTCGAAATCGAACACCACCAGTGGCGCGTCCTCGCGGCCGCCGGGAGTCGCGGCGTGCGGCGCGGGACGGGCGAGGGTCACGGCGCGAACATCCGTTGCAGGGCCGCACCCGGGTCGCGCTCGCGCATGAACGACTCGCCGATCAGGAAGGTGTGGATGCCGGCGCCGCGCAACCGCGCCACGTCGTCGCGGCTGGCGATGCCGCTCTCGGTGACCATGGTCCGGTCCGGCGGCACCATGTCCTTCAGTTGCAGCGAGGTGTCCAGCGACACCTCGAACGTGCGCAGGTCCCGGTTGTTGACGCCAATCAACTCGCAATCGGCCTGCAGCGCGCGCTCAAGCTCGTCGATGTCGTGGACTTCGACCAGCACGTCCATATCCAGCTCGTGGGCGAGGTTGGCCATCTCCACCAGCGGCCCGTCCTCCAGCGCGGCGACAATCAGCAGGATGCAGTCGGCACCGATCATGCGCGCCTCATAGACCTGGTACGGGTCGACGATGAAGTCCTTGCGCAGCACCGGCAGGGCGCAGGCGTCGCGCGCTTCGCCGAGGTAGCGGTTGCTGCCCTGGAAGAAATCGACGTCGGTGAGGACGGACAAACAGGCAGCACCGCCTGCTTCGTAGCTGCGGGCAATCGCAGCGGGATCAAAATCCTTGCGGATCAGGCCTTTGGACGGGCTGGCTTTCTTGACCTCGGCGATCACCGCTGCCTCCCCCGCCTCGTGCTTGCGCCGTATCGCATCGACGAAGCCTCGCGTCGGCGGCTGGTTGGCGGCGCGCGCGCGGACGCTGTCGAGCGCGCGGATCTGGCTGCGCTGGAGGATCTCTTCATGCTTGCGGGCGAGGATTTTTTGCAGGATGTCGGTCATTGCGTGTTGCTGGCTCCGGTGCTGCTGTCACGCCTGCGTGGGTGGGAGGCCGCGCGGACGTCCATGGATTCCCGCCTTCGCGGGAATGACGGTGTGGGGGTGGGAATGGCGATGCGGTCTTATTGTCCCGCGAGTTCGCGAGTGGTGGTCACGAACTCGTCCAACTTGGCGCGCGCGGCGCCGGACGCGATCGCCTGACGTGCGAGTGCAATGCCGTCGCCGATGCTCTCGGCGACGCCGGCGACATACAGCGCCGCGCCGGCGTTCAGGGCGACGATCTCACGCGGCAGGCCATCGACGTTGTCCAGCGCCTGCAACAACATGTCCTTCGACTCGGTCGGGTTGGCGACCTGCAGGTTGCGGCTGGCCGCCATCGCGATGCCGTAATCCTCGGGGTGCACCTCGTACTCGCGCACCTCACCGTCGCGCAATTCGCCCACCAGCGAGCCGGCGCCGAGTGACAGTTCGTCCATGCCGTCGCGACCCCACACCACCAATGCCCGCTTCGCACCCATTTTCTTCAGCACCCGGACCTGGATGCCGACCAGGTCGGGGTGGAACACGCCCATCAGGATGTTCGGTGCATTGGCCGGATTGGTCAGCGGGCCGAGGATGTTGAACAACGTACGCACGCCCATCTCGCGACGCACCGGCGCGACCACCTTCATTGCCGGGTGGTGCAGCGGCGCGTACATGAAGCCGATGCCGGTGCGCTCGATGCATTGCGCCACCTGCGCGGGCTGCAACTCGATCGCCGCGCCCAGCGCTTCAAACGCATCCGCGCTGCCGGACTTGGACGACACGCTGCGGCCCCCGTGCTTGGCCACCCGGCCACCGGCGGCGGCGATCACGAAGCTGCTGGCGGTGGAGATGTTGAAGGTGTTGGCACCGTCGCCGCCGGTGCCGACGATGTCGATCAGGCGGGTGCGGTCGGCGACCTCGACCGGCAGCGCGAACTCACGCATTACCTGCGCGGCGCCGGCGATCTCACCGACGGTTTCCTTCTTCACCCGCAGCCCGGTGATGATCGCCGCGGTCATCAGTGGAGACACTTCGCCGCGCATGATCGCGCGCATCAGATCGACCATCTCGTCATGGAAGATTTCGCGATGCTCGATCACGCGCTGCAGGGCTTCTTGCGGGGTAATCGGCATGACGCTCAACGCTCCAGGAAATTCTTCAACAACGCGTGGCCGTGCTCGGTCAGGATCGACTCGGGATGGAACTGCACGCCCTCGACCGGATGCTCGCGGTGGCGCAGGCCCATGATTTCATCGAAGCTGCCGTCCGCTTGATCGGTCCAGGCGGTGATCTCAAGACAGGCCGGCAGTGTCTCGCGCGAGACCACCAGTGAGTGATATCGGGTGGCTTCATAGGCATCCGGCAGGCCGGCGAACACGCCCTTGCCCTCGTGCCGGATGCGCGAGGTCTTGCCGTGCATGATCGTCTTGGCCCGCACCACGTCGCCGCCGTAACACTGGCCCAGTGACTGGTGGCCCAGGCACACACCCAGGATCGGCGTACCCGGGCCGAGCTGGCGGATCAGATCGACCGACACCCCGGCCTCGTTGGGGGTGCAGGGGCCCGGCGAGATCACGATGCGCTCCGGCGCCAGCGCCGCGATCTGCGGCACCGACAGCTCGTCGTTGCGGATCACCTTGACCTCGGCCCCCAGCGTTTGCAGGTACTGCACGATGTTCCAGGTGAAGCTGTCGTAGTTGTCGATCATCAGCAGCACGTCAAAGCCCTCGCGCCGCTTCGGCTACAGCGCGGAACAATGCCCGGCCCTTGCTCATGGTTTCTTCCCATTCCTTCTGCGGATCCGAGTCGTACACGATGCCGGCGCCGGCCTGCACGTGCAGTTTGCCGTCCTGAATCACCGCGGTGCGGATCGCGATGGCGGTGTCGGCGTCGCCGTGCCAGCCCAGGTAGCCGATGGAGCCGGCGTAGACATTGCGCTTGATCGGCTCCAGCTCGCGGATCACTTCCAGCGCGCGGATCTTCGGTGCGCCGGAGACGGTGCCGGCCGGGAAGGTCGCGCGCAGCACATCGGCGTAGCTCAGGCCCGGCTTCAACGTGCCGGTGACCTCGCTGACGATGTGCATGACGTGGCTGTAGCGCTCGATCACGAACTGCTCGCCGACCTCGACCGTGCCCGGCTGGCTGACCTTGCCGACATCGTTGCGGCCCAGGTCGATCAGCATCAGGTGCTCGGCGCGCTCCTTCGGGTCGGCCAACAGCTCGGCCTCCAGTGCGTCGTCCTCGGCCGGCGTGGCGCCACGCGGGCGGGTGCCGGCGATCGGGCGCACGGTGACCATGCCCTGCCCGGCAGCGTCGTACTGCAACCGCACCAGGATCTCCGGTGAGGAGCCGACCACCTGCATGTCACCCACATCCAGGAAGTACATATACGGCGACGGGTTCAGCGCCCTCAATGCCCGGTAGACGTCCACCGGTCGGGCCTTGAATGGCACGCTCAGGCGCTGGCTCAGCACCACCTGGAAGATGTCGCCGTCGCGGATGTATTGCTTGGATTTCTCGACCGCCTTGATGAAGCCGTCGCGGGTGAAGCCGGAGACGAAATCGGCCTCGTCCAGGCCATTGGGGTCCAGGGTTTCCGGGTACGCCGCGCCGCTGCTGCGCAAGCGGTGGACCAACTGGTCCAGCCGGCGGTTGGCACGTGCGCACGCCTGTGGCTCGCCCGGGTCGGCGTGGACGATCAGGTACAGCCGGCCCTTGAGGTTGTCGAACACCGCGACCTCCTCGCTAAGCATCAGCAGGATGTCGGGGGTGCCCAGCTCGTCCACCGGGCCATCGTCCACGGGAGCGCCGTCGGGCATCTGGGCGGCACCGGGCTGCGAACCGGCCAGGCGTGGCTCGATGTACTGGATGCATTCGAAGCCGAACCAGCCGACCAGACCGCCGGTGAAACCCGGCAGGCCGTCGATCTTCGGCACCGTGTATTGGGTACGCAGGCGCTCGACCTCGGCGAACGGATCGGCGACCTCGCGCGCCTCGACCAGCTCGCCGTGCTCGGTGACGTACAGGGTGTGGCCGGCGAACGCGTACACGCGGGTCGCCGGCAGGCCGATGATCGAGTAACGACCGAAGCGTTCGCCGCCCTCGACCGATTCGAACAGGTAGGTGTGCGGGCCGTCGGCGAGTTTCAGGTACACCGACAGCGGGGTGTCGAGGTCGGAAAACACCTCGCGCACCACCGGGATGCGGGTGTAGCCGTCGGCAGCATGCCGGGCGAACTGGTCAGAAGATTTATCGGGCGTGGACGGGTCGTGCGAAGTCATGGGGCATTTCCTGGAGATGCGACGGGACGGGGACGATGGCGGCACGCCACCATCGCCAACCGGTGTCGGCATTGCAGGAAATCGGGTTTGCCCGGAAATTCATGGGCGTACTTTAGCTGCTTCGTCGCAACTACGCGACGGGTGGGTTGCCGGCGCGTCCGGCATCACTCACGCCGGAAGCAGGCCCGGCGCAAGCTCAGTCGGGTCCGGCGCATCCTCACCTGTCGCCGACGACAGCGGGTTCCCGGGCGGGCGCAGCAACGGACAGCCGGGTGGCAGGTGCATGCGGATGCGACCGGGCACGCAGTGGATCCGAAAGCGGGTCGATTCCACCGGCTCACCATCCAGATTCAGGGTCAGCGGGGCGGACGTCTCGATCTGCACCCAGGGCAATTGCCGGCGCACCGCAATGCGGTCCAGCGCGGCCTCCTTGCCTTCCGCCAACAGCGCGGCCACGGTGCTGCCGACCTCACCTTCCAGCTCCGGCACGATGGTCAGGTCGAGCAGGCTGTCATCGATCACCGCGTCCGGACATAGCGCCTGTCCGCCGCCCGCCTGGCGACCGTTGCCGACCCCCAGCGCAATGAAGCCGCCTTCCCAGTTGAACTCGTCGCCCGCCACGGTGGTTGCATGGATCCGGGCGGGAACCGCCTCGATCCGGCCGAGCTTGGTGATGCCGGTCACCAGGTAGGCCAGGCCACCGAGGATTTTCTTCAGGCCCTCGTCGGTCTCCACCGTGACCTGGGTGCCGAAACCGCCGCTGACCAGGTTGGCACACCAGTGGGTCTGCTCGTTACTGTCGACCCGGAGCAGGTCGATCGCCTGCGCGGCGGTGGCGCGTACCAGCTCCAGCGCGGCCTCGGCCTCGACCGGGATCTGCGCCACGGTGGCGAAATCGTTCGCGGTTCCCAGTGGCACCAGCCCAAGGCTTGGCAGGTTCTCGGCGGCTTCGTCGCGATGTGCCAGCGTGGTTGCCACTGCACTGAGCGTGCCATCGCCGCCAGCCGCCACGATCGTGTCGACGCCGTCGGCAATGGCCTCGGCCACGTAACGCTCGGCGTCGCCGCTTTCCCAGGTCACCCGCACACTGAGCGCGACGCCGCGTTCGCGCATTGTCATGACCGCTGCGCGCAACGCCTCATCGCCGGCGGACTTGCCGTTGAGGATCAACCGCCAACGCTGCCCGGACTCGACCGGTTTCGACTCAATGTTCGTGGGTACGTTCATGGAGGGGGCTAGTGTGCTGTCCTGAAAAAAACGTTCACCTGTCATCCCCGCGAACAACTGTCATCCCCGCGAACAACTGTCATCTCTGCGAACAGCTGTCATCCCCGCGAAGGCGGGGATCCATGGACTTTGCATTCGACCGGCTTAACGTCCATGGATGACCAGCCCTTTGGGCTGTGGTGGAGCGCTTCCCGCCTTCGCGGGAATGACGGGCCAGACGAGAATGACGGGCCAAAAATATTGCGGGAGACCACGCTACCAATGCGGTGGTGAAGGTGGCGGTTTGTTCAGCGACGTGCGTCGGCTAGCGCGGCCGATGCCGGCCTAGATGACCCCCAGCGCGAGCATGGCGTCGGCGACCCTCGTGAAAGCGGCGATATTGGCGCCGGCCACATAGTTGCCGGGTTTGCCATAGGCATCGGCCGTCGTGGCACAGGTGGTGTGGATGCCGACCATGATCTCCTCGAGGCGGCGTTCGGTGTGCCCGAAACTCCACGAGTCGCGGCTGGCGTTCTGCTGCATCTCCAGGGCCGAGGTCGCCACTCCCCCGGCGTTGGCGGCCTTGCCCGGGCCGAAGAGCACCCCGGCTTCCTGGAAGAGGGCCGTGGCACCGGCAGTGCACGGCATGTTCGCGCCCTCGGCAACCGCCAGGATGCCGGATTCGACCAGGCGCTTGGCATCCTTGGTCTCGAGTTCATTCTGCGTGGCGCAGGGCAGCGCCACGGTGGCGTCGACGGCCCAGACGCAGCCGCCCTCGACGTACGTGGCCTTGCCGCCACGCCGGTCGGCGTAGGCGCTGATCCGGCCGCGCTCGACCTCCTTGATCTGGCGCAGCAGGTCCACGTCGATGCCGGCCTCGTCGACGATACAGCCGCCGGAATCGGAGGCGGCGACGACCGTGGCCCCAAGGCTCTGCGCCTTGGCGATGGCGTTGATGGCGACGTTGCCCGACCCGGAGACGACCACCCGCTGGCCGTCCAGACTGGCACCACGGGTCTTGAGCATTTCCTGGACGAACAGCACCGTCCCGTAGCCCGTGGCTTCCGGGCGCAGCAGTGACCCGCCCCAACCCATGCCCTTTCCAGTGAGCACGCCTGATTCGTAGCGGTTGGTGATGCGTTTGTACTGGCCGAAGAGGAAGCCGATCTCGCGACCGCCGACTCCGATGTCGCCGGCGGGGACATCGGTGTACTCCCCGATGTGGCGGTACAACTCGGTCATGAACGATTGGCAGAAGCGCATGACTTCCCCTTCGGACCGGCCGCGCGGATCGAAGTCGGAGCCGCCCTTGCCGCCGCCGATGGGCATGCCGGTCAGCGCGTTCTTGAAGACCTGTTCAAAGCCCAGGAACTTCACGGTGCCCAGGTAGACCGAGGGGTGGAATCGCAGACCCCCCTTATACGGGCCAAGCGCCGAGTTGAATTCCACGCGGAAACCGCGGTTGATCTGCACCTTGCCGGCGTCGTCGGTCCACGGCACCCGGAAGATGATCTGCCGCTCGGGTTCGCACATGCGCTCCAGGATGGCCGCGTTGACGTATTCAGGGTGTTTGCCGATGACGGCATTGAGGCTTTGGAAGACCTCGGTCACGGCTTGGTGGAATTCTGATTCACCCTGGTTGCGATGGAAAACGTCTTCGCGGATATCGAGCAGATGCTGATCCAAACGGTACTCCTCAAAAACTGAAGAAGTGGGCGCGACGGCACCCAAGCGGGTGGTGAGCGTCGGCGCTCCGAGAAGAACGCGGTGAAGGTGGCGCTCTGTTCAGCGACGTGCGTCGGCTACCGCGGCCTTCATCCGACCGATTACCTCGGCGTAGTCGCTGGCGTTGAAGATCGCCGAGCCGGCCACGAACGTGTCGGCGCCGGCGGCGGCGATATCGGCGATGTTGTCGGGCTTGACCCCGCCGTCGACTTCAAGCCGGATCGGCCGGCCGCTGGCATCGATCCTCGCGCGCACCTGGCGCAGCTTGGCCAGCGTGGACGGGATGAACGACTGGCCGCCAAACCCCGGGTTGACCGACATCAGCAGCACCATGTCCACGTCCTCCAGCACCCAGTCCAGCACGTCCAGCGAGGTCGCCGGGTTCAACACCACCCCGGCCTGGCAACCATGCGACTTGATCAACTGGATGGTGCGATGGACGTGGCGCACGGCCTCGGGATGGAAGCTGATCATGCTCGCCCCGGCCTGGGCGAAGTCCGGCACGATGCGGTCGACCGGCTCGACCATCAGATGGACGTCGATCGGCGCGGTCACGCCGTGCTTGCGCAGTGCCTGGCAGACCATCGGCCCGATGGTCAGGTTGGGCACGTAGTGGTTGTCCATCACGTCAAAATGGACCCAGTCGGCACCGGCGGCGATGACGTTGTCGACCTCCTCGCCCAGGCGTGCGAAATCGGCGGAAAGGATCGACGGGGAAATGATGGTCGGTTGCATGGCGGGGCTCGATGGGCGGGGCTCGACGACAAGCGCTGGCGGCTTGCGCCGGCTATTTTCGCTTGCGCAGGGTCTTGATGCGGTCATAGGCGCCGTTGATCTGGCGCGCCTTGTGCTCGGCCTGCTGGCGCAACTCGCTGGCAGCACCCTGCAGACGATCGGGATGGTACTGGGAGATCAGGCGGCGATAGGCGCGGTCGATTTCCACATCCGATGCCTGCGCCGTCAGTCCGAGCGCGGCGTAGGGGTCGTCGCGCCGCAACCGGAACCAGTCGACATCAAAGGCGTGCCCGATCAAAAGCCCGATCAGTCCGCCCAGCAAGGGGTTGAACCGCACCAGGGCGGCGCCGGCGAAGACGCCCAGCAGTTTTCCGTACCAACGTTTCATCAAGCCCCGGGGCGTACTTGTGGTCAGACAGGTCAGTGTACCTGCACGCATGCGCGAGCCGGCGTACACTGCTCGACCCTGTCGCGCCCCGTGCGCGAAAGCCAGCGGTGCCCCGCGGCAGGTTCTGCAACGCTGCGCGTACCACCGAGGGGCTCCAATTGTCCACGACACTGCTGCGACGATCGCTTTCCGAATCCCACCTTCCGGGCCTGCCATTGCGTCACCGCGGCAAGGTTCGCGACGTGTTCGACCTGCCGGCCGAGCGTTTGCCGGCGGGCACCCCACCGGGTGATTACCTGTTGATGGTCGCCACCGACCGGTTGAGTGCCTTCGACGTCGTGCTGCCCGACCCGATCCCCGGCAAGGGCGAGATGCTGTGCCAGATCAGTAATTTCTGGTTCGACAAGACCGCCCACATCGTGCGCAACCACCTGACCGGCATCGACGTGGCGGCGGTGTTGCCGGCCGGCGTCGACGCCAGCATCTACCAGAAGCGCGCGGTGGTGGCCAAACGCCTGAAGCCGGTGCCCATCGAGTGCATCGCCCGCGGCTACGTGATCGGCAGCGGCTGGAAGGACTACCAGCGTACCGGCCGGATCAGCGGCATCGCCCTGCCCGATGGCTTGCCACAAGCCGGCAAGCTGGCCGAGCCGATCTTCACCCCGTCGACCAAGGCCAAGGTCGGCGAGCACGACGAGAACATCGATTTCGACACCGCGGTGCGCCTGTGCGGTGCCGAGTTGGCCGAGGCGGTACGCGACGCGACGCTGCGGCTGTACCGGTTTGCCGCCGACTACGCGGCCGAGCGTGGCATCCTGCTGGCCGACACCAAGTTCGAGTTCGGTACCGACGCGGATGGTCATTTGTACGTGATGGACGAGATGCTGACCCCGGACTCGTCGCGCTACTGGCCGGCCGACGAATACCAGCCGGGCACCAGCCCACCCAGCTACGACAAGCAGATCGTGCGCGATTACCTGGAAACCGTGGACTGGGACAAGACGGCGCCCGGCCCTTCGCTGCCGGCCGAGGTCATTGACCGCACCCGGGCACGTTACGCTGACGCCTTGCAGAGGCTGGCGGGAATCAACATCGACTGACTGGACAGGCAGGCCCACCATGGCTACGACGCAACGCCCGATTGATCGCTGGTTCGCCCATTATTCCGGCGACCACCGCAACGCCACCAACCAGTGGATCCACGTGGTTTGCGTGCCGGCCATTGCGTGGAGCGTGGTCGCGCTGTTGTGGTGCATCCCGGCGCCCGGCAGCTGGTTCCGGGACGGCTTCTGGGCCGGGATGGCCATATTCGCCGCAACCCTGTTCTATTACCGCCAGTCGCGACCGCTTGGATTGGGGATGCTGGCGATGTTCGTGCTGATGGCGTTTGTCAGCCGCTGGATCTTCGATGCCTATGGGGTCATGACCCTGTTGTGGACGGGTGTCGGTGTGTTCGTGGTGGCCTGGATCGGCCAGTTCATCGGCCATAAGTACGAGGGACGCAAACCCAGCTTCCTGACCGACCTGACCTATCTGCTGATTGGCCCTGCCTGGGTGCTGTCCAAGCTCTACCGCAAGCTGGGCTGGACGTACTGACACAACCGGGCGGCACTGTCGCTACACCTTCGGGGCGCCCACGGCCGTCATCTCCGGTTGGCAAACTGCTGACCGTGCTCCTGCTTTGCCCTCCGACCCGCACCCACGGGCCGACCAACTGGAAACCTTTGCATGTCTCCGCGCGATATCGTTTTGATCCTGCTGGTCTGCGTGGCCTGGGCGGGCAACTTTCTGACCTCCGCCTTTGCGCTGCAGGAGATCCCTCCGTTCCTGTACACCGCGTTGCGTTTCATTGCACTGGGGTTGCCGCTGGTGTTCTGGATCAAGCGGCCACCGCCGGGCCAGTGGACACGGCTGATCGCGATCTGCATCTGCGTGGGCGTGTTGCACTTCGGGCTCAGCTTCCTGGCGCTGAAACTGGCCGGGGACCTGTCATCGCCGGCGATCGTGGTCCAGAGCTATATCCCGATGACCGCGCTGCTGGCGTGGGTGGTGCTGGGCGAGCGGTTTGCCTGGCGCACCGGGCTGGCCATCGTGGTCAGCTTCGGCGGCGTGCTGGTGCTCGGGCTGGATCCGTCGGTACTGGAGCAGTGGGAGGCGGTGGTGCTGATGTTGTTCGCGGCAGCGTTCCTGGCCATCGGCACGGTCCTGATGCGGGGCTTGCGCGGCGTGGATGCCTTCAGCATGCAAGGTTGGACGGCCGCCATTTCGGTAGTGCCGTTGCTGGCGATCAGCGTCTGGCTGGAGCCGGGCGGGATCGCGTCGCTGGCAACGGTGAGCTGGGTCGGCTGGGTCGGCGTGGCCTATGCGGCCTTCATCTCGTCGCTGCTCGGCCACGGCCTGTACTACATGCTGGTCCAGCGTTATCCGGTGGCCCAGGTCACGCCGTGGATGTTGCTGGTGCCGGTGATCGCCGTGGGACTGGGTATCGCGTTTTACGGTGACCAGCCGGGCCCGCGGCTTTTCATCGGCGGAGCGATGGTGCTCGGCGGCGTGCTTGGGGTCGCCATCCGTGCGCTGAAGAAGTCGCGGACGATGCCGCAGGCGCGCGATATCTAGCGCATCGACGCCCTGCGACGGGCTGGCCCGCCGTCGCTGCGGTTATGGCTGGAACATCGCCGCAACCGGTTGAAACCGCCGCGGCGCGTACCCCAGGTCACGTCGCGCCGGCTCGATATCGAACACCAGGTCGCTCCGCATGCGGCCGACTGCGGCGGCGCCCAGACCACTGCCCAGGCCACCGGCCTGGGCCAGCCGCAGCGCCAGGGTGAACACCGGCGCCGGCAACTCCAGCAATCGCGCAGGAGGCTGCAACGCCGCCAGCACCCGCGCAACCATCTCGCGATACGGAAGGGTTTCCCCGCCGGGCAAGGCATAGGCGTGGCCATGACTGGCTGGCTGATCCAGGCAGGCGACGGCAGCGGCCGCCAGGTCGTCCACGTGCACCGGCTGGCGCAGCCCATCGGCCCCGCGGGGAAGTGGGAACCGGCCCCAGCGTTGTCCCAGTGAGGCAATCCGGGTCAGGCTGGCATCGCGCCCGGCGCCGTAGACCAGCGTCGGCCGCAATATCGTGGCGGCGGTCCCGCGCGCGGCAGCGATGTCGAATACCTGTTGCTCGGCCTGTGCCAGGCGGTTGGCCAGGTCCCGCTCGCCCGGCTCAACCGAGTCCTGCTTGGACTCCACGCTGGTGGAGCCGAACGCGATCACCCGGTTGGCCCGGACCCCGGTGTTGCGATACCAGCGGGCAAACCCATCCAGTGGCCCGCAGCTGAAAATCACGTCGACCCGGGCAGGCAATGGCGGAGGAGCGTCCAGTTCACCCAGCAACCAGCGCACGCCATCCTCGCCGCTGCGAGGATGGCGCGAGACGGCGAGCACCCGCCAGGTTTCGGCCGGCAGGCACGACAGCACCGCGCGGCCGATCTGGCCGCTGCCGCCAAATATCAGTGCCTCATCCATGGACTTTTCCTGCACCGCTTGTGGCGCACCAGCATAACCGCGGGTACTGGCTCGGCATCCAGCGCGGCGAATCCGGACGGCAAATCGCGCCGTATCAGTTGGCGCATGTCAGTTAGAATCGGCGGTCACGTATCGCGTCGCAGTCGCGGCGACCGCATACACATCTACTGGAGTCACATTGCTGCCACTCGTGCTAGCCCTGCCATTCGCTTTCGCCGCCTGGGTGATATTGGCCCGTGGTGCAAGCCGGCGGACCACGGCGTGGCTGGCTGGCGGTCCGCCGCTGCTGGGCATGCTGGCGTTGGTCGCGATGGCGCCGCAGGTGTTGGCCGGCGAGGTGGTGCGCTTCAGCGTGCCGTGGATCCCGCAACTGGGGCTGGCGCTGTCGTTGCGGCTGGACGGCTTGGCGTGGATGTTCGCCGCGATGGTGCTGGGGGTCGGCGGGCTGGTGGTGATGTATTCGCATTACTACCTGGGGTCGCAGGAGAAGGCGCGCCGGTTCTACGCATTCCTGCTGCTGTTCATGGGCTCGATGCTGGGCATGGTGATCGCCGGCAACCTGTTGCTGCTGATGGTGTTCTGGGAGCTGACCTCGATCACTTCATTCTTGTTGATCGGCTTCTGGAACCACCGCGAGGACGCCCGCGAAGGCGCGAAGATGGCACTGGCCATCACCGCCGGCGGCGGCTTGGCATTGCTGGCCGGGGTGATCATGATCGGCCACATCGTGGGCAGCTACGAGCTGGACGCGGTGCTGCTGGCCGGCGATACCATCCGTGCCCACGCGCTGTATCCGTGGGTGTTGGCATTGGTGCTGGGCGGGGTATTCACCAAGAGCGCGCAGTTCCCGTTCCAGTTCTGGTTGCCGCATGCGATGGCCGCGCCGACCCCGGTGTCGGCCTACCTGCATTCGGCGACGATGGTGAAGGCCGGGGTGTTCCTGCTGGCGCGCCTGCATCCGGTGCTGGCCGGCACCGACCTGTTCTTCTACGTGGTCAGCTCGGTGGGCGCGATCACGATGCTGGTGGGCGCGTGGAACGCGATCTTCCAGAACGACCTGAAAGGCCTGCTGGCGTACTCGACCATCTCCCACCTCGGCCTGATCACCTTGCTGTTCGGGCTGTCGACGCCCTTCGCGGTGGTCGCCGGGCTGTTCCACATCCTCAACCACGCCACTTTCAAGGCCTCGCTGTTCATGGCCTCGGGGATCATCGACCACGAGACCGGAACCCGCGACATGCGGCGGCTGGGCAACCTGCGTCGCTACCTGCCCTACACCAGCGCGCTGGCGATCGTGGCGAGCCTGGCAATGGCGGGGATCCCGTTGCTCAACGGCTTCCTGTCCAAGGAGATGTTCTTCGCCCAGGCGCTGGAGCTCCCGGGCCCGGATGCGACGCGACTGGCGGTCAGCCTGGCCGCGCTCGCGTTCGCGGTGTTCGGCGTCGCCTACAGCCTGCGTTTCGTGCATGAGACCTTCTTCGGCGCCGGGCCGCGGGCGGTGCACCGCGATATCCACGAGCCGCCCCGCTTCATGCAGGTACCGGTTGCGATCCTGGCCGTGACCTGCGTGGCGGTCGGAATCGCGCCGCAGTGGACGGTCGGCCCGCTGCTGGCGGCGGCCGCCCACGGCGTGCTCGGCGACCAGGTGCCCGACTACAGCCTGGCGGTCTGGCACGGCCTCAACCTGCCGCTGGCGATGAGCCTGGCCGGGGTGGTCGGCGGCGTGCTGCTGTACTTCGGCCTGCGCCGGCTGATCGACCTGCACGCCAACGTGCGCAATTCCCTGGGCCGACGGCTGTTCCATTTCAACGTGGACGCCTTGTTCCACCTGGCGCGGCGTTTCACCCACATGCTGGCCAACGACAGTGTGCAACGCAGCATGCTGGCGCTGGTGCTGGTGTCGATTGCCGCCGGCGCGGCTCCGTTCGTGGCGGCGTGGGGCGATCCGCAACCGCTGCCCGTCGACCGGATCACCCAGTCGATGCCGCTGGTGGCCTGGGTGTTGTGGTTGCTGATGGTCGGCTGCGCGGTGACCGCCGTGGCACTGTACCGCCACCGGCTGCTGGCGTTGATCGCAATGAGCGGGGTCGGCCTGTCGGTAAGCCTGACCTTCGTCGCGCTGTCCGCACCGGACCTGGCGCTGACCCAGTTGCTGGTCGAAACGGTCACCCTGTCGCTGATGCTGCTGGGGCTGCACTACCTGCCCAAGGACTCGCCGTCCGAGCGCTCCAGGCTGCGTCGCAGCCGGGACGGACTGATCGCGGTGGTGGCCGGCGGCGGTGTCGGCGCACTGGCCTGGGCCATGATGACCCGGCCAGCCGACACGATCGCCGGGGAGATGCTGGCGCGGTCGTTGCCCGAGGCGTTCGGCGCCAACGTGGTCAACGTGATCCTGGTCGATTTCCGCGGCTTTGATACCTTTGGCGAGATCACCGTGTTCGCGATCGCCGGGCTGGTCGTACATGCCCTGCTGCGGCGCGCGCGGATCGCCCCGGAGAAAATAATGCCCGGCGAGCCGGTCAAACTGCCGGTCCCGGCCGACCTGGCCCAGGTATTGTTCCCACTGACCCTGGTGGTATCGATCTTCCTGTTCCTGCGCGGCCACAACGCGCCCGGCGGCGGCTTCATCGCCGGCCTGACCCTGGCGGTGCCCGTGCTGGTGCAGTACGTGATCCAGGGCGCCAACTCGGTGGAATCACGCTTCGGGTTTGACTACATCCGCTGCATCGGTATTGGCTTGCTTGTGGCCGCGCTCAGCGGCGCCGCCTCGATGGCACTGGGGTATCCGTTCCTGACCAGCGGCCATCACGACCTGGTGCTGCCGTGGCTGGGCACGATCGGCCTGGCCAGTGCGAGCGCATTCGATGTCGGCGTCTATCTGGTGGTATTCGGCAGCACGATGCTGATCCTGTCGATGATGGGCACCCTGAAGCCGTCCAAGAAGATGCTCTCCCGTCGTGGCACGGTCGACCTGGCGACCCGCTCGGCTGCCACCGGGGAGGTGGCATGATGGAATTGGCGATCGCCAGCGCAATTGGCATTCTCGTGGCCGCCGCGGTGTACCTGATCCTGCGCGCGCGCAGTTTCGACGTGATCCTCGGCCTGACCCTGCTGTCGTATGCGACCAACCTGCTGATCTTTTCCGGCGGCCGACCGGTGGTTGGCGCTCCGCCGGTGATCCGGGACGGGGTTGCCGCCACGCTGGAGCATTACACCGACCCGTTGCCCCAGGCGCTGGTGCTGACCGCAATCGTGATCGCCTTCGCGATGACCGCGGTAATCATCGTGCTGGCGATGCGCAGCCGCGCCGACAACAACACCGACCACGTCAATGGTCGTGAGCCCGAGCCGCCGACCGGCCGCGAGGGCCCGCCATGAACCACCTGGCGATCCTGCCGGTACTGATCCCGCTGTTGGGCGCGGCGCTCTCGCTGTTCGTCGAGCATCGGCGGGTCGGCACCACCGTGCAGCGTTCGGTGTCGTGGGTGTCGATGCTGGCGACCCTGGCCGTGGCAATCGCCCTGGTGGCGCACTCCGCCGACGGCGAGATCCTTGTCTATCTGCTGGGCGACTGGCCCTCGCGGCTGGGCATCGCGTTGATGGTCGACCGCCTGTCGGCGCTGATGGTGCTGGTCACCGGCCTGCTCGCGGTTGCCTGCCTGTTGCACGCCTGCTCGGGCTGGGACCGGCGGGCGCCGCATTTCCACGCCCTGTTCCAGTTCCAGCTGATGGGCCTCAATGGCGCATTCCTCACCGGCGACATCTTCAACCTGTTCGTGTTTTTCGAGGTCATGCTGATCGCGTCCTATGGCCTGCTGCTCAGCGGCGGGCGCGGGGTGCGGATGGCTGCCGGGTTGCATTACGTCGCCTTCAACGTCGCCGCCTCGACCCTGTTCCTGATTGCCCTGGGGTTGCTGTACGGCCTGCTGGGCACGCTCAACATGGCCGAGTTGGCGGGCAAGATCGCCCAGGTGCCGGCGCACGACCAGACCCTGCTGAAGGCCACCATCGGCCTGCTGCTGGTGGTGTTCTGCGCCAAGGCCGCGCTGCTGCCGCTGTACCTGTGGCTGCCCGAGACCTACACCCGCGCGCCGGCGGCGGTGGCGGCCTTGTTCGTGGTGATGACCAAGGTCGGCATCTACGCGGTGCTGCGGATGGGTTCGTTGATGCTGGGCGATCCTGCCGGCGGCCTGGCCGGGTATGGTTGGGACTGGCTGATGCCCGCCGCGTTGGCGACGCTGGCGGTGTCAGCGCTGGGGGTCATGGCGGCTTCCCGGCTGCGGATGCTGGCGGCCTACCTGGTCCTGTTGTCGGCAGCGACGTTGTTGATCATGTTCGGCCTGCGCCAGCCCGACACCATTGGCGCCGGGTTGTATTACCTGGCCCACAGCGTGTTCGTGGTGGCCGCACTGTTCCTGATCGCCGATCTGGTCCGTCAGGGCCGCGGCGACGCCGGCGATTTCACCGAACTGCCCGCGCCGACGCCACCGCGCAGCCTGGTCGGCATGCTGTTCCTGGTGGCGGCGATGTCGGTAGCCGGGATACCGCCGCTGTCCGGGTTCATCGGCAAACTGGCGTTCCTGCAGGCAGTACCCGCCGCCGATGTGGGTTGGGCCTGGACCGCCATCCTGGTCACCAGCTTGATGGTGATCGTCGGCCTTGCCCGCGCCGGCAGCCGTGTGTTCTGGCGCACGGAGGAGCATCCGCCGATGGCCGCTGATGGCAGCGCCGGCATGGCGCGGCGCATCCCGGGCACCCGTTGGCTGGAAACCACGGCGATCGTCCTGCTGCTCGGTTACGGTATTGCGATGAGCCTGGCCGCTGCTCCCATCCTTGATTACACCCGCGCTGCTGGTCATCAGTTGATGTCGCCAACCGACTACATCGACCAGCTACGCGGGACTTCACCACTACGGAGGAGCCCGTGAACAGGAAGCGTTGGCTGCCCTCGCTGTCGCTGACCCTGACCGTCATTGCGTTCTGGCTGGTGATGGTCTCGGAGATCAGCGCGGCCCAGTTCTCTCTGGCGATCCTGCTGGGGCTGCTCATCCCGTTGTTCGCCGCGCGCCTGGATCGTGAGTTCGCACGCATCGGAAGCCTGCGGCTGGTACCCAGGATGCTGGGAGTCCTGGCCTGGGACGTACTGATGTCCAACATCGAGGTCGCCCGGCTGGTACTCGGCCGCGAGAGCACGATCACCCCCGGATTCGTCTGGTTGCCACTGGACATCGCCAACATCCACGGCATCTCGGTTTTGACCAGCTTCATCACCCTGACCCCCGGCACCGTCACCGCCGCACTGTCGGACGACCGCAGATACCTGCTGATCCATGTGCTGAACCTCAAGGACGCCCAGGAACTGGTCAACGACATCAAGCGTCGTTATGAAACCCCGTTGATGGAGATCTTCCCGTGACCGGTATCCAGGTCTTTGGCACCAGCCTGCTGGGTGCGGCGGTGGTCGCCTCGATGTGCATGATCGGGCTGGCGATGCTGTTTGCATTGTGGCGGCTGTTGCGTGGCCCGACCGTGCCGGATCGCATCCTCGCCCTGGATACGCTCAATGTCACCGCGATCGCCGAGCTGGTGCTGTTTGGCATCTACCTGGGCACGCCGGTGTATTTCGAGGCGGCATTGATCATCGCCATGCTCGGCTTCACCAGTACCGTGGTGTTGTGCAAGTACGTGCTGCGCCGGGACATCGTCGAATGAGCGCGGTATTGCAGGTCGTGTTTGAGCTGGCGCTGGTGCTGTTGCTGCTGGTTGGCAGCTTCTTTACCGTCATGGGCGCCTTCAGCCTGGTCAAGCTGTCGGAGTTCTTCAAGCGCCTGCATGGCCCGACCAAGGCCAGCACCCTGGGCGTCGCCTGCCTGCTGGCGGCGTCGGTGGGCTACCACGCGTTCGCCGGGACCGACCCGCAGCCGCGCGAGCTGTTGATCAGCGTGTTCCTGTTGATCACCGCGCCGATCAGCGCGCAGCTGATGGCCAAGGCGGCGTTGTCGTTGCGCATGGACGAGCGCCCGCAACTGCCCGGCAAGCCCGAAGACACCCACGTGCCACCGCGTCCGGACGGTGAGCCTGACGGCACTCACTGACGGCCCGACGACCCGGTCAGGCCAGCGTCAACAGCTCGTAGGCAAGCCAGGCCACGAATGCCAGCAGCAGGATCGCGCCTTCGCGGCGATTGATCGACAGGTCACCACGCAGCATCGGATACAGCATCAGCGCCAGCACCAGCGCCGCCGGCAACTCGAAGCGCACGAACGAGCCCGGCAATGCCAACGTGCTCCACGCCGCCATTCCGCCCACGATCAGCAACAGGTTGAACAGGCTGGACCCGATCACGTGGCCGACCACCATGTCGCCCTGTCCCCGGCGCGCGGCCATCACGGCCGCGGCGACCTCGGGCAGCGCGGTGCCGATCGCCACCGGCAGCAAACCCGTCATCAGCGGCAGCATGCCCAGCTCGGCGCCGATTGCCGGCGCGCTGGCGACCACCCAGCGCGAGCCGAAGTACAGCAGCGCGGCGGCGATGCCGAAGCGAAGCAGGTTCAGGCCAAGATCGCTACCGGTGCGGGTGAAGGCCTCGATGCGCTCGCGCAACTGTGCCGATTCCCCTCGGGATCGCGCCAGCGCAAACGCCACCGTGGCCACGAACGCGGCCAGCAGGACCAGGCCATCGATCCGCCCCAGGCGGCCATCCCAGCCCAGCACGATGGTCAGCAGTGTGCCGATGATCAGGCACAGCAACAGCGGCGACAGCGCCCGCCACTGGACCAGCAACGGTGCCGCCAACGCGGCCGCGCCCAGGGTCAGGCCGAAGTTGACGATGTTGCTGCCCACCGCGTTGCCCAGCGCAAGTCCGGGCTGGCCGTTGGCGATCGCCTGCAGGTTGACCGCCAGTTCCGGCAGCGAGGTGCCGAACGCCACCAGCATCAACCCGGCCACGAAGGGCGACAACCCCCAATGGCGCGCCAGTCCGGAAGCACCCTTGACGATCGAGTCGCCGCCCAGACCGAGCAGCACCAGTCCCGCTACGAACAAGCCGACGGTTTCCAGCATCCCGGTGATCCCCGTGGTCAATGATTCCTGATTCTATCCTGACGTCCGCCTGCCGAAGCGTCCGGGCTGCTGCGGTCGGTCAAACGCCCCCGGTGCTAAGCGTCGTTAGTGTGGCGCCCCGCAAAAAACTTTCATCCGTCATCCCCGCGCAGGCGGGGATCCATGGACTTTGCATTCAGCGGGTTAACGTCCATGGGTTCCCGCCTACGACCGTAGGAAGTCCAGTCGGACGCGGGAATGACGAGTCAGAAAAACGGGAATGACGAGTCAGAAAACTAGCGGGACGCCCCGCTAGGCGCAACCCTCGACGTAGTCGACCGCAGGCGGGACGCCGACCCGCCACTCGGTGACGGTGCTATCGGCATCGGTTTCGAATATCAGCACGCCGTCGCCACCTTCGGGATTTTTGATCCGCAGATAGTGGCCACCCGGAACATACTTGTGCGGGGTCTGCTCGATCTCGCCGGAATAGCGTTCTTCGATCTGCTCGCGGTCCATTCCGCTCTGGCCTCCACCGGGCGCCACCATCTCGTCGTTGGCGACCGAATAGCGCGCAAACCGCCCATCCACGAACATCAGCGCGAAATAGGCAATGCTCGGCTGGCCGACCGGGTTGAGGTGGAAACACGACTCGCCCTCGGCCGCATTGCCGTTCAGCTCGCCGTCCCACAGCTGCTTGACCTGCTCGGCATCCATGCCGAAATCGACATTGGCGTAGCCGTCGAAGCGCGCCTTGCCGGACGCCGGCTCGGCCGCCGAGGGCAGTTCACCGGGCATCACGCTGCCGGGCGGCGCGGTCGCCGGCGGAATGTCCTCGCCGGGCTGATCCAGTACCGCCGTCTGGTCGGCAGGCGACGTCGTCGCGTCCGCGAAACCGGGATCATCATCGCGGTCGGCGCTGCAGCCGGCCATGGTCAAGGCGACCGCAAATGCGAGGGCGAGCGACAGTACGGTCGACTTTGGCAGGCCAGGCTTCATCAACAACTCCACGTCCAGTGATGAAGGCAGGCTACCGAGGCGGCGTGAATGCGGCGCGAAGCGATGCGCGCGCGCTTGCCGGTGTATCGCGACGAATGCCGATCCGGCCCGTATTCGACGTGCCGGACTCAACCAGGATCGAAGTGCTTCTGCAGGCCGGACCAACAGGCCTGATAGTCGCGTTGGCGATGCGGCACCGCCAATGCCTGGCTGGTGGGCCGGATCACCGCACGGGTCTCAAACATGAATGCCATCGTGTCGGTAATCACATCGGGTTTGTCCAGCTCGGCACCACTCGCCTTGTCAAAGGTTGCCGCATCGGGACCGTGGCCGGTCATCGAGTTGTGCAGCGAGCATCCCCCGGGTGCGAAACCCTCCGCCTTCGCATCGTAGGCGCCGTGCAGCAGCCCCATGAACTCGCTGGCAATGTTGCGATGGAACCACGGCGGCCGGAACGTGTCCTGGGCCACCAGCCAGCGCGGCGGGAAGATCGCGAAATCGATGTTGCTGGTGCCGGGCGTGTCGCTGGGCGAATGCAACACCAGGAAGATGCTCGGGTCGGGGTGGTCGAAACTGATCGAGCCGATCGCGTTGAACCGGCGCAGGTCGTATTTGTACGGCGCATAGTTGCCGTGCCAGCCGACCACATCCAGCGGCGAGTGGTCGATATCCGCACGCCACAGGTGGCCCTGGAACTTGCCGATCAGCTCGAACGGCGCATCGGCCGGGGCATCGATATCCTCGAAGGCCGCGTTCGGGGTCAGGAAGTCACGCGGATTCGCCAGCCCATTGCTGCCGATCGGGCCCAGGTCGGGCAACTGCAGCAGCGCGCCGAAGTTCTCGCACACGTAGCCGCGCGCCTGCGGATCGAGCAACTCGACCCGGAACCGCAGCCCGCGCGGAATCACCGCGATCTCCTGCGGCTCGACCTCCAGCACCCCCAACTCGGTGGCGATGCGCAGCCGGCCGAGCTGCGGGACGATCAGCAGTTCGCCATCGGCATCGTAGAAAAACCGCCCCTGCATCGACCGGTTGGCGGCGTACAGATGGATGCCGATGCCGGTCTGGGCGCTGGGCGACCCGTTGCCGGCCACCGTGAACAAGCCATCGACAAAGTCGGTGGCTTGCTCGGGCAGTGGCAATGGATCCCAACGCAACTGGTCCGGGGTGACCGGTCCGGACTGGAAGTCACTGTGCAGCCGCGGCTGCTCATGCAGCGAGAACGGCCCGTGCATCGCCGCCGGGCGAATCCGGTACAGCCAGCTGCGGCGGTTGACGTGGCGCGGTGCCGTGAACGCGGTGCCGGACAACTGCTCGGCGTACAGGCCATGGGCGACCTTCTGCGGCGAATTGCGACCGACCGGCAGCGACCCCGCCACCGCCTCGGTCGCGAACTCGTTGCCAAACCCCGATTGATAACCGTTCGACTTCATGGCGAATTGCGACCCTTGTTTTACCGTACGGTTTACAGCACGCCGATCTACAGCACGCCGCGCTTGATCTGGTCGCGCTCGATGCTCTCGAACAGCGCCTGGAAGTTGCCTTCGCCGAAACCTTCGTTGCCCTTGCGCTGGATGATCTCGAAGAAGATCGGGCCGATCGCATTGGTGGTGAAGATCTGCAGCAGCAGGCGCTTCTTGGTTTCCAGGTCGGCGTCGAGCAGGATTTTGTTCCTCTGCAGGCGCGGCACGTCCTCGCCGTGGTTCGGAACGCGCTGGTCGATCACATCGAAATAGGTGTCCGGGGTGTCGAGGAACTCGATCCCCGCCGCGCGCATCGCCTCGACGGTCCCGTAGATGTCGTCGGTGAAGCAGGCGATGTGCTGGATGCCCTCGCCCTTGTAGGCGTCCAGGTACTCGTTGATCTGGCTCTTGGGATCGTTGGACTCGTTGAGCGGGATGCGCACCACGCCGTCCGGCGCCGTCATCGCCTTGGACACCAGACCGGTCTTGGCGCCCTTGATGTCGAAGTACTTGATCTCGCGGAAGTTGAACAGCTTCTCGTAGTACTCCGACCATTTGGCCATGTTGCCGAAGTACAGGTTGTGGGTCAGGTGGTCGATGAAGGTCAGGCCGAACCCCTTCGGGTCCTGGTCGGCGCCCTGCACCGGCAGGAAGTCCTCATAGACGCTGCCCTTGTCGCCATAGCGATCGACCAGGTACAGCATGCAATCGCCGATGCCCTTCACCACCGGCGCGTCCACTGCCTTGGTGTCGGCCTTGTCCGTCACCGCCTCGCCTCCATTGCCGAGCACGGTCTGGCAGACCTTGTCGGCCGGTTGCTTGAAGCGGATCGCAAAACCGGTCGCGCACGGGCCGTGGGCCTTGGCGAAATCGGCCGCGAAGCTGTCGGGGTCGTCGTTGACCAGGAAGTTCACCCCGCCCTGGCGGTACAGCGTGATCGGACGGGTCTTGTGGTGCATCACCGCGGTGAAGCCCATCTTGCGGAAGTACTCATGCAGCTGCTCGCCCTGACCTTGGGGCGCGGCGAACTCGACGAACTCGAAGCCGTCGATGCCAAGCGGGTTTTCGAACGTGGTGACTTGCATGCCAAGGTTGGGCTGGGCGCTCATGGGGGACTCCTGGAATTACGTTGGCCGGACTATTGACCGGATATCGGGACGCCTCGCGCATCGGAATGTGCGGGCTTTGCATCAGACTCGCTACTTGGAGTTATAGTTTCATATGAAACCATAAGCAAGGCGCAGTGCAACATGAACAGCGACCAGCCGGGCCCCGCACAACGCGGTCATCCACAACTGGATCATGCACAACTCGATCTGGAGCATTTCCTCCCCTACCGGCTGTCGGTGTTGTCCAACCGGCTCAGCACGGCAATCGCACAACTGTATGCAGACCGGTTTTCGCTGGCGATGACCGAATGGCGGGTCATGGCGGTGCTGGGAAGGTACCCGGACCTGTCGGCCAACCAGGTCACCCAGCGCACCGCGATGGACAAGGTCGCCGTCAGCCGGGCGGTAGCGCGACTGATCGAGGCCGACTGGCTGGAGCGGACGCTGCACGAGAACGACCGTCGGCGCTCGATACTGCGCCTGAGCGCGGCCGGCTATCGGGTTTACGACGAGGTGGCCCCGATGGCACTGGAGTTCGAGCAACGCCTGTTCGGCGGCATGGACCCGGCACAACGCAAGCAGTTGTTCCAGTGGCTGGATCGCCTGGACGAGATGGAGATCGACGTCGCTGCGGCGCAGTCGCAGGGAACGTCTGATGTCTGAGCAAGTGTCGTCACTCCCGCGTCCGACTGGACTTCCTGCGGTCGAAGGCGGGAGCCTGGGGACGTCATCTCAGAGCACCGTCACTCCCGCGAAGGCGGGAGCCTAGGGACGTTGCTTTTCACGGGTCCACGTCCATGGATCCCCGCCTTCGCGGGGATGACGAGCAAGAGCGGGATGACGGGCAAGAGCGGGATGACTAGCAGGCATCAACAGAAACGGCGACCGAGGTCGCCGTTTTCTTTTTGATTGCGCGGCCGATTCACCGGCCGCGCTCAGACCGGACTGGTGTTACCTGAGTTCCTTGTCCGGACGGGTACCGGCCGCTGCCGGCTCGCCGATTTCGCTCTGACCGGCCAACTCCTGGTTGTGGTGGTCTTTGACGTCTTCATGCATCAGGCGTTTGATGAATGGCGAGATCAGGATCACCACGACACCGACACCGATCGCGATCCAACCAATCCGGCCATACACGTCCATCACCGGCGTCGCTCCCTCGATGGCGCCGGCCGCACTGCCACTGGTCGCCTGGGCAATCAACCCGGCGATGAAGTTGCCTGCCGCGCTGGCCAGGAACCACGTACCCATCATCAGGCTCACCATGCTGGCCGGCGCCAGCTTGGTCATGGCCGACAAACCCACCGGCGACAGGCACAACTCACCCATCGTGTGCAGCAGGTAGATCAGGAAGATGAAGATCACCGGGGTCGGATTGCCGGTCCCGGTCGCCACCACGCCGGCCACGAGCACCAGGAACCCGGCGCCGAGCTGAATCAGGCCAAGGCCGAACTTGGCCGGCGTCGATGGTTCCAGACCACGCCTTGCCAGCGATAGCCACAGCCAGGCGAACATCGGTGCCAGCAGGATGATGTAGATCGCGTTGAGCGACTGGAACATGCCCGATGGCACGGTCCACCCGAACAGCTCCCGGTTGACGTTTTCATCGGTATAGACGTTCAGCGAGGAACCGGCTTGCTCGAACAGCGCCCAGAACAGCGGTTGCAGCGCGATCAGGAACAGCGCCGCGAGAATCCGGTCGCGATCGATCTTGTCCAGCTTGAACACCGCGTTGTACAGAAACCATGCCACCACGGCCGCGCCCGTAAGGCCCAACAGCCCACCGACGACGGACTGGTACTGGACCAGCGCCCAGACGATCACCACTCCGACCAGGCCAGACACGTAGACCATCCACTCCAGGGGAACACCCAGCACCGGGCGCTTGAGCGCGTCGGTGTCGGGCGCTTCACCGTGACCGAGCAAGTGCGGCCGCCCCCAGACGAACACGATCAAGCCGAGGAGCATGCCGACACCAGCGGCGCCGAAGCCCCAACCCCAGCCGTAGGTCTGTCCCAGGTAGGCAACCAGCAACGAACCCAGGGCCGCGCCGAGGTTGATGCCCATGTAGAAGATCGTGAACGCCGGGTCGCGACGCGGATCGCCCTGGCCGTACAACTGACCCACGATCACCGAAATATTCGCCTTCAGGAAGCCGACGCCCATGATGATGAAGGCCAGTGCCAGCCAGAACACCTCGATGTAGGCCGAACCCTGCATCTCCGCCGCACCCAGGCCGCTTGCCGGTCCGGGCCCTTCGAACGCCATCAGTCCGTGGCCGATCACCAGCAGGATGGCGCCGAACTGTACCGCCTTGCGCTGCCCGAGCCAGCGATCGGCGATGTAACCGCCCACCACCGGGGTGATGTAGACCAGCGCGGTGTACGCGCCGTAGATGATGTACGCCTTTTCTTCCGCGAACAGCCAGTGCTGCAGCAAATAGAAGATCAGGATCGCGCGCATGCCGTAGTAGGAGAAGCGCTCCCACATCTCGGCGAAGAACAGTACGAAAAGACCGCGCGGATGGCCCAGGAAGGTCTTGCCTTCCCCGAACGGTGCTGGATTGCTGGCCACTGGTTTTGCTACTCCTGAAACGGTGGTCGACTGCCTTGCGGGCCGTCTGTCTGGACTTGCACTGGCCGCTTCACGGCACGCAGTACGGAGCGGACCACCCGGCACTCGCACCGGGCGGAAGCGCGTAGGTGTAACCGGTTCCCTGCGTGTCCGTCAAATGAACGGGGTCATGATGCAATGCAACAATTCGTCGGGGACATGTGTCCGATGTGATCCGGTTACGGGCCGGCCGCGGCGGGCGCGCTGCCCGGTTTGGTGCCAATGGTGGTGCGAACCTCGAACAGCTCGGGGAAGAACGTCAACTCCAGCGCCTGCTTGAGGAAGCCCACACCCGACGACCCTCCGGTACCGCGCTTGAAGCCGATGATCCGCAACACCGTGCTCATGTGCCGGAACCGCCACAGCTGGAACTGGCTTTCCAGGTCTACCAGGTCCTCGCACAGGTGGTAGGCCTGCCAATGGGTCGCCGAATCCTCGTAGATGCGCGCGAACACCGGGATCAGCCCGGGATCGGACACATGCGCCAGCGACCAGTCACGTTGCAACAAATGCGCCGGCACGGCATGGCCATGGCGGCTCAGATAGCTCAGCGCTTCGTCATACAGCCCGGGGTTTTCCAGCACCTCACGCAAGTTCGCCTCCGCCTCCGGATCGTGCGCGAACACCTTCAGCATCGCGGCATTCTTGTTGCCCAGCAGGAACTCGATCTGGCGGTACTGCAGCGACTGGAAACCCGACGACGGCCCCAGGATGTCGCGGAACCGCATGTAATCCGATGGCGTCAGCGTTTCCAGTACCGACCACATCTCGGTCAGCTGATGGAGCACCTTCTTGCACCGCGCCAACGCCTTCTGGCAAGCGCCCACTTTATCGTCGCGCAGGTGCCCGGCGGCGGCCTTGAGCTCGTGGATCATCAACTTCATCCACAGCTCGGAGACCTGGTGCTGGACGATGAACAACAGCTCGTCATGTTCGGCCGGACTGGACAACGGATGCTGTGCATCCAACAGCCGGTCCAGGTGCAGGTATCCCGCATAACTCATCCGTCCCGACAAATCGGTATGGATGCCGGTTTCCAGCTGGCGCTCGTTCTTGTCCGCGCTCATCGCATGCTCCTCAGGTGGACGGCAAGGGTAGCGCATGGGCCTGCCCCAACTGCCACGCCCTGACCCCGCTTGCCGCACCACACAACGGCTTTTTTCACCGGGCCGGGTATGATTGGCGCCCTTCGTATGGTCCCGGGAAACATCGTAATGACGGTCGCTGCGACATTTGAAATCGAGTACCTGCAATACCTTGGCGAGGACGGCAAGCCGGTCGGTGAGTTGCCAGAGGCGTTTCGCGACCCCAAGGCGCTGCTGCCATTGTTCAAGCAGATGCTGTTCGTGCGCACCTTCGACAGCAAGTCCATCAAGCTGCAGCGGACCGGCAAGCTGGGCACCTACGCCGCAAGCCTTGGCCATGAAGCCACCCACGTCGGCATCGGCGCCTCGATGCGCCCTGAAGACGTTTTCGCTCCCAGCTACCGCGAGTACGGCGCGCAGTTCATGCGCGGCGTACAGCCGCGCGAAGTGTTGCTGTACTGGGGTGGCGATGAGCGCGGCAATGATTTTGCCCACGCCCCGCACGACTATCCGTGGTGCGTGCCGATCTCGACCCAATGCCTGATGGCGGCCGGCGCGGCGCTGTCGTTCAAGCTGCGCAAGCTCGACCGCGTCGCGGTGGCCTGCTGCGGCGATGGTGGCTCGTCGAAGACCGATTTCTACGCCGCGTTGAACTCGGCCGGTGCTTTCAAGTCGCCGCTGGTGTTGTGCGTGATCAACAACGGCTGGGCGATCTCGGTGCCTCGCAGCTCCCAGACCGGCGCGGAGACGCTGGCCCAGAAGGGCATTGCCGGCGGCCTGCATTGCCTGCAGGTGGACGGCAACGATCTGATCGCGGTGCTGGAAGCCATGCGCCGGGCCACCGAGCGCGCCCGCAGCGGTGGCGGCGGCAGCGTGATCGAGTTCATGACCTACCGCCTGCACGACCACACCACCGCCGACGATGCGACCCGCTACCGCGACGACGCCGAGGTCAAGGCCGGCTGGACCCGCGAGCCGATGCTGCGCCTGCGGACCTACCTCACCGACCAGGGCCTGTGGTCGGAGGCCGAGGAAACCGCTTGGATCGAGGAGTGCGGCCGCCTGGTCGACATCGAGATCAACGCCTATCTGGAGACCCCGGTACAGCCGGTGGAAGCGATGTTCGATTATCTCTACGCCGATCCACCGGCCGACCTGCTGGAACAACGCCAACAAGCCATCGACCGGGAGGGCCGCGCATGAGCACCACCACCAAACCGGCCAGCAAGGCCGCCGAAACGCCCAAGGCCGCTGTCGCCATCACCCTGATCGAGGCGATCACCCAGGCGCTGGCCTACGAGATCCGCGCCGACGACGCCGTCGTGGTGCTGGGCGAGGACGTCGGTGTCAACGGCGGCGTGTTCCGCGCCACTGCCGGCCTGCACGCGCAGTTCGGCTCCGAGCGGATCATCGACACGCCGCTGGACGAGACCACCATTGCCGGCCTCACCGTCGGCATGGCCAGCCAGGGCATGAAGCCGGTGGCCGAGGCCCAGTTCGACGGCTTCATGTACCCGATGGTCGACTTCATCGTCTGCCACGCCGCGCGCATGCGCTACCGCACCCGCGGCCGGCTGACCTGCCCGATGGTGCTGCGGGTGCCGTGGGGTGGCGGCATCCGCGCGCCGGAGCACCACAGCGAGGCGAACGAGTCGATCTTCACCAACGTGCCCGGCCTGCGCGTGGTCATGCCGTCCTCGCCGCAGCGCGCCTACGGCATGTTGCTGGCGGCGATCCGCGAACCCGATCCGGTGATCTTCTTCGAGCCCAAGCGCATCTACCGGCAGTACAAGGAGCTGGTGCCCGACGACGGCGAGGCGCTGCCGCTGGACGTGTGCTACGTGCTGCGTGACGGCACCGACGTGACCCTGGTGACCTGGGGCGCGCAGGTCAAGGAGGCCCTGGAGGCCGCCGACAAGCTGGCCGAGGAAGGCATCAGCGCCGAGGTCATCGATGTGGCCACGCTGCGTCCGCTGGACTTCGCCACGATTGCCGAGTCGGTCAGCAAGACCGGCCGTTGTGTGATCGTGCACGAGGCCCCGAAGACCGCCGGTTTTGGTGCCGAGATCGCCGCCCGCCTGGCCGAGGAGTCGATGTACGACCTGGTCGCGCCGGTCGAGCGCGTCACCGGCTACGACACCCACATCCCGCTGTTCCGGCTGGAGATGAAATACCTGCCCAGCGTTGCTCGCGTGGTCGAGGCGGCGAAGCGCGCAATGGCCGCCGGCTGAGGCAAACGAGGCACTGGATTCCCGCGTCCGCGGGAATGACGATCATTCTTGACGAAGACTAATGCTCATGACCGCACAGAACACGTTCTACCTGCCAGACCTCGGTGAAGGCCTGCCTGACGCCACCATCGTGGAATGGTCGGTCAAGGTCGGCGACACGATCCGTCTGGATGACGCCCTGGTGTCGATGGAGACCGCCAAGGCAATCGTCGAGGTGCCCTCGCCGGTCTCCGGCAAGGTGCTGAAGCTGGCCGGCGCGGCTGGCGACGTGATCATCACCGGCGCGATGCTGGCGCAGTTCGAAGTCGACCCCTCGATGCCACAGCGCGCGGCGGGCCAGGACACCGGCCATGGCCACGGTGGTGCGCAACCCGACACCAGTGTCGGCAGCCCGGACCCGGCGCCGGACAACAAGGTCGTGGCCTCCGACGAAGGCGGCGCCATCGAGGAGAACGGCGAGGCACCCAAGGGCGAGCCGCGCAAGGACAGCGGTACCGTGGTCGGTGCGATGCAATCCTCCGACACGGTCCGTAGCGAGCAGGCCAGCAACGCTGGCGGGGTCAAGGCGATGCCGGCGGTTCGCGCGCTGGCGCGCAAGCTCAAGGTCGACCTGTCACAAGTCACCGCCACCGGCGCCGATGACGTGATCACCATGGGCGACGTCAAGCAGGCGGCCGCGGATGGCTCGGCCAAGCTCGGCTCCGCTCCGGTGGCGCGTGCCGCCGATCGCGCGCCGGCGCCGTCCCCCGTACCGGCGCAACGCAGCACCCTGTCGCAGGCCGGCAAGCCGATGCGTACCCAGCCGCCAGGCGTGCCCGCCAGTGGCCAGCCCGAGCAGCTCAAGGGCGTGCGCCGCAACATGGCCCGGGTCATGGCCGACGCCCACGCCAAGGTGGTGCCCACCACGCTGGTCGACGACGCCGACCTGCACGCCTGGATCGGCAAACAGGACATCACCGCGCGTCTGATCCGCTCGATCGTTGCGGCCTGCAAGGCAGTGCCGGCGCTCAATGCCTGGTTCGACGGCGACAAGCTGGTGCGCACGATGCACCCGCATGTCGATATCGGCATCGCCGTGGACACCGACGACGGCTTGTTCGTGCCGGCGTTGCGCAATGCCGACATGCTCGATGCGACCGGCGTACGTGGCGCCATCAAGCGCCTGCGCGCGCAGGTCGAGGATCGCTCGATCCCGGCCAGCGAACTGTCCGGCTACACCATCTCGCTGTCCAACTTCGGCATGTTCGCCGGCCGCTACGCGACGCCGGTGGTGGTGCCGCCGACCGTCGCCATCGTCGGTGCCGGCAAGCTCTCCCATGACGTGGTCGCAGTGATGGGTGGCATCGAGGTTCATCGCCGGATGCCGATCTCGCTGACCTTCGATCACCGCGCGGCCACCGGCGGCGAAGCGGCGCGGTTCCTGAAGGCACTGCTGGACGACCTGTCGGCGCCGAACTGAGGCACGCGACACCGCGGAGTTTCAAACCGCCACGCCGTTATCTCCGCTTCGGCGGGGATAACGGCCGGCACTCTCAGGTGCTCCTTGCAGCGACCTTGTCGGCCTCGGCCGCGGCGAGCTGACCGAGCGACGCCCTGACCTCGTCGGCGCTCACGCCATCGACCAGCATCAGCGTTGCATCGCCCCCCCCGAAACCTTCGCGCTTGAGCGCAGCAATGCGCTGCCCGGCGTCCTTCGGCGAATCAAAGCCCGCGCTTTGCAGCAGCACGCGGTCGCCATCGACCAGCTTGAAATAAAACCTGCCATCGCCTTCGCGATACTGCTTGAGCGACGGCAGCACGCCCTTCACGGCAAGCTTGCCGACGGCTTCGGCAGACGCCTTTGACAGGTCACGCAAACCGACCGCCTCGCGCAGGGTTGCCAGTGCCGGTGCGGCGCGCTCCACTCGCAGGCGCGCCGCTCCATCGCGCAGGATCGCCTCGATCTCCGCCGGCTTCGCCATCAGCGTTTCGTACTTCTCACGCAGCGGCGCCACCTCGGCATCGATACGCTCGAATAGCGCCTGCTTGGCCTCGCCCCAGGCGATGCCGTCGACAAACGCCTGGCGCATCGCCTCGGTCTCCGCCGGGGAGGCGAACGCCTGGTAAAGCTGGAACACGTTGGAGCCGTCGGCATCCTTGGGCTCGCCGGGTGCGCGCGAGTCAGTGACGATCGAATAGATCAGCTTCTTCAATTGCGCACGCGGAGTGAACAACGGAATCGTGTTGTCGTAGCTCTTGCTCATCTTGCGACCATCGAGGCCGGGCAGGGTCGCTACCTGCTCCTCGATCTGCGCCTCGGGCAAGGTGAAATACTCGCGACCCATCGGCGCGCCATATAGATGGTTGAACCGCTGGCCGATGTCGCGCGCCATCTCGATGTGCTGGATCTGGTCGCGGCCGACCGGCACCTTGTGCGCGTTGAACAGCAGGATATCGGCCGCCATCAGCACCGGGTACATGAACAAGCCGGCGGTGATCCCGGCATCGTCGTCCTCATCGGTCTCGCGGTTCTTGTCGACCGATGCCTTGTAGGCGTGGGCACGGTTGAGCAGCCCCTTGCCGGCAACGCAGGTCAGCAGCCAGGTCAACTCGGTGGTTTCGGGCACGTCGGATTGCCGGTAGAACCAGACCTTGTCCGGCTCCAGGCCACACGCCAGCCAGGTCGCGGCGATCTCCAGGGTTGAACGCTGCACCCGCGCCGGATCCTGCACCTTGATCAGGGCAT
This sequence comes from Lysobacter sp. A378, assembly GCF_054052125.1. Taxonomy (NCBI): domain Bacteria; kingdom Pseudomonadati; phylum Pseudomonadota; class Gammaproteobacteria; order Lysobacterales; family Lysobacteraceae; genus Lysobacter; species Lysobacter sp. A378. The sequence continues at coordinate 602,447 of NZ_JBSVRK010000001.1, read as the reverse complement.
GGTAATCGGCGAGGAAGTAGAAGCTTTCCACCCCGACGATACGGCTGGCAGCAACGGCGGGGCGGATCGCGCCAACGTAGTTGCCCAGGTGCGGCGTGCCAGAAGTGGTGATGCCGGTGAGGACGCGGGAGTGCTGCATGGTGAGTCGACTGGGAGTACGGCCGACCAGTTTACCCGCAGCGGGTTTTTACCGACGGCCACTCGCGCCCACGTAGAGCGACGCAACGAAAACGGGCCGGTTTCCCGGCCCGTCTGTAGTTACCACGACCCTCGTTGCCCCGTGGCCCTTGTCTGATCAGCCCAGGGTCTGGCTGAAGTCCTTCACTTCCTGGTCCGCACGTTCGCGGTCGTAACCGTATTTCTCCTGCAACTTGCCCGACAGGTAGTCGGCGTTACCTTCGGCGACATCGAAAACGTCGTCGGTCAGGTCGCCCCATTTGGCTTGCGCCTTGCCTTTGAGCTGGGTCCACTTGCCGGAGATGATGTCCTTGTTCATGGATGTTGTCCTCGCTTTTTGGGGGAAGGGAAGAGCTGACAGTGCCGTAGCACTGCGACGCCAGTATTGTCGTCGGCCCGTTCAAGCCGCGTCACGGTTGCGTTATCTGCTGATGACGAGCGCAGGCGTCGGTGAAAACTCCCGTTGCCGCAAATGCAAAAAGCCGGATTGCTCCGGCTTTTTGCAGCGAACCTGCTAATCGAATCGACCGATCAGCACTCTGTCGAGGTATCGCAATCGATGTGACCTTCCGCCTCATCTTCAATTGCATCACCGGCCTTCTGCACGTCTTCACCCACACCGGCCATCGTGTGGCAGGCGGTCAGGGTGCCCATCGAAAACAGGGACAACAACATCAATGCAATCAATCGCTTCATGGGTTTCTCCTCGGGACAGATGATCCAGTTACACATTGGGCCGCGCTCGTTGTCTGCAGCCGTGAAACCATCATCGCGAAGGCATGTGAAGCCTGCGTGCACCGCAAGGGGTCGGCGACCAATCCAACAGCGGCCGCTGCGGTAACCGTTCAGAAAACCCGGGCCGCGCTCGCTCAGCCGCGCATCAGGGTGGATTTGCCAAACAGGCTTTCCACCAGGTCGACGGCGACCAGCGCGGTCATGTTGTCCCGGTCCAGGATCGGGTTGAGTTCCACGATATCCAGCGACGCCATGCGCCCACTGTCGGCAATCATCTCCATCACCAGTTGCGCCTCGCGGTAGGTCGGGCCACCCGGCACGGTGGTGCCCACGCCAGGCGCGACGCTGGGATCCAGGAAGTCGACATCGAAGCTGACGTGCAGGTGGGTGTTGTCGTCCATCCCGTCCAGCGCCTCTTCCATGACCTGCTTCATCCCGACCTCATCGATGTAACGCATGTCGTAGACGTCCAGGCCATGCTTCTTGACCAGTTGCTTCTCGCCTTCGTCAACGGAGCGGATCCCAATCTGGCGAACCATCGACGGCTGGATCGCCGGCGCATCGCCCCCCAGGTGGGTCAACTCGCGCGGGCCCAACCCACACAGGCAGGACACCGGCATGCCATGGGTGTTGCCGGTGGGAGTGACATCGCTGGTATTGAAGTCGGCATGGGCGTCAAGCCAGAGCAGGCGCAAGGTCTTGCCGGTCTCGCGGCAATGACGGGCGACCGCCGTCACCGAGCCCAGGCCCAGGACGTGATCACCGCCCAGCATGATCGGCATCCGGCCAGCGGCAAGTTCGGCATGCACCGCCTCCATTACCAGCCGGTTCCATTCGGTGACTTCAGGCAGGTGGCGGTAACCATTGACCGGCCCCTGCCACGGGTTGCGCGGGCCTTCCAGGTTGCCGCGGTCGAGCACGTCGATCCCGCGCGCCGTCAGTGCCTCGCCGATCCCGGCAATCCTCAGCGCCTCCGGCCCCAACCGGGCCCCCCGGTCCCCTGCCCCGACGTCCGTGGGCGCGCCAATGATCGAGACGGGTCGATAGGTACGGTTCATGGTGCCTCCAGAACTTGGTGCCGGCTGTCAGAGTCGAACTGACGACCTACCGCTTACAAGGCGGTTGCTCTACCAACTGAGCTAAGCCGGCGAATCGGTCATTCTAACGCGGCGGCGGGGTCGGTTGATCCGTGGCCGACGATACGGCCGGCAGGTCGGCATCAAACACCTCGCAGTCGATCGGCTCGACGCGGGGGGCGTCGATCACTGCCTGTGCGTCGACGGGGTCAAATGCTTCCCCGGCGCCTGCGTCCAGCCAGTGCTCAGCCGGTCCCGCGCCGATGGGGATGACGCGCGCGGCAAACCCGGCGGCGACCACCCTGGCGGCGTGCTGGCGCGCCGAAGACTCGCCGCCGAACAATCCCAGCGAGATGGCATTGGCCTGGCCACCGTCACCGATCACGTAGTAGTCCTTGAAGCCGGCGGCGAGCACACGCTTGGCGGTGTCCTGCGCTTCATCCCGGCTCGGCAATGGGGGCAGCAGCACCTGCCAGCTGCGTGGAGTGCCCGCGGACAAGCTGCGGGTCCGGGCACGCAGCAGCTGCGGTTGCAGGCGAAACTGCGCCTGCCTGGCCGCCCCGGCATCGGCGAATGGCCCAAAGCGAACGCATTGGCTGGGCTCGGCCGGGACCTGCTGCGCTGACGCGGACGAGGGCACCTGGACAATCGCTGGATCGGCCCGTGTCCCCGTCACCAGTTGCAAACGGGCGACACCGGCCGCAATGACAGGCGCGTCGGCGGGCGCAGGCACACGCAGCGCCCACCACAGGGCGACGCCAAGGTTGAGGACCACCAGAAGGACGGCAAGTGCGCGAATCAGCATCCGCCGATTGTATCGATCCCTTGCCGCAGCGCGAGGTCAGGCGGGATCCTCGACCCGCGCCCAGTGGGCAAGCCCGTCCAGTACCAGCCGTGGCACCCAACGCGCCTGCGGCAGTCGTGGCAACAATGCCGGCGCGCCGCCGCCGTGCAGGTACAAGGTGGGAGCGACGTCCAACTGTTCACGGGCCATGGCCAGGCTGCGCTCGATCAGCCCCAACGCCGCGCCCTCGCAACCGGAAACCAGCGCGTCGAGGGTGTCGTCGGCGAACTCGATATAATTCCCGCCCGTCTCCGGCAACTGCCGTGCGCGCCGATGCAGGGCCTCGCGCATCAAGCTCGGCGAGGCGGCAATGCGGCCCCCGCGATGCAGCCCCTCGGCATCCATCAGGTCGATGGTCAAGGCGGTACCGACCGCGCACACCAACGCCGCACCATCACCGCGTGCATGCGTGGCGAGCATGGCCAGGAACCGGTCCACACCCAACCGCGAGGGATCCGCGTAGGCCACTCGAAGCCCATGCCGACCGCGCGAGGTGCGGGCGATCGATATCCGCCCACACCGCGGCGACAGCGCCTGCAACAGGGTCACCCGCAATTCGTCGGAGGCGACGCTGGCCAGGTAGGCGACCGGTATGTGCGAGGGCAGGCGCCGCTCCAGCTCGGCAACCAGGTTGTCGTTACGATGATCGATCGCGACGACCTCACCGGCACTGCCGTCGTCTTCCATCGGCGCGCACTTGAGCCGGCTGTTGCCCAGGTCGAACAGCCAACGTCGCGGCGAGTGCGGGGTTGGCACCATCAGTCGGCGCCGATCCGGCGCACGCTGACGTCACCGGAATGGAACGACTTCTCGCTGCCATCGTCCAGCCGTACGCGCAACGCACCGTCCGCCGCCAAGCCGATCGCCGTGCCGGTCTGCTCGCAGCCTTCGCCGCGCAAGATGATGGCTTCGCCTGCCAGTGCATCCATCGCGGCGTAGCGCGGCAACAACGGCCCCAGTCCGCTGCGGTCGAAGGCGTCCAACGTTGTCACCAGTTCTGCCACCAATGCGGAAGCCACGGCGTTTCGCGAAGGTGATTGCTGTAACCCGGACAGATCGCACCAGGGCTGATCGACCCGGCTCGCGTCGCCGTCGGGCATGCGCACGTTCAGCCCCAGCCCGATCACCGCCCGCACCGGTCCGGCGTGTTCGCCACCTCCCTCGACCAGCAGCCCTCCCAGTTTGCGCAGGCTTCCGTCGGGTCCCGCCACGACCAGGTCGTTGGGCCATTTCAGGCGAACCTGACGGAAGCCCAGTCCATGCAGCGCATCGACACTGGCAATCCCCGCCGCCAGGCTGAGGCCGCCGAGCCGTGCCAGGCCACCGGTGAAGCCGCGCGACAACGACAGATACAGGTGGGCGGCAAGTGGCGAATGCCAATCCCGCCCGCGGCGGCCTCGGCCCCCGGTCTGGCGCTCGGCCAGCAACACGGTGGCGCCGCCGTCTTCCGCGCACGGTCGGCGCAGCAATTCGCTGTTGGTCGAATCCAGCGTCCAGGCCAGCTCCAACGACGCCATTCGCGCGCGCACCGGCGCCGACAGCCCCGCGATGATGGCGTCGCTATCGAGCAGGTCCAACGGCCCGACCAGCTGGTAACCACGGCCCGGCTTGGCATCGATCGCCACCCCGGCCCGGCGCAACGCCTCAATGCGCTTCCAGACCGCGGCGCGGGTCTGGCCGCCGTCGCGTGCCAGCGCATCGCCCGATACCGGCCCCTGGATCAACCGCTTCAACAACGCCCGCTCGTCCATCAGCGCGCCACCGCTGCCGGGCGATTTGGCCGCACAGCGAATGGCCGGCGACAGGAACGGACGGAAGGAGACATGGCTCGATTATGCGCGAACGCGCACCAGTGCCGGCTCACGGGCACCCCACCGTTGTCATGTTGCGATGCAACATGATGCTGCTACACCCCACGGGTTTTCGCGTTATAGTCGGGGATCGACGGGATCAGAATCCCGCTGCGCCGAGGTTTCCAAGATGTTGCGGATCGCCCTGTGCTTACTGTTGCTTCTGATTAGTTCGACCGTGGCTGCGCGCGAGGTCAAGATGAGCTCGCCCGACGGTGGTGGCTGCCCGGATGACGGCATCAGCCAGCATTCCGATGAGATCGCTCCGGCCATGCATCTCAGCACTCCAGCCCGCAGCGAGACCATCAAGATCAAGCCCGGCATCCAGACCGAGACCCCCTCCAACCGTTCGCCGTCGATCCGGTTGCACAGCTTCGTGCCGGGCATGTTTCGTTGATCCTTGAGCAATTTGCTGCGTCGCTTATGGCGCCCTGCCGACCCGATTGACCCCGTCTTGTGGCGCGAAACCCGCGCCGCATTGCCATGGCTGGCCGGACTGGATGCGCCACGCGAGGCACGGTTGCGGCAGCTGGCGTCGCGCTTCCTGCGCACCAAGACCATCACCCCCATCGACACGCTGCAGCTGGGCCCGGCGGATCGCTGCCTGCTGGCGACGCTGTGCTGCCTGCCATTGATCGAGTTCGGCGAGCAAGGCCTGCAGGGTTGGTCGCAACTGATCATGTATCCGGACGCGTTCCGGGTCGAGCGCAGCCACATCGACGCGGCCGGGGTTTTGCACCAATGGCAGGACGAGTTGATCGGCGAGGCCTGGGATGCCGGTCCGGTAATTCTCTCGTGGGCGGACGTGATGGCGGACTGCGCCGATCCGCGCGCCGGCTACTGCGTGGCGGCGCATGAGATCGCCCACAAGATCGATGTCCTCGACGGCGTGCTTGACGGCACCCCGCCGCTGCCGCGTCGCTGGCAACGCGAGTGGGCGCGCGATTTCCAGGCCGCTTTCGACACATTGGTCGCCCAGGTCGACGCTGGCCGGGAGACCGCGATCGATGCCTATGCGGCGCAGGCTCCGGAAGAATTCTTCGCGGTGGCGACCGAGTACCACTTCAGCGACCCGGCAAGCCTGGCGCGTGCGATGCCGGCGGTGGCCGCACACCTGGTGCGGTTCTATGGCCCGTCGCCGTTTGCGCGATAGCGCCGGGGCACAGCGCACCCGTTTACGGCATCCCGGCTTACCGCATGCTTGCCTACAAGCGGGGAGGCAACTGGATCTCGAAACGGGCGCCGCCGAGCTCTGCGGATTCAGCCACGTCCAGGGTCCCGCGATAGGCACGCACGATGTCCTGCACGATGGCCAGGCCAATGCCGTGGCCTTGCACCCGCTCGTCGCCGCGCACGCCGCGCTGCAAAACCAGCGCAACCTGCTCCGGCGCAATCCCCGGCCCATCGTCTTCCACCGCAATCACCACCCCAGGGCGGCGATTGGGCGCATCCCCACCGGCCTTGACGGTCAGCAACACACGTGAATCGGCCCATTTGAATGCGTTCTCCAACAGATTGCCCAGCAACTCCATCAGGTCGCCGGGCTCGCCGTTGAACTGGACTCCCTCGGCGATGTCGAACTCGCACAACACGCTTTTGTGCGCGTAGACCTTTTCCAGGCTGCGCACCAGTTGCTCGGCGTGCGGCTCGATGTCCAACGGCGCCGAGAACAGCGCATGGCCACCGGATGCGGCGCGAGCAAGCTGATAGGAGACCAGGTCGTTCATCCGTTGCAGTTGAGTGAGTACGTCCTCGCGCAGCTCGGTCTCCGGCGCGTCGTCTTCCAGCCGCGCACGCAGCACCGCCAGCGGTGTCTTGAGGCTGTGGGCGAGATCGGCCAGGGTATTTCGCTGCTGATCGAGGTTCTCGCGCTCACTTTCGATAAAGGCGTTGATGCTCTCGGCCAGCGGCTCCAGCTCGCGCGGGTGGCGCTCGCTCATGCGCGACATCGCGCCACGCTGGACCCGCTTGAGTTCCTCGATCACCCGTCGCAGCGGATGCAGGCTCCAACGCAGGACCAGCCCTTGCAGCAATAGCAAGACCAGGCCTGCCCCACCGAGATACCGCCACAAGGCTTCGCGGAACACCTCCACTTGGCGGCTCAACGCGGTGGTGTCTTCCAGGATATAGATCGTGTAAGGGAACTCGGCGCGCGGGTCATCGCCACCGGCGTAGATCAGGCCACGCCCATAGCGATACGCCTGTCCGGGCTGCCCATTGATCTCGGTGATCTGCAGTGGCCCTTCGAAGGTCTCCCGGCGCGCATCCAGCAGGTTCCCATCGGGCAATACCGGACCGACCGAGGACGAGGAGTCCCATCTGCCATTGGGCAATACCACTTCCGCGTACAGGCCACTGCCCGGACGCTCGAAACGCGGGTCCGGTGGCATGTAAGGCGGGATGAACGTGCCGTCACGGGCAAAGTCGCTGTCGGCATACGCCAGGGCATAACTGCGCATGCGCTGGTACAGGTTGCTTTCCGCCGTTTCCAGGAACGCGCGATCGAGCGCGACACCGGCCAGGGCGAGGAAGGCCACCAGGCCCAGGCTGGCGGCCAACAGTTGGCGTGCCTGCAGCGAACGCGGCTGGGTCCGACTCATCGTGCGCGGGTGACCGCCGGTGCGCGGTTATTCGCCGCTGCGCGGGATGGCGAAGCGGTAACCCCGACCGCGCACGGTCTCGATCGGTTTCAGGCTGCCTTCGGGATCAAGCTTCTTGCGCAGCCGCCCGATGAAGACTTCCAGCACATTGGAGTCACGATCGAAGTCCTGCTGGTAGATGTGCTCGGTCAGGTCAGCCTTGGACACCAGCTCGCCGGCATGCATCATCAGGTATTCCAGCACCTTGTATTCATAGCTGGTGAGATCGACATTGACCTCGTCCACGCTTACCGTCTGCGCGGCCAGGTCCAGGCTTACCGGGCCACACTCAAGGGTGGGTTTGCTCCAGCCCGCGGCGCGGCGCACCAGCGCGTTGATGCGCGCCAGCAGCTCTTCTACATGGAATGGCTTGACCAGGTAATCGTCCGCGCCCTGCTTCAGCCCCTCGACCTTGTCCTGCCAGCTCGATCGAGCGGTGAGGATCAATACCGGAAATTTCTTGCCCTCGTCGCGCAGCGCCTTGATCAACTCCATCCCCGACATCCTGGGCAGGCCAAGGTCGATGATGCCCAGGTCGAACGGCACCTCACGGCCCATGTACAGGCCCTCCTCTCCGTCCTGCGCGGCGTCCACCGCATAGCCTTCGCGCTTGAGGCGCGCGGCCAAGGTTTCGCGCAACGGCGCTTCATCTTCTACCAGCAGGATTCGCATGGTTACTCCTTGGGTGCTGTCGGCTGCCCTGAACAGGGGAGGTTACGACGCAGGATGGCTGTTCAGTTGTTGTCGTGGCGTGTACGCAGTCAATCGCCCTGCGCAGCGTGATTGCGCGGATCATCAACATACACGCGGACGCGCCCGTTGGAGTCGACGATCTTGATGCGATTGATGTCACGCCCATCGTACGGCACCCGCTCGGCGCTGATCACCTCGCCGTCGGTCCGTCGTTCGACCCGACGCACGGCCTCGGACAACGCGCGCTGGTCTGCGACGCGCTCGTTGTCGTGGCTGCGACGTTGCGTCGGTCTGGCCTGACCGCGCTCGATACCCGCCCGGTCCGACTCGCGCGCCTTGTCACGGGTACGCTGCGCCAACGCATCACCGCCCGCCATCGCCGTGGCAATGAAGGCAATCAACGAGGCGAAGATGACGACGCGGCGGGACATGACGCTCCGGGGCCGCGCAACAGGCGCAGCCAACTGGATGAGGGCCTTGCATTCTCGTGACGAGGCGGTGAATCCGGTCTGAACTTTTTCTTCACATCCCGGTCCCGTTCAGTATCGCCGGGCATTGACGCCCATCGTCAATAGATCTCGCCCACGCAGCAGCGCAGCGCCCCCTTGCAGGCCCAGGCGATAGAGGAAGGGTCAGGCCGTGGCGGCATCGGACTGGAACGACTCGGTGACCGTCAGCGCGCGCCCGACCAGCCCCCAGTCGGCGCCGGGCTTGTGTGCGCCCTCGCTGAGCACCTGGCGGAACGCCCGACCGCCGCGTTGACCGGCAAACAGGCCAAGCAGGTGGCGGGTAATGTGCTTGAGATAGACGCCGCGCTCAAGCTGGCTCTCGACGTAGGGCCTGAACTGGCGCAACAGCTCGGCACGCGGGCGCACCTCACCACCAAACCAGGCGGCGTCGAGCCGGTGCAGCAGGTAGGGATCGTGATACGCGGCGCGGCCGAGCATCGCGCCGTCGACGTGGTCCAGGTGCGCGCCCGCCTCGGTCGCCTCGTTGATGCCGCCGTTGACGATCACCTGCAGGTCGGGCCGCTCGCGCTTGATCCGGTACGCCCAGTCGTAACGCAGCGGCGGCACCTCGCGGTTCTCCTTTGGCGACAGGCCCTTGAGCCAGGCATTGCGCGCATGCACCACGAACATCCGGCAGCCCGCGGCGGCAACCTCGTCGATGAAGGCGCGGAAGCGCTCGTAGTCGTGGTCATCATCGACCCCGAGCCGGCACTTCACCGTCACCGGCACGCTGCACGCGTCAACCATTGCCGCGACCGAAGCGGCGACCAGCGCCGGCTCGCGCATCAGGCACGCGCCGAAGCGTCCGGCCTGGACCCTGTCGGAGGGACAGCCGCAATTGAGGTTGACCTCATCGAAGCCGATATCGGCCCCGATCCGCGCCGCCTGGGCCAGCAGTGCCGGCTCGCTGCCACCCAGTTGCAGGGCGACCGGATGCTCGACCGGATCGAGCGCCAGCAACCGTGCACGGCCCTCCTCGGTCTTGCTGCCGTGGATCACCGCATTGGCGTGGACCATCTCGGTGTACAGCCGCGCATGCGGCGCGAGCAGACGATGGAACACCCGGCAATGGGTATCGGTCCAGTCCATCATCGGGGCGACGGAAAGACGCAGCGATGCCTCATAGCGGGCTCTTCCCCGACCTATCAAGCTTTCAGCCTCATTGTCAGGGGTCACGTTCTCGGCCACTTACGGGAGTTTCCGGAGGTTTTTTGTTAACCGAGAGCTACATTCTAGGCTGTGTAGCACCCATGGGGGACCTTCGTCAGCCGCCGTCGCAAGGACGGCTCGTCAGGGTACACGGCTCAAATCCGCATCAAGCGATGGCACGGTGGACGCTTCCAGCGGCAGTTCAATCCGGACCGTGGTGCCCTCCCCGGGCATGCTGTCCACCTCAATCCAGCCGCCGGCATCGACAATGAGGTCGTGGGCGACGGCCAGGCCCAGCCCGGTGCCCTGCCCCGCCGGCCGAGTGGTGAAGAAGGCTTCGAACACGCGCGCTCGGGTAGCTTCGTCCATGCCATGGCCGGTGTCGCGCAGGCCGAGCGCCAGCCGATCCTTCGCCGCTGGCGGATGCAGCTCGACGTGGAAAGTGCCGCCGTCGGCCATCGCCTGGTTGGCGTTGGCCGCAATGTTGAGGATCATCAGGTCGAACTGCGCGTGGTCGAAGCGGATCGGCAGCGACTGCTCCGGCACGTCCATCCGGATCGCCACCGTCGGGTCGAACAGTTGCCGCAGCATCGGCTGCATGTCACGCAGCGCCTGGCTGGCATCGAAGGTTTCCGGCATCGCGACATCGCGTCTGCTGAAGTTCAGCAGCTTCTGGCTGATCGCGGTCGCACGGCGTGCAGCCGACTCCACTCCTGCCAATGCCTTCCTCTGCGACTCGGGGTCGCTATCGTCGCGCCGGCCCCGCTCCGCATGCCCGATGATCAGTCCGAGCAGGTGGTTGAAGTCGTGCGCCAACCCGCTGGCCAGCCGACCTACCGCCTCGACCTTCTGGGCGTGAATCAATTGTCCGTGGATGCGCTCGCGCTCGAGGATCTCGGCTTGCAGTCGCTCGTTGCTGCTAGTGAGTTCATCCCCGCGCAGCGTTGCCGCCTGCAGGCTCTCGCGCAGTGCGGCCACCGTGCGGTCGACCACGATCGCGATGAACAGGAAGATCAACGCGGCGATGATGCAATCAACGGCCGCGACCAACGCGGCGTCGCCGTTGTCCATGGCACGGAAATCCACCACGCTGCCAACGGCGAACGCCAGCACCATCCAGCCGTACATCAACCACAACGCACGCCGGCCGATCACCAGTCCGGCGATGATCAGCCACACGGCCTGGATCGGCTGTTCGTAGCGACTGGCGCCGAATCCGCTGCCGAGGTAACCCAGCAGTGTCCCGACCGCGAGCACCACCATCAGCAATCGCACCGCACCCTGGAAGCGGCCGCGCCGTACCAGCCACAGATCGAACAGGGCGAAGACGCTGATGACGATGCTGGTGACCAGGCTGGCGGTCTCACCTGGCCGCCATGGGGTGTCGGCGCCAAAGATGCGATACAGCCACATCAACGGGGGCGTGAACGCCAGCAACAGCAACAAGACCTGCAGCATGGGCGCATTGCGCCGGTCGACCAGACCGTCGATGGGCGCGCGCGACAGCCACCCCGACAACGCCCGCCATGGATTGCCTATCCAGCGAATTGGTGCAGGCAGAACAGTACTCATGAACGCCCCTCGTCATGCTCGGATGCAGCCGAGGGAGCGACTCTACAGCAGGCCGGCCGTTGCCCGATCCTCCTGCATTCCTGCACACACGACATACAAGTGACGGGTATCACAGAGCGGGCATTCGAGCCGGGGGCACGCGCAATCCCGCGTAGGATGAGTAGAGCGGAAACTGGTGCGAGCGGCGCATCAGGATGCGGGACGGCAAGTCTAATGCGGTGACAGCGGCACTGCATGCCGGGGACAAGAGGACAACGACGTGGTTGACGACAGACAGGTGATCCTCGTGGTGGAGGACGACGCCGAATTGCGTGACGAAATCCTGAGGCCCGGCCTGCATGACGCCGGCTTCGTCACGGTCGGGGTCGGTAGTGCCATTGAGGCCTACCGCAGCATGCTGTCGCGGGACTACTCGATGTATATCCTCGACGTCGGTCTACCTGACGAGGACGGCTTCACTCTGGCGCGCAACCTCCGGACGCTGACAAACGCCGGCATCATCATGCTGACGGGACGTCTGCGTTCGGACCAGGATCAGGCCCGCGGGTTGGACCTGGGCGCGGATGCCTACATCACCAAGCCGGTCGACATCGGCGTGCTGGCCGCCACTGTACGGAGCGTCCTGCGACGGATCGCGGAGACCACTGCCCCGCCGACCCGACCTGCTGCCACCGGGTGGCAGTTGGACCTTGAGGGTTGGTGCGTGGTCGCTCCAAGCGGGCGCAGGGTGCCATTGACCCAAGCCGAACGCATGCTGCTGCACCTGCTCTTCGCATCGGCGAGCGAAGCCGTCACCCGCGCGACCATCACGACGCAGCTCACGCTTGACCTGCACGACTTCGACCCGCATCGCCTTGAAATGCTGGTCCACCGGCTGCGCCGGAAGGTGATTTCCGAATCTGGCGAAGCGCTCCCACTACGCGCTGTGCGGGGCATCGGTTACGTCCTGACGCCAGTCTGACCGTGGGTTTTGGACTGCCAAACCCAACCTTGGCTGGCTCGCCGTCGTGCTGTGTTCGGTGCTCGCTTGCGGCATTCACTTCCCTTCAGGCGGGAAGCTCGCGGCGCAAGATATCGATAAACGCAGTGAGGGCTGTTGATACCTGACGACGACCCGGATAATAAAGGACGAGGCCTGGGAATGGTGGACACCAGTCTGTCAGCACTGCGGTAAGGCGGCCATCGGCGAGGTAGTGTGCCGCCGAGAGTTCTGTCACGAAGGCGATACCCAACCCCCCCGCAGCAGCCTCGACCATCAGCGTGTTGCTGTTGAGCGTCAGTGCGCCGGGCGCGTCAATCGTCACTTCCTGGCCTCGGCGCTCGAATTCCCACCGGTAGAGCTTTCCGCTTGCGAGTCGGTGACGAATGCAGGCGTAATGTTGGAGGTCGGTTGGGCTGCTCGGGGATCCTGCTCGGGCCAGATACGCGGGGCTCGCGACCGCGAGGAACCGGGTGTCGCCTCCAAAACGTACGCCGATCATGTCTTGCGGCACCATCTCGCCCAGTCGGATTCCCGCGTCAAAGCCTTCCGCAACAATGTCAACCAGTCGTCCATCGCTGACAAGGTCAAGCGCAACGTCCGGATAGTCGGCGAGGAACGTCGGTGCGACGTGGGATAGAAGAAGACGAGCCGCCGGCTCTGGAGCATTGATGCGCAGCGTCCCACGTGGCGAGGCGCGGAACATGTCAACCCCTGCAAGCGCGTCATCTATCCCGCGCAGCACTGGCCGGAGGCTGGCAAGCAGACCCTCGCCAGCCTCAGTCGGCGATACGCTACGCGTGGTCCGATTGAGTAACCGAACGCCCAGTTCGCGTTCCAGTCCGCGCAGCGTATGGCTGAGCGAAGAAGGCGACAACCCCAGTTCATCGGCGGCTCGTCGAAAGCTGCGTTGCGTTGCAACCGCCACAAATGCGGTCAGATCGCGCAGTGTTGGCTCAGACATTACTGGTGATCCTTCATTGCCCCATCCTAGATTAGTGGCCTAGTTTCACCTATTCAAGCCGCCTACGCTGTCTCCACTAACCGACGTGGAGAACGAGCGTGGCCAAGACAATTCTTGTTACAGGGGCATCCAGCGGCATCGGAAGAACGACAGCCAAGCTTTTCCAGGAGCGTGGCTGGAACGTCATTGCATCCATGCGCAGCCCTGGCAAAGAGGTGGAACTGGGACAACTGGACAACGTGTTGGTCACCCGACTGGACGTGACGGACACGAATACGATCAAACAGGCCGTTACCGCCGGTCTGGATCGGTTTGGCACGATCGACGTGCTCCTGAACAATGCCGGCTTCGCCGTCTATGGCCCGCTTGAGGCGACACCGATCGAGTCGATCCGGGAGCAGTTCGAAGTCAATGTCTTCGGTGTACTGGAAACGATCAAAGCCATCCTGCCGCACATGCGCGAGCGTGGACAGGGCATGGTCATCAACGTCTCATCCATAGGCGGCGTGATCACCTACCCGCTCGGCACGCTTTACCACGGCTCAAAATGGGCTGTCGAGGGCTTGTCGGAAGCGCTTAGTTTCGAGTTACGCGAAGCGGGTATCGCCGTAAAGATTGTCCAGCCCGGCGACACATTGACCGATATCCGGATCGATCTCAAAACCGACGACAGCCTCAGACAGTACGGCCACCTGGTCTCGACATTCATGGACTCTTACAAGCCTATCAAGGCGAAAGGGTCCGATCCTGTCGTCGTCGCGGAAGTGATCTATACCGCCGCATCCGATGGCCAGGACCGGCTGCGTTACCCGGCCGGACAAGACTCGGTCGACAAAATCACGAGGCGGCGAGCGGACGGCGACGAGCTATTCCTTAGCGCCATCCGCCGCCAGTTCAAGGTTCAACCGCGTCTTGGTGCAACCTCCTGACTCGCTCTAACACGAGGAAATTTCACATGGTTACTTTACGAACAAGGTTCGATACTAGGGATCAAGTGTCTGCCGATGGCGTCAAGAGGCTCCTGCGCGAGTTGAATGGCAAGGTTCGATCTGAAACGGGCCACCTCTCGTACCAGACCTTCTCGACAAAAGAGGAGACCACTTGCTGGGTGCTGGAAAGTTGGGAAACCCAAGCGGACGCGGATCGGCATGGTGAGCTGGTCATGACCAACGGAACCGTTCACCTCAACCGTTGCCCGCATACGCCAGGCACCAGGCCTGGGGGCTGATATTGCCGGCGACGATGATGCAGGTTCCATCGGCACCGGGGTCCTTGCCCGGTACGAAGTTGGCGCAATTCACGCACGCGGATGTTCCCTTTGGCTGATCCTGGTATTGCAGTGCCGATTTGCTCGCCTTGCCGGCGTCGGCGGCCGCGTCGGCGCGTGCCGACGCGGGCCAGGCCAACAGCGGCAGGCTGGCGGCCGCGCCGGCGGCCACGGCCAGTTTCCGGAGCAGGACGCGGCGTGAGATGTCGGGAATGAACGTGTCTGTCATGGGGTGGTCCTCTGGAGAAAATCGGGCGGACTCAGTCGTTGCCGACCACGGTGATCCAGAACGGCAACTCGCCATGGGTAGGCACCTGCTTGACGACTTCCAGGGTCCTGGTGTCGATCACCGCGACTTTGTCGGTGCCGGTGACGCCGACGTAGACCCAGCGCCCGTCATGGCTGGCACGAACTCCATGCGGCCCCTGGCCGACTTCGATGCGCTTGACGACCTTGAGCGTGGCCGGATCGATCACGTCCACCTGGTGGTCGGCAATCGCGCCAGTGACCACGTAACGACCGCCGGGAATCACGTCGATACCGCCGTGGCTGAGGCCAACCGGGATCACCGCCAACACCTTCTGGGACTGGATATCGACCGCGGCGACCTTGCCGACAAGATCGCGAACCCACAGGGTTTTTCCGTCAGCGGAAAGGTCAAGGTTGTGCGGTCCCTTGATGCCCGGCACCGGGATCTCGTCGATCTTTGTCAGCGTCTTCATATCCACCACGGCCACGCCGGTACCACCTTGCAAGGTGACGTAGGCCAGCTTGCCGTCCGCGGTGAAGCGCGCGTTATGCGGCACCTCGCCGACGTCGATCGACTTGACCAGCTTCCGCGTCTCCATGTCGATGGCCGCGACGGTGCCATCGCCGGCACTGACTGCAAGTCCCCAGCGGCCATCGGGGCTGATTGCCACGCCCTGGGGCGTCGGCCCGATTTCAAAGGTGTCCAGTTTCTCGCCGCTTTGCGCGTCCACCAGATAGGCCTCCGGCAGATCCTTGCTGCTGACCAGCATGCGGGTGCCATCAGCGCTGATGGCGTTGTAATGGGCGCCGGCCAGCCCATCCCAGGTATCTCCCGCCGGCATGCTTTCCACTGCGTTGCTGGTTTGCAATGTCACGTAGACCGGTGCGGGAAAGAGGTCCTGCGGTTCGGCGGCATCGGCGCTGGTAACGCCAAAGGCGAGAGCGAAAGCCGCGGCGAGGCTCGCCAGCATCGGATGCGGACGTGCGGTCGGAAAGTTGTTGTTGGAGGTCATGTTGATTCCTGTGGGCTGGTGGAGGCAATCGGGGAGTTGGTTCGTGCAGGGGAGACGCACGCCACAGAGGTTTATTCCCTGACCTACACCCATCGACGGGACCGCCGGTTGGATAACTCCGCGTCCATCCCAATGGAAAACAGCGAGCGGAATGTCCTATTCGGTACGCGGGTCGATCAGCCAGCGCTGTCCGCGCGTGCCGTCCTCTTTCATGAAGTCCGCAAAAGCGCGCACGGCGGGTGCGAGCTCATGTCGGCTGGGATAGAGGAGACTTACCGGCAGCGCTGGCAGCGACCAATCCGGGAAAAGCCGGATGAGGCGTCCAGCCATGATGTCCGGGGCGCAGACATACGCTGAAACGATGCCGATGCCCGCACCATTCAGGATCAGCCCATTGATGGTCAGCGCCTCGTCGACCAGCATGCGCGGCTGCGGGTCGATACGTACCGTCTCGTCGCCCTTCCGGAACACCCAGGAAAAAGGACGACCGCTGCTCTGGCTGGGCATTTCAATCGTGTGCTGCTGATGCCCGGCAAGGTCGCGGATGGATGCCGGAGCACCATGTTTTTCCAGATACGCGGGCGATGCGCACAGATAGCGAGACAACATCCCAAGCCGCGTGGAGATCAAACTTGAGTCCGGCAGGGAGCCGATCCGTATGGCGCAATCCACCCCCTCCCCGACCATATCGGCCAGGTGTGACGTCAAATTGAGCGTAATGCGGATTTCGGGATAACGATCAGCAAAGACAGGCAACAGCTCGCTCAGCACGTTCACGCCGAACCCGATGCCCGCGCTGACTTTTATATGCCCGTGGGGCTTGGCGGCAAAACCGCTTACATATCCCGCCGCGTCCTCCAGCCGTTCCAATGGCGCAGCGCATCGCTCGCGCAAGGCTTCTCCGGCTGCGGTGAGAACGACGCGCCGCGTGGTGCGCTGAAACAGGCGTGCCCCCAACGCCGTTTCGAGCGACACGACCGCGCGACTGACGTTGGATTTCGGCAGGGCCAGTGCCCGCGCCGCCGCGGAAAAACCACCGAGCGCGGCAACGCGTTCGAACACTCGCAGATGATTGAGGTCGAGCGATTCGATTTTCCCTGTCACGGAACAGTACTTCCCATCAAAAAGTCTTCTATGGGCGCGCTTCCGGCCTTAGCCTTGCTTCTTGCGGCAACACCCTAAACCGAACTATACCCACGGGCGCAACAATCATCGACCAAGAAGCGGACAGGCCATTGCCTCTTCTTTACGGAACCTGCCACAGGAGTACCAGCCATGAACAATCTTTTCACACCCTTCGATCTTGACGCGCTGACCCTGCCCAATCGCATCCTGATGTCGCCAATGACGCGTACCCGCGCCACTGAAGACGGTGTGCCGACAGACCTGATGCGCGACTATTACGTCCAGCGCGCCAGCGCCGGCCTCATCATCACCGAATGCACGCAGATTTCCGAACAGGCACACGGCATCATCCGCGCGCTAGGCATTCACCGGGCGGATCAAATCGCGGCGTGGCGAAAAATTACCGATGCCGTCCATGCCGCCGGTGGGCGCATCTTCAACCAGATATGGCATTGCGGCCGGGTGGCGCATCCGGAAATGCGTGGCGGCGAGATGCCCGTCGGCCCGTCGCCAATTGCGGCTTCGGGCGAGTTCTTTCTTCCGCGCGGCCGGGTGGAGTTCCCCGTTCCACGCGAGCTGTCCCTTGAGGAAATCCCAGGCATCGTCGAGGACTTCGCCACGGCGACGAGAAATGCGCGCGCGGCGGGGTTCGACGGTGTAGAACTGCACGGTGCCAATGGCTATCTGCTGGATCAGTTCCTGCAATCGGGGAGCAACCAGCGCACTGACGCCTATGGTGGCCCGATCGAGCACCGGGCAAGGTTGCTTCTCGAAGCCCTGGATGCCGCCATCGACGCCTGGTCAGCGGAGCATGTCGGCGTCCGGCTTTCACCATCGAGCTTTCTTTATGGCATGGACGACGCCGACAAACTGGAAACGTTCGGCCATGCGGTGCGAGGCATCAGCGACCGGAATGCCGCGTATATCCACCTCACCGAACCCAACGTCAAGGCGCTCGAAGCTGGCGTTCAGATCACCCATGTCGCCGAAACGTTTCGCCCGATGACGTCGCTGCCGTTGATCATCAACACCGGCTTCGACAAGGCCAAGGCAAATGCCGCGCTCGCCGCGGGGCACGCCGACCTGGTGGCGTTTGGGGTTCCTTTCCTGACCAGCCCGGATCTGGTCGAACGCTTCCGGCTCGATGCGCCGTTGAACAAACCCGATCCCGCGACCTTTTATGGCGAAGGTCCCGGGGGATACACCGACTACCGCACCCTCGAGCTGACACCAGCATGACGGGCTGCAAAGCGGCAACGCGCAGGACTACTGCAGGATCGCTTGTGATTGGAGGCTCGGTTTATTGCTGACGCAGGGAATAATCGATGGCCGGCAGCGTCTACCCTGTACAGGTCACACCGCAGGAGGTCGATCCGGCCATGCTCGATCACGACATTGACGACCAGTTGCGCGAGCTGTTGCCGCGGTTGCAACGGTTTGCGCGCTGGCTGACGCGCGATGCCAGCAGCGCCGACGACCTGGTCCAGTCCACGCTGGAGCGGGCAATATCGCGCTGGGGCAGCCGGCGTGACAGCACCGCGCTGCGCCCGTGGCTGTTTTCCATCGCGTATCGCCAGTTCCTGGACAGCAAGCGGCGTGCGAGCCGCTACGCCAGCATGCTGGCGCTCTTTCGTGGTGGCGCGGCGGTTGAGCAGCCGTCAGTGGAACGCGAAGTAATGGCGCAATCGGTGGTGCAGGCACTGGAGCGCTTGTCCGATGAGCAGCGGCAACTGTTGCTTTGGGTTTCAGTGGAAGGGCTCAGCTATCGCGAAGTGGCCGGCCTGCTCGATATCCCCATCGGCACCGTGATGTCCCGGCTATCACGGGCGCGCGCAGCATTGCGTCGGCTTGGCGATGGTGAGGTATCGAAGACTCCTTCGTTGCGGTTACTCAAATGAACGACATGACCAAAACCAGCTCATTCCCCGACGAAGCCGAGATCCACGCCTATATCGATGGCTACCTGGACGAAGCCGGTTGCGCACGTATGGAAGCGTGGCTGGATCGCCACCCGACCCGGGCCGAGGAAATACGCGGATGGCAGCGTGACGCGCAGCAACTGCGCGCCCGGCTGGGCAGCTTGCCGCCGTCATCGGGCCAGCCGAATCTTGATCCGGCCGTGATCCGCGCACGACGTCGGCGTCGCGGGCGCGAACGACTGGCGTTGGCGGCCTCACTGGTGTTGACGCTTGGCGTAGGTGGCATCGGCGGTTGGCAGGCGCGCAGCCGGACAGCGCCCAGCGCGGAAGCACCGATGGCCGCAGCACCAACTGCCGCCGCGCCGATGGCCGACGCACTGCAGGCCTACCGCATGTTTGTGGTGGATCGGCGGGTGCAACTCGATATCACGCAACGTCATGCGGGCGAGCTGCAGACATGGCTGGACCAGCGCTTCCAGGATGCCGCCCGGCTGCCAGACCTGGCTAGCGCCGGCTTTCATCCCGTCGGTGGCCGCCTGACTGCCACCGACAGCGGCCCGGCGGCGATGGTGCTGTATGAAGACCAGCGGGGCAACGCCATCAGCTTCTATATCCGTCCGCCATCACCGCACGCCGGCGCACTGCTGCGCGGACAACGGCGCGAAGGACAACTGGCCACGGCGTACTGGTCCGGCAATGGTTACAACTACGCGCTGGTGAGTCGTGCCGATACCTCCGATGTAAAAGCAATGCGCGATGCGTTGCTGCCCACACCCATTTGACGGCCCGCCCGGCAGACGGCCTTCAAACCAACGCGCCGCCGCAGCTGGAACCCTGGCCGGCGGTGCAGCCGTAACAATGCTCTGCGGTGGCAATCCTGCGCGTCAGCGGACCATCGATCAGGTCACGCAGGTGTGGCCGCGACGCGCCTGCCACGGCCGGACCGGTAGCGCCCAGCGGCAGGTGCAGCATCTGGTTGAAGTCGCAGTCGTACAGGTAACCCTGGTAGTCGACGCTGAGCAGCGAGCGGCACATCACGCCGTCCAGGTTGTCGTCGCGGTGCGCGCCCTTGAGGGTCGCCATGTAGGTCGCGAAATGACCCTTCGACAGCAGCCACGAGCCGTAGCGCTGGATCGGCATGTTGGCCAGCGCGAACAGCTGGTTGAATACGATGCCGAAATTCTCACCCAGCAAGCGCTTGTAGTCGGCCTGCAACTGTTGCTGGCCCGGTGGCAGGAACGCGCCGTTGGGGTTGTAGACCAGATTGAGCACCAGGCCGCTGCCGTCACGGCCGTAGCCAAGCGCGTTGAGTGTTTGCAGCGCGCGGATCGAGGCGTCGAACACACCCTGCCCGCGTTGTTCGTCGACGTTGACCTGGCTGTGACAGGGCAGCGAGGCGATGGCTTCGACGCGATGCTGCGCGAGGAATTCGCCGACCCATTCGTAGCCTGGCTCTTCCATGATGGTGGGATTGAGCCGGTCCATCACATGCAGGCCGGCATCACGCGCCTGTGCCACCAGCCAGCGAAAATCCGGGTTCATCTCCGGCGAACCACCGGTGACGTCCAGGGTGCCAACGCGGTGCCGCTTCGCGACCTCCAGAGCCAGCGCCATGGTGTCGCGATCCATCAGTTCGGTCCGGCGCGGGCCGGCGGCGACGTGGCAGTGGATGCAGCTGAGGTTGCACAGGTAGCCGAGGTTGAGCTGCAACGTGTCCAGCCGCTCGCGCTGGATCCTCGGAAAGTCACTGTTCTGCAGTAGCGGCCAGGTGTCATGCATGTGGGGAGTCCTTCGATGACGTGGGACGGGCCGACACCACGGGGGCGGCCGCATCCGGCGGGCGTGGCGCACGCCGGAACGGCTGCAGCAACAGCGCGCCCAGCCCCAGTTCGGCTGGATCGCGCCACTGCGGCAGTCCGATCGGCATGCTGCGTTCGGGTTCCGCGGCACGCACGCGATAGCTGCCGAACACACGATCCCATAGCGACAGGTTGAAGCCGTAGTTGCTGTCGGTTTCCTCGCGACGCACCGAATGGTGGGTGCGGTGCATCGACGGAGTCACGATCACCACGCGCAAGCTGCGGTCCAGCCGTGGCGGGAAGGCAAAGTCGGCATGGGTGAACAGGCTGGCCGCCGACAGCAATACCTCGAAGATCACCACGGCGGCAGGGTGCACCCCAAGCGCGACGACCAGCCCGAGCTTGACCGCCATCGACAGGCCAATCTCCAGCGGATGGAAGCGCACTCCGGTGGTGACATCGAACGCGACATCACTGTGATGCACGCGATGCAGCGGCCACAGCAGCGGGATCACGTGCAGCAGCCGGTGCTGCCAGTAGATCGCGGCATCCAACAGCAGCACCGCCAACGATATCTCCAGCCACGGCGCCCAATCCAGCAGGCCGAACAAGCCACCGCCGCGAACATGTACCCGGGTTGCCAGGACCACCGCGAGCAACGGAAACGCCAGGCGCACCAACGCCGTGTCGAGCACCACCAACCCCAGGTTGGACCACTGGCGGCGCGCCGGCACGGCGTCACCACGCGCCGGCCACACCCGCTCGGCCACCGCCAGCGTCAACAGCACCAGCACGAATCCGCCCAGTCGCAGTGGCGCTTCGTGACCGACGATGGCATCCAGATAGTTCACGGGAATATCCAATGCAAGACGCGATGGTTCCATGATCCTGTCACGACGTTGGACTCACGATGGAGCCCGGCGGCTCGCGCATCCAGTGCGCGAGGTCGCGTTGCTCCGGCGTAGGGTCGGGCAAGGCCTCCAAGGCGCGCTGCACGGCCACCAGGTCACTGGCGTGGTCGGCGTCGGTCAACGTTGCCAGTGTGCGCCAGTCGCCGCAGTCGCGCATCGAGTGCTGCAACGCGTGTGCGGTGTCAGAGGTGCTGTAGCGGACCGCGGTCCACGTTGGCAACGGCGGCACGGTATTGGCGCCGAACAACCAGAAGCCACCGTCCTCGGCCGGGCCGAGCAGCAGCCGCGGCGACGGTGTCGACAGCCAGTCGACCGCCCCGGCGATCGCTTCCACCGTAAGCTGCGGTGTATCGGCACCGAGCAGCAGGCCGAAGCCGTGGCGTTCGATCAGCTGCGCGTGCACATGGGCCATGCGTGCGCCCAGGCCACCGTCGCCCTGGGCGATGGTGGGCAGCCCGGGCCAGGCGTCCAGCGCGTCGGCTTCGGCCACGGCCCAATAGGCCGTCACCCCAAAGCGCAGCTGCGCGGCACGCGCTACCGATGCGACGGCAGCAGCCGCAAGGCGATACCACTCAAGCGCGTAGGCCTCGCCGCACTCGGCCGCGAGCCGGGTCTTGATGCCGGAACGCCCGGGCGTCTTGACGAAGATCGCCAGCGCGCCGCTCATCGACCCGACTCGCTGTGCGAGAAGCGCCTGGCCTGTCGCCAGGTCTCGCGCAGGTGCCACCACGTGGTCGACCACCAACCCTGCTCGGCATACTTGCGTGCACTGGTGAACAGCATTGCGCCAATCGGTCGCAGTCGCACGTTGGCCCGGCGCAAACGCCAGACCAGGTCATGGTCTTCGCCGCGGTCCAGGCCCGGGTCGAAACCACCGAGGCGTTCAAATACGACGCGCGGCAGGACCAGACCCTGGTCACCGAATGGCAAGCCCAGCCAACGACTGCGCAGCCAGATGCCGAGCGTATTCAAGCGCATCCATACCGGCCCGTCATCGAGGAAGCGCAGGTCAAAATATCCCGCCTCGGCGGTATCGGGTGCACCGGCCCGATCGATAAACCGCGCCAGCGCCGGCAACGTGCCGGCGGCCAACACGCAATCGGCGTGCAGGAACCACAACCAGTCACCTTCCGCATCGCGCGCACCCGCGTTTTGCTGCGTGGAGCGGCCGGCTGGCGCAGCGATGACCTGCCAGCGCGGCGACGGGCGAACGGTCTCGTCGATAGCCAGGCAAGCGGTTTGCCCGGCTCCCCGGCCCGCCACCGCCGTTGCAACCGCCGGAGCCACCGGGAGCGTCTCCGCCTGCGCATGAACCACCCGGACCTGTGACGATAACGCCGCCAGTTGCGCGCGCAATCGCGCCGACATCGCGTCGCCCGGTCCCACCGGCACCACCACCGTCAGCTTCGCCAGCACCGCCGCGGCATCCACCGCTCAGCCCCGACGCCAGGCGAAGAATCGCTCGGTCCAGCGCAACACCGCCTGCGGCGCATGCGCGCGCTTCCAGTTGCCGGCGACGTACTTGTTCGCCTCGGCCATGGTCGGGTAGATATGGATGGTGCCGAGCAGCTTGTTGAGGCCGATGCCGTGCTTCATCGCCAGCACGAACTCGGCCAGCAGTTCGCCCGCGTGTGCACCGACAATCGTCGCGCCCAGGATCTTGTCCTTGCCCGGCGCGGTCAGCACCTTGACGAAGCCGCGGTCAACACCATCGGCAATCGCACGGTCGAGGTCATCAATGCCGTAGCGGGTGACTTCGACCTCGACCTGCTGCTGGCTGGCCTCATCCTCCGACAGACCAACGCGCGCGACCTCCGGCTCGGTGAACGTCGCCCACGGGATCACCCGGTAGTCGACGTCAAACGACCACAACGGCGCGATCAATGCGTTGACGGCCGCGTACCAGGCCTGATGCGATGCGACGTGGGTGAACTGGAACGGACCGGTCACGTCACCGCAGACATGGATGTTGGGGAAGTTGGTCCGCAACAACGCATCGGCCTCGATGGTGCGGCGCGCGGTCAGCTGCACTCCGAGTTCCTCCAGCCCGAAGCCCTCGACATTGGCGGTGCGGCCCAGCGCCAGCAGCAGGGTGTCGAATTCGAACCTGACCTCGGCGCCCTCGTACTCACACACCAGGCAGCCGCCGCTGCCATTGGCTTCCACCCGCAAGGCCTTGTGCGCGGTGGCGACGTGCACGCCGTCGGCGCGCAACTGGTCGGTCACCAGTGCCGCCGCATCGGCGTCCTCGCGCGGCAGCAGTCGCGGTGCCATCTCCACCTGGGTCACCTCGCTGCCGAAGCGCGCGAACACCTGGGTCAGCTCACACCCCACCGGGCCACCGCCGAGCACCAGCAATTTCCCCGGCAGGCTGCGCAGGCCCCACACGGTATCGCTGGTCAGGTAGTCGACCGTGTCCAATCCCGGCAGCGTCGGCACCAGCGGCCGCGCACCGGTGGCCAGGATCAGGCTGCGGGCGCTGAGCCGGCGACCCTCCACCTCGACTTCCCAGGGCGAGACGATCTTCGCTTCGCCGCGAATCACCTCGACGCCCAGGCCGGTGTAACGCTCGACCGAATCATGCGGCGCGATCTTCGCGATCACCGCCTGCACGCGCTCCATCGCTTCGGCAAAGTCGAAGTCCACCTGCATCGCGCGCACGCCATAACGCCGGCTGTCACGCGCTTGCGCCAACAGTCGCGCGGTGCACAGCAAGGCCTTCGACGGCACGCAGCCGGTGTTGAGGCAGTCACCGCCCATCTTGTCCTTCTCGATCAACGCGACTTTTGCCTTGACCGTCGAACCGATATACGCCGACACCAGCCCGGCCGAGCCGGCACCGATCACCAACAGGTTGTAGTCGAAGCGCGCCGGCCGCTTGAAGCCGCGATACACCCGTCGTGCAGCCAACCACCGGGTCAGCCATCGCGCCAGCAACGGCAGCAGCCCCAACAGCACGAAGGCACCGATCAAACCCGGCGACAGCACGTCGCCCAACGAGCGTATTTCCGCCAACTGGGTGCCCGCGTAGACATACACGACAGTGCCGGCCAGCATGCCGAGCTGGCTGACCCAGTAGAAGGTGCGCAGCTTGAGCGCGGTCAGCCCGGCCAGCAGGTTGACCACAAAGAACGGAAACACCGGGACCAGCCGCAGCGTGAACAGGTAGAACCCGCCATCGCGCTCAACCCCGGCGTCGATCTTCTTCAGGCGCTCGCCGTAACGACGGCGCACGCTGTCGCGCAGCACGAAGCGCGCCATCAGGAACGCCAGCGACGCGCCGATGGTGCTGGCGAACGACACCAGCAGCGTGCCTCCCAGCAATCCGAACAGCGCACCGGCGGCCACCGTCAGCACCGCCGCGCCCGGGATCGACGCCGCCGCGACCGCGACATAGACCAGGAAGAACAGTCCCGCCGCAAGCCACGCATTGGCCGCCACCCAGCCCAGCAGGCCGGCCTGCCGCGCCTTCAGGTTGTTCAGCGTCAACGCGTCGCCCGCGCCCGCCTGCCAGGCCCACACCACCGCGACAACCAGTGCCAGCAGCAGTACCCAGCGCCAAACGGCATTGGCAGGTTTTGGGTTCATGGATGGCTCCGGGGGGCAGGAAAAAATACGGGAACGGCGAGAGTTCACGCCGATGACGGGCACAGGCTGACGGAAAGGTTCACGCTGGCAAACCGATGGTTCTGACAACTGGTTCCAGCAACTGGTTCCAACCATTAGCCATGACAACTGCTCCCGACAACGTAGCCCAATTGCCACCGCAGTCGTCACGGGCGTGCGGGGCCATTGTCGAAAATGTGCACCTGGTTGATCCGCAAGCTGATCTTTTACCCGAGATGGAATTATCCGCCGCGCCAGACGTCCAACTCCTAGTCGACACCAATTCGTACGGGCTACATGCCCGCCCCCCGCGCCTGGAGACCGTCCATGAACCGTCGCACCGTCCTGCAAGGCTTGGCCGCGATGGCAGCATTGCCACTGCTGCCTGCCTGTTCGCGAGCCGCCCCGCCCGCACTCCCACCCGGCACACCGGTCGTGTCGGCCCTGGGTCATCCCGATACGTTCTGGCGCGACAAGGTCAGTCCGGCGGCCTTTGATGTTTTGTTCAAGGCAGATACCGAACGTGCCTTCAGCAGTCCGTTGGACACCGAGAAGCGCCTGGGCACCTTCGTGTGCGCCGCGTGCAACCTGCCGCTTTTCAACAGCGACGACAAATTCGACAGCGGCACCGGCTGGCCGAGCTTCACCCGGCCCATCGCCGGCAAGATGGAGACCAAGCGCGACTTCATCTTGTTGATTCCGCGCACCGAATACCACTGCGCCCGCTGCGGCGGCCATCAGGGCCACATCTTCAACGATGGCCCACCGCCACTGGGCAAGCGCTGGTGCAACAACGGGCTGGCGTTACGCTTTGTGCCGCAAGGCCAGCAACTTCCAGCACTGCGGGGATGACCGCCATGACCAGCTATCCGGGCTCGCAAACCCGACGGAATCCCCGCTGTGGCCGGCAGCCGCGCAAGCCGCGGAAACATCCCTTGCGCCGGGCCGTGTTGGTCGCGCTGTTGCCGCTGCTGACCGCGCTGGCCGCTTGCGCGCAATCGGGCAGTGGTGAGCGCAGTGTCAGTGACGCCCAACAGGCCGCAGCGGCTTCGGCGCCTTCGACCGACATCGCCGTCGCGGTGTTCGCCGGCGGCTGCTTCTGGTGCATGGAGCCGCCGTACGACCAGTTGCCCGGGGTGCTATCGACCACCTCCGGCTATATCGGCGGCACCGTCGCCAACCCGACCTACGAGCAGGTCTCCGCGGGCACCACCGGCCACGCCGAGGCGGTGCAGGTGAAGTACGACCCGCGCCAGGTCAGCTACGAGAAGTTGCTGGAGGTGTTCTGGCACAACATCGATCCGGTCGCGGTCGACCGCCAGTTCTGCGACATCGGCGGCCAGTACCGCAGTGCGATTTTCACCATCGGCGAGGACCAGAAGCGCCTCGCGGAGGCCAGCAAGCGCTCGTGGCAGGCCTCCGGACGCTTCGAGCGTCCGATCGCGACCCAGGTCGTCGCCGCGACCACGTTCTACCCGGCCGAGACCTATCACCAGGACTACTACGAGAAGAACCCGATCCGTTACAGGTACTACCGATTCAGTTGCGGCCGCGACGGGCGCCTTGAGGAGCTTTGGGGGTCTGACAGCTAGCCCGGCATCAAGGCGGTACGGGGGTCGCTTCGCATCCCGACGCGGGCTGGTTCACACTGCGACCGACCGCCACTCGATGGAAGCCGCCATGAAAGCAACCCGGTACCCCCTCGCACTGAGCGTTATCGCCGTCTTGCTGCTGGCTGTGGCCGGGCCGGGCACCCGACTGGGACTTTGGGCATTCCCCACCGGCTTCAAACTGATGAGCTGGGCTGCCTATGCCGGCTTGGCCGCCGCGGCGATCGCGCTGGTGATGTTGCTGATCCCGCGCATCCGGCGCTCCGGGACCGGCGCGCTGGTGGCCGCGTTGCTGCTGGGTGTCGCGGTTGCATTCGTGCCGTGGAACGGGATGCGGCAGGCCAAAAAAGTGCCGCCAATCCACGACATCAGTACCGACACCGAGCGTCCACCGCCGTTCGTCGCGATCCTGCCGCTGCGGGCTGCCGCAACCAACCCTTCCTCTTATGCCGGACCGGAGGTGGCGCGAGCGCAAGCCAGCGCCTACCCCGACCTGGACACACGCCACCTCGGGGTTACGCCGGCCGACGCATTCCAGCGCGCGCTGTCCACCGCGCGCAGCATGGACTGGGAAATCGTCGCCGCCGATCCGGCCAGCGGCCGCATCGAGGCCACCGCGACCACGTTGTGGTTCGGCTTCAAGGACGATGTGGTGATCCGTATCGAACCGGATGTCACCGGCAGCGGCAGCCAGGTCGACGTGCGCTCGGTATCACGGGTCGGAAAGAGTGACGTGGGCACCAACGCCAAACGCATCCGCGCCTACCTGGAACTGCTGGGAAACTAGTTGCCCCGGCCTTTGTGGTTGCCGTTGTTTCCCTGGTTTTTCTTGCCGCCGTTGTTGCCCTTGCCGTTGTTGCCCTTGTTGCCGTTGTTTCCGTTGCTGCCCTTGTTTGCCTTGTTCCCGTTATTTCCGTTGTTGCCCTTATTCCCCTTGCCCCGATCATTATCGGCATGCAGGCGGGCGGCGCGGGCGCGCTCGGGGTAGTCGCGATACATATCTTCGTCGATCCGGATCGGACGGCCCCAACGGTCATAGCTGGAGACGAAGCCGCGCTTGAGCCGGTGGAACTCGGCCGAGCCCGGCTTGATTCCCATCCGCTTGGCAACGTTGCCCCAGCCCTGGCCGTGATCGCGCTCCCACTCATCGACCACGTAACGGCATGGGCGGCCGATGATCTGGGCGATCGCACACGCGTAGTAGATATCACCCGGCGCCCAGTTGCGCTCGGTAAGCAAGCTGCTCACCAGGCTGCGCGGGGCACCGTGGTAACGAACCATTTCATCGACAAACGGCTGCTGATAGCGGGAACCGTAGCGGTTGACGTCGTCCAGCCGGCTGTCGACCCAGACATCACCGCTGCGCGGGTTCCAGCCGAAGCTGAAGTCCTGCGCCGCAACCTGTCCGGCCCCGAACAACGCGGCCACTGCGGCGGCGACGGCAAGCATCCTGGATGTTGATTTGTTCTTCATGGTTCTACTCCCTTCAGGGGGCTCACGATCAACGCGAGATGACAAACTTTCCGAACGCCACGCCGAGATCCCAGCCGGCACCCTTGCCTGCCAGCGCCAGCGAGACCTCGCCCTTGGTCATCACCTGCGCCTTGGCCGACTTGCCCACGCCCGCGTGCGCCTCGGCGGTGACGTAGGTACCGAGCACGTCCTCGATCCGGGTCACGCCGGAAAACTCGCCGCGCCCATCCTCGATTCTGGTCTTGCCGACGGTGATTCCGCCGCCCTTGGTGCTGATCTTCACCGACATGCGCTGGCCGTTGTCGCAGCTGACCGTGCCATTGCCGGAGCCGGTCTTGTAGAACAACGACCAGCCCGACATGTCGAAGCGCATTTCGCAATCAACCGGTCCGGCGGCGCTGGCCGGCAACGCAGTGATGGCAAGCAGGCCGGCAGCCACGACGGGGAACACGATCCTGATGAGGCCGGGAGTCTTCATTGACGTACTCGTTTGGATGTTTGCGGGAACGGATCAGCCTACCTTGCCGGCGCTCAATCGTCGTCCCGGTCGCGGTACGACCGGCTGTAATAGCGGCGCGAGTCGCGATCATTGCGCGCACGATAACGGCTGCGGTCCCGGTCGTAGCGCGGATCGTAGTACGTCGCCTTGACCTTGCACTTGCCGTGCTTGTTGCACTTCACGTCGCGGGCGTTGTTGCGCGGGCTGGAGCGGTAATAACGGGGGTTGCCACGGTTGTCGCGCACCACGATGAGGCGGTTGTTGTAGCCACGGCGGTTGTTGCGATAGTCGTCCTGATAGTACGGATGACCGTTGCTGAAGATCACATCGGCCGCGTTGACCAGCACCCGGACCAGGTCGTCGCCATCGTTTGCGTGGGCGGGCACAGGAGCCAACGCCGACAGGCCGATACCGGCCACCAGCGCAACCGGAGCGAGCCACCGGAATAGATTGGACATGGGGTTCTCCTTTATCGGCCGGCCGTTCCAGCCACGATCCGACGATGCCGGGACACACCTGAACACGCATCCAATGCCGACCTTGGCCGGCCAATCCCGCTCAGCAGGCGTTCGGCATTGTCGTCAATGCTGCCAGCTCGGCGACCGCACCGGGCAAGCCGGCAGCGGCGTCAACCCGACGCATGCGCGAGGGCACGCTTGGGCTATCGGGAAGCACCGCATTCTCATGCGCCCAGGTGGTGTGGTATGGCACGTGGATGCCCCAGCCACCCAGTGCCAGCACCGGCGCGATGTCGGAGCGCAACGAGTTGCCGATCATCAGGAAGCGGCTTGCGGGCAGCTCGAATTCGGTCAGCAGTCGTCTATAGGTCGGCGGGTCTTTCTCGCTCACGATCTCGATCCGGCGGAACAGGTCGGCCATGCCGGATTGACGCACCTTGGCCTCCTGGTGGAACAGGTCACCCTTGGTGATCAGCACGATCGGGTAGTCGCGGGCTATGGCCTCCACCGCGTCGCGGATGTCCGGAAGCAGCTCGACCGGGTGTTGCAGCAGCGCTTTGCCCAGCCCGACGATGCGCTGCAGGTCGGTGGCGCTGATGCGCGCCTGGGTCAGCTCGACGGCGGCTTCCAGCATCGACAGCACCATGCCTTTCACGCCATAGCCGAACACCGCGATGTTGCCGCTTTCCACCTCGTACAGGCGCTGGCGCAACTGGCCTTCGTCCAGATCGACCCATGCCGCGATGATCTGCTCAAACTCCTGCTGCGCCTGGTCGAAATAATCCTGACTGCGCCACAGGGTGTCGTCGGCGTCGAAGGCGACCATCTCGATTCTTTCCATCGCCCCAGTATGACGGACCCGGAAAGCCGAAGGGCGACCCAGTGGGCCGCCCTTCAATACGCATGGGCGTTGAACCCGCCGCTGTTATTGACCCGAGTCGGTGGCTGCCGCGTCGCCGGCCGCTTCGGCACCGGCACCGCCCTGCATCTTGGCAACGTAGGCCTTGTACTCATCGGCGGTGAGCAAGCCATCGGCGTCGACATCCGCCTCGGCGAATACCGCGTCCAGTGCCGGCACCGACGCCGCCTCGGCCTGGCTCAGCGCGCCGTCACCATTGGTGTCGACGTCATTCCAGCTTTTCTTCTCCGAGGGTACCGCCTGCTGCGTCGGTGTTGCCGCTGCGCCCTCTACGGGGTCGGCCGTGGTGGCGTCCTGGGCAAAGGCGAGCGGTGCGGCCAGCGCAGCCACCAAGGCAAGGCTGATGGTCGAAATCTTCATGGATCATGTCTCCTGGACAAGGATGGGAATGGCGCTGCAGGACGGGGGATTCCTGCCGCACGACTCGCACCTTGCGCACGGCGCCATGAACCGTCGCCATGGGTCAATCGTTACGACAACGTTGGTTTAACCATCGGCCCCGAATTTGGCGCTAGGACACCGCGGCGGATGCTCCGCGCAGCCGGAAAACCGTGATGCCCGACATCGCTTCGGCGGCTTCGACCCTTTTGATGTTGCTGAACCCAACACAACCTTCACGCAGCCGCCGAAGCGTTCATTCGTTCTCCGCCGCCGTCCCCACCTGCAGTTCGCCATCCACGATGTCGACCGCGACCCGGATCGGGCGACAGCACACCTGACAGTCCTCGATATAACGCTGTTCCTCGATCGAGTCATCAATCAGCAGTTGGATCGACTCGCCGCAATACGGGCAGTGGACAGTGGCGGTGGGCAACATGGGCAGCTCCTGTGCGTGACGGGCGATCGGCGGCCCACCTGGACAATGCCACGGAAGCCGGGAACACCACGCCAACGCGGTGTTCACCACTGGATCACCGCACCGGGGCGATGCTGGATCGCAACAGTGGAGGAAGCGACTCATGAAGCACCGACACGTATTCAGTACCCCGGACATGCCGGCCGCGATCGCGGCCATCGACGCTGCCCTGGCCGCCGGGGTACCCGATAGCAACATCCTGTTGGTGGCGCGCTCGGACATCGAGATGGACGTGATCCCGCAGGAACGCAAGGAAGCCGACACCGACATGATTCCCGCCGCAATGCGCGGCGCCGGTTATGGCGCCGGGGCCGGCCTGTTGGCGGGTCTGGTTGCGGTCGCCATCCCGGCATTGGGCGTGACCATGATCGGCGCGGCCGCCGCAACGGTGGCCGGTGCTGCGGTGGGCAGCTGGTCGTCTGCACTGGTCGGCTCGTCGATCCCCGACCCGGTGCGACAGAAGTTCCACGACGAGATCGAGGCCGGCAATATCCTGGTGCTGGTCGATGGCGACAAGGAGCTGCTGGCCGCCGCGCACCCTCGCATTATCGCCACCGGCGCGGTAGCGTTACCGTTCGAGGCCACCTCCATCCCATCCTGAGAATCGACCCATGCGCATGCGTTTGATGGCAACCCTGTCA
This sequence comes from Lysobacter sp. A378, assembly GCF_054052125.1. Lineage (NCBI taxonomy): Bacteria > Pseudomonadati > Pseudomonadota > Gammaproteobacteria > Lysobacterales > Lysobacteraceae > Lysobacter > Lysobacter sp. A378. Next base: position 570,915 of record NZ_JBSVRK010000001.1, on the reverse strand, counting down.
GTGGCATTGCTTTCCGCGTGCCATCCCGCCGATGGCATCAGCACACCGACCGAGCCGCAGGGTGGGGACACGATGACGACGGCCGACGGCGACGCGCTTGCCGTCACCGCCATCGCGCACTTCAACGCCCCCTGGGCCATGACTTTCCTGCCCGACGGAAGCCGGCTGCTGGTCACCGAGAAAGGCGGCGCGCTGAAGCTGGTGCAACTGGACAGCGGCGAGGTCGGCCAGATCAGCGGCGTACCCGACGTGGTCGACGAAGGCCAGGGCGGGCTGGGCGACGTGATTCTCGGACCCGACTTCTCCGACAACCAACAGGTTTATTTGAGTTATGCCGAGGCCGGCAAGGGCGATACCAGTGGCGCTGCGGTAGCCCGTGCGACGCTGGTGCTCGACCAGCAAGGTGGCGGCAAGCTGACCGGGCTGGAAGTGATCTGGCGCCAGGTGCCCAAGGTGCAGGGTCACGGTCATTACGGCCATCGGCTGGCGTTCGGGCCCGACGGCTATCTGTGGATCAGCTCGGGCGAGCGCCAGAAATTCGATCCGGCGCAGAACCTGCAATCCAATCTCGGCAAGATCGTCCGTCTCAACGCCGACGGCAGCACCCCGAAAGACAACCCGTTCGCCGACCAGGGCGATGTCGCAGCGCAGGTCTGGTCCCTCGGCCACCGCAACCCACTCGGCATCGCCTTTGATGCGAAGGGCGCGTTGTGGAACATCGAGATGGGCCCGCGCGGCGGTGACGAGCTCAACCAGGTCGTGCGTGGCGGCAACTACGGCTATCCGATCGTCTCCAATGGCGATCACTACGACGGCCGGCCGATCCCCGACCACGACACCCAGCCCGAGTACAACGCACCGCAGACCAGTTGGACCCCGGTCATTTCACCGGGGAGCCTGGTCATCTATTCCGGCGACGCGTTTCCGCAGTGGCAAGGCGACGCGTTCATCGCCGGTCTTTCGTCCGAGGCACTGATCCGGGTCGAGTTGACGCCCGGCGATGTGCACGAGGCGGAGCGGTTCGACATGGGCAAACGCATCCGCGAAGTCGAGCAAGGCCCGGCGGGCAACCTGTGGCTGCTGGAGGATGGCCAGGACGGTCGACTGTTGCGCCTGAGCCCGGCCGTGACCGCTACGGAAACGGCGACTTCGGAGGTCCCGACGCCTTAGCGCGGCAGGGCGGTTGGCGTGGACAGCACCGGCGTGTCCATCAGTTGCAACTGCAGGTCGTACAGGATTTCGGCATCGCCCGGCAGCCACTCGGTGCCGTCGTTGGCACGGAAGTGGCGGTGGAAGGCAGCCAGTGCGGCCGACCGGTCCCGCAGGTCGTAACCCACCAGGCGCAATGCGGCCCATGGATCAAATCCCGGGGGCGGCGCGGCAAGCCGGTCCCGGGGCCACAAGCCAAAGCCTGATTCCGCCAGGCGTTGCCAGGGGAAGAGCCCGCTGGGATCGTCTTTTTTGGTGGGCGCGACGTCGCCGTGACCCACCACCAGGTGGCGCTGGATCCCCAGCCGCGTGGTGAGATCCTCCAGCAACACCAGCAATGCATCGATCTGGGGCGTGCTGAAAGGCTCATGGCCGTTGTTGTCCAGCTCGATGCCGATCGAATAGGAGTTGAGGTCGCTGATCCCGGACCAGCGACTGCCGCCCGCGTGCCAGGCCCGTTGGTCCTCGGCGACCAGTTGGTAGATCCGCCCGTCGTCGCCAATCACATAGTGCGAACTCACCGGGCCACCGGAATTGGCCGTCTGCAACGTCGTTATCGCGCCCCGGGCGCTGTCCATCGCCGTGTGATGCAGCACGATCACCCGGGCCCGGCGTGGCTCGTGGTTCGGCGAGCCCTCCCATTGCGCGAGCGGGTTGTGGCTGGACACACTGGCACAAGCACCCAGAAACCCAAGCAGCGCTGCGGCAATGACGATCCGACAAGTCTTCATGAGTACCTGCATGGAACTACGGTAAGCCAAACCGACCGTCACGACGAGTGACACGCTGCATGGACGCTAGCAGCGCGTTCATGCACTCTTGGGCATCGCCAACCGATGTGGAGAGCGTTTTGCAAAGCACGCCATCAAACCGCTCCACCGCCATACCGCCCGGTCCGGGCGAGCAACCCGAATTGCTGCGCGCCGTAGGCCGCTGGCAGCTGTTCGGGCTGTCGGTCAACGACGTCATCGGCAGCGGCATCTACCTGCTTCCCGCCGCCGCAGCCCTGCTGCTCGGGCCGGCCAGTCTCTGGGCGATCCTGCTGGCCGGGCTGGCAGTGTCGCTGCTGGTGCTTTGCTACGCGCAGGCCTCCAGCTACTTTGACCAACCCGGCGGCGGCTATCTGTACGCACGTGAAGCGTTCGGGCCGTTCGTTGGTTTCGAGATCGGCTGGATGCTGGTGCTGACCCGCATTGCCAGCGCCGCCGCACTCAGCAATGGCCTGGCCGAGGCGGTCACCCACTTCTGGCCCGCCGCGGCAAGTGGTTCGACGCGGATCGGGATCGTGGTCGGCTCCTTGGTGTTCCTGGTGGTCGTCAACGTGGTGGGCGTGCGCACCGCCGCGCGCACCGGGGTGCTGCTGGCGATTGCCAAGCTGCTGCCGCTGCTGATGTTCGTGGCGATCGGTGCGTTCTACGTCGACACCTCGCTGGCCTCGCCAATGGCCGGCCCGATTCCCTTGGCCGACCTGGGCGAGGCCGCACTGCTGCTGCTGTTTGCCTACGCCGGGTTCGAGAACCTGCCTGCGGCCGCTGGCGAGTACCGCAACCCCCGCCGCGACGTGCCATTTGCGCTGCTGGCGATGATCGTCACCGTCACCCTGGTGTATGTCGCGGTGCAGTGGGTCGCGCTGGGCACCCTGCCGGGGCTGGGCGAATCCACGGCCCCGTTGGCCGATGCAGCGGCGCGCTTCGGCGGCGAGCGTCTGGCGTGGCTGCTGACCATCGGCGCGGCGATCTCCATCCTGGGCACCAACAGCAACACGATCATGTTTGGTCCGCGCTACCTGCTGGCACTGGCCGATGACGGCTATGGCCCGAAGGCACTGGGCAGGATCCACCCGCGGTTCCGCACTCCGGCCAACGCTGTGGTGGCGATCGGCGTGGTGTCGCTGGTGCTGGCACTGACCGGCTCGTTCGTGGAGTTGGCACTGCTGTCGGTGGTGGCCCGTCTGGTCACCTACATCGGCACCGCGCTGTCGGTGATCGTGTTGCGCCGCCGTCATGGCAACGAGCCGCAGGCCATGCGATTGCCGGGCGGCGTGTTGATCCCGGTGGCGGCGACGGCACTGTCGGTGGCGTTGCTGGCCAGTGCCAAGCTGGAAAACCTGATCGCCGGCGCCATCGCGATACTGATCGGCGCGGTGATCTATCACTTCCGCCGCAAGCCGGCGCCATAGAGCAGGCGCACCGATCCACCCGCTGCAGCCGGCTTGTCACGGCTGCAGCCAGACCTCGACGGCGTGGGTTTCGCGATCATCGCGCAGTTCGATTACCAACTGGTCCTGTGTCACGCCGTCGACCGTCATCCGCGATGGCTCGCCGGCTCCGGCGCGTCGCACGGTGATCGGGTAGCTGGTCTCGCCGAATCGATAGCGCAACGTGAAGCCCGGCCAATCCAATGGCATGCGCGGCTCGATGTGTAACTGCCGCCCTTCCCTGCGTACGCCGAGCAACGACTCCACCATCAACCGGTACATCCAGCCGGCCGAGCCGGTGTACCAGGTCCAGCCACCACGGCCGACATGCGGCGCCACCGCATACACGTCCGCGGCCATGACATAGGGCTCCACCTTGTAGACCGCCACATCTTCGGCGGTGCCGGTGTGGCTGAGCGGGCTGATCATCCGCATCAGCTCCCATGCCCGCTGGGTGTCATCCATCTGCGCAAACGCCATCGCCGCCCACACGGCGGAGTGGGTGTACTGGCCGCCGTTTTCACGCACCCCGGGCACATAGCCACGGATGTAGCCCGGATCCTGCACGGTCTTGTCGAACGGAGGATCCAGCAGCTGGATCAGGCCGGCATCGCGACGCACCAGGTAGTGGTCCAGCGAGGCCATGGCACGGCGCGTGCGCTCCGGGTCGCCCGCGCCCGACAGAACCGCCCAGCTTTGCGATATCGAATCGATCCGGCACTCGTCGCTGCTCGCCGAACCCAGCGGCACGCCGTTGTCGAACCATGCGCGCCGGTACCAGTCGCCATCCCAGGCGTGCTTCTCCAGGTTCCCGCGTAACTGCTCCGCGGCCGCGGCGCAGTCGCGGGCGAAACCATCGTCGCGGCGCCCGGCCGCCAGGGCACCAAACTGGACCAGCACGTGGTGCAGGAAGAAGCCCAGCCAGACACTCTCGCCGCGACCGCGCTCGCCCACCCGGTTCATGCCGTCGTTCCAGTCGCCGGTCGCCATCAGCGGCAACCCGTGCTCGCCGGTCAGCTCCAGCCCGCGTTTGATCGCGCGCACGCAATGCCGGTACAGGTCCTGTCGCAACGCCGAGCGCAGCGGCAGGTCGTAGTAGGACTCCTCGTCGATGCCGACCGGGCGGCCCTCGATGTAGGGCACGACCTCGTCGAGTACGTCGGCATCGCCGGTCGCTTCCACGTAGCGGCACACCGCCAACGGCAGCCACAGGTAATCATCCGAGCATCGCGTGCGCACGCCGCGGTCCAGCGGCGGATGCCACCAGTGCAGCACGTCGCCATCGGGAAACTGGTGGGCCGCGCTGCGCAGCAGGTGGCCACGGGCCAGTTCCGGCTCGGCATGCACCATCGCCATGGAATCCTGCAACTGGTCACGGAAACCGAAGGCGCCGCCGGACTGGTAGTAGCCACTGCGCGCCATGAACCGGCAGCCGATGGTCTGGTACAGCAGCCAGCCGTTGGCGAGGACATCGAATGCCGGGTCCGGCGTCTGCACCTGGATCGTGCCCAGGGTCCGGTTCCAGTACATCCGCACCGCATCCAGTGCATCGTGTGCCGGGTCCGTGCCGCGGGTGCGGGTTGCCAACGCCACCGCAGCGCCCCAATCACTTCCCATGCCCAGCCGGAATACCGTTTCACTGCTTTCGCCGGCGCCCAGCTCAAGGACCACCTGGATCGCCGCGCACGGGTCCAGTCCCGCGCCCAACCGGCCTGACAACCGCTCGCGCTGCAGTGCGGCGGGGCGTTGCAGGGTGCCATTGCGACCCAGGAACTCCAGACGGTCGCCGGTAATGGTCCGCTCGCCGGCCACCGGATCAACATCAAAGAACGCCACCCGGCCTTCGAATTCCGTGTTGTAGGGATTGCGCGCCGTCAGCACCCCGGTATCGCCATCCACCTCGGTCACCACGTGCATCTGGGTCTTGGGGTGGAGGTCGCCGAGGATCCATTCGACGTAGCCGGTAGCGCTCAGCCGGCGTGGCCGGCCGGAGCGGTTGGCGACCCTGAGCACGCTGTACTTGACCGCCTCGTGCAGGTCGACATAGATCCACAGCTCACTGGCGATGCCATCGTTGACGTGCTCGTACACGCTGTAGCCAAAGCCGTGCCGGGTCCGGTACTGGCCGCTGCCGCGACAAGGCAACGGCATCGGGGACCAGACCCGGCCGGTGTCTTCGTCGCGCAGGTAGAACGCCTCGCCCGCAGCGTCGGTGACCGGGTCGTTGTGCCACGGTGTCAGCCGGAACTCGTGCGCGTTCTCGCTCCAGGTGTAGCCCGGAGAACTCTCGCTCACCACGCAACCGAAGTGGGCATTGGCAAGCACGTTCGACCAGGGCGCCGTGGTCGTCTGGTCGGGAGCCAGGTCGATGATGTACTCGCTCCCGTCCGGCGAGAAGCCGCCGATGCCATTGTCGAGGATCCGGGTCGACGCCCCGACGTCGAATGGCCAGGGGTCATCGGCCGGTCCGGCTGTCGGGTCGATACCGCCGTCCTCGCCGGGTGGCCAGGCATTTTCGGCGTCCACCAGCTCGTACTGGATCGGTGCCGGCACCAGCAACGGTATCGACGGCACCGGACTCGGACGCCGACCCAGTTGCTCCGACAGACTGCCGCGCGCATCACTGAGGATGACCCGTGCGACGGACTGGAGCAGGATCCGGTCCTCCTGCGATATCTGGTGGGTGGGCCGCACGAAGATGCCGCCCGGGCGATCAATCACGTGCGCCTCCACCCCCGCCGCGACCAGACCCAGGATCTGGTCCTGCAGTTGCTGGCGATAGCCGGCCTGGTCCTCGTTCCAGATCACCAGGTCGACGGCAAGCCCCTTCAAGCGCCAGTACGCATGCGCGTGGACCAACTGGCGGACCAACTCGATGTTGGCCGCCTCGGCGATCTGCAGCAGCACCACCGGGTAGTCGCCGGAGATCGATTGCCCCCACAGCCCGGACTGGCCACGACGGTTCTGCAGCAACACCGCCTGGCCTGCCCGCAGGATCGGGTTCGCATACAGCACCAGACCCGCCAACCGCTCGTACAGTTGGGCATCGGCCTGGCTGGCATTGATCTGGTTGCGGACCACCTGACTGTGGGTCCAGGCGAGGTCGAACACGCGGTCCGCCAGACGCCGGTCGCGGTATTTGCCCACCAGAGCCGCGCAACTCGAGCGCGTGGTCGCCACCCCGGAGACCATATCGATGCTGGCAGTCTGCCCCGGCGCGAGGGTCAACCGGCAGCGGATGGCAACGATCGGATCCAGCACCGAGCCGTCACTGCCCGACAATTCGTCGTGCGCGGTCATCGCCGCCGGAGACTGCAGGCAGTTGCCACGGCCGACGAACTTCGCCCGATCGGTCTCATAGGAAATCGCGTCGATATCGGCATCGTGGACGGCCAGCAGATGGAACATCCACGGTGGGACTTCGTCGTGGGCGCGCGGGCGCCGGGTGCAGACAATGGCCTGCTTTTCGGGCACCAGCTCGGTCTGCACGAACAGGTTGCTGAAGGCGGGGTGCAGCTCGTCGGAAATCGCCGGCGCCAGCACCACTTCGGCGTAGCTGGTGATCTCGACACTGCGGGCCACGCCGGCCCGGTTGGTGATCCGCAAGCGGCGCAACTCGATATCGTCTTCGGGCGAGACGGTGATCTGGGTATGCATCTCGAAGTCGCGCATGCGGCCGCGGTACTCGGCCTTGGCGTCCGAGAAAATCGCTTCGTAACCCTCCACCGGTACCCGACTGGGCTGGAAGGCGGTCGACCAGAAGTGACCATCGGCCACGTCGCGCACGTAGCAAAAGCTGCCCCAGTGGTCGCGGGTGCCATCTTCGCGCCAACGCGTCACGGCCATCTCGCCGGCGCGGCTGTAGCCGCCACCCGCGCTGCTCAGCATCACGTGATAGCGCCCGTTGGACAGTATCTGCACCGCCGGACGCGGCACGTCCGGACTGCGGAACACCCGCAACCGGGTCTCATGGACCTCCGTGCGCAACCCGGCAGTGGCGACCTCGCCCGCGTGGGGATGGAGCATCCCGGTGCGCGGAATCCGCTCCTGCAGCAACAACAAGGTTGCCTGGAACTCCGGGTCGGCCATGAAGCGCTTCTGCATCGGCTGCTCACACAGCAAGTACACCAGCGACAACAAGCCCATGCCCTGGTGGTGCGCCATGAACGACTGCACCACCGCATGGTCCTGCCCCGGCGGCAGGCGGGAGGCGGTGTAGTCGATCGCCTCGTAGAGCCCGAACCGGCCAGAAAACCCCTTGCGGGTCAGCCGCTGCAGGTTCTCGCGGGCCGCCTCGGGCGCAACCATCAACGCCATCATGCTGGCGTAGGGAGCGATGACCAGGTCCTGGGCGAGGCCGCGCTTCAGCCCCAGTCCCGGCACGCCAAAGGCGCGGTACTGGTAGTTCATGCGCACGTCGAACAGTTGGTAGCCCGACTCGGAGATACCCCAGGGGACATTGCGCTGGCGACCGTAGCCGATTTGCCGTTCCACGCAATTGCGCGCGGTCTGGTCAAGCAAGGTGCCGCGGTAGCTGGGCATCACCAGTTGCGGCATCAGGTACTCGAACATCGAGCCACTCCACGACAGCAAGGTCGGCTCCCCGTCGACCTCGGTCAGCAAACGCCCCAGCGCGAACCACGATTCCTGTGGCAACTGTCCCTGGGCGATGGTGACGAAGTTGCCCAGGCGCGCCTCGGACGCAAGCAGGTCATAGAAGCCGATATCACGCCGATGCTCTTCGACGTTGTAGCCAATCGACAGCAGGCGCCGGGCCGGGTCGTACAGGAAGCCATACTCCTGCTGCGCGCATTGGCCGGCGACGTGGGCCAGTCGCTCCAGTTCGGTGATCCGCAACCCAGCCCTGGCCGCCGCCACCGGCAGGTCGCTGGCGGCCAGCTGGCGCAGGGTCGGGATCCCTTTCACCGCGGCGGCATCGCTTTGGTCGGTGCCTGCCGTTGCCGCCAGCCACGGCGCCAGCCAGACCAGGTCGTCGGACACCATCCGGCACTGGTCCATCAATGCCTGGACCCACTCGCCGGACTCGCCAAACCCGGCGGCCTGGTCGCGCCGGATGTCATCGCCAAGCTGGTGCAAGCGATCAAACAACCGGGCCGCTTCGGCCAGCTCCACCGGCGGGGACGCCAACGCGGACTGCAGCACGCGCTCGAGGTTGTTGACCGTCTCGCCGCCGGGGATGTCGCCCTCGGACTCGCGCAACACGTCCAGGGTATCGGCCAGTCCCTGCAATGCCATCGGCGACACCAGCGGCGCGTCCGCCAGCGCGAGCAAGCCCTGACGCAAGGTCAACAGGTGTCCGGCGAGGTTGCCGCTGTCGACGCTGGATACGTAGTGCGGCGGCAACGGCTGCAATGTCTGGGTGTCGTACCAGTTGTAGAAGTGCCCGCGGTAGCGCGGCATCGATTCCAGCGTGCCCAGGGTGTTGGCACTGCGATCCATCACCACCCCGACCGGCACATAACCAAGATCAAAGGCTCCCAGGTTGGCCAGCAGCGACAGTCCAATGTTGGTCGGCGAGGTCCGTCGCGCCACCAGCAACGAAGGATGCTCTTGCACGTTGTCCGGTGGCAGCCAGTGGTCGTCGCGGGTGACATGGGTGGAGAAGAACGCCCAGGTCCGCCGTGCCAGGCGGCGCAGGAAGCGCGTCTGCTCCTGCGACAACACGGCCACCTCGTCGCGTCGCGGCCGCCCCAGCCACCACATCAGCATCGGCGACAGCAACCACAAGCCCAGTACCAGCGATGCCACCGGCAAAGCCGCCGGTTGCAGCACCAGCACCGCCAGCGCAACGGCAACCGCGAACACCGGGGCGAACCACATCATGCGCACGGTGGTTACCCAGCCATCGCCCAGCGAGCGATCCACCTCGGCGGACGGACTCCATTGCAACAACCGGCGTCGCGACAACCCGGTGCGCCATAGCGTGCGGGCAATCGCATCCAGGCTGAAGAATGCCTCGTAGGGCAAGCAGGCCACTGTCAGTGGCGCATGGGCGAAGTTGCGCAAGCCATTGCCGGCCACGTGACGCAAGTGCGCAAACCACGGCAGGTCGGGCGCCCGGCTGGCCAGCTCGATAAGCGAGGCCAGCAGCGGCGGCACCACGACGATCAGCAACACCCACAATGTCCACGCCACCGCGTTGGGTCCCAACAGCCAACCCAGTACCAGCAACGCCGTCATCGCCGCTGGCACCAGGCTGCGTCGCAGGTTGTCGACCAGTTTTCCGCGCGACAGCATCGACAGCGGATTGCGCCCGATGCGCCCGTCACCCCGACGCATCCAGGGACAGATCCAGGGCAGCAGCTGCCAGTCGCCGCGGATCCAGCGATGCCGCCGCTTCACATCGGCCGCATAGCGCGCGGGATAGTCCTCGTAAAGCTGCACATCGCTGACCAGGCCGGCACGCGAGTAACAGCCCTCCAGCAGGTCATGACTCAGGACCCGGTTGTCCGGGATCCGGCCGGCCAGCGCCGTATCGAACGCGTCGATGTCGTAGATGCCCTTGCCGACAAACGAGCCTTCACTGAAAAGATCCTGGTAGACGTCCGACACCGCCCGCGTATACGGATCGATGCCCGGCTCGCTGCCAAACAATCGCGCGTACCAGGACCGCGCCTGCCCACTCATGCTGATGCCCACGCGTGGCTGCAGGATGCCGTAGCCGCGGGTCACCACGCCGCGCTTGCCGTCGAACTGGGCGCGGTTGAGCGGGTGGGCCAGGGTCCCGACCAGCTTGCGCGCGGCGTCACGCGGCAAGCCGGTGTCGGTGTCCAGGGTAATCACGTAGCGCACGTTGCCCAACGCCGCGGTGTTGCCCACCACGCTGATGAAGCACTCGCCCGCGCCGCCGCGCAGGTAGGCATTCAGGGCCGCCAGCTTGCCGCGCTTGCGCTCATGGCCCATCCACCGACGTTCGCGCGGATTCCACTGCCGCGGCCGGTGGAACAGGAAGAAGATGTCGTCGTCACCATCGGCGTAACGCTCATTGAGCGATGCGATTTCATCGCGCGCGGCCTGCAGCAAGGCGGCGTCCTGTGGCAGCGTCTGCTGGTCGGCGTCGAAGAAGTCGGTCAACAACGCAAAGTGCAAATTGGGGTCGCGATTGGCGAGGAAACGCACTTCCAGTGCCTCGGCAAGATCCGCCAGCTGGGCCAGGTTGCCAAACATCGTCGGCACCGCCACCAGGGTTCGTGCCGAAGTCGGAATGCCCCGCGAGTAATCCAGCCGCGGCAGCATGGTCGGGGTCGCCAGCAAGGTGGAGGCCCAGTTGACCAGGGCGACGCCCAGCTCGCTGAAGGCAATCACGCACAACACACCGACCAGCCACGCAAAGCCGATGCCCGGCAATGCCGACTGCGCCTCCAGCACCAGCCCGTTGGTGAAGAATGCAACGATCAGAGCAATCGGCAAGGTGTACGCCAACAGCGGTACCCGGCGGGCCGTCTTGCGCATCGAACCGCGCACGCCGTAGCGAGCAGACAGCGCCGCCTCCAGTGACGGACGCCCGTCATCGACCAGGTAATAGCCGACATGGGCCTGGATGTCGTCGGCATCGGTTTGTGCCGCCTGGGCGCGGGCAAGTTGCAACGCTTTTTGGGCCACGTCGATCTCATCCAGCCCGCCGCGTCGCGCGATCTGCTCGGTGATGTGCCGATAGCGGTCGCGGGTGGCAAAGTCCATCAGCCCATAGGTGCCGTTGGGATCCTTGCGCAAGGTGCGCTCCACCACGCTCATCGTCTCGACGAACTCCTGCCAGTCCAGTCGTGACAGGAATCGCAGGCTGCCAATGGCGTTGCTCACCGACACCTGGTCGGCGGCCTGGTTCTGGTTCTCCACCTGCACCATCTGCTCGATGGTCTGGTCACTGTCGGCCGCCCACTGCTCCACCCAGGTCAGTGCGAGTGCCAACGCGGAGCTGCGCCCCTGCAGACGACGGGCGAGCTCGGCCACGAAGGGCGTGGCCAGCGGCGGGTCGGAGCGCGCCATGTCGGCGATCACCAGCATCAGGCTCTTGGGATCGGACGCGGCGATCTCGGTCAGCCGGTCCGCCCACAGATCGGCGAGGTTACGGTCGCTACGGTCGGCCATGATGCCGGCGCTGACCCGCCGCAGGCTTTCAATCAGCGCCAGGCGCAGCATGATGGGGACCGCCCACAACTCGCCCAGCGTGAGCGGGGTTACCGACTGATAGGCCGCCACGAAACGGCTCAGGCTCTCCGCGTCGATCAGGCCGTCGCTGTGCGAGACCGCATTGAGCGCGATGTCGTACACGCGAGGCAGGCCGGCCGAGGCGCCACTGCCCAGTCGCGGCAATTCACGGCTGTAGCCCCGGGGCAGATGCCGTCGCGCCAACGCGATCTGTTCCTGGATCAGGTAGATGTTGTCGAGCAACCAGTCGCCGGCGGGCGTCAGCCGGCGGCTTGCCTGAGCCGCCTCGGTAAGCGTGTCGCAGGTGCGCTCGAGTATCTGCTGGTTATCGGTCAGTCGCTCCAGCAGCAAGTCGGCGTGGTGCTGCTCACTGAGCTGGTGGCTGGCCGCCAATTCGCGGCCATGACGCTCCATACGTTCGGCACTGAACAACTGCCCGCGCAGCGGTGGCTCGCCAGACGCAACCGGCGCGGCTCGGAAACGGCGCGTGATGACATCCAGCACGCCTCGTCCCTTGCTCGCCAACGGGCGTTGATCCGTCATTGACCTGCATGTCCCGGCAACCCGCGCCAATCACGCGTCCGGTCATGCTGGCACCAGCGGCACCAAGGCTTCGTGAAACGGGCAAGCCGTCATCCCTGTCTCCCGTCTTCCCCTGTCTCCCGTCTTCCCCTGTCTCCCGTCTTCCCCTGTCTCCCGTCTTCCCCTGTCTCCCGTCTTCCCCTGTCTCCCGTCTTCCCCTCTCTCCCGTCATCCCCTCTCCCGTCATCCCCTCTCCCGTCATCCCCGCGAAAGCGGGGATCCAGCGACCTTGCTGTTCACGCGCCTGACGTCCTTGGGTTCCCGCCTTCGCGGGAACGACGACAGTTGCTTGGATATCCCCCTTCAGGGGCGCAGGGCTTCGCTCAGGATCGCCTTGAGCTGATCACACAAGCGGCCCTTTTTCATCGCGTCGGCTATTGGCTCAGCCGCACTTGGAGTAGCCGCAATTCAGGCAGGTCGCGCAACCATCCATGATCACCACGGCCTTGGCGCTGCACTTGTGGCACATCGATGCGGTGGGCGGGAATGACACCCCGCCATCGCCGGTGACAGAGACGTCTTCGGCACGCGCCGGGGCGCTGATGCGCGGTTCGGGAAACAGCTCGCCGCTGTGGTCATCGCGTGCCGGGACGTCGTTGAGCGCGTCTGGTCCCGCGTTTGCACTCAGGTCAGAGTTTTTTTTTGAGCCGAGCGCGGCGTAGGCGGCGCGCTTCTCGGCGATCATCGCGCGTTGCTCGTCACTCATTTCCGGGTCGTGCAGCAGGCCGATCGATTTCAGGTGTTCCTCGACGATGCAACCCAACTCGGCGACCAGTGATGGCATGTAGACGCCGCCGGCCTTGAAGTAGCCGCCCTTGGGATCGAACACCGCCTTCATCTCGTCGACCAGGAAGGTCACGTCGCCGCCCTTGCGGAACACCGCGGACATGATCCGGGTCAGCGCCACGATCCACTGGAAGTGGTCCATGTTCTTGGAGTTGATGAAGATCTCGAACGGGCGGCGTTGCTCGTGCTCGCTGCCGGCGTTGAGGACGATGTCGTTGATGGTCACGTACAACGCGTGCTCGAACAGCGGCGTCTTGAGCTTGTAGGTCGAGCCGATGAGGGTCTCGGGACGCTCGATCTTCTCGTGCATCTGGATGACATTGGTGCCCGGCTTTGCGGCGCTGGCCGCCTCGCGAGCGGCGGCATCGGACTTCACCACCTCCTGCGCCTTCTCATCGGCGGTGACGACGCTGTAACCGGTGATTTTATGTTCGATCTTCATGGCCATCGGCCAACTCCTGGTGCGTTGCTGCCTGATTCGGGTACATCCGGCCCGGCCTCCCGCGAGGAGAGACCGGGCGCGGCTTATCGTTTCTTTGCTGTGGTTCTGGGTGCTGCGGTCTTCTTGCTCGCGACGGCTTTGGTGGCTGGCGCTTTGCTGGCGACGACTTTCCTGGTTGTGGCTTTCTTCGCAGGCGCCTTCTTGGCGACGGACTTCTTGACGACAGCCTTCCTGGTCGCCGACTTCTTTGCGACCGGCTTGCTGGCCGACGATTTCTTTGCGACTGCCTTCTTGACGGTCGCCTTCTTGACGGCGGACTTCTTGACGACAGCCTTCTTGGCCACGGCCTTTTTTGCGACCGGTTTGCTGGTCGTCTTCGCGGTCGCCTTCTTCGGGGTTACCTTCCTGGCTGGCGCCTTTTTTGACGCTGCCTTCTTCGGGGCCGCTTTTTTACCCGCGGTGGACCTGCGTGCCAGCGCCTCCTTCTTTGCCTCGGCGCTGGCCTTGGCCAACTTCTTCTTGGTGTTGTCCACGCCACTGCTGGCGGCCTTGCGTACGCGGCTGGCGCTGCTACGGACCTTCGCCACGGCCGCCTCGGCCGTAGTGGCTACCGTGGCGGCAAGATTGCCGGCGGTTTCCCTTGCGGTGTCGGCTGCCTGGGAAAGGGTTTTCGTCACTCCATTACCGTTGCTCATGTGCCCTCCTGACGGGCGTCTTGCTGGCTTGTCGGGTAACCCAGTGGAACCTCGTGTTGCCACGCGATCGTATACCCGGGACGGGTGCAAGACACCATGAATTCGTGTCGCGTCCCGTCAACCAGCCAGCATCCCTAACAACCCGCTAGAACTTGCCGTAATACCCTTCCTTCAAGGCATCGAACAGGTTGGCGGCGGAGTGCATTTCGCCGTCGTATTCAATTTCCTGGTTGCCCTTGGCCTCCACCACGGTTCCGTCTTCCAGCTCGAAACGGTAGGTCGTGCTCTCCAGGTCGGCCTCCTTGACCAGCACACCCTGGAAGGCGGCCGGGTTGAAGCGGAACGTGGTGCAGCCCTTCAGGCCCTGCGCGTGGGCGTAGGTGTAGATTTCCTTGAAGTCCTCGTACGGATAATCGGTCGGGACGTTGGCGGTCTTGGAGATCGAGCTGTCGACCCACTTCTGCGCGGCGGCCTGGACGTCGACGTGCTGCTTGGGAGTGACGTCGTCGGCAGCGATGAAGTAGTCCGGCAGCCGCGTTTCCGGCTCGTCGGAGAACGGCATCGCGGCCGGGTTCACCAACGCGCGGTAGGCCAGCAGTTCGAACGAGAACACGTCGACCTTCTCCTTGGACTTCTTGCCCTCGCGGATCACGTTGCGGCTGTAGTGATGGGCGAAGCTGGGCTCGATGCCGTTGGAGGCGTTGTTGGCCAGCGACAGCGAGATGGTGCCGGTCGGGGCAATCGAGCTGTGATGGGTGAACCGCGAACCGACCTCGGCCAGCTCGGCCACCAGCTCCGGGGCGACTTCGGCGACGCGCTGCATGTAGCGGCTGTACTTGGCGTGCAGGACCTTGCCGGTGACTTGCTGGCCGATTTTCCAGCCGTCGCCCACCATTTCCGGACGCTTGCGCAACATCTCCGCGTCGACCTTGAAGGTCTCATCCATGATTGGCGCCGGACCCTTCTCCTTCGCCAGCTCCAGGCCCATCTCCCAACCAGCCACCGCCATCTCGCGGGCGATCTGCTCGGTGAATTCGCACGACTGCTGCGAGCCGTATTTCATCTGCAGCATGGTCACCGTCGAGCCCAGGCCAAGGAAGCCCATGCCGTGGCGGCGCTTGCGCAGGATCTCGTTGCGCTGCTGCTCCAGCGGCAGGCCATTGATCTCGACCACGTTGTCGAGCATGCGGGTGAACACGCGCACGACCTCCTTGTACTCGTCCCAGTCGAACACCGCCTGGTCGGTGAACGCGTTGCGCACGAACTTGGTCAGGTTGACCGAGCCCAGCAGGCAGGCACCGTAGGCGGGAAGTGGCTGCTCGCCGCAAGGATTGGTCGCGCGGATGTCCTCGCACCACCAGTTGTTGTTCATCTCGTTGACGCGGTCGATCAGGATGAAGCCCGGCTCGGCGTAGTCATAGGTGGACACCATGATCATGTCCCACAGATGGCGGGCCTTGATGTGGCCGTAGATCTTGCAGGCCACCAGACCGTCGTCGCGGACGACATAGTTGCGGTGGGTCGGCCACTCGCGCCACACCACCTGCGCGGCGTCGTCCAGGTCGACTTCGGTCTTTTCCTTGACATGGACCGGGAACACCAGCGGCCAGTCGGCGTCATCGGCCACCGCTTCCATAAAGCCATCTGTGATCAGCAACGACAGATTGAACTGGCGCAGCCGACCGTCCTCGCGCTTGGCACGGATGAAGTCCTTCACGTCCGGGTGGGACACGTCGAAGGTGCCCATCTGCGCGCCGCGGCGACCGCCGGCGGACGAAACCGTGAAGCACATCTTGTCGTAGATATCCATGAACGACATCGGCCCCGACGTGTACGCACCAGCACCGGCAACGAACGCGCCACGCGGCCGCAGGGTCGAGAACTCGTATCCGATGCCGCAACCGGCTTTCAGGGTCAGTCCGGCCTCGTGGACCTTCTCCAAGATGCCGTCCATCGAGTCTTCGATCGTGCCCGACACGGTGCAGTTGATCGTGCTGGTCGCCGGCTTGTGCTCAAGCGCGCCGGCATTGGAGGTGATGCGGCCAGCCGGGATCGCCCCGCGGCGCAGCGCCCAGGTGAACCGCTCGTTCCAGTAGTGCTGCAACTCGGCGGTCGGCTCGGTCCCGGCCAGGGCCTTGGCCACGCGCCGGTAGGTGGCGTCGATGTCGGCATCGACCGCCACGCCATCCTTGGTCATCAGCCGGTATTTCTTGTCCCAGATATCCAGGGACGCCGGCTGCATCGGAATGTCCTTTCTGGCCACGTCCCTGCCTGCCTGGTCGTTGTTGGGGGTATCGATATTCACTGCCTCGAGGCGCACCGTACTCATGCTTGCCTTGTCTCCTGGTGATGGTCGCCGTTGCGGGCGCTCGCACTTGCGATCGTGGGCCCGACAGGCAACGCCACCGAGCCCGCGGCAACCCTGCCAGCGGTGCATATTGATGGAATTTCCTGTCGGGTGCTGAACATGGCTAACCCCTAATGCTTGGGTTGCTGGCGCTGGGTAAACCACAACATGTTGTGTCCCAGGCGGAGGTTCAAGCTACCTCTGGACTGGCGCCAAGTCAACGCTTCTCCTGCGCCGCCGAACCCTGTAATGGGCCACTGGCAAGCCGGGCCTGTCACCCCGGGAGCCGGACTTTATCGAAGATTCAATGCGATTGCGTCACACTTGTCCGCTTGCTGCCGATATTGTGTTTGAGGGAACCTGCATGCGGACCATGGCGACTTCGACAAAGACCCTGCTCGCGCTCGCCCTGGCGGCGTGTTTCGGCGGGTTTGTGGCCACCGCGGTCATGCTTGGCGCGCGTGCCCCGGCGCTTGCGTCACCCGTGGCGCCGGCGCCGATGGCAACGCCAACGGTCGCAGCGTTGCCAACCGCGGTCGCCGGCCAGCCCCTGCCTTCGCTGGCACCGATGCTGGCACAGGTGACCCCGGCCGTGGTCAGCGTGCAGACCAAACACCGGGTGCGCATCCGCAGTCCGTTTGCGAACGACCCGCTGTTCCAGCGGATGTTCCCGCATGTCCCGCGTGAGCGGATCGAGCGGTCGCTGGGTTCCGGGGTCATCGTCGATGCGGCGCGCGGACTGGTGCTGACCAATCACCATGTGATCGAGGGTGCCGAACAGGTCACCGTAACGCTCGCCGACGGCCGCACCTTGGAGGCGGAGTTCGTCGGCTCCGACCCGGATACCGACGTGGCGGTGATGAAGATCCCCGCACAAGACCTGCAGCAGGTCGCGCTGGCCGATTCGGCCGACTTGCGGGTCGGCGATTTCGTGGTCGCGGTTGGCAACCCGTTTGGTATCGGCCAGACCGTCACCTCCGGGATCGTCTCCGCGGTCGGGCGCAGTGGCTTGCGGGGCCTGGGCTACCAGAACTTCATCCAGACCGATGCCTCCATCAATCCGGGCAACTCCGGCGGCGCACTGGTCAACCTGCGCGGCGAGCTGGTCGGCATCAACACCGCCAGTTTCAACCCGCGCGGCAGCATGGCCGGCAACATCGGCCTCGGGTTCGCGATCCCGGCCAACCTGGCCCGCAACGTGATGAACCAGCTGGTCACCACCGGCGAGGTGCGCCGCGGCACTTTCGGCGTGGACGCACAGGACGTCGACGCGCGGCTGGCCAAGGCGCTGCACCTGGAGGACGCGCGTGGCGCGCTGGTGACGCGGGTGTTCGAGGACTCGGCGGCGGCGACGGCAGGGCTGCAACCCGGCGACGTGATCCTGTCCGCCAACGACGAGCGAATCGACAGCCGCGATGCGCTGCGCAATTTCGAGGGCCTGCAGGCAATCGGCAGCCAGGTGGTGCTGGGCATCCATCGCGACGGCAAGCCGTTGCAGGTGACCGCGACCCTGCGTGAACAGCCGACCACGTTGACCGGACTGGACCTGGACCCGCGCTTGGGCGGCGCGGTATTCAGCGAACTGCCCGAGCGACTGCGCCAGTCGGGCATATCCGGAGTGCGGGTCGAGTCGGTGGCCGGAGGCAGTCGGGCGGCAAGCAACGGCCTGCGCGTGGGCGACGTCGTGGTCGCCAGCGGCGGCGGAGAATTCGACAACCTGTCCGGCTTCCGCGCGGGCTTCACACCGACTCCGGCACAGTTGGTGCTGCAGATCGTGCGCGGCAATCGACGCGGCGTCCTGCCGATGCAGTGACCCGACACCACCCCAACCCTGGAGCACCCGAATGAGCACCACCGACACCACACCGAACCCCGGCCTGTCATCGCAGAACCTCAAGAGCCATCTGGGCGAAGCCGGAAGCCACCTGAAGCAGGCAGCGCGCGACAGCGGCGAAGCCATCAAGGGTGCCGCGAGTGCTGCGGGCGACGAGCTCAAGCTCGGCCGGGCCCAGATCAAGTCGGAAATGGCCGATAGCGCCCTGGCGGGTATCGCCGCCGCGGAACAGGCGGGCGACGCGATGCGCGAGCAGGCCGACGTGCTGATGGACAAGGGACGTGACCTGATCGACAGCGCCGCGGAGTTGATCCGCGAACGCCCGATCGCCTCATTTGGTGCTGCCTTTGCCGCCGGCTGGATTATCTCCAAGCTTGGCCGCAGCAACGACAGGTAGCCCCGGGGCATGTCCGGAACCGCCGCGCCAGGCGACCAGCAATCGTCCATTGATGCCGCTACCCGCGAATCGATGCGGGAGCGGCTTCACACGCGCGCCGCCAAGGACGAGGCACGCGCGGACGATGCCGGATCGGACCAGAGCAAGTCGGATCATGTCGACTCCGATCAGGTCGACCCCGACCTGCTGGAGGCGATCCGCCAGCTCGGCCTCACCGGGCGGGCCAGCCTCGACGCTGCCGGCGCTACTGCCAAGTCGCTCCGCTCGCTGGTGGCCGCAGACGTCTCGCTGGCACGCAGCGCGTTGGGCCGGGCGCTGGCATTTACCGGCGTCGCCATCGCCTTTGGCGGCTCGGCGTGGCTGCTGCTGATGACTACGCTGGTGGTCGTGCTCAAGGGGCCGGTGGGCATGTCGTGGGCGGTGGCGCTGTTGATTTCGGCACTATTCAGCGTGGCAGTCACCGCGATCGCCGCGTGGATGGCCATGCGCTATTTCGAACATACCCGGCTGCAGGCGACACGACGGCAGTTGGCACGGCTGGGGATCGGTGAACTGGCCGATTTCGCCCCCGGTCCCGAATCACCAGACTCGGCGCGCGAGGTCGCCCGGCAGCGGCTCCACGAGCAACCCGACGGTAAACCGGCAAAAGACGAACAAGGCGTGTCTGTGACGCCGCCATGACCCCGTCGATGGCACCACACTGACGGGATAACCATGCAGGGGATTGCAGCGTCATGAGCTTCAACAAACTCATCACCAAGGTCGCCCAGGCCGAGAACGCCCTGGAGGCGAACGAGCGCCGCGTCGGCGCCGACTTGCGCCAGCTAAGGGACAGCTGGAAGTCGGCGTGGACACCCGGACGGATCGTGATTGCCGGACTGGCCGGCGGGTTCCTGGTGGGTCGCGGCGAACCATTTCGCAGTGCCGCCCGCAATGGTGGCGTGGTGCGGATCGTGTCGTTGTTGACCGGCCTGTTCGCCAGCACCACCGCGAGCGCTGCCAGCCAGACGGCCGAGGAAGCCGAACAGACGGCGCAGCGGGCAGTCGGTGTCGCGGCCGGAACCACCCCGGGTCCGGACCCTGCCGCTGCCGCAAGCGAGCGGCTCGCCCACGACTTCCTGGAGCGCGCCGCGGCGGCGGCGCGACAGGCCGGCGGCGCGACCGGGCCATGACCACCCCGACACCGGCGCCAGGTTCGCCGGAGCCAGCCACCGGCTCGACGGTGGTCGGCGCCCAGCCCGATCCGGCCGAACCCTCACTGTCGTCCGTGCGGCCACGCGCATCGGCCGCCCTGATGATCCTGGCCATCCTCGCGGTCGGCTTCACCTTGTGGGCGGCGCAAACGGTGATATTGCCGATCCTGCTGGCGGTATTTTTCGCACTGATCGGCAACCCGATCATTCGCGGCTTGCGCAGGCTCTACATCCCGCGCGCGCTGGGGGCGCTGCTGGTCCTGGTGGGCGGCATGGCCGGCACCGCCGCGCTGGGCGTCCAGTTGGTCGAGCCGGCGTCCGAATGGGCCCGGCAGGTCCCGCGCGAGCTGCGCCAACTGGCACCCAAGCTGCGCGAGATGACCAAGCCGATGCAGGCCGCCAACGAGGCTGCCGCCGATATCGCCCGGGCCGCCGACACCGGTGAGCCGGTGCGCGTGGTCCGCACCGAAGTCAACAATCCCTACAAGGCCCTGACGACGACGCCGTTGATGCTGGCATCGGGACTGGCGGTGGTGCTGCTGACATTCTTCTTTATGGTCTACGGCGAGAACCTGCAACGCAATGCGATGTCATTGCTGCCCACGCGCCAGCAAAAGCGGGTCAGCGTGGAGATCATGCAATCCATCGAACGGGAAATCTCGCGCTATGTGCTGACCATCAGCTTGATCAACATCGCCGTTGGGCTGGCGCTGGCTGGCGTGTTGTACCTGCTGCAGGTGCCGCTGGCCGAAGCGCTGCTGTGGGGGACAATGGCCACCGTGCTCAACTTCGCCCCCTACGTCGGTCCGCTGATCGGCATCATCATCATGCTGATGATGGGGTTCGTCGCCTTTGACGAGTTGTGGATGTCGTTGCTGCCGGCCGGCATCTACCTGTTCCTGCATACCCTGGAAGGCCAGATCCTGACGCCGGTCGTGCTCGGCCGGCAGATGCGGCTGTCGCCCCTGGTATTGATCCTTGCGCTGATGGTCTTTGGTTCGCTGTGGGGGATCATCGGCTTGCTGCTGGCGGTACCGCTGCTGGTATGCGTGAAGATCGTGCTGGCGCGGATCGATGGTCTGGAAGGCTGGGCGAAGTTGCTTGAATAGCTTCCCGGTCCACGCCATTACCCTTGATCTCGACGACACGATCTGGCCGGTCATGCCGGCAATCGTCGGTGCCGAACTCGCGCTCGACGCGTGGCTGGTGGAGCACGCACCACGCGCCGCCCGCATGTGGCCGCTGGACGAGCGCCAACGACTGCGCCAGGTCGCCAACACCGAACGGCCGCACCTGACCCATGACATGACTGCCCAGCGCCAGTGGATGCTGGAAAGAATGCTGGTGCTGGCAGGCGAGGATGTCGACCTGGCCACCGATGCGTATACCGCCTACTTTGCCGCGCGTTGCGACGTCGACCACTATGCCGACAGCGTGCCGGCGCTGGAGCGACTGGCGGCCAAACTGCCCCTGGCCGCGCTCAGCAACGGCAATGCCTGTTTGCACACGATCGGGCTGATGCACCTGTTCGCGTTCCAGCTGGGCGCAAGCGAGCACGGCGCGGCCAAGCCGGCAGCGAGCATCTTCCACGCCGCCTGCGACCAGCTTGGCGTCGCGGCACAATACGTATTGCATGTCGGTGACGATCCCCGGATGGACGTCGTTGGCGCCCACCGCGCCGGTCTGCGTACCTGCTGGATCAATCGCCCCGATGCCTCCGGCAAGACCCGGTCCTGGCAGCGCAGCGACATCCGGCCCGACCTCGAATTTTCCACCCTTGCCGCATTGGCCGACTGGCTCGACGCGACGCACCACCAGGACCCCATTTCCCCATGAGCACAACCACCGGTTTCATCAACGCCGACGCGGCCATCGACACCCTCCCGCTGCATGTCATCGACCGCAGTCAGCTGACCGATTGGCTGTCGACGCAATCGGCGCCGACCGGTAGCTGGGTGGCGGCCAAGGGTTTCGACGCAGCACCCGGCACGGCGCTGGTGTTGCCGGGGACCGATGGCACGATCGTCGGGGCGGTGGCGGGCATCGGCGACCCACTGGATCCGGCCAGCTATGGCCACCTGCCACTCGGGTTGCCGATACGCACGTTCCACCTTGCCGGGGAGCATGAGCCCGCCGTGCTGGCCGCATTGCAGCTGGGCTGGGGGCTGGGCGCCTACCGTTTCAACCGCTACAAGCAGCCCCTGCGCCAACCGGCGCTGTTGCAGGTCGACGGCGATGCCCAGGTGCATGACGCACTGGCCGCCTGCGTGCGGGTGCGCGACCTGGTCAACACGCCGTCCGAGCACATGGGCCCGGACCAGCTGGAGCAGGTCGCCTGCGAGATCGCCGAGCGCCACGGCGCGGCCATCGAGGTGGTCAGCGGCGAGGATTTGCTGGAGCAGAACTTCCCCGCGATCCACGCCGTCGGCCGCGCCAGCCACCGCGCGCCACGGTTGATCGCGCTGCGCTGGGGCGACCAGTCGCATCCGCACGTGGCCCTGGTCGGCAAGGGCGTGTGCTTCGACACCGGCGGGCTGGACCTGAAGGCTTCCGCCGGCATGCGCAACATGAAGAAAGACATGGGCGGCGCGGCGCATGCCATTGCACTGGCCGAATGGATCATGGTGCGCAAGCTGCCCCTGCGGATCACCCTGCTGGTGGCGGCGGTGGAAAACGCCATTGGCCCCGATGCCTTCCGCCCCGGCGAGGTGATCAGCACCCGCACCGGCATCAACGTGGAAATCGACAACACCGATGCCGAAGGCCGGCTGATACTCGGCGACGCGCTCGCTTACGCCGGCGAGCAATCGCCGGAGTTGCTGATCGACTTCGCGACCCTCACCGGTGCCGCGCGCGTGGCGCTCGGCCCCGACCTGCCGGCGCTGTACAGCAACGATGACGAGCTCGCCAACGCCTGGCTGCAGGCCGGCCAGCAGCAACGTGACCCGCTGTGGCGGATGCCGTTGTGGCGCCCGTACTGGCGCTACCTGACCAGTGACATCGCCGACATCGCCAACGCCGGCCCGTCCAGAATGGCCGGCAGCGTGACCGCCGCGCTGTACCTGGAACGCTTCGTCCCCGCCGGGCAGAAGTGGGCCCACCTGGACGTCTACAGCTGGAACGACGCCGACCGTCCCGGCCACCCGCCGGGTGGTGAGGCCCAGGGTCTGCGTGCCGCGTTCGCGATGTTGCAGGCGCGCGCCGGGCACTGATCGGCCGGGCGTTATAGCCAGCCCTTCTGCCGCGCCGACCGGTATGCCTCGATGCGGTTGCCGGCGCCGAGTTTGCCGATGGCCTCGGACAGATAGTTGCGCACGGTGCCGTGCGAGAGCTGCAGTTGCGCGGCGATGTCGGTGGCCGGCATGCCCTCGCCGGCCAACCGCAGCACCTGGCGCTCACGATCGTTGAGCGGGTCGGCGTCGGTCCACGCATCCAGCGCCAGTTGCGGGTCGATCGCGCGGCCGCCGCGATGCACCGTGCGCAGCGCCTGGGCCAGGTCCTCGGCCGGCGCGTCCTTCAGCAGATATCCCGCCACGCCGGCGTCCAGCGCCCGACGCAGGAATCCGGCGCGGCCAAACGTGGTCACGATCACCACCCTCACCGGCAGCCCGTGGCGCTGGATGCGCTGGGCCAGCTCCAGCCCGGTCAGGCCCGGCATCTCGATATCGGTGACCAGCACGTCCGGCTGCAGTCGCTGCAACTCGCGCCAGGCGCTCTCGCCATCGGCGGCCGCACCGAGCACCTCGATGTCGGGCTCCAGCCCGAGCAGGGCCGACAACGCGCCGCGCACCATCGCCTGGTCCTCGGCCAGCAGAATGCGGATCATGGGTTGGGCCCGCGGTGGGGCATCGTGGCTTTCATGGCCGTGGCATCTCCTTTCCTGTCGCGGCCAGTCATGTCGTGCCTGGTCATGTTGCGCCCAGACCCACCGCCGCGCGGAACGTATCGGCCGTATCGGACGGGGCGATGCCGTCGTCGCCGTGCGGTCCCGCAACGCTGGTATGCACCGGCTTCATCGGAACGCGGATCCGCAGGCGCGTGCCGTGGCCCTTGGATGATTCCACGTCCAGCGTGCCACCCAGCGCCGAGGCCCGCTCGCGCATGCCGCTCAATCCGTTGCCTTCACGCACGACGCCACCGCGGCCGTTGTCGGTGATGTCCAGCTGCACACTGCCATCGACCAGCGCAAACCGGACCTGCGCCTGGCTGGCATGGGCGTGGCGGGCAATGTTGGTGACCGCCTCGCGCAGCACCAGCGACAGCCCGCGCTCGATCTCCAGCGGCAGGCCGGGCGGCGCGTCGTAGTCCAGATGCACCGCCGAGGATTCCAGCAGCAGACGCGCCGAAGCCAGCTCCGCGGCCAGGTCGGTGGCGCGGATGCCGGTGACCGCGCTGCGCACTTCGGCCAGCGCATGGCGGGCAATGCGTTCGGCTTCCTCCACCTCACGCCGCGAGGCCGCGCTGTCGCGGTCGGCCAGCTTGCGCGACAGCTCCAGCTTCAGGGTGATCAGCGACAAAGTGTGGCCAAGCAGGTCGTGCAGATCGCGGCCGATGCGCTCGCGCTCGGCGGTCGCGGCCAGCCGGCGCACCTCGTCGTGCGACAGCTTCAGTGCGGCGTCCTTCTCCTGGCTGATGTGTTCAACGTTGACGATGACACCGATGATGACGGTCAGTACCGGGATCCAGACCATCACCCCCAGCGGATAACCGATCCACCACGCCAGCGCCCAGAACGCGGCATTCAGCAGCAGCAACTGACCCAGGTAGCCCAGCATCGTCCGGGTGCTGCCGTGCAGCATCACGCAGCCGAAGATGAAGTAGCTCAGCCCCGACGGATACACCGGTAACAACACCATGCTCAGCGCGATCATGCCCAGCGCCGGGCGGTACGCGGTGCGCCGTGGCATCAGCAGAGCCAGCGCGAACAGCAGCAGGAACAGCGGGTACGAGGCCAGCGTCAGCGCCGCCCACTGCCAGCTGAAACCGCCGCCAAAAAGCGGCGTCAGGAACACCCACACCGACCACAGCAGGTGAATCGCATGCAGCCACGGCGACTTGCCGCGCTGCAGTGCGATCGCCACCAGCGAGTCCGGCGCAGGCGACAACCACGCAGGCAGGGCTTTCCACATCACGAAGGCTTCCGGTTGATCACGATCCATGATCCCGCATCAGCCGATCCGCCGCAGCCGGCGCTGTGCAAGCCCGAAGAACACCGTGGTCACGCCCGCCAGTACCGCCACATGCAGCAGCAATCCGCTACCTGAGTCCATGCCAATCACCTTCAGCGCGACCTGGGCCAGATGCCAGGACGGCCACACCGGCGCGATGGCGCCCATCACCGGCGGCAGCATCGACAGCGGCATCCATAATCCGGACATGAACGCCATGGGCAGGTAGATCAGATTGAGCACGGCCGGCGAACCCTGCCCGCCCACCGTGCCTATGTACAGGCCCAGCGCGCAGAACGGCAGCACGCCGATCACGTTGACGATAAACAACAACAACCACTGTGACGCCGCCAGCGACACCTTGCCCAGCGTCGCCGCGAGTACGGCCAGCAGCAGCGAAACCATCACCGAGAACAGCATCGCCATCACCATCTTGGCGAACAGGTACGCGCCCGGCGGCATCGGCAACGCGCGTTTGTAGGCGATGAAACCGCGATCGCGCTCCATCGCCACCGTCACCCCGAAGCCGAACAGGCCGGTGCCCATGACACCGAACACGCCGTAGGTCGCGAGCAGATACCGCGTCGCCTGTCCGCCATCGCTGCGGTTGAGCACCACGCCGAACAGCAGGTAGAACAGCGCCGGGAACAACAGCAGCGGCAGCACGAACGACGGCGTGCGCAGCATGCGGCGGAACTCGCAATGCGCTTCCAGCAGGTAGCTGCGCCATGGCGGATGCGGGAGGTCGGCGAACGGCGTGGTGGATGCAGGGGGGTTCATCATGCGGCCTCGGCAGTGGATAACGACGCGGCGTGACCCTCGTCGCGGGTGAGATGGATGAAGGCTTCGGCGAGTCCGGCGCGCTGGACTTCCAGCCCGCCCAGCGCCGGGTCATCGGCCAGCAGCCGGCGCACCACGGCCTCGGCGTCGTCGGTGACAATCTCGATGTGCGCGTCCCGGCGTTGCGCGCTGCGTACCTGCGGCCAGCCGGCAATGCGCGCGGCGTCCAGCGCCGACAGGCAGCGGATGCGCCGTTGCGCGACATGCATGCGGATCTCGTCCATGCCGCCGGTGGCGATCACCCTGCCGCGATGCAGCACCGCCACGCGATCGGCCAGGGCCTCGGCTTCTTCCAGATAGTGGGTGGTCAGCAATACGGCGTAGCCGTTTTCGACCATCGTGCGGATCGCCTGCCACAACATCTGCCTCGCCTCGATGTCCAGCCCGGTGGTGGGTTCGTCGAGAAACAGCAACTGCGGATTGCCGCACACCGCCAGCGCAAACTGCACCCTGCGTTGCTGGCCGCCGGACAACCGCCCGTAACGTCGCTTCAGCAGGCCATCCAGTCCAGCCAGTGCCACGCACTCGGCGACGCTGCGCGGCTGCGGGTAATAGCTGCGGGTGAGGTCAAGCAGTTCACGGACCGTGCTGGTGTCGGGAATGCCGGCCGACTGCAGCATCACCCCGATGCGCCGGCGCGCGGCGAGCCGGTGCGGCGACTGCCCGAACAGCGCGACCTCGCCGGCATCGGCGGACAACAACCCCAGCAGCACGGCGATTGCGGTGGTCTTGCCGGCACCGTTCGCGCCCAGCAACGCCAGCACCTGGCCGCCATGTAGCGTCAGGTCGACACCATCGAGTGCGAGCACCTTGCCGTAATGCTTGCGCACCCCACGCAGGCTGGCGAGTTCCGTCTGACAATCATCCATCGTGTGCATCTCGGTTGCGGGATGCAGCCACGATAGGCAGCGCGCGGCGGCACCGGCAGTCCCGGAGATCACCCATTTCACATGACAACCGTCACGTGACGCCGCCCCGGTGGGCGTTTAGGCTGTTTCTGATGAATACCAACGCCGAATTGCTGAAGGAGCTGCGCATCGACCGCCAAGCCGCACCACCGCCAGCGCGGCGTGGGTTATGGATTGCGTTGGCGATCATTGCGCTGGCAGCGTTGGCGATCGGCGCATGGGCGTTGGCCCGCGATACCGGGATCGAAGTACAGACCGCGCCGGTGGTGGCGATCGGCAGCGGCAGTGCTTCCAGCTCGGTGCTCGATGCCAGCGGCTACGTGGTCGCCCGGCGCATGGCGACGGTATCGTCCAAGATCACCGGCAAAGTGCGTGAGGTGTTGATCGAGGAAGGCCAGCATGTCGAGGCCGGTGAGGTGCTGGCGACACTGGATCCGGTCGATGCCGCCGCCCAGCGCGAGCTTGCCACCGCGCAGCTTGGCGCGGCGCGCAGCCAGATTGCTGGCGCCCGGGCCCGTCTGCGCGAAGCCGAAGCCAGTGCAACCCGTCTGGGTCCGCTGGTCAAACAGCAGCTGGTATCGCAAGCGCAGTACGACCAGGCCGTGGCCGAGCGCGATGCGTTGCGTGCGCAGCTGCTGACCGCACAGCGCCAGGCGCAGGTGGCCGTCGACCAGCTCGCCATCGCCGACAACGGCGTCGACAACACCGTGGTGCGCGCGCCGTTTGCCGGGGTGGTGATCGCCAAGGCGGCCCAGCCCGGCGAGATGATCTCTCCGCTGTCGGCCGGTGGCGGCTTCACCCGTACCGGCATCGGCACGATCGTGGACATGGATTCGCTGGAGGTCGAGGTCGACGTCGGCGAGGCCTACATCGGCCGGGTCAAGCCGGGGATGCCGGTCGAGGCGACGCTGAACGCGTACTCGGACTGGAAGATTCCCGGCGAGGTGATCGCAATCGTGCCCACCGCCGACCGCGGCAAGGCGACGGTGAAAGTGCGGGTCGCCCTGCACGAGCAGGACGAACGGATCGTGCCGGAGATGGGCGTGCGGGTGAGCTTCCTGGAGGCGCCCGACCCCGCTTCGCAGCAACCGGAAGGCGTACGCGTGCCGGCGGCGGCGATTGTGGAACGCGACGGCCAGGACGTGGCGTTCGTACTCGACCCCGACGACACGGTTGTGCAGCGCAGATTGGAAACCGGGCGGGCGCTGGGCGACGACCGCCAGGTGATATCGGGCCTGAGTGCCGGAGAGACCGTCGTGCTTGACCCGCCGGAGGCGTTGCAGGACGGCGCGAAAGTACGCATGGCCGAACAAGACAACTAGAACCAAGACAGCTACATCGGCGACACCCGCCGACAACCCATCGAGGAAAACGCAATGTCACCCCTGGTCAGCATTCGCAACCTCACCAAGACCTACCAGCGTGGTCCCGAGAAGATCCAGGTGCTGCACGGCCTCGACCTGGACATCCCGAAAGGCGATTTCGTCGCCTTGATGGGTCCATCGGGATCGGGCAAGACCACCTTGCTCAACCTGATCGGCGGGCTCGACAACCCCAGTTCGGGCGAGATCGAGATCGAAGGCGAGCGCATCGACCGGATGAGCGCCGGGCAGCTGTCCAACTGGCGCAGCCGCCACGTCGGTTTCGTGTTCCAGTTCTACAACCTGATGCCGATGCTGACCGCGCAGAAGAACGTCGAGCTGCCACTGTTGCTGACCCACCTGGGCAGCGCTCAACGCAAGCGCAACGCCGATATCGCGCTGCAGCTGGTCGGTCTGGCCGATCGCAAGACGCACAAGCCAAACGAGTTGTCCGGCGGCCAGCAGCAGCGCGTGGCGATTGCACGGGCCATTGTCTCCGACCCGACCTTCCTGATCTGCGACGAGCCGACCGGCGACCTGGACCGCCATTCAGCCGAGGAGATCCTGCAGCTGCTGCAGATGCTCAACCGCGAGCACGGCAAGACCATCATCATGGTCACCCACGACCCCAAGGCCGCCGAGTACGCCAGCCACACGATCCACCTGGACAAGGGTGAGCTGGTCGACGCACCGGCGATGGCGCACTGAGGCGGCCATGAAATACCTCTCGCTGATCTGGGCCCAGTTGTTCCGCAGCAAGACCCGCACCTTGTTGACGCTGCTATCGGTGATCGCCGCCTTCATGCTGTTCGGGATGCTCGATTCGGTGCGCGTGGCATTCAACTCCGGCGGCAGCGTGGACGGTGCCAACCGGCTGATCGTTGCCTCGCGCCTGTCGATCACCCAGACCCTGCCGACCCGCCTGCTGCCACAGATCGAGGCGGTCCCGGGCGTGCAGGAGGTGACCTACGCGATGTGGTTCGGCGGCATTTACCAGGACCCGAAAAATTTCTTTCCCAACTTCTCGGTGGCCGACAACTACTTCGATGTCTACAGCGACTTCGAAGTACCGCCGGAGCAGCTGAAGGCGTTCCGAGCCAACCGCACCGGGGCCGCCGTGGGCGAGGCGCTGGCCAACAAGTTTGACTGGAAGCTGGGCGATACCATCCCGCTGCAGGCGACGATCTTTCCGCGCGACGGCAGCAATGACTGGCCATTGCAGGTCAGCGCGATCTACCGCGCCAGGGACCGCGACAACGCGGGGGCCGAAAACCAGTTGATGATGCACTGGAAGTATTTCGACGAGGCCAACGACTACATCAAGAGCCAGGTGAGTTTTTTCACCGTGCAGATCGGCAACCCCGCGCAGGCCTCGCGGATCGCGCAGGCGATCGATGCGCTGTCGGCCAACTCCGACCATGAGACCAAGAGCCAGACCGAGTCCGCGTTCCAGCAGGCGTTCGCGAAACAGTTCGCCGACATCGGCCTGATCGTCAGCGCGATCATGGGCGCGGTGTTCTTCACCTTGTTGCTGCTGACCGGCAACACCATGGCCCAGGCGGTGCGCGAGCGCGTGCCGGAGCTGGCCACGCTGAAAACCCTGGGCTTCACCGATGGCACCGTGCTGACCCTGGTGATGGTGGAGTCGGTGCTGCTGGTGGTATTGGGCGGCTTGATCGGGCTGGGGCTGGCGTCGGCAATCATGCCCGGTCTCGCCGCCGCCAGCGGCGGCATGATCTCGCTGCCGCAGGTACCCGCGCAGACCTGGTTGGTCGGCTTGGGATTGATGGTCGCGATCGGCATCGTCGTCGGCCTGTTGCCGGCATTGCGGGCGAAGCGGCTGAAGATCGTCGACGCGCTCGCGGGACGCTGACATGGCTCGGACCGGCCTGCCCACTCCAATGAACAACGCCTCGGGGATCGGACCATGAACAAGCAATGGCTGTGGAATCTGTTGTCGATCCTGTTGCTGCTGGTCGGGCTGGCCGTGTGGACCATGCTGCCCTGGTACGCCGTGCTCGCGGTAGCGGTGCTGCTGGGGCTGTGGCTGTCGTTCACCCATGCCGGCCGGCTCGCACTGGCGGCGGCGCGGATCGGCATCGCCAGCCTGCCGCAGCGCTGGGGGGCCTCCTCGGTGATCATCATCGGCATCGCCGGCGTGGTCGGCGTGCTGGTCGCGATGCTGGCGATGGGCGAGGGCTTCAAGGCCACTCTGGATGCGACCGGCAGCGACAACACCGCGATCATCCTGCGCGGCGGCTCGCAAGCGGAAACCAACTCGATTATCCTGCGCGAGCAGGTGCCACTGGTCGCCAACCTGCCCGGCATCCAGCAGGGCGCCGACGGCAAGCCGCTGTTGTCGGCGGAACTGTCACAGGTGGTGGCGTTGCCGTCACGCGCCGATGGCAGCGATGCCAACGCGCAGTTCCGCGGAGTCGGCGAAGAGGCCTGGGAGGTGCGCGACGGCATCCGCATCATCGAGGGCCGCAAGTTCGGCGCCGGCCTGCATGAGCTGATGGTCGGCCAGGGCGCGCAGTCGCAGTTCGCCGGCCTGGAGGTCGGCAACACGCTGGATTTCGCCAACCAGGAGTGGACCATCGTCGGCACGTTCGCCTCCGGCGATGCCCACGACTCGGAGCTGTGGGGCGATGCGGAAACCATCGCCGCGGCCTACCGGCGCAACGCGTTCCAGTCGATCACCGTGCGCACCGAAGGCAAGGCCGGTTTCGAGCAGCTCAAGGCCGCAATGGATGCCGACCCACGGCTGAAGCTGGACGTCGAAACCACCCACGATTACTACGCCAAGCAATCCGGACAGCTGACCAAGCTGATCAGCATCCTGGGCACCGCGATCGGCGCGATCATGGCCATTGGCGCGGTCTTCGGCGCCCTCAACACCATGTACGCGGCCGTCGCCGGACGCGCGCGCGAGATCGCGACCATGCGCGCGATCGGCTTCCGCAGCCTGCCGGTGGTGATGGCGGTGATGCTGGAGACCATGCTGCTCGCCCTGCTGGGCGGGGTGTTGGGCGGCCTGATCGCCTGGCTGGTGTTCAACGGCTACACGGTGTCAACGCTGGGCAACAACTTCAGCCAGGTGGTGTTCCAGTTCAAGGTCTCTCCGGAACTGCTGTGGACCGGCTTGAAGTGGGCGCTGGGCATCGGCCTGGTGGGCGGGCTGTTCCCGGCATTGCGGGCGGCGCGGTTGCCGGTGACGGAGGCTCTGCGGGGAGCCTGAAGCAAACGCACTGTCGAAGCCCACTTGACCCAAAACAACACGGGCACCCGACGGCGCCCGTGTTGTCTGGTGACTTGCGCTATCACGTCGGCTCGTTTTCAGTCGGCCCAGCTGCCAACAACGGTCGACTGCGGCAGCACCACGCTGGACAGCTGCGCGTCGTTGCCCAGCAGGTAGATCGCGTCGGCAAGGATCGCCGCGGACTCCTGCAGCAGCGGGTCGGGACGATCTTCGGCCGCCTTCTCGCGCGCGGTGTCCTTGATGATGTCGCGCTCGTTGGCGGTCAGGCCGTCGTCAGCGGAAGCCAGCGCCAGCGGATCCAGCGCCAGGCCCAGCTCCTTGCGGGTGTCCTGGCGTTGCTGTCGTCGCGCCTCGTTGGCATCACGCTCGGTCCGACGCTCCTGCTCGTTCAAGGAGATCGAGGTCTTGTCGGCTTCCTTGCGGAACCTGGCGACATCCTCGTTCCACCACGTGAACTCCAGGCTCTCGACAATCCGTTCGGCATGCAGGGTCTCAAGCTTCGGCAACAAGGGCTGGAAGTTGCCGTAGCTGACGTGCGGCACGCCGGCGATCCGGGTCCAGGGCAACGCGTTGTCGTAGGTGCTCTCGCCGTATTCGCTGGCATCGACCGAGGCGGGGAAGTTGATGTCCGGCACCACGCCCTTGTTCTGGGTCGAGCTGCCATCGGGCAGGAAGAACTGGGCGACGGTCAGCTTGACCTGGCCGAAGCGCTCTTCCTCGGTCGCCGGCCAGCGGTCCAGGTCGACCAGGTTCTGCACGGTGCCCTTGCCGAAGGTGGTCTCACCGATCACCAGGCCGCGGCCGTAGTCCTGGATCGCACCGGCGAAGATCTCCGAGGCCGATGCGGAACCCCGATTGACCAGCACCGCAAACGGGCCATCCCACGCCACGCCGCGATCCTCGTCACCATTGACACTGACCCGACCGCCGGACTCGCGCACCTGCACCACCGGTCCTTGATCGATGAACAAACCGGTCAACTCGATCGCCTCGTTCAATGACCCGCCACCGTTGTTGCGCAGGTCCAGAACCACACCATCCACGCCATCGGCCTCCAGTTCGGCCAGCAGCTTGGCAACGTCGCGCGTGGCGGAGGCATAGTCGTCCTTGTTCAGCCGGCGACCTTCAAAGTCCTGGTAGAAACCGGGCAGCTCGATGACGCCGATCCGCTGGTCCGGGACGTCGCCCTCGCCTTCGATTTCCAACACTTTCGACTTCGCCGCCTGGTCCTCCAGCCGCACCTTGTCGCGGGTGATCAGCACCCGTACCGGCTTGCTGTCCAGCCCGGCCTCGGCCGGGATGATGTCCAGGCGCACCTGGGAGTCCTTGGGCCCACGAATCAGCTCGACCACGTTGTCGATGCGCCAGCCGATCACGTCTTCCATCGGACCCTCTTCGTCCTGGCCGACACCAACCACGCGGTCACCAGGCGCCAGGATGGCGGATTTGTCGGCCGGCCCACCGGGCACGATCTCGCGGATTGCAACGATGTCGTCCTGCTTTTGCAGCACCGCGCCGATGCCTTCCAGCGACAGTGACATCGACAGGTTGAAGTTCTCCGCCGAGCGCGGCGTGAAGTAACTGGTGTGCGGGTCAATCGCACTGGTATAGCTGTTGAGGAAGGTCTGGAACACGTCCTGACCCTCCAACTGGGTGATGTTCTCGGCCAGGTTGCCGTAACGCTTGTCCAGCGTCTCGCGGATCTTGTCGGCCTCCTTTCCTGCCAGCTTCAAGCGCAGCCAGTCGTTGCGAACCGATTGCTTCCACAGTTGATCCAGCTCGGCCGCGTCGGCCGCCCAAGGCGCATCCTCACGGTCGTAATGGAAACGGTCATCGCCGGAGAAATCGAACATGTCCTGCTTCAACAATGCGCGGGCATAGGCGACCCGTTCCATCACGCGCTTGCCATAGAGATCAAAGATCTCGTATGCCGGCTGCATCTGGCCACTCTTGATGGCGTCGTCAAGCTCGGTGCGGTACTGGTCAAAACTGGAAATATCGGCCTGGGTGAAAAACTGCTTGCCGCCGTCGAGCGCTTCCAGGTAGCGCGTGTACATGTCGGCCGACAACGCATCGTCAAGCGGCTGTGGCCGATAGGCGTAACGGCTGTCGGACAACAAGCCGTAGACCAGCTTGGCCGCCGTGGCCTGGTCGGGGGTCACGTTGTCTGGCAGGTCCATGCTCAGGCTGGGTTTTTCCGCGGCGACCTGGGTCACTGGCGGCGCTACCGGCATGGGCGCGACGGATGGGGAAGTGGTGTCGGCATGCCCCAACATCGCCAGGGGCGCGGTCAGCAGCAACGCAAGCAGGGGAGTGTTGATCATGGAATAGGGCTGGGCGGCCAATAGTGAAGGGGGGATAGGCCTGGCGCGGGGCCATGGAACTCAGGTTGCAAATATCTTGGACAAGTCGACAGTGCCTAAAGTTGCTGCCGCTGTCACGACATCGGCCCGGGAAAACCCCGAAACAGGCGCAATCAACCCCTTCAATGATGGTTTTGGTTCAGTTTGATCGCGTTTGGCTGCCCGGCAGGTGCGCCGGGTGGGAACCCGATACCGCCATCAGGCCACACCGGCCTCCGCCGCCGAACGGTCCGCATGGTAGGACGAGCGCACCAGCGGGCCGGAGGCGACGTGACTGAAGCCCAGTTCCATGCCGAATACTTCCAGTTGCTTGAATTCATCCGGCGTCCAGTAGCGCATCACCGGGTGGTGATGGGCGCTGGGCTGCAGGTACTGGCCGATGGTGATCATGTCGACGTCGTGCGCACGCAGATCACGCAAGGTCTCCTGCACCTGCTCCATGGTCTCGCCCAGGCCGAGCATGATCCCGGACTTGGTCGCGACGTCGGGATGTTGTGCCTTGAACTTCTTCAGCAGTGTCAACGACCACTGGTAGTCGGCGCCCGGACGGACGTTGCGATACAGATGCGGCACCGTTTCCAGATTGTGGTTGAACACATCGGGCGGGTGACTGGCCAGGATCTCCAAAGCACGGTCCATCCGGCCCTTGCCGCGGAAGTCCGGGGTCAGGATCTCGATCTTGGTGCGCGGACTGAACTCGCGGATGGCCACGATGCAGTCAACAAAATGGCTGGCGCCACCGTCACGCAGGTCGTCGCGGTCGACCGAAGTCACCACGACGTATTTCAGGCCCATGTCCTTGACCGTCTGCGCCAGGTGCAGCGGCTCGGCCGGGTCCGGGGGCTGGGGGCGGCCGTGGGCGACGTCGCAGAAGCTGCAGCGACGGGTGCAGACCTCGCCCAGGATCATGAAGGTTGCGGTGCCATGGCTGAAGCACTCGTGGATATTGGGGCAGCTGGCTTCCTCGCAGACCGTGATCAAGCGGTTCTCGCGCAACTTCTCCTTGAGCTTGGCGACCGCATTTCCGGACGGAATCCGGACCCTGATCCAGGATGGCTTGCGCAATACCGGCGCGTCGGCAAACTGCACCGGTGAGCGGCCGATCTTGTCGCCGGCCACTTGCTTCACGCCGGGTTGCAGCGGTGTGAGCTGCGGCGGCGCCGGGGCGTCATTGGCAACAACGGCCAGCGGAATGGATTTTGCGGCGCCTGTGCTGGCGGAGTCGGTCATGGCGATACAGTGCTCTTGATGTTGGCCGCCGGCGCCATCTCCACCGGGGGACTGGATGAAGGCGGGAGAAACTCATTCGCGGCGGCTTCGACCGCCAGTCCAAACTGGCTCGCCAGGTGTCCGACCAGCGCCGGCTTGACCGCTTCAAGTCCCGAAGGACCGCCAAAGTCTACCATCGAGGCCACCTGCAACCCCGCGTAACCACAGGGGTTTATGCGCTGGAATGGCGACAGGTCCATGTCGACATTGAGCGCCAGCCCGTGGAAGGTGCAGCCGCGTCGCACCCGGATACCCAGTGCGGCGATCTTGGCGCCGGCCACATAGACCCCGGGCGCGCCTGCGCGGCGAACCGCGGTGATGTTCCAATCGGCCAGGGTGTCGATGACCGACTGCTCGATCCGGCACACGTACTCGCGCACCCCGATCTTCAGCCGGCGCAGGTCCAGCAGCGGATACAACACCAACTGCCCGGGACCGTGGTAGGTCACCTGGCCGCCGCGGTCGACATGGATCACCGGGATGTCGCCCGCGGCCAGCACGTGCTCGGGCTTGCCGGCCTGGCCGAGGGTGAATACCGGCTCATGTTCGACCAGCCACAGCTCATCGGCGGTGTCGCCATCGCGCGCGTCGGTAAAGGCCTGCATCGCGCGCCAGACCGGCTCGTAGGGTTGGCGGCCCGCCAGGTCACGCAGCTTGGCGGCAGGCCGCAGGAGCGGCGGATCCTGCGTGGCAACTACAGCGTCCACTTTACTTCCGGGTGGTCGCGCAGCACCTGATGGGCGAGATCGTATTGCGCGCGGCTGTCCGCCAGAAACACGATCCGCACCGAGACGTACTTGCCGTTGGACGAGTGTTTCCAGTCGATGCGTTCGCTGCGCACTTCGATACCGGCATCGAGCAAGCGTTGCGGCAGTTCCTGCTCCAGTCCGATATCGGCCGCGCCCATGGCGCTGAGCTGGAATTCACCGGGAAACTGGAACCCGTGTTCGGGATTGTCAGAGGTTATGTCCATCGGTCAATTATGGGTACGGCCCGCCGCCAACCCAAGCTGTCAGCGGGAACGCTGTGTCATGAGCGCCTACTCAGACCGATTCCCACCACATCAGCAGCTCGTGCCACAGGCGCTTGAAGAAGCCGCCTTCTTCGATCGCGGCCAGCGCGACCAGCGGCCGCTCGGCAATGACCTTCCCGTCCAGCGTGACCTTCACGCTGCCGATCGCCTGGCCCTTGGCAATCGGCGCGACCAGGGTCTTGGGTACATCCATGGTCGGCTTGAGCTGCTCGTACTTGCCCCGCGGCAAGGTGACCAGCAACGGCTCGGCCACCCCAAGCTGGACCTCGTCGGCGGTGCCCTTCCAGACCTTCTGGGTCGCAATCGAGGTGTCCGCGTCATACAGCTTGTGCGTCTCGTAGAAGCGGAATCCCCAGTTGAGCAGGGCCTGGCTGTCATCGGCGCGCTGCTTTTCCGAGCTTGAGCCAAGCACCACCGAAACCAGCCGCTGGTCACCGCGCTTGGCCGAGGCCATCAGGCAGTAGCCGGCGGCCGAGGTGTGCCCGGTCTTGATGCCATCCACGCTCTTGTCGCGCCACAACAGCACGTTGCGGTTGGGCTGGGTGATCGGACCGACAGTGAATTCCTTGATCTTGTTGTAGGCGTAGGTCTCCGGGAAATTCAACGCCAGCGCCCGGCCCAGCAACGCCAGGTCGCGGGCCGTGGACACGTGGCCTTCGTCGGTCAGACCGGTGGCATTGACGAAACGGGTGTTTTTCATGCCGATGCGCTCGGCGTACTGGTTCATCAGCGCGGCAAACGCATCTTCACTGCCGGCGACATGCTCGGCCAGCGCAATCGCGGCATCGTTGCCCGACTGCACCACCATGCCCTTCTCCATCTCCAGCAGCGGCGCGGACTGGTTGACCTGGAAACCCGAGTAACTGCCATCGGTGCCCGCACCACCCTTGCGCCAGGCGTTCTCGGTCATCCTCACCTGATCGTCGGCCTTGACCTTGCCGCCGGCCATTTCGGCGGCGATCACATAGCTGGTCATGACCTTGGTGATGCTGGCCGGCGGCAACGGGACGTCGATATTTTCTCCCGCCAACACATTGCCGCTGGCCGCGTCCATCACGATCCATGCCTCTCCCACCACCTCGGGCGGCGGCGGCACCGGCAGCGATTCGCTGGCCGGCGCGAGCGCCGCCGGCTTTGGCAGCGCGGGCGTCTGGGCAAAGGCCAGACCGACGGCAAAGGTGGCCAGTGCGGCAAGACTGATCGATCGAAAGACGGTTGGGGACTTCATCGTTGAACTGCTCCGGGTCGACGCGCGGCCGATGTGTATCGGGATATCTTTATCGGGACATCTGGAAGGAAGGGGTAATCATTCGATGACGCGTTGCGGTGCGCCAAAGCCCAGGCCGGCAATGCGGCTGGCCAACGCCGGTGCGGCATCGGCGTGCAGCGGGCCGACGCGCAGGCGCCAGACACGCTGACCATTGGCCTTGGCGTCCTGAAGGCTGGCATCGGCGATACCGGCCCCGCGCAACATTGCCAACGCGCGATCGGCATTGTCACGCCCGGCAAAACTTGCGACCTGCAAGGTCACGCTCTCGTCAGACACGCGCGCATCGGACGCGGTAGCGCCAGCGGCCACGGCATTGGCCACCTCCGCGGCGGCCTGGGCCGGACTGGCAGGGTGGTCGGTCACCGGGCTGGCTGTGGTGGCGGCGCGATCGGGCTTTCCCGGCCGTCCGGTGGCGACGCGTACCCGGCGCTGCTGCATCCAGGTATCGAATTCCTCGGCCGTCATGGTCCTGCCGTCCTGGTTCATGTCGAAACGCCATTGCTGCGCCGTCGAACCAGGCGCCGCGACGGTGCCGGCGGTAGAGGCAGCGGCCACCGCCGGAGCTGTCGCCGGGCTTTCCGCCGCACCGGCAGCGGGGCTCGGTTTACCGGTGGCAATCCTCACCCCCGGTGGCAGCTTGACCGCACCGGCGGCCGCAACCGGCAACGACGCCACCAGCTTGTCCATCGAACTGGCCGGCGCCGCTGGCGTGGCCGCGGCAACGGCGGCTGTGTCATTGGTGGCGGGGGCGTCGCCGGCGTAGGTCGAGCCACCCTCGCCGGGCTGCAGCGCGCGCACTTCCACTCGCCCGGTGCCGGCCTGGGTGATGCCCAGCTTGAGCGCGGCGGCATAGCTCAGGTCGATCACCCGGCCTTCGTGGAACGGTCCGCGGTCATTGACCCGCACCACCACCGTCTTGCCGTTGTCCAGGTTGGTGACCTGGGCAAAGCTGGGCAGCGGCAGGGTCTTGTGGGCAGCGGTGAAGGCGTACATGTCGTACACCTCCATGTTGGAAGTGCGCCGGCCATGGAACTTGTTGCCGTAGTAGGAGGCCTTGCCACGCTCGACATAGCCCTCGCTGTCGTCCATGACGTGGTATTTCTTGCCCAGCACGCTGTAGGTCGACCGGTTGCCGTAACGCGACCGGTCCACGGCCACCACTGTGGGCTCGGGGATCAACGAGACGTCGATATCCACATCGGGTGCGGAATCGGCGATGTGCGGCGCGTAAAGGCCGCCGGCGGTGTAATCGCCGCGCTTGCTCAGGTCCTCCTTGGCAGCAGGGTAGGGAGACTTTCGCTTGCTGCTGGTGCCGCGGTCCTGGTCGGCGGCCGCACCGGGCGCGGTGGCCGGCTTTTCAGGGGCACTGGCGCAGGACGCCAGACCGATGACCAGGATCGCGACCAGCAGCCGCTTCATGCGCCCGGCTGGCCCGTGCCGGCGACCGGGATCTCACGTCCGGCAATGGCCTCCGACAGCTGATAAACGGCCATCGCGTAATGCTTGGAGATGTTGTAGCGGGTGATCGCGTAGAAGTTCTGGAACCCGAACCAGTACTCCCTGCCATCCACGCCATCCAGGTTCAGCAGGGTCGCAGTGTCCGCCCCCGCCCCGGTCACCGGAACCGCCGGCGTGTACCCGCGCGCGGCCAGCTGGTCCAGCGTATAGCGCGGCTCCAGCCCTTCGGGTTCGAAGTCCTGCGCATCGCCGGCACGGATCGCACGCACGGTGATCGGCTCCCCGCGCTGCCAGCCGCCCTTTTCCACGAAGTAATTGGCGACCGATGCAAACACGTCGTCCAGGTCATTGAACAGGTCGATCTTGCCATCGCCGTTGCCATCAACGGCGTAGTCGCGGTAGCTGGACGGCATGAACTGGCCCCAGCCCATCGCCCCGGCATAGCTGCCTTTCTTGGTGGTGATGTCGAAACCCGCCTCCTTGCCCAGCGCGAACAGCTGCGCCAGCTCGTCGCGGAAGAACGCCTCGCGGGTATTCTCACGCTCGATCTTGCCGGGCAGGTTGGTGCGGGGGTAGGCGAATCCCAGCGTGTACAGCGCATCGATCACCGGGTAGCTGCCGGCATTGCCGCCATAGCTGGTTTCCACGCCCAGGATGGCCACGATGATCTCGGGCGGGACGCCGTACTCGGCCTCGACCTTTGCCAGCGCATCACGGTGCTTGGCCAGGAACGCCCGACCCTGGTCGATCCGGCCCTGGGTGATGAAGATCGGCCGATAGCCGCTCCATGGCTTGGCCTCTGCCGGGCGCGTCATCGCGGTGATGATGCTGTCGCGGATCTCCGCCTGGCCCAGCACCGTGGTGATGTAATCGGCATCAACGTCGTACTTGGCCGCTGCGGTGCGCACGAAGACCGGCACCGCCTGTTCGATCGGCTGCGCATTGGACACCACCGGCGTCGATGTCGGTGGCGTCGGCGCCACCGGCTCGGCCATCTGGGGCGGCTCAGATTGAGGAGTCGGCGGCGGCGTCTGCGTGGCGCAGGCCACCAGCACGAGCGGGAGCGCACATAGCAGGGCGCGACTGGCGAGTTGGCGTGTCATCGCGGCGAGATTACCACGCACGCGAAAGTCCCAGAACCGTTGAAGACGTATCACGACGCCATGAGTCA
Source organism: Lysobacter sp. A378 (assembly GCF_054052125.1). Classification (NCBI taxonomy): domain Bacteria; kingdom Pseudomonadati; phylum Pseudomonadota; class Gammaproteobacteria; order Lysobacterales; family Lysobacteraceae; genus Lysobacter; species Lysobacter sp. A378. The sequence continues at coordinate 530,964 of NZ_JBSVRK010000001.1, read as the reverse complement.
GGTGGGGTTGTCTCAACGCCCGTGCACCGGTCGATGCGCGCGCACTGCCATCACCACGCCCATGCCCGCCAGCAAGGACACCGCCGAGGTGCCGCCGTAACTCAGCAGCGGCATCGGCACCCCCACCACCGGCATCAACCCGGCCACCATGCCGCCGTTGACCACCACATAGACGCAGAATGCCAGGCCAAGCGATCCGGCCAGCAGTCGCGAATACCCATCGCGCGCCTGGGCGGCAATCCACAGGCAGCGCCCCACCACGAACATGTACAACGTCAACGTCACTGCCACGCCGATCCAGCCGAATTCCTCGCTGAGCACGGCGAAAATGAAGTCGGTGGTGTGCTCGGGAATATAGTTGAGGTGGGCCTGGGTACCCTCACCCCAGCCCTTTCCGGTGAAGCCACCGCCGCCGATCGCGATCTTGCTCTGGATGATGTTCCAGCCGGCGCCCAGCGGGTCGCTCTCGGGATCGAGAAACACCAGGATGCGGTCTTTCTGGTAAGGCTTGAGCAACCAGAACCACGCCGCCGGCGCGCTGGCGGCAACCGCACCAAAGCCGGCACCGAACCACCACCACGACAGTCCTGCCAGGTACAGCACGAACGCACCGCTGATGCCCACCAGCATGGCGGTGCCGAAGTCCGGCTGCAGCAGTATCAGTCCGGTCGGCACGATGATGATCGCGGCCGCGACCAGCACCACGGAGAACCGCGGCGGCAGCGGCTGACGGTTGAGATACCACGCCACCATCATCGGCAATGCCAGCTTCAGCAGCTCGGCGGGCTGGAAGTAGAACAGCCCCAGGTTGATCCAGTGAGCCCCGTGGCGGCCCTGACCGATAAACAGCACCACTAGCAGCGGCACCAATGCGATGCCATAGGCCAACGGGGTCCAGTTGCGCAGCTGGATGGGCGGCAACCGGGAAAGCAGCCACAGCGCACCCAGCCCCACCGCAAACCGTGAACCCTGCGCCACCACCAGAGCAGTCGACTGGCCACCGGCGCTGTAGAGCACCGCCAGACCAATCGCCATCAGCGCCAGCAACGCCCCCAGCAATAGCCAGTCGAGCGTGCGCACGCCGCGCCGCAGCAGGTCGAACAACCAGCGCAGGATCACGCTCATGGCGTAGCTGGCTCCTCGGCGGTGGCGGTCGCTGATGGATCCAGCGGCGCATCGGTTGCCGGCTCGGTCGCGCTGTCGTCCAGCGGCGCCAGGCCATCCGGCATCTTGCCCAACAACCAGGCATCAAAGCCGGCACGCGCGATCGGCGCAGCGGCGCTGCCACCGTAGCCGCCGTGCTCGACCACCACCGCGATCGCGATCGTCGGCTCTTCCGCCGGTGCGTATCCAATGAACAACGCGGTATGACGCAGGTGGTAAGGCAGCGAGTGCGGATCACGGCTGATGTTGCCCTTGCGGCTGGAGCGCTGGGCGGTGCCGGTCTTGCCGGCGATGGTGTACGGCGCGCCGCGGCCGGTCGCGCGGGCCGTGCCGCGGGGTCCGTTGACGGTGGCCACCATCCCTTCCTGTACCGCACGCAGATGCCCGGGGTTGTCGGTGATCGGTGAGCTGGGTGTCTCCGCCAGCGGCTGCCAGGGGGCGCCGTAGCGGTCGCGCCGGGCCTGCAGCAGTCGCAGCTCGTGCAGGTCGCCGCCGTTCGCAATCGCCGCGGTGGCACGCACCAGTTGCAGCGCACTGGCAATCCAGTAGCCCTGGCCGATGCCGGAGATCACCGTCTCGCCGGGGTACCACGGCTCGGTACTGATTGATCGCTTGTAATCGCGCGACGGCACCACCCCGTCGGTCTCTCCCGCCAGGTCGATACCGGTCTTCTCGCCGAACCCGTAGCGATGCATGTATTGGGCGAACATATCGATGCCCATGTCCAGGGCAAGCTTGTAGTAGTAGGTGTTGACCGATTGCGAGATCGAATCGCGCAGATCGACCCAACCGTGGCCGCCGCGGTGCGAATCGCGATAACCACGGCTCTGTCCCGGAATGTGGAACTCGCCGCTGGAAAAGGTCTTGTCGTCGGGGGTGCGAAGACCGCTGTCGACCCCGGCCAGCGCCACCATCGGCTTGACCGTCGATCCCGGCGGGCCACCACCCAGCACGTTGCGGTTGAACAGTGGCCGCGACGGATTGTTGATCAGCCCGTTGTAGTCGGTATGGGAGATGCCGTTGACGAACAGATTGCTGTCGTACGACGGCAGGCTGACCATTGCCAGCACCTGGCCGGTCCTGGGATCGATCGCCACCGCCGAGCCGTCGGCATCGCCAAATGCCGCCACGATGGCCCGTTGCAGGTCCACGTCGATCGACAGCTGCAAGTCCGCCCCCGGGGTCGCCGCCACCCGCCCGACCACCCGCATCGGTCGACCATCGACATTGGTCTCGACCTTCTCGTACCCCACCTTGCCGCGCAACGCCTGCTCGTAGAAACGCTCCACCCCGGTCTTGCCGGTATGGCTGAACAACATGCCCGCCTCGCCCATGGTCTGCCGGTCCTCGACATCGACCCGGCCGACATAACCGATCACGTGGGCCAGCAACTCGCCGTACAGGTAACGGCGATTGAGGTATGACACCACCTCGATTCCCGGATAACGCCAGCGGTCGACCGCGAACCGGGCGACCTCTTCCGGCGTGACGCGCAGTTTCAGGGGGATCGCCTTGAACCCACGGGTCACCTTGCGCGCCTGCAGGAACTCCTCGATGTCCTGCGGCGACAGCTCGACGATGCCCGCCAGCTCCGGTAGCCACTTGTCGGGGTCGCCGGCCTCGCCGGGAGTGACCTCCAGGCGGAATGCCGGCACGTTGTCGGCCAGGATCCGGCCGTCGCGGTCGTAGATCAGGCCACGCCCGGGCACCACCGGCTGCAGCTTGATCCGGTTCTGCTCCGAGCGTGTCGCGTAGTCTTCGTACTGCCAGACCTGCAGGCTGAAATACCCCAGTGCCAACCCGCCCAGCGCCAGCACCACGCCGGCGAACGCAACCCCGGCACGCCGGCGGAACTGCCCGGATTCCGCCGCCGGATTCTTGACCACCTTGCGCAAACGGCGCATGCCCTAGCTCCTGCGCCAGCTGCCCAAGCGCAGCGCGTCCAGCAGCAGGAACACCGGGCCCCACAACAACATCCCGGTCAACGAGGCGAGCCAGAACATCATCGGCAATGGCTGGATGCCGAGCGCTACGTGGATGCCGGCGGCAACCACGCGGTCGTTCAGCAACAACCCGCCGATCGCCAACGCCTGCTGCCACAACGGGAAGAACCGTATCCGGGCGCGGAAGCGTTGCAGGATGAACGCAATCACCACCAGACGCAGGGCGTGCTCGCCCAGCAGGCTGCCAAAACTGATATCGGCCAGCAGCCCTACGACAAAGGCAAAGCCCAGCCCCAGCCGCTCGGGGTCTTCGATGACCCAGTAAGCGACCACCAGCGCCAGCCAGAAGGGTCGTAGCGGCAGCAGCGAAGGCGGCAACGGAAGCAGGCCCGCCAGCAAGCCGGCCACCACGCTGAGCGGCAGCAACCAGGCCGGACGCGAGCGCCTCACGGCAGCACCTGCGCAGGTGTTTCAGACGGCTCGGGTGCGTCGGCCGCGTCCGTCGCGTCGGTCGAATCGCCGTTGCCAGTCACCGGGATGTCAGTCGTCGGGATGTCAGTCACCGGTGCCGGTACCAGGCGCAACAGCAGCACGTCGCGCCCGCGGTCAAGTTGGGCCGCCGGTCGTATCTCACCCAACAGGAATGCACGGCTGTGATCCGGGTGCAGCGACAGGATGGTCCCCACCGGGAAGCCCGGAGGAAACCGTCCGCCCAGCCCGGAGGTCACCAACTGGTCACCGACCCGGATATCGCTGGACAGGGGAATGCTCGGTACCCGCAGCAGGTCGCTGCGGCCATCGCCGTAGGCCACCAGCCGCACACCGTTGCGCGCCACCGCCACCGGCACCGCATGGGACGGATCGGTCAGCAGCAACACGGTCGAATGGATCGGCGTGACGGCGATGACCTGCCCCACCAGGCCGCCGGCATCGATCACGCTCTGGCCAACGTGGATGCCGTCGTTGCTGCCGGCATCGAGTACCAGCCGCTGCCGGGTCGGATCCAGGTCGACGTCCAGGATCGGCGCCAGCTGCACATCCAGGCTCCCACTATCGGCCGCATCCAGCAGGCCACGCAGGCGATGGTTGTCGGATGCGAGCGTCTGCAGACGCGCGATGCGGGCGCTGTTGACCAGCAGTTGATTGCGCAGACGCTGATTCTCCGTGCCCAACTGGGCCAGCGTGCCGGCGTCATCGTAGAGCTTCCTGACCATCCGTCCCGGCCAGCCGGCCACGGCCCACAAGGGCTGCGCCAACGCCGACGCCTGGTAGCGCGCCTGGTGCAGCCAGCCGCCACGGTGGTCCAGCACGATCAACGCCACCGCCAGGGTCAGATACGCCAGCAACCACAGCGTGCCGGCGACTTCACCAGGACGGTTGGGGGTGGTGGGGCTGGCGTAGGAAGGCACTGATGCTTAATCGGGAACCGTCTTGCTCGTGAAGGGGTCAGTCGGGTGCGAAGAACTCGTTGCCGTGCATGTCGACCAACTCCAGGGCCCGTCCACCACCGCGGGCGACACAGGTCAGTGGATCATCGGCGACCTGCACGTGCAGGCCGGTTTCCTCGCTGACCATGCGGTCGAAGCCGGCCAGCAACGCGCCACCGCCGGTCAGCACGATGCCGCGTTCGGCGACATCCGCGCCCAACTCCGGCGGGGTCTGCTCCAGCGCCAGCTTGATCGCGGTGACGATGCCGGCCAGCGGCTCGCGCAGCGCATCGAGCACCTCGTTGGAGGTGATGGTGATCATCTTCGGCACGCCCTCGGCCAGGTTGCGGCCGGTGATCTCCATGCTGGCGTTCTCTTCCTGCGGGTACGCGCAACCCAGGGTTTCCTTGACCCGCTCGGCGGTCGCCTCACCGATCAAGGTGCCGTAGGTGCGGCGCACGTAGGCGATGATCGACTCGTCGAAACGGTCACCACCAATGCGCACCGACGCCGCGTAGACGACGCCGTTGAGTGCGATCACCGCGACCTCGGTGGTACCGCCGCCGATGTCCACCACCATCGAGCCGCGCGCCTCGGTCACCGGCATGCCGGCGCCGATCGCCGCCGCCATCGGCTCTTCGATCAGGTACACCTCGCGTGCACCGGCCTCCTCGGCCGATTCCTTGATCGCGCGGCGCTCGACCTGGGTCGAGCCGCACGGCACGCACACCAGCACCCGCGGGCTGGGCCGCAGGAAGCGCGACTTGTGCACCTTGCGGATGAAATGCTTGAGCATTTCCTCGGTATAGGTGAAGTCGGCGATGACGCCGTCCTTCATCGGCCGGATTGTGGTGATGTGCCCGGGCGTCCGGCCCAGCATCATCTTGGCCTCGGTACCCACGGCCACCACGGTGCGGTTACCGCCAACAATCCGGTCCTGGCGCACCGCGACCACCGATGGTTCGTTGAGGACGATGCCCTGCCCACGTACGTAGATCAGGGTGTTGGCCGTGCCCAGATCGATGGACAGGTCGTTGGAGAACATGCCGCGAAACTTCTTGAACATCGTCGATTGGGCCGTGAAATGGGGTGCCGGGGCGGTCGGCTAGCGTAGCAACCGCCCCCTTGCCGGGCAAGGAGAAATGGCGCTCTCCGGCGCTTTGTACCTGTTTTGGTCATTCCGCCCGAAGCCACCCCGGCCACCGCCGATGGCTCGTTTGACTGGTCGACGGCCGTAGCAGCCGCTACGCTATCGGGCGGCGTGGCCTCCGTCGGGCCCGCCAACCCCCATTTTCATCCTGCCTGGCCACGACGGCCGGCAATTGCGGAGTGTGATTATCGATGTCTGCCCTGATCTGCGGCTCGCTGGCCTACGACACCATCATGGTGTTCCCCGATCAGTTCAAGAACCACATCCTGCCGGACAAGGTGCACATCCTGAACGTCTCGTTCCTGGTGCCGCGGATGCGCCGCGAGTTCGGTGGTTGCGCCGGCAACATCGCCTACAACCTCAAGCTGCTCGGTGGCGACCCGATCCCGATGGCCACCGTCGGCCAGGATTTCGGGCCCTATCGCGGCTGGTTCGAGCAGCAGCAGATCCGGCTTGACCAGGTCAAGGTGATCGACGAGCTGTTCACCCCGCAGGCGTTCATCACCACCGATCTGGACAACAACCAGATCACCGCATTCCACCCCGGCGCGATGATGCGCTCGCACGAGAACCACGTGCGCGACGTGGCCGGCGTGACCATCGGCATCGTCAGTCCCGATGGCTACGACGGCATGATCCAGAACGCGCGGGAATTCGCCGAGGGCGGCATTCCCTTCATCTTCGATCCCGGCCAGGCGATGCCGCTGTTCAATGGCGAGGAGTTGCGCAACTTCATCGAGCTGGCCGACTACGTCACCGTCAACGACTACGAATCCAACCTGCTGCAGGAGCGCACCGGATGGAGCGAGCAGCAGATCGCCGGCAAGGTGAAGGCCTACATCGCCACCCGTGGGCCGAAGGGCGCGGTGATCCACGCCGACGGCGCCAGCATGGATATCCCACCCGCGCATGAGCGCCGCATCACCGACCCGACCGGCTGTGGCGACGCGTTCCGCGCCGGGCTGATCTTCGGTATCGAGAAGGGTTATGACTGGGAGACCATCGGCCGGGTCGGCAACCTGATGGGCGCACTCAAGGTCGAGCACCCCGGCACCCAGAACCAGCGCTTCGACGCGGCCGGATTCGCCGGGCAGTTCCGCCAGCAATTTGGCTACGCGTTCTGATCGATTACGTTCTGATCGATTACGTTCTGATCGATTACGTTCTGATCGAGCACGCTCTGATCGAGCACGTTCTGATCGAGCGCGTGCCGGTCAGTTCCAGTCCGGCAGCCGGGCCGGATCCAGGCCGCCGACTTCGAACACGGCAGTCCGCGTCCCGCCGGCCTTGACCGGGAACTCGATCGAGATCACTTCGGCGGTTTTCGCCAGCTTCCACAGTGCGGCCTCGTCCTCGATGAACATCGCAATCGCGTCATCGGTGTCGGGCCGGCTGGCGGCCATGCGTCGCGGTTCGTCATCATCGACCGTGACCGTGACCCGGCAACCCCCGTAGCAATCGAAATCACCCGCCTCCAGCACCATATAGCTGCTGTCGCCCCACTCGGGGTGATCGCGGAAGATCAGTCGCACCGGCCGTGCCGTCGCCCCATCGGTCTCGACGTTGTCCTTGGCATAGATCGCCGCTGACAGTTGCTGCTTGGCGCCGACCAGTTGGCTCTGGTATGCCCACAGCGCCTCGGTGCGTCGTGCCTCGCGTGCCGCATGCGCCTTCTCCGCCGCCTCGGCATGCTGGGCCTTGATCCGCGCCGCCGCCGCGCTATCGGGATACTCGGCAAACAGCACGTCGCCATGGGCCTTGGCCAGATCCCAATTGCCGGCGACGAACTGCTCGTCGAACTGCGCCGCCATGGCTTCGGCCTGCTGCTCTGCCGCGGCGGCTTGCTGGGCGCGCACGGCTTCCGGATCAGGCGCGGGCTGGCACGCCGACAGCGCGATGGTCGCTGCCAGCAACAACGCCGATGTGATCTTGCTCATTGCGCGACTCCTTGGTGTTCATTGGGACCAGATTGCCGTAAGCCGCCGCCACCTGGCCAGTGGTCCGGACGGCCCAGACAACACGACCGCCTCGGAGGCGGTCGTGTTGTTCTTGATGGACTATGCCGCGCGCATCAATCGACCGGCGTCTCCACCGTGTCATCGCCCTTGGCTTCGGCAATCACCGCATCCACCGAGCCGGTGGTGATCGGGTGGTAGCCCGGCCGCGCCTCGGCCAGAATCTGTTCGGCCATCGCCAGGCCTTCGGGCGTTTTCACCAGCGCCGCGTAGGTCGGCATGATCAGCTTGCGGCGGCCGACCCGGGCCAGGAACTCGGCAATCGCCTCATTGGCTTCCGGATAGCCGCTACGCACGGTCAACGGATACCAGCGCATCGCGATCTCGCCGTTGGCGGTGCCGGTGAACTCGTAGGCCTCGTCCAGCGCCACCAGTTGCTCGTGGTCCAGCGTTTCCGGCAGGCCCTCGATGAAGTGCAGCCATTCCTGGGTGCTCCACTTTGCGGTCGCGTCGGTGGCCGGCAGCTCGCCGCTGTCCAGCCAGGCCTTGCGTGCCTCGTCCACGGCGTCGAACTGCGGTGACTCGGTCACCGGCGCCGACTCGGGAATGCCCTGACCGTAGATCCACTCGTCCAGCTCGGCCTCGGTGACCTTGCCGGGGTGCTTGGCCAGCAGGTTGTCCTTGGCGTACTGGATGAAGGTGGTGGTCGGGATCGACTGGAACGCGAAGTGGTCGAAGTACCCGCGCAGGAACGGATCGAAATCCTCGCGGCCGAAGCGGTGCTCCAGGAACATCATGAACCACGCGCCCTTGTCGTACGCCACGGCGGTCAGCGTATCGCCGGCCTTGACGTGCACGTCGGGACGGATCGCCAGCGACTGCGCCTGCGGTTCCATGTCGCCGATGGTCTTGCGCAACTCGTTCTGCGCGATCGCCGCTTCCATGTTGGCGAAGTCCTTGCCGTACAACGACTCGATGATGCGGTTCTCGACGTAACTGGTGATGCCCTCGTTCATCCACTGGTCTTTCGGGCTGGAGAAGGTGACCAGGTTGCCCGCCCAGCTGTGGGCCAGCTCATGCGCGATCAGCGACACCAGCGACTTGTCGCCGACGATCACGGTCGGGGTGGCGAAGGTCAGGCGCGGGTTCTCCATGCCGCCATACGGGAATGACGGCGGCAGCACGAGGATGTCGTAGCGGCCCCAGCGGTACGGGCCATACAGCGCCTCGGTCGCCTCGATCATCTTCTCGGTATCGGCGAACTCGGCCGTGGCCTTGTCCACCATCGCCGGCTCGGCCCACACGCCGCTGCGCTCGGAGATCGGCTTGAACACCAAGTCACCGGCGGCGATGGCCAGCAGGTAGGACGGGATCGCCTGCGGCATCGCGAACGTGTAGTCGCCGTCACGCTCGGCCTCGGGGTCGTTGTCGGCGCTCATCAGCACCATCACGTCCTCCGGGCTGGTCACGTGCGCGGTATAGGTGAAGCGCACCCGCGGCGTGTCCTGCAGCGGCACCCAGGAGCGTGCGTGGATCTGCTGCGACTGGCTGAACATAAACGGCTGCTCGCCGCCCTCGGTCATCGCCGGGGTCAGCCACTGCAGGCCCGAAGCCTGCGGCGCGGTGTGATAGGTGACGCGGATGCGCTCGCTGCGATCCGGGGCCTGGATGGTCAACTTGCTGCCCAGGCGCTTGTCGGCGTCGGCCAGCTCGAACTTCAGGTCGACCCATTTGTCGTCACTGCGCTCGCCGACCACTTTCTCGATGGTCAGGTCGCGGGTATCGAGCACCAGCTCGGTCGCGTCCGGATCCACCCAGTCCAACTGGTAGGTCGCGCTGCCGCTGATCTGCTTGTCGTTGAAGTCGACATCCAGGGCCAGCGCCAAGTCCTTGATCCGGACCTTGTCAGGCTCGGCATAGGACAGCGAGTCGTACTCGGCACCCGGCGCGGTCACCGCGTCGGCATCGGGTTGGGCGGCGGTATCGGCGCCCGGCGCGGCGTCGCGCGAGCAACCAGCCATTACCACGGCGGCAGCAAAACACAGGGTCAGGATCGAGGAACGCATTGGCGGGCCCACGGTTACAAATAAGTCCCCGAGTGTAGCGTCGACCGATAGCCGGTGCGAAGTGCCGGTTTGGCTAGACCTTGTAGCCGGTATGCACCGCGACGATGCCCGCCGACAGGTTGCGGTAGTCGCATCGCGCAAAACCGGCTGCGGCCATCATCGCCTTCAACTCGTCCTGCGGCGGGTGCTTGCGGATGCTCTCGGCCAGGTACCGGTAACTGTCCGCATCGTTGGCAAACAACTTGCCCAGCCGCGGCAATACCTTGAACGAGTGGAAGTCGTAGATCGGCTTGAACCAGTCGAACTTCACTTCAGAGAACTCCAGCACCCGCGCCTGCCCGCCGACCTTCAGCACCCGGTGCATCTCGGCCAGCGCCGCATCCTTGTTGGTGACGTTGCGCAGGCCGAACGCGATCGTGACCAGATCGAAACTGGCATCGGGAAACGGCAGCTTCTCGGCGTTCATCTGCACGTATTCGAAACCGGCGACCTTGCCCTTGTCGGTCATGCGGTCGCGGCCGACGCGCAGCATCTCGCCGTTGATGTCGCCCAGCACGATCGAACCGGCATCGCCGACGCGATCCTTCAACAGCAACGCGATATCGCCGGTGCCGCCGGCCAGGTCAAGCACCCGGTCGCCACGGCGAACCTGCGCGGTGGCAACGAAGTAGCGCTTCCAGACCCGGTGGATACCCATCGACATCAGGTCGTTCATCAGGTCGTAGTTGCCGGCGACCGAGGAAAACACCTCCCCGACCAGCTTCTGCTTGTCCCCGGTGGGGACGTCGCGGAAACCAAAGTGGGTGGTGCCGGGAGCGCTGTCTGGCGGCGTTGCGGAGCCTGGGTCGTGCCGGGTCGGATCGTTCATGCGCCGATTATCGCACCGCCCACCGGCAGTGTCGCCGGCCACCCAATACCGGCGCCACGACGCCCTCACCCCTGCACGGACGCGCACTCACTTCAGCCGACCGTCCTCGACATCCGGCGCCACCACGACGACGATCAGCCCACCCACTCCTTACGGCCCCTCAGAATGATCGCCACTGCCGACTACCACGCCCTGCTCGCCACCGCCGTCGCCGAAGCCCGCCAGGGACTGGCCGAAGGCGGCATCCCGATCGGCGCCGCGCTGTACCACGCCGACGGCCGCCTGCTCGGCTGCGGCCACAACCGCCGCGTCCAGGAAAACGACCCCTCGATCCACGGCGAGACCGACGCCTTCCGCAAGGCCGGCCGCCAACGCAGCTACCGCGACACCATCATGGTCACCACCCTCGCCCCGTGCTGGTACTGCAGCGGCCTGGTGCGGCAGTTCAACATCGGCACCGTGGTGGTCGGCGAGTCGGAGACGTTCAGCGGCGGCATCGACTGGCTGCGCGAAGCCGGCGTCAAGGTCATCGACCTCGCGGACCGGGAATGCATCGAGATGATGCAGGGGTATATCGCGGAGAATCCGGAAGTGTGGAACGAAGATATTGGGGAGGAGTGATTAGCTCGGTGACCGCTCCCGGCATGAGCGGACACTCAAAACTGCACCCTACTGGCGTTCCTCGAAAACGCGTCGCGTAGAGACGTTATCAACGTGAGCGAAAGGTGACAATGATATTCAGAGCTTCAGTTCCAGTTGGGCGCGAACGATCACTGGCGTCTGTCGGCGCCGCTCAATCTGTTGTGTGCCTACCTCGTAGTAGAAGTGTTTCGTGCCGGTGACGACGTCCTGCTCGAGAATGTTGCTCACGCTCAGGCGCAGCTTGGTCTTGTCGGACATCGTCCACAGCGAATAGGCATCGAACTCGCGTCGGGCCGATTCGCTATCGATCTGGGACAGGCTCGTGCGTACGGAGCCGCCGCTACGGTAGGTATAGCTCGCACCCACCGTCCAGACCGGACTGACCTCGTAGTCCGTGCCCAAGGTGGAGCTAAGCTTGGGTTGCTGGTCCAGGCGGTTGTCTGGACCGGGCACGCCGTCTACTTCCGACCAGTTGCGCGTCACATTGAAGTGGACGTCCATCGCCGGCGCGCCGCTAAACAGCTTGTTCAGGCTGAATTTGGTGTCCATCTCCAGGCCCCACGCAGTGGCATCGTCGCCGTTGAATGGCGATGAAACCCAGCGACCATTGATCAGGCCGGTTTCGCTGCGGATGACGCCTTCGATCTCACGCAGATAGGCGCCCATGCTTAGCTGTGCGCCGTTGCTCCAGTACTTCTCGTACGCCAAGTCTAGGCCGGTAGCCAATTCCGGCCGCAGGTCGGGGTTGCCCTGCCGGTCGGGATTGAGAGCGCGGTTGTTGGTGGAGGTATACGGACGCGGGATTAGCAGCCGCAAGGTTGGTGACTTGTAGGTGCGGCTCACACCCAGACGGATCTGATCGTTGTTGCTGCCCGGTAATTTCCACAACGACTGCAGCACCGGCGAGAGTATGGTAGCGCGGTTGTGAATCCGGTCGAACTCGTTTCCGCCACTGATGGTTTCGATGCGTTCCCCGCGCAAACCCAAGTACATCGACCAGTGCGGGGTCAGGGTCCAGTCGTCCTGCCCATAGAAGGCCAGGTGTCGGACTTGCGCGTCGTAGGACAGGTCGCTGAAGTACTCCGACTCGCCGCCGACCGGAAGAAGACGCTGCACGCGGCTCTCTCGGCGGCGGTCGACGCTGCCTTCCCAGCCCAGTTCGAGGCGATGGTCGCCCAGTGTCGCAAACGAGTATTTGCCGGTGGAGTTGGCACCGTGGACGTGCAGTTGGCCGTCGGTATGATCCTCGAGATTCTGGGTGCCGTTGACGGCGTAGCCCTGTTCGCGGAACTCGGACTCCTCCCGATTGCCACCCAAGCTCAGTTTGGTGGTGAAGCTGCCGCCGTTCTCGAAATCGTAGGTCCAACTGATGTCGCCGCGCAGCTGCACAACGTTGATGCTGGTGAACTGGTTGTAGCGCACATGCTTGAGTTCTGGGCCGTGCAGGGTGTGCCAGTCGACATCGACGTACTTGTTGTAATTGCTGGCATCGAAATAACCCTGAATTGAGAAGTTGGCGCCGTTCTCCAGCTCCAGGTTGAGGCTGGGCGCAACGGACAAGACATCGCGGAAGCCTTCCGCGCGCACTGCCGTGGTACGCAGCAAGTTGTCCACGCCCATGGCGTCCTGGCCCGTTTCGGTGCCGCTTTCCTCGACCAGGAATTCACGCCGGGTAGCCGTGGCGTTAAGCGTATAGCTTCGGTAGTCGTCCTGCCGCGACTGGTGCCAGCTCAGATTCGGAAGCCACTTACCGTTCGAGCTGCCCAAGCCCAATTTGAGTTGGCTACTGTCCTTGCGTGCGCCCTGGGTCAACACGATATTGATGGTGCCGGCAATGCCCTCGGCGCGTAGGTCGGCCGTCACCGAACGGATGATCTCGATACGCTCGATCATTTCTGGCGACAATGATTCGATGTCGAAGCCCGCGGGCGGCTTTAGCCCGTTGACCAGAATTTGCGTGTAGCCGTTGCCCAAGCCGCGTAGCGAGATGCCGCCTGACGAGCCGATGGTAATTCCCGGCAGGCGCTTGAGTGCGTCGGTCAGCGTGATGTCGCCGTGCCTAAGCAGCTCTTGCTGGTCCACCACGATCCTGGCCGCGGTGTCGTCGCGCCGCGGGTCATAGCCGGCCCCGGTTACGGTCAGGGTGGACAGGTCGGTGACCGATACGTTGTTTTCCCCGTCGGGCGTTGCGGCGGTGGTGGATGCAATGGTCTCGGTGGGAGCGGGCGCGACAGCGGGTTTCGTGGCGGCTGAGGACCGCGTGTCGTCGATCGTCTGGGAGGCTAACGACGCATGGGACGGGGCTGCCATCGGCAGCAATATAGCGAGGAGGCCCATGTGCAAACGCAGTCGACCATGGTGGACGTTCCACCTGTTGTCTAGAAATAGCATTCGAAGTGTTCTCGTCGGGTGTTTGGTCCTGCGGGCAGGCAAAGCTCAGCCGCTGCCCTCATGAATCGGCAGAGCAGGGTTGTAGCAATGGTGTGGCGGCCGTGCGAGCCCGCCGCGAAACGGTGGGCTATCCGCTCACCAACAAGGGTTGGGGGTCGACCCGCTGCCCGTTCAACAGCAACTCCATGTGCAGATGCGCGCCGGTCACTTTCCCCGTGGTACCGACTCGTCCGAGCCGATCACCGATGGAGACGCGGTCGCCCACCGAGACATCGAACCCATCGAGATGCGCGTACAGAGACTGCCATCCGTCGCCGTGGTCCAGCACGACAACGGTTCCGTAGTTGGGGGACCCTCCGTAGAGGGCCGTCGCTGCGACGACGGTGCCGGCAGCCGGTGCATGAACCGGTGTACCGCGTCGCCCGCGAAAATCCAGGCCCCTATGCGCGCGAGCGCGTGCGCTTCCCATCTCACCAAAGGCGCCGGTGATTTCGGGACGTGCGAGCGGAAACCTGAAAGTTCGCTGCTGCGGCAGTGCAGGGACGGTTCGCGAAAACGCAGCCTCGACTGCTGACGCTCGCGCATCTTCTGTCCGCGTGTTGGATGTCACGAAAGCAGTCCCGATGCTGGTTCCGTTTGTTCGGCGGAGGTCTGCAGCGCCGAGGTGGGTCGTCGCGAGGACACCGCCGGCCGTCAACGCCAATCCGCCGAGCAAAACACGCATAAGCAATCGTGGTCCGCCACGTGGGTCCCCTTGGATCATGTGGCTGATCCTCAGCTTGTGGAGAGCGGGATCCCATGCCGAGAACGCAACTGAAACCGGGATCAAGGAGGATGCGCTGATGCGCAGCGTGCTCAAATACGCTTCGGCATAGGCACGACGTCCGTGCGTATCACCTGCTACTGCAGATGCATCGCAGCACAATTCTGCAGCCATCTGAATACGGTGCACGATCCGCGGCAGGAACGGATTGAACCAGAACAGAACCCCGACGGCACGCAGGATCGCCGCACGCTTGGGATCTCTGGCTGAAATATGTGCCGCTTCATGACGTAGCACCATTTGCAGCTGCGCGTCACTCAAGCGCTGGGTAAGCGCCACGGGAATGATGATGGTTGACCGCGGCCAGCACAGCGCGAATGGGCTGACACGATCTTCCGTCATCAATAGATTGATTCCGCAGTCATCGAGGCGCTGTGCCTCCAGGTTCGTCAGGGCCCCGACTCTTGACCGGTCGAACGAGCGGCTGTTCTGCACGATACGCTTTACCGCAGCCGTTCCCCTGGCCCAGCGGAGGGCGCTGGCGGCCGCGCCGACCAAGTAGGCCATCAACATCAACAGCTCCAGCCAGGTGTTCGCTGTCCGAACACCCTCGTCGATCCGTGTCGTCGAACCCAGCCCCGAGGACCAAGCGGCTAGATAAGGCGCTTCGTCGAGCGGTAGTGGCGTGGGCAACGAAGCAAGCGTGTGATCCGGTAGCAGACACTGCAGTGCCATCGCCAAGCAGGGCGGCACCACGGCAAGTGCCCACACGGATATCCAATAGCCTCGCGATGCGTGAGAAACGCGCAGCGCGGCGTGGAAGTATCGCCCCCCTGCCCACGCCATCGCGCCCATGGCCATACACGAGGTGAGGGTGAGCACCCAGAACCCGACTTCAGGCGGATTCACGGCTGCTCGTCCGGATCAGGCTTCTGCAGCATGGTCTCGAGCTGCTCGATTTCCTGCTCACTCAGCAGACGACTATCGGCAAACGCCTGGATGGGCAATGGCCCGTCGATCTCCAGTACACGCTTGGCAAAGTCCCGACTCAGCGCAGCAAGCATCGAGACTTTGCTGACGGCTGACCTGTAAACGTTCAGGCCGTGATGGCTGGATTCAGAAACCAGTCCCTTTTCGACCATCCGGTCCAACGTTTTCCGAGTCGAAGAGTAGGACCAGCCGAGAGTACCCACGACGCCATCGTGCAACTCACGAGCGCTGCACGCGTTGCGTCTCCACAAGCACTTCAGTAACTCCAGCTCGGCATTAGAGGGGCGTAGCATCGCGTTGTCTTTGTCCTGACGGATGTCGCAACCTTACGACAATTGTCGCACGCAGACAATTGCTTCTTGCCGCGACCGCACCACCACCTTGCAAGCGTGGCGAAAAACTCAGCATGACCGGGGCGTTGACCAGCAACGACGCCATCGCCTGTCGCAGTGACATGCCACAACTGCCGTCGTCGGCAGGCACCATCAAACCGTGCGAAGGCCGGCCGCCAGCGCAGCTACCGCGACACCATCATGGTCACCACCCTCGCCCCGTGCTGGTACTGCAGCGGCCTGGTGCGGCAGTTCAACATCGGCACCGTGGTGGTCGGCGAATCGGAAACGTTCATTGGCGGCATCGACTGGCTGCGCGAAGCCGGCGTCAAGGTCATCGACCTCGCCGACCGGGAATGCATCGAGATGATGCAGGGGTATATCGCGGAAAATCCGGAAGTGTGGAACGAGGATATTGGGGAGGAGTGAAGCTTCATCCACTCTGGCCAATCCAGACGTCTGCACGAAGATGCCCGACCCGCCGAGCCCGCCTTCAACCGGGCTTCAACCGGGCTTCGTCACCATCAGCCAGAAAATCGCAATCACCGCGATGAATGCCGGCCAGCCCAGCACGAACCACCAGCGCATCACGCGGTGATAGGTCGCGGGCAGGGCGACGCCGTCCTCCACGGCTTGCCGGGCCAGGTCCCGGGCACACTTCTGCAGCCACAGTACGGGCAGCCAGCAAGCGCCAGTCACGAAGAACAGCAACAATGCGGCACGAACCCAGAGCGTTGACAGCGGCAGGCCCAGCGCATCCACGAGCCAGAGGCCACTGAGCAACTGCACCACCACGGCGGGGGCGGTGAAACACATATCGGCGATGACCACCGTGCGGGCGGTTTCGGCAATCACCCGCGCATCGCCACGCAGATGCGCAACCCACATGAAGAACGCGATGCCAAAGCCCGTCCCGAACAGTAGGGTGGAGGACAGGATGTGCACCCATTTCATCCAGAGATACATCGGCTCACTTCCTATCCACCAATACCCAGAGCACGGCGAGTGCCGGCAGTACCACGAGATTTTTTGCCAGTCCTCCCAAGGGATCCAGCCAGGTTGCCGGCAACAGGAGGCCGAATATCAAGGTGTACGCCAATACGCTGAGGGCCATCAATATCAACGCCGTTCGCGGCCGCCAACCCGACAGCAGCCACAGACCCAGGACGGCATCCAGTATGCCTCCGGCGCGCGCCATCGGCACCGCTGCAAAGTCGGCCAGCACAGTCCCGGCAACGATCCCTTCAATCACCTCAGACGACGTGCCAAGGCCGGCCCAGGCCGACAACAACCAAAGAGCCACGACACACAGACGCAGTGCCGGCGCCAGGAAATACAACTGCGCCTGCCAGCGGTCCTGGACCTGGCTCGGCCGTTGCGCCAGCGCATCCGCCAACCCTTGCGGCGTGAACCCGAAATCCTCGTGCAAACGCGTGCCTGCATCCGGCGCGGTGATGTTCCCGCGGCGCAGCATGTTCCACATGGTCTCGCCGACCGGTCCACGGCCCAGCCGCTCGCCCATCCAGGCCTGGATCGACACCCACGCCTCCGGCACGCACCAGGCCCGATCACCCGGCAACCGCAACCAGCGACGCCAGCGGGACTGATACTCACGCAGCGTCATCGGCTGCGGCCCACCCACTTCGTAGATGCCGACCTTGTCGGTCGTCATCGCTTGGGCGGTGAGTTTGCCGAGGTCCCCGGCGGCGACCGGCTGGATCAACCAGCGGCCAGCACCCGGCAACAACTGGAACCCCGGAAATGCCGCCAACGCCCGCAACAGGGACGTGCCGCCATAAGAACCGGCCAGCGCGAACACCACCGACGGCCGCAGCACCACTGCCTGCAATGGCAACGACAACAAGACCGCATCAAAACGGTGCTTGGACGCGATGAACTCCCCGTCTTCCGCCGCTCCCAGTGCGGAGACCTGGATGAACTTCGCGACCCCCACATCCACGCAGGCCTGTGCCAGCGCGGTTGGCCCGGTGACATGGATCGCCTCGAATGTCTGCGCCCCCGCTTCGCGCAAGATACCCGCGACATTGACTACCACATCCACGCCAACCAGCACCGGATGCCAGTCGGTGGCGCGGTGCATGTGGGAAAAGTCGCAAGCCCGCTCGTCCTCGTCCACCCGCGTGCGCGGCCGAACCCCGCGCAGCACCCGGTAGCCCCGGGCGCGCAAGGCGGCGACAACGAATCCCCCGAGGAATCCATTGCCACCGACCACCAGCACCACGGGAGGGGCAACCATTTTCGTATCGCCTACGTCATCCATGGCGGCAGTTTACCGATTGGACTGGCGGAATTACGCCCGCCCATGTGGCGGCTTTATCGAAAAGAAAGCCTCACCCTGCAGGCCGCACACGCTCTGATCGCAGGCGCTTGATCCTGCGCATCATCTGCAGTGCGACATACGGAATGTACCCGGCGGCGGCGAGCAGCAATCCCGTCCGCAACTCATGGCGATAGACGCTCGGAATGGTCAGCTGCGCCAACGGAATCAGCAACAGGCCACCACAAGGCGCCCGCGGGTGCGCCGAACAGGCGATAGCGCTGGCGAATCAACAACCGTCCTGCCTGCCATACGACCACTTCGACACTGGCCGCCAGCAACCATGGGCGTAGGTCGGCGGCACCCTTCCATGCCCATGCAGCCATCACCAATGCCGTCACCACCACGACGATCAGCCCATCCACTCCATACGGCCCATCCGAATGATCGCCACTCCCGACTGCCACGCCCTGCTCGGCTGCGGCCACAACCGACGCGTGCAGGAAAACGACCCCTCCATCCACGGCGAGACCGACGCCTTCCGCAAGGCCGGCCGCCAGCGCAGCTACCGCGACACCATCATGGTCACCACCCTCGCCCCGTGCTGGTACTGCAGCGGCCTGGTGCGGCAGTTCAACATCGGCACCGTGGTAGTCGGCGAATCGGAGACGTTCAGCGGCGGCATCGACTGGCTGCGCGAAGCCGGCGTAAAGGTCATCGACCTCGCGGACCGGGAATGCATCGAGATGATGCAGGGGTATATCGCGGAGAATCCGGAATTGTGGAACGAGGATATTGGGGAGGAGTGATTATTGAGTGGCTGCTTCCGACCAGTTGCTGACACTCGATAAGGCGGCGGTTCTAGCCCGCCGTGCGGTCGTGAGATCCTACGATGGAACCTATCGAACTCTCATTGAGCATGATCATGCCGAGCGATTCAGAGCCCGGGTACAGGGATTCGATCTCGGCGAGCATAATGTTGGCAATCTCAATCGCGTCCGACTCGACCGATGCGAGTTGCCTATGCTCTTGGCGAGGAATTCGATGAAGGCGATGAAGCGGGTTGTGACAAGTCACGAGATTGGTGTCTCTGACCGCTCCCCAGTGCCCATGCGTCACTGTCGAAGTCCAGTCGTAGTACTTGTCGTACAGATCCTTCGATTCACTCTCCATGGCGAGCCTTCTAAGGTTGGTCGTGGCCCAATGACCAACGTCAATATCTAAGTATTCCTGCCAAGTATCTTCGTTGGCGATCTCATACAACGCGTTTTCGTCGAGGAATGGCGGCAGATCGCCTTGAAGTTCCTGAGCCTTCAGAAACGCAAGTTTTGCCTGTCCAGCCCCATACACCCTGTATGACTGCCATAGCTCGTCCCTCCCCTTCCGGCGGAGATAACGCAGGGTGATGCATATCTCCACCAAAGTTCTAAGAACGAGACGCCCAGTTATCCTCGTCTGCACGCAGTGCATACAAAGCTCTTCAATGAGCGACAACGCGTAGAGCACTATTCCAAACGCCCCGTCGAGCTTGGCGTCAACACGCTTGGGCTGCAGATTGCTGTGAAAGCTTGAAATAAGCCGTCGTCTTACTTCCCACAATGATTCAGGATCAATTCGCGGCTCAGTAAACACATAGCCGCTATCCCCGGATGGGTCCATGCACCTGGTTTGCCTGAGCGCCTGAGCCCAGAATTCGGAAACCCATGCCGCCAGATTCCTCCTCCTAATCATCATCTCGGCCGATCGAATTCGAGGGCGTACAGACCGCATGTCTCCACGATCTGGGAACAACCTTAACTCTTCCAAATGTTCTTCTGATCCTTCGGGATAGAACAGCCGCCCCGCGATAATCGTAACGATTAACTTGAACCACCTGATGTCCGTTGATTGCTCCGACTGATGGTCCAGGACCATAGCTACGGCTCTGGCAAGGGTTTGCCAATCATCGTTCGTTGGCTCTACTGCAAGCACGGCCTTCCAGCGTTCAAGACCTGGCAATGCCTCGATAAGTAGTAGTGGCCTTAGGGAGGCATAACCAAGGGGATGTGCCAACAAGACCGCCGCAAATGCCCTGAACTTGTCGTCATCGACCTCCCCAAGCCTAGTCATGTCAACAAAGAAGCCAGGGTCTGTCGGCGCCTCACCCTCGGAAGGAGGCCACTCCCTGCAGGTAACCGCGACTTGGCGAAACAATTGAAGGTAGTGGCTTCTGTCGAGCACTCCTGCCAACAACACCGCCCATAGCATTTCTGGCATATGGTCATCAGCCCAGGACGACGGCGTCATATTGAGCTGGGCCAGTGGTGGCTTTAGTCGACTACCTTCACGCTTATGCTGATCAATTCCACTTATGTTGTAGTCGGCGTAAGGAGACTTCCTTCGACCTTTCTTCTTCCCTTTCCTTGCCACTTGCTCCCCCTTTAGTCCATGTCCTGTACTTATAGATGGCAGCACGTCGCGGCCGGGAAGGCAATTATCGGAAGGCCAGTGCCCCAATTGCGCGACAGCTTTGGTCGGAAGCGGGCATTCGCGCCGAACGCATTACTTCCGATTGTCGAGTAGTACAGCGCCCCCAGCTGGCCGACGCTGCCGTCGCACCTGATGAGACATCTTGGGAATATCGTGTAGCTCTTCGCGTTCCATGACCATCATATTCGCCGCCGCACTCTCACCGAACGATTCCCATGAAGCCCCGAAAGCCGTCTGCGCGGATACGCCCGGTTCGCCCTCCGTCGGAGCCACCCGTTGCCGCGCGTCCGGAGGCGGAAATCCTTGCCGAGCTCGAGGCGGTGTGCGCACAACATGGCTACGTCCACACACTGGCCTACTTGTGTTTTCGCGACAACATGATCTTTTACAGCGAGGCGCTGACCGAGCAAGACATGCACGTCATGCACAACCCGGAGCGGTTGTCGCGCACTGAGATCTCTACGCTGATCGGGCTGATGCTCAAGTCGCCGATCGACTGGGCATTGCCGCCGCCACATGTCCAGCAGCGCTACGTCGAAGATAGCGTCCGACTGCTCGGCGAACTGCACTGCGCCTTGTCCGCCGCCTTTTCGCTCAAAGACGTCATCGCGGGGCTGGAGCGCGGCGAAAAGGTCAATCCATTCGAATCGGGGGCGGTGCTGCGCGAACCGATTTTTTACGGCGCCGAATCCGCCTATACCTTCCAGTACCTGGACTTGGCTGCTCGACGTTATGCCGCCGATGCGGCGTGGCTGCAGAACAACGTCGGCTTCACGATCGAACAAGCTTGCGCAGTGGCAGTAGCCATCGACCGCGTGAATGTCCAGCGGTTCGAAAGGCTACGCGACGAGCTTATGGACCTGCACCCGGATCAGTGGACCATGTTGCCAGCGTTCTCCGTGACGCCGTCGGAGGTCGCGACTTCTTCCGGGCTCGATCCAGAGCTGGTTGAGCGAATCCTGCTCGCCTTCACCGTCCCCGAAGGTGAGCTCAACGAGCGCTTCGTCGGGTTGCAGGATTTCAACGTGGTCGCCGCCAAGCCGTTGCTCAGGCGGCCGACGGGCGAGTTCGTGTGTTTGCAGAACTACGCGCTGTCCGAATCGATCTACGAGTCGCCCTTCTTTTGGATGCTCCCGGACAAGACGTATCAGCCTACGCGCGACAAGCACCGGGGCGAGTTCACCGAGAACTTCGTCGCCGAGCGTCTGGCTGCCGTCTTTGGCGCGGACCGTGTGCTGACCAACGTCGACATTTGGCAGGGCAAGACCAAGGCCGGCGAGATCGACGTGCTGGTGTTGTGGGCCGACCGCGCCATCATCGTCCAGGCCAAGTCCAAGCGGCTGACGATCGAGGCGCGCAAGGGCAACGACCAGATCCTTCGAGATGACTTCAAGAAGAGCATCCAGGACGCCTACGACCAAGGCTTGGATTGCGCTCAGTTCTTGGGCGCCCCGGGCTACCGGTTCGCACGGGTAGACGGGACGGACGTCGAGCTGCCGGAAGAAGTCACCGAAATCTTCATGTTCTGCGTGGTCAGCGACCACTACCCAGCGCTGAGCTTTCAGACCCGGCAGTTCTTGAAGACGCGGGAGGTCCCAAGCGTTCGTGCGGCCCTGGTCACCGACGTCTTTCTCATCGACGTACTCACCGAACTGTTGCCGACGCCGTTGTACTTCCTGAGCTTCATCTCGCGGCGCGCGCGCTATGCCGAGCAGCTCCTCGCCGCCCAGGAGCTGACGATCCTGGGCTACCACCTCAAGAAGAACCTGTGGTTCGAAGAGAAGCTGGCGATGGTGCAGATCGCCGAGGACTTCACGTCCGGCGTGGACATCGCAATGGCCGCGCGACGGCGCGGGTTGCCTGGGCTGGCGACGCCCGAGGGCATCCTGACCCGCTACGAGGGAACCACACTCGGGCGCATCATCAACCAGATCCAAGCGCGGCCGGAACCTACGGTGCTAGACCAAGGATTCCAGCTTCTTGAGATGGGGAGTGAGGCCTTGGACGACCTCAACCGGATGATTGACCGGCAGGCCCAGCGCTCTGCGCAGGACGGGCAGCCGCACAGCCTGGCGCTAATTTTTCCCGACCGTAGCGGGTTCACCGCCTTGATAAGCGGCGAGCCCGATTCCGCGGCGACGCGGAACTTGACCACTCTTTGCGTGCGCCGCAAGTACGCGCAAAAGGCGGACGTGTGGTTCGGCATGTGCCTGACGCCGGGAGACGCCGAGCTACGCTTCGGGCTGCGGCTGGCCGTGCCCTGGGCGCAGGACGACGCGCTCGATGCCGCCGCGGTCGGGATGCCCGAACCCATCGAGCCGAAGGTGGCATACGAGCGCCTGTTGCGCGGGGCGCGCGGCGCCTCGAAAGTCGGTCGGAATGACGCTTGCCCTTGCGGCAGCGGAAAGAAATCGAAGAAGTGCTGCGCGCGATGATCCGCCGCTAACGTCTAGTGCGCGACGCCGTCCTTCGCCACACTGATTTGCCCCGCACAATTGACATCGAGCCCGGGGTCACCATCGGCTTGGAATACCCTTTGCCATTACGAGCGCAGATGGAAGACGAAGAAGACATGACCTTTGTGGTCCAGTTGCCAGCGGACTTTCCGCTTACTGACCTCCAGCAGATTGCGTCGATCCTGGAGCAGGAAGACGTATTCGTTCCTGGCTACATACCACCGGACGTCGGCATGTACGACCTTATGGGCCACTTCTACGGCAGCATGGTGGATAAAGTCAGCGTCGTCCTACTGCCCGACAGGAATATCGTTTCGCGACTGGCCAAGGCAACCACTGGACACAAAGCCGATGACCAGCGTCGGTTGGCAGCCGCCGTCCTCGCCTTCGCCCAGTGTCTCGACATCCAAATCGAGCCGTCGATCGCTTACCATGAGTTGGGGCCCGCGCAGGGAAACATAGCGGCGTATGAGGAGCTAGCCCGGTTCCGGCTGGCAGATAATAACCACCCTCGTGCCTGGATCGATCTGGCACTTGGACGTAGCGACAGCATTGCCTCTCTGGGCGATCCTCTCGTGGTTGCGGACAACCGCGACCTCACTAGGCCATTGCACCGCTGGCGCTGCAACTACATTGCGGCGCTTAAGATCGGAGAACTGGAACTGCTCCCGCTGACACCCTTCGAGCGCACGCTCAAGCTGTTTGAGTGGATGCATGGGGACTTCATCCTGGCCGGCCCCGCGGCGATCTTCGCCTGCCACTACTTCGCCCCGAGCTTTCCGCGAAGGCGCTTACTCAAAGGCTTGAAGTCAGAACACCGCGAGCGTGCTCTCGCAGGCGCCGCTAACGCCGCCTGGGATATCACTCACCTGAGTGAATTCACTCGAAAATCGAATGATGCACACGGGAGCAAAACTCGCTTCGTGTTCGCCTCGCTGGACGAAGGTCTGCGTCGCATTGCCAGGACACTGTTTACTGCGACGATCGAAGATCCAGCACTAGATCGCTTAGCCATGGCACTGGCGGCGTGGTGGCCTGGTGATCAGGCCCGGAAGATCGCGGACCGGCTGTCGGAATTAACCCAACTTCGCCGCGACCCGGCGTGGTACGAAAAGCAACGCAATAGCCCGAATGCGATCCCTGAGTTCATCGCGCGAGGCGAGGCCAGCCTGAGAGCGTGGTCGCCCGTGATTGTCGGCGCCCGCGAGAGAAAGCAAGTCGCTCCCAACCTAAAGTGCGTGAACCAATTTCCTAGCGAATAGCTGGTAGCGAGCCATAGTCAAACAAAGCTCACATAGGGATTCGGCAATGAATTCCCGCGTGACGAACGCTCGTAAGAGTCATCCCCGATCACTCGGTCTTGGATGCAGCATCCGCTTCGGGTCGGGAGCGGCCACTTAACGAAAACGTCGGCTCCCGGCCAGAACCCGTCACCAGCCACACGCGGTGCCCTCTCGCTCACGACATCGGTTCCGGTTCACGCGCCTCGCCGATCTTCGGCGGCAGCGGGATGAACTCATCGTTGTCGAGGTCGGGCAGCTTCATGCGCCCGGCTTTCCAGTCCTCACGCGCCTGGTCGATACGCTCCTTCGACGAGGACACGAAATTCCAGTCGATGTAGCGCGGCCCCACCGGCTCGCCGCCCAGGGCCATGACCACGGCGTCGTCGAGGGCGGCGATGGTGACGGCCTTGCCGGGGGTGAGCACGGCCATGGCGCCGGGCTCGATCCGCTGGCCGTCCACTTCAACCTCGCCTCTGGCGACGTAGACCGCTCGCTCGGGATATTCGGCAGGCAGCGACACTCGCGAGCCGGCACGCAGCTGCCAGTGCACGTAGAACTGCGGTGAGTCGATCCGAACCGGCGACACCACGCCGGCAAGTCGGCCCGCGATCAGGCGCCCGGCCACGCCCTCGCCGTCGAACACCGGCAGCGCGTCGCTGGCGTAATGCCAGAACCCCGGGGCCATCTCCTCACGTTCGTCGGGCAGCGCTACCCAGGCCTGGATGCCGTCGATCGGCCCACCCTCGCGGCGCAGCCGCTCGAAGCGCTCGGAGTGGGTGATGCCACGGCCGGCGGTCATCCAGTTGACCTCGCCCGGGCGCACCGCCTGCTCCGAGCCGACGCTGTCGCGGTGCATGATCTCGCCGTCGAACAGGTAGCTGATGGTTGACAGGCCGATGTGCGGATGCGGGCGCACGTCGGCCTCGCGCGGCAGGCCCGGCGGCAGGTCCTTCGGGCCCATGCGGTCGAAGAAGATGTAGGGGCCGACCATACGGCGTTTGGCGAACGGCAGTACGCGGCCGACTTCGAAGCTGCCGAGGTCGCGGCGGCGCTGCTGGATGACGAGTTCGATCATCGAAAGACTCCGGTCTGGGACCGCACGGGTCCACGATGGCCCAACTATCGCACCGACTGCACGCAGGCGGCCTCAGGCACCGCGCGGCAACACCGTCAGGACATGCGCGACGAACTCGTGGAACGCCTTGAGGTAGTTGCCCAGGAACTCCGCCGTCGACGCGTCGGCAATCTCGCCGGCATCGTTGATCATCCCGTCCCTGAACTGGATGTAGGCCTCGGGCGAGTTCATCTGCGGCGAGTTGAGGAAGCCAAGGATGCTGCGCAGATGTTGCTGGCCCACCGCGGTGCCGATCGCGCCTGGCGAGGTGCCGATCACACCCGACGGGATATTGGCAAAGGAGTTGGTGCCCCACGGCCGGCTGGCCCAGTCGATGGCGTTCTTGAGTCCGCCGGGGATGGAGCGGTTGTACTCCGGCGTCACGATCAGGATCGCGTCGGAGCCCTCGATCGCCTGCTTGAACTTGCGGCCGGGCTCGGGATAGTCGGCGTCGTAGTCGTAACTGTAGATCGGCAGATCCCTGTAGGAGATCTCCTCAAACCTGAGTTGCTCCGGCGCCAGCTTGATCAACGCGTTGGCGAGCTTCCGGTTGATCGACTCTGTGGCGATGCTGCCAATCAGGTATCCCACCTTGTAGGTTTTCATCATCTGCTCCCGGGTCAAAGGTCAACGTCGCGAGGATGACCCTGTGCGGTTAAGGGAGCATGAAACCGACAGGCAAGTCGTCAATCGGCATCGAGCGCATTCTGCAAGGCTTGCAGGCGCTGTAGTCGCTTCCTGCCGCGACCGCACCACCACCATGCAAACGTGGCGAAGCCCAGCATGACCGGGGCGTTGACCAGCAACGACGCCATCGCCTGTCGCAGTGACATGCCGGAACCGCCGTCGTCGGCAGGGACCACTAAACCCTGCATCAACACGCCGAACAGCACGCACCAGAGCGCGACCGCCAGCCAGACGTTGACTCGCCAGTAGAGCCGCGAGGTCCGGATGCGGTCGCGCTCCAGCGCAAGCAACGCGCGCACGTTCAGGCCGCTGTCGCTGACCTGGCGCCGACGAATCCACAGCGACCAGCCTTGGACACCGAGCACACATGCGATCACCACCAACGATCCGGTCGGCGAGAACAGCGGTCGTTCCACCAACAACGTCGCCCAGACACACAAGCCGATTACAACGGTCGTCAGCAGCACTTCCGCGCCCATCATCCAGCGCAGGCGGCGCCCTCGCCGCACGACCTCCCGGCGCAGTCCCTCGACATCGATCTTCGCCGTCGCCTGCGCGCGCCAATCGGCAGCCAGGACGTTCCATCCGTCGCTCACCGTGGCGGTCACGCCGGATCCGTCGCGGCTGTCGGCACCGGTACTCATGCACTGTCTCCCAGCCACTCGGCCAGTTGTTTGCGGGCGCGACCGAGGCGCTGGGCCACGGTGTTTTCCTCCAGTCCAAGCGACTGGCCGATCTCACGTTGCGAGAAGCCCTCCAATGCCAACACGACGACCTGCCGCTGGCCCAGCGCAAGTCGTCGCACTGCGGCCAGCAAGGCGTCGCGGCGTTGCTGCACTTCAGTGTGTTGCTGGGGGTTGGCGGCGGGGTCGGGATGGTGTTCGTCGAGCTCGTTCTCGTTCAACCGGCAATACTTGCCCAGGTGATCCACCGCGCGGTTGTGCGCGACCCTGGCCGCGAACGTGCGCAGTGATGCTTCGCCGCGCCAGCGTGGCAGTGCCCGCCACAATGCCAGGCTGATTTCCTGCAGCAGGTCCTCACGGCGCGCGGGTTCGAACTCGTAGCTGGCGGCGATGCGCGACAGCATGGGACCGTGCTGACGGAGCACCTCGTCGATATCGGTCGCCGCCGGCGCGGAGTCAATCAAGTTGGGGACGGTCGAATACATCGCGATAGCTCGTGTAGCCGACCAACGTGGCAAAGGGCAGCAGGACCAGCAGCAACAGTGGTAGCCACAGAACTGCACCAATCAGCGCAGCCACCAGCAAGGTCAGCAGCGCCACCGGTCGCCAGTAACGCGCCACGCAGCGCAGACTTTCACCCAACGCCCGGCCGACCCCAATGCCATCGAGCAACACCCGCGGCATCAGGAACATCAGCAGCGCGGACGGGAGCGTTCCCGACGCAAAGATGCAACCGAGTTCAGCGCGGTCGAAGTGCAGGTTGGCGATGTCGCCCGCGGCCAGCGCGAGTGACTGATCGACGCCACCCAATGTTGCTGCGACCAGCAACTGGAAGGCGAACACTGCCGCCGACAGCAGCGCCACCCACAGCATCGGCGCCAACCGCGACAGCCACACCCCGCTTGCCGCCACGGGCGCAAAGTGTCCGCGCCGCGCCTTGTGATGTATCAGCGCGAACACCCAGGCGCTGGCCAACGGCGTCAGCAACTTGGACGCCACGATGCCGACGCCCGGCGCCAACTGGATCAGCCCTTCCACCGCAATGGGCAGCAACGACAGCAGGAACATCCGGACCGGCGCCCGACGGAACAGACGCCAGGCGTCGGCAAGCCAAGTCATCAGGATCCGAAATGCGGGGCGGGTGCGGGCAGCTGCGAACGGGACAGTGGCATCCATGTGGCGTTTCCGTTTGGGTCTGGATGGTTAGTCGCCCACCGCTCGGAAAACCTGACAGCTAAAGAATGTACCGACTCAAATCCGGATCCTGCACCAGCTCGCCCAGGTGCTCGTCAACATACGCACTATCGATGGTGACGGCCTGTCCATCGCGGTCGGGGGCTTCGTAGCTGAGGGTGTCGAGCAGGCGTTCGAGCACGGTGTGCAGGCGG
Source organism: Lysobacter sp. A378 (assembly GCF_054052125.1). Classification (NCBI taxonomy): domain Bacteria; kingdom Pseudomonadati; phylum Pseudomonadota; class Gammaproteobacteria; order Lysobacterales; family Lysobacteraceae; genus Lysobacter; species Lysobacter sp. A378. The sequence continues at coordinate 502,915 of NZ_JBSVRK010000001.1, read as the reverse complement.
CGGGCACCGATGTTTTCCTGGCGGTCGTTGACCGTCGCGGCGATCTCGGCGATGCGCTCCACCGCGTCGTCGGTGAACACGACGCTGACGCCTTCGGTCTTCATCAACTCGACGTACTGGACAGTGAGCGCAGCCTTGGGTTCGGTCAGGATGCGGATGAAGTCGGCCTTCGTCAGCGCCGACAGTTCGACCCGGATCGGGAACCTGCCCTGCAGCTCGGGGATCAGATCCGACGGCTTGGCCATGTGGAACGCGCCGGAAGCGATGAACAGGATGTGGTCGGTCTTCACCGAGCCGTACTTGGTGCTGACGGTGGAGCCTTCCACCAGCGGCAGCAGGTCGCGCTGCACGCCTTCGCGGGAGACGTCACCGCCGCCGACGTTTTCACCGCGCTTGGCGACCTTGTCGATCTCGTCGATGAACACGATGCCGTGCTGCTCGCAGGCCTCGATCGCGGCCTCTCGGACTTCGTCCTCATTGACCAGCTTGCCGGCCTCTTCCTCGATCAGCTGCGGACGGGCGGCCTTGATGGTCAGGGTTTTCTTGTTGGTCTTGCCGCCCGACACCTGCGAGAACATCTGCCGCAGTTGCTGGCCCATCTCCTCCATGCCCGGCGGGGCGAGGATGTCGACGCCGACATTCATTGCGGTCTCGATATCGATCTCGCGCTCGTCCAATTCACCGGCACGCAGCTGGCGACGCAGCTTGATCCGGGTCTCCGATTCCTGCGCCGACGGTTCGGCGGCGGCGACCTGCGGATCGAAACCGATGCCACCACCCAGACCCTTGGTGCGCTTGGGCAGCAAGGCATCCAGGATGCGATCCTCGGCGCGTTCTTCGGCCTTGGTGCGGACCTTGTGCTTGGCCTGCTCGCGGTACAGCTTGACCGCGGTGTCGGCGAGGTCGCGGATGATCTGTTCGACGTCCTTGCCGACGTAACCGACCTCGGTGAAGCGGGTCGCCTCGACCTTCACGAACGGCGCGTTGGCGAGCGTCGCCAGCCGCCGCGCGATCTCGGTCTTGCCGACGCCGGTGGGGCCGATCATCAGGATGTTCTTGGGCATGACCTCGTTGCGCAGCTCCTCGTCGAGCTGGCTGCGGCGCCAGCGGTTGCGCAGCGCGATGGCAACCGCACGCTTGGCGTCCTGCTGACCGACGATGTGGGTGTCCAGCGCCTGCACGATCTCGCGCGGGGTCATGGTGGCGTTGGTATTGTCCAGTTTCATGCTCACAGTTCCTCCACCACGACGTTGCGGTTGGTGTAGATGCACACGCCGCCGGCGATGTTGATCGCCTCGACCGCGATTGTCCTGGCATCCATTTCGGTATGCGCCATCAACGCGCGCGCGGCCGACAACGCGTACATGCCACCGGAGCCGATGGCGACGATGCCGTCGTCCGGCTCGATGACGTCACCGGTGCCGCTGATGACCAGCGAGGCCTCCTTGTCGGCGACCGTCAGCAGCGCTTCGAGCTTGCCGAAGCGGCGTTCGGTGCGCCAATCCTTGGCCATCTCGACCGCGGCGCGGGTCAGCTGGCCGTGCTTTTCGAGTTTCGCCTCGAAGACTTCGAACAATGTGAACGCATCGGCAGCGGCGCCGGCAAAACCGGCAATGACCTGGCCGTCGCGGCCGAGCCGTCGGACCTTGCGGGCGTTGGATTTCATCACCGTGTTGCCAAGCGTCACCTGGCCGTCGCCGGCAATCGCGACGCGGCCGTTGCGGCGCACCGAGATGATGGTGGTGGCGTGGAACACATTGGGGTTCTGGCTGGGGTCCATACAGGCCTCCGTGGGTGTCAACCAGAGGTGGGGATGGGTCCGGCGTGAGGCAAGGGTGAAGGGACGAGAGCGGCGGTTCCGGTTGCGGTTGGCGCAATCACGGCTTTCGTTTTGCGCGGGGGTGGGCGGAATCGTAGACCTTGGCCAGGTGCTGGAAATCCAGGTGGGTGTAGATCTGGGTGGTGGCGATGTCGGCGTGGCCGAGCAGTTCCTGCACGCCACGCAGGTCCCCGGATGACTCCAGGATGTGGCTGGCGAAGCTGTGCCGCAGCATGTGCGGGTGGACACGCTTGAACACACCCTGGCGCTGGGCCAGTTGCCGCAGCCGGTATTGCACCGCGCGCGGGGTGATCGGGCCATTGCGTCCGGGAAATACCGGGCTGTCACTGCCGGCGCCGGTGGAGCCGTGCCATTCGGCCAGCGCCGCACGGGCGTAGGAGCCCAACGGCACGCTGCGCTGCTTGCTGCCCTTGCCCAGCACGGTGACCAGTCCGTCGTCCAGGTCGAGGTCACGCCAGCGCAACGCGCACAACTCGCTCAGACGCAGGCCGGACGAATAGAACAACTCCAGCATGGCCCGGTCGCGCAGTCCCAGCGGCACATCGGTCGGCACTTCGACCAGAACTTTTACCTCGTCGGCATCGAGCACTTCGGGCAGCTTCCGTGGGGCCTTCGGTGCGCGGATTGCGGCGGCGGGGTTGGCCTCGACACGGCCATGCTTGAGCAACCAGGCATAGAAGCTCCGACACGCCGACAAGCGACGCTGCAGGCTTTTGGGCGACAGCCCACGGCGATGCTCGGCGGCGATGAAGCCGCGCAACGGCTCGGTGCGCACATCCAACACCGCCAGCCCCTGCGCGTCCGCCCATTGCGTCAATGCGGTCAAGTCGCGTCGGTAGGCATCCAGGGTGTGCGGCGACATCCGCCGTTCAACCGCCAGATGGGACAGGAAGTCGTCGATTGGAGAGGTTATGGGCATGGAGCGAACGTCACTGGATCCCCGCCTTCGCGGGGATGACGGTGGGTGGTGGGCGGCGGGCGAATGGAAGGGTTATGACCACGGCGCGAACGTCCATGGATCCCCGCCTTCGCGGGGATGACGGTTGGGAGCGGGGATGACGGTGGGTAGAGGAATGGCGGTGGGTAGAGGAATGACAGTGGGTAGAGGAATGACGGTGGGCGACGGAGGGGGCAGCGCTACGGAGCGAACGTCACTGGGTCCCCGCTTTCGCGGGGATGACGGGAGGGGTGGAGGGGATGACGGTGGACGGTGGGCAGCCACCCCGTCAATGAAGCAGCGACGCGGCGTCCTGTCGGGGGTTTGCGGAAAGCAGGCCAGGGATGGCCTGCGGCGGCGAGTCAGGCCATGGATGGCCTGACCGAGCCGAGTAGCAAACCCCCGGCAGGGCGCCGCCCCTACCGGAGCCGAGAGACCGCTCTTGCGGCCGCTCTTGCAAGCGCGGATGCGGGCGCAATTACTCTCCCGATCGCAGCCATTGTCCCCGTCCCAGTCCCCGTCCCCGTTGCGGTTGCGGTTGCGGGCAGGGTCGCCGTCACCGGCGTGGTTGACGTTGTAGTGACTACCGCGCATACCTCGCCAGCGCCGTTTCCAGCGCCTCGCCCATCATTCGCAGGAACAAGGTACCCATCCCCGGGAAGAACCGGTTCGGGTCGCGGCTGCCCACGGCCACCAGGCCCAGGTTGGGCAGCGGCAGCAACGCGGTGGAATGCACCTGTTCGGCCTGCGCGCCGTACAACAACGCGTGTTTGTCCGGCTGCAGCCGCCCGCACAACGGCTCGCCGTCGTCCAGGCAATCGCGGAACGCCTGCAGACGGGCATCATCGCGCGGCACCACTTGCAGCCACTCGTCCTCGTCCAGCCCCTCAACGGGCTCGAACAACACCAGCCGCACCAGATCGCCGTTGAAGTCCTCGGCCAGGCTGGCGGCCATCGCACGCACCGTGTCGGCGGCAGTGTCCTGGCGCATCAGCGCCAACGCCAACTGGTGGGTCCGCACTGCCAGCCGCTCGTTCTCCTGCGCGTTGCCAAACAGCTCACGCAGCCGCTTGGACAACTCCCGGTTCTTGTCGCGCAGCACCTCCAGCTGGTAACTGGCCAACGATGCGGCGGAGCCTTCCTCGCGCGGCACCACCAAGGTCAGCGACAAGTCGGGAAACTGCTGCAGGAAGGTGGGATGACGACGCAGCCAAGCGGCAACATCGTGGGCACCCAGTTTCTCGGTAGTCTCGCTCATGCGGTCCATTCTCCTTCGAATACGAATTTTGCCGGGCCGGCCAGCAGCATCGGCGCGGCATCGTCTGGCCATGCAACGCGCAGCTCGCCACCGGGCAGGGTCACCCGGACGTCACGATCAACCTTCCCCCGGCGGACCAGGATCGCCACCGCCGCACAGGCGCCGCTGCCACATGCCAGCGTCTCGCCCACGCCGCGCTCATACACCCGCAGACGGATATGGTCGCGCGCGACCAGCTGGACAAAGCCGACGTTGACCGACTCCGGGAATGCGGCGCTTTGCTGCAGGTTGCGACCCATGGCCTCAAGCGGCGCGGCGTCGATCTGCTCGACCTCGATCAAGGCATGCGGGTTGCCCAGCGATACCGCGCCTACCTCGATGATCGAGCCGCGCACCGGCAGCACGTAGGCATCGCGCGCCGCGCTGAAGCCATGCAGCGGGATCCGGACCGGATCGAACTGCGGCACTCCCATTGCGACCCGGAAACCGCCGTCGTCCAATCGCTCGGCCACATGCGTGCCGGCCGGGCTGTCCATCGCGAAGTCGGCACCCGCCGACGCCGCCCCGTCACGCACCAGCCAGGCCGCGATGCAGCGCGCGCCGTTACCGCATTGCTGCGACGTCGAGCCGTCGGCATTCCAGATCCGGTAGCTGGCCACCGAACCCGGTTCGCGAGCCGGCTCGACGGTCAGAACCTGGTCGCAGCCGACACCCGTGTGGCGGTCGGCCAGTGCGCGGCACAACGACGGGCTGGGCGCAGAAACTTCACCACGCAGGTCCAACACGACGAAATCATTGCCGGCGCCGTGCATCTTGCTGAAACGCAAGGCCGGTGCCGCCGCCGATGTCGCCGCCTCAGCCATTCCCGTCGTCGTTGGCGTCATCGGCGGCGTCCACGTCGGCGGAAGGGGCGTCGGTTGATTCGGTGTCGGTGTCGGTGTCGGTCGAGGAATCGGGAACCGTGGCCGGGTCGATCGGCACCGGATCGACGGGCATGTCATCCACTGGCGAGCCAACGTCCACCGGCGGGGTGTCGGTCTGCAGCGGGTCGGCATCGGTGTCCGCAGGCTCGGCCGGAACCGCATCGGGCATCACCAGCGGGCCCTTGTTGCCACAGCCGCTCAGCACCAACAGCGACACCGTCAGCGCGCCAGCAAGCCACATCATTTTTTGTGTGTTCATCGGCGCAGTGTAGCGGTGGCGGCCGTGGCTGCGAAGCTCATCGGATTGGCGGTTCAGGCCGCAACCACAACCAACCCGCCACCAGCGCCATGACCCCGGTGCCGCTGCCGGCCATCCACCACTGCGGCGCGGTCAGGAACATCACCACCGCACACACCGCCATCGACAGGCTCGCCCACCACTTCGCCCGGCGCGCGACGGTCCCGCCGCGTTGCCAGTCCACGATCATGGGCCCGAACAGGGCATGGGCCAGCAACCAGCGGTACAGGCGGGCAGACCCGCGGGCGGCCGCATAAGCCGACAGCAGCACAAACGGGACCGTGGGCAGACCGGGCACGACCACCCCGACCAGACCCAGGCCCAGGCTGAGGTAGGCGACCAGCCACCAGGCCCAACGCAGCCGGCTGGCTACCGGGCCGGAAGGGGCAAGCGGGGGTGCCGGGGCGGGCGGGTCCGGGATTGGCGCACGGTCAGGCATGGCCCATTGTCGGCGAATCGACGCCCCGGTGCCGATCCTCGACCCGGTCTTCTACCCCGGCCCTCGACCACGCTGGCGCAGCCACGCCAGCAGCGGCTCAGGAAGCCGGCGCGGCAACCTCCAACTGGTCCAGCGCGAACGCGTACATCTCGGCCAGCTCCCGATAGCGCCGGAACCGTCCCGACTTGCCGCCGTGGCCGGCATCCATGTTGGTCCGGAACAGGATCGGTGCGTCGCCGGTCTCCAGGTCGCGCAGCCGGGCGACGTACTTGGCCGGCTCCCAATACTGCACCTGCGAGTCCCACAGCCCGGTACCGATGAACATCGCCGGATAGTCCTGGTCGACCAGGTTGTCGTACGGCGAGTAAGCCAGGATGTAATCGTAGAAGAGCTTGTCTTCCGGGTTGCCCCACTGGTCGTACTCGTTGGTGGTCAGCGGGATGCTCGGATCCAGCATGGTGGTGACGACGTCGACAAACGGTACCTGCGACAGGATCACCTTGTAGCTGTCGGGTGCCTGGTTGGCGATCGCGCCCATCAGCAAGCCGCCGGCGCTGCCGCCATACGCGGCCACCCGGTCGCTGGCCGCATAGCCCTGCTCGACCAGGTACCGGGTCACGTCGACGAAGTCGTTGAAGGTGTTTTGCTTGTTCAGCAGCTTGCCGTCGTCGTACCACTGGCGGCCCAGCTCCTGACCGCCGCGGACGTGGGCGATGGCGTAGACCATGCCGCGGTCCAGCAGGCTCACCACCGGCAGGTTGAAGGCCGGGTCCATCGAGTAGCCGTAGCTGCCATATGCGTACTGCAGCAGCGCCGCCTCACCGTTTTTCTGGAAGCCCTTTTTGTAGACCAGCGATACCGGCACTTTCACGCCATCGCGTGCCGGCGCCCAGACCCGCTCGGTCACGTACTGGTCCGGGTCGTAGCCGATCACCGGCTGGCGCTTGAGCAGCTTGCGCTCGCCGGTGCGGGTGTTGAGCTCGTAGGTGGTCGCCGGCGTAGTCAGCGAGGTGTAGCTGTAGCGCAACCAGTCGGTGTCGGGTTCGGAATTGACCGCCAGGCCCATCGAGTAGGCCGACTCATCGGCTTGGACATACTCCGCATCGGCATTCGACTGGCCGGCCTCGCCGCGCAGCAGCCGGACCCGCTCCAGGCCGCCGGAGCGCTCGGCCACCGCGGTGAACCCGTCGAACAGCTCGAAGCCCTCGATGAACACGTCTTCGTCGTGGCCGATCCACTCCTGCCACTGGGCACGCGAGCTGGCATGGCTGGGTGCGGTCATCAGCTTGAAGTTGTCGGCCACCTGCCCGTCCGCATCCGGCGCGTTGGTGCGGATTACCCAGCGCCCACCGTGGTGGTCGGCGTCGTACTCGACATCGCGCTGGCGTGGCGCCAGCACCACGAACTCGCGCGGGTCGCTGGCCGGCGCGCAACGCGACTCGCTGGACACCGTGCTTTCCACGCCGATGCAGATGTACTGGTCGTCGCGGGTGCGGCCGATGCCCATGTAGAAGGTGTCATCGGACTCCTCGTACACCAGCACGTCGTCGCTGACCGGGGTGCCGAGCACGTGTTTCCGGACCCGCACCGTGAGCAGGGTGTCCGGGTCGTTCTCGACGTAGAACAGGGTCTGGTTGTCGTCGGCCCAGACAATGTTCGCCGCCACCCCCGCGATGACATCATCGAAGACCTTGCCGGTCTCCAGGTCCTTGATCCGGATCACGTACTGGCGGCGTCCGATGTCGTCCTCGGCCCAGGCCAGCAGGCGGTTGTCCTGGCTGACCTCCCAGTCGCCGACACTGAAATAGTCCTTGCCGGCGGCCATCGCGTTGACGTCCAGCAAGACCTCTTCGGCGGCGTCCATCGAACCGTGGCGGCGCGCATGCACCGGATAGTCCTGTCCGGTCTCGTACCGGGTGTAATACCACCAGCCACGCTCGCGATACGGCACCGAGCTGTCGTCCTGCTTGATGCGCCGGACGATCTCCTCGTACAGGGTGTCCTGGACGCCCTGCAGCGGCGCCATCACCGTGTCGACGTAGCTGTTCTCGGCGTTGAGATAGGCCAGCATCTCCGGGGCAGTGCGGCTGTCATCGCGCAGCCAGTAGTACTCGTCCTGGCGCTCGGCACCATGCGGCGCGGTGACGGTGTGCGGCTTTTGCGCCGCATCGGGCGGCGCGGGCAGGGTCTGGGCGAGGGTCGGGCTGGAGAGGGTCATCAAGGCGGCAAGCAGCAAAGTGGGATTCATGGGATGGGGGCCGGAGGTCGGAAGTGCAACGGGCTACGGGGCGCTCCTGCAAAAAAGGCCGGGCATGCCCGGCGTTTGCGCATTCAATCCGCCAGCTGGTTCCACAGGAACGTATACGCCAGCGCGCTCATGTGCGCGGCCTGCTTGTTGTTGGCCGAGCCGCCGTGACCGCCTTCGATGTTCTCGTAGTAGCGCACGTCCTTGTCGGCCGCCAGCATCCTGGCCATCATTTTGCGCGCGTGGCCGGGGTGGACGCGGTCGTCGCGGGTCGAGGTGGTGAACAGGGTTGGCGGGTAGTCCTTGTCGGCATCAAACAAGTGGTATGGCGAGAAGGTCTTGATGAACGCCCACTCCTCCGACTTGTCCGGATCGCCGTACTCGGCCATCCACGACGCCCCGGCCAGCAGCTTGTGGTAACGCTTCATATCCAGCAGCGGCACCTGCACCACGATGGCGCCAAACAGCTCCGGGTACTGGGTCAGCATGTTGCCTACCAGCAGGCCGCCGTTGCTGCCGCCCTGGGTACCGAGCTTGTCGGGCGAGGTGATCTTGCGTGCGACCAGGTCCTGGGCGACCGCGGCAAAGTCTTCATAGGCCTTGTGACGGTTGGCCTTGAGCGCGGCCTGGTGCCAGCGCGGGCCGTACTCGCCGCCGCCGCGGATGTTGGCGACCGCGTACACGCCGCCCTTCTCCAGCCACGCCGTGCCAACGCTGCCCGAATAACCGGGCAGCATCGATATCTCGAAGCCGCCATAGCCGTACAGCAGGGTCGGTGTGGTGCCATCGAGCACCAGCTCCTTCGGCTTGACGATGAAGTACGGGACCTGTGTGCCGTCCTTGCTCGTGGCAAAGAACTGCTCGACCTGATGGCTGGAAGCATCAAAGAACGCCGGCATGGTCTTCAGCACCTGCGGCGCCTGGCCGATCTCGGCGATGGCAAGCGTCTCCGGGCTGAGGTAGCCGTCGGCGGTGATCCAGACCTTGTCGTTGTCGTCGGGGTCGACTGCCCACACGTTGACGCTGCCCTCGGGCTGGCCGACGAAGGCGCTGCGGGTCCATTCGCCCTTGCCGTCTTCCGGCGGGGTCAACACGCTGAGCTTATTGCGCACGTCATCAAGCACGTTCAGCACCAGATGGTTGGCGGTCACCGCGGAGCCGGCCAGCGACGTGGTCTCGCTGGGCTCGAACAACGCGGTGAAGTCGCGTCCACCGGCCATGAAGTCGTCGAAATTGGCCGCGATCAGGCTGCCGGCCGGCCAGGTCTTGCCACCAGCCTCGTACGGCTTGCGCAACTCCAGCACCAGCCAGTCCTTGTGCACCGACTTGTTGGCCGAGTTGGGCGCATCAATCCTGGTCAGCTCGCCGTCTTCGCGCAGGTACAACTCGTCGTTGTAGAACGCCAGGGAGCGGCTGACGAAATCGCGCTCGAAGCCCGGAGTGTGGTCGTGGGCGGCGGCGATGTACATGTCGTCGGCCTTGCCCTCGTAAACCACTATTGCCTCGGACATCGGGGTGCCGCGGGTCCACTGCTTGACCACGCGCGGGTAGCCGGACTCGGTCACCGTGGGCGCGCCTTCCGCGTCGGGGCCAAAGTCGGTAAACACGTAGACATGGTCGCGGTCGATCCAGCCCAGCCCGCCCTTGGCCTCGTCGCGGAAGAAACCGTCGGTGACCCAGGACTGGGTGGACAGGTCGAACTCACGGGTGACATCGGCGTCGGCGCCGCCGCGCGACAGCGCGATCAGGCAACGCTCATAGGCCGGCTTCAGGCAGTCCGCACCGTGCCAGACCCAGTTCTCGCCCTCGGCCTGGTTCAGTGCGTCCAGGTCGATGACGGTTTCCCACTGCGGCGCGTCCTTGCGGTACTCGGCCAGGGTGGTGCGACGCCAGATGCCGCGCTCGTGCCCGGCGTCCTTCCAGAAGTTGTAGTAATAGTCGCCAATCTTGCTGACGAACGGGATCTTCGCCTCCGAGTCGAGGATCGCGAGGATCTTCGCTTCCAGCTGCTTGAACTCCGGCGTGCTGGCGAGTTCGGCTTCGGTCACGGCGTTGCGGGCCTTGACCCAATCAAGCGCCTTCTCCCCTTCGACGTTCTCAAGCCAGAGATAGGGATCGGTCACGGCGGACTCCTGGGCGTGGGCAGCGCCCGCGGCAACGGTCAGGCCGGCAACGAGGATGGCGGCCTGGCAGGCCTGCGACAGCGTGGACATGGGCGCTCCGGTATCTAGACGAAGGTGAAACACGAACCCCGCACGCTAGCACGGCGGCGCGATGCCGGCCGCGTGCACCAAGTCACCCGTGCCGGACGCTCGCAGCGAGTCGCGGGCGGCGGATCTGGCGCACCAACCACCAGCCACTCAGCGGCATCACCAGCAACCACAACGGCAGCCAGCCGATCATCTCGCTGGAACCGCGCGCCGCCGGCAGCAACACCAGCAAGGTCGCGCCGATCGCGCTGGCGTAGCGCAGCACGTCCTCGATACGTGGATCAATCGGATGGATGGCAACTCGGTCGGAACGGTTCATGGCGAGGCTCCTGATGGGTGGAGCCACAGCATTGCGCCGCACGTTCTCACCGGCTGCGACCGCATGGATGACGTTGCCGCCGCACGCCTGGACAAGGCTCAGTAGCCGGCGGCGTCAAGCACCTTGTCGGCTTCGGCGCGACCGATCTCGATAAGCTCGCGCGCACGCCAGAACTCGTAGAACTCACAGGCATCGCGCGGGATCCGTATCACCAGTTCGGGCGGGTCCAGCGCCATCTGCACACGCGCGATCTGTGCCTGCATGGTGTCCAGCGAACGCGCCATCAGCTCAATGAAGCCGTACTGGGATCCGGTGTCCATGGACGCGCCGGCATCGTTGCCGTTGCGATGGAAACGACGCTCGATCCAGTCGAGCAGCCCCCCGTGCGCAGGGCTCTCATCGCCGATGCGCGGTTCGGGTGCGTCCGGCTCCGCAGGTCTGCCGGGCGGGTTGCTCGGCCAGCTGTTCATGTCAACCGCAATCAATCGGTGCGCACCCGACAGGCGGGTCGCCGCGATCGGCAGTGGTGCCAGCAGGCCACCATCGACCAATTCGCGGCCGTCTACACGGTGCGGGGTGAACACGCCGGGGATCGCGATCGAGGCGCGCACCGCGTCCCACAGGTCACCGTCACGCAGCCAGACTTCGCGCTGGCGCGGCAAGTCGACCGCAACCGCGGTGAAGTCGATCGGCAGGTCCTCGATCCGGATGTCGCCGGTGCGTTTCCGCAACGCCGCCATCAAGCGCGTGCCTTCAAACAGCGCGGGCTGGCCGAACACCGGGTCGAGCAGGCGCAACATGTCGGTCCGGCTCATCGACAGCACCCATTCGCGGAACACGTCGAGCTGCCCGGCGGCAAACAAACCACCAACCAACGCACCGCTGGATGAGCCGGCCACCGCGACGATGTTGAGACCGCGCTTTTGCAGTGACTCGATCACGCCGATCTGCGCGAACCCGCGCGCGCCACCGGCACCGAGCACCAGGGCGACCGGTTCGTCGCGCCCGATCCGGGGGGCGTCTGCGCCGGCCATCAGCAACCCGCAACCGGATCGAGCGAGAGTCTTGAAGGTCGAATGGCTGGGAGATCTTCGATACAGGCCATGACAAGGGGCGCGGTGGCGGATCGAGGTGACCCTGGGTCAAGGATGCCACGGACCCGACGATGGCCGGCCGCTGCGAACCCGACGCATCGCCAGCCGTTCTCACCCGCGGCCGCTCGCGTATCCGCCGTGCGGCCGGCACACTTGTCACCGGCGAACAGGAGGACACGTCATGAACACGCGGCTGTACATCGGTTACCTGTGTATCGCGCTCGGCTTCGCCTTCATCATGCTGCTCGGCTACGGCGTCATCGATCCGATCGGCATGGATATGGAAGCGGGTACCGGATCGATTGGCGCGCTACTGCGGGGACTACTGCCCAGCGCGCTGGTGGCGGCGGTCGCCGTCGTGCTCGGCCTGTACCTGGTGAGGAGCGCGCGCAAACCGTAACCCGGCACGCAGTGGGTTGGCATGCATCGGAGTGCATGGATAATGCCCGTGCGGCCGGTGATCTCCGGCCGTTTTCCATTGCCAAACCGGAGTTCCAGATGCGTTCCTTGATCCTGACCGCGGCGTTTGCTGCGGTCATTGCCGCCCCCACCGCCGCTGCCGCCGACCAGACCACCGAGGACTACGGCTGGCGTGGCACGGGTGAGTTGGGCCTGGCCCTTTCCAGCGGCAACACCGACACCCAGACCCTGACCGGCAAGCTCGGCCTGACCCGCGAGAATGCCTTGTGGGAACACGAGATTGGATTGGCGCTGTTGTATGGCGAGCAGGACGACATCGAAAGCGCGTCCCGCTACGAGGCCTTCAGCAAGACCGGCCGCCGCGTTGGCGAGCGCAGCCAGTGGTTTGGCTCGGCGCGTACCGAACGCGACCACTTCGCCGCCTACGAGTACCAATCGGCCGCCGCGATCAGCTACAGCCATGAGGTGATCAAGGAGGAGGGATCGCAACTGAGCTTCGAAGTCGGCCCGGGCTACCGCTGGTCCAAGCTCCAGGGGGTGCGCGTGCACGAGAATGGCGCCATCGTGCGCGGCTATATGGACTTCAAGCACCAGTTCAATCCATCGACCTCGATCTACGACACCCTGTTGGTCGAGGCCGGACAGAACAATACCTTCGCCCGCAACGACGTGGGGGTGTTGGTCAAGATGAACGCTTCGCTGGCCCTGAAGGCCGGGTTGGAAGTACGCCACAACACCGATGTGCTGCCGGGCATCAAGAAAACCGACACCCTGACCACGGTCAATATCGTCTACGGGTTCTGACCGGGCACACGGAAATCAGCGGGGGTCGCGCTCGTAGTTGCCCATTGCCAGCGACAACAAGGCGCGCGCCTGCTCGCGCAACACCGGTGGTTCGATAATCTCGGCGTCGCTGCCGTAATGCAGCACATCCATCAGCAGCTCGCGCCCGGAACTGAAGGGCACCTTCAGTTCATAGCGCCCGTCATTGAGGAACCGGCCCTGCTGCTGCGAGTGCCAATGCTCATCGGCCACCCAGCGCGCGGCCTTGGCGCTGAACACGATCGTCGCCCAGCCTTTCGGGGTGCCGGAGAAAATGCCGTAGCTGGAGGCCAACTGGCGATCGAGCTCCTCGTCCGGAACGTCATGCACCGCGCCGTCGAGCTGGCGGGCGTTGCTGATGCGGTCGACCGCGAAGCTGCGCAATGCATCGCGGTCGTGGTCCCAGGCATCCAGGTACCAGTTGTCGCGATAGTGGGTCATGCGTTGCGGGGACACCGTGCGCCGGGTGGCCTGGTCGGTGGAGCGGGCGCGGTACTCGAAGGCCAGCTGCTTGCGGTCCAGCACCGCAGTGGCGACGTGGCGGAACGCGGTTTCGTCCAGTCGCCGGGTCCGGTGCGGGATCACGCGGATGCGCTCGATCGGCACCCGCCGGCCGCCGGCATGGTCGTCGAGCAACTTCTCGATACGGTGTTGCAACGGCGCCAGTGCGTTCGACAACACCCCGCCGCCGCTGCGCAGCATCAACTGCTGGGCCGCCAACAACGAGTGAAGCTCGTCGGAGTTCAGCCACAGGCCGGGCAACTCGAAACGATCACCCTCGTCGGGGTCGTAACGGAACCCGGCCTCGCCGTTGCCGATCACCGGCGCCATCAACTGGTCGCGCAGGTAGGCGAGGTCGCGATAGACCGTCGCCCGTGAACATTCCAGCTCCTCCTGCAGACGCTGCACCGTCACCGGATAGCGCGCGGAAGTCAGGATCCGGTGCAGGGCGTGAATGCGTTCGATACGTTCCATGGCGCAAGCATCGCACCGGGCCAGAGCGACCGCCACTATTGCCCCCGCAGCAGCGGCACGTAGGTCGGGCTTCAGCCCGACACCGCCAACCCCACATCACCCCCAATGTCGGGTTAAAACCCGACCTACAGGCAAAAACAAACGACACACACGGCCGTAGGTCAGGCTTCAGCCCGACACCGCCAACTCCCGCATCACCCCCAATGTCGGGTTAAAACCCGACCTACGGGCAAAAACAAACGACACACACGGCCGTAGGTCGGGCTTCAGCCCGACACCGCCAACTCTCGTATCACCGTCGATGTCGGGTTGAAACCCGACCTACGACCACCGCGTCGAAGAAGCCCGCACCCCGCGCGAACCGATCCGCACCGAGCCCATCCCCGACCGCAACGCCTATTGCCAGCTGAACCGACGTAGTTGGGTCGGTAGGTGATCATTGCCATAATGGGCGTTCCTCCCCGATCCATGGCCGACCATGCTTGGCACCTTGGGGCTGGTCCTGCTCACCGGCCCATTCATCACCCTGCCCACAGCGGCGGTTGCCGACCCGGCGCTGATGGCGCTTGGCAGCGACCCGGCGCAGCTGCGGCTGTTCTGCTATTCGACCCGCTGTGGCGATGAAGAATGGCAGCGCGCGGCCGCCCGGCTTGGCGATCACCTGACATTCGACAGCAAGCGCGGCGGGCAGCTGAGCTTGCCCGGCAGTGGCCCGTGGATCGGGCTGAGCGCACCGGCACGCCCGCGTGATGCCAAGGCGAGCTACGCCAATGACTGGCGCATCGGCACCCGCTACCACCTGCAGGCGCTGCGCAACGGCCCGACCCAACTGGGCGTGCAGCTGGGCGCCGCCTACCGGCTTGCGCCGCTCCACGACGATGGCATCAACCTGTCCGGCCCGGTGCTGCGTGGCGAGCTCGACCTCGGCTACCAGATCACCGAGCGCGCGCGATGGAACCAGACCATCCAGTTTGAAACCGGGCAAGGGGTGACGTTCGTCAAGCAGTCGGTTGGCCTGGATGTCGCCTTGTGGCCGTTCTGGACCCTGGAAGGCGACTTCCAGATCCGCCATAACGATGCCGGTGTCACCGGCACCGAATCGGCGGAGTCGTCGCTGCAGTTGCGGCGACGGTTCTAGTCAGCCCCGCGTTTAGTCAACCCCGCTAGTCAGCCACGCTAGTCAGCCCCGCGTCGCGGGCGATGACAAGGCTTGCGCCAGCAATTCGCCGGCGCCCTGATCGAGCAACGCCCTGGCGACCTTCGCCCCCAGCGCCTCGGGCGCATCGGCGCTGCCTTCCGCATCGGCACGCACCGCGCCGCCACTGGCTGCAGAGCCGACCAGCCCGTGCAATCGCAAACGCTCCCCGTCAAGCGTGGCCAGACCGGCGACGGGCACGTGGCAGCTGCCGTCCAGGGCGCGGTTCATCGCCCGCTCGGCCTCCACGCAGGTGCGGGTGTGGGCGTGGTCCAGTGCCGCGCAAAGCGCCGCTGTTGCGGCATCGTCGTCGCGGCATTCGATCGCGATCGCCCCCTGCGCCGGTGCCGGCAGCCAGTCCGGCGCCTGCAACCGCGACCGGATCCGGGCATCGAAGCCGAGCCGTTGCAGGCCGGCGCAAGCGAGCACGATCGCGTCGTAATCACCGCCATCGAGCTTGGCCAGCCGGGTGTTGACGTTGCCGCGCAGGTCGCGCAGCTGCAGGTCCGGGCGCAGCGCGCGCAACTGCGCCTGCCGCCGCAACGACGAGGTGCCAACCACTGCGCCCTCGGGCAGGCCGGCAATGTCGTCGAAACGGTTGCTGATGAAGGCGTCGGCGTAGTCGGCGCGCGGCAGGATCGCCGGCAACGCAAAGCCCGGCTCCAGCGCCATCGGCACATCCTTCAGCGAATGCACCGCGCAGTCGGCTTCGCCGCGCTGCATCGCAATTTCAAGCTCCTTCAGGAACAGCCCCTTGCCACCGATCGCGGCCAGCGAGCGGTCCAGCACCTCGTCGCCGCGGGTACTCATCGGCACCAGTTGGACGCGGATTCCGGGATGCGCCGCGCGCAGGGCGTCGGCGACGTGTTCGCTCTGCCACAGGGCGAGGGGGCTCTTGCGGGTGGCGATACGCAGGGTAGTCATGCGGTCATTATCGCCGTTAAAGCTGCTTCAGCACTTCGCGCACCGCGCTCGCGCAGCGCCGACTGACTTCCAGCGGCTCGGCCACCTTCCCGAGCAGTACCGTTACCTGTCCGTCCGGGCTGCGGCGCAACTCGGTGACCAGGTGACGGGAAACCAGGCAATTGCGATGGATGCGCAGGAAGCGCTCACCGAACTCATCCTCCAGCGACTTCAACGACGCCTCGATCAGGTCTTCGCCACGCGCGTGGTGGACCACGACGTACTTCTCGTCGGCGTACAGGTAACGCACGTCCTCGACCGGGATCAACCGCAGGCTGCCGCGCAGGCGCGCACAAAGATGACTGCGCGGGCCACCGGGATGATCACCGCTACGCTCGCGTCCGGCGGCAAAGGTACGCACCCTCTCCAGCGCGGCGGCCAGGCGCTCGGCGCGGACCGGCTTGACCAGGTAGTCGATCGCCTCGGCCTCGAATGCCGACAGCGCGTGGATGTCGTAGGCGGTACAGAACACGACCGCCGGACGCGGCTCGAAGGCCGCCAGGTGACGCGCCACTTCCAGTCCGTCGATGCCGGGCATGGCGATATCCAGCAACACCAGATCGGGGGAATGCCCGGCGCAGGCGTGCAGGGCCTCGGCGCCGTCACAGGCTACGGCGACCACCTCGATGCCGTCCATGTCCTTCAGCAGTCCGCGCAAGCGATCGCGCGCCAGTGGTTCGTCGTCGACGATGACTACTTTCATCGGCCTGTCCCTGTATCCGTATGGTCGTGTGAGCTTCGCCGCGTCGCCGTTCTAGCTGGCGGCAAAGCGCGCCGCCAGCCAGTCGCCAAGGTCGCGGATCTGCTCGGCGCAAACCTGATGGGCCATCGGGTAGGCGTGCCAATCGACCTTGAACCCCAGCGCGCGCAGCCGTGCGGCACTGGCTTGGCCTGCCGCGAACGGCACCACCGGGTCGAACTGGCCGTGGGCCATGAACAGCGGTTGGGTGGGCGCTGCGGCGGGCACCGACTGTTCCAGGCCGGCCAGCGCCGCAGTCGACAACGGCAGGTAGGTCGACAACGCGACCAGCCCGGCCAGCGGCTCGCTGCGCCGCAGCCCCGCGGCCAGCGCGACCGCGCCGCCCTGCGAGAACCCGGCCAGCACGACCCGGTCGGGCGCGATGCCACGCTCGAGCTCGCGGGCGATCAAGGCCTCGACCTGCGCCACCGACTGGGTGACCCCGGTCTCGTCGGCGCGGTCGGTCATCTTGTCGGCGTCGAGGCTGACGATGTCGTACCAGGCCCGCATCGACATGCCGTTGTTGATCGTGACCGCGCGCACCGGCGCGTGCGGAAACACGAAGCGCAGCCCCGGCCAGTCCTTGCGGACCAGCTCGGGAACGATCGGCGCGAAGTCGTTGCCGTCCGCGCCCAGGCCATGCAGCCAGATGACGGCCCAGCTCGGGTCGGGGGCGGTTTCAAGCTCGACGGTCTCGAGCAGCGTCGCGGTGCCGTTTGCCGGGGGGTTGTTTGTCGCTGTGTCGTTCATCCCGGCATTGTCGCCGTTGTTGTACTGGCGGGGCCAGCGGCAGTGAAGAAGGAGGCTCAGGGCGCGTGGGAGAACCGGACGCGGGTGGAAATGGCGACCTCGTCCGGGATGATGCCGGTGTCAGCCCAGTCACCGCCGCCGACCCCGAACGCCAGGCGCTCGACCTTCGCGCTGCCCGACAGCACCGGCGCCTCGCCCGGCGCCCAGGTGAACGTGAGCGTGACCGGTTTGCCCACGCCGCGCAGGCTGAGCGTGCCATCGGCGGCGTACTCGTTGCCACCCAGGCTACGGAAACCCTCGGCGGTGTAGCGCGCCTGCGCAAACTTCGCGACGTTGAAAAAATCCGTGCTCCGCAACGTGTCGTTGCGCTCGGGGTTCTGGGTGTCCGCCCCGGCCAGTGGAATCAGCACGTCGAGCCGTGCGTCCTGTGGCGCGGCCGGGTCGAAGCTGAGGGTGGTACGGAAGCCGGGGAACTGGCCGGTGAAGATCTCGCCCTGGTACTCGCTGGCGAAGGTCAGCGCACCCGAAGACTGGACATAGTCCGCGGCGTTGGCGGAACCGGCAGCGAGGCCGGCAGTGGCGAGGGAAAGGAGCAACAGGGAATGCTTGAAGGTCATGTCAGTGGTCCAGGTCAGTTGTTCAAAACAGAGGTAGAAGCAGGAAGGGTCTGCTTGCCGCCCGGGGTGCGCGGCAACATGCGCAACAACGTGTCATCGCGTTGCACGAAGTGGTGGTACAGGGCCGCGCCGGCGTGCAGGGCCACCAGCAGCGCCAGCAGCCAGAATCCCCACTGGTGCACGTTGCCGGCCAACTCGGCCAACCCGGTATCGCGTCCGGCGATCGGGGGCAGATTGAATTGCTTGAACCACTGCAACGGGTAACCGGAGGCGGAGTTGAACAGCCATCCGCTCAGCGGCATCGCGAACAGCAGCACGTAGAGCCCGACATGGGTCAGCGATGCGATCCGCTCCTGCCAGGCCGGCGTGCCAGTCACCGGCCTGGGCGCACGGGCCAACAGGCGCCATGCCAGTCGCACTACCATCAGCGCCAGCAGGGTGAGTCCCAGCGATTTGTGCAGCGCATAGGCGTTGATCTTCGCCGGCGTGTTGGGCATGTCGACCATCGACAGCCCCCGCCACGCCAGCCAGACGATCAGCACCAGCGTGGTCCAGTGCAGCAGTTGGCTCACCGGCGACCAGCGGTGGGGACGGCGCTTGCCGGTACTGTCCTTGAGGCTCATCCCGGCCGGCCTCATTGCAACGGCGGCAGGTCGAAGACGAGGATCTCGGCACCCTCGCCGCGCTCGATCAGCACCTGCGACTCGTCGGCGTACAGCAACGCATCACCGGCGGAGACGTCGTGGCCATTCACCACCGCACTGCCGCGGGCCATGTGCACGTAGCCCAGGCGGCCCGGTGCCAGCTCCAGTACGGCCGCTTCGCCGGCATCGAACAGACCCGAATACATCCGCGCGTCCTGGTGGATCAGCACCGAACCGTCGGCGCTGTCCGGGCTGGCCAACAGCCGCAGGCGGCCGCGCTTCTCGGCCTCCGGGAACGTCTTCTGCTCATAGCCGGGCTGAATGCCGCGCACGGAGGGGATGATCCAGATCTGCAGGAAGTGCGTGGTCTTGCCCTGCTCGTGGTTGTACTCGGAGTGGGTGACGCCGGTGCCGGCGCTCATCCGCTGCACCTCGCCCGGCACGATGGTGGCGCCGGTGCCCATGGAGTCACGGTGGGCCAGCGTGCCATCAAGGACGTAACTGATGATCTCCATGTCCTGGTGCGGATGGGTGCCGAAGCCCTTGCCACCCTGCACCCGGTCTTCGTTGATGACCCGCAGCGGGCCCCAGTGCATGTGGTTCGGGTCGTGGTAACCGGCGAACGAGAAGCTGTGGTGGGAGTCAAGCCAGCCGTGGTTGGCGTGGCCGCGTTCCGAAGCGGGGCGCAAGGTGATCATGTCGGCGGTCTCCGTGTTCAAGGGCGACGGTGCGTCGCCTGATGCAAACAGCTTGATTGATATCGCAATCAGGATAAACAGCCAGCTTTATATCTATACGTTCTATATTTGGCACAATGCCTTTGTGCGACCACCAGCGGCACCTCATGGCGACGATACCTGCGTCGTCGGCCAGCCCCGGCGCACCGGCCACTACCCCAGGACGACCGCCGCCCCGCGAATCGCACTGACGGGTATCGTTGCGGGCTCGCCAATCGCAGCCCGCCCACCGAATGTCTCTTCCTCCGCAGCTATCCGCCAACACCTCCGCCGACGCTCCCACCGCCGGCGAGCCGCGGCTTCAACATGCCTTGAAGCCCCGCCAGCTGATCATGATGGGCCTGGGCACCGCGATCGGCGCGGGCCTGTTCCTCGGCTCGGGCGTGGGTGTGCAGGCAGCAGGGCCGGCGGTGCTGGTCTCCTATCTGATCGCCGGCGCGCTGGTGATCATCGTGATGCACGCGCTGGGCGAGATGGCCGCCGCGCGTCCGTCCAGCGGCGCGTTCTCGGTCTATGCCGCCGACGCGATGGGGCCGACCGCGGGAGCCACCGTCGGCTGGTTGTGGTGGCTGCAGATCGTGGTCGTGGTCGCGGCCGAATCGGTCGGCGCCGCCGGACTGCTGGCCACGGTCTGGCCGTCGTTGCCGGTGCCGTGGCTGTCGCTGTTGTTCATGGCGATATTCACCGCGATCAACCTGCTGGGCGTGCGCAACTTCGGCGAGTTCGAGTTCTGGTTCGCGATCATCAAGGTGATCGCGATCCTCGCCTTCATCGCCATCGGCGCGGCACTGCTGCTCGGACTCCTGCCAGCGGCACCCTCGCCGGGGCTATCCAACTTCACCGCTCACGGCGGCTTCGCGCCCAAGGGTCTGGCCGGGATCGGAGCGGCCTTGCTGGTGGTGGTGTTCGCGTTCGGCGGCACCGAGATCGTCGCCATCGCCGCCGCGGAATCCGAGCAGCCAGGGCGCAGTCTCGCCCGCGCGATCCGTACCGTCGCCTGGCGCATCCTGGTGTTCTACATCGGTTCGATCGCGGTGATCATCGCGGTGGTGCCGTGGACCAGCGACGCATTGAAGTCGCCGTTCGCGGCAGTGCTGCAGTTCGCCGCGATCCCGGGCGCCGCCACCGCGATCACCCTGGTCGCGGTGATCGCGCTGCTGTCGGCGCTCAACGCCAACCTCTATGGCGCCTCGCGGATGATCTTCTCGCTGGCCGAGCGCGGCGAGGCGCCTCGCGGCCTGGCCCGGGTGAACCGGCGCATGGTGCCGCTGATCGCGGTGCTGGCGAGCGTCACATTCGGGTTCTTCGCCACCCTGCTGGAGCTGTGGTTTCCCGAGCGGGTGCTGCCTGCGCTGCTCAACCTGGTCGGTTCGACCTGCCTGATGGTGTGGACGATCACCCTGGTCTCGCAGCTGATCCTGCGCCGTCGCGCGGACCGGGCCGGCGCACCGTTGCCGTTCCGCATGCGCGGCTTCCCGTACGTGACCTGGCTGGGTCTGGCGATCCTTGCATTGATCTTCGCGCTGACGCTGCTGTCGCCCGACTCGCGGCTGCAACTGCTGTCCACGATCGTGCTGACGCTGGCCATCGCCGCGGCCTGCAAGGTCGCGCGGCGGGCGCGAAGAATCAGAACGCGTTGATACCGGTCAGCTCGCGGCCGATCACCAGCTGGTGGATGGTCTCGGTGCCCTCGTAGGTGATCACCGACTCCAGGTTCAGTGCGTGGCGGATCGCGCAATGCTCGGTGGTGATCCCCGCCGCACCCAGCAGGTCACGGCACTCGCGGGCGATGTCGATCGCCATCCGGCAGTTGTTCCATTTGGCCAGGCTCACCTGCGCCGGCGCCATGCTGCCGGCATCCTTCAACCGACCCAGCTGCACCACCATCAATTGCGCCATGGTGATCCGGCGCGCCATGTCAGCCAGCTTCAGCTGGGCCGATTGCGTCGCCGCCACCGGGCGGTCGAACAGGATGCGTTCCCTGGAGTAGTTCAGCGCCTCGTCCAGGCACGCGATCGCCGCGCCGATCGGACCCCAGGTGATCCCGTAACGGGCCTGGGTCAGGCAGCCCAGCGGACCGCGCAGGCCTTTCACATTGGGCAAGCGGTTGGCTTCGGGCACGCGCACGTTGTCGAAGAACAGCGACGACGTCACCGACGCGCGCAGGCTCATCTTGTGCTTGATCTCCTGGGCGGCAAAACCGGCCATGCCCTTCACGACCACGAAGCCCTGGATGCCGTCGTCGGTCTGCGCCCAGACGATCGCGATATCCGCCAGGTTGCCGTTGGTGATCCACATCTTGGAGCCGTTGAGCACCCAGTCGCCGCCGTCTTTTCTGGCGTGGGTCTTCATGCTCGCCGGGTCGGAGCCGCCGTGCGGCTCGGTCAGGCCGAAGCAGCCGATCACCTTGCCGGCGGCCATGTCCGGCAGCCAGCGCAGGCGCTGCTCCTCGCTGCCGTAAGCGTAGATCGGGTACATGCACAGCGAGCTCTGCACCGACACGAAACTGCGGATGCCGCTGTCGCCGCGCTCCAGCTCCTGGCAGATCAGGCCGTAACTGACCGCGTTCAGGCCACCGCCGCCGTATTGTTCCGGCAACGTCGCGCCCAGCAGGCCGAGTTCGGCGATCTCCGGCAGCAGCTCTTTCGGGAAACGGCCTTCATCGAACGCATCGCCGATGATCGGCAGCACCCGCTCATCGGTGAACCGCGCCACCGTGTCCTGCACGGCACGCTCCTCATCGGTCAACAGCGAGCGGACGTCGTACAGGTCGTAGGGATGCAATGCCATGGTTGGTCTGGTCTCTTGGAAGATCGGAAGGAATTTCAGGCAAGCAGGGCCGCTGCGGCACGCTCGCCCGAGGTGATTGCAGCTTCCATGCCGGGCTGGTCGAGCACGGTCTGCTCGCCGGCGAAATGGATGCGGCCAATCGGCTGTGCATGCCAGCGCATCGTGTCGGCAAACCGCCCCGGCGCGATCTCGGCAAACGCGCCCATCGCCAGCGGATCATTACCCCAGCTGCGGCTCGCCAGCGGTTCGAGCGCACCGGCACTGGCCGGTCGCAACCGCTCTATGCCGGCAATGGCCCAAGCCATCCGCGCCTGCGGGTCGAGCAGGTCGGCCTGTTCGGCGGCGCCGCCGTTGAGCCAGACGATCAGGCGTTCGATGCCGCCCGCGCCGGCACCGCCGGGACCAGGAACCGCGAACATCCGCTGCAACGGGCCGTCGCCCCACATCGTCAGCGGAAATCCGTCGTCGTCCCAGAACGCGCGCGTAGGTTGCAAATGGATGGTGGTGACCGCGTTGCTGCGGCGCGCGGCCCAGACTGCCGATTGCGCTTCGGGCGGCGCGGGGTTGATACGGATCCCGCCGAGCGGCCCGCTGGGCAGTGCCAGCACGACCCCTCCGGCCTGGAAGCGTCGCCCATCGGACGCGGTCACCTCCACTGCGCCACGCGCGGAATCGATTGCCACCACCCGGGTGCGGAGCCTCACCTCCCTGCCCAGCGCCGCCGCCATCGCTTCGGGCAACGCCTGGCTGCCGCCCGCGATCCAACCGGTGCCGCGCTGGCCATGCCGGCGCAACGCGTCGCGACGCAACGCATCCAGCGCGCTGATGGTGGCCAGCGAGCTGTAGCTGTCGCCCACTTCCATCCATTCAATCGCCCGGGCGGACCAGCCCTGGGCGGCGAGATACACCGACAAGGGCACGTCCAGGGACAGCCGGGCCGGGTCACGCCATGCGTCGACAGCGGGCAATGCCGCGCCGCCCATCGCCGCGCCCAGCAATGCCGGCGGCGCAAGCTCCCGCTCACGCCCCCGAAGCGTATTGAAGCGGCTGTCGGCCCACCCGGACACGTCCAGCACCTCATCACCGAACGCCAGCGCGACCCCGCCCGCAGCGGGCGGACCCATCGACGGCGGCACGATTTCGACCCCGACCCGCCGCGCATGTGCACGCACGCGCCCATAACCGGTCCCGACCTCGACGCCACCGACTTCAAACCTCAGTCCATTGCGCGTCACCGTGTGCAGCCGGCCACCGATGCGGTCGCCGGCCTCCAGCACGGTGACGGTGGCACCGCCGCGTTCCAGCGCGTGCGCGGCCGCCAGCCCGGCAAGGCCGGCGCCGACCACGATCACGTCGGTGCGGCGCGCCAATCTCACTCCAGCGCCACCGCACCCGGACAGGCCGAGCGCGGCGGCCCCGGCCAGGCCCTTTATGAAGTCCCGCCTGATCATCCGGTCAGAACCGATAGCTCACTTCCACGCCATACATGCGTGGCAGCGACGGGGTGATACCGAAGTCGACCGCGTGGTTGAAACCGGTTCCCGTCAATGGCGCCACGTTCGGTGTGTACCAGATCACCTCCTGGTCGATAGTCCGCTGGACGTCTTCCGGCGCGCGGTCGTTGAAGGCATTGGTCACGTAGGCGGCGACCTGCAGCTTCTCGCTCAGGTCCAGGGCAAAGCGCATGTTGGTGCGCACCGACGGCGCGATGCTGGCCAGGTTGTCCACCTGCACGTAGCGGCGGCCCTCGTAGGTACTGTCGATGTTGGCGGTCCAGCCCCAGCCATTGGCCAGCGCACCTTCGTACAGGAAGCCGAGCGTTGCCTTGTGCTTGGGCACGCGCGGCAACTGGTTGCCGGCGGCGTTGGCGGCAGGATCGTCCAGCGTCGGCGCCGGGCTGTCACTGAACAGGTCGGCCTGGTTCTGGCTGATGAAGTTGATGATCTCGGCGTCGGTATAGGAGTAGTTGAACGAGGCCAGCCAACCGGGGGCGAACGCCCACTGGCCTTCCAGCTCCAGCCCGCGGATGCGGGATTCCCCGATGTTGGTGGTGAAGCTGGTGGCGAGCATGCTGTCATTGAGGCGCGGCACCACCTGGGTTTCGGTCAACTGCTGGTTGGTCCACTCAATCCAGTAGACGTTCGCGTTCAGGCGCAGGGTATTGTCGAGCCAGTCGCTTTTCAGACCCAGCTCGTAGTTCCAGGCCTCTTCCTCGTCGAAGGTTTCCAGCCCGCGGGCGATCAGGGTGTCGCGACCCGCTTCGGCCAGGTCGGCGCGCTGCACGTCGACGTTGAACCCGCCTGGTTTGGTGCCCTTGGACACCAGACCGTAGACGTTGACGTTGTCTGCTGCCTGGTAGCCCAGCGTGGCGCGTGGGGTGAAGCTCTCGAAGGTCTCGCTCAATGCATAGGGCCGGGAGTACACGATGTCGACCGGGGTGTAGCTCGGCGGCGGATAGCCGGTGAGCACGCGGGTGTCCACGCCGCCCTGGCTGATCTCGTCCGACGCATACCGGCCTTCCAGCGACGCGGTCCAGCGCTCGTCGATGCGCCAGTTGAGCATGCCGTAGACGGCCTTGTTGATCGTCTCGTCGCTGGGGTTGGTAGAGACCGGGGATACCGACACCGGGCCTCCGATGGTGAATCCGGTCAGGTCGCCCAACCAGCCCGGCCGGCCCTGCTGGGCGTAGTAGTACACGCCGAACAGGCCCGACACCGGCAGGCTCTCGTCGCTGCTGAGGCGGAAGTCCTGGGACCAGTCGGAGTTGCGGGTGTTGGTGAAGCTCTCGAATGCACCGCCGTAGCCACGGTCCGCGCTGTAGTCCTGGTCGAAGCCTTCGTAGATATCGGACTCGTTGTAGGCGCTGGTGGAGGTGAATTTCCACCCGTTGTCGAAGTGGTAATCGGCGACCAGGCCGGTGCGCAGCAGGTCGCCCTTGCGGCCGGCGAAGTACCCGGCGGCCTGCAGCTCCGGCGTGTTGATCCCGTAGCTGTCCGGCGCCGGCATGTCGCCGCAGTAGTAGCCGCGGCGGCGGCTTTCCAGGACCGGGTAGACCCCGAACATCAGGTCGCCGCTGAACTCGGGAAGGAAGCAGTTGAGGTTCTCGCTGCCGATGCGGGCGATCGCGAAATGCTGGTCACGCGTCTCCTGCTTGCTGACGCGCGCGGTGATGTCCAGCTTGTCGGTTGGCGACCAGGCGATGGCACCCATCACGCTTAGCGATTCGGTGCCGCCCAGGTCCTTGTCGCCGGACACCTCGTTGAAATAGATACCGTCGTTGCCGCGCTTGTTGACGCTGATATCATAGCCGAAAGTGCCGTCGTCGTTGCCGCCCGAATAGAACAGGCCCATCTTCTCCTGGCCGTGGTTTCCGGCGCCCAGGGTGACCTTGCCGCCGCGCACGGTGCCGGGCCGGGCGGTGATGAAGTTGACCGCACCGGAGAAGGTCCGGCGGCCGAAGGCGGCGGACTGCGGCCCGCGGATCACCTCCACGCGCTGGATGTTCTCCAGCCCGTAGCTGGAGATATCGCCCTCGACGTAGACGCCGTCGATGAAGAACGACGCGTTGGGCTCACCCTGGATGTTCGACATGCCACGGATCACCGGGCGGTCGAACCCGCGCCCGTAGCCGGAGCGGAAGGAAAAACTGGGGGTCAGTGCGGCGATGTCGGTGACGTCGTCCAGGCCTTTCTTCTCGATGGTGTCGCTGGAGATCGCGGTGATTGGCAGCGGCATTTTCTGCAACGGCTCGGCGATTCCCCGGGCGGTGACGGTCACCGACTCCAGGGTCATCGGAGCATCCTGCTCCTCTGCCGCGGGGACGGCGACATCCTGCGCCGACGCGTAGGAAGTGGCCATCATCAGCAACACCGAGGCGATGCAGGAGCTGAGCAGATGCGTGGTGGGTCTAATCATCGGAATACCTTGTGGTGTCGGGGCCGTGTCATACGGCGAAAGTAGTGGCGTGCCTGCGTTGGGGGAGGCTTGCTTTACTCGCCGACCCGGGAATCCGGGCCGCCGTCCTTCGTTTGGTGCAGTTGCCGGGCGCCACCTTCGGCACTTCCCAGGTCAAGCCCGCGCACCCCAATCTGGGCTGGCCAGCAGCGAACACATTTTCGAAGCATCGGATCACCTGCTGATTGTTTCCCGGGGTGTCGAACATCTCGTTCCCGCCATGCATTGCTTGACCCTCACAGCTGGATGACATATAGCTATATCATTAGTTCATGATTGTCCAGTCATTTGCATCGTATCCCATATCCGGCGGAGCTTTGCGAATCGGAATAGTCGTCCTGGCCCCGGAGTTTTCCGGCGGTTCTGATGCCGATTGATCGGCTACCGTTGAACCCTCACGTGATCGTGGAGAGCAGCACAGATGAGCCAACAACCGCCCCCGAGCTGGCACCACGTCGGCCGCCACGCGGTATTCCCGCAGGCCGGCCACGACGACACCGCCCGCTTTGACTTCCTGGCCAACATGAACGGCTATCTCGCCACCCGGCTGAGCCCGAAAGTGCGGGTCGCCTACGACAAACGGGTCAAGCCAGCTTTCGAGAAAAGCCACGACCGCCCACCCGCCACCCGGCATGAAGTGCGCAAGGCGATGTCGAGCGACAGCACCTACCAGACCTGGAGCGCGCTGCGCCGCAACACCATGGAGATGCGTCAGCAGGCCGGCCGTGGCCTGGTGTTGCGCCAACTCCGCCCGCTGGTCGAGAAGGCACGCGAACTCAACCAGGGCTCGGTCAACCTGCAACTGGACCCGACCGTCAAAGTGCCCCGCTACGCCAGCGCGGTGGACATCCACTGCATGCCCGGCGGTTATCACACCGAGGTGGTCGCCGACGACATCTCGGCCGGCGCGAACTACGACGCCGGCATCTTCGCCACCACCGGCGGCATGCTCGGGCGATACAACGACGGCGGCGGCCAGGCATTGGCGCAATGGCTGAAGGAAGAACACCCGGACTTCAAGCCGCGTCGGATCCTCGACCTGGGATGCACCGTCGGCCACAACGTCGTGCCGTTGGCGCAGGCGTTTCCCGAGGCCGAGGTGATCGCCGTCGACGTGGCCGCGCCGATGCTGCGTTACGCCCACGCCCGCGCACGCTCGATGGGCGTGGACAACCTCGTATTCCGCCAGGCCGACGCCGAATCGCTGGACTACCCGGACGGCCACTTCGACCTGATCAGCACCGCCATGTTCTTCCACGAGAGCTCGGCCAAGGCGATGCCGCGCAAGCTGCGCGAGATCCACCGCCTGCTTGCCGACGGCGGCCTCACCGCCAACCTCGAGCAGCCGCAGTACCACGGCATGGATCCCTACGAGCAGTTCGTCCGCGACTGGGACACCTACAACAACAACGAGCCGTTCTGGGGCGTCATGCACGAATACGACCTGCGCGCGATGATGGCTGCCGCCGGCTTCGATGACAGCCGTTATCTCGAGACCAGCGTGCGCGGCGTGGTCGACCACAGCATCTTTCCGGAAGCCGCCAGCGACGGCGAGGACTACGGGCGCGCCGCGTTGTGGACGATGTTCGGAGCGTGGAAATGAGCGACATCGACGCCATCGACCCGATCGCCCTGGCCGGCTCCCGCGCCAGGGGCAAACGGCCGTACTTCTTCAAGGATCCCGACGTGGAGCGTGTGCTGTCGATCGCGATGGTGATCGCGATGGAGCACGCGGTGACCCATCAGCGGCTGGACGCGCTGGAGCGGCTGATAGAAGCCAAGGGCCTGCTGACCCGCGCGGAGATCGACGCCTTCGTCCCCGACGCGAAGGCCGAGGATGAGCGCGGCACATGGATGCAGGAATATATCGCCCGGGTACTGCGGATCGTGCAGCAGGAGACCGAGGCGCTGGAAAGCGGTGCTATGGACGTGCCGATGGAAGAAGTAATGGACGAGCTCCGCTAGAGGCGGCACCGACTGGCGCCTTCAATACACCACGCTCAAAGGAAAGCACCCCATGCCCGACATGCAACGTCACATGCCCTCCCTCGCACGCCACGAAGGCGTCTGGGACGGTGTTTACCGCTACTACGACGCCGAAGGCAACAAGTACGACGAGCACCGCTCGCGCCTGATCTGCCGTTTCACCGGCGATGAAAAGATCCCCTACCACCAGACCAACCAGTACAGCTGGGCCGACGGCAAGACCGAGGTCCGCGATTTCCCGACCCGCTACCAGTTCGGCCGCATCATCTTTGACAACGAGCTGATCTACGGCTGGTGCGCGGAACTGCCCGAGGACGACCACCACCGCAGCCTGATGCTGTATTGGGAGCGCGTGAGCGATCCGGGCGTGTGGCTGTACGAGATGATCCAGCTCTCCGACTGCGGCCGCTACCGCAACCGCGTTTGGCACTGGTTCCGCGATGGAAAGCTGTTCCAGCGCACCCTGATCGACGAGGAATTCGTCACCCGGGACTGGCGCAAGATTACCGGCCACTCTTTCGCCGGCGAGGCCGTGGACGCCTGACCGATACGTAGCGGCACCACCCTGTCCTTGGCACCACGACGATGGCGTGGTGCCCCTGAGTAGAGATCAAACATGACACCTGGAATGATCAAGTTGAAATCCCTGGCCCCTGCGCCTTTGAAACTGCTGGCGCTGGCCCTTCTCTTTTCCACCGCGGGTACGCATGCCGCAACGCTGGTCGAAAAAGATGGCAGCTACGCTCAAGTGCCATTGGAAAAAGACAAGGTTGTGATCAAGGTTGTGCAGAACCTGACGCGCAACCTGCAGGACTTCCCCACTGTAAGTGAAGGCCTTGCAAACAACCTGGAGCAGATGACGGCTCTGACGCAGCGGGCTTGTACCGTGGGCAAGAAACCGGATTTCATCCTGTTCAATGAATTTCCGTTGACCGGTTATTCAGATGGGATACGGGAAGAGAAACTCAAATTCACCATCAAGATCCCGGGCCCGGAAACCGCCGCATTGGGCAAGCTCGCCAAGGAATGCGACACCTACATCATCTTCGGCAGTTACGCCCGGGACGATGCGTGGCCGGGTCATGTCCTGAGCTTGAATACGGTGATTGGCCGCGACGGCGAGGTGGCGGAAAAGTTCTGGAAAACACGCAACGTCAAGAACTTCATGCCGGACATAGAGATCCCCACCACCACCATTGAGAACGTCTACGACAGGTATGTCGCGATGTACGGTGAAGAAGCACTGTTTCCGGTGCTGCGGACGGAATACGGCAACATTGCCGTGAGCACGGTACAGCGGGACACGATGGTGTACTCGGCTTTTGCCATGCGTGGGGTCGAGATCATGTTTCGGACATCCACTCTGTTCTCCAAGCTGGATGTCATGGCCACCGCGGATTTCAACAACTTCTATTCCGCCATGTCGAACATCACTTTCCCGGCAGACAGCGAATGGGCAAAACACGGTGGTGGCTCTGTCATCGTGAGCCCGGGTGGCGAGGTACTGGCTGAAGATCCGAGCAATGATGAAGCAATCATTGAAGCTGAGATTGATATCGCCGCGCTGCGCAAAGGCCGCAGAATTCCTCACTATCCGATGGATGTGACGCGGCCGGTACTCGAGCAGTACCAGCAGGCATACCCGCTGAACCATCTGGACGTGCCGGTTGATCAACTGCCTGACGACGGCCCGGCAATGAAAGTCCTCCTGGACAAGGTAAGTCGCTGGAAGGCGGAATAACGGGATCCCGGTGGCCTACGTGGGGTTCCCCGACGTAGGCCACGGTTTCGCACCGCCGGAAGACCGCAAGGCGTTCAACGCCGCGACGACTTCATCGGCTGCTCCAGCGAGCGTGGAACCGCAGCTCGGCCAACACCTCGGCAGTCGATCCGCCCAGCTCGTCCAGACGCGGATCGATCCGGCCCGGCTCGTTGGCAAAGCGGATCGGGATGCCCAGGTGCTTGCCGCCGTCGGGTGCGGTCCAGATCATTTCGCGCGCCTGGGTGTGCGGGTCGTTGAAGGCTTCGGTGAGGGTTTTTACCGGGGCCCAGCAGACGTCCAGCGGCTCCAGGAATTCGCTCCACTGCGCCAGCGTGCGGGTGGCGAAAGTGTCGACGAGGAACGCCTTGACCGGGTCCTGGCCCGGTCCGGGTGGCAGGCGGCACAGCGGGGCGAGATCGGGCCGACCGAGCGCACCCAGCAGGTTGTCGGCAAACTTGTGCTCCGCGCCGCCCAGCGCCAGCCAGCGGTCGTCGCTGCAGCGGTACAGCCGGTACATCGCGTTGCCGCCCCAGCTGCGTTCGTCCTTGACCACCGGGTCGCGATCCTCGGCAAACGGCGGACCGAGCACGTTCGGCAGCCAGGCCATCAGCGCGTCCTGCATCGACAGGTCGATGCAGTCGCCTTCGTCGGTCTTCTCGCGCCGGTACAACGCCATCAGGATGCCGCTCAGTGCCATCAACGAGCCGGCCATGTCGGCCACCGGCATGTGCGGCGAGGCGGGCTGGCCATCCGGGCCGAGGTTGAGGCTGACCACGCCGCTGTCGGCCTGCATCGCCAGGTCATGCGCCGGGCGGGCGACCTTCGGGCCGGTCTGGCCGTAGGCGCTGATCGAGCAATAGACGATGCGCGGATTGAGGGCACGGCAGCGCTCGTAGTCGATGCCCAGCCGCATGGCGACGCCGGGACGGAACGCCTCGACCACGACGTCGGCGCGTTCGACCAGCTTCGCGAATGCCTGTTGGCCGGCCTCGCTTTTGAGGTCGAGCACGATGCAGCGCTTGCCGCGATGGGTGTTTCGGAACCAGGTCGATGCGCCAGCCTGTTTCAGCCCCACTTCGCGCACCGGTTCGCCACTGGGTGGCTCGACCTTGATCACGTCCGCGCCGTGGTCGGCCATCATCATGGTCAGATGCGGGCCGGGCAGGAACAGCGACAGGTCGAGCACGCGCACGCCTTCGAGTTTCATCTTTCGACTCCGGTGGAAACGGTAGATCACGCGGCTCGGGGGGCTCCGGGAAACTTGGATTTTCCCCGTCATTCCCGCGAAAGCGGGAACCCAGCGTGGTTGCTTTTCAATTACTTGAAGTCGCTGGATCTTACGATCCCCGGCCCGCGCGCATAGCGCTTGGGCGTTCGATCGGACGCGAGCCAGTGGCTCGCAAACGTCCGACCTCACCCCCGCTTTCGCGGGGACGACGGCAATTATTCAGACCTTCCCTTGCGGGCCCGTCAAACCACGCCTTGCGCTGCCAGCCGCGCACGCTGGTCGGCGCTGTAGCCCAACTCGGTCAGCAGCTCGGACGCGTCGGCGCCCAGCGGCGGGCAGGCGGCGCCTTCCAGCCTCTGGCCGTTCAACTTGATCGGACTGCGGAGCATGCGTTGCGCGCCCTGCGGGTGATCGACGGACTGCAGCATGCCGATGCGTTCGACGTAGGGATTGTCCAACGCCTGGGCGATGTCGAGCACCGGCGCGATCGGAATCTGGCCGGAAAAACGCCCGGTCCAGTACGCGGTGTCGTGCTGCATCAGCGCCTCGTCAACCAGCGGGGTCAGTGCCTCGCGGTGCTCGCGCCGCGCCGGGAAATCGGCAAAACGCGGATCGGTGCCCAGTTGCGGACGCTCGATGCCGGCGATGAAGGTCTGCCAGAACTTCTCCAGCATGCACATCACCATCACCCAGCCGTCGGCGGTCCGGTACACCTGGCACGGCACCGTGCTGGGGTGGGCGGAGCGTTCCAATCGGGTCGTCTCGTGTCCTTCGTTGAGGTACCAGGTGGCCGGGTAGCTGAGCTGGTGCAGGGCGACATCGAACAGACTGACATCGACATCGCGACCTTCACCGGTGCGCATCGCGCCGACCAGCGCGGCCAGCAGACCCATCGCCATCGTGGTGCCGGTCATGAAGTCGACCATCGACAGGCCGAACCGCGATGGCGGCTGGCCGGGCTCGCCGGTCAGCGCCATGAAGCCGGCCTCGGCCTGCATCAGGTAGTCGTAACCCGGCCACGCAGCGCGCTCGTTGTCGCGCCCGTAGGCCGACAGGTGCGCGCAGACGATCTTTGGATTGAGC
This sequence comes from Lysobacter sp. A378, assembly GCF_054052125.1. NCBI lineage: Bacteria > Pseudomonadati > Pseudomonadota > Gammaproteobacteria > Lysobacterales > Lysobacteraceae > Lysobacter > Lysobacter sp. A378. The sequence goes on along the minus strand of NZ_JBSVRK010000001.1, from coordinate 470,687 downwards.
TTGCCCAGGGTGGCGTAGTCCAGCCCCAGCTTGGCCGGCTGGTCGCCACGCAGGTTGTTGAGCACGGCGTCGGCGGTGCCGACCAGCTTCCCGAACACTTCGCGGCCTTCAGCGCTTTTCAGGTCCAGCCGCAACGAACGCTTGTTGAGGTTGAAGGTCTGGAAAAACTGGCTGTCACCGTCGCCGAGGAAGTAAGGCCCGGTCGCCCGCGACACGTCGCCACCCGGCGGCGACTCGATCTTGATCACTTCCGCGCCCAGATCGGCCAGGTGCATCGAACCATACGGTCCGGCGCCGTACTGCTCCACGGCGAGGATGCGAACGCCCTTCAGGGGAAGCTCACTCATGCTGCTGACTCCGGACTAGATGGCGTTGCGTGCGACAAGCTGTTTGGAAATGATGATCTTCTGCATCTCGTTGGTGCCCTCGCCGATGCACATCAACATCGCATCGCGGTGGAAGCGCTCGATCTCGTACTCGGTGGAGTAGCTGTAGCCGCCGAAGATGCGCATGCCTTCCTGCGCGCAGTACGCGCCGGTCTCGGTGGCGAACAGCTTCGCCATGCCGGCTTCCATGTCGCAGCGCTGGCCGCTGTCGTAGGCACGCGCGGCGCTTTGGATCAACAGCTTGGAGGCTTCCACGCGCGTGGCCATCTCGCCCAGCTTGAGCTGGATCGCCTGGTGCTCGCAGATTGGCTTGCCAAAGGTCTTCCGTTCCTGGGCGTAACGCAGCGACAGGCGCAGTGCGCCCTCGGCGATGCCGGCACCGCGCGCGGCAATATTGATGCGGCCCAGCTCCAGCCCGCCGACGGTCTGCTTGAAGCCCTGACCTTCCTCGCCACCGAGCAGGCGATCGACCGGCACCTTGTAGTCCTCGAACACCAGCTCGCAGGTGTCGATGGCGCGGTAGCCGGACTTCTTCATCTTGTTGGCGACGATGAAGCCATCGCCCTTCTCGGCGATCAGCATGCTCATGCCGCGATGGCGCGGCTGCGCGTCCGGGTCGGTCTTGACCAGCAGCAGGATCATGTCGCCGTGCAGCGAGTTGGTGATCCAGGTCTTCGCGCCGTTGACGACGTAATGGTCGCCGTCGCGCTTGGCGACGGTGCGGATCGCCTGCAGATCGGTACCGGCGTTGGGCTCGGTCAGACCGAGGCCGCCGCGCAGCTCACCGGTCGCCATCAGCGGCAGGTAGTGGCGCTTCTGCGCCTCTGTGCCGCAACGCTCGATCGCCGAGGCCATGATCAAGTGCGAGTTGAAGATGCCGGTCGGCGCCATCCACACCGAGGCGATGCGGGTGACGATCTTGGCGTAGATGCCCGCGGGCAGGCCAAGGCCGCCGTACTCCTGGGAGATGGTCGCGCCGAACAGGCCGAGCTCCTTCATCTCTTCCACCAGCTGGTGCGGGTACTTGTCCTCCTGGTCGTATTCCATCGCGATCGGGGCGACGGACTTCTCCACCCAGGTATCGATGGTGTCGAGCAGGGTGCGCTCATCCTCGGCGCTCCACTCGGGCACATCGGCGACGGTATTGGCTTCTGCATTCATGGCATCGCGCTCAGTAGTTGACCTTGTCTTCGACCGAATGGCCTTCGCGCGCGATCAACATGGTGCGGTTGAAAGTGCACACCAGAACGCCGTCCTGGTTCAGCCCGTCGGTCTTGCAGGTGACGATGCCGGCGCCGGGCCGCGACTTGGACTCGCGTTTCTCCAGCACGGTCGATTCGGCGTACAGGGTGTCGCCGACGAACAGCGGGTGGGTCAGCTTGATCTCCGACCAGCCCAGGTTGGCCACCGCCTTCTGGCTGACGTCGGTGACACTCATGCCGACCATCAAGGCGACGGTGAACGGCGAGCAGACGATGATCTTTCCGAACTCCGACGCCTTCGCATACTCCTTGTCGAAGTGCATCGGATGGGTGTTCATCGTCAGCAGCGTGAACCAGGTGTTGTCGGTCTCGGTGATCGTGCGACCCGGACGGTGCTCGTAGGTATCACCGATCCGGAACTCCTCGAAGAAGCGTCCGAAGGTTTCGCGGTAGCGGTTTTCACCGACTTTCTTGGCTGTCTGGACCATGGGGGTGTTCCTTGTTTTTGGAATTGTTGAAGTGGTGATGACGGCATGCCGGTCGGCGGCGCTCGTCCATGAAGGTGGAGCGCGGTGATGCCCCGGGCGCAATAACGGGTCAGCCCGGGCGCGCGCCGTGCACACCCAGCGCGATTGCACGCTCGGCGGCGATCTCGATCGGGCGATCGACCAGCTTACCGTCGAGCTGGATCGCCTCGCCGCGGTTGGCCTGCAGGGCGGCCACCACGCGCCTGGCACGTTCCAGTTCAGCGACGGTCGGCAGGTAGCGCTGCTGGATCGGGTCTACCTGGGCGGGGTGGATCGCGGCCTTGGCGGTGAAGCCCAGCGCGATCACGCGATCGGTCTCGGCCACCAGCGCGGGCTCGTCCTTGATGTCCAGGAACGGCACGTCGATGCAGCCGATGCCGGCCTCGGCGGCGATCACCGCGAGCTGCACGCGGGGGTGGAAGAAGCTCTCCCAGCTCGCGCGGCCGCGCAGGGCGACGATGAAATCAAAGCCGCCGAACATCAGTGACTGCAGGCGCGGCGTGGCGGCGGCGATCTCGCGTGCATCCAGCAGCCCGCGCGGGGTTTCGATCTGCGCGATCAACGCGGTGGCGCGACCGGCCAGCGCGGCATCGGCCTGCAGCAGTTCGGCGGCGCTTTCGACCTTGGGCAACATCACGAACGCCGGCGTGAGGCCCGAGGCCTGCAGCGCGCCCAGATCCTTCTGCCCCAGTTCGGTGGATAGCGGATTCAGGCGCAGGCCGATTTCGCTGTACGACGCCGGGACATCAGCAAGGAACGCAAACGCCGAGGCACGCGCTCTGTCCTTGTCGCCCGGTGCGACCGCGTCCTCCAGATCGATACAGACCTGATCGGCACCGGTGGCAATCGCCTTGGCATAGCGCTCCGGGCGCGAACCAGGAACGAACATCAGGCAACGGCGCGGATTGGCGGCCAGGGTCGCGACCTCGCTCATTTCGCGGCGACCTCGCTGACAAAATGCTCGGCGATACCGCGCCGGGTCGCGTACCAGACGCCCTGTTTCTCGCCGACGTACTTGAAGAATTTCTGCAACGCGCCGATCCGTCCCGGTCGGCCGATGATCCGCAGGTGCAGGCCCAGCGACATCATCCGCGGCGCATCACCGCCCTCTTCGTACAGGGTGTCGAAGCTGTCGATCGCGTAGTCCAGCCAGTGCTTGGGCAGGTAGGACGGCGCCAGCCACATCTTCATGTCGTTGGTGTCCAACTGGTAGGGCACGATCACCATCGGCGTGTCGGAGCCGTCCACCGGCGCCCAGAACGGCGCGTCGGCCGAGTAGTCGTCCATGTGGTATAGGAAGCCTTCCTCCTGCAGCAGCCGGCGGGTATCGGCGGTGTGCAGGTAGCGCGACAGCCAGCCGACCGGACGGGTGCCGGTGGTCTTCTCGATGCTGTCGGCGGCCTTGCGGATGAACTCGCGCTCGGCGGCCTCGTCGAGACGGAACTGGTGGATCCAGCGCCAGCCGTGCGAGCAGGTCTCGTGGCGACTGCCATGCAGGTAAGCAGCGATCTCCGGCGCGCGCTCCAGCGACAACGCGGCGGCGGTGTAGGTCGCGGTGACGTCGTACTTGTCCAGCAGCGCGGCGATGCGCGCATGGCCCTCTTTCACGCCATAGCGATAGTTGGACTCGTTGCCGTAGTTGCGGACCGGCTTGGTCAGCGAGACCGACAGCTCGTCCACCGGCTCGGTGATCTTGTCGCCTTCACCAACGTTGTACTCCGAGCCTTCCTCGACGTTGACCACCACCGACAGCGCCAGTCGCGCATCGTTGGGCCAGGCATAAGTTGTTTGGGACATCGAACCCTCCGGTTCTCACGTTGCGTGCTCTTGTGTTGCTTGTTCCAGGGAAGCCCTGGTCAACTCGTCTTTGCTCGTCACTCCCGCGCCCGACTGGACTTCCTGCGGTCGCAGGCGGGAGCCCATGAACGTTGCCAATCAACGGGCTGAAGTCCATGGATCCCCGCTTTCGCGGGGATGACGGGAGTTGTCCAAACCTTCCCTGACGTTACGTGCCGCGCAGGCGTGCGCGGCCTGAAACAAATGGGTCAGTGGGTCTCTTCACCGCCGGAGACGTTCATCGCCTCGCCGGTGACGTAGGCGCCGTCGTCGGAGCACAGGAACGCGCAGGCCGCCGCGGTATCGCCCGGCAGCCCTGGACGCCCCAGCGGGATGCGCGCGCGCATCTGGGCCAGGTACTCATCGACACTTTGGCCGCGCAGCTTGGCGAAGTACTCGTTCTGCCACGCGCCCAGGCCGGTGGTGACGTGGTTGGGGCAGATCGCGTTGGCGGTGATGCCGTGCTCGCCCAGTTCGATCGCGCTGACCCGGGTCAGCCCGACCACGCCGTGCTTGGATGCGCAGTACGCGCCGGCATGCGGAACGCCGGACTTGGCGGCCTGTGAGGCAATGTTGACGATCCGGCCGCCGCGGCCCTTGGCGATCATCGCGCGCGCCGCGTGCTTGGTGCACAGGAAAGTACCGCGCAGGTTGACCCCGAGTACCGCGTCCCATTCGTCCGCCTCGACATCGACCAGCGACTTCATCAGGTAGCCGATGCCCGCGTTGTTGACCAGGATATCGATGCCGCCGAAACGCTCGACGGTCCTGGCGATTACCGCCTCGACCTGGCTCTCCTCCAGCACGTCCAGCGCCATCGCGACGCAATCGCCGCCGGCCTCCCGGATCGCCGCCGCGGTGTGCGCCATCTCTTCGTCGGTGCCGATCGCATCGACCGGCATCTGCTCGCCGCGGCCCTTGCCGATATCGGTGATCACCACCGTGCAACCCTCCGCGGCGAGGCGTCGGGCGATGCCCTCGCCGAGGCCGCCGGCACGGCCGGCACCGGTGATCAGGGCGACCTTGCCCTTGAGTTCGCTGTAGCGCGGTGGCGCCAACGGGGAGGATTCAACGGTCATGACGGCCTCAGATCGATTCGGTGAGGATGAACATCGGGTTGTCGGCAAACTGCTGGAACTGCGCCGCGCCCGCCTGCACCGCCGGCGCGGACAGATCGGCGGCGAACGCCGCCATGTCGGGTACCCGCATGATCTCAATGTATTCGTACGGCGGCTTGCCGTCGCCGATCAGCAGGCCCTTGGCCCGCAACGTCTCGAAGCTCGCCACCGACGCCAAGGCATTTACCGTTGGGAGGTCGTGCTCGCGCGCCCACTGCTCGAAGTCTGCGGCGCTGGCGCCCGGCTTGAGGTTGAAAAGAACGATCACGGTATTCATGGCTTCCTCCAAGGCAATCGACTGTGGCACACTTTGTCCGGACAAAGTGTAGGCATGCCCTCCGTCGGCGGTCAACGCCAATCGACATTCGTCCCACCGGGCATCCCTGTTCCCCATGAACCAACCTGCAGAGGTACACCAATGAAGCGCTACTACCCGTGGCTGATGGCGGTAATGGGGATGCTGGTCCTGCTGACGTCCAACGGCCTGGTCGTGACCGGCCTGACCGCATTCGACGAGTCGCTGCTGGACGAGTTCGGCTGGTCCCGCAGCCAGTTGAAGTTGCGCGACGTGATCACCCTGGTGATGGCTGGCTGGCTGGGGCCGTTCATCGGCGCGATCATCGACAAGGCCGGCCCGCGCCGCCTGATCCTGGCCGGCATCGCGTTGCTGGGTGCCATGTACCTCGCCTACAGCTTCGTGCAGTCGCTGACCCACCTGTACATGATCCACGTGGGCATGGGCGTGGTGCTGGTGGCCGCCGGGCTGAACGTAGCGGTGATCTATGTGTCGCAGTGGTTCAGCGTCCAGCGGGGAACCGCCATCGGCATCGCACTGGTCGGCACCAGCCTGGGCGGGATGATCTTCCCGCCGCTGGCCGTGCATCTGCTGAAAACCATGGACTGGCGTACCGCCTTCATGTGGGAAATGGCGATCCCGGCCACCTTCCTGGTCATCGCCTACTTCCTGGTGCACAGCCCGAAAGAGCTCAACATCAAGCCCTGGGGCGCCGACAAGGTGGCCGCAAAAGCCGCCTCGGACGCCGCCGCAAACATCGTCACCCTGCCTGACCTGACCTACGGGCAGGCGTTGCGCACGCGTACGTTCTGGGCGTTGGCGACCGTCGCGATGACCACGTTCTTCTCGATCATGGCCGTGTCACAGAACCTGTTCCTGCACATGCGCGATCTCGAGTTCTCGCCGGTCCAGGCGGGCTCGGCGCTGAGCCTGATGTTCGGCCTGGCGATGGTCGGCAAGTTCCTGTTCGGCATGTTGGCTGACATCCTGTCGGCCAAAGTCGTTTTCATGGTGAACCTGATGATCATGGCCGCGGGCGCAGCAGTGCTTGCCACCATGCGGCCCGATCTGATCTGGTACTCGCTGATCCTGTTCGGGCTTGGCTGGGGCGGCCTATACACCATGATCCAGCTGCTGGCGGTCAATGCTTTCGGGCTGACCGCGGCCGGCAAGATCCTCGGCACCGTGACCCTGCTGGATGCCTCCACCGCGGGACTGGGCATCTGGATGGCCGCCAAGATCTTCGACGTTACCGGCAGCTACAAGCCGGCCTTCCAGCTGGTGTTTATCCTCATCGCCGTGGCCCTGGTCATGTCCACTCTGGTGCGCGACGAGCGCGCCCGCCTGGCGCGCCTCGCCTCTTGACCCGCTGATCCAGGGAGAACTCCGATGCCTGTAATGGAAACCTCCGACCTCACCGCGCGCCAGTACTGGGCGCAGGTCAAGGCCAACCGCAACCGCGCCAAATTCGGCTTCGGCCAGCGTCCGGCGATCGTCAACATCGACGTGCAGCGTGCCTACACCGACATGGACGCGTTCAAGACCGCGTACCAGACCGATCCGCGCCAGATCGAACACATCAACATGTTGTCGTTCCTGTGTCGCGAGCGCGGCCTGCCGGTCATCTGGACCTATGTCGCCTATGCCGGGAACGGCGAGGACGCCGGGGTCTGGGGCACGCGCACCAACACGCCGGACTCGCTGCAGAACATCAAGCACGGCTCCGAGCGCGCCCAGCTCGATCCGCGCGCCGACGTGCAGCCAGGCGACATCGTCATGCACAAGCTGATGGCCAGCCCATTCTTCGAGACCAACCTGTGGTCGCTGCTGACCTTCCACCGCATCGACACCCTGATCATCACCGGCGGCTCGACGTCGGGCTGCGTGCGCGCCTGCTCGGTGGACAGCCTCTCGCGCGGTTTCCGCACCATCGTGGTCGAGGAGTGCGTGGCCGACAAGCACGAGATCCCGCACTTCGCCAACCTTGCCGACATCATGCTCAAGTACGCCGATGTGGAGCCGGTGGCCGAGGTGGAGGCCCAGCTGCGCAAGGTCGCGCCATGAGTACCCGCGATCCGGCCCACAAGGCCGACCCCGGTCTGTACGACTACTGGCCCTACGACAGCCGGCCGAAGATCCAGTGGCCGGGTGACGCGAAGGTCGCACTGTGGATCGCGCCCAACATCGAGTTCTACGAGCTGGCGCCGCCGCCCAATCCGCAGCGCAAGCCATGGCCGCGGCCGCAGCCGGACGTGCTGGGCTACGCGACGCGCGACTACGGCAACCGGGTCGGCCACCAGCGCATGATGCGGGTGATGGACAAGTACGGCCTGCGCGGCTCGGTGTCGCTGTCGGCGGCAACCCTGATCCATCACCCCGAGGTGATCGAGCTGGCCGCCGAGCGCGACTGGGAGTTCTTCAGCCACGGCATCTACAACACCCGCTACACCTACGGCCTGGACGAGGCGCAGGAGCGGGCGATGATCGAGGAGTCGATGGCGCTGATCGCCAAACACACCGGCCAGCACTGCGACGGTTACCTGGCCCCGGCGCTGTCGCACTCCAACGCCACCATCGACCTGTTCGCCGAGGCCGGCGGCCAGTACACCTGCGATCTGTTCCATGACGACCAGCCGACCCCGGTACGCACCCGCAGCGGCAAGCGGTTTGTCTCGGTGCCGTACTCGCTGGAGCTCAACGACACCATCACCTACGTGGTCAACAAGATCGAGCCACGCCGCTACGGGCAAATGATCAAGGACGCCTTCGACCGCCTGTATGAAGAGGGCGCGCAGAGCGGCACCGTGATGTGCGTGCCGCTGCACGCCTACCAGGTCAGCCACCCGCACCGGCTGCGCGCCTTCGAGGAGGCGATGGACTACATCAGCAAGCACACCGGGGTATGGAAGGCGACCGGCCGCGAGATCGCCGCACACTATCTCGAGCATCACTACGACGAGGCACTGGCATCGATCGACGCGGTGGCGCAGGAGCAGACGGCATGAGCCTTGGCCCGGAATACCTGGAGTACCCGCGCCGCCGTCACGGCATGGACCACGACCGCTACGCCTGGTCGATGCTGGCCCAGCGCGCGCCGGTCGCGTGGCCGGACGGGAAACCGGTGGCGCTGTGGGTGAACCTGAGCCTGGAGCACTTCCCGCTGAACCCGACCGGCGAAGGCTTCAAGGCGCCCGGCAGCATGACCATGCCCTACCCGGACCTGCGCCATTACACCCTGCGCGACTACGGCAACCGGGTCGGCGTGTTCCGGGTGCTGCACGCGCTGAAGTCCCATGGCCTGACCGCCAGTGTCGCGGTCAATGGTGAGTTGGCCGAGCGCTACCCGACGCTGCTGCGCCGGGTACAGGCGACCGGAGCCGAGCTGCTCGGCCACGGCTGGAACATGGACTGCGTGCATTACGGCGGACTGGATGCGGCGCGCGAGCGCGAGTGGATCCAGCGCAGCCTGGCCGCACTGACGCCGTACGCCGCCGGGCCGATCCGCGGCTGGCTGTCGCCGGCCCGCTCGCAATCCGCACGCACACCGGAGCTGCTGCGCGCCGCCGGCATCGAGTGGTGCGCGGACTGGGTCAACGACGAGCTGCCCTATGCCTTCAACACCGATCACGGCCCGCTGTCGATCCTGCCGCTGTCGCTGGAGCTTGAGGACCGCTTCATCGTCGGCGACAACCTGCATGCCGAGTCCGGGTACGCCGACCAGATCATCGACGCCTGCGAGTTCCTGCTGGCCGAAGCCCGCGAGACCGGCCACGGCCGGATGCTGGCGCTCAACATCCATCCGTGGGTGATGGGCCAGCCGCACCGGATCAAGCACCTGGAGCGCGTGTTTGCACACCTGGCAGCGCAGGCCGGATCAATCTGGAACGCGCCGCCCTCGGCCATCCTCGCAGCGGCGTCACCACAAGCAATGGAACCGTCATGACCCCGGAAGACCTGCTCGCCGCCTACGGCCCCCGCGAATCGATGGAGTACGACATCGTCGTGGTCGGCGCCGGCCCGGCCGGGCTGGCCACTGCGATCCACCTGCGCCAGCTCGCCGCCAGCAAGGGCAGTGAGGTGTCGGTGTGCGTTCTGGAGAAAGGCTCCGAACCCGGCGCGCACATCCTGTCGGGCGCGATCATGGATACCCGCGCGCTGGATGAATTGTTCCCGGACTGGAAGGAGCGCGGCGCGCCGCTGCGCCAGCCGGTGACCCGCGATGAGTTCCTGTTCCTGAGCGAGACCGGAGCGCAGGCGACGCCCGGCTTCCTGCTGCCGGATTGCTTCGACAACCACGGCAACTACATCATCAGCCTCGGTGAGTTCACCCGCTGGCTGGCCGCCCAGGCCGAGGCGCTCGGGGTGGAGATCTTCCCCGGCTTCGCCGCCGCCGAAGTGCTCTACAACGACGCCGGCGCGGTGCTCGGCGTGGCCACCGGCGACATGGGCCTGGACAAGGACCGCGAGCCCGGCCCCCAGTTCCAGCGCGGCATGGAGCTGCACGCCAGGTACACGATCTTCGCCGAGGGATCGCGCGGCCATCTGGGGCGCGAGCTGATCGCCCGTTTCAAGCTGGACAAGGACTGCGACCCGCAGAGCTTCGGCCTGGGCATCAAGGAGCTGTGGCAGGTCGATCCGTCCCGGCACGAGCCCGGTCTGGTGGTACACACCGCCGGCTGGCCACTGGACTCGGATACCTACGGCGGCTCGTTCGTGTACCACGCGGACGACAACAAGGTCGTGGTCGGCTTCGTGGTCGGGCTGGACTACAGCAACCCGTGGTTGAGCCCGTTCCAGGAGTTCCAGCGCTTCAAGACCCATCCCTCGATCCGCAAGCACCTGGAAGGCGGCAAGCGCATTTCCTACGGCGCACGCACCATCACCGCGGGCGGCCTGATGTCGCTGCCCAAAACCATATTCCCCGGTGGCGCGCTGGTCGGTTGCGAGGCCGGCTACCTCAACGCCAGCCGGATCAAGGGCAGCCACGCCGCGCTCAAGACCGGCATGCTCGCCGCCCAGGCCGCGTTCGACGCGCTCGCTGCAGGCCGCGCGCAGGACGAACTGGTCGCCTACCCGGCCGCGTTCGAAGCCAGCTGGCTGCACGACGAACTCAAGCAATCGAAAAACTTCAAACAGTGGTTCAAGAAGGGCCGCCTGATCGCCACCCTGATGACCGGCATCGAGCAGTGGTTGCTACCCAGGCTGGGCGTCCGCAACCCGCCGTGGACCCTGCGCCATTCCAGGGCCGACCACGACTGCCTGGACCCGGCCGACCAGCGCGGGAAGATCGATTATCCCAAGCCCGACGGCGTGCTGACTTTCGACCGCCTCAGCTCGGTGTTCCTGAGCAGCACCCACCACGACGAGAGCCAGCCGGCGCACCTGACGCTGAAGGATCCGGCCGTGCCGGTGACCGTCAACCTGGCCAAGTACGCCGGCCCGGAAGCGCGCTACTGCCCGGCGGGCGTGTATGAGTTCGTTGGCGAGCCCGGCGAGGAACGCCTGCAGATCAACTTCGCCAACTGTGTGCACTGCAAGACCTGCGACATCAAGGACCCGAGCCAGAACATCGTCTGGGTTGCGCCGCTCGGCGGCGACGGTCCCAACTACGCCCAGATGTGACCGACGCGGCCGTCACCGGCTCGCGCGATCGTCCCCTTCACCCCACACCGAGAGCCCCATGACCTCAATCACCAGCCCCGGCGCGCGTTTCCGCCGCGCCCTGACCGAAGAGAAGCCGCTGCAGATCGTCGGCACCATCAACGCCAACCACGCCCTGCTGGCGCAACGTGCCGGTTACCGCGCGATCTACCTGTCCGGTGGTGGTGTCGCCGCCGGCTCGCTGGGCATGCCGGACCTGGGCATCAACACCCTGGACGACGTGCTCACCGACGTGCGCCGGATCACCGACGTGTGCGAGCTGCCGTTGCTGGTCGACATCGACACCGGCTTTGGCTCCAGCGCGTTCAACATCGCGCGCACCATCAAGTCTCTGATCAAGGCAGGCGGCGCCGCCTGCCATATCGAAGACCAGGTCGGCGCGAAACGTTGCGGCCACCGTCCGGGCAAGGAGATCGTCTCCAAGGGCGAGATGGTCGACCGCGTCAAGGCCGCGGTCGATGCGAAAACCGACCCGGATTTCTTCCTGATCGCACGCACCGACGCCATCGCGTCACACGGCGTGGATGACGCGATCGAGCGCGCGATTGCTTTCGTGGAAGCCGGCGCCGACGGCATCTTCGCAGAGGCGGCCTACGACCTGCCGACCTATCAGCGATTCGTCGATGCGGTGAAGGTGCCGGTGCTGGCGAACCTGACCGAGTTCGGCCAGACCCCGCTGTTCACGCGCGACGAGCTGGCCTCGGTTGGCGTGGCGATGCAGCTGTACCCGCTGTCCGCGTTCCGCGCCATGAACAAGGCCGCCGAAGCGGTGTACACCGCAATCCGCCGCGACGGCCACCAGAAGAACGTGGTCGATCTCATGCAGACCCGCGAGGAGTTGTACGAGCGCATCGGTTACCACGAGTTCGAGCGTCGCCTGGACAAGGTGTTCAGCGACGCCAGGTAACCCCGTCAGGGGTCGATGACAGACAGCAAGGCCGTGCTCCCGCGAGCACGGCCTTTTTTTGTTGCCCGATGCCAGCCGCGGCCTAGGGGTTGAACCACCATGGCGAGCTGTCGCCGTCGTGGATCAGCAATGCGCGGGCACGCACGAACCGGCGGATGGATGCCGTACCCATGCGCGAGCCGCCCATCCCCGACAGCTTGAAACTCTGCTTCTCGGCGGTCTGCACCATCCCGGTCAGGCAGGCGTCGTTGATGCTGACGCCGCCGGCCTGGAGCCGCCTGGCCACCCGTTCGGCCCGCTCCAGGTCGCCGCTGAACACGGCCGCGGAAAGCCCGAACTCGGTCGCGTTTGCACGGGCAATCGCCTCCTCCTCGTCAGCCACCACCATCACCGGCAGGATCGCGGCGAAGGATTCCTCACGCAGCACCTTCATCTCGTCGGTGACGTCCGTCAGCACCGTTGGCGGGCACCACATGCCGCCGTGGTCGACGAGCTCGCCCCCGGTCAGTGCCCGTGCGCCCCTTTCCTTCGCGTCGGCCAGTTGCTCACGCACGATCGCCACCTGGCTCTCGGAGATGATCGGGCCGATCTCGCCGTCCCTGGGGTCCGGGTACGCCAGCCGCAAGCGACCGGCCTGCTCGACCAGTGCCGCGATGAACGCCTCGGCCACCGGCTGCTCGACGTAGACCCGCTCGATCGACATGCAGCTCTGGCCGCCGTTGACGAAGCTGCCCCACGCCAGCGAACGGGCCGCGCGTACCGGGTCCGCGTCCGACAGCACCAGTGCCGCATCCTTGCCGCCCAGTTCCAGCGAGGCCGGGATGAAGCGGCGCGCGCACGCTTCGCCAACTTTGCGTCCGGTGGCCACGCTGCCGGTAAAGCAAATCTGGTCGACCGCGTCGATCACCGCCTGGCCGACGTGCCCCGGCCCGGTCACCAGGCCGAACACGCCGGCGAGCTCGGGCACGTCGTCCAGCGCCGCCTGCAACACCGGCACGAAGCGCGAGGTGACTTCGCTGGGCTTGGCCAGGATCGCGCAGCCGGCGACCAGCGCAGGCACCGCATCGATCAGGGTCAGCATCAGCGGGAAGTTCCACGGGCTGATCACGCCGGCCAGCTCGAAAGGTACCCACGTCTGGCGCGAGCGGATAAGCCCGATCGCCTCGCGTACCGGCTCCGGCTCGGCCAGGCACGACGGTCCCTGCACGCTCCAGCGGCGCATCGCCGCCACGGTGCCGTCGACCTCGATCAGCGATTCGTGCCAGCGGCCGGTGTCGGCCAGCAAGGCCTCGATCATCGGCTCGCGGCGGCGCTCGATCGCATCGGCCAGGCGGGCCAGCGCGTCGCAGCGCGATTGCACGGATCGTGCGGCCCAGTCCTGCTGCGCCCGGCGCAGAGCGACGGCGAGCGCGGCAACGGCGGCGACCGGAGTTACCGGCAAGTGCGCGTCGATCTGGCCCGTACGCGGGTTGCGCAGCGGCAACAGGGTGGTCGAATCAATCATCCCCGAGCACTCCGGCGTCTTTAAGGTGGTCGATGACCGCAACCTGCCGACGGGCGAAGTCGGCGCGCTCCGGGATCACCGGCTGGCCGGCATCGAGCAATGCGTTGGGCGCCAGCGGTGCCAGGGCCAGCCCTTGGGCGATCACCTCGCGCGGCAATCGCGACAGGGTGTGACCCATGCCGGGGCGCTGCCTGCGCCGGCGCAACGCGGTGATGTCCAGTTCCGTATTGGCGGCCATCGACTCGCCGGGGCCGGCCGCGGCCAGCACCCGGCCCTGGTCGTCGACGATCTTGGACATCCCGTCCGCACTGCCCATCGGTATGTCCACGCCGCTGATGCCGGCGGTGTTGGCCGAGACCACATAGGCCAGGTTCTCCACCGCCCGTGCGCGCTTGGCAATGTCCTTGGGAGTGAGCTCCGGGCTGCCGACCTCGCTGGTGGAATGCAGGAATACTTCGGCTCCGCGCAGCGCCAGTGCCCGCGCAATCTCCGGATAGAGAATCTCCTCCGAGGCCACGCAGGCCAGCCGGCCGATCGCGGTGCGCGCGACCGGGAACACACCGTCGATGCCGTAGATGTCCAGGTACCTGTCCCACACGTCGTACGGCGATGGCGCGTACAGCGAGACCAGCCGGCGGTAGCGCAGCACCTGGTTGCCCGCGTCGTCGATCACCACGCTGGACTGGAAGTACAGGCCGGGGAAGTTGGGATCCTGCTCGTAGGCGTTACCGGCCAGGTAGACGCCGTTGTCCTGCGCGATTCGGGCCAGTTGCCCGTACTCGGCGCCGTGCATCTCGAAACCGGCCTTGGCCGCCCAGCCGGGAATGGTGTCCCCGAGCGGGTAGCTGGTGGCGAAGTACTCCGGCAGGACCACCAGCTTCAGGTCGGGACCGATGAAGGCCTTGCTGGCGCGGACCTGGCGGCCGATGCGCTCGATGTTGGCGGCGATCAGGCCGCGTGCATCGTCGACCGACGCGGCGGCATTGATCGCATGGCAGGTGCTCTGCAGGGCCAGCGCGCGATAGGCGATGTTGGCGGCGGTACTCATCGTGTTCCTCCTTCGAATCGGGGTGCCCGCCGGTCCAGGAAGGCGCGGGCGCCTTCCACGAAATCCTCGCTGGCGAACGCCGCCTGGAATGCATCCTCGGCGTGGTCGGCGGTGATGCTGGCGTCGCCGCCCAGATGACCCAGCACCTGTTTGATGCCGCGACGGGCCTGACCGGACGTGGCCCGCAGCGCCTCAAGGCACGACGCCACCACGGCGTCCAACTCGCTGTCGGCGACGGTTTCGTTCAGCAACCCCCACTGCAGCGCGGTCGCTGCGTCCAGCAGCCGCCCGGTCAGGAGCAGCTCGCGCGCGCGCGCCATCCCGACCGCGTTGACCAGCCGCCGCGTGTCATCGGCGCTGTAGACCAGGCCGAGCTTGGCGGGGGTGATCGCGAAACGGCTCCGGTCGCTGGCCAGCCGCAGGTCGCAGGCCAGCGCAAGCCCGAGTCCGCCGCCGATGCAGACGCCATTGATCACGGCAATGGTGGTCTGCGGCAGGCGCTGCAATTTCAGCTGGGTGCGCTGGACCTGGGCATTGTTGGCGGCAAACGCGGCCGGCTCGGCGAGCAGGCGTCCGAGCTCTTCGATGTCCGCGCCGGCACTGAACGCGCCCGGCACCCCCGAAAGCACCAACAGGTGCGCCGGGCTTTCGGCGACCCGGTCGAGAGCGGCTTCAAGTGAAGCCCAGTGCCGGGTCGCCAGCGCGTTGCGCTTGTCCGCACGGTGGATCCCGATCCGGGCGACGCCTGCTTCGATCCTGACAGCGACCGCATCATCCATCTCCGCATCCCCGTGCGGGGTCGTTGTATCGTCGCCAGTATTGTTCATCGCACCACCCATTTTGATCTATTGTTATAGCATTCCTACCTGGACCGGTGAAGCCACATGCCGAGCGACGCGTTAGCGCAACTGCTGGATGCAAGTGCGCGCAAGTTGTTGCGCAGCGACATCCCTGCCCCGCTGTACCACCAGATCTTCGTGCTGTTGCGCGACCGGATCCTCAACGGCGAAGTGCCGACCGGGGCGCGGATCCCGACCGAATTCGAGTTGGCCGAAGCGTTCGGGGTGTCCCGGATCACGGTCAAACGGGCGCTGGACGAACTGGCGTCCGACGGTCTGGTCGAACGCCGGCGCGGCCGTGGTACCCACGTCGTCCACCGTTCCCAGCCCAAGCCATTGCACAGCCCGCTCAATGGCCTGCTGGAAAGCCTGGAAGACCTGGTGGAGCAGACCCGGGTGAAGGTCCTGCAATTCAGGCGCACGGTTCCATCGGCGCCGATCCGCAGCGAGTTCGGGCTGGCATCCGATGACCTGCTCGCCTACGCCATTCGCCTGCGGTTGCGCGGCGACACCCCGTTCGGCCACTACACCAGCTGGACCCGCACCGACCACCCCGATTACAACGCCGCCAGCCTGGCCAGCACCTCGCGCCTGAAGCTGTACGGCCAGATCGGCATCCGGATCCGGCGCGTCGACCAGGTGTTGTCGGCCGTCAATGCCGATGCGGTCACCGCGATGCACCTGAAGGTCGCACCCGCCACCGCCCTGTTGTCGCTGGATCGCCGGTCCTATGACGGTGACGGACAGCTTATCGACCTGCTCAACATCCTGTACCGCCCCGACCAGTTCTCCTACCAGATGACCCTCGACGTGGACGGGGAAAAACCGGCGTACTGAACAGGGCTTTGCCGTACTTACCTCCCATATTGTCCGGACAAATATTGACTCTCATCTCCTATTGATATATCGATAGAGCTAATCGAGATGTTCAACGTCAATTAGCGGTATGGAGGTGTTGGTGAACGATCAAATCTACCTGCGTGCACTGGTGGTGGCAGTCGCGGCGGCCCTGAGCAGCATGCCCGTCCAAGCCCAGCAGGCAGCGGAGGAGGCGGCGAGCCAGGCGGTCCAGCTCGACAACGTCACCGTCACCGCCCAGCGCCGCGAAGAACAGGTCCAGGACACCCCGGTGGTGATCAGCGTGTTCAACGCCGAAGACCTGAAGCGCAAGCAGGTCTCCCGGGTGGACGACCTGAAGTTCCACGTTCCCAACATCACCATTGACCAGAACACCTCGACCAGCTCGGGCGCGAAGATCTTCCTGCGCGGCGTCGGTCAGGACGAGTCGATGTTCACCGCCGACCCCGCGGTGGCGATCTACATCGACGACGTCTACATCCCGCGCCAGAACGGTTCGATGTTCGACCTCTACGACGTGGAACGCATCGAGGTCCTGCGCGGGCCGCAAGGGACCCTGTACGGCCGCAACGCCACCGGCGGCGCGATCCGCTACATCACCCGCAAGCCCATGGGCGATGAGCGGCTCGAGGTGGACGGCACGCTCGGCAATTTCGGCCGGGCCGACATGCGGGTCATGTACAACACCCGCCTCGGCGAGACCATCGACTTCTCCGCTGCGGCACTGACCCGCAATCGCGACGGCTTCATCCACGAGCAGGTCAGCGGCAAGGACGTCAACGACAGCAAGGTCACCGCCGGACGCGTCGGCTTCTCGATGCCGGTGGCGGAAAACTCCTACGCATCGCTCAACATCGATCGCCTGCGCGAGCGCTCCTCGCCCACCTACGCGGTGCCGGTGGCCTTGGTGGATGGCCAGACCGTGCCCCGGCTGGAGAACCTGTACACCACCCGCAGTGACCTGGTGGGCGGCATCAACGATCTGGACCAGTTCGGGGCCGCCTTTACCTTCGAGACCTACTACGACAAGTTCCTGTGGCGCCATATCGCCCACTACCGGAGCATGGACAGCACCATCTATGTCGACGTCGACGGCACCGACCAGCTGCTCTACCACCTGTTCCAGGACCAGGAACAGAGCCAGTACGGCTATGAAAGCCAGCTGATCTCCCAAGGCGACGGTCCGCTCACCTGGGTGGCTGGCGTGTTCGGTTTCCGGGAGCAGAACGAGCAGCCGACCCGCAACGACATCTTCGGCATCGGCGGCGTCTATGACATCGCGCAGGACACCACGGCGCTGGCGGCCTACGCCCAGGCGACCTACGCGGTCAGCGACCGCTTGAACCTGACTGCCGGCGGCCGCTTCAGCAACGAGAAAAAGGACCTCTCGGTACTGGCACGCGACCCCGCAGGCAACGAGACCTTCCGCGTGACCCGCAACGGCCGCTGGTCCAAGCCGGACTGGAAGCTGATGGCCGACTACGACCTCAGCGCCAACGTCATGGCCTTTGCCACGATATCCACCGGCTTCAAGAGCGGCGGCTTCAATGGACGCGGCACCACGCCGGAGACGATCACCCCGTTCGACGAGGAGACCGTCCGCTCCTACGAAACGGGTATCAAGAGCACCCTGTTCGACAACCGGGTGCGTCTGAACGCCACCTACTACCGCAACGACTACGGCGGCCTGCAGTTGTCGGCAATCGATCCCAACGGCATCTACGTCACCACCAACGCCACCGGCGCGCTCATCCAGGGTGTCGAAGTGGAGGTGCAGGCCCAGCTGACCGACAACTGGAACGTCAACGCCAACATCGGCACGATCGACGCCGAGTACCGGGACTACGCCGAGATCAACCGCGAGACCTTCGAGGGCCGCGACCTGAAGCAGGCGCCGGAGATGCAGTGGCAGATCGGCACCACGTACGTCCAGCCGATCGCCGATGCGCAGCTGATATTCAACGTTCAGGTCGTGCGCACCGACATGTTCTACCAGAACCAGGATTTGTCGGAGCTGGTGAAGACCCCGGCCAACACCCAGGCAAACGCGCGCATCGCCTACGAGCCGGACCATGGAAACTGGTCGGTCGCCGCGTGGGGCCGCAACCTCACCGATCAGCAGATTTCGGCCGGCGGCTTCGATATCCCCGGACTGGGCGTGGCGGTGATCTATCCCACCCTTCCCCGCACCTATGGCGTCGATTTCAAGTACCGCTTCTGGTAACTCGCGCGCGTCTTCCACCAAGGGGCCTGCCAATGCAGGCCTTTTTGGTATATAGATATATCATTAGGGCCTAATCAACGGAGTGGATACGCGTGTCAGCAACTTTGGCCGAAAAAATCATCGCCAGCGCCTGTCATCGCGGCAGCGTGCGTCCCGGGGAAATCGTCACCGCGTCGATCGACCTGTTGATGATGCATGACTCCGGCGGGCCCCGCCGGGTCGCCTCGCGGCTGGAGTCGCTGGGGGCGAAGGTCTGGGACCCCGACAAAGTGGTGGTGGTCAGCGACCACTTCGTGCCCGCCACCGACCTGGAAAGCGCGGAGATCCTGGCCCTGACCCGGCGTTGGGCGCAGCAGCAGGGCGTGCGCCACTACGACATGGTCGGCATCTGCCACGTGGTGCTGCAGGAAGGCGGCCACGTGCAGCCAGGCATGTTCTGCGTCGGCGGGGATTCGCACTCGCCCAGCGGCGGCGCCTACGGCTCGTTCATGGTGGGCGTCGGCGCGACCGACATCACCGGCGCGCTGGTCACCGGCGAGTTGTGGGTGAAGGTCCCGCAGACCGTGCGGGTGAACTGGGATGGCGCCCTGTCCAACGGCGTCAGCGCCAAGGACATCATGCTGTTCCTGTGTGCCACGCTGGGCATGGGCAACGAGAACCAGGTGTTCGAATACGGCGGTGCGGCGGTGCGGGCGATGTCGATGTCCGAGCGCATGGTGTTGTGCAACATGTCCGCCGAGCTGGGCGCGGAGACCGGCATCGTCGCTGCCGATGCGACCACGATGGCCGCGCTCGTCGAAGCCGGCCAGCCGTTCGATGGCGACATTACGCAATGGCAGGGCGACGCCGACGCCACCTGTCTGGCCGAGCATCGCTATGACGCCGCCTCGCTCGCGCCGCAGATTGCCGCCCCGCACAGCCCGGCCAACAGCCGTGCAGTCACCGAGTACGACACCACCCGCATCGACCAGGCCTATATCGGCGCCTGCACCGGCGCGAAACTGTCCGACCTGCGGATGGCCGCCGAAGTGCTGAAAGGCCGCAAGGTTGCCCGCGGCACCCGTCTGTTAATCGCGCCCGCCTCGGTCGCGATGACCGCCCAGGCCGCCGCCGACGGCACCCTGGCTACCCTGACCGAAGCCGGCGCGATCCTGCTGCCGACCGGCTGCGGCGCGTGCGCCGGCATGGGCGCGGGGATGCTTGCCGCCGGCGAGGTCTGCCTGTCCACCACCGCGCGCAACTTCAAGGGCCGGATGGGCTCGGCGCAGGCGCAGGTCTACCTGGGCTCGCCCTACAGCGTCGCCGCTGGCGCGGTGAAGGGTGTGATCTGCGACCCGCGTGAACTGCTGATGGAGCCCGCATGAACAACCACCCCACTCGCGGCGCCGGCGGCACCCCGACCAGCAACATGATCCGGCGTGGCCGCGCGTTCGTGTTCGGCGACAACATCGACACCGACCTGCTCGCGCCCGGCCCGTACATGCGCGAATCGGTCGCCGTGCTCGCCAGCCATTGCCTGGAAGCGATCGACCCGGATTTCGCACGCGAGGTGCAGCCCGGCGACATCGTGGTTGGCGGCGACTCCTTCGGCATCGGCTCCTCGCGCGAGCAGGCCGTGCAATCGCTGGTCCACCTGGGCGTAGGCGCGATCATCGCCAAGTCCTTCGCGCGAATCTTCTACCGCAATGCACTCAACCTCGGCCTGCCCGCGCTGGCATGTCCCGACCTGCAGGCCGAGCGCGGCGACGAGCTGGAAGTGCGGCCGGTCGAAGGGCTGGTGATCAACCACACCAGCGGCCAGCAGTACGCCTGCGAGAAGATCCCGCCGGAGCTGATGGACATCGTCAGCGTGGGCGGCCTGATGCCGTGGCTGCAACGCAAGCTCGCAGCCGAAGCCAGACCTGCGGATGACACCGCGGCACCAACGCGAGCCCCCCGCGCATGACCAACAACCACCTGCGCCAAGGCATCCTGCACGCGACCCTGATCACCCCCGACCTGCATGCCACCTGCGCCGCCTACGCCGAGCAGCTCGGCCTGGCGGTCGGCAAGCGCGACACGCTGGACGCCGCCACCGCCGACGTCCTCGGCCTGCCCGGCCTGCGCGACCAACCACTCATATGGCTGGCCAACGATGCCGGCGAAGCGATCCTGCGCGTGATCGAAGATCCCACATCCATTGTCGGCGAACCGATGTTCCGCCACGGCTGGCTGTCGCTGGAAGTGCTGGTCGGCGACATCGACGCCCTCGCCGGCGGCCTGCGCGCACCGTTCCGCGTGCTCGGCGCCCCGGCCGACCTGGAACTGAGCCCCGCTATCCGCGCCAGCCAGGTCATCGGCCCCTGCGGCGAGATGCTCTACCTCACCCAGATCAAGGCCCCGGTGCCACCGTTCGACCTGCCGATGACCGACGACCGTATCGCCCGTCCCTTCATCGGCGTCATGTCCACCCCGGACCGCACCGCCTCCCAAGCCGCCTGGGCCGCATTGGCGGGAGCAAACGGCTGGGCATTCGACACCAGGATCACCGTCCTCAACCGCGCCTTCGGCCGCGAGCTGGAAGGCCGCTACCCCGTCGCCGTCGTCCCGCTGACCGGGCAATGCCTGGTCGAGATCGACCAGGTCGATCTGCCGCAAGCGCCCACCCGGTCAACGAACGAACGCAGCGCCGGGTTGCACAGCGTCGCGTTGCGGTTGCCGGGGTTGGGCGGCGACAACGTGCCAGCGGGTTGGGAGCTGGTGGGCGAAATCCAAAACTCCACTGGCAACCGCCACCTCGGCCTGCGCGGCCCGGCGGGCGAGCATATCGAGCTGACAGAATTCTCTGGATCCTGAATTCAACGGGTCCGCAAACCAACTTCGGTCAAATTAATTATCAGACACTGCCTTCAGTCTCGATGACGAGAATGCGGGCTTGGCCGATCGGATGTGCAACGTGCTCGGTACCCACCGACGCATAGAAAATATCGCCTGTTTCGAGGACCGTTGACTGCTCGATGCCATTCTCGCGGTAATGCATTTCAACACGGCCATCCAGAACAGCAAAAACCTCTTGCCCGTCATTGATGTGCCATTTGTAGGGTTGGTCGGTCCAATGAAGGCGTGTCGTGACCCCATTCATATTGGCGATATCAAGAGAACCCCAAGGCCGACTGGCGATGAACTCCCTGCTGCGGATGATCTTCATGTTCTATTGCTAGAGGCCAGCGGCCAATTCACGGGTGAGTTGCGCGGCTGGTATCTCCCTGCATCCACTCGCATTCTGACCAGACCACAGAGGTGAGAAATCACCGGAGCCTCGGCTTTCGGCCTTGGCGCGCAAAGGAGCAATGGCGGCGGTAGCCAAAGGGAAATCGGGTGTAGTGACACTGTTAGGACCAAGCTCGTTTATGACGCGGTTCACGATGCCTCGGGCGGGTCGACCGGAGAAAAGGTTGGTGACCGCCGTATTCCATATTCCTTGTAATAAAGCGAAAGCGTAGCTCGCCACGCTGCTTCGCGCTCGGCACTGGGTCTGGGCGGCGTGTGGCAGAAAAAATTCACGTTAAAAGGCTTGTCTGTTTGGATCTTGATTGCTGCCAGCTCATCGCGCATGGCATCAAGACTGAGCATGGCACAGGGCAGCGAGCCCAGCCCACCAGCGTTAGACACGGCCACTGCCAGTGCACTACCTTGCACGCCCGCCATAGGTGCTTGAATGATCGGTAGCTCTATACCCAGGAGTTGTTGAAGGGTCATTGTTGGAACTCCAGTTTCTGAACAGCGTCCCTTGGAGTGCTAATTCACCCGACAATGCGCTGTGAGTTACAAATCACGACAAACCGCCTCGATGTTGTTGCCATCCGGGTCCAGTACGAAAGCTGCGTAGTAACCGGGCGGGTAGCCTTGGTTGGTTTCTCGAAGCGCCGGAGGCCCGTTGTCTTTGCCGCCGGCGCTGAGCGCCGCCGTATAAAAGGCATCGACGGCGTCACGGCTTTCCCCAATGAACGCCGTGTGCTGTTTGGTACTGTGAGGATGGAATCGGTCGATCCAGAACACCGGGTACTCAACACCGTAACCTACAGCGTCGGCACCTGTTGCTTGGGGAAGCTGCACGACTCTGCGAAGGCCGAGAGCGGCAAGAGCAGCATCATAGAAGACAGCGGAGCGACTGACCTCAGCAACTCCAATTCCGGTGTGGTCAATCATGCCAAAAACCTCCTTTGCAGCCTGACGTCTGAACTAAGCCGTAGGAACTATCGGTTCGGCTTGAACGACTTGAGCCGCAGATATTCCCGGTCACGCCCAATCACCCGGATTTCGGGTCAGCGGTACTGCGTCCGGGGCAGGTGTGCGAAAACCGTATCATCTATCGCTTCTCGACGGACAAGGGCGGGAAGGATCACTGATCGGACCTGGGCTTTTCATGTCAGCTGTTCGTCTTGATGAAGTCGATGAACGCACGAAGCGGCGCCGGCACCAGCCGCCGCCCGGGGTAATAGAGGAAGGGCCCAGGGAAGGCCAGCCACCACGGCTCCAGCACGGGTTCCAGCGCGCCGCTGTCCAGGTGCGGGCGGATCCAGTCCTCGAACAGCGCGACGATGCCGGTGCCGGCGATCGCGGCGTCGACGGCCAGGTCGGATGCGCCGCCCATGCGCACCACCAGCGGTCCGGTGGGTTCCACCCGCACGGTTTCGCCATCCTTCTCGAACTCCCACGCGGGCATGTTGCCGCTGGCGAAACGGCCACGCAGGCAGGCGTGGGCCAGCAGGTCGCGCGGATGTGTCGGGCGCCCACGGCGATCGAGATACGCCGGCGCGGCCGCAGCGGCGAAGCGCTGTACGCGCGGCCCGATCGGCACCGCGATCATGTCCTGCTCCAGCCGCTCGTCGTAGCGGATGCCCGCGTCGCAACCGGCCGCCAGCACATCGACGAAGCTCTCGTCGGTAAGCACTTCCAGGCGGATGTCGGGATAAGCGGCGAGAAACGGCGGCACGATCGCGGGCAGCACCAGGCGCGAGGCGCTCATCGGCACGTTGAGGCGCAGCGTGCCGGCCGGGCGTTCGCGAAAGTTGTTGACCACGTCCAGTGCGTCCGCCACCTCGGCCAAGGCGGGCCGCAGCCGTTCCAGCAAATTTTTGCCGGCTTCGGTGGGTGCCACGCTGCGCGTGGTGCGATGGAGCAGGCGCACGCCGAGCTGCGCTTCGAGCCGGCGCACCGCCTCGCTCAGGGCGGAGGCGCTGCCGCCGCTCAGTCGCGCGCCCTCGCGAAAGCCGCCAGCGCTTGCCACGGTCACGAACGCGTTCAGGTCGGCCAGCTCCGCTTTCACAACTTTCTCTGCTGCAGCTTTTGGTTGTGCGGAAATCAGCACAAGTCGTGCGGATTGTGCCCTCTTATCGGACGATCCGACAGGTCCTACGCTGGAACTCCACCTCGACAGGAGTTTCCCCATGTCCGCCATCCAGCAATCCGGCACGTTCACGCTTGGCGATCGTCGCGTCCACCGAATGGGCTACGGCACCATGCAACTGGCGGGCCCCGGCGTGTTCGGCCCGCCGCGGGATCGTGATGCGGCGCTCGCCGTGCTGCGCGCCGCCGTCGAAAGCGGCGTGAACCACATCGACACCAGCGACTTCTACGGTCCGCACATTACCAATCAGCTGATCCGCGAAGCCTTGCACCCGTATCGCGACGACGCGGTCATCGTCACCAAGATCGGGGCACGCCGCGACGACGGGGGCGGCTGGTTACCTGCCTTTTCGCGCGAGGAGTTGACCGCGGCGGTACACGAGAATCTGCGCAACCTGGGGCTGGATGTGCTCGATGTGGTCAACCTGCGCATCATGTTCGATACGCACGGGCCAGCGGAGGGCTCGATCGCGCCGATGCTCGAGATTCTGGCGGATCTGCAGCGCCAGGGACTGGTGCGTCACATCGGCCTGAGCAATGTAACGCCGACGCAGATCGCCGAAGGCCGCGGCATATGCCGCATAGCCTGTGTGCAGAACCAGTACAACCTGGTGCACCGCGACGACGACACGCTGATCGACGATCTCGCGGGCGATGGCGTGGCGTACGTGCCGTTTTTCCCGCTCGGCGGGTTCAGCCCACTGCAGTCGACCACGCTGTCGGAGATCGCCGCGCGCCTGGGCGCCACACCAATGCAGGTGGCGCTGGCGTGGTTGCTGCGGCGCTCGCCGAACATCCTGCTGATTCCCGGCACGTCGTCGGTGGCGCATCTGCACGAAAACATCGCCGCGGCAGACATCGTGTTGTTCGATGATGTACTGCGTGAGCTGGATGGCGTGGCAACGGCCGTCTGATCCCGCCGAAACAGTACCAGATGCGATGCTTTTGGATGCCGCCGAAGGACGAGAGTGAAGACGCCAGGAACTGGAAGCGAGGCAACCCACCGAAGCCGCGCCAACCGGGCGAACGCACCCGAAACCGCCCCACCGCAGAACTATCAACAGCAACCGCCTAACGTTTGAGATGAGAGGCATGACCCGGCTTGCCGGGGCATGTCCTCTCGATTGAAGGGTTAGGCATCAGGTGCTTCGTGGCCTGATTTGGAGTACGCGCGCTCGACCCTGGCAATTCGAAGCGCATAGTGCGCATACCAATCTCGTTTGCCTGTTTCTTGTGCGATCTTGTGTTCCGCGTGAGCCTTCCACCTCGATATTGATTCGAGAGTCTGCCAGTAAGAGACTGTGATACCGAACCCTGAGCTCGCGCGCGCACTCTCAGCACCGAGGAAGCCGGACTGTTGTGCGGCCAGTTCAACCATTCGATCAGCCATTGCATCGTAGCCTCTGTCGCCCATGGTTCTGAGCGACGAAAAGATTACGGAATAATAAGGTGGTTTCGGTAACTTCGCAAAGTCTTGATACACGAGGACCCCTATTGAATGAGGATGTATTCTGGAGGAGGTGATACGCGGAGGAAACGCCTGAATTAAGCCGCCCCGCAACGCGCTGGCCGTGAGCTGACAGTGCAACACAGCAACAGAAGAAGTTGGTCGCCCGCAGCGGCGTCTTCCAGGCTGAATCGGCGACGAAACTCCGAGTCACTGTTGGCAATGCACCTGGCGATGCTTTAATTTGCTGATTCCGCATCAGGCAGCTCAAAGAGCGGCTCAGATTGTTCATGATCAATACCTACCAGTTGGAACATGGTCATTGGCCATTTCTCAGCGAAGGTGGACGATCACTCTCACACGATCAGTCAGCAATTACTCGCCAGATTCGGACATTGCAACTCCGGGCGCTAACGCCTGAGTCAAGCCCAACACCCAAGTTAAGCCGACCCGCGTAGTGGAGCGGAACAAATGACCGGGGAAACGCTATGGCTTCCAGACCCCCGCCGACCGCATGCACAAACTCTCAGGGGTGTTGCATTTGGAGTGTTAATTCACCCCTCAGCCAACGGTGGAAACTCCGCATGACGGGGCAAGGTGTCCGCGAACTCCGCCCAAGCAAGATGCTCGGCATGCCAATAGTGAAACTGCGGGGTGAGTGAGGCCGGATCGTCAAGGCTGCCGATGGTGATGTCCACCAGGCCTGGGATGTAAGTTGCGGCAAAAGAGATCTGCGTACCGCAGGTCTCGCAGAAGCCCCGCTTCCCTTCTTGCGAGGAGGCATAGAGCTTGGGCTGGCCTTGAGCGAAGACTACTTGCGGCTCCTCAAACATGGCCCACGCGACGGCGGGCGCTGCATTGGCCCGCCTGCACATGGAGCAATGACAGATTGCCGTCATAACGGGCTCACCGGTGATCCGGTACCGGATGGTGCCGCACTGACAGCCACCTTCAAACTTTGTGTCCGACATGTTGATTGCTCCGTATGAGGGCTAACGCTCAAGTTAAGCCGAATTGCAGCGCGTAGCCAACGACATGGCAAGCTCTATCGGGCATGTTGTTGGCGTAGCGATGCAATTGCGGCTTGAACGCATTGTCAGGCGGCATTTGCTGCAGTCTTTGGCCAGGTCCACGCGTACCAGACTACAAGAGCTGTCAGAAGCGCCTCTAGTGCGGCGAAGAACTTGTAAAAGTACCAGTCTGCCTGGAGTGCAAGTAGAGCCATCATTAGCGTGTAGATAACTCCAAATGTGACGTTCAAAACTTGACTAGTTCTTGGGTTGAGCACGGAAGACAAGAACACAAGCAGGCACGGGATGGCTAAAAGCACCGAAGTGGCTACTAAGGCGCCCTGAGTGACGGTGCCGAAGAGTCCATTTCCTTGCAGCATTCCCTCGAGTTTTCCGGGAACGTAGAGTTCGAAGTAGTCGCAGTAGAGATAGCAAAAGACAGTCGACGCCCATAGCAGGCTCAGCTTAAGCTTCGTGTGGAGCTTGAAATCGGTGAGCTGTGACAAGGCGGTCTCCGAGTAAAAGGTCTGTGAGGTGCCTATCGGCTTCACGACTCTCGCCACTGCAATAGACAACAACGAGTGTCTCGCGTCCCCGTGACGATTGGGATGACGCCTAACGCCTATTCGACCCCTAAACGGGGCGTTGCAAGCAGTATGCCCGAATATTCCTGGGGGTCTACAGGACACAATCAGCGTCAGATCAACGAGTTACGCCCCACCCCACCACCTCCCTCATATCGCCGGACATTGTGCTATCCGTCATAGCGCCGACCTTTACCCTGTTACACCAAAGACAACACGGTGTGACCGTTGCGCTCGCTACAGGGAAATATCCCGATCCCTCGTTGCCGGCATCGGCCACCACGCGAACATTCCGCACAGCACGGCCATCACGGTGGGGTAATACAGGCCCGCGGGAATGACGAATGAAAGCGGGGGGAAGACGAACGAAAGCGGGGAAGACGACAAGCGTTCAGACATTCCTCACGAGGACGGTTTCGGTGGCAATGCCACCACGCCAGCCGCCGCCAGTGCGGTCAACTCGGCGGCATCCAGGCCGAGCAGGTCGCCAAGCACGTCGTTGGTGTGTTCGCCCAGTCCGGGCGCGGCGTGACCGTATTGCACCGGGGTGGCCGAAAACCGCACCGGATTGGCGACGCCGGGAACGTGGCCGGCGGTCGGGTGTGGCAGGTCGATGCGCAGGCCGCGCGCGCGCACTTGCGGGTCGTCGAACACCTGGTCAATGCGGTTGACCGGCGCGCACGGCACGGTGGCGCGTTCCAGTTCCGCCAGCCATTGCGCACTGGGCCGGGTGGCGAGGCGTTGTTCGAGGTACGGCACCAGCCGGTCGCGGTTGGCGACGCGGGCGGCGTTGGTGGCGTAGCGCGGGTCGGCCGCCAGTTCGGGGTCGCCGAGCACCGCGCAGAAGCGCGCGAACTGGCCGTCGTTGCCGACCGCGAGCATGAAGTAGCCGTCCGCGCTGGGCATGACCTGGTACGGGACGATGTTCGGGTGCGCGCTGCCCTGCCGCTGCGGCACCTCGCCGCCGACCAGGTAGTTCATGGCCTGGTTGGCCAGCCACGCGACCTGGGTGTCGAGCAGCGCGAGGTCGATGTGCTGGCCTGCGCCGTGACGCTCGGCGTGGCGCAACGCGGCGAGGATCGCCGACACCGCGTACATGCCGGTCATCAGGTCGGTAGCGGCGACGCCGACTTTCTGCGGTACGCCGCCGGGCTTGCCTTCGGGTTCGCCGGTGATGCTCATCAGGCCGCCGATCGCCTGGATCGCGGCGTCGTAGCCGGCCCGTTGCGCGTAGGGGCCGGTCTGGCCGAAGCCGGTGATCGAGCAGTACACCAGCTTCGGATTGATCGCCTTCAGGCTGGCGTAGTCCAGCCCGTATTTGGCCAGCCCGCCAACTTTGTAGTTCTCCACCAGCACGTCGCAGTGGCGGGCGAGTTCGCGGATCAGCGCCTGCCCGCGCTCGCCGGTGAAGTCGATCGCGACCGAGCGCTTGCCGCGGTTCGCACACAGGTAGTACGCGGATTCGGCGGTCGCCGCGCCGTCGACATCGTGCAACCACGGCGGGCCCCAGCCTCTGGTGTCGTCACCGCCCTGGGGACGCTCGACCTTGATCACCTCGGCACCGAAATCGGCCAGCACCTGGGTCGCCCACGGGCCGGCGAGGATGCGCGACAGGTCCAGTACCCGCACGCCATCCAGCGGCCTCATCGCGGCCACCAGTCACGGCAGGCCGTCGGCAACGAGGGCTGCCAGCCAATCGCCTGCTGGAACTGTTCGGCCAGCGCGATCAGGCGGAACTCGTCGCCGATGTTGCCGACCAGCTGCAAGCCCAACGGCAGTTCTCCGTCGGCCACGGCCAGCGGCACCGACAGGGCCGGGTTGCCGGCGAAGTTGGCGTAGGCAGTCAGGTCGGCCTGGTTCGCCGGAGCCGGCGTGCCGAACGCGAACGCGCGCTGCAGCGTGGTCGGCATCACCAGCACGTCGCACTGCGCCAGCCATTGCTGCAATTGCACCTGGGCCTGGTCGAGCACGAGCGACGCGGCGACCAGATCGCTGGCGGACTTGCCTTCGGCGTAGGCCATCAGCTTTTGCAGCAGGGGGGAGAACCGCTCGCGGTGATGCTGCCAGTCGTGTTCATGTTCGATCAGCATTTCCGCCTCACAGACCAGCAGGCCGGCGCGGCGCGAGTGGCCGGGTGCGAGGGTCGGCGCGGGCAGCTCGATGTGCTGGTGACCCAGTGCAAGCAGGGTGTCGAGGCCGGCGGCGAAGGCCTCGGCGATGCCGGCCTCGCACTCGATGGTGTCGCCGAAATCGATCACGCCCAGCCGCAGCGGGCCGGTCGATGCGGGCGCGAACGCAATCGCCCGCGACTGCGCGCTGGCCGGATCAAACCCGGCCAGCACCGGCAGCAGCCGGCGCAGGTCGCGGGCCGAGCGGGCCAGCGGGCCGACGTGGTCGAGCCGACGGCTAAGGGCCACGCTGCCACGGGTGCTGACCGCGCCCCAGCTCGGCTTCAAGCCGACCACGCCGCAGTAGCTGGCAGGGATTCGCACCGAGCCCATGCTGTCGGTGCCCAACGCCGCGCTGCACAGCCCGGCCGCCACCGCCGCGCCGCTGCCGCCGCTGGAACCGCCCGGGGTGAAGCCGGGACGGTGGGGGTTGTGGCAGGCGCCGTAGTGCGGGTTGTCGTTGTCCGCGCCCAGCGCCGCTTCGTGCATGTTGAGCTTGCCGACGATCACCGCGCCGGCCGCGCGCAGGCGGGCGACGGCGGGGCTGTCTTCGCTGGCGGGCGCTTTGTCCCGGCGCGTGGCCATGCCGGCGGTGGTGATGAACCCGGCCGCGTCGAGGTTGTCCTTGATCGCGATCGGCACGCCTTCCAGCGCGCGTGCGTTGCCGGCTTGGCGGCGCGCATCCGACGCCGCAGCCGCAGCCCGCGCTGCTTCGGCTCCGACGGCGAGGTAGCTGTTGAGCACCGGCTGGCTGGCGGCAATCACATCCAGCTGCTGCTCCAACAGGTCAGTGCAGGACAGCTCGCCACGATCCAGCCGCGCCAGCTGCGAACTCATGTCTTCGCCCAGCAGGACGGGGTCGGCTTGGCTCATAACGGCAGGCTCATGCGGGAGGATTTCATCGGGACTCGATCGGGCGGACGTTGGCGCGGGGCGGGGCGGGTCAGGTCTCAACAACTGCCGTCGTCCCCGCGAAAGCGGGGGTGAGATCGGGCGCTTGCGAGCCACTGGCTCGCGCCCGATTGAACGCACGAACGCCACGCGTGAGGGCCGGAGATCGCAAGATCCAGCGCCGTTGTTGCCGATGACCTCAAAGTCACTGGGTTCCCGCTTTCGCGGGAATGACGAATGAAGGTGCGGGAATGACGAATGGAGGTGCGGGAATGACGAATGAAGGTGCGGGAATGAAGTACGGGGGAGCGGGAATGAAGTACGGGGGTGCGGGAATGACTAACGAGGTGCGGGAATGACTAACCGGGATATTCATGGGCGGGTTACGCGAAACGCTTGTCGATCAGACGCACCGGCTTCTGGCGGGTTTCCATGCCGGTCAACGGTGCCAGCGCGCCCGGCTCGGCCAGCACGATGCTGACGTCCACGCCCAGCCGCATGCGCAGCAACGCGGCAAACGCGGCGGCCAGTTTGGCATCGTTGCAGTCGCCCTTGACCTCGACATGCACGGCCAGGTCGTCGCGGCCGGTCGCGTCGCGGGTGGTGACGCAGATGAACTCGCCGGCGAACCCGGCGTGCTCTTCCAGGATCGGCGCCATCGCCTGCGGGAACACGTTGATGCCGCGGATCTTGACCATGTTGTCACTGCGCCCGAGGAAGCCCTCGATCCGGCGCAGGTTGATGCCCAGCGACGACGGCGTGGTCAGCACGCGGGTCACGTCGTGGGTGTTGAAGCGGATGATCGGGTAGATGTCGTCCTTGTACAGGCAGGTAACCACCATGTCGCCGGGCTCGCCATCGGCGACCACCGCGCCGTCGTCGACGCCGAGGATCTCGACGTACTGCGCGTCCTCCATCAGGTACAGGCCGTCCTGGTCCGGGCCCTGGCCGGCGATCGCACCGGTGTCGCCAACGCCGTACCAGTCGTACAGCTGCGCGCCGCCCCAGGCCGCCGACAGCGACTCGCGCGACTCGCGGCCCAGATGGCCGCAAATCATCCGCACCGGGATATCGCGGCCTGGCTCCAGGCCCTGCTCGCGGGCGACGTCGGCGAGCTTCTTGATGTAGTCGGCAAAGCCGACGATGACGGTCGCGCCCATGTCGCGCATCAGGTTGACCTGCTGGGCGGAGCGCATCTCGATACCGGTACCGGCCGAGCAGAACAGCGCCTGGGTGAAGTGGTTGACCGCCTCGCGCACGTAATGACCACCGTTGATCATGCCGTGGCCGTACACCGAGTGGACGACGTCGCCGGCCTTCATGCCCTGCCAGCGGTACAGACGCGCCAGCAGCAGGTTCTGGATCTCCCGGCTTTTCGGGCTGAACATCAGCGGCTGCGGCCGGCCGGTGGTGCCGCTGGTGGTGTGGAACACCATCGGCGTGTCACCGGCGGCGGTGCCGTCACGCCAGCCGTGGAAGTCGCCCAGCGGCGGGCAGGCTTCCACCGACGCCATGATCTCGTGCTTGCCGAATACCGGCAGCTTGCCGATGTCGGCCAGTCCCTTGATGTCGCCGGCCTGGATGCCCTGCGCGCCCCACAGGCGCTGGTAGAACGGGATCTGCCAGGCACGCGCGACGCAGCGCTGGAACATCGTGTCCTGCTGCGCGAACAGCTCGTCGCGGCTGAGGCTCTGGAAGCGTTCGGCAAACGCCTGGTCCAGCGGGAACTGCGAGAGCAGTTCGCGGACGTCAAAGGTCTCGAAATAGGTCGGGGTCGTGGTCATGGCATCTCAACAATCGGAAAAGGGGCGATCAGTGCGGTGGCGGCCGGACAGCGGTCAACCGGGCGCGATCAGGCAATCGACCAGACGGCGCACGTCGTCGAGCGCCTCCAACCGGTCGAGCAGGGACAGCAGCTCGGCGCGACGTGCGGCGTCGAACGGCCGCGCGGCGTGGTCGAGGCAATGGTGGAACTTGGCCAGTTGCTGCTCGCGCGACAACGGCCGCTGCGGCGAGCCAAGCGCGGCATCGCGGTGGTTGTGCAACTGCGCGCCGGTGCGGAGTGTGACGACCAGGCTCTGTGGTACCAGCGCGTTGGGGTCGTCGCAGGCGTTGGGCACCACCTGCAGCTTGCCGGCAAATGCGGCGCGACGCGGATCGCCCAGCTTGGCGGCGGCGTAGGTGTCCAGACCAACCCGCCCATCGATCATCAGGCTCGCCACGAGGTAAGGCAGGCACAGGCGTGCATAGCTCGGCGTCAGCCCGTCCACGTAAGGGCGGGCGACCAGTCGCCGGACCAGCGGTGGCGCTTGCAGCTGGATACTTTCGATGTCGTCGAGTTCAAGACCTTCGCGCTCGCGCAGTTCGCCCAGCATGTCCAGGCAGGCATGCGCGGCGCCGCCGGTCGGGAACACCTTGTGGCTGATCTGCTCGACCTGCGATTGTCCGGCGGCCAATGCCGCCAGCGCGGGCGCGGTGTCGTAGGCGCCTTCGATCAAGGGCAGGTAGCCGAACGGGCCTTCGAGCCAGTCGCGCGGCGCGGGGAAGCCGTGGCTCGCCAGCGCCCATGCGGTGCTCGCGGCACGCCCGTTGAGGCCGATCTGCAGGGCCAACGTCGGCGAGCCTTCGACATGCGCCTGCATGGTGCCCGACAGGTGGCTGTAGGTCAGTCCCAGCGCCCGCTGCAACGTTTCCGCATCGGCCTGGTGGAGGTGGGCGATGCCGGCCGCCGCGCCCAACGCACCGCACATCGCGGGACGGAAGAAGCGCATCGGCGCGCGGCCGCTGATGCCGATCAGGGTGGCGACATCGACCGCAATCGCGACCGCGGTGATCAGGCGCTTGCCGTCGATCCCGCCGTGCTGTTCGGCGACCGCCACCAGGGTCGACAGGATCACCGCCATCGGATGCACGACTGCGGGCATGTGCACGCAGTCGAACTCCTGGTTGTGGATCTGGAAGCCGTTGACCAGCGCGGCGCTGGCGGTGGGCAGTGGCTCACCGGTCACCCAGACCCGCGCTTCGTTGCCGCTGCCCAACGCGGCGGCAGCCGCACGCACGTCGGTGGTCAGCGGCACCTGCGGACCGGAGCCGGCAATGCCGACGGCGACCGAGTCCATGATGAACTTCTTCGTCGCGGCGATCGCGGCAGGCGACAGGTCCTTATAACGCAGCGTGGCGGCGTGGGCAATCAGCGGTTCGGTCAGCCGTGGCATCGGGTTAGGTGCTGTCGTGGTCATCGTTTCACTCCGGCCAGCGCGACGCGCAGGGGCTCCAGCGACGCGGCGGTTGGCAGCGCGCGCACGGCATCAAACAACGCAGCCGCCACCTCAGGCGATACCCCACCCCATTCGGCCAACGCCAGCGCCTTGGCGCCGATCGCGGCGTCCTTCATCGGGCACTCCGGGTCGCCCCAGGCATCGGTGCGGGCTGCATGCAGGCGTCGGCCATCGGTCAGCAACACGGTTGCGGTAGCGCCGTAATGATCGGGGAAGCGGGCACTGCAGGCGGGGTCCTCGCTTACCGATACGCGCTCGCGCATGGCGCCGATGGCCGGGTCGTTGAAGGTATGCGGAAGGTAATGCGACAACTGCGGCCGGCCCAGGCAGGCGATGGCGGCGACCGCATGCTGCAGGCTGAACTTGGCCTCCAGCTCGGTGGCCGGATGCGGCCGATCGCAGAACCGCAAGGCCTCGGCGTAGGTGGTGATCTGGATGCTCGCAAACGCCTCCACGGGCAAATCGCCGGCCTGGCGCAGGGCATCGAGCATCGCATCGACGGCGGGGTGCGCGTGCCGGCAGGCGGGCCAGGGTTTCAGGCTGGTGGTGTGGATCAGCCAGTCCGGCTCGGCGGCCAGCACCAGTTCCGGCCGTGCGTCGGGTGCGGTGGCGGCGAACAGGCCCTGCTCGCCTTCGAGGATCGCGCGCGGTCCACGCAAGCCGGCTGCCGCAAGTTGCGCAGCCAGCCAACCGCTGCGCGCGGCCTCGGCGTTGTGGATCGATTTGGTCGGCACCGGTTCGTGGCGCATCTGCCACAACCCGCCGGTGCGGCTGCCGGCAGTGCCCAGTGCGTCGGCGGTCGCTTCTGCGTCCAGGCCCAGCACCGATGCCGCCGCCGCGGCCGCGCCGAACGCGCCAGCAGTGGAGGTCGGATGCCAGTAGCGGTAATGCCCGCGCCCCAGTGCGCGGCCTATGCGGATGGTGGCCTCGTAGCCGCGTACCACTGCGTCGAGGAACTGTTGCGGCGAAGCGTCGCTGGCCTGGCTGGCCGCCAACGCGACCGGGATCACCACCGGGCCGGGGTGCAGGATCGCGCCTCGGTGCACGTCGTCCATTTCCAGCACGTTGCCCAGTGCGGCATTGATCAGCAGCGCGGAGGCCGGATCATGCTGGCCGGCCGAGATCGCGGTCGCATCGCCCATAGGCAAGGTGTCGACCAGCCCGGCCAGTTGCCCTGCCAGTGGCGAGCGCAGCGCGCCCAGGCTGCAGCCCAGCCAATCGAGCAAGAGCGCGGCGGCACGATGGCGCGCGGCGGGGTCGACCGGCCGCAGCAGGTGCACGGCCAGTGCGGCGGTCAAGCTGGAAGCCTGCCGGGTCATCGCGCGTCAACCAACACGGGCACCTCACTGCATGGGATGGGGCTGGATGGGCTTGCACCGCAGCAACGCCGGTTTTGGTCGTCGCTGCATGGCAGGCCGTTATCAGCAGGGTATCGGACTTTGTCCGGACATATCATATGATCACGATTCCGCAGACCGCAAACGCCATGTGGCTGTCTCGCAACCCACCCCCACGATAAAGCTTGAACAACCCCGTGCCCGAACTGCTCAATGCCAGCACCATCTTCGACTATCTGCGCCCCGGCGCGGAGGTGTACACGCCCGGTTGCGCTGGCCATTCGCTGTTGTTCGAGTCCTGGTTGCGGCAGGCCCCGGAGCGCTGTGCGCAATTGCGCTTCACCGGCGTGCACATCCCCACCGTCAACCGGTTCGACTTCGCCGGACTGCACCCGCAGGCACGCCAGCGCACGATCTTCCTGAGCAGCGAACTGCGCGAATCCTGGCTGGCGGGCCGGGTCGATTACCTGCCGATGAGCTATTCGGCCACCTGGCAATGGCTGGCCGAGGACGCGCGCTTCGATGTCGCCCTGATCCAGGTCGCGCCGCCGGACGACGACGGTCAGTGCTCGCTCGGGATCGCCTGCGACTTCACTCCCGCCGCCTGGCCGCGCGCGACGAAGGTGTTGGCCCATATCAATCCGCGCATGCCGCGCACGCACGGGCCATCGATTCCATGGTCGCGCATCGATGCGGCGATCGAGCACGACAGCCCGTTGCTGGAAGTCCCCGACTCGCCGGCCGACCCGGTGATGGACGCGGTGGCCGAGCGGGTTGCGGAACGGGTGCCGGACCGCGCGTGCCTGCAGCTCGGCCTGGGCCGCCTGCAGTCGGCGGTACTGCGCGCGCTGCGCGGCCGTCGGGGCCTGCGACTGCATACCGGGATGGTCTCTGATGGACTGCTCGGATTGATCGAGGCCGATGCACTAGCACCCGCGCCCGACGCGGTGGTCGCCGGCGTCGCGCTGGGCAGCCAGGCGTTGTATGACGCGGTGGCCGGACGGGTTCAGTTCCGCGACGTCGGCCACACCCATGACCACGGCGTGTTGCGCGCCATCCCGCGGATGACGGCGATCAACAGCGCGCTGTCGGTCGACCTGCTGGGACAGGTCAACGGCGACTGCCTCAACGGCCGCCAGATCAGCGGTGTCGGCGGCCTGCCGGACTTCCTGCGCGGCGCGCGGCAGGCACCCGACGGACGCGGCATCATCGCGCTGCCGGCAGCCACGCCCAAGGGCCAAAGCCGGATTGTGTCAATGTTGCCTGCGGGTCCGGTCAGCGTGGCGCGGATCGACGCCGACTGCATCGTGACCGAGCATGGGGTAGCGGACGTGCGGCACCTGGACATGCACGCCCGCGCCCGCGCCATCATCGCGATCGCGGATCCTGCTCACCGCGAATCGCTGGAACGCGACTGGCACGACATCGCACAACGACTTTGACACGTACCTCTGCAGCCCGAACACCTGAAGGACTTTCCGGAATGACCGCAAACGCGAAGCAACGCAGCAAGCCCCGTTATGCCGAACTCGGTGATCTGCTGCAGGCGGGCATCGAACGTGGCGACTACCCGGTGGGCAGCCTGCTGCCTACCGAGCTGGAGTTGTGCGAGCGCTTCCAGGTCAGCCGGCATACCGCACGCGCCGCATTGACGCAGTTGATCACCGCCAAGCTGGTGCAGCGTCGACCGGGTTCGGGCACCCGCGTCATCGCTCAACGCGAGGCGATGCGTTACGAGCACGAGATCGACACCGTCGACTTGCTGATGCAGTACGGCAACACGACCCGGCTCAAGGTACTCACCGGCATCCGCGAGATTGCCGACGCGGCGATGGCGGCGCGGCTGGAGATCAGCAAGGGCAAGGAGTATCTGCACCTGGTGGGCCTGCGACTGGAGGAACCCAACCGCGAGCCGATTGCCGTCACCGAAATGCTCGTCCCCGTGCGCACCGGGGTGCCGGCCGACAAGCTGCTCGACCCGGCCACCGCAGCGCGCGCCGTGGCCAGCTTCCTGGACCCCGCGCGTCTGTCGCGGGTGGAGCAGGTGTTCGATGCGGCCTCATTCAGTGCCGACGAGGCCAAGTTGCTCGGGGTCAAACGCAGCGAGCCGGCGATGCGCGTGCAACGCCATTACCGCGACCCCACCGGACGACTGCTGATGCTGGCCATCAGCAAACATCCGCCGGGTCGCTTCGCCTACTCGATGGTGCTGTCGCGCAACCACCGCTGAGCGATTACCGCAGTTGTCTACTTGCGGAACAACAGCTTCAACACCGCCGGGCGCAATGCCATGCGCATCAGCTGGCGAAACTCGGCCGGGCTCAGACTGGTCGTGCACGGCAGCATTCCGGCGACGCCCTTCATCACCAGCAGGCCGTCCTGTGCATCGACCTCGTTGATGCGCACGTCCAGCTTCATCGCCGGGGTGACCACCTTCATGCCGGCACCTGCGCGCTTTGGTTTGCCGCCTCGCTCGCAGCCTGCCAGGACGTAAGCGCGACGATGCCGCGCCCCGCCGCGCGACCGGAGATCATCGCCTCGGTCAGGTAGGAGCCGTTCTGGTACAGGTCGGAGAACATCGAGCCCAGCTCGCCGGCCTCGTACAAACGCGGGATCGGTTTGCGGTCGTGGCCGAGCACCTCGGAATGGATATTGCGACGTGCGCCACCGCCGGTGCAGACGATCACCGGATCGACCTTGACCGCGTAGAACGGGCCTTGCGCGATCGGGTACAGCGTGTCCGGATTGCGGCTGAAATCGTTATCGCGTTGCTGCTCACAGGCGGCGTTGTAGCGCTCCACTGTCTGCTTCAACTTGGCCGGGTCGCGACCGATCTTCGCTGCCAGTTCCTCGATGGTGTCGGCCTGCTCGATCCAGCCCTTGGCGATCTCGGCGCTGTTGTCGTCGCTCCAACGGTAACCGCCGACCACCGGGTTCCAGCTCATCACCTCGACCACCAGCTTGTTGTGCTGGCAGGTCACGGCGTCAAAAATCATGTGCACCGGCTGGGCGCGGTAATGCGGGGTATCAACCCAGTGACCGTGCTTCTTTTCCTTGTAGTGGGTGAGCTGCAGTTCGGCGGTCTCGTTGTAGAACCGCACGGTCTCCGCGTCGATCTCGATCCAGCTGAAGCTCTGCCAGAAGAACGTGCGCAGGAACGCGCTGTCGAAACCCGGCGGCTTGAAGCCCGGCCAGATGCCACCGGACTGGCCCTGGTTGCGCAGGTGCCACAGGTCGGCGCCGGCCTTCTGCAGGATCTTGATGCCGTCGCCAGTGTTGTGCGGCGTGCCCAGCGGATGCGCCTCGGCCAGGCCGAAATAATTGCGTTGCATGTCCGCGTTGGCCTCGAAACCGCCGACCGCCATCACCACGCCGCGGTTGGCGCGGATCGCCTGGCGCTGGCCGTCAATCTCGACGATGACGCCGAAGACTTCCAGCGTGTCGGGATCCTGCACCAGGTCCTTGAGCGGGGTTTCGTAGGCGATCTGGATGCGCGGACGCAAACGGACGTTCTCGCGGAACGCCAGATACACGCCCGAAGGGATCGGCAGGATGGTGGCGGTGCAGTGCACGGCCTCGCGCGCGCCGAACTCGGGGAACTCCAGCACCGCATCGCGCTCGCTGAAACCGGTGCCGTGGATGTACTGGGCACCGGCCTGGGCGGCCCGCTCCTGGATCCACGGTTCCAGCGCGACCATCGCTTCCGACCACGGCACCAGCATGTCCTCCGGGATCGGGTTGGCGGTGCTCATCTTGCGCTGGTATTCGGCCAGCACCTCGGCGTTTTTCGAGATCAGCAGCGACTGGCCGGCCACCCGGCTGTTGCCGCCGGACTCGGCTTCCGGCGCCTTTTCAATGATCAGGATGCTCAGCGCCGGGTCGAGGTCATGCGCCTCGATCGCCGCGCACATCCCGGCCAGGCCGGAGCCGGCGATCACCAGATCGAATGTCTGGTCCCACTGCGTAACGGAAGACAGGCTGGCCATGGGATTCCTCATTGAATGGAGGGTCCGACTATCGCCAGCCGCCACCGCGAGCGCCAACCAATTCGCGGGCCATCCACAACCATGAGTTGTAATGTATTAGCCTTGGGCGATGGACCTTCGCCAGCTTCGTTACTTCCTCGCCGTCGTCGAACACGGCAGCTTCACCCGCGCCGCGGCGATGACCGGACGTACCCAGCAGGCCCTCAGCAAGGGCATCCAGGCGCTGG
The DNA here is from genome assembly GCF_054052125.1 of Lysobacter sp. A378. Taxonomy (NCBI): domain Bacteria; kingdom Pseudomonadati; phylum Pseudomonadota; class Gammaproteobacteria; order Lysobacterales; family Lysobacteraceae; genus Lysobacter; species Lysobacter sp. A378. The sequence goes on along the minus strand of NZ_JBSVRK010000001.1, from coordinate 431,966 downwards.
AGCAGCAACTCGGCGCGCGCCTGTTCGAGCGCGGCGCGCGCGAGGCGCGGCCAACCTCGGTAGGCCGCCTGTTGCTGGACCACGCGCGCGCTGCGGATGAAGCCGTGCGCAGTTTCGAGGACCGCCTGCAGGAGCTGCAGACCGGTGCCGAGGGCGAAGTCCGGATCGGCACCGGGCCGACCGCGGCGGGTTCGCTGGTGGCACCGGCAGTGCTGGCGCTACGCCAGCAGTGGCCGAAGATCGGCGTGCGGGTCAGCGGCGGGGTGCTGCCCGAACTGCTGCCGGCCCTGCTGGCACGCGAGATCGACGTGGTGATCGCGCTGGACACCATGAACCAGACCGACCCGCGCCTGCACCGCGACCTGCTGGTCCAGGACGAGTACCGGATCATGGCCAGCGCGCGGCATCCGCTCGCCGGCCGCACCGGCATCGTTGCCGCGGAACTGCTCGAACACCCGTGGGTGATGGGCCGACGGCTGGGCGCGGTGGAAGTCGAATTCCGCCAGCGTTTCGCCGATGCCGGCCTCGCCCCGCCGCCGCAGCCGGTGGAGTCCGCGTCGCTGGATTTTCTGCGTGGGCTGGTGCGCGAAGGCGGCTATCTCACCCTGCTGCCCGCACGCCTGGTCCACGCCGAGCTGGTATCGGGCGAATGGGTCTGCTTGAAAGCCCCCGGATTCCGCTGGCAGCGCCCGCTGATGATCTACACCCGCGACGGAGAACCGCAGTCAGCACCCCTCGCGCGACTGCTGCAGGCACTGCGCAACGCCGCCACGGACGTGCGCGCGTTGGACGAATAGGCCGCCTACCCCAGCACACCCGGATTCATCAGGCCCTTCGGATCGAGCTGGGCCTTGATCGCGTCCAGCATCGCCAGTGCGGCCGGGTCGCGGCCTTCGCGGTAGGTGTAGAACTTGCCGATCTGGAAGTTCGCGGCACCATGCGCGCGCATGGTGTCGGCGATCTTGCGCTTGAGCGCGTCGGCCGCGGCGCGGGCTTCCAGGTGCTCGCCGGGGCAGCCGATCTTGGCGCGATGGTCAGCATCAACGGTGCGCACGTGGAAGGCGTTGTGCGAGTCGGGCCAGTAAATGCACGGCTCGATCAAGGTGGCCTGCGCGCCGACGGTGGTCATCAGCGTGCCGATGAACAGCCCGTGCTTGTCCATCCCGGCCTTCTCGGCGGCGAACAGGTCCTGCAGCGCATCAAACAGTTCGGTGCTGCGCGAGTGCGGGACGATGGCGTGGATCGGTGCCCAGCGCTCGCCGGCGGAACCGAGCATCGAGTTCTTCGCCGCGAACGGGTTGGCCGCCATCACCTTCGGCACGCTGTTCTCCACCTCGTGGCCGAACGCCGCCACCGCCTTGCGGGCGGCCTCCACGCGCGCGGCGATCTCACCGGCCGAGTCGGCTTCCAACGTGATGTGCAACGTAAACAGTTCCGGATCGAGGAAGTCGCGGCCCTTGGTGACCAGCTTCAGGCCCTGCATCAGCCCGCCCTTGCGGATCACGTTGCCCAGCGTCTTGACGTCGGAGCCGAGGCTGGCCCGGCGCATGCGGATCTGCGACAGGCTGGGATCGAACGCGGCGACTTCCGACGCCAGGCCGGCGCGGGCCAGCGCGCCCATCGCACCCATCAGGCCGGCGGCGTCCTGGAACTGCCAGGACAGGTAGTCGATGTGTTTGTGCTTTGGCAGCAGCCGCAGGCTCGCGCGCACCTTGATGCCGAGCAGGCCGCAGTCACCGAGGAACACGCCGGTCAGGTCCGGGCCGTGCCAGCGGAAGAACGGCGCGGCATTGCCGGACGCGGCCGAGCCGGTGCGCAGGAGGTCGCCGTTGGCTGTGACCACCTCCACACCCAGCACCGCGTCGGCCGATGAGCCATAACGGCCCGAGCCATGGAACACGCTGCCCTGCGACAACGCCCCGCCGACGGTGGCGTGCGAGCCGGACATCGGGCCGAAGTACGGCGTGCGCACGCCCTTCGCATCCAGCGCCTGCCGCAGCGCTTCCCAGGTGACGCCGGCCTCGACCACCACATAGGCGTCCTCGACGTTGATCTCCACCACCTGGTTCAGGCCGGTGGTGTCAACCAGCACCGTCGGTTGCCGGGTGGCCAGATAGCCGCCGGTGTAGCTCATGCCGCCACCGCGGGCGATCAGGGTCACCCCGGCCGCCGTCAGCTCCGCTACCGCGGCGGCAAGTTGCTGGGCGTCGTTGGGGCGCAATACGGCCAACAGGGGCTCGCCCTGCGAATAGACATCGGTGCCGAAGTATTCCAGCTCGATCGGGTCGGTGATGACACCGTCACCCCAGCGGGATTTCACCTGGGCGATGACGTTTTCGGGGGAAAGTGTGGTGCTCATGGGGGTGTCCTCGGATGTGAAGCCGGCCAGCGCACTGTGCGCTCGTGGCGGCAGTGGTCAGGAATGAATCAGGGCAGCTGCACGGCCCATATAGTCGTCAGGGGCTGCGGAATTTCCCGCTGCCAGCGGGACTCCCAGCGCGGCCAGTCTGGTCGCCAGTCCGGGCCAGGCGGCCTCGCGGAACATCGGCTCGCAACGCGCCCCCAGCCGCAACAACTCGACCACGTTGTCGTTGACCTGGCTCGGGGCCGGCGCGGCGACCAGGCGCCGGGCAGCCGCCGACGGGACCAGCCACGGCCACAGCAGATGCCGTTCGCGCTCCCACTGCCAGGCTTCATCCAGATGGCCGCCCGCACGCAGCACCCGCGGATCGGGCAGCTGCGCCAACAGGGTCACGGCTTCGTCCGCCTCCAGCAGCCACGGCCGGTGCAGCACGATCCGCTGCAGGCGCGCACCCAACTTGGCCGCCAATGCCGGCACGTAGCCGGCCGCCGCGCCGTGGCTTTCGATCGTGATCGGCAATCCGCCATCCGCAGCTTCCAGCGCCGCCAGGATCGCGGTGACCATGGTCTCCACGCCAAGGTGCGCATCCACCTCCGATGAGGCGCCGTGGCCGGGCAGGTCCGGCGCCACCACGGCCGCCGTGCCCACGTCCAGCGCACGCGGCGACAACGGCCGCTCGCCCGGCGAGTGCAACACCAGCCTCAACGATTCAACCCCGGTGCGCGCCCACACGGCGACGTCGCCCGCCGCGCAGGTGACGATGCGGCGCGACCAGTCGGTGCCGTCAGGTACGCCGACGCCGCTGCGCGTCAGGTCGGCCGCCGCTTCACCGGCCAGAACGCCGGCAAACAGCGTGTCCATGCGCGTATGCATGCCTGCGATGCCATTCTCCTCGACCTCCACCTGCACGTTGTCCGGCAGCACCGGCAGGCGCGGCAGGTGGGCGAGCAGTGGATCGCCGTGGCGGAACACCAGCAAGGAGGGCGGCTGCAGCTTGGACAGAAAGCCGTGCTCGACATGCCGGAACGCCGCGCCGTAACCGGCGCGGTACGCATCGCCGACCTCGAGCACATCCATCACCGCCTCGTGGGTACTGGCAGTGGTGTGCGGATCGATCGCCATCCCCGCCTGGGCGCTGCCGTCGTACCAGGGGAAAAAGTACTTCTGCTCACGCATCCGCGACCACAGCCAGCGCAGGTGCGAGCCGTCCCACGCCGGCTCGAACGGCGGCAGGTAGCGGTCACCATAGATCGCGCCTTCCTCCTGCGTGAAGGCCGCATAGCCATCCACCACCAGCGCGCTGACCCGGTCCGGATATGCCGCCGCAACCTGGGCGGCTACCAGGCCGCCGGTGTGCATGCCGAACACGGCGAAACGCGCGATCCCCAGCGCGTCCAGCACCTCCACCGTGGCCTGTCCGAGATCGGCGATGGACGGTTTCGCAACCGCGAGCGGATCAGAGTAGCCAAACCCCGGGGTGTCCGGCGCGATCACCGTGTAGCGGCCGGCGAAGCGCACGATCATGTCCAGCCACATCCGCGAGTTCTGCGGTGATTGGTGCAGCAGCACCAGCGCCGGGCCGCTGCCGGCATGGCGCAGGTGTACGTGGCGCTCGCCGATGCGGACGAAGCGGCGCTGTACTGGCGTACTCATGGCGCCACCCGCACCAGCACCACAACCTGCCGTATCTGCTCATGTTCTGGGGGTGTAGCCATGCACCACTTCCTGGTCGTTCCGGGACGATCACGCAGTCGCGTCCGTTCCCGCAGCGCGCTCCCTACCGCTGCCCGAAAGAGGAATCAGTGCGGTAAAAAGCCGGCGTTAATTGTCCGGACATTTGTCAAGATACCCGGATTATCTTCGCTCGCCAACGGTGACGTCTCGATGGCCCAGCAGTCTGGCTGATCGGTGGGATCCGGACGCCAATCCTTTCCAGCAGGTCGGTGGACACGGGCAAGGGCGCGAGCAGCCAAGACATTTCCGAACTGCACCAAGCCGCGTTGGATCAATCACACGGGCTTGGCAGTTCAGTTGGTGGGCCCACCAGGACTCGAACCTGGAACCAAAGGATTATGAGTCCTCTGCTCTAACCATTGAGCTATGGGCCCGCATCGCGGAGTGCAATTGTAGCCTGCGGAAAAGCGAAGCCCCGCACTTGGCGGGGCCTCGGGTAGTTCCGGGATTGCGGGGCTTACTCGATATCGAGGAAGCTGCGCAGTTGCTCCGAGCGGGTCGGGTGACGCAATTTGCGCAACGCCTTCGCCTCGATCTGGCGGATCCGCTCGCGGGTGACATCGAACTGCTTGCCGACTTCCTCGAGGGTGTGGTCGGTGTTCATGTCGATGCCGAAGCGCATGCGCAGCACCTTGGCCTCACGCGGGGTCAGGCCGGACAGCACGTCGCGGACGGTCTCGGTCAGGTTGATGTTGACCGTCGCCTCCACCGGGGACTCCACGTTGGTGTCCTCGATGAAATCGCCCAGATGGGAGTCCTCGTCGTCGCCGATCGGGGTCTCCATGGAGATCGGTTCCTTGGCGATCTTCATCACCTTGCGAACCTTGTCCTCGGGCATCTCCATTTCTGCGGCCAGCTCTTCCGGCGTGGCTTCGCGGCCGTACTGCTGGAGCATCTGGCGCGAGATCCGGTTGAGCTTGTTGATCGTCTCGATCATGTGCACCGGGATGCGGATGGTGCGTGCCTGGTCGGCAATCGAGCGCGTGATCGCCTGGCGGATCCACCAGGTGGCGTAGGTCGAGAACTTGAAGCCGCGGCGATGCTCGAACTTGTCGACCGCCTTCATCAGGCCGATGTTGCCTTCCTGGATCAGGTCGAGGAACTGCAGGCCGCGGTTGGTGTACTTCTTGGCGATCGAGATCACCAGGCGCAGGTTGGCCTCGACCATCTCGCGCTTGGCCTTGCGGGCCCGGGTCTCGCCATAGGCCATGGTGCGGCTGATGTCGCGCAGGTCGCCCAGGGTCATGCGCATCGCCAGCTCGGTGGCAATGGTGGCCTCCTGCTCGGCGATGATCTGGTCCTTGACGTCACGCAGGCCGGAGGCCCACTTCTGCTTGCGCTTGAGCAGCTCGTCGACCCACTCCAGGTTGGTCTGGTTGCCATCCCAGGAGCGGATGAAGTCCTTGCGCGGCATCTTGGCGACGCGGGTCGACAGGTCCAGGATCCGGCGCTCGTGGCGCTTGATCTCGGCCTGGGTGTCGCGCATGTTCTGCACCAGCGCATCGATCAGCGGCAACGGCAGCTTGAGGGTGACGAACACTTCGGCCATGTCCTCGCGCAGCTTGGTCACGGACTTGTGGCTCGGGCCGTGCTTGGCGTAGGCCTTCTCGAACTTGGCGTACAGCCCGCTCAGGTACTCGAAGCGACTGGTGACCTCGGCCGGATTCGGGCCGGTCGGGCCGTCATCGGCGACGTCCTCGTCATCCTCGTCCTCGTCGTCATCTTCGTCGGCATCGTCATCACTGCCCTTTTCGGCCTGCCTGGCCGCTTCCCTTGCTTCCTTGGCGGCCTGCTTTGCGGCCCGCGCCTCTTCCCTTGCGGCCCTGGCGTCCAGCTCCTCTTGCCGTTCTTCCGGGCTGATCGACATCGCCTCACGCGGCGGCGGCGCCACGGTCGGGTCGTTGAGCTGATCCAGGAAGCCAACCAGCAGCTCGGCCAGGCGCTTCTTGCCCGCCTTGTGCAGCTCGTAATCCTGCAGGATCAACTCGATCGTGCCCGGGAACAGGCCGGCCGAAGCCTGGACCTGGTTCAGGCCATCTTCGATGCGTTTGGCGATCTCGATCTCGCCCTCGCGGGTCAGCAGGTCGACCGTGCCCATCTCGCGCATGTACATGCGCACCGGGTCGGTGGTGCGACCACCTTCGGCGTCGAGACTGGTCAATGCGGCCGCAGCTTCCTCGGCGGTGCTTTCGTCCACCTCGCGGGCACTGGCGCTGCTGTCGCCAATCGACAGCGTGTCGGCATCGGGTGCAACTTCGTGCACTTCGATGCCCATGCCGTTGATCATCGCGATGACGTCTTCGATCTGCTCTGCATCGACGATATCGTCGGGCAGGTGGTCGTTGACCTCCGCGTAGGTCAGGTAGCCTTGTTCCAGGCCCTTGCTGATCAGCGATTTGATATCGGACTGGGGAGCCTGACGTTCGTTTGCCATACGGCTGCGCCACCATGTAATGGGGAGGAAGGAACCTTCTATTATACCAGTGTCTGCCGCCACCGCCTGAAAGCAAGCTGTGGCAGGGGATGGCGCCGGGGATCAGGCCCGAAGGAGGAAGCTGACCGGGCCATCATTGACCAGACCTATCACCATATGGGCACCGAAGCGGCCGGTTTCCACCCCTGCAGGGTGCCGGGCCCGGCAGGTTTGCAGCAATTGGTTGAACACCGGTTCAGCCAGATCGGGCGCTGCGGCGGTGCTGAAGCCCGGCCGCATGCCACTGGAGGTATCCGCGGCCAGGGTGAACTGGCTGACCAGCAACAATCCACCCCCGGTATTGCCCAGGCTCAGGTTCATGCGGCCCTGCTGGTCGGCAAACACCCGGTAGCCAAGCAGCCGCTCCGCCATCCGCGCGACCTGCGCGCCGCCGTCCCCGGGTTCAATGCCGACCAGCGCCAGCAAGCCCGGGCCGATGGCCCCGATCAACTCACCGTCGACGTGGACGCTGGCCTGGGTGACGCGCTGGATGAGGGCAAGCATCGGCACACGATACCGACCGTGACGTGGCCGGGGTAGCTACACTGCCGCCGATGACGACTTTTGTTGCCCACTTGCTTTACCTGATGGCCGCCGCGCTGACCCGGCTGCCATGGCGGTGGCTGTATCGGCTGGGTGACGCGTTGGCGGCGCGAAGCCTGCGCGCCAACAGCTGCGCAGCGCGGGTGACCGCATGCAACCTGGCCTTGGCCTACCCCGAGTTGCTACCCGCTCAGCGCGACCAGCTGCGTCAATCGATCCTGCGCAATACGGCACGGCAACTGGTCGAGACGCTGCGGCTGTGGACCCGCCCGCATGCGGAGAACCTCGCCCTGATCAGCGAGATGCACGGGGAGGAACACCTGGATGCCGCACTCGCGACCGGCAAGGGCGTCATCATCGCCGCGCCGCATCACGGCAACTGGGAGCTGTTGAACCAGTGGCTCGCCTCGCGCACGCCGCTGGCGATCCTGTACGCGCCGCCGGACTCGGCGATTGGCGAGGCGTTCCTGCAACGGGTGCGCGCCGATGACGGGGCTGCCGCGCGGGTTACCCAGGTCCGCGCCGAAGGGGCGGGGGTGCGCCAGTTGTTCAAGCGACTGGCCCGTGGCGGCGTGGTCGGCATCCTGCCCGACCAGCAGCCCAAGCTGGGCGACGGCGAGTTCGGCCCGTTCTTCGGCGTCGAGGCCCTGACCATGACCCTGCTCGGCCGGCTCGCCGCACGCAGCGGCGCCACGGTGGTGGTCGCCTGGTGCGAACGGATCGACGGTGGCACCGGCAACGAGGGGCCCCGGTTCGCCCTGCATATCGTGCCGGCGCCCGCCGCAGTGGCCGACCCCGACCCCAAAGTCAGTGTCACTGCGCTCAACGCCGCCATCGAGCGCGTTGCACGGCGCGACCCGGCGCAGTACCAATGGACCTACAAACGTTTCTCGCGGCAGCCATCCGGTAGCGGCGAGGAGAATCCGTACTGGCCGGAGTGCTACCGGCGCTAGCGTAGGCCGGCGCCACCACGGCCAACCAGGGGAATCCCGATGCACAGGCACTCACGATGAGCCACGACCCGGCGATCGGACCGGTCGAACCCGTTGATTCTCCTGATCGGCCCGGGCGACCGGACGTGTCCGCGTGGCAGCCATTACCGCCGCGCTCGCGGGCGTTGTTCCTGCTCGGCACGGTGCCCGCGCTCGCGCTGGCGGGATTGGCCCCCTTCACGGTGATCGCCGCCGTTATCGAGTTGTCCTTGGCTGCGACGATCGCCAACGCGGCGCTGGGGGCGGCACTGGGCGGCGGATTCGGCCTGTGGCTGGGCTTGAAGCAATACCGCCACACGTTCTGGCGACTCGATGAAAACGGCTTGGCGCTGCGCCGTGGGAAACTGTGGCAACACGAGACCCGGGTGCCGGCGAGCCGGGTCCAACACCTGGACATCAAGCGCGGCCCGCTGCAACGCCGCCGCCAGCTGGCGACACTGGTCGTCCACACCGCCGGCACCCGCCACAGCGCGGTGACCGTGCCCAACCTGGACGCCGACGATGCCGAGCGGCTACGTGATCGCCTCGGCCATCAGATCGACGACGGCGACGATGACTGACACCGAACCAGGCGACACACCGCGCCACACCCCGGCGGAGACCTCGCTGGACAACGCCAGCGACGTCGAGCACCGGCTGCACCCGATGTCGTGGTTGTTCGTGCTGCTGGCACAGCTCAGGCAATTCATCGTGCCGCTGCTGGCCCTGCTGGTATTCGGCGGTGGCGGCTCCAGCGGCTACGGCGACAGCGCGTGGTGGCCATTGATCGGCGTCGGCGCGCTGGCGCTGGTGTCGCTGTGGCACTACTTCACCTACCGCTACCGCGTCGGCGAGGATGCGTTGGTGGTGCGCAGTGGCCTGCTCGAGCGCAGCCTGCGGGTGATCCCGTTTTCCCGCATCCACAATGTCGCCTTGCAGCAATCACTGCTGCATCGGTTTTTCGGCGTCGCCGAGGTACGGCTTGAATCGGCCGGCGGCACCAAGCCCGAGGCCGAGATGCGTGTGCTCAAGCTCGACGATGCGTTGGCGCTTGAGGCACTGGTGCGCCGCCGTGCCCGCTCCGGCGCCGGCACAATCGCGCCCACAGCTACAACGGCCCGCGCCACGTTGCTGGAGCTGCCAATGGGTGAGGTGTTGCGGCTGGGACTGGTGTCCAACCGCGGGCTGATCCTGCTGGCGGCGGCATTCGGCGGTATCACCCAGTTCAACGGTGAGCTGGTGCCACGCGTGTTCGAGCAATGGGGCGAGACGTTGTTTGGCTGGGCCGGCGAGCGCCATTTTGGCGCGGCCGAGTTTGCACTCGCCGCGGTCAGTCTGGTGCTGCTGGTGGTGCTGCTGTTGCGGCTGCTGTCGGTCGCCCTGGCGTTGCTGCAGTACTACGGCTTCCGGCTCAGCGAGCAGGATCGCCGGCTGACCGTCGAACGCGGCCTGCTGGGCCGCTGGCGCACCAGCGCATCACGCCGCCGGATCCAGGCGGGAATCCTGCACGAGGGGTTGATGCACCGCTGGCTGGGGCGGCAATCGTTGAAGGTCGACACCGCCGTGGCCGAGCAGCAAAACCGGTCGCGTGCGTTGCGCGATATCGCGCCCATTGCCACGCCGCGACAATGCGCCGACCTGATCCACAATCTGCTGCCGCGCGGGCAGTGGGACCAGCTCGACTGGCAGCCGGTGCCGGTGATCAGCTGGCTGCGTCGATGGCTGCCGTCATTGCCGCTGACATTGCTGGCCGCTGCGCTGCTGGGATGGGAATTTGGCCGCTGGGGCTTGCTCGCGCTGGCGTGGCTGCCGTGGGCCGCCTTCAAGGCACGGCGACGAGCGGCGTGGGCCGCCTGGGCGCTGGGCGACGAGCTGGTCGCGGTGCGCGAGGGTTGGCTGGACCGGCATTGGCGGTTTGCCGAGATCGACAAACTGCAGGCGCTGCTGTTGTCGCGCAATCCGCTGGACCGCTATTGCGGTACCGCTTCGGTGTGGCTGGACACCGCCGGTGCCGGCGCGACGTCGCTGCCGTTGCGGATCCGGTTCGTGCCCGAAGCCCAGGCGGTGGCAATTTACCAACGACTGTCCGGTGAGTTGGCGCATCGACGGCTGCGCTGGTGATTCAGCCGCCGCGCAGGCGCGCCAGCCCATCACGGTAGAACGCCTCAACCTGCGCCAGTTTGGCGTCGATCCGGAACCCGTCCATCGGGTAAGCCATCCGCTGCTGGCCCTGCGCGCACATTTGTTGCAGGCTCCCGGCCAACGCGTCCGCATCGTCAATCGGCACCAGCGCGGACCGCAGTTGCGCGGACAGGTGCTGGGCGCCCTGGCTGGCCGTCGCGACGATCGGCAGGCCCGCTTCCATCGCTTCCAGCAACACCAGCCCGAAGGGTTCACGCCGGGCGGCACTGACGAAGCCGTCAAACGCGGACAGCCAGTCTTCCGGCCGCTCCGCGAAACCGGGCATCAACACCCCGGCGCCCGCCTGCTTTCGCACGGTCTTCCAGGCACTCCCCTGACCGACGATGGCCAGGCGTGCGTTCGGCAAGTCAGCGCGCTGGAACGCCTCCACCAGCACATCCAGTCCCTTGCCCGGCTCGACCCGACCCAAGGCGCCGATCAGGAAGGTGTCGTCGCTGATGCCGTGCTCGGCGCGCAACCGGGCGCGTGCGCCGGCGCCAGGCGGGCGTGGCAGGGTCCAGTTGTCGACCTGGACGGTGCGGTCTTGCAGCCCATCGGGGATGTCGGCCAGTTGCCACGGCGCGATCGCAATCAGGCCATCCAGCGGCGCGTGCTGGCGCGGCTTGTAGCGGATGTGCAGGGTCGCGACGCGCAGGCAGCCGTCGACGTCCAGGCCATGCAGCGCGCGCGATCCGGCGCTCAGGTGGGCGTGGGCGACGTCGGGCCGCAAGCGCCGCAGCAGCCGTCGCGCCTGCAGTGACGGCAACAGGTTCCCGACCACTTCGACCTTGACCCGCGGGTCCACCCGATGGGCTATGGCATCGGCGCGCCCGGCGGCACCATCACGACGCAGGAGCAGCGTCACCTCGTGCTGCGCCGACTGCGCGGCGGCCAGCTCCAGCGCGTGGCGCTCGCTGCCGGCAAAGCGGCTGGTCAGCAGCAGATGGACGATGCGCATTACTGCGGCCCCCAGTACTTCAGGCGACGACGGATCTTGGTCTTTCGCCACAGGTTGAGCGGTTTACGGCGCAGGCGGGCAACGCCGCCCTGGGCCAGGAAGTCGTCGACCGCGTCCAGCGTGCGTTCGCTGGAGCACCCATCCGGGTAAGGATGGAGGCGCTCGGCAAAGGCGCGGATCGCCGCCAGCAGCTCCGGCGGTCGTGACAATGCCCGTTCGATCGCCGGCTCGAACTGCGCCGGGTCGTTGATATCGATCAGCTGCGGCCCCGGCCGACGGTTGCGGAAGGTCACCACCGGCTTGCCGGTCAGCAGGAACTCGCTGAGCGCCGAGGAGGTGTCCGAGCACATCATGTCGACCTGCGGAAACAGCTCCAGGATGTTGTCGTTGTCGGCGAAACGCAGGTTCTCGTTCTCCAGCGCCCGGTACTTGGCGATGACCTGCGGGTCGGTCTTGGGATGCAGGCTGACAATCCAGCGCCAACGCCCGTCGCGCGACAGCCGCCGGACCTGGTCGTAAAGGATCGGCGCTGCACTCCAGGACGGCGAAAAGGTGGAGTGGTAGAGGATCACCGGAGGCTCGCGCACGGGTGGCAGCGGTCCCTCGATGGCCTTCAGGAACGGGTCGAGCTTCGGCCAGCCGGTCTCGGTGACCTTGAAGTAGCCCAGCTTGTCGGCGAGCGCCTGGAACGCCCGCGTGTCATCCGGGCCGGTCGTGCAGTACAGGTCGAAGAACGCGCGGATGTAGATGTGTCGCGGCTTGCCGGCATCGAAGCCGTGGAAGGTCTGGACCTTCACCCCGGGGAAGAAGTGCGGCAGGGCGTTGCTCGAAGTGAATATGGCGATCGGGTTCCAGTCGCGCACCTCGGCAACGCTGCTGAGCAGGCGCTCGCCTTCCACCAGCTCGTCGGCGCCGGTGCCGTCACTGTCGAAGAACCACGCCGCCTCGCCGCCGCGGGCACGGATGGCGTCCTGCAAGGGGCGCAGGATGGCCAGGGCGTAACGGACGGACCCGTAAAGCAGATAGCGTTTCGACATCAGGGCTCCCTTGCTTGTTCCACCAGACGTTGCCGGAACGCCAGATCCATCGCCTGGAAGCGCGAACGTGCGCGCGCGCCCATCGCCTCGCGCTCACTGGCGGGCAGCGCCAACAAATGATCCACCGCCTTGTCCACGCCATCGACGTCCACGTAGTAGCGCTTCGCCAGACCCAGTTGACCGACCCGGGCCGGCGCGATCAACACGCCATGGCCGGGCTCGATCAGCTCGTTCATCGGCTCGCCGTCAACCGTCACCGTCACCGCACCCACGCTCATCGCCTCGGCCAGGCAGTGCCCGAACCCTTCGGCCTCCGACGGAGAGATATGGAATGGATAGGTATTTTGCAGGCGCCGCAGCTCGTCGTCTTCGATGTGGCCGATACGGTGCTCGATATTGTCCGCGGCCGGGCCGGGGCGGGCGGTTTTCCTGCCTTGCACCACGACCAGTTTCGGCCAGTCCGGACGCCGCCTCCATGCCTCGAGGATCACCTCGGTGCCTTTGACCGGGCTGCGACCGGCCAGATGGAAGAACCCGGGTTGGCGCTGCACCGTGGCGTCCATGCGGTCATCGCAGGTGAAACCGATGAAGGCGGTCTGGCTGCCGAGATCGGCGAAGATCCGTTGGGCGTGGCGGGTCTTGCACAGCACCTGGTCAAAGCGTGGCAACACCGGCAACCACCGGTCCCGGAACCATTCCGGGTTGGGAATCAGCCAGTTGCGTTTCGCCAACCCCAGCGACAACGGATAGACATGCTCCAGCGAGATCTGCAGGTCGGCGCGACCTTGCCAGCTGCGTGCGACCCACATGCCCGCCTGGCGCAGGGTACGGATGCCTTTTTCATTGCCGAAGCCCACCACCTCGACAGTGTTGCCCGCCTCGGCGAGCAAGCCGGCGACCAGGGTCAGGTCGCGACTCAGACCGGCGCCGTTGTCACGGCCGAGGATGCGTACCAATGGCATGGCGGGCAGCCCTCAGGCCTTGCGCAAACGCGCGTAAAAGAACCCATCCATGCCGCCCTCGCCCGGCAGGCGTTGGCGGCCCGGTCCGCTGGCATGGCCAAAACACTCGTCGAGCGGCTCGGCGCTGGCATCCGGGGTGCGGGCGAGGAATGCCTCCACCTGCGCCTCGTTCTCGCTTTTGAGGATCGAGCAGGTGGCATACAGCAGCACGCCGCCGGGCGCGAGCGTTTGCCACAGTGCGTCGAGCAGGTTCGATTGCGTTTCGGCCAGGGTAACCAGGTCGGATTCACGCCGGTGTATCAGCACGTCGGGCTGGCGCCGGACGATGCCGGTCGCCGAACACGGCGCATCCAGCAGCACCGCATCGAACGGCACGCCATCCCACCACGTCGACAACGTCGTGGCATCGGCAGTGACCAGGCGTCCGCGTCCGGCAAGGCCAAGCCGCGCGAAACCGGTACGCATGCGGCGCAGGCGCGCGGCGTTGATCTCGACCGCCACCAGTGACAACGCCGGGTCGCGTTCGAGCAGGTGCGCGGCTTTTCCACCCGGCGCCGCACAGGCATCCAGCACCCGTGCACCCGGTGCCAGCGCGAGCGCATCGGCCACCTGTTGCGCCGACCCGTCCTGCACCGAGACCGCGCCAAGGTCGAAGTCCGGCAATGCCGCCACCGGCACGCCGACCTCCAGTCGCAGCGCATCGGGCAATGACGGATCGATGGCCACGTCCACCCCGGTTGCCCGCAAGCGCTCGGCGTAGGCGTCACGACTACCGCGCAGCGCGTTGACCCGCAGCCACATCGGCGCCGGCTTGGCGCTGGCTTCCAGTATTGCCGGGGTCTTGTCACCCCAGTCCTGCTGCAACCGGTCGCGCAACCACGGCGGCCAATGCGCGCCGGGATCGACGGCCGGCAAACCCTCACGCTGGGCGCGGCGCAACAGCGCATTGACCAGCCCGGCGTGATGCTCGTGTCCCAGCATCCGTGCCGCCTCGACCGTGGCGGCAACCGCCGCATGGGCGGGCAAGCCGAGCGGATCGAGCTGGGCGAAACCGGCGTACAACAAGGTGCGTACCTTGGCATCGCGCTTGGGCAGCGGACGCGAGAGGAACCTCGCCAACGCGGTCTCATACCGTTGCGGTTGGCGCAGCACGGCGAAACAGATGGCCTCGACCAGGGCACGGTCACGCGGATCCACCAGCGGTGGCAGGGCGACCGCCAGCTCGGCCTTCAGCGAGCGCCCGCGATGGAGCACCGCATCAAGCACGGTGGCGGCGATGGCGCGGGGTGCGGCGCCGTGACTCACGCCGGCTGCGCCACGGCGGCGGTCGCGGGGATCATCCGGTTCTCAGCTCGGCGCGGCCGTTGAGGTAATCGGCCGCGGTCATCGCCTTGCCGCCGTCGCGTTGCAACACCCGGATGCGCAGGGCGCCTTCACCGCAAGCGATATCCAGGCCATCGCGGCCGGCGGCCAGCAACGTGCCCGGCACCGCGTCGTGCGCCAACGGCAACGCGATCGCACCATGCAGGCGCAATCGTTCGCCGGCCACCTGCGCCTCGGCCATCGGCCACGGATTGAAGGCGCGCACCTTGTGGGCCAGCTCGACGGCCGGGCGCGACCAGTCCAGCCGGGCCTCGGCCTTGTCCAGCTTGTGCGCGTAGGTCACGCCGGTATCGGCCTGCGGCTGCGGTATCGGACGGATGCCGGCACGCAACAGGCCAAGGCCGTCAGCCAACACCTGCGCGCCCAGCTCCGCCAGGCGGTCGTGCAGCTGGCCACCGGTTTCGTCGCTACCGATATCCAGCGTCAGCGACAGCACCACCGGACCGGTGTCCAGGCCTTTGTCCATCTTCATCAGGCACACGCCGGTGCGCGTGTCATCGGCCTGGATGGCGCGCTGGATCGGTGCCGCCCCGCGCCAACGCGGCAACAGGGACGCATGCACGTTCCAGCAACCCTGGGTGGGGATGTCCAGCACCGCCTGCGGCAGGATCAGGCCGTAGGCCACCACCACCAGCAAGTCGGGCTTGAACGCGGCCAGCGCCTCGCGCGAGGCCGGCGACTTGAAGTTTTCCGGCTGCACCACCTCGATCCCGCTTGCCAACGCCTCGCGCTTGACCGGCGACGGCGCCAACCCGCGGCCACGTCCGGCAGGGCGGTCGGGCTGGGTATACACGGCGACCACTTCATTGCGCTGCGCGGCGGCGCGCAAGCTGGGCACAGCAAAATCCGGGGTACCGGCGAAGACGATTCTCATCGGGTCATCTTATCAGCCGACACGTTATCAGCCGGCACGGGAACGCCAGACGGTTTGGGCCTGGAACCATGCACTCCACCGGATCGTTCCATCGAGCGGCCTGCAATACCTACGCGGCGTTGCGGCGGGCCTTGGCGAGCTTCTTGCGCACCATCTCACGCTTGAGCGGTGACAGATAATCGACGAACAACTTGCCCAGCAGGTGATCCATCTCATGCTGCACGCAAACCGCCAGCAGGCCGTCGGTCTGCAACTCGAACGGCACTCCGTCGCGACCGATCGCCTCGACCGTGATCGCTTCGGCCCGGGTGACGTCGGCAAAGATGCCCGGCACCGACAGGCACCCTTCCTGATGGACCTGTTCCCCGTCGCGCGCGGTGATCTTCGGATTGATGAACACCATCGGCGTGTCACCTTCGTCGGACACGTCAATCACCATGAACCGCTGGTGGACGTCGACCTGACTGGCGGCCAGGCCGATGCCGGGGGCGTCGTACATGGTCTCGAACATGTCATCGAGCAATTGCTGGAATTGCGCGGAGACGATGCGGGCAGGATCGACATCGACAGCGACGGTGCGCAGTCGCGAATCGGGAAACTCCAGGATGGGTAGCTGGGCCATGGCTCTGAAAATGGGGGCGTGGGTCACATCCACAAGGTGTGGACCCATTATAACGTCTCAAATACACGCCGGACGCTTGCATTGGCGCGGTTCTTCTAGGCTATAGTGCCCCGTCCGCGTCGCTTTGTGACGTCAGGACGCACCTGCACGGGGAATCAGGTAAACCAATTATGTTGAAACCAATCCGCACGGCAATGGCCGTGGCGTTGCTGACGATTGCCACCTTTGCGATGGCCGCCGAAATTCGTGGCGACCACCCAGACACGTATGTCGTGCAAAAGGGTGACACCTTGTGGGATATCGCCGGGACTTTCCTGGACAAGCCATGGCTGTGGCCGGAGATCTGGCAGGCCAATCCACAGGTTGCCAATCCGCATCTGATTTATCCGGGCGATGTGCTGTCGCTGGCATATCTGAACCGCGTCACCGTCGCCGAGCCGGGGCCGCGCGCCGCCGCGCCGGTAACCGGGGTACCGCTGGCGCAGGTCGAGCCGTTCCTGAAAAACCTGCGCGTGGTCGATGAGATCGACAGCCTGCCCTATGTGGTCGGACTGGAAGAAGACCGGCTGCGCAGCGCGAAGGGCCAGGTCATCTACGTCAAGGGCCTTGCCCAGGCAACACCGGGCCAGCGTTATGCGGTCGTGCGGCCGACCCAGCGTTATACGCATCTGGACCGCGTCGCCTGCTGCGACCTGTTTGACGGCCAGGAGCTGGATAGCCGCGGTCGCCGCTCCGCCGATTTCGAGGGCTACTGGACCAATGCAGTGGTCCCCGACCAAGGCCAGGAAGTGCTCGGTTTCGAGCTGATGCAGCAGGCCACCGGCACGGTCACTCGCGGCGAAGTTGGCGGCATCGAGGCATCGACCGTGTTGCTGGACACCAGCGCCCGCGAGGTTCGCATCGGCGACCGGTTGATTCCGGTGGAAGCGCAGCCGTACGACCTGCAGTTCTTCCCGCATCCGCCGCGCCAGCAACTTGACTATGGGCGCGCGCAGGTGATGGCCGTGGCTGACCAGTTGCGTACCGGCGGCCCGCAGAGCGTGGTAGCGCTATCTGTCGGCGCCCGTGAAGGCATCGACAACGGCACCGTGTTCTCCAGTTGGCGGGTTGGCACCGAAGTGGCCGACCGGGTCACCACCAATGGCGATTGGGATCGCAGCGAGGACACCTTCGGTCGTAACGACCGGGTCCGGCTGCCCGATGAATTCGCCGGCCACCTGATGGTGTTCCGGACCTTCGACAAGGTCAGCTATGCACTGGTGATGGACGGTATCCGCCCGATCAAGGTCGGCTACGAGCTCAAGCATCCGGATGCGCCATACTGACCAACGCGCTGACCCCACGCGCTGATCCATCGCGCGGGGTTTTCCTACAGCGATACACGACGGCGCCCGAGGGCGCCGTCGTTGTTTGGGCCGGATGCTGGACCGATGCGTGCCAGCCAACCCGACCCCTTCAGCATCAGTCGCGCCGATCCAGGCAGCGCCAATCCAACCAGTCCAGCCCGTAGCGAAGCCCTGCTGCGGCTGGTCGCCTGCGGCGGGCCGTGCGAGCCGCGCCGGCGCCTGGTTGAACAAGTCCCGCCTGCCCGTGCGCTGGACGCAGGCGCGCCGCTGTGGCGGGCCTGCGGGCTGAACACCGCCCAAGTCACCGCGCTACGTGGCCCCGCACCGGCAACCCTCGAGCGCGCCCGCGCCTGGCTTGCCGAGCCCGGGCATCACCTGCTGGGCTGGGATGACCCCGACTATCCGCCCTTGCTGCGAAACATTCCGAGCCCGCCTTTGGTGCTGTTCATCGATGGCGACCCCAGCCTGCTGTGGCGGCCGGCGATCGCGCTGGTCGGCAGCCGCTCACCCACGCCGGGCGGACGCGACAATGCCGCCGAGTTTGGTCGCCGCTTCGCCGCTGCGGGCCTGGCGGTGGCCAGTGGCATGGCGGCTGGGATCGACACCGCCGCCCACCATGCCGTGTTGGCGGTCGGAGGGGTCACGTTGGCGGTGCTGGGCACGGGTGCCGACGTTGCCTACCCGCGCAGCAACGTCGCTCTTCGTGCCCGTATCGCCACCGATGGTGCTGTCATCAGCGAGCATCTTCCCGGAACCGGTCCGCGCAAGGAGCACTTCCCCAGCCGCAACCGGATCCTCGCCGGACTGAGCCTTGGCACCCTGGTGATTGAAGCCGCCCATCGCTCCGGGGCGCTGATCACCGCGCGCCTGGCCGGTGAGTACGGCCGCGAGGTGATGGCGTTGCCCGGCTCGATCCACAATCCGCTGGCCCGTGGCTGCCATCGCCTGATCCGCGACGGCGCCTGCCTGGTGGAACGCCCACAAGAGGTCATCGACCTGGTGGCAGTGGCGGCCGGTGATCTGGCCGACGACTTGCGCCAGCGGTTGTCCGCCCCCACGTCAGGGAGTCAAGCCACCACCGAGACCGATCCCATACTCGCCGCCCCTGCCATTGGCGCCGAACAGCAAGAACTGTGGCAAGCGCTGGGCCACGATCCCTGTGACATGGACCAACTGGTAGAGCGCACCGGTTTGACGGCTGCGCAGCTGTCATCCATGCTCCTGCCGATGGAGCTAGAGGGTCGCGTGGTCACGCAGCACGGCCGGTACTACCGCAGCCGCTGAAACCGTCCTCCGGACGCGCCCGGCGGTCCCAACAACTCCTGACCCACCGCGCCAACAGCGGCGCAGGCCGAGGGGAAATGAAAGAAAGCATCCTGGACGTCCTGCTGTACCTGTTTGAACACTACTTCACCGAAGACGCGGATCTGGTTCGCGACCGTGAAAACCTGCAAAGCGGCCCTCTGTTCGAAGAGTTGGGCCAGGCCGGCTTCAGTCCTGCCGAGATCAACAAGGCGTTCGAGTGGCTTGATGCGCTGGCCAGCCAACGACCCGCAGCCAGCCCGCTGCGCGCCGACGGCCCCACCCGCGTCTACGCCGGCCCCGAGCTGGACCGCCTGGATACCGACTGCCGCGGGTTCCTGTTGTTCCTGGAGCAGCACCGGATCCTCGACGCCGGCCAGCGAGAGCTGGTGGTCGACCGGGCGATGGCGCTGGACCAGCACGAGATCGACCTGGACGACCTCAAATGGGTGGTGCTGATGGTGCTGTTCAACCAGCCCGGCAGCGAAGCGGCTTACGCCTGGATGGAAACCCAGATGTTCGAGGAAGAGCCCGAGCCCGTGCACTGAAATACTTGACAGCGGCGTCCGCGGCATGATTCCACTGGAAAGCGATTTTCTCGTGTCCGCGGCCAGTTCACGGGCGTTGTTGTAGTACGTCTTTCTTCCGCGTCAGCTCCACGACGCGTCTCCGCCACTGACCACAAGGCTGTGCCGCAATGGCCAAGAACCTCCTTATCGTCGAGTCGCCCGCCAAGGCCAAGACGATCAACAAGTACCTCGGCAAGGACTTCATCGTCCTGGCCTCTTATGGCCACGTGCGCGATCTGGTGCCGAAGGAAGGCGCGGTCGATCCCGCCGCCGGCTTCGCGATGCGCTATGACCTGATCGAGCGCAACGAGAAGCACGTCGAGGCGATTGCCAAGGCGGCCAAAAAAGCCGAAGCGGTTTATCTGGCAACCGATCCGGATCGCGAGGGTGAGGCGATCAGCTGGCATATCGCCGAGATCCTGCGCGAGCGCGGTTTGCTGGAGGACAAGCTGCTCAAGCGGGTGGTGTTCACCGAGATCACACCGCGCGCGATCAACGAGGCGATGGCACACCCGCGCGATATCGCCGCCGACCTGGTCGATGCGCAGCAGGCGCGCCGGGCGCTGGACTATCTGGTCGGTTTCAACCTGTCGCCGGTGTTGTGGCGCAAGGTCCAGCGCGGCCTGTCCGCCGGTCGCGTGCAGTCACCCGCGTTGCGGATGATCGTGGAGCGCGAGCTGGAGATCGAGGCCTTCAAGGCCCGGGAATACTGGTCGATCCAGGCCGATTGCCAACACCCCAGCCAGGCTTTCAGCGCCCGGCTGACCAAGCTGGACGGCAAGAAGTTCGAGCAATTCACCATCACCGATGGCGACACCGCCGAAGCCGCCCGCCAGCGCATCACCAGCGCCGCCGGCAGCGCGCTGCAGGTCACCGATGTCACCAGCAAGGAGCGCAAGCGCCGCCCGACCGCACCGTTCACCACCTCCACCCTGCAGCAGGAGGCCGCGCGCAAGCTGGGCTTCACCACCAAGCGCACCATGCAGGTCGCCCAGAAGCTCTACGAGGGCGTGGCGCTGGGTGGCGAGGAAGGCACCGTCGGGCTGATCAGCTACATGCGTACCGACTCGGTCAACCTGTCGATCGAGGCGGTCGCGGAGATCCGCGACGTGATCGCGCGCGACTACGGCACCGGCGCGGTGCCCGACCAGCCCAACGTCTACAAGTCCAAGGCCAAGAACGCACAGGAAGCCCATGAGGCGATACGGCCGACGTCCGCGCTGCGCACACCGGCGCAGATGGCCAGCTTCCTGGAAGACGACGCACGCCGTTTGTACGAGCTGATCTGGAAACGCGCAGTGTCCAGCCAGATGATCCCGGCGATCCTCAATACGGTCTCGGTCGACCTGGCTGCCGGCAGCGAGCACAGCTTCCGGGTCTCGGGCACCACCGTGGTCAACCCGGGGTTCCTGGCCGTCTACGAGGAAGGCAAGGACGCCAAGGCCACCGACGCCGACGATGAGGGCCGCAAGTTGCCGGCCATGAAGACCGGCGACCGGATTCCGGTCCAGGCCATCCAGGCCAACCAGCATTTCACCGAGCCACCGCCGCGGTTCTCCGAAGCCTCGCTGGTCAAGACCCTGGAGGAATACGGGATCGGCCGGCCGTCGACGTACGCCTCGATCATCGCCACCTTGCTGTATCGCAAGTACGTCGAACTGGAAAGCCGCCGCTTCCGGCCGACCGATGTTGGCCGTGCGGTCAGCAACTTCCTGTCCGGCCATTTCACCCAGTACGTCGACTACGACTTCACCGCCAAGCTCGAGGACGAACTCGATGCGGTGTCGCGCGGCGAGGAGGAGTGGGTGCCGTTGATGGAGCGGTTCTGGACGCCGTTCAAGGAAATGGTCGACGAAAAGATGGAATCGGTCGACCGCAACCAGGCGACCGGCGCGCGCGAATTGGGCACCGATCCCAAGACCGGCAAGCCGGTCAGCGTCCGGCTCGGTCGCTACGGGCCATACGCGGCGATCGGCAGCACCGCCGAGGACGCCGAAGACAAACCGAAGTTCGCCTCGCTGCGGCCTGGCCAGAGCATGCATACGATCGGCCTTGAAGACGCGCTGGAGCTGTTCAAGATGCCGCGCCTGCTGGGTGAGTCCAACGGCGAGGAAGTCAGTGTCGGTATCGGCCGCTTCGGCCCGTTTGCCAAGCGCGGCAGCGTCTATGCCTCGCTGCCCAAGGAGGACGACCCGTACAAGGTCGAGCTGGCCCGGGCGATCTTCCTGATCGAGGAAAAGGAAGAGATCGCGCGCAACCGGATCATCAAGCAGTTCGACGGCAGCGACATCCAGGTCCTGAACGGCCGCTACGGCCCGTACCTGAGCGACGGCAAGCTCAACGGCAAGATCCCCAAGGATCGCGAGCCGGCTTCACTGACGCTGGAAGAAGTGATCAAGCTGATGGAGGAGACCGGAAAGCCGATGCGAAAGGGCTTCGGCAAGAAGGCGCCGGCCAAGAAAGTCGCGAAGAAGGCGGCGGCGAAAAAAGTCGTGAAGAAGGCCCCGGCC
This sequence comes from Lysobacter sp. A378, assembly GCF_054052125.1. Classification (NCBI taxonomy): domain Bacteria; kingdom Pseudomonadati; phylum Pseudomonadota; class Gammaproteobacteria; order Lysobacterales; family Lysobacteraceae; genus Lysobacter; species Lysobacter sp. A378. The sequence goes on along the minus strand of NZ_JBSVRK010000001.1, from coordinate 410,139 downwards.
AAGAAAGCCGTGAAAAAAGTCGCGAAGAAGGCCGCAAAGAAGACGGTGAAAAAGGCAAGCAAGAAAACCGTCGCCAAGAAGGTCGTGAAGAAGGCGGTCAGCGCAGCCAGCTGACCCCATCGGCAACACCCGGATGCAGCAGCGACGTGAGTCGCGCTGCCCGGGAACTGCCGGCCGCCGACGCGTTCGCGTCTTGCTTCACCGCGCGTAGCGCTATGCTTCCCGCATGTCTCCGTCCCCCGACGTTTCCACCGCGGTCGCCGCCCTGCGCCGGGGCGGCATCATCATCTACCCGACCGAGGCGGTCTGGGGCCTGGGTTGCGATCCCTTCGATGGCGACGCGGTCACTCGGCTGCTCCGTATCAAGCAACGCGCCGTCGACAAGGGCCTGATCCTGATCGCCGGATCCACGGAGCAGCTGGACGGGCTGCTCGACTGGAAAGCCCTGCCGGCCGGCTGCCGCGAGCCGGTATTGCGCAGCTGGCCGGGCCCCGATACCTGGATCGTGCCGGCAACCTCGCAGGTGCCCGGCTGGATCACCGGCAGTCACGCCGGTGTCGCCGTCCGGGTCAGCGCGCACCCCACCGTGGTTGCGCTGTGTGCCGCGTTCGGCGGTCCGCTGGTATCGACCAGCGCCAACCTCGCGGGTCGGCCACCGGCGCTCCAGCGCGACACCCTGGACCCGGCGCTGCTGGACGAGGTCGATGCACTCGTGCAAGGCACCACCGGCGGTCGCAACGCACCGACCACGATCCGCGACGCACGCAGCGGCACCACCTTGCGCGATTGACGCCCCGGCGTCGCTTTCGCGTTCATCGCGGAGCGGGCAAGATGGCGCCATGCATCGACCCATCTGGCCCTCGTTGTTCGGCATTGTCGCCCTGACGCTTGCAAGTGCGGCCCCGGCTTCGGGCAACGACGGGATCACCATCTACCGCTGCACCGATGGGCAAGGACGACTGAGCCTGCGCGACACCCCGTGCGCGAACGGACAACAACAGCAACGCGTCGACATGGTGCGACCCCGGGACCCACCGCCCCGGCCGGCTGCCGACGCAGCGACGACGACCATCCCGACGCCCGCCACCTCAACCGCCGTGCAGGCATCGCCGCAGGTGATCGTGATCCAGCCGCCGCAGCCGGTTTACCAATGCGTCACGCACGAAGGCGAGCGCTACACCAGCGACAACCCCGCCGGCAATCCGCGCTGGGTACCGCTGTGGACATTGGGCTACCCGGTCTATCCACGGTCCGGTCGGGTCGGACGACCTGGCTACCCTCCTGCCGTCCCAGCGCACCGGCCGGCTCCCAGCGAACGTCAGGTCAGTCGCTTCAAGTTCGACAGCGTCGGCAGGCCAACGCCAGAACCCTCGCGGAGTGCCCCCGGCTTGCCAGTGCGCCCGCCGATGGCCGGACTTGGCCTATCGCCGGGCAGCTGGATCAGCGACCAGTGTCACCGGCTGCCACAAGATCAGGTGTGCAACCACTTGCGGGACCGGCGCTGGGAGCTCGGCCGACGCTACAACAGCGCAATGCAGAGTGAGCGCCGCCAGATCGATGCCGAGCAGCGCCAGATCGATGCGCGCCTGGTCAACGACTGCAGGTCCGGCTGATGCGCGCGGCGCTGTTATTGCTGCTGGGCCTGCTGGCCGGTGCCGCCGCCGCACAGGATTCGGTGGTCATCTACCGCTGTACCGACGCCACTGGCGCCGTCAGCGTGCAAAACGACATCCCGTGCGCCAAGGGCAGCCAGCAGCAACGCCGGGTGATTGAAACCGAGCGGCCGACACCGGCACCACCAGTCGCGGTGGGTCCGGTGGGTCCGTTGGTGCCGTTACTGCCGATCACTGATCCGGCCGCTGGCCAGATCGCTACGGCGGACGCGGCCACTGCGGCCGGCGAACCCGGCAATCCCGATGAGCCCGCCCTGGACACCGGTTCCAACCCGTCGCCGGCCGACTTGCTGCCACCGCCACCGCTGTTTTCCTGCCGCAGTTGGGACCGCCAGATCCTGCTGACCGACAACGCCGTCCCGGCCGAGCGTTGCGCGCCGCTGGAAACCACCGGACTGGGCGGGGATCCGGCGGCCGGCGCCGGGGTCGCGTGCGAGATCAAGCGTGACCACTGCGAGCCGGTCGCCGAGGACCAGCTGTGCGAGCAATGGCGCAAGTACCTCAATGACACCGAGGCGATGTTGCAGTTCGGTCGCGCACCGGACCCGGCGGGCACGCGCGCGGAAGTCGAGCGGATCGGCGCGATCGTGGATGCCAGCACCTGCCGCCGATAAGCGCGCTCGCCGGAGTGCCTGACCATCGCCGTCACTCCCACTCGCCAGGAAGTGCCGGAACCATTGCCGTCACTCCCGCGAAGGCGGGAGTCCAGGGACGTTAAGCGCGTGAACATCAAAGTCCATGGATCCCCGCCTTCGCGGGGATGACGAGCAAAAAACGGATCCCTGCCGTCGCGGGGATGGCGAGCAAAAATGGATCTCTGCCTTCACTGGAATGGCGAGTAAAAGCCGGATTGTTCGGGCAGTTGGAGCGCCTTTCAGTCGCCTAGGTAACGACGTGGCACCCGTTTCAACCCACACAGCAACTGATAGGCGCTGGTGCTGCAATGGCGCGCCAGGTCGGCCGCACGCACCTGCTTGCCCCACAGCTCGACCTGGCTGCCCAGGCCTGCCGCCGGATGGTCGGTGATGTCCACTGTCAGCATGTCCATCGATACCCGCCCGATCACCTCACCGGGTTGACCATCGATCGCCACCGGGGTGCCATTGGGTGCGAACTGCGGATAACCATCGGCATAGCCCATGGCCACCACACCCACGCGGCTCGGCCGCCGGGTGACGAACTTCGCGCCGTAGCCGACCGGCTCGCCCGCCGCCAGTTCGCGCACCCCGATCACCTGCGACTGGACCGTCATCACCGGCTGCAGGCGGTCCGCGACCGGATGCGGCTGATCGAACGGGCTGGCCCCGTACAACATCAATCCCGGACGGCCCCACTCGCCGTCCACGCCGGGCCAGCCCAGCAGCGCCGCCGAATTTTCCACACTGGTGGCCAAGGCCCGAGGAAGATCGAGCCGGGTTCCGTTGCCCTCGCCCGCCATCAATGACGCATCGACCGGCGCGGCCCCGGGACCGACACCGGTTCGCGCCTGCTCAAGGACTTGTTCAAACAGCGCCACCTGCTCGGCAGTACGCACATTGCCGAGTTCATCGGCGCGCGCAAAATGGGTCATGGCGACGACCTCAGCCACCTGCGGCAATGCTTGCAACCGCCGCAGGCAGTCCAGGTACGCCGACGCCGAAAGGCCGAGCCGGTGCATGCCCGAATCCAGCTTCAGCCAGACCTTGAATGGCCGCGCCGGCCGCGCACGCTCGATCGCCTCGACCTGCCATTCGGACTGCACCACGCACCACAGCTGGTGACGGTCGATCAGCACCAACTCATCGGCTTCAAAGAAACCTTCCAGCAACAGGATTGGGGCGCGGATGCCGGCCTCGCGCAGCTCCAGTGCTTCCTCGATGCAGGCCACCGCGAAGCCATCGGCCTCGGCCTCCAATGCGCGGGCGCAGCGAACCGCGCCATGACTGTAAGCATCGGCCTTGACCACCGCCAATGCCTTGTGCCCGCCCAGCTCCCGCGCCAGCCGATAGTTGTGGCGTAATGCGTCCAGGTCGATGAGCGCTTGAGCGGGGCGCATCAGGCGCGCCCTGCCAGCGACGACGAACCGCGCGCACGGCCGCCGTAGCGCGAAATATCCAGCCCTTCGCCACTGATCAGGGGCGTCTGGCCGCCCATCAGGTCCGCCAGGTAGCGGCCCGAACCACACGCCATCGTCCAGCCCAGCGTGCCGTGGCCAGTGTTGAGATAGAGGTTGTCCAGACCGGTCGCGCCAATCACCGGGGTGCCATCCGGGGTCGCCGGACGTAGGCCGGTCCAGAACTCCGCCCGGGCAAGGTCGCCGCCGTGCGGGTAGAGGTCGTTGACCACCTTTTCCAGGGTCGCCTGGCGGCGCGGATTCAGCGACAGGTCGAAACCGGCGACCTCGGCCATGCCGCCGACCCGGATGCGCTGGTCGAAACGGGTGACCGCGACCTTGTAGCTCTCGTCGAGGATGGTCGAGGTCGGCGCCATCGCCGCATCGGTGATTGGCAAGGTCAGCGAGTACCCCTTCAACGGATACACCGGCAGCTTGATCCCCAGCGGCGCCAGCAACTGCGGACTGTAGCTGCCCAGCGCGAGCACATAGCGGTCGGCGCGCTCGATCTGGCCGTCGATGCTCACCCCGGTGACGCGACCGCCATCGGCCAGCAGCCGGTCGACGGTCGCCCCGAAACGGAACTCGACCCCGGCCGCCTGCGCACGCTGCGCCAGCAGCCGGGTGAACAATTCACAGTCGCCGGTCTCGTCATGCGGCAGCCGCAACGCACCGGTGAGCTTGTCGGTCACGCCCGCCAACGCCGGCTCCACCGCGACGATCCCGTCACGGTCCAGCAACTCGTACGGCACCCCATATTGCTTCAGCACCGCGATGTCCTTGGCGGCGTCATCCAACTGCCGCTGGGTCCGGAACAGCTGCACGGTGCCCAGTTGCCGCCCCTCGTAATCCATGCCGGTCTCGTGACGCAACTCGTCCAGGCAGTCGCGGCTGTACTCCGACAAGCGCACCATCCGCGACTTGTTGACCCCATAGCGATCGATCGTGCAGTTGCGCAGCATCTGCAGCAGCCACAGGTACTGGTTCGGGTCCAGGCCGGGCTTGATCGCCAGCGGCGCGTGACGCGAGAACAACCACTTCAACGCCTTCAACGGCACCCCGGGTGCCGCCCACGGCGCGGCGTACCCCGGCGACACCTGACCGGCATTGGCGAAGCTGGTCTCCTGAGCCGGCGCCGGCTGACGGTCGACCACGGTCACCTCGAAGCCGGCCTGCGCGAGATACCACGCGCTGCACACGCCGATCACACCACTGCCCAATACCAATACCCGCATCGCACGCGCCTTCCGGTGGTTTCCCGGCGAATGATTCGCCGGACATCAGTGACAGCGAGTATAGGAATGATCGCCAAATCTTTCCCCCTGTATTTCCCGCCATTCTCAGGCAAAATCACTGCAATACAGGCGATTTTTGGAACTTTCATGGCCGGTAAAAACCGCGGCATAGATAAAATCGACCGCAATATCCTGCGCATCCTGCAGCAGGAGGGGCGGATCTCGTTCACCGAGCTGGGGGAGCGCGTCGGCCTGTCCACCACTCCGTGCACCGAGCGGGTGCGCCGACTGGAGCGCGACGGCGTCATCACCGGCTACCACGCCCGCCTGGACCCACACCAGCTGGGCGCCGGGCTGCTGGTCTACGTCGAGATCAGCCTGGCCTACAAGTCCGGCGACATCTTCGAGGAGTTCCGCGCCGCCGCCCTGCGCCTGCCCCATGTGCTGGAGTGCCACCTGGTCTCGGGCGACTTCGACTACCTGATCAAGGCGCGCATCTCGGAGATGGCGTCGTACCGCAAGCTGCTCGGCAACACCCTGCTGACGATGCCCAACGTGCGCGACTCAAAGAGCTACATCGTGATGGAGGAGGTCAAGGAGACGCTGAGTTTGCCGTTGGGGAACTGATCACCAAAACGTGATTGAAATCGCCCCGCACGCCAGCTCAAAACCCGTAACGCAGGAACCCGCCGTCCACGGCGATGCATTCGCCGGTGACGTAACTGGCCGCTGGCAGGCACAGGAAGGCGACTGCCGCGGCGACTTCTTCGGGCTCGCCGATGCGGCCGATCGGGGTGCGCAGCAGGACTTCGTCCAGGTAGTCCGGATCGGCCAGTGCGCCGGAGGTGCGACGGGTGCGGATGTACCACGGGGCGACGGCGTTGACGCGGATGCCGTCCTCGGCCCACTCGACGGCCAGGTTGCGGGTCATCTGGTGCATCGCCGCCTTGCTCATGCCGTACGGTGCGCCGGTGCGTACGTGGGTCAGGCCGGACACGCTGCCGACATTGACGATGCTCGATGCGGCGTGGTGGGTCAGCAACGGGTGCAGGTAGCGGGACAGCTCGAAGGCGGCGAATACGTTCACCTCGAAGATCTCGCGCCACTCGTCCTCGGCGTACTCGCCGGCCGGTTTGCTGACGTTGGCGCCCGCGTTGTTGACCAGGATATGCAGGCCGCCATCACCCTGGTCCTCGACCCAGTCGAGCAGGGCGCGACGTTCTTCTTCGATGCCGACATCGGCGGCAAATACCTGGATATCGCGCTCCGGGAAGTCCTCCAGCAATTCGGCCCGGGCATCTTCCAGGCCGGCGCTGTTGCGCGCGGCGAGCAGCACGTCGGCACCAAATCCCAGCAACTCGCGCGCGATTGCGCGGCCGATGCCGGCGCTGCCGCCAGTGACCAGTGCCAGCTGCCCGTCCAGTCGCCAACGCTTGGGGTCCATGCCTGCTCCTGTGTTCGTCATCGTGTGTCGCCGGGCGCATGCCACCCGGCACGTGCCATTGCGGCGACAGGTCGCGCCTGCGCGACCGCGTTAGCATAGCGTCGGTCACCATCAGGATGCCTGCTCATGTCACCGACACCGGTTCTGAAACCTGCTTTCAACCTTGTTTCCTGCGTGGCGTTGTTCACGCTCGTGCTGGCAATGGCGGCATGCAACCGGCCCGACGTCCCGGACACCGAGCGCCCGCCGGAGCCGCAGGCCGAGCACACCCAACTGCATGACGCCATCCACGCGCCTCTGGACAAGGCGCGCGCGGTGGAGGAGGCCACCCAGAAGGCGGCCGACGCGCAGCGAGCCGCGATCGAGAAGGCCGGCGGTTAGCCGGACTTACCCAGCTAGTCCAGGCGGCAGAAGCAATACGCCAGCGACTTCACCGGCACGCCGGCGGTCGGTGTCATGGCATCGCCAAGCAACTCCAGGTCGGCCTGGCTATTGGGCAACGCCATGGCCATCATCCCTCGGACCAGGTCCGACTCGCTCAGCCAGTACGCACCGACCCGGCTGCCGGCAAATCCGCTGAACCACTGCTCGAACGGAGTGGCGGCCTTTTCGACGTAGTGCACCGCGTAATCGCCCTCGCCCAGTTTGGCGCGGGTGGCGGCATCGACGATCGCCGGCTGCAGGCCGCCCAACTCATCCACCAGTCCGCGCGCCTTGGCCTGCGCGCCGCTCCAGACCCGGCCGCGGGCAATCTCGTCGACCTGGTCGACCGACTTGCCGCGGGCCTTGGCGACCTTGCCGATGAAGTCGCGGTAGCCCTTCTCGATGACGGACTGGATCACCCCGCCGACTGCCGGATCCAGCGTGCGGGTGATGTCGAATGCACCGGCAAACGCGGTGGTGCCGACACCGTCGGTGTGCACGCCGATCTTGTCGAGCGCGCGCGGGATGGTCGGGATCATGCCGAAGATCCCGATCGAGCCGCTGATGGTGGAGGCATCGGCATAGATCCGATCGGCATTCATGGATATCCAGTAACCGCCCGATGCCGCCAGGTCGCCCATCGACACCACCACCGGCTTGCCGGACGCCTGCAGGGCGACCACTTCACGACGGATCTGCTCGGAGGCGAACACCTCGCCGCCGGGTGAGTTCACCCGCAGTACCACCGCCTTGACGTTCTCGTCGTCGCGAGCATGGTGCAACAGTGCGGAGGTGGACTCGCCACCAATCTTGCCCGGCGGTTGTTCGCCACCGGTGATCGACCCCGCAGCCACCACCACCGCGACCTGCGGCCGCACATCGGCAACCGCCTTCAAGGAGGTGTCCAGATGGGCCAGGTAACCGTCCATCGAGACCTGGCGGAAGCCGCCGCTGGCGTCCTCATCGGCCACGCCCCGCTCGACCAGCAAGTCGGCCACCTGCTCGCGGGTTTTCAAGCCGTCAACCAGCTTGTGCTGCAACGCGTACTGGGCCAGGTCACCGTGCACTGCGGCAATGCCGGCCGGGAGCTGGGCGATGTCGGTCGCCATCTGCGCCGGCGCGATCCCGCGGGCGGTGCCGATGTCGGCCAGGTAGCGCTGCCACAGGTCGTTCATCCAGTACAGGTCGGCTTCCTTGGACTCCGGCGATGCGGCATCCAGCACAAAGGGTTCGGCGGCCGACTTGTACTCGCCCACCTTGAACAGGTGCACGTCCACGCCGAGCTTGTCTTCCAGACCTTCGCGGTAGTACTGGCGATAGCGGCCCAGGCCTTCCAGGATCAGCCCACCCATCGGGTCCAGGTAGACCTCGTCGGCCTGCGCGGCGATCAGGTACTGCTGCTGGCTCATCGAATCGGAAAAAGCGACCACTTGTTTGCCGCTGTCGCGGACCCGGGCCACCGCATCGGCAACTGCGCGGCGCGACGCCATGCCGCCACCCGCCAGTTGATCCAGCCGCAGCGCCACGCGCTCGATGCGTTTGTCGTCGCGGGCTTCATCCAGCGCACGCACCACATCGCGCAGCTGCACCTCACCGCCTTTCGCCCCCAGCGCCTTGGTAAAGGCACGGGTTGCGGGGTCGACACTGTACTGCTCGACCAGGGTGCCCTCGGGCGCAATTACCAACGTGGTGCGCTCAAGCAATGGCTCGGTACGGTCGCCGGCGCTGATCGCGGCCAGTATCAGGAACAACAGGGCGAAGAACACCAGGTTGAAGATCAGCCGGCGGGTGAAGTTCATCGCATCCCACAGACCGACAAAAAAACGGACGATGGGGCCGCGACGGGAAACCTGGTTCATTGCAGACACTCCAAGATGATGCGCGCAGCGTACCTGTACGGCGGCATCGATTCATCCATCATTGGTCATTTCCGCGGCGATGCCAGCAGTTGGCGCAGCCGCGCCGGCCGGCTCGAATACAGCAATCGCAGCCCCAGCAACACCGAGGCGACCAGCAAGCCGGCGATCAGGCCGACCCACATGCCACGGGGCCCCCACGCCGGGGTGAGACCGCCCCAGCCCAGCCCCAACACCCCGCCCAGCGGCATGCCCACCGCCCAGTACGAGAACGCCACCATCAGCATCGGCACCCGGGTGTCACGCAGGCCACGCAACGCGCCTGCGGAGATGACCTGGATGCCGTCGGGCAACTGGAACGCGGCGGCATACAACAACAAGACCGCCGCCGCCGAGGCGACCGCCGCATCGGCGGTGTAGAAGCCAACCACGAGGTCATGGCCCAGCAGCAGCGTCAACCCGGACATCGCCTGGGTCCCCATCACGATCGCGTAGCCTGCCCACGCCGCCCGACGTACCCCGTCGAGGTCGCCGCGACCCAGTGCATGCCCGACCCGCACCGTGGTCGCCTCCGCCAGCCCCAGCGGAATCATGAAGCACAGGCTGGCGACGTTGATCGCGATCTGGTGCGCGGCCGCGGGCACCTCGCCCAACCGTCCGATCAACAGCGCGGTGACGACGAACAGGCCGCCCTCCATCGCCACCGTCACCCCAATCGGCAGGCCGGTGCCCAGCAACCCGCGGATCGCCGGCCATTGCGGCGCGTCGAAGCGCGCGAACAGGCGCAACCCGGCAAACCGCCTGGACCGGCGCAGATACAGCAAGAAGGAAATCGCCTGGATCCACATCATGATTGCCGACGCGATTCCCAGCCCCGCCGCACCCCGCTCGGGCAAGCCGAACATGCCGTAGGCCAGCACATACCCCAACGGCACCAGCACCAGCAGCCCGCCGAAGCCGAACAGCATGGTCGGCAGGGTCCAGTGCAGCCCGTCGCACAGATAACGCATGCACAGATAGAAGGTCAGCGCCGGCACCCCCCAGCGGATCCCGCCTAGGAACTCACGCGCGCCTTCGCGAATGCCCGGGGCGATCCCCATCGGCTCCAACGCCATGCCGACCACGCTGAGGAAACCGAGCAACACCAGACCCAGGCCCAGCGACAGCCACAGCGCCTGCCGGAACAACGCACCGATCTCATCCCGACGTCCGCGACCATCCAGCTGCGAGATCGCTGGCGGCAGCGACATCAAGGTGCCCATCGGCACCATCATCGGCAGCCAGAACAACGCGGTGCCCACCGATACCGCCGCCAACGTGTCAGTGCCATGGTGACCGGCGATGACGGCGTCGACAAAGCCGATCAGGCCGGTAGCCAGATGGCCGAGCACCAGCGGGGCGGCCAGAATCCCGGTGCGGCGGATCTCTGCGGATAGTCGCGGCGACGGCGAAGCGGCGACCGGGGTCGCAACGCTGGGATGTGGGGAGGACGACATGGGAAAGCCGGGGCGCAACTGCAGCCGCGCCCCGAACCGGTGTCGGGCGCTGGCGCCGGGTCGCGACGGGACGCTATCTTACCGGCTCACCTATGACGACCCGTGAACAACGCCCGCCATGAGCAAATCCGCGACCCATCACGACGCCAGTCACTGTGAAAACTGCAGCGCGACACTGCAGGGCGAGTTCTGCCATCAGTGCGGGCAGTCGTCGCACAACCCGATCCGCCACGCCGGACACGCCGTGGAAGAATTCTTCGAGGCGTTCTGGCACCTCGACGGCCGGGTGTTCCGCACCTTGCGCGACCTGATGTCGCCGGGCCGGGTGGCCATCAACTACCTCGCCGGGCACCGCCAGCGCTACATCGCGCCGCTGCGGCTGTTCGTGGTCCTCAGTGTGCTGGCCTTCTTCATCGGCGCGGCGACGGTGCATATCGACGAAAGCACGACAACGACGGAGGGCGTCGCGGCAATCGACGCGGCAACCAGCGTCGCGGCGGTCGAGCGCATCCGCGACCAACTGGTCGCCGACATCGAGCAGGCCCGTGAGCAGGCCGGCCAAGCTATCGGCGTGGACACCCTGCTGGTGACCGCCGAAGTGCGGGTGCGCGCGGCGGCGGCAAACCGGGTGGTCGAACTGACCGGTGCGCCCGTGGACGATGCTGCGCAGGCGTTGGTCGGCATACCCGAAACCGCGGAATCCAAACCCAAGCGTGTGCAGATCAATCTGTTCGGCCACAGCGGTGAATGGGACGCGCAGACCAATCCGTTCGTGATCGGCTGGTGGCCGGACTTCGCCAACCGTTGGCTCAACGGCAAGATCGGCAACATCGAAACCAACATGCAATCGATGGACGGAGCCACCCTGGACGTGTGGTTGCAAGTACTGATGTCGGCAGCACCGTCCGCGCTGTTCCTGCTGGTGCCGGTGTTCGCGTTGATGTTGAAGCTGGCTTATCTGTTCAAGCGGCGGCTGTACATGGAGCACCTGGTGGTCGCGCTGTACAGCCATGTGTTCTTGTTGATCGCGCTGACGCTGACCTTCGTCCTGTCTTCGCTGGACTCCTGGCTGGCGCCACTGGCGAGTTGGCTGGGGGTCGCGCTGGGCGTGCTGTTCGCCGCCGTGGTGGTATGGATGCCGATCTACCTGTTGCTCATGCAGAAGCGGGTTTACCAGCAAGGCTGGTGGATGACGCTGGTCAAATACGTCGTCATCGGCCTGATCTATTTCGTGCTGTTGATGGCCGCGACGATGCTGATGTTTCTCGCCCAATTGGCGCACGCATGAGCGACGCGTCGGCGGCCGCTCAGCGGTGCAGCCGGTCCCACAACCAGTCGTCGCGATTGCTCGCGGCGGTGGATACCAGCTCGCTTCGCACGCGGGCGCGCTCCTGCGGCGGCGTACGCTGGACCAGTACCGCCAGGTCGCGGCGCTGGACCGGCGTCAACTGCCGCAGTACCGCCAACAATGCCTTGTGTTCGGCCTCGGGCACCTGTGCCAGCAGCGGCTGCAACGCGGAATAGTCGGCGCCCAGGGCCGGGCCCAGCATCCAGCCGCGGCGTTCACTGCGGTCAAGCGCGTCGAACTCGCTCCGCAACGCCTGCTGCTGGTCCGCCGGCAGCGTCGCATACGCCGCAGCGGCGGCCGCTACCTGCCGGCGTTCACTGGCCGGCATCGCCTGCCAGGCCGCATGACGCTCGCGGCGCGCGTCACGTTCGGCCGGGGACAACGCCTCCCATTGCGCCGCACTCTGCCGGAATTGTTCTCGCCGTGCTTCGCTCCAACCGGCCCATTGCCCGGCATGGCGCTGCAGCCGGGCGCGTGCCTCGGGCTGTAGCTGCGGCAAGACGTTTGCAAAGTCGTCCAGTACTGGCGGACGGTCCTGCGCGGTGCCGCTGGCAGTCGCAGTCGCGAGCAGTGCCAGCAGTCCTGCAGCCAAGCGCGACCAGCGGCCACTACGGTTCATCAGCGGTCTCCCCTGTGCTGTCGATGTCGGGCGGCGAGACATTACCGTTGGCCGATGTTTTCCGGCTGAGGCCGGCCTCGGCGCCCGGCAACGACGTGCTGACACCGCGCGCGGCCAGCCACGAATGGAAGCCGAGTCGCTGTGCCTGGACCTCGCCGTCGGGATCGGCCAACAACTCGAAATCGCGGTGAGCCACCAGGCCCGCATCGGCATCGTAGCGAGAGGCCGGCGACTGTGCCGGCAACGTCCGTTTCCACACCGAGCCTGCGGGTGGCCCTTCCAGCGCGGTGCGGGCTGGTTCCCAGAACGTGACCGCCAACGCCAGCGCGCACAGCGCCAGTGCGCTCCACAACACCGGCATCAACCACCGCGGTCGAGCTGTCGGCGCCCCAACGCTACCCCACACCGGTCCGCCGGCGGTGTCCGGTCCGGCCGCGGCATCGCCGCGCAATGCTGATTCACGCATCTGGCCCAGCCTCGCCAGTCGCTCCGGCGGAAGGGTCTTGATCCGGCGGTGGGTCTGCTCCCGCAGGCGCTGCCAGGCCCGCGGGTCGGCACGGCCGTCGGCGTGATGCGGCAGTGCCCGCTGCAAGGCGAGGCGATAGGTCGCTTCGCTGATCGCAAACACCGCGGCGGCATCGGCTTCCCCCAGCCCGGCGGCCAGCCGCAACAGCAGCGCCGCGCGGGGACCACTGCCCATCGCCGCCAGACGGTCGGTCGCTTCCAGCTCGATCGCCGCCGGAACCTGGTCCCGTGTGTGTAACCCCGGCTCCGCCAACAGCAGCGCCCAGAAGCGCCACGGCCACTCGCCCATGGCCCATTCACCGGCCTGGAGCCGAAACTTTGCCATCGTCGCGCCGAGTGCAATGTCGCCAGTATCCGCATCGCCACATTGCAGTTCCGCCAGTACCGCCCCCCGCCGCTCCACGCCACGCAGGAACGCCGCCAACGCGGGCGACGCTGGGGTGCGCCCGGTGAGTCGCGGATTGTCGGGTTGGGGGTTGGTCATCGGGACAACTTCGGCATGGCGTCATCATAACCAGCCGCTGGCGGCACGGGACGGCTTGACAAACCCCCCAAAGCGCCACGAACGAAGCGGGATGCGGGCTGCAACCGAAAACGGTTGTGCACAGCGGTCATCGTTTTGACATAAACGCTCTGTTCAGTTTTATCGATGCCATATTTCAGCGATGTTTCACGGACAACCTTATGATTTCCATGGGTTTATCTGGTTTGGCGCTTTTTTCATCAACTCAGCTGAAGGGCTTGTGCCGTCGCGATCACGCAATATTGCCGAGGTCCCATCCACAGAGTTATCCACAGCTAATGTGGATAAAGACAAACCCCTTCAAAAACGGGAGCTTGCGCACACTTCGTCACGGTTCAGGCAACAATGGCCTGCAACTTCACCCACCCTTGACTCCGGTGAATTGGGGCCGACCGCTAGACTGGGGTGATGCCTGCCCACCCGCCCGTTCCGCACGTCGTACGCGTCGCACTGCCGCTGCCATTGCCGCGACTGTTCGACTATCTGGCGCCCGATTCAGGCACGCCTGCCAGTGTCGGCAGCCGCGTGCGGGTGCCCTTTGGCCCACGCGAACGGATCGGCGTGGTGGCGGCGCTGGGCACCGACGCCGAGCCCGGCGCACCGGCCCTGAAGCCGGTGCTGGCAGTTCTCGATCCCGCGCCGCTATTCAGCGGTGAATTGCTGGCCTCGCTACGCTGGCTGGCCCGCTATGCGCACGCGCCGCTGGGCGAGGTATTCGCCACGGCGCTGCCGGGGCCACTGCGCCATGGCGAGCCGCTGCCCGACACCCATGCGTGGGCGTGGCAACTGACCCCGGCCGGCCAGACTGCGCTGGACGGGATGCGCGCCGGACGACCCCGACAGCTGGCCGAGCGGCTGCAAGCGGGTGCGGTGCCCGAGGATGCACTCGACCTGCCAATCACGGACTGGCGCAGCGCCGCGCGCTCGCTGGCCAAACGCGGGCTGGCCGAGCGGATCGCCATCGCGCCATCGCAACAACTGGCCCATCCAGCCGCCGGGCCGACCTTGAACGCCGAGCAACAGCTCGCAGTGGACGCGCTGCTGGCCGGTCGTGACGAGTTCGCACCCTTCCTGCTGGACGGGGTCACCGGTAGCGGCAAGACCGAGGTCTACCTGCACGCGATCGCCGACTGCCTCGCGCGCGGCCGTCAGGCACTGGTGCTGGTACCCGAGATCGGACTGACCCCGCAGCTGCTCGGCCGCTTTCGCACCCGCCTCGGGGTACCGGTGCACCTGTTGCACTCGGGTTTGTCCGATGGCGAGCGCGCGCGCACCTGGACCGCCTGTCTGCGCGGCGAGGCGCGGGTCATCCTCGGCACGCGCTCGGCGGTGTTCCTGCCGCTGCCCGAGGCCGGCATCATCATCCTCGACGAGGAGCACGACAGCAGCTTCAAGCAGCTTGACGGGATCCGCTACCACGCGCGCGACTTCGCGCTGGTGCGGGCCAAGGCGCTGGGCGTGCCGATCGTACTGGGCAGTGCCACCCCGTCGCTGGAATCGCTGCACAACGCGCAAACCGGCCGCCACACCCACCTGCGGCTGCACCAGCGCGCCGGCAATGCCCGGCCGCCCCGGGTGCGGGTGCTGGACGTGCGCAAGCGGCCGCTGCAGGCGGGACTGTCGCCGGAACTGCTGGAATCGGTCGCGCAGGCACTGGCCGCCGACGGCCAGGTACTGGTGTTCAAAAACCGCCGCGGTTACGCACCGGTGCTGCTGTGCCACGACTGCGGCTGGAGCGCGCAATGCCAGCGCTGCAGCACGCCGACCCAGGGCACGCCGATGACCGTGCATGCTTCCGGCAGGCGACTGCAATGCCACCACTGCGGCGCGCGTCGGCCGGCCCCCAATGCCTGCCCGGACTGCGGCGGGCTGGCGCTGCAATCGCAAGGCGCGGGCACCGAACGGATTGAAGAGGCGCTACGCGAGCGGTTCAGCGACCTGCCGGTGCTGCGAATCGACCGCGGTACCACCCGCCGCCGGGACGCCCTGGAACAACATCTGGCGCAGTTCGGCAACCATCCCGGCATCCTGATCGGCACCCAGATGCTGGCCAAGGGCCACGACCTGCCGAACCTGACGTTGGTGGCCGTGGTCGGCATCGACGAGGGGTTGTTCAGTGCGGATTTCCGCGCGCCGGAGAAACTCGCGCAGTTGCTGATCCAGGTCGCCGGTCGCGCCGGACGTGCCGACAAGCCCGGCCAGGTCGTACTGCAGACCCACCATCCCGAGCACCCCTTGCTGGCCACGCTACTGAGCGGCGGCTATGGCGCGTTCGCCTGCGCAGAACTGGGACAGCGTGAAGCCGCAGGCTTGCCGCCGTTCACCCATCTGGCCATGTTGCGGGCGGAAGCCAAGCGGGTCGAGTTGGCCGATAAGTTTCTGCAATCGGCGCGCTTGGCCATTGAAGCCCAAGCGGACGCAACCCTGGAACTCAGCGGCCCGTTGCCGGCCCCGATGCCGCGTCGCGCCGGCTACCAGCGCAGCCAGCTGTTGCTGTCGTCACCCGGACGCCGGAGCCTGCACGCCGCCCTTGATGCCGCATTGCCGGCCATCCACGCGATGCCGGAAGCGCGCAAGGTGCGCTGGTCGCTGGACGTCGACCCGGTCGATCTTTACTGATCAGCCCGTGTTGCCGGCGCCGCCTTCTTTCGCGCCGAGGCCTTCTTGGCGGCGGTACCCGCCGGCTTCTCCCGCACCAGCACGGTCTGCTCGTCACGCCGCACCTCGAAAACGCCGGTCGCCTCGATCAGGTCGCTGAGCTTGCGATAGCCGTAGTTGCGCGAGTCGAACGAGGCCTGGTTACCGATCTGCTGGCCGACCGCACCCAGTCGTGACCAGCCATCGTCGCTGCTGGCCGAGTCGACCGCGCCACGCAACATCTGCAGCAGGCGCGCATCGCCGCGCAGCGCCGAACCGCTGCTGGCCTGGGTAGCGGTGGTCGCGCCGACCTGCTCGCGCTGGCCCAGCGCTTCGACGTAGGTGAACTTGGAGCACGCGTTGACGAACGGGTCGGGCGTCTTCTTCTCGCCGAAGCCATACACCTTGACCCCGTCGGTCAGCAGCCGCATCACCAGCGGGGTAAAGTCGGCGTCGCTGGACACAATCGCAAAACCATCCAGGTTGCGCGCGTACAGCAGGTCCATCGCGTCGATCACCATCGCCATGTCCGAGGCGTTCTTGCCGCGACTGTAGGCGAACTGCTGGACCGGCCGGATCGCATACTCGTGCAGGCAGGCCTCCCAGCTTTTCAGATGCGGATTCTTCCAGTCGCCATAGGCGCGCCGCACGTTGGCCACGCCGTAGCGGGCGACCTCGGCCAGAATGACGTCGATCTTGGCGGCCGGCGCGTTGTCGGCGTCGATCAGCAGGGCAATGCGCTTGTCGGTATCGGCCATCGGTAAGGCTCCATGCGGTTTGCGACGAGCCTAGCGCATCACCACCGTCATCATTGCCAGCCCGTGCTTCCGACCAGGAGCTTCGAACAGTCCGCCCGATATCCGGTCCTTACCGGGAATTCTCAATATCGAAGTGCAACACCATGAGCATTGAGTGCTTGAATATCAAAGTCCATGGATCCCCGCCTTCGCGGGGATGACGAGTCCTTCGCGGGGATGACAGGCAAAAACGCGGACGAGCCCCGGCTTTTTTTAAACTTGCCACCCAGACGCAAACGGCCCGGTTTCCCGGGCCGTTGTGAATCACTGCGATGTCGTGGTCATTCCTACGCGGCGAACAAGGCGCGCATCTTCTTCATCGCGTTGGCCTCGATCTGGCGGATCCGTTCGGCGGATACGCCGTACTCGTCGGCCAGCTCCTGCAAGGTCACCTTGTTCTCGTTGCCAAGCCAGCGCCGGGCGACGATATCGCGGGAGCGCTCGTCGAGTTTTGCCAGACCTTCATGGAGCAGGCCCACCTGGTGGTCTTCCTGGTCCTCGCGCTCGTAGATCTGCGACGGGTCCTCGTCGTGGGTACGCAGGTAGGCGGCAGGCGATGGCGGGGCGCGTTCTTCGTCGTCCGCGGCCGGCGCGTCAAAGCCGATGTCCCGGCCGGACAGGCGCGACTCCATCTCCAGCACTTCACGCTCGGACACGTTGAGGTCGCGTGCAACCACCCGCACCTCCTCGGCGTTCATCCAGCCCAGGCGCTTCTTGCTGCGTCGCAGGTTGAAGAACAGCTTGCGCTGCGCCTTGGTGGTGGCGACCTTGACGATGCGCCAGTTCTTGAGGATGAACTCGTGCATCTCGGCGCGGATCCAGTGCACCGCAAAGCTGACCAGGCGCACGCCCTGGTCGGGATCAAAACGCTTGACTGCCTTCATCAGGCCGATGTTGCCTTCCTGGATCAGGTCGCCCAGCGCCAACCCGTAACCGTTGTAGCCGCGAGCCACATGGACCACGAAGCGCAGATGCGAATGGACCAGCTCCTGCGCGGCGCCGAGGTCTTCCTCACCGAGGAAGCGGCGTGCGAGCGCCTGCTCGTTCTCGACGGTGAGCACGGGGATGCGGTGGACCGCACCGATGTACGCATCCAGCGATCCCAGCGCACTGGGAACCGGCAAGCTGTTGGATACAAGAGGATTGGCAATGGCGATATCAGTCATGGGGCGCATTTTAGCAGGCTATATGGGTGTGTGCTAATGGATCGATTGGGCGGCAGTGTTCCGTTCATGGGACAGTCGCCAAGATTCTCGTAGCTACAGACTGCCAGCGGCGGCGTGAGTTCCCGATCAAACCGCACTGGCCGAATCGGGGTCATCAGCAGCGGTCCCGGCAAGTGCCGCGGTGCTTGGCAGCGACCAGTCGACCGGTGCCTGGCCGCGTCGAGACAGGTACTGGTTGGTGGCGGAAAAATGCCCGCAGCCGGTAAACCCGCGATGGGCCGACAGCGGCGACGGGTGTGGCGCCTTCAGGACCTTGTGCCGCTGGCGATCAATGATCTGGCCCTTCTTCTGCGCGTAGCTGCCCCACAACAGGAATACCAGACCCTCACGTTCACGGTTGAGCGTGTCCACGACGTGATCGGTGAATCCTTCCCAGCCCTTGCCCTGATGCGAACCCGCACGGCCGGCTTCCACCGTCAGCACCGCATTGAGCAACAACACCCCACGATGGGCCCATGGCAGCAGGCAGCCGTGGTCGGGACGGGCGACACCGACGTCACGTTCGATCTCCTTGTAGATGTTCAGCAACGACGGCGGAACCGGAACCCCCGGTCGCACCGAGAAGCACAAGCCGTGCGCCTGACCGGGCCCGTGGTACGGATCCTGACCGAGGATCACGACCTTGACGGCATCGAACGGCGTGGCATCGAAGGCGGCAAAGATGTCCCGGCCGGGCGGATAGATCCGGGCACCTCCGGCATGGCGCTGACGAAGAAACGCGGACAACGCCTGCATCTCATCGCGCAACAGGTAGTCGCCGACGCGGGAGCGCCAGGAAGGTTCGAGCTTGATGCGTGCGTCGTCTGCCATCGGAATCACGTGCGGGGCCGGAGCACGATCAGACCCGATGGCCGCGTGGAATGCAAAGTGGCGGACTCGACAAAGCCGGGCGCGTTTACATCCGGGCGATCACATCATCGCCAGCTCGGTGTTGCTCAAGGTGCGCTTGTACTGGTCGCGGAGCCGGACCTTGCGCTCCAGGTCGCCGATGATGTGGCTGCTGAAGTCGACGCCGGTCAACTCCTCGGCCATGTTGATGCCGCCGGGCGTATCGACGTTGATCTCCATCATCTTGTCACCAACGATATCCAGCCCGGCCAGGTACATGCCATCGCGCATCAGCTTGGGCCCGACGATCTCGGCCAGGCGCAGCGCATCGGCATCGGGCACGGCCATCTCGATCTTGCCGCCGGCGGTGATGTTGCTGCGCGCATCGCCGCTGTCGTTGTAGCGGCGGAAGCAGGCGTAATGGCCGTCGACCATCAACGGCCGTCCGTTCAGGGTCAACAGGCGCAGGTCACCATCGACCGCCTTGGGCAGGTATTCCTGCACGATGGCATAGCCGTCGCGGGTCACCGCGTCGATCATCTGGTTGAGGTTGGCGTCGCTGTCGGGGGTCACCACGAACACGCTCTGCCCGCCCGAGCCCTGCAGCGGCTTGATGACGCCGTAGCCGTCGTGGGATTTGATGAACGACTTGATCTCGTCGGCGTCCAGGGTGATGCAGGTAACCGGCCGCACCTCCTCCGGGAAATGCTGGAAATAGGTCTTGTTGGACGCATCGGTCAGATGGGTCGGGTCGTTGAGCACGATCACGTGGCGCAGCGCGGCCAGCTGGGCGAACAACAAGCCGCTGTTCGGCGCCCATGGCCGGTCGACCACCTCGTCCGCCGGGTCGCTGCGCAGCAGCAGCACGTCGAGTTCTTCCACCGAGATGCGCTGGGTTTCCGCGCCCTCGTCCTGCAGGTCGGCGAGCAGCTCGTCGTCGTCCTTGTACTGCGTATGGCGCGGTATGTGGGCAATCGCGCGAATGGTGCCATTGGCATCGTAGATGAAGTCGCCCAGCCCGATCAGCGCCACCGAATGGCCGCGATTGATCGCCGTGCGCGCGAGCCGGATGGTGGTGTAATTGTTCTTTTCGGTCGCCATGTCGTTGATGACGAAGCCGAGTTTGATCGGATCGGGCCGGACGGGCTCCGGCGATGCCGCCGCGCTGGCGGCCGGCTCGGCCACGGTGGGGGTCTTGTCGCCTGGATCGGCCTTGGAGGTGCTGCTCATGTGGCGGGTTCCTTGTGGAATAACTGGGTAACGGGAAGGGTCCGGCATCGGGCCAGACGCGCTTCGGTTTCCGGGAAACTGCAATAGCGCGGCAGCAGGTCGGGTGCGCTCGCCCAGCCCTCTTCCAGCAACTGGTCCAGCACCACCCGGTGCGACAGGGCGAACTTGCCGATGAACAACGGCTCGAACGCACCGCCGGCGTGCAGGTAATCAATCAGGTCGCGCAGACCGCTGAGGTACACCGCGTCCTTGGTCAGGCCGCCGCCGCGGCGCGCGCGAACGGCGACATCGAAGGCATCCTCGGTGGGAAACCCGTGGGTCCGGTGCAACAGGTCGAAAATGGCCGGCACGTCCTCGCCGTGGATCGCCATCTCGGTCGCGACCACGCGCGCGGCCAGCGAGCGCAGCCGCTCGGCGGGCAGGTAGCCGGCGAGGTACTCGGCCAATACGCCCAGACCCTCCTGCAGCGGATCGTAATGCGCCAGCCCGACCTCGAGTTGCTGCAGCGGTTGCCGGTGGCCGTTGTGCCGGGTCACCACGTGGGTGCCGATCTCGTGCTGGATCAACGGCTGCACGCGCGCGTGCGGGATGCGGATATCGCCGTCAACGTAGAACGTGCCGTGCGAGACCATCATCAGCGAGTTCAGATCGGTATCGACCACCACCTGGAAATGGAAATCCGGCGACTGCTGGCGGTACCAGTCCACTTCCGCTTCCACCGCGGTCATTATCTCGTCGATGCCGGCGTCCGCCGGTTGACCGGTGCCCGGCTGGACCTGGGCCAGGATCTCATTGGCCAGTTGCAGCAGCGGCGGATCCACGCCACCAAACAAATCCAGGCTGGCGTTGATGAAGCCATCGGTACCGCGCAGCCGCACCAACTCGATTTGCCGCTCCAGTTCACGTTGTTTCTCCGACAGCAGGCCGGACAACAACGGCGACTCGATGTCGTCCACCGGCAACCCGCGCAAACGCTCCCGGACGGCGTGCAGGTCGACCTCCAGGTCGATGTACTGCAACGGCTCGATCGCGGTGTATCCGCTGGCTTCGAAACTGCTCCATAGCTGGTCGTTGCAGATGGGCGACAGCGCCAACAGCCAGTCGACTTCGCCGTCCATGCGCGCCAGTTCAACGTCGACCCGTGCGGCGATCGGCGGCAGCGGGCGCATCGGCCGCGGCGTCGGTGGTGTCGGGAGCGAGGGCGAATTCACGTGCATGCGGTGAACTGCCCGCGCACTGCGTCGACGGCGTTGTGCAGGCCGCGGCGAAAGCCCTCCAGCGCCGCGATATCGACCTGCCCGGTCCACTCGTCCATGTAGATTTTCTTGTATTCCGGCGAGATCGTGCAGACCCGTTCGCCCCAGGTGGCATACACCCATTCCGGGAAATACCCGCCGGTCGGGAAGCGCACGTTCTCGCGCACGTCGGGATGGCACCCCGCAACCGGGGTATCGCGCAAGGCCTGCGCAAAACGCAGCGCGACCTCGCCCCAGCGGTCCGGGTCAAGCGTGGTCACGCCCAGCTCGATATCGGGATTGTCCTGCTGCGGGGCCGGCGCGGCATCGGCCCCGTCGCGCCGGTGGTTGTAGCTGTGGATATCGATCAACAGCACGCAGCCCCAGCGCTCGATCAACCGTTCGATCAACTCACCCGCCATGGCGTAGAAGGCGTCGTAGTCGGCCAATGACTGGTCGCGCTCGGTGGCGGGCAGCTCGCCACGCCAGACGCGCAAACCCCAGGTATCCGCCGGATCGGTCGAGATGGCCTTCTCGCGCGGGCGGTTGAGGTCGGCCTGGAAGCGCGATGCATCGACCCGAATACGCACGTCGCCGACGGCGGTCAACAAACCGGTCAGCGGATCCTCCTCGCGGCGTCGCTCGTCATCGGTGACGGCCAGGTGCGGGCGCAACGAGGGTCGTATCGCGTGGCCGTCGTGGATGGCGGTGGCGACTACCGGGCCGTGGCCCAGCACGACGTCCCAGTCCGGGTTGGGCTGGGCAAGGAGCAGCTTTTTGTCTTCGCTGAAGTCGATTTCGCTGAACTGATCTTCAGTGAAGCGGGTCGGTGCGGCATCGGCTTTGTGCATGCAGTCATGCTCACATCGCCGGCATGACCTGCTCGTGAGAACGCTGAACGGAGCTCGAACTGAAACGCAAAAGCCGGCCGCGAAACGCCCGTGCTCAGGCCAGTTTTGCCAACCGCAGCTGGAACAGGGTCTTGGTCACCAGCAACCGCTCCTCGATGGGCTTGAGCACCAGATCGTTGGCGCCCGCACGCAGCAGCGCGCTCTGGTTGTCGAGGTTGGCATCGCCGGTCATCACCAGCACCGGCAGGCGGCGTTTGCCGTAACCGAAATCATTGCGCAGCCGGTCGAGCAGGTCGCTGCCCTCCAGCTCACCTTTCAGGTACACATCGGTCAGTACCAGGTCGGTACCCGGATCGGCTTGGCCACGATGGCCTTCCAGGTACTCCAGCGCTTCCTCCACGCCGACGAAATGCAGCACTTCCAGTTGCTGCCGCTCCAGCATCCGCTTGGTCGCCAACGCCACCACCCGGCTGTCCTCGACATACAGCACGCGGGCGCCGGGAATCGTCTGCGGTTGCACGTAGCCGCAAATGAACGTGGCCAGCGCGGCATGGCCGAGCGATTTGTCGAAATAGTCGGTGACGTCCTCGGTGAACTGGCGCGACTCCAGGTGCGTCTGGGCGTCGGCGGAGACCACGATGACCGGGACGTAGGCCTGGCCCGCCGCCTCGCGCACGGTCCGCGCCAACGCGATGCCGTCACCGTCGGACAGCGCCAGCGCGGTGGTCACCAGGTCCACCGGGCCGGCGGCAAGCGCCTCGCCGGCCTCGGCGATGCTGGCACACGGCACCACCTCGACATTCTCCAACTCGCGCACCAGCACATCGCCAATCAGGCGCCGCACCAGTCGCGAACCATCAACCACCATCACCCGGGGAACGGCATTGGCGACGTGCCGCAGCTTGTCGGCCATCGCGTTTTCGGCCATCGCGGTCATGTGTCGGTCGGCCGGGTCTGGCGCAGGTAATGTCCGGTGACCAGCCAGGCACCGATCCAGCCCAGCACGCCGGCACCGGCCACGACCGCGATCGCGGCACGGACGCTGAATCCCTGCAGGGCGAAATTGCTGCCGTAACTGCTGGCAAGCTCGGCCAACGGAGCGCGCAGCGACAGGTCGGCCCCGGTCAACAGCGCCAGCGCCAGCGCCCCGGCAACCAGGCCATAGCCGAGGCCCAGATACAGGAATGGACGACGGATGAAGCCGTCGGCAGCGCCCAGAAGTTGCAGCACATTGATCTCATCGGTGCGTTGCTGGATGTCCAGGCGCACGGTATTGCCGACCACCAGCAACGCGCCCAGGCCGAGCATCGCCGCCAGCACCCAGGCCAGGCGCCCGCCGAACCGCAACCAGCCGTCCAGGCGCACGCGCCAGGCCGCGTCGTGCTGGACGATGTCAGTCTCCGGCAACTGTTCCAGCGACGCGGCCAACAAGGCTTCATCACCGCTGGGCCGGACCACCAGCAAGCTCGGCAACGGATTGCCGTCGAGGCTGGAAATCGTTTCACCCAGGCCGCTGGTCTCGCGTAATTCGGCCAGCCCCTGCTCCGGCGTGCGCCATTCCACCGCCGCCACGTCGGGACGCTCGCGCAGTTCGTCGGCAAGCACGCGGGCACGATCCAGGCTGATCTCCGGCTTCAGGAAAACGCTGATCTGGCGGGCCTCCTGGACGTCGCCGGCGAAGCGCTCGACATTGGCCAGCGCCGACCACAACCCCAGCGGCAGCGCCAACGCCAACGCCATCACCCCGATCGTCAATGCCGTCGACCACGGTTTTTGCAGCATGCGTCCCACGCTGGCGACCAGACTGTAGACGTGGTGGTCGAACCACGTCCCCAGTCCGCCACGATGGGTGCGCGAACGCGCCTTGGCCTGAGTCTCGGCGCGGGTACCGGGCCCGGTCATTCGGCCAGGTCCTCGGGCGATATGTCATCCACCAGCTGGCCCTGGTTGAGCACCAGCACACGCTTCTTCATCCGCTTGACCAGGGCCAGGTCATGGCTGGCGATCAGCACGCTGGTGCCGCGCTCGGGCAGCGACTCGAACAGGGTCATGATCTCCGCCGACAAGGTCGGGTCCAGGTTGCCGGTGGGTTCGTCGGCAACCAGCAACGACGGCTCGCCCACGATCGCCCGGGCGATCCCGACGCGCTGCTGCTCGCCGGCCGACAGCTGCGACGGCAATGCCTGTGCCCGCGCGCCCAGGCTGACCCGGTCAAGCACGGCACGTACCCGCTTGATGATCTCGGCCCGACGCAGGCCCTGCAGCAACAGCGGCAGCGCGACGTTGTCGGCAACGCTGCGGTCGGCCAGCAGGCGATGGTCCTGGAACACCACACCGACCTGGCGCCGATGCATCGCAATCCTGCGGCCACGCACCCGCATCAGGTTCTTGTCGCCAAACAGCACCGCGCCGCGACTGGGCCGCTCGGACAGGTGGATCAGCTTCAGCAAGGTGCTCTTGCCGGCACCGGAATGCCCGGTGACGAACAGCATCTCGCCCGACGCGACCTCAAAGCTGACCTCGGCCAGCGCCTGACGACCACCGCTGTATTGCTTGCTGACGTTGTCGAAGCGCAAGACGCTCATCGCGCACCTGTCGAAGACGATGGCACCAAGTATCGACGGCGGCGGCGGCAATGGCTAGCGCCACTGTCCGACGTGGCGCCAATCACCGGGAGATGTCCAAGCGACGGGACCGGTATCGGCCCCGTCGACGGGATCAGTGGTTGGAACGTGGCCCGCGGGTCACCAGTGACTTCAATCCGCGTCCGATGCGACCGAGGAGTCCGGATTTCTCGTCGCTGGACGACGGCGGCGTCCTGGGCTGCGAAACCACCTTGTTGGCAGTGACCTGTCGGGTCGAGCCGGAGCTGTTGCCCGTGCTCCGCGCTGGCTGAGCGTTTGCATTTCCGGTCTTGCCGGACGGGGTCTTGCCGGCTGCGGGCGGGGTTGGCGCCTGCGCTGTCTGGTCCCCGGCCTGTCCGCTGGTCTGGCCTTCCTCGAGCTTGCGCCCACGGCGTCGCCGGCGACGCTTGCGTGGCGGACGAGCGGCTTCATCGCCCTCGGCCGTCGCGCTCCCGGCGCCGGGAGCTGCCGACTGCGGAGCCGGCTTCGGCGCACCGTGCAACGGGGTGCTTTGCGCGGGAGCGGTGACTGCGGTATCCGCACTCGCGCTGGCATCGATACCGGGCTGGCTGTTCACGGCGGCAGCACCGGCTGCGGCCGCGCGGCGTGGACCCGGTGATCCGGAAGCGCCATCACGGCGGCTACCAGCGCCGGTTCGAGCTGCACCACTACCACTACCACTACCACTGCCACCAGTACGGCTACGACCCCCGCGGCGCTCCTCCTCGACGGCACGCTGCTCGCGCGCTTCCTTGAAGATCGCGCCAACGCTTTCCTGCTCTTCGCCTTCGACCTTTTCACGCACCGGGCGCGGCAGCGGCACCAGCAACTCCGGCTCGACCCGCGCTGTCGGAATCTTCTGCTCGATGTAGGCCTCGATGTCCGGCAGGCCTATGGCATAGCGTTCGCAGGCGAAGCTGATCGCGTCACCTTCCTCGCCCAGCCGCGCGGTGCGGCCGATGCGATGGACGTAGTCCTCGGCGTCGAACGGCAGGTCGTAGTTGTAGACGTACTTGACCCCGTCGATATGCAGGCCGCGCGCGGCGACGTCGGTCGCCACCAGCACTTCCAACTGGCCCTTCTGGAACTTGGCCAACAACGACTCACGCTTCTTCTGCGGCACGTCGCCACTGAGCACGCCGACCCGGTAACCGCCCTTCTCCAGCGCGCGGGCAACCCGCTCGACCCAGACCTTGGTGTTGACGAACACCATGGTTCGCGCGCCTTCGCTGCGCGACAGCAGGCCCAGCAACAGCGGGATCTTCTCTTCGTCGGCGGGGAAGTACAGCAACTGCCGCACCGTCGAGGTGGTGATGAACTCCGACTCGACGACCAGTTTCTGCGGCTCGTTCATGTGCTCATAGGCCAACTCGAGCACGCGATGGCTCAACGTCGCCGAGAACAACAGGGTCTGGCGGATCGTGCACGCCGGCATCCGCCGCAAAAGGAAGCGGATGTCCTTGATGAAACCAAGATCGAACATCCGGTCGGCCTCATCCAGCACGCAGACCTCGCAGGCGTGCAGGCTGACCACCTTGTGTTGCTTGACGTAGTCGATCAGCCGGCCGGGGGTGGCGATGATCACGTCCACGCCCTGCTGCAGCAGCTCGCGCTGTTTGTCGTAATCCACGCCGCCGTACACCAGCGCGAATGTCAGGCCCACTTCCGGCCCGAGCTTTACCGCGTCCTTGTGGATCTGGATCGCCAGCTCGCGGGTGGGCGCCAGGATCAGCGCACGCGGATCGCCGGGCTTGCGCTCGGCCAGCGCCGGCTGGGTCAGCAGGCGGTTGATCGTGGCGACCAGGAACGCCAACGTCTTGCCGGTGCCGGTCTGGGCCTGGCCGGCGACATCGCCGCCCTTCAGCGCGACCGGCAGGCTCATCGCCTGGATCGGGGTACAACGGGTGAAACCAGCGGACTCCAGCCCGGCCAGCAGCCGCGGGTGGAGCTCAAAGGAATCAAAGGTAATGTCGGTTAAAGGCTTGTCACTCATATGTTTCAGGGATCCGCGCGCAGGACTGCGCTTGCGTGGGTGGCGTCCGCCAAGCAGACTGCCAGGGTCGGTCAGCATGTCCTGACCACAGCGTGCGGAGGCCTTGAAGCCGCCGCGAAACGCCCCAGCTTAGCGCAAAGCCCGGCAAAACCTGCCATCGGCGCCCGCCCCACCCCAGGAGAACCACGTGAGCGATAAAACCATCCAGGTCAGCGATGCCGATTTCGACGCTGTCGTACTGCAATCCTCCGAGCCGGTACTGGTCGACTTCTGGGCCGAATGGTGTGGCCCGTGCAAGATGATCGCCCCGGCGCTGGACCAGCTCGCCGACGACTATGCCGGCAAGGTCAAGATCGCCAAGCTGAACGTCGACCACAACCGCGCCACCGCGATGAAGTACCACGTACGCTCGATCCCGATGCTGCTGCTGTTCAAGGACGGTGAAGTCCAGCAGACCCAGATCGGCGCAGTCGGCAAGGTGCAACTGGCGCAGATGATCGACAAGGTGCTCTGAGTTTTTTGCACCCCAGCTGAACTGTTCAGTCAGCAACCCCTGCCGCACCACTTGCGGCAGGGCCAGTGGCAATGCTAGTTTCGCAGTACCCGGCGCTTGAACGACCCAGCGGCCCACTTGTAACTGACGGTCCGCGAAAGCACGTTCCCCGCCGCACCCTTCTGAAATCCAACGTCCCTGACGCTTCGTCCGCCCAATGCGGACGCTCGCCGCTTAGCGAGGAATACCCGTTTGTCCGACAACATCCCCGACGCCGGCGATACTGCCGAAAAGCGCGTGCGCAAGCCCCGCGCCAGCAAGGCTGCCGTCACCACCGGCAAGACCGAAGCCCCTAAAGCCAGCGCCACCAAGGTGGAGGCGCCACAGAGCGATGCGCCACAGGCCACCGCCCCGAAGCCCGCTGCGCCGCCCAAGGCCGACGCAGCCAAGGCCGAGCCGCGGCCTGCCGCGAAGCCGGCACCGGATGCCGCTTCGGCAAGTCCGGCAACGGCCGCGCCGGCAGCTGGAAGCCCGGCGCCTTCGAGCCAACCGTCCGCGAACCCGGCACCGATAGCCACATCCGGTGACTCGGCAGCCGCCAATCCGCCGAAGAAAAATCCTGCGCCCGCGAGTGAACAACCCGCGTCTGGCAATGGCAATGGCAACGGCAACGGCAACGGCGGCGATAACAACCCGCAGCGCGAAAGCCAACGCGACGGTCAACATCGTGACCAGGAAGGCGGCCGCGGCAATCGTCGCGAGCGCTTCCGCGGCCGTCGTGACCGTGGCGATCGCAAGGGTGCCGGCGGTGGCGGTGGTGGCAGCGGCAACCGCGATGGCCTGCCCAGCGATGACGGCGGCAACGAGCCCTTCGTCCCGCGCACCAATCCGCAGGTCCCCGAGGACTTCCCGAAGTACTCGCTGGGCGACCTGAAGCGGATGCAGGCGCAGAAGCTGCTCGACATCGCCGAAGTACTGAACATCTCCGAAGGCGTCGCCCGCGCACGCAAGCAGGATGTCATCTTCGCGGTACTGAAGGTGCTGACCCGCCACGGCGAAGGCGTCGCCGCCGACGGCGTGCTGGAAATCCTGCCGGACGGCTTCGGCTTCCTGCGCGCGGCCGAGGCCAGCTACCTGGCCGGCCCGGACGATACCTACATCTCGCCCAGCCAGATCCGCCGCTTCAACCTGCGTACCGGCGACCATTTGTCGGGCCGGATCCGCTTCCCGAAGGATGGCGAGCGCTATTTCGCCCTGTCGATCGTCGACACGATCAACGGCGAGCCGCTGGAAGCGTCCAAGAACAAGGTGCTGTTCGAGAACCTGACCGCGCTGTTCCCGCGCCGCAAGTTCCAGTTGGAGCGCGGTGACGGCTCCACCGAGGACATCACCGGCCGCATCCTCGATCTGATGGCGCCGCAGGGCAAAGGCCAGCGCGCGCTGATCGTCAGCCCGCCCAAGGCCGGCAAGACGATGATGATGCAGCAGATCGCCACCGCGATCAGCCACAACCATCCCGACGTGCACATGATCGTGCTGCTGATCGACGAGCGGCCCGAGGAAGTCACCGAGATGCAGCGCACCGTGCGCGGCGAGGTCATCTCCTCGACCTTCGACGAGCCGGCCGGCCGCCACGTGCAGGTCGCCGAGATGGTGATCGAGCGCGCCAAGCGCCTGGTCGAACACAAGAAGGACGTCGTCATCCTGCTGGACTCGATCACCCGCCTGGCACGCGCCTACAACAACGTCCTGCCCAGCTCGGGCAAGGTACTGTCCGGCGGCGTCGACGCCAACGCCCTGCACCGCCCGAAGCGGTTCTTCGGCGCGGCACGCAACGTCGAGGAAGGCGGCTCGCTGACGATCATCGCCACCGCGCTGGTCGACACCGGCAGCAAGATGGACGAGGTGATCTACGAGGAGTTCAAGGGCACCGGCAACTCCGAGGTCCACCTCAACCGCCGCATCGCCGAGAAGCGCGTGTACCCGGCGATCGACATCAACCGCTCCGGCACCCGCCGCGAGGACTACCTGATCGAGCCCGAGCTGCTGCAGAAGATCTGGATCCTGCGCAAGCTGCTGCACGGCATGGACGAGATCGGCGCGATGGAGTTCCTGCTCGACAAGATGAAGAGCACCAAGTCCAACGACGAGTTCTTCAGCTCGATGAAGCGATAAGCGCCGCGCCCGGCAGTACGCGCTGGCCATGATAAAACGCCCCGTATTCCGGGGCGTTTTTTTTAATGTGTGGCGGCAGGCGGGCCACCCCAACCATCACTCAACATCGTCACCGCGCATAATCAGACACCGACATAGAGGTGCGCATGAGCAGTGGCGGTCTTGAACTTGCGGTGGTGTTCCTGCTTGCGGCGGTGATCGCGGTGCCGGTGTTCCGGCGCTTCGGCCTGGGCGCGGTATTGGGCTATCTGGCCGCGGGAGTCGCGCTGGGCCCGTACGGACTGCGGGTGATCCGCAACGCGGAGCCGGTGATGGCGGCGTCCGAGATCGGCGTGGTGATGATGCTGTTCGTGATCGGCCTGGAGCTTTCGCCGGCGCGCTTGAAGGTGATGCGGCGGCCGGTGTTTGGCGCCGGCGGGGCGCAGATGCTCGTCACCGGCCTGGCGCTGGGCCTGCTGGCGACGCTGGCCGGATTCGGTTGGAAAGCGGCGCTGGTGATTGGATTGGGGCTGGCGCTGTCCTCGACCGCGGTCGGGCTGCAGCTCCTGTCGGAGCGCAAGGCATTGAGCAGCGAACACGGCCGGCTGGCATTCGCGATCCTGCTGTTCCAGGACCTGACCGCGATCCCGTTGCTGGCCGCGATCCCGTTGCTCGGACAAGCCGCTCATGCCGAAGGGGGACTGGGATGGGACGCGGTATTGAAAGCGGTGTTCGCGATCGTCGCGCTGGTATTTGGCGGGCGGGTGCTGCTGCGCCACGTGTTCCGCTTCGTCGCCCGCTCGATGATGCCCGAGGTGTTCACCAGCGCGGCATTGCTGGCGGTACTGGGTTCGGCGTGGATCATGCAGAGCGCGGGGCTGTCGGCGGGCCTGGGCGCGTTCCTGGCCGGCGTGCTGCTGGCAGACTCGGAGTTCCGCCACGAGCTGGAATCGCAGATCGAGCCGTTCAAGGGCTTGCTGCTGGGGCTGTTCTTCATGGCGGTCGGCATGAGTGTCGACCTCAAGCTGGTGTTCGCCGAACCACTGCTGATCGAGCTGATGGTGCTGGTGTTGATCGTGGTGAAGTTCGCCATCCTGGTCGGCATCGGCGTGCGCCCCGGCCGGCTGTCGCGACGTGATGCGCTGCATTTGGGCAGCGTGCTGGCGGTCGGCGGCGAGTTCGCTTTCGTGGTGTTCTCCGAAGCGGTCAAGGCCGGCTTGATCGAGGACGTGATGCGCGACCGCCTGGTCGCCGCGGTCGGTATCTCGATGGCGCTGACGCCGCTGTTGATGATGGCGGTCGCCCGGCTGTTGCGCGGCCATCCGGTGGTCAGGCCGCCACGCGATTTCGATCCGCTACCCGACGACGGCCACCCGCAGGTGCTGATTGCCGGCTTCGGTCGCTTCGGACAGATCGTGGCGCGATTGCTGGTGGCGCAAAAAGTCCCGTTCATCGCGATCGAGCACAGCGCCGACCAGGTCGACTTCATGCGTCGCTTCGGCAACCCGTTGTTCTATGGCGACCCGGCGCGACCGGAGCTGCTGCGCTCGGCCGGCGCCGCGCACGTGAAGGTGTTCGTGATCGCGATCGACGACCCGGTCAGCAGCCTGCGTACGGTGCGGGTGATCCGCCACCTGTATCCGCAAGCGACGGTGTTCGCACGGGCGCGTGACCGGCGCCATGCCTGGCAGCTGATGGACCTGGGCGCGCGCGGCGTGCGCGAGATGCTGCACTCCAGCCTGAAGCTCGGCGAGGACGTGCTGGTCGCGCTGGGCCTGCCGGCCGAGCTCGCCCATGACCACGCCCAGCGCTTCCTGGCGCTCGACGAACGCTTGCTGGAGGCGCAGTACCGGGTGCATGACGATGACGACGCGATATTGCAGGTGTCGACCCTGGCCCGTCGCGAGCTGGAGCAGTTGTTCGATGCCGACCGCGGGGAAGGCGTGCTGGGCGGCATCACCAGCAAACGCGAGGCGCCGCCGTAAACCACGGCGGGCAAGACGCTGCCGCCCGGCTCGCAAGTCCGGCAGGAGTCGGGACTGGTCGCAGCTAGGACTGGTCGCGCAACAGACGCGCCATCGACACGTCGCCACCCGGCATTCCCGGGCTGAGCTGGGCGGCAATATCGACGAAGCCACGCATCACCGCGATTTCGCGCGCCGTGCGGTTGAGGGTGTCGCGCAGATCCGGATCGGTACCGGCGCGCAGCAGCCACGTGACCACCGCGGGCAGCCCGTGCAGCGCCGCCAGGTGCAATGGCCCGAAACCGCGCGGATCCTGCACGTCCAGGCGCGCGTCGTGATCCACCAGTTGCTCCAGGCCGGCAATCAGCACCTCTTCGACGGCCGCGCTGCCTGGCTCGGCGCGCGCACCCAGCAGCAGCAGCAATGGCGTGGCGTGGCCCGCTTCCGCGTCCAGATCGGCTTCGGCTCCGGCCAGCAGCAGGATGTCGAACAAGGCCATCAGGTGGGTGCGGTCCTGCGCGGCAAAGCCGAACATGGCCGCGCAATGCAGCGCGCCCCGATGCTGTGCGTCCAGTGCCCGCACATCGGCACCCGCTCCCACCAGGCGTGCCGCCAGGTCCGGCAGCCCCAGTGCGCAGGCCACCATCAACGCGGTCAACCCACCCGGCAGCCGCTGCTCGATATCGGCGCCGGCGCCCAACAGGCGCTCGACAATATCGGTATGGCGCATGCTGACCGCCGCCGACAACGGCGTGGCCCCGGTGCCGGCCGCGAGTCGCGGGTCCGCGCCATGGGCCAGCAGCAGGTCGACCACGGAGCGATGCCCGCCGCCCGATGCTCGCAGCAAGGCACTGCAACCCTGGCTGTCGGTGGCATCCACCGGCAAACCCAGCTCAAGCAGGCGGCGCACCGCATCGGCGTCGCCCACGATCGCCGCCGCCGGAACGTCAGCGGGCTGCAGGCGCCGCCGCGGCAGTGGCCAACCCCGCCAGTCGAGCCAGTCGGCCAGGTCGCGCCGACCAATCGCCAGCGCGACGCCCAGCGGCGTCTGGCCATCGGCGGCCAGCAGATCGGGCGCCGCCCCGTGGGCGACCAGCGGTTTCAGCATGTCCTGGCGGCCCAGTGCGGCAGCCAGGTGCAATGCGCTCATGCCACGGCTGTCGCGGGCGTCCAGGTCCACCCCGGTCGCCAGCAGCCGGTCGAGCAACTGCGGCCAGCCCAACCTCACCACCAGTGTCAGCGGCGGATCGTTGGCGCCATTGCTGCCAAACGGATCGGCGCCGCGCTCCAGCAGTTCCAGCGCCAGTCGCTCCAGCCCATCGGTAGCGCGATCGTTGCCGACACACGCGCCCAGGAAGCTGGCCAGGCCGCCCATCCCGGACGGGGAAACGGCGTGATCGAGCAGGGTCTGCAACGCGTCCACCGCTGCCGGGCCACGTTTGAGCAGGGCGAACATCGGCGTGATACCGCGGCCGTCACGGACTTCCGGGTCGGCACCGTGCGCGAGCAGCCACGCGATCTGTCGCGGCGGCAGCGCCGTATCCCCATCGTGCAACAACGCGCCCAACTGACGCGGATCAAGCAAGGCGGCAACCTCCTCGAGCGCATCTTCGCGGCCCTCGGCCAGTCCGTCGCGCAGCAAGGTTGCCGGCGCCCGGTCGGCCAGCAGGTCCTGGTCGTCGTGGCCGACCCTGGACGGGAACGCGTAGTCCGGGTCGAGCACCGCGACCAGCGGCCAGCGGCCGGATTGGGCGGCGTAATCGACTGCACGCTTGCCGACGTTGTCGTGCCGCTGCGGATCAATTCCCAGCGCGAGCAGCTTGCGCAGCAGTTCCGGACCCATGCCTTCAGCCTGGCATGCCAGGGTCAGGATATTGGCGCCTTGGTCATCGGTGGCGGCGGGGTCCGCACCGGCGGCTAGCAGGGCGTCGATGATCTCCGCATGGCCGGCGCGGACGGCCTGGTGCAGCGCGCTGCGACCCTGGCCGTCGCGGGCATCGGCGCGCGCTTTCATCTTCAGCAACAACGCGACGCCGGCCGTGTCGTCATCCTCCCCGCCAGCGGCGGCCAACAGTGCAGGCTGGCCATCGACGGGTTCGGGCTTGGCGCCGCGCTCGAGCAGGAACTTGGCCAACCGCCAGTTGCCGGCCGCGCAGGCCACCCCGAGCGGCGACAAAGCCTCGCTGTTGAGTGCTTCCAGATCGGCGGCGGCATCGAGCAGCAGCGCCGCCACGCCCGGGTCGGAACTGCGTGCGGCCAGGTGCAGCGGCGTATTGCCATCGCCATCGGTGGCACGCGGATCGGCCCCGTTGGCCAGCAAGGTGGTGACCGCGTCGGGCCGACCGTGCCAGCTGTCACGGGTCGCCGCCAGCAATGGCGTGATCCCGGCATGCAGGCCGTTGAGGTCGACGCCGTGCGCAATCAGCCCACGCAGCAAGCGCAGGTCGGGCAGCACCGCCGCCAGTACCGCGAGGCTGCGTTGGTCGCGATCGTCGGCCGGTGGCGGCGCATGCGGGTCCGCACCGGCGTCCATCAGCTCCAGCGCGCGCTCGACGCGGCCACCACGGGCAGCCTCGTACAACGCCGGCTCCAGAGGCTCCGCCGGCTCGGCCGGCGCCGGTACGGCAATGACGGCCTCATCCCCCACCACCGTGGTGTCGCCGACGGTAATGGCGACAGCCGGGACGCCACCGGGCTCTCCATCAGGTTCATCCGCACCCCTGGCGGACGTGTCGACGGCCGCTTGCGGCAGATCGTCGTCGAGGTCTTCCTCACCGAGATATTCCAGTGCGTCGGCCGGGGTGACACGCTGCAGATACCCGTGCAGTCCGACCGATACCGCGGCCAACACCACCACCATCGCCCAACGGAGGGCGCCCACCGCCAAGCCGGACCAGGCCAGGCACAGGATCAACCCGCTGATTGCCGCCACGGCCACGGCCACGACCAGGCCACGCCAGGCGCCCGGTTCCAGTCCGTCCCGGGCGCGCCAGTGGTCACTCAGTGAACCACCGTCATGCTCCAGCCCTTGCCACAACGGCCACCAGCACCAAAGCGCCAGCAGCGCGATACCGATCACCGCGCTCAATGCCAAGGTCGAAAGCAGCGACCCGCTGGCCAGTACCAGCGACAGCGGCCACGCCACCAATACGGAAAACGCGGAGAACGCGAGCGCCCACAGCGCAAGCAGTGGCGCCAACTCGGCGCGCGACCGGGCCAGGCCCAACGGCGCCTGGAGCTGCCAATGCCGGGCGGCCAGCGCGAACAGGGGCTGCGCCAGGGTTCCGGCAATGGCCACGGCCCAGCCGTTCAGGCCACTCGCGCCCGTCAATGCGGTCAGCACCAGCGCCGTAAACGCCAGTGCAGCCACTGGCTTGGTCAATCTGCGCGACTCAACCATCGGTGCCCCAATCTGATGTCAATGGGTCAATGTCGATGGCTGGCGGCAGTTGCAGGTGAAAGCCACGCAGGGCGAGGCTATCGCGCACCTCCGCGGCATTGCCGCGAGCCAGCTCGCGCGGTGGCGTCAGGTCTACCTCCAGCACCAGCTGGAAGGGCTCCAATGGCCCGCGCACAGACGCGGCCACCCGTTCGAAGTCGTCGCGCGCGGCGAGAAACAGGTAGGCGCCGTCCTTGCGGAGGCTCTTGTATACATGGGCTTTCATGGCGTCGGCCGGGGGAGACTGCGCTACGACGGATGGTCATCCAAGCATACCGGCAACCCGGGCGGGCGCGTACCGCCGCGTTCAGCCTCGCGACCGGCTGCGGCGTGGCGACGCTCTTGTTACCGATGGCCCGTGCGCGGGTTTTTTACGCTGATAAGCTGGATCGGTTTTCCCACCATTCAGCAACCAACGGTCCCGCCCATGCGTTTTTCCCTGCTCGCCCTAGCGTTGTCTCTTGGAGCGTTGCCGCTCGCCGCCGTTGCCCAGGAGCCCATCACCCTCACCCAGGCGATGGCCAACCCGGACTGGATCGGGCCACCAGTGGAGCAGGCCTGGTGGGCGTGGGATGGCCAACACGTCCAGTACCACCTGAAGCGCGCCGACGAATCCATCCGCGACACCTGGCAGACCGGCATTGCCGGCGGTACACCGATCAAGGTGGACGACGCCGCGCGCGCGCAACTGGATGCCGCCAACCCGGCCTATGATGCCAGCCGCACCCGCGCCGCATTTGCCCGCAACGGCGACATCTTCGTGCGCGACCTGCGTAGCGGGGCACTGACCCAGGTCACTCGCAGCGACCAGTCCGAGTCGCGACCGCAATGGAGCCGGAACGGCAACCTGGTGTTCCGTGCCGGCAACGACTGGTACCAATGGCGCGCCGGACAGGGCAGCAGCCAGGCGGCGCTGGTCAAGGCGGAGAAGGATCCGGCGACCGAGCCCAAAGCCGATGACCTGCGCGACCGCCAGTTACGCGTGATCCGCACCCTCGCCGACGACCGCGCCAAGCGCGACGCCGCCAGCGAGCAAGCCGAAGCCTGGCGCAGCGTCGACCCGACCCGCGCACCGGTCCCGGCCTACCTGGGCGACAAGGTCGAAATCATCGACAGCGCGTTGTCACCTGACTCGCAATGGCTGCTGGTGGTCACCCAGGAAAAGGATGCCAAGGAGGGCCAGGCCGGCAAAATGCCCAAGTACGTGACCGAGTCCGGGTACGAAGAGTTTGAAGAGGCCCGCACCCGGGTTGGTCATAACGCTCCCGTGCCGCAGCAGCTGTGGCTGGTGGATGTTGCCAGCGGCGAGGTGGACGAGCTGACATTCGATGCCCTGCCCGGCGTGGGGTCCGACCCGCTGGCGGCCTTGCGCGAGGCGGCCGAGCTGGAACCGCTGAAGGGCGACCGCGCCGTGCGGGTGGAGACCGATGGCTACGGCAGCACGCCCGCCATCCATTGGCGCGCCGATGGCAGCAGCGCGGCGGTTCTGCTACGCGCGGTGGACAACAAGGACCGCTGGATTGCGACGGTGACCCCGCGCGCCGGCCAGGTGACGGATGCGGAGCTGAAAACGCGCCACCGCCTGCACGATGACGCCTGGATCAACTGGAGCTTCAACGACTTCGGCTGGACCGACGATGGCGCCCTGTGGCTGCTGTCCGAGCAGAGCGGTTACTCGCACTTGTACCTTGCCGATGGCAACGGCACCCCGCGTGCACTGACCTCGGGGCAATGGGAGGCATCCGCGCCGGTGCCGGGCGTCGACGGCCGCAGTTTCTACTTTGTGT
Organism: Lysobacter sp. A378; assembly: GCF_054052125.1. Taxonomy (NCBI): domain Bacteria; kingdom Pseudomonadati; phylum Pseudomonadota; class Gammaproteobacteria; order Lysobacterales; family Lysobacteraceae; genus Lysobacter; species Lysobacter sp. A378. The sequence goes on along the minus strand of NZ_JBSVRK010000001.1, from coordinate 373,647 downwards.
GCAACCGCAACTGGCCCGGCGATTACGAAGTCTGTGCCGTCGACCGCGATGGCCAGCAGGTCCGCGAGGTCACCGCGCTGGACGGCGTGGAGAGCTTCGAGCTGTCACCGGATGGCTCGAAACTGCTGGTTCGCCATTCCGACAGCTACCTGCCGACCCAGATCGCGGTGGTCGATACCACTGGCGAGCACACCGTTGCGCTTACCGATACCCGCACCCCGGAGTACAAGGCACGCCAGTGGATCCAGCCGGAGATGGTGCAGATCCCGTCCAGCGACGGCGCCGGTCCGATCTGGGGCAAGTTCTATGGCCCGGATGTGCTCGAGCCGGGCAAGCACTATCCGGTGGTGATGTTCGTCCACGGCGCCGGCTACCTGCAGAACGTGCATGACCGCTTCCCGGTGTATTTCCGCGAGCAGATGTTCCACAACCTGCTGGTCGACCACGGCTACATCGTGCTCGATCTGGATTACCGTGCATCGGCGGGCCATGGCCGCGACTGGCGCACCGCGATCTACCGCCAGATGGGCACCCCGGAATTGCAGGACTACCTCGACGGATTGGCCTGGCTGGGTACCAACAAGCAGGGTGACGTCGACCGCGCCGGCATCTATGGCGGCAGCTACGGCGGCTTCATGACCTTCATGGCGCTGTTCAAAGAGCCGGGCAAGTTCAAGGCTGGCGCCGCGCTGCGCCCGGTGGCGGACTGGTCGCAGTACAACCACGAGTACACCTCCAACATCCTCAACACCCCGGAGGTCGATCCCGAGGCGTACCTGAAGTCTTCACCGATCGAGTACGCAGAAGGCCTGCAGGACAATCTGCTGATCGCCCACGGGATGATGGACAACAACGTGTTCTACAAGGACTCGGTGATGATCGCCCAGCGCTTGATCGAGCTGCGCAAGGACGATTGGGAATTGGCGTCGTATCCGCTGGAGCGCCATGGCTTCGTCCATTCCGACAGCTGGTATGACGAGTACCGGCGGATCTTCGAGCTGTTCGAGCGGGCACTGAAGTAGAGCAGCAACCCCAAGGCGTCGATGTAGGGCGGCCGGGCCTTCGCCGCTCAACTAGAATGGCCGGATGAAACCGAACCCTGCCGAATCCGACACCGATTTCGACCGCGTCCGCGGCTACCTCACCAACCTGCAGGACCGCATCTGCACCGCCATTGAACAAGCCGATGGCGGTGCCAGCTTCGTCCAGGACACCTGGACCCGCGACGAGGGCGGCGGTGGACGCACCCGGATACTTCGCGATGGCGCGGTCTTCGAGCAGGCCGGCATCGGCTTCTCCGATGTGGCCGGCACCCGGCTGCCGCCGTCCGCCAGCGCCTCGCGGCCCGAGTTGGCCGGGGCCTCCTGGCGCGCCATCGGGGTATCGCTGGTATTCCATCCGCGCAACCCGTATCTGCCAACCACCCACGCCAACGTCCGCCACTTCCGTGCCATGCGCGATGGCGAAACCGTCGCTTCGTGGTTCGGGGGCGGCTTCGACCTGACCCCGTTTTATCCCTTTGACGAAGATGTCCTGCATTGGCACCGCACCGCCCGCGAGCTGTCCGAACCCTTCGGCGGCCAGTCCCGGTATGACGCCCACAAGCAATGGTGCGACGAGTACTTCTTCATCAAGCACCGCAACGAGACGCGCGGCATCGGCGGGCTGTTTTTCGATGACCTCAGCGAGGACTTTGAAACCGACTTCGCCTACATGCAGGCCGTGGGTGATGGCTTCCTGGACGCCTACCTGCCGATCGTCGAGCGCCGCAAGCATTGCCAGTACGGCGAGCGCGAACGCCAGTTCCAGCTATACCGGCGTGGCCGCTACGTCGAGTTCAACCTGGTGCTCGACCGCGGCACCCTGTTTGGCCTGCAATCGGGCGGACGCAGCGAGTCGATCCTGATGAGCCTGCCGCCACTGGTGCGCTGGGAGTACGGCTACACCCCCGAGCCGGGCAGCCCCGAGGCGCGGCTGGTCGAGTACCTGAAACCGCGCGACTGGCTGACCGAGCTGGCATAGATCGCCTCAACTTCTTTTCTGCAAACGTGGTGGGGATCTGCCGTCCGCGGCGCAGTGCGGTCGTCCTGTCTACCGTCACTCCTGACTTCGTTCGCACCGAAATCGATTCTGGACATGAAAATCATAGCTGCCGCCATGAAGACAATGCCGCACAAAAACCCACAACAAAACATTGCGTTTGAATGCTGCCACTCTGGCTTGCGTTTATGGATATATAGGGCGACACCGGCCCCGACTAAAAACATGAGCGGCGAAAGAAGTAAAATAAATTGGAGACGCGTCATTGGCAGTGTGCCGGCGCAGTATATTCGGCCAAACATTTATTATCGTAGTGGACCGCCGATACCAAGGAAACAACATAAACAATGACTGCACCTCCACAGCCAGCTAGGGTGACGCCTCCTCCACCCAGCGTTCCCCCCGCTAATAGACATGCATCACCAGCGATGAACATTAATCCGATCGTCGTAGCAGCTGTGACATTTGCAGTGAAACAAGAGTCGGCGCGATTACTTTTGAAATCGTCGTAATCCTCTGCCCAACAACGCTGGAACTGCTCGGCCTCGGCTGAACCCCCGCTGTGGGGATTTCCATAGACAATGCCACCAGGCCGGTAACCCCACCCGCTCCCGGCTCCACCAGTCATTATATTTGGTCGGCGTGCAGTGACCGACACTTTGTCCAAGTCGTGGGTTTCTTCGTCCTCGTCGTCTTCAGGGGGGTCCGCGAAAGCGGACTGATTGGGGGTGGGCGCGGCAAAAGGCTGAATCTCACAAAAGATCTTGCCTGGGGGTGGCTGACATGGCCCCAGTTCCCGCCGGTAGGCATACGAATAATTCGCCAGTTTTGCATCGGCCAATGCGGCTTCAAAATCTGCCTTCAGCCTGATGCGCTCAGACGGGTTCGACTCCGCCGCGGCCAATGCTTGGTCGAAAGTGAACTCGAACGATGCACCACCCGGAGTTTCAATAAAAAAACGCCTAGTCTCGCCGTCGGCCGCAACGATGGTCCCATCAGGTGCGACCATCCTGAACAGCTTGTTCGCTGGATCTGCCTGAGATCGAGTCATTGAAATTTGTGCGTGGGCAGCATTCATTGCGCCCAATGCCCCGAACAGAAAAACCGCGGTCACCACTCCCCTTTTGAACATCATGTTCCCCCCAAGCCTTGCCTTGCGCATCACGCGAAAGTTGGAGCGCAAACTAACTGCAGCACATCATGTGCGGCGACATACGTAGCACAAAATTAACGGGCGGGTCAAGGGGTAGTTTCCCTTAAATGCCGAAAGTTACTTGGCCACAATCTGGCCTCGATCGCGGCGAGGCACGCGGCGTCGGCGGTCTGTTCTTCGATAACCTGCGCGAGGAGTTCGAAGTGACTTCGCCTATCAGCTCACGCCGGAAACGGTTTCCTCAACACCTACCTGCCAATCGTCGAGCGCCGCCGCGACATCCAAAGCACGGCGCATGCGAACGCCAGCTCCAACTGTACCGATGAGACCGCTAAGTCGAGTCCAACCTGGTGTTCGACCCGACGTCCTGAGCGCATGCTGCGCACAGCGGGCATGGACGTCCGCAGTCGGCAAAGTCAGAGCCTCACCACACCGCCATCCGTCAAATGCCAAGCAAAAAAAAGCCCCACCGGCAGGGGGGCCGGTGAGGCTGGTGGAGCGGGACCTGGGGAGGGGTCTTCGCTCCGAGATCACTCCAGGGGAGGGAGAGATCAGCGACAGGCGTTGCACCTGTCGCGAGCATATGACCACTAATCACATGGATGGTTCGTGAAGATGGGACCCGGGGCGATGGAATAGTTCAGGAGTGATTCAGACGAACAACGTCGGCAAACGTGCTGTTAAAATCACGTTAATTCACAAATTTGAATTCCAGTTTGCCGAAGTTGGCATTCGGCGGAGTTAACCCTCTCTATTCGCGGTTAACTCCGATTTCGGCGTCGTCTCATCGATCGCCGCGACAGCAACCGGCCGGTTGGAACCGCCATCAATGCGCTTCGTCCCAGTTCATGCCGATCCCGCTGTCGACCACCAGCGGCACCCGCAATTCCGCCGCGGCGGTCATTCGCGCAGGAACTTCGGCCAGCAACGTGTCCACGAAGTCGGCATCGACCTCGAACACCAGCTCATCGTGGACCTGCAGGATCATCAACGCCCGGTCCGCGTAGGCGGCCAGCCACTGGTGGATGTCGATCATCGCCCGCTTGATCACGTCCGCCGCGGTGCCCTGCATAGGCGCGTTGATTGCCGCGCGTTCGGCGCCGGCCCGCAGGCCCTGGTTGCGCGCGTCGATGTTGTCCAGGTACAGCCGGCGTCCAAACACGGTCTCGACAAAGCCCTGCTCGCGCGCCTGTTGCCGGGTGCGGTCCATGTACTCGCGCACCCCCGGATAACGGCTGAAGTACAGGCCGATGTAGTCCTGCGCCTCCCCGCGTGAGACATCCAGCTGCTTGGCCAGGCCGAACGCGCTCATGCCGTACATCAGGCCGAAGTTGATCGCCTTGGCGGCGCGGCGCTCGTTGCCACTGACCTCCTCGATGGTCTTGCCGAACACTTCCGCGGCGGTTGCCCGGTGGATGTCGACCCCGGCGTCGAAGGCGCGCAGCAGGCCCTCATCCCCCGACAGGTGGGCCATGATCCGCAGTTCGATCTGCGAGTAGTCGCAGGCGACGATGCGGCGGCCTTCCGGGGCGATGAAGGCGGTGCGGATGTGGCGGCCGTCGACGGTGCGGATCGGGATGTTCTGCAGGTTCGGATCACTGGACGCCAGCCGGCCGGTCGCGGCGCCGGCCTGGTGGTAGCTGGTGTGCACGCGGCCGGTGTCGGGGTTGACCATCAGTGGCAGCTTGTCGGTGTAGGTGCTGCGCAGCTTGGCCAGGCTGCGGTAGTCCAGGATCACCCGCGGCAGCTCGTGCAGGTCGGCAATCGCCTCCAGCGCCTCCTCGTTGGCCGAGGGCTGGCCCTTGGGCGTCTTCACCAGCGCGGGCAGCTTGAGCTCCTCGAACAACAACGCGCAGACCTGCTTGGGCGAGTCCAGGTTGAAGGTGCGTCCGGCCAGCTCGGTCGCCTTCTGCTGGGCGGCGAGCATGCGCTTGCCCAGATCGGCCGACTGCCGGCGCAGTTCGTCGGCGTCGACCAGCACGCCGTTGGCCTCGATGCGCTCCAGCACCGGCACCAGCGGGATCTCGATCTCGCGGTAGACCTTCTCCAGCGCGGGCACCTCGCCCAGCCTGGCCGACAACACGCGGTGCAGCCGCAGGGTGATGTCGGCGTCCTCGGCGGCATAGTCGCTGGCATCGTCGATCGCGACCTGGTTGAAGGTGATCTGCTTGGCACCCTTGCCGGCGACGTCGGCGTACTTGGTGGTCTGGTAGCCCAGATAGCGCAGGGCAAGCGAGTCCATGTCGTGACGGCTGGCGGTGGCGTTGAAGACGAAACTTTCCAGCATGGTGTCGTCGGCGTAGCCACGCACCTCGACCCCGTGCCGCCGCAGCACATGCAGGTCGTACTTGCCGTGCTGGCCAAGCTTGCGCTTGCCGGCATCGCCCAGCACGGGCCGCAGGGCGTCCAGCACTTCCTCACGCGGCAACTGCGCCGGCGCGCCGGGGTAGTCGTGGCCAACCGGGATATAGCAGGCGCGTCCGGGTTCGACCGCGAAGCTCAGCCCGACCAGGTTGGCGCGCATCGCGTCCAGCGCGTCGGTCTCGGTATCGAAGGCGAACTCGTCGGCGGCTTGCAGCTTCGCCACCCACGTATCCAGCTGCGCGCGGGTCAGCACGCACTCGTACTCGCCGGGCGCTGCCAACGCCGGGTCTGGCACGTCAGTCGCTGCGTTGCTGCTGCGCGCGTAACCGGCGGCGGTGTTGCGCACGCTGCCGGTGTCGCTCGCGGCGTCTCCCGGGCCGCCTTCCAGATCACGCAGCGCCTGCTTGAAGCCATAACGCGCGTACAAGCCGCGCAGGTCATCCACGTGCTGATCGCGCAGGACCAGATCGTCCGGCGCACGCCCCACGTCGACATCCAGCTTGATCGTGGTCAGGGTGCGGTTGAGCGGCAGCCGCGGCAGCGCCGCGCGCAGATTCTCGCCGATCTTGCCCTTGATACCATCGGCATGGGCGATCACGCCGTCGAGCGTCCCGTACTCGGCCAGCCACTTGGCCGCGGTCTTCGGCCCGCACTTGTCGACGCCGGGAATGTTGTCGACCTTGTCGCCCATCAGCGCCAGGTAATCGATGATCTGGTCGGCCCGCACTCCGAACTTGCCGATCACGCCGGCATCGCTGTCCAGCCGGCTACCGCTCATGGTGTTGACCAGCGCGATACCGGCGCGCGGCGCACCGTCGTCGTCATGGCTCGCTCGCACCAGTTGGGCGAAATCCTTGTCGCTGGTGGAGATGGTCACGTCGATGCCGGCATCGGCGGCCTGCACTGCCAGAGTGCCGATCACATCGTCGGCCTCGACCCCATCGATGCGGATGATGTCCATCCCCAACGCATGCACGATGTCGCACATCGGCTGCACCTGCGGGCGCAGGTCGTCGGGCATCGGCGGACGGTTGGCCTTGTACTGCTCGTCCAGGTCATCGCGGAAGGTCTTGCCGGGCGCATCGATCACGAACGCCACGTAATCGGGCTTCTCTTTCAGCGTCGCGCGCAGCATGTTGACCACCCCGAACAGCGCACCAGTCGGCTCGCCATCGGCGTTGGTGAGCGGCGGCAGCGCGTGGAAGGCGCGGTAGAGGTAGCTGGAACCATCGATCAGGACGAGTCTTTTCATGCCCCTGATTCTACGTGTCCCGGTCCGGGGCCGGCCTGGCCGCAAACCGCTGGCTCGATCACCACACCAATACCCGCCGGCAGGTACCCTGTGGGCTCCCAGCCAAGAGGCACCTCCGATGAAAATCCTGTCGCCGCTGCTTCTCGCGCTGTTGTTGCTCCCAGCCGCCTGCGCCACTACCGCCATCAACGACGACCCCACCGCGATGCTGGAGAACCCGGTCGTTACCCAACGGGTGGAGACCAACGGCGACGTAATCGAGGAATACCGGGTGGCCGGCCAGCTCAAGGTGATCAAGGTCACACCCGCGCGCGGCCCGACCTATTACCTGCGGGACGAGAACGACGATGGCAAGCCCGACGACGGTTCGCCGGTGTCGCCGGTGTACTGGGAGTTGTTTGAATGGGACTGAGCGCGTTCAGATGACCCCTTGTCCAGGCTGCTCTCCCAACGCGATAACCGGACTGCATTGACAGATCCAGCATGAGACGTGAACGCCTGCTGCCGCTGATTGTCGCGACCGCGCTGTTCATCGAGAACATGGACTCCACCGCGATCACCACCTCGCTGCCGATGATTGCGGCGGACCTGGGGGTGGAGGCGGTGAGCCTGCGGCTGGCGTTGACCACCTACATGCTGGCACTGGCGGTGTTCATCCCCATCAGCGGCTGGATCGCGGACCGTTTTGGCGCGCGGCCTACTTTCATGGTCGCCATCGGGGTGTTCCTGCTCGGCTCGCTTGCCTGCGCCATCGCCGGCTCATTGGGCCAGTTGGTGGCCGCGCGGTTCCTGCAAGGCGCCGGCGGCGCGATGATGGTGCCGGTAGGACGGTTGGTGCTGTTGCGTTCAATCCCCAAGGACCGGCTGCTGCAGGCACTGAGCTGGCTGACCATCCCTGCGCTCCTTGGGCCGATGCTTGGCCCTCCGCTGGGCGGGCTGATCACAACGTACGGCCACTGGCGCTTCATCTTCCTGATCAACCTGCCGATCGGCCTGCTCGGCATCTACATGGCCTGGCGTCACATCCCGATGTTGAAACAACCGGTGCGCCCGCTGGACTGGTTGGGCTTTGCGCTCTCGTCGAGCGGGCTGGCGCTGACGATCTTCGGCTTTTCCATCCTGGGCCGGCACCTGGTCAACCTGTCAACCGCGCTGGGCTGCCTGCTGGTCGGGCTGATCGCGCTGACTCTGTATGTATTCCACGCCCGCAAGCACCCGCACCCGTTGATCCAGTTGGACTTGCTGCGGTTGCCGACATTCCGCATCGGCGTGCTGGGCGGGTCGATCTTCAGGATCGGTGTCGGTGCGATGCCGTTCCTGCTGCCGCTGATGTTCCAGCTCAGCTTCGGCCTGAACCCGCTTCAATCCGGATTGCTGACCTTCGTGTCCGCGGTCGGCTCGATGTTCATGAAGTCGATGGCGCCACGGATCATCAAGTGGTTCGGGTTCCGGCGAGTGCTGGTGGTGAACGCGCTGATCGCCTCGTTCCTGCTGTGCGGCTTCGGCCTGTTCCGCGCCGATACGCCCTACCCGCTGGTGATCAGCGTGTTGCTGATCGGCGGGTGCTTCCGCTCACTGCAGTTCACCAGCCTCAACGCGATCATCTATGCCGACGTCGACTCCGCCCGCATGGCACCGGCCAGCAGTTTCGCCGCCATGGCCCAGCAGGTCTCGCTGGCGATCGGCGTCACCATCGGTGGCTATGCACTGGCGGTGTCCAGCGCCGCCACCGGGCAGCCGATGGACGCGGCGATCAACTTCGGCTTCGCCTTCCTCACCGTCGGGCTGATCTCCGCCAGCTCGGTATGGATGATGACGCGCCTGGCCCGCGATGCCGGCGCAGAGATGGCCGGCCGCGCCCAGGGTGGCCGCGAGGTCTCCGAGCCCCGGCCGGCGCAGCGCCCGGGGACTTGAGCGATCCGGTGTCGTCATCCCCGTCCGCAGTCAAACAAAAATATGAAAAAGGCGACGACGACAAGTGGCATCCGAAGTAGTCGCCGTCAGTATTTCTTCTCGACCTGCAGCGTCACCGCCTGGTCATCGGCGCCGCTGTTACCGAGCATGCTGCGGTACTCCAGCCTCAAGCCAAAGTTGTTCACCGTGCTCCACCCCGCACCGAGCCCGATCACCAGCCGGTCGCGATCGAAGCCGTCGATGCCGGCGCGGTAGATCGGCCCCATCGGCAAGTCGGCGTAGCGTATCGCCGCCAGGCTGTCGGCCTCGATGTCATGCTGGTATTCCAGCCGCAATTGCGGGGCGAATGTGCCCCACTCCCGTTCGTGCAGGTAATCCACGCGCACGCCGAGGCCGGTGGTGGTGGTGTCGATGTCCTGCTCGGCAAAGGCCAGCGCGTACACCGGATCGCCATGCTCGACGTAGTCATCCAGCGTCGCCTGTGCCACGTCCAGGCGCGCATAGGGCGTGACGCCCCATTGCGCGCGTTGCCACTGATAGCCGGCAGCCAGCGATGCGAACCATTGCTGGCCATCGCGGTCGCCGCGCACCTGGGCACCATTGGCGGTGACATGGCGGCGCAGTTGGAACGACAACCATTGGTGGCCGATCAAGCCGTCCAGATAGAAGTGGTCGCCGGGGTGATAGCTGGCGTAAACCACGGCGCTCCAGGCATCGGCCTCGCTGCGGCTGTCGTGCTCGCCGATGTCGCTGACATCGCGGCCATAGCCGAGGCCGCCGCCCAGCGCGAAGTCCGGGGCGAGGTGGTAGTCGGCACCGAGGCTGACGCCGCTGGTCTCGAACTCGAAGCCGCTGGCGCCGCGTCGCGGATCGTAGTCGCCGAATCGCATCGCGCCGCTGGTCCATATCCCGAACAAGCGGGATGTCGCGTTGGGCGAAGCACCCACGGCCTTCGGATTCCGCACCGGTGCCTGCTCGTCGCCAAGCGGACGTGGGCAAACGCTGCCAACGCCCTGCCAGTCGCGATCGCCACACGGCTGGTCGATTGCCACCGACAAACCGCTGTCAAAACCGGCGGCGCCGCCACGACTGCTGTGTAGATGTTCCAGTCGCTGCTGGAAGTTGCCGATCTGGCCGGTGGCGAAACGGCGGGCGGCCTGGACCTGCGCGCCCAGCACGCCGAGCACCTCGGCGTCCTTCGAGGGATCCGGCCGCGCAGTCACGTTCACCGTGACGATGCCCACTGACGAGGTCGCATAGGCATTGCTGAGCGTGAAGCTGACCCGTGCCGCGCCCACATACGTCGCGGCGGCGGCGAAATCGAGTCGATAGCCATCGGCGCCCTTCACGATGGCGCCGGTGCCGGCCGAGGTCGGCGAGATCGAGAGCAGTTCGGCGCCGGTGAACGGGCCGCCTGTTGCCTGCCTGGTGAGCTCCACCTGCACCATGGTGCCGGCGATGGCGTCTACCGTCTGCGCCACGACCTGTGGCACCGGGTGGACCTGCACCGTGACCGTGGCCGGCGGCGACGCGCCGAACGCATTGCTCAGCGTGTAGGTGAAGCTGATCGGACCTGCGGCATCGATGGTCGGGGTATAGACGATGTCCTCCCCGGAAACGATGGCGGTGCCGCGGGCCGGCGCGCTGGCCAGGGTCACGGCGGTGAACGGACCGCCGGTCGCCCCTTCGGTGGCATGGATCGTCACCGCCGTACCGGCCAGCGTGGTCGCGGTGTGCGCCACGGCCGTGGGCACGGCCAGCGGCGTCACCGTGATGGTGACGGTCGCCGGCGCGGAGGTGCCGCCTGCTCCGGTGGCGGTGTAGGTCAACGTGTCGCTGCCGAAAAAGCTGGTGGCCGGGGTGTAGACCACGTCGAGCCCGTTCACCGTCGCGGTGCCGTGGGCCGGTGCGCTGGCGAAGGCGATGCTGGCGATCGGTCCGCCGTCGTTGCCGGTCACCGCGATGGTGACCGGCTGGTTGGCGGACGTGCTGGCGCTGTCGTCCACGGCCACCGGCGCGGCGATGGCGACCGCCAGCGTGTAACCCTGCGTGCCGGTGAAGTTCAGGCCGTCGCTGGCGGTTACCGTGAAGCCGAAGCTACCCGATACGCTCGGCGTGCCGGCCAGCAAGCCATTGCCTGCCAGGCTCAGGCCCGCCGGTAGCGCGCCGGCGGTCACCGTGAAGCTGTAGCTGCCATCGCCACCGCTGGCGGTGAGCGCCTGGCTGTAGGCCGCAGCCTGTTGGGCGGCCGGCAGGCTGGCCGGAGTGATCGAGATGACTGGCGCCGCGACAGCCAGGGAATACGTCCTCATGACGGATGCCGGCGCACCGGCGCCGGTGCTCGCGTCGGTGACCCTGACGCCAACACTGAAGCTGCCGCTGACAGTCGGCGTGCCGGCGATCAGGCCAGTACTGACATCGAGACTCAGGCCGGCCGGCAAGGCGCCGCTGGTAATGGCGTAGCTGTAAGGCGCCACGCCGCCGCTGGTGGTCAGCGTCTGGCTGTAAGCGGTCTCGGCGGTGGCGTTCGCCAGCGTGGCCGGGCTCAGGGTGAGCGTGGGCACGTCGATGCCAAGGACATAGGCCCGGGCGCCGATCTGGCCGTAGGCATCGGTGACCGTGACAGTGAACGAGAAGCTGCCCGCCGCTGTCGGCACACCGGACAACTGCCCCGCCGAGGATAGCGCCAGGCCCGCCGGCAGGGCGCCGACCGTGACGGCGTAGCTGTACGCCGCCACCCCACCACTGGCACTAAAGCTGGTGGCCGGATAAGCGGTGCCGGCCGAACCGGCGGGCAGCGATGCAGGCGTCAGCACGATGCTGGGCGCGGCAACCTCCACGGTGTAGCTCTGCGTGATCGAGAACGGGGCGCCGCTGCCGGTGCTGTCGTCGGTGGCCGTGACCACGACAGGATAGCTGCCGGTCTGGGTCGCCGCGCCCGCGAGCACACCCGTAAGGGTATTGAAGCTGAGGCCTTCGGGCAGGGTTCCGTTCAGCACGTAGCTGTAGGGACTGGTGCCGCCACTGGCGGTGAACGTCTGCGAATCGGGGGCGGCATACGTCAGTGGCAGCGTGCCACTGGCGGGTGTCAGCCCCAGCGTTGGATCACTCACGGTGATGCTGACGGTGCCCGGGGCCGAAGTGCCGCTCGCATTTGTGGCTGTGTAGGTGAAGCTGTCCGGGCCGACGTAGCCAGCATCGGGTTGGTAGGTGATCGTGGTACCGCTGGCGACCGCAGTGCCGTGGCTCGCGGCGGTGCCGATGGCCACTGAAGTGGGCGTGCCGCCGGTGATGTTCAGGGTGATCGGATTGGCGCCGCTGCCATGGGCGACGGTGGCGCTGACCGGGTTGGCCACCGGGGCTCCGATATAGGTGAACTCGGACTGCGCGCCTGTGGCGCTGGTGCCGCCGGCGGTGGTGACCGTGACATCCACGCTGCCGGCGCTGCCCGAAGGCGCGGTGGCGATGATCGAGGTTGCGCTGGCGACGGTGAAGCCGATCGCATTGGCCGCGCCGAAGCGGACCGCCGTGGCGCCGGCGAAGTCGCTGCCGGTGATCGTCACCGTCGTGCCGCCGGCAGTGCTGCCGGTGTCGGGGGCAATCGACGTCACCTCAGGTACCGGGATGGGTGCCATCGGCGTGACGCTGTTGGAGGGCGCCGACGCGGCACCGGTACCGGCATTGTTGGTGGCGGTGACAGCGAAGGTATAGGCGGTGCCGTTGGTCAGGCCGGTCACGGTGATCGGGCTGGCCGGGCCGTTGGCCGTGATGCTGCCGGGACTTGAAGTGACGGTATAGCCGGTGATCGCGGAGCCGCCGTCATCGGCTGGCGCGGTGAAGGTGATGCTTGCCTGGGCATCTCCGGCGGTGGCGGTGCCGATGGTCGGTGCATCCGGGGGTGAGGCGTTGTCGATCGTGATCGAGACCATCTGCGCGCGGAAATGGTCGCCGCCGGTGGAGCTGCTGGTGCTGTCGTCGTGGCGCAGCGAGAACGTATAGGTGCCCGCGGCGGTCGGCGTGCCGCTGACCAGGCCGGAGGACGACAGGCTCAGGCCGGGCGGCAAGGTGCCCAGGCCGCCCTCGACCTGATAGGTGTAGGGGGCGGTGCCGCCGGAGCTGGCGAACTGCAGGTTGTACGCCACGCCGACGACGCCGGCGTCCGGCGCATCCGGGGTCAGGTCGAGCACCGGGGCGGCGATGGTGACCGAGTAGCTCTTGCTCGTCGTAATCGGCGTGGGCGTTGTCGAATCGGACACGTTGACGGTGAACGTGTGCGGGCCGGAGGCCGTGCTGGTGCCGGAAATCACTCCCGTCGACGACACCGAGATTCCCGGCGGAATCGTCCCCGACCCCAGCGAGTAGGTGTAGGGCGCGGTGCCGCCGGAGGCGCTCAGGGGTTGGCTGTAGGCGACCCCGACCGCCGGGGCCGGCAGGCTTGCCGGACTGATGGTTATCGGGCTGGTGGCGGGTCCGATCGTGACGTTGAAGGTGACCTGGGCCGAGAGTTCATAGTCGTAGAGCACGAACGTGTCGGACAGATCGCCGCCGCCGTCGTTGGTATAGATGACCGCGTAAACGTTGGTGGGGACTCCTCCAAACGCCAGCGAGCCGTGACTGGGGGCCACGACGGGCGTGTGATCGAAACCAACCGAGTCGTTGCAGCCGAAGGTGGCGCTGGCTCCGGAGGCGATCGACTGGACCTCCGGCGAGGTGCAGGTGGCCCAGGCAGGCCCGGCCATGCCGAAGGCCAGGCACAACACTGCCAGCCAACGCTTCCAGCGACCCAAGCTGCCCAGCCACCGTGATGTCACCATCCATGGTGATCTGCGGGCGCGCGAAATCGTCGACGTGCCGGCGTACTGCGCTGCCTGCTGCTGCATGAGTTGTTCCCCTGAGTACGGGTGACGTCGATCGACGGACCCGCCACCGAACGCATCGGTGTTGTCGAGATTCCATTGCGCAGACATCGGCACTCGGCCGGCTGCTCCCCAATTCGGGCCATTAAAACAGGAACGGGTCACGGTTTATAGTGCTGATTTCAGGTTTATGATCGACTGTCAATACCGCTTCGACGCAAATTCCCTGTTGCCATTTACAAACCTGAAGGGGAAAGTGCGCCGACGGCCCATGACGGACCGTATCAACCAGGGGGATGGAGATGAGTGAAGTCTTTCTCGGGCAGATCATGACCACGGCGTTCAATTTCGCGCCGCGCGGTTTTGCCCTGTGCAATGGACAGCTGATGCCGATCAGCCAGAACACCGCGTTGTTTTCCTTGCTTGGCACGCAGTACGGCGGCGATGGGCGGACCACCTTTGCGCTGCCCAACCTGCAGGGACGGGTGCCCGTGGGTGCCTTGCCATCGGCGGACCCGTCGTGGCAACCGGCGCCACATCCGATCGGCGAGGCGGGCGGCGTGGAATCGGTCACCCTGATCCCCACCAATCTGCCTTCGCACAGCCACCAGTTGCAGGGCACCAGTGCCGCCGGCACCTCGCGCTTTCCGCTCGAAAACCTCTATGGAGCCAACTCGAGCGCGTTGTATGCGCCCGCAAGCGCCGCCCGGGTGCCACTGGCTGGTGGCAGCCTGGCCGGGGCCGGTAACAGCCAGCCGCATCAGAACATGCAGCCGTACCAGGTGATCAATTTCTGCATCGCGCTGCAGGGCATCTTCCCCTCGCGCAGCTGACGCGTCCCGGCCATCCAGGCCCCGCGCCACACGTCCACAATGGAGTACGGACCATGAGCACACCTTTCGTCGGAGAGATCCGGCTGTTCAGCTTCTCCCGCGTCCCCAGCGGCTGGTTTTCCTGCGACGGCAGCCTGCAGTCGATCGCCGAGAGCGAGGTCCTGTTCGCCTTGCTCGGCACCACCTACGGCGGCGATGGCCAGAGCACGTTCGGGCTGCCCGACCTGCGCGGCCGGGTGCCGCTGCACAACGGCAGGGGACCCGGCCTCACGCCGCGGGTCATCGGCGAGTCCGGTGGCAGTGAGAGCGTCACTCTGGTAGCCAGCCAGTTGCCTGCGCACACGCACCTGCTCGGCGCCACCGGTACGGCCGCAAGCGCGACCATGCCGGCAGCGACGCTTTGCCTGGGCGGAATCAGTCCCGACACCATGTACGTGTCCGACCTCAGCGGAGCGACGCCACTGGCGATGGCGGCGGCTTCGGTCACGTCGACCGGCGGCAGCCAGCCACACGACAACCTGATGCCAACGCTGACCGTGCAGTACTGCATTGCGTGGGCAGGCATATTCCCGTCGCAAAACTGACCCACTTCGGCTCAAGCGCCGTGAAGGCGCACACCGCGCATGTCGCGGTCCATCAATCAGGGGATTTTCCATGACCCAACCATTCGTTGGCGAGATTCAGGTCTTTGGCTTCAACTTCGTGCCACCCGGCTGGGCGCAATGCAACGGTGCGCTGCTGCGCATCCAGCAGAACAGCTCGCTGTTCGCGCTGATTGGCACCACCTACGGGGGTGACGGCCAGACCACGTTCGCCCTGCCCAACCTGACCGGCCGCGGGGCCTGCAACCAGGGCCAGGCGCCCGGCCTGTCCCATCGCGTCGCGGGCGAGACATTCGGCGCGCCGTCGGTGACGCTGACGTCAAGCGAGATGCCGGCGCATCAGCATGGCCTCACCGCGTATACGCAAGCCGACACGAGCAAGCGCACCAGCGGCCCGTCCAGCGGCAGCGCGCTATCCAACCCCACGGCCAGCGCGCCGTTTGCCGAGACCGGTCCGGCAGTGGGATTTGCGCCGGACTTGATCAGCCCGAGCGGCGGCGGCCAGCCGCACGAAAACCGGCAGCCCTACCTCGCGGTGAGTTTCTGCATCGCGTTGGAGGGCGCATTCCCCCAGTTCGACTGATGCGTCGCTGGTGAGCCGGCCGCCACCGTTCCCGAGCGGAGCGGCCGGCATCGAACCGACCGTACCGAGCGTGCTGCACCAACGCGGCATCGCGCTCCGCCCGGCGCGCGATGCCGACCTGCCGTTCCTGCGGCAGCTGTACCAGTCCCTGCGCGCCGAAGAACTGGCGCCGCTGCAATGGCCGCCCTCGGCGGTGCAGGTATTTGCCGACAGCCAGTTCGCGCTGCAACACGCGCACTACCTCGACCATTACCACGGCGCCGATTTCCTGCTGGTCGAACAGCACGGCGAACCGGTTGGACGCTACTACCTGTTCCGCGGAGCGCCGGACTATGTCGTCGTTGATATCAGCCTGTGCGCGGGCACGCGACGGCAAGGCGTCGGCGGCGCACTGATCGCGCATACCCAGCGCGAGGCCAGCGAGCGCGGGTGTGGCGTGCATCTGCACGTGCGCTGCGACAACGCCGGTGCCAAGCGCTTGTACCGGCGCCTTGGCTTCACCGAAGGCGCCGATCACGGCGGGCATCTGTCGATGTCCTGGCGCCCGACCATTGCCCCTGCCAGTTGAAAACTACCTGGCACAAGACCCCCTCGCGCTCACGCGCCAAAAGCTCCATGTCTGTCCGCTGTTCCCGTCCCCTGTCCCCGATGGCAATCATCGCTCGCGTCGCCGCAAACGAGTTGCAAGCGCTCAACCCGGCTGCAGGTTCGCGTACGCCAGCACCAGCCACTTGCTGCCGACATCATCAAAGTTCACCTGCACCCGGGCGTGCGCACCGCCGCCTTCGAAGTCGGTGACCACGCCGGTACCGAACTTGGCGTGACGCACGTTCGCGCCCAATGGCAATGCAGGCGTCTCCATCGCGGCGTGGCCGTAGTCCCGGCGCGGCGCACTGTTGAACATCGGCCGTGAGACCTGCAGCTTCGGGCGCACCTCGTGCAGCAATGCGGCGGGGATCTCGCGCAGGAAACGTGATGGCACCCCGTACATTTCCTGGCCGTGGATGCGCCGCGCCTCGGCGTAGCTGAGCACCAGTTTCTCGCGGGCGCGGGTGATGCCGACATACGCGAGACGGCGCTCCTCCTCCAGTCGGCCGGCTTCCTCGATCGACTTGTTGTTCGGGAACAGGCCCTCTTCCAATCCAGCCAGGAACACCAGCGGGAACTCCAGCCCTTTCGCGCTGTGCAGGGTCATCAACTGCACGCCGTCCTCGCCGGCCTGGGCCTGGCCTTCGCCGGCCTCCAGCGAGGCGTAACTGAGGAACGCAACCAGCTCCGGCATCGCCGCCACGTCGTCCTCGTCGTTGCGGACAAAACGCGCGGCGACCGAGACCAGCTCGTCGAGGTTGTCGGTGCGCGAATCCAGCGAGCCCTTCGACTCGCGCGCGTAATGCTCGCGTAGCCCGGAGCGTTCGAGCACGTGGTCGATCTTCTCCTGCAACGGCATCTCGACGATGTCGGTATCCAGACCGTCGATCATCGCGATGAAGCCCGCCAGCGCATTGCGCGCACGCGCGGCCAGCAGGGTCTCGGTGGTCAGCCAGCGTGCGGCGACCCACAACGGCGCACCGTCGGCCCGCGCGCGGCGACGCACTTCATCCAGCGTGCGCTCGCCGATGCCGCGCGTGGGCGTGTTGACCGCGCGCTCAAACGCGGCGTCGTCGTTGCGGTTGGCGACCAGCCGCAGGTAAGCGAGCGTGTCCTTGATCTCGGCGCGCTCGAAGAAGCGCTGGCCACCGTAGACGCGGTACGGCACCTGCTCGCCGAGCAGGGTTTCCTCGAACGCGCGCGACTGCGCGTTGCTGCGATACAGGATCGCGACATCGCCGTGGCTGCCGCCGTCGCGCACCCACTGGCGCAGGCGTTCGACCACGAAGCGCGCCTCGTCGATCTCGTTGTAGGCCTGGTACAGGTCGATCGGCTCGCCGCTGTCGCTATCGGTCCACAGCTGCTTGCCGAGGCGGTCCGGGTTGTGCGCGATCACCGCGTT
Source organism: Lysobacter sp. A378 (assembly GCF_054052125.1). NCBI lineage: Bacteria > Pseudomonadati > Pseudomonadota > Gammaproteobacteria > Lysobacterales > Lysobacteraceae > Lysobacter > Lysobacter sp. A378. Next base: position 356,060 of record NZ_JBSVRK010000001.1, on the reverse strand, counting down.
GGCCGCGTCCAGGATATTCGCGCTGGAGCGGTAGTTCTGCTCCAGCCGGATCGTCTGCGCGCCCACGCCGCTCGCGCCGAAGTCCTTGAGGAACTTCTGCATGTTCTCGACTTTCGCGCCGCGCCACCCGTAGATCGACTGGTCGTCGTCGCCGACCGCGAACACCTTGCCGCTGTCGCCGGCGAGCAGGCGGATGAAGCCGTACTGGATCGCGTTGGTGTCCTGGAACTCGTCGACCAGGATCTCGCGGAAACGGTGGCGGTAATGCGCCAGCAACGCCGGGTTGTCGCGCAACAGCTCGTGCGCACGCAGCAACAGCTCGGCGAAATCGACCAGCCCGGCGCGCTCGCAACGCTCCTGGTACGCCTCGTAGCAACGGCGCATGACGTCGGTCCACTGGTCACCCGGCTCGGGTTGTAGATGCTGCGGCCGACGTCCTTCGTCCTTCTGCGCGTTGATCCACCACGCGATCTGGCGCGGCGGGAACCGGGTGTCGTCCAGCTCCAACCCCTGCACCACGCGCTTGACCAGCCGCAGCTGATCGTCCGAGTCGAGCACCTGAAAGGCCTCCGGCAGCTTCGCCTCCTGCCAGTGCAGCCTCAACAGCCGGTGCGCCAGACCGTGGAACGTGCCGATCCACATCCCGCGCGCGCCGTTGCGCAACTGCGCATCGACCCGGTGGCGCATCTCGGCCGCCGCCTTGTTGGTAAACGTCACCGCCAGGATGCCGTGGGTCGGCACCCCGAAGACCTCGTTGAGCCAGGCGATGCGGTGGGTCAGTACGCGGGTCTTGCCCGAGCCGGCGCCGGCCAATACCAGATAGTGACCGGGCGGCGCGCTGACAGCCTCGCGCTGCGCCGGGTTGAGCGCGTCAAGCAGGTGGGAAACATCCATCGGGTCATTCTACCGGGCGCCGCGCACCGCGTACCTGCCGACACGCGTTGCTACGACGTCGCCACGCTCGCGCCGACGCTGGCGGCATGGGAGTATCGGAGCATGCGTAATTCCATTCGATCCAGCACCGCCTTCCTGGTACTTGTAACGGTCATCTCTGGCTACGCCAATGCCGGCAGCACCATCATTCCGTTCACGGCCAACGAACACAACAACATCGTTGTCAGGGCAGCCTTGAATGGCGCCGACTCAGTCAACCTGATGCTCCACACGGCGAGCTCCGATGTCACATTGACGGAAGAAGCAGTCGCCGCTTCGTCCGGGATTGTCTTTACAGACACCCATTCCGTTAAAAGCTGGGGTGGCGAATCCGATTCCCGGGTAAGCGTGGGCAACGACATCACGATCGGATCGTTCCATCGCGACGACATCACCATTTGGGAAGACAAGAATTCCGGCGTCGCCACCGACGGCAAGTTCGGATTGGATTTTTTTCAGGGCCGCATGATTGAAATCGACTTTGCCCGAAACATCATCCTCACCCATGACAGTTTGCCCGCAAAAGCACAGCAGTGGCATCGGCTGGATCTGGACACATCGAATGGCGACCTCCTGTTTGTCGAAGCCGAGCTGACCCTCGCGGGACAGCCATACAAGCACCGGTTTCTGGTCCACTCCGGCTATTCCGGGGGCCTTCTTCTCGACGATGAATTTTCCGCGAGAACGGGCCTGAAGGAGAAAATAGATGTTACGGAAACCAGCAGCCTGAAAGACTCTTTCGGGAACAACATTGAAGTCCACAAAGGAACCTTGCCCGTGCTTGCCCTTGGCACCACTTCGCTTCAGGACGTTCCGGTCGGATTCTTCGCCGGCTCTGTTGGAACGCAGAAAATGAGCGTCATGGGGATGGACGTCCTGAGGCACTTCAACTTGATCTTCGACCTACAGGGCAGTGCCCTCTACATCAGTCATCGCGCCCATCCCTATTCCTGAGCGGAACAGGCAGGCCCGCGGGGCAAGTACGAGCGACATCAGGTTCCCATGAGTCAAGTTTCAAAAACATTGGCGACTGGCGCGGTACTGATCGGCTTGATCTACTTGGCCATCTGCGGGCTGCTCTACCTGTCCCAGCGCTCCTACATCTACTACCCCACCAACCGCAGCGTCGACACGCCCACGATCACCCTGCACCGGGCCGATGCGCAGGTTCTGGTATCCACCAACGGCATCGACAGCGACCGGGCCGCACTGTATTTCGGTGGCAACGCGGAAGATGTATCCCAAACGATCGGGCTATTGAGCCAGGCGTTCCCGGATGTCGCCATCTATGCGATGCATTACCGCAGCTATGGAGGAAGCACGGGAACTCCGGCGGAACACGCGCTGGTCTCGGATGCGATGGTCTTGTTTGATCAGGTGGCCAAACAGCATCCACGGGTCTCCATTATCGGACGCAGCCTGGGAAGCGGAATCGCGGTCCAGGTTGCCGCGTCAAGATCCATCGAGCGGCTGGTCCTGGTCACCCCTTACAACAGCCTGCTGGAGCTGGCGGCCGAACGCTTCAAATGGTTTCCGACACGACTTCTGCTGCAGGATAAATATGAATCCTGGCGGTATGTCAGCCACCTGCAGATGCCAACCACGATCATCATTGCGGGCCATGACCGGATCCTCCCCAATGAGAGCTCGCAGCGTCTGGCCGATGCATTTCCTGCGGGCGTGGCGACGGTGGTCAGGATTGCCGAAGCGGATCACAACAACCTGTCGAGTTCGCCGGAGTACGTTGCGGCACTCGCCGGTCATGACGAGCCCGGAAGCAATCGGGAGGTGTTGGGTCACGGGCGATTGCGTTGATCCGGAGGTGTGTGGGGGTCAGGGCGGCGCAATGCGCTTCGCTTATTGCGCCCTAGATCCGCGGGCCCGGAACGTAGGGTGTGCCGGAACGTAGGGTGTATTAGCCGAAGGCGTAATACACCACCGCCATCGCGGGTGAACACACTCACCGCTCAACGCAACAGCAGCACCGCGATCTGGCAGTTGCGCACTACCTGGGTGGTGGTGCTGCCGACGATGAGGTTGCGGATGCGGGAGTGGCCGTAGGCGCCCATCACCAGCAGGTCGATGGACTGCGTGGCGACCTGTTCGGCAATCACGTTCTCGGGTGCGCCGGGCAGCGCGAGCATCTGCGGTGAAAAGCCGGCGGTTTGCAGTTGTGCCTGCGCCCACTGCATCGGTTCGCCCTGTACCTCGGCGGCATCGCCGACGGTCAGTACGTCACACGGCAGTCCGCGCAGCAGGGGGCTGGCGGACACCAGTTCGACGCAACGGCGGGTGGTGGCGCTGCCGTCGTACGCGATCATGAATCGCTGGATCGGCCGCCAGGCGCGCGGGGCCACCAGAACCGGCCGGCTCACGGCGCGGATGACACGCTCCAGGTGGCTGCCAAGATGGCCGCGCGCGAAGTCGGCGTTCTCGCCGCGCTTGCCCAGTACGAACAGCCGGATCTCGTCCTCCAGCTCAAGCAGGGTGTCCGCCAGTGGGCCATGGCGTTGACGGACGGTCGCCGCGGCGCCGTGCGTTTCGGCGATCCCGCGGGCCTGCTCCAGCATCACCCGCCCGCGCTGCTGGGCGAGTTTGCCGCGCTGCTCGTCCAGCAGCGTCATCTCTTCCAGCAGGTCTTCCTGGGTGCCCAGGTACAGGTTGCCGGCGAGGTCGATGGTGACCGGCGCGGCCTCGCGATCGATCGCGTGCATCAGTTCCAGCGGCGCTCCGAGCCGGGACGCCGCCCAGCCGGCGTGCGCGGCGACGCTGGCGGCATAACCGGACACGTCAATCGCGGCGAGCACGCGGCGTTCGGCAAACGTGGGGGCCTGGCTCATCACGGCGTTCTCCTCAGTGGCCGCCCATCAGGCGCTCGGCATCGGGCTTGTCATGCACGCCCAGCCGGTCGACCAGGGTGGCGCTGGCCTGGTCCAGGCCGATGACCTCCACCGTAGTCCCCTCGCGGCGGAAACGCATCACCACCTTGTCCAGCGCGCCGACGGCACTGAGGTCCCAGAAGCGCGCGTTGGAGACGTCGATGCTGACCCGCTGCAACACCTCGCGGAAATCGAAGCCGGCGGTGAATGCGCTGGCCGAGGCGAAGAACACCTGGCCGGTCACGACGTAGCTGCGCGCGTCGCCATCGTCATTGGCGACCGATGCCACGTGCAGCACGCGGCCGACCTTGCGGGCGAAGAACAGCGCCGACAGCAGCACGCCGGTCAGCACCCCGCGCGCCAGGTCGTGGGTGAACACCGTGACCACCACCGTGCCGAGCATGACGATGCTGGACGTGGTCGGGTAATGGCGCAGGTTCTTGATCGACGACCAGCTGAAGGTGCCGATGGAGACCATGATCATCACCGCCACCAGCACCGCCATCGGGATCTGTTTCACCCACGGCCCGGCAAACACCACCATCATCAGCAACACCGAACCGGCGACCAGCGTCGACAGGCGACCGCGGCCACCGGATTTCACGTTGATCACCGACTGGCCGATCATCGCGCAGCCGGCCATCCCGCCGATGAATCCGGTGGCGACGTTGGCCACGCCCTGGCCCACGCATTCGCGGTTCTTGTCGCTGGGGGTGTCGGTCAGCTCGTCGACGATCTGCGCGGTCAGCAGCGACTCCAGCAGGCCGACGACCGCCAAGGTGGCCGAGACCGGCAGGATGATCCACAGCGTTTCCAGGTTGAGCGGCACGTCCGGCAACAGGAAGATCGGCAGGCTGTCGGGCAGCTCGCCCATGTCGCCGACGGTGCGGATGTCCAGTTTCAGCACGACCGCGACGACGGTCAGCACCACGATCGCGACCAGCGGCGACGGAATCGCACGGGTCAGGTACGGGAACAGGTAGATGATCGCCAGCCCGGCGGCGGTCATCGCGTACACCGTCCATGGCACGCCGGTCAGCTCGGGCAACTGGGCCATGAAGATCAGGATCGCCAGCGCGTTGACGAAACCGGTGACCACCGATCGCGACACAAACCGCATCAGGCTGCCGAGCTTGAACGCCCCGGCGGCCATCTGCAGCACGCCGGTCAAAACGGTCGCGGCGAGCAGGTATTGCAGCCCGTGCTCCTTGACCAGGGTGACCATGACCAGCGCCATCGCCCCGGTGGCGGCGGAAATCATGCCCGGCCGGCCACCGGTGAAGGCGATCACCACGGCGATGGAGAACGAGGCGTACAGGCCGACCTTGGGATCGACCCCGGCGATAATCGAGAACGCGATCGCCTCCGGGATCAGCGCCAGTGCGACGACCAGACCGGCGAGCACATCGCCACGGATATTGCCGAACCACTCGCGGCGAAGAGGGGAGGTGATGGTCAAGGGAATGGCGTCAGGTCACGGGTTGGCGGCTTGCATCTGGTACTGCACCGGCGGCGTCGCGCCCATCAGGTGCTGGACGAAGTAGTCCCAGCGCCGGCGGGTCATGTAGTTGGTGTCCGCGCCGAAGCTGTGGCGGGCGTTGGGGAACAGCAGCAGGTCGAAGTCCTTGTTCGCCTTGATCAACGCGTCCACCACCAGCAGCGTGTTCTGTGGCGGCACGTTGTCGTCCATCATCCCGTGCGCGAGCAGCAGCTTGCCCTGCAGGTTGGCGGCGCGGTTCTGGTTGGCCTGGGCGTCGTAATTGCTGCTGCCATCCTTGTTGGCCACCTCCAGCCCCTGCCACTTCTCGGCCCAGTCGTCCTCGTAGCTGCGGTTGTCGTGGTTGCCACTCTCGGAGATGCCGACCTTGTAGAAGTCCGGGTAGGTCAGCATCGCATCCACGGTCGCGTAGCCACCGCCGGAATGACCCCAGACACCGACGCGGTCGAGGTCGATCCACGGGTGGCGCGCGGCGAGTTCGCGCAGGCCGGCAACCTGGTCGGGCAGGGTGTTGTCGCCGATGTCGCCGTCGAAGGCATCGTGGAACGACTTGGAACGCCACGGCGTGCCCATGCCGTCGATGGCGATCACGATGAAGCCCAGTTCCGCCAGCGCCTGGTGGTCGCTGCGCGCGGCGCTGAAGCTGCGGCCACGCACCGAGCCGGTCTGCGGGCCGGGGTAGATGTAGTTCACTACCGGGTACTTGCGCGACTCGTCGAGGTCGGTCGGAGTGAACATCAGCCCGTACAGGGTGGTCTTGCCGTCGCGGGCGGTGACCGTGACCGGGGTCGGCGGCACCCAGCCGATGGCGCGCAGGCGGCTGTCGTCGGCACGGGCGATCTCGGCGATGGTGCTGCCGTCGTCGGCGCGGCGCAGCAGCGTCACCGGAGGCGCGGTCGGGGTCGAGTACGAATCGGCAAAGTAGCTGCCGTCAGGCGACAGGGTCACGGTGTGGTTGGCGTCTTCGGGGGTCAGCAGTACCGGCTCGCCACCGTCGAATCCGACCTTGTAGAAGTGCTGGTAATACGGGTTGCGGCCATCTTCCATGCCGACGCCGCGGAACCAGATGGTGCGGGTTTCGGGATCGACCCTGAGTACCTGGGTGACGTTGCCTTCTCCGGTGGTGATCGGGTGCTTGAGCTTGCCGGTGGCGAGATCGTGGAGATACAGGTCGCCCCAGTTGGCGCGCTCGGAGAACCAGATGAACTCGTTGGTGTCCGGGTCGGCGCTGGGCAAGTAGTGCCAATTGACCTTGCCGTTGCCGCTCTCGAAATAGGTCGGTGCGTGCTCGTGGTAGACCTCGCGCACAGAGCCGGTGGTGGCATCGGCGACGCGCAGCCAGGTGTCCTTGTGGTCGCGTGAGGTGGAGGCAAAGGCGAGCGTCTTGCCGTCCGGCGCCCACTGCACGTCTTCCCAGCCGCCGTCGCAGCTGACGTCATCGCACAGGGTCGAGCGGTGCTGGTCAGGTGGCATCTGCAGGCGGGTGACGGTGGGTGTGCCTGAAGCGGTCGCGCCCACGTCGATGATCACCCGCTCGATCATGGTGACGTGCTCGTCGCCGGCGAACGGGTACTTCCAGCGCTCGACCTTCGGCGCGCCGACGTTGGTGCCGACCAGCACCATCTCGCTGGTCCTGCGCTGGTCCTGCTGGAAGGTCGCGATCTTGCTCGAGTCCGGCGACCACACCAGGATCGCGCGGTCGCTGTGGGTCCAGCCGGCGTTGTCGGTGGCGTAGCCGTAATCGGTCACGCCATCGGTGGTCAATTGGGTCTCGACGCCGGTGTCGATGTCGCGCACCCACAGGTTCCAGTCGCGGATGAACGCAGCCCGCTTGCCATCGGGCGACTCGACCACCGGCTCATTGCCGGGCGTGCCGGCCGCCTCGCTGCCTGGCTTGCGGGTATCGGTACCGCGCGCCGCCACGCAGGCCGGGGCGGCTTGCAGGTCGCAAAGATAGTGCTGTTTATTGCGCAAGCTGATGTCGAGGCGACCATCGGCGGCGATCTGGACGTCGGCAATGGCCAGTTTGGTGACGTCCACATCCTCGGCGCCCGCATCGGTCAGCGCGGCCGCCAGGAGGTCGCGATCGAATGCGGACGTGGCCTTACCGGTGGCGGCCTCGACCCGCCAGAAATGGTCGCCGTCGGCGTCGTGGTCGCGGAACCAGAAGTGGTCGTCGTCCTGCCACACCACCGTGTTGACCGCGTGGTCGAGCAGCGGCGTGGTGTTGTAGCCCAGGAACGCTTCCGCGCGTGCGTAGTCGTCGGCCGTCAGGTCCCGCGGCGCGTCCTGTGCTGCCGCGGGCAGCATCGTCGTCGCCAGCAATCCACTCACCAACGCACCGTAGAACCGAGATTTGCCATTCATCGCACCCATTGATTTACCCCTGCCGGTCGACTGGAACGCCACCAGCGGTAGGCTGGCGCGACGTAGACCATAAACCGGAACCATCATGCCGCGCTCGGCGGGTGCCGCTTATACTCGCGCGCTGTACGACGCGAGCGATCGACCACCCAACCCGCTTACAGGATCTCCGAGTGTCGCCAGCCTCCATCTCGCCCCGCTCCCCTGCCCCGATGACGCCGCTTGCGCTGCGTGCCTGGACCGCGACCACCGCACTGGGTTGCGGCATCCAGGCCCAGCGCTCGGCCCTGCTTGAACGCCGCAGCGGCTTGCGCCAAAACGATTTCGGCCCGCTGACCGACGGCCAGCCATTGCCGTGCTGGATCGGTCGCGTCGATGGGCTGGAAGATGCGCCGTTGCCGCCGGCATTCGCCAACTGGGAGTGCCGCAACAACCGCCTGGCCTGGCTCGCGTTGCAGCAAGACAGCCTGCCGGACGCGCTGGCAGAGACAATCGCAAAGCATGGCGCCGAACGGATCGCGTTGGTACTGGGCACGTCGACCTCCAGCATCGGTGCCAGCGAGGAGGCCTACCGGCGACTGGAAACCGGGGCCGACGGCAGCTCGCACTTCCCTGCCGACATGGAACGTCCCATCGTCCACACCGTGCATTCGTTGACCGACTTCGTCCGCCACGCCACCGGCCTGCGCGGACCCTGCGTCACCGTTGCCACCGCCTGCTCGTCCAGCGCCAAGGTGTTTGCCCAGGCCGCGCGACTGATCCAGGCAGGGCTGGTCGATGCGGCCCTGGTCGGCGGCGTGGATACCCTGTGCGGCAGCGTGTTGTATGGCTTCGGTTCGCTGCAGGTGGTGTCGCCGGATCCGTGCAAGCCGTTCGATGCGAATCGCCGCGGCCTGTCACTCGGGGAAGCGGGTGGTTTCGCACTGCTGGAGCGCGCGCAACCCGGCGAGACCGGCTTGCAGCTGCGCGGCTATGGCGAATCCAGCGATGCCCACCACATGTCCAGTCCGCACCCCGAAGGTCTGGGGGCGCAGTACGCGATGCGCGATGCACTGGCCCGCGCCGGGATCGATGCCGTGCAGGTCGGCTACCTCAACCTGCACGGCACGGCGACGCCGGCCAACGACGGCATCGAAGCGGCGGCGGTGGATGCGATCTTCCCGGCCACCCTGCATGCCAGCTCGACCAAGGGCTGGACCGGCCATACCCTGGGCGCGGCCGGCATCGTCGAGTCGGTGTTCGCCCTGCTCGCACTGGAGCACGGATTGCTGCCGGGCACGCTGAACAGCGACACGCCCGATCCGGCCTGCGGTGCCCAGATCCGCTTCGACAATGCCCACGCTGGGGCCGCGTCTTCGCTTTCCCACGCGATGAACAATTCGTTCGGCTTCGGCGGCAACAACTGCTCGCTGGTATTCGGCCGGTCATGACCCGCCCGCTCACCGCTACCATCGAGGGCATCGGGTTCTGGGCCGATGGATTGCCGTCCTGGGACGCCGCGTGCGCGTTCGTTGCCGACGGAACGCGGCCGGCCACGGCCCCCAAACGTCCATCACCACAGTTGCTCGCGCCCAACGAGCGCCGGCGCGCGCCAGGCACCGTCGCGGTGGCACTGGAGGTGGCATTGGCCGCCTGCCAGGCCGCCGGGCGTGATCCGGCCGAGCTGCCGTCGGTGTTTGCCTCCACCCACGGCGAGCTGGCAATCACCGACTACATGTGCGCGACCCTCGCCAACCAGCCCGAGACGATTTCGCCGACCCGTTTCCACAACTCGGTGCACAACGCGGCCGCCGGCTACTGGACCATCGGTACCGGCGCGATGCAGCCGACTACCGCGATCAGCGCCTTCGATGCCACCTTCGCCCAGGGCCTGCTGGAGGCGCTGGTGCAACTGGCCACTGGCGAGGAGGCGGTGTTGCTGGTCGGCTATGACAGCGCCACGACCGGCCCACTGGCCGAGGTCTCGCGCAGCGAAGGGGTGTTGGGTGGTGCGCTGTTGCTGTCACGCGATCCGCAGCCGGGTGCGCCGCGGATCCAGGTCGCATTCATCGATGGCGACGCGCCCGTCGCAACCGGTGCGCTCGCACGTCATTCGGCCGCCAACGCGATGGCGCCGGCGCTGCCGCTGTTTGATGCGCTTGCCACCGGTCAGCCCGTCGTCACGCTGAATGCCGGGCCGGGACGGATACTGCAGGTCACGATCGTCCCACCGGAGGCTGCGCATGGCTGAACGCCTGGATCGCAACAACATCGCCGTGGTGATCCCAGCGCTCAACGAGGCCTTGCGCATCCGCGGGGTGGTTGAGGGAGCATTGGCCGAGTGCCGCAACGTGATCCTGGTCGACGATGGTTCCGACGACGAGACCCTGGCCCGGGTCGCCGGGTTGCCCATCACGGTACTGCGCCACCCGTCTCGCCTCGGCAAGGGCGCCAGCTTGCGCGACGGGTTCCAGGAGGCGCTGCGACTGGGCGCCAAGGCGATCGTGACGATGGACGGCGACGGCCAGCACAGCGCCAGCGACATCCCGCGACTGATCGATGCCGCCAACCGCTACCCCGACCACATCGTGATCGCTGCGCGGATGCGCAAACGCGCCCGACAACCCCGTTACCGGCGGCTGGCGAATGCGTTCGGCGACTGGGGCATTGCCTGGGGCACCGGCTACCAGGTCGCCGACAGCCAGAGCGGCCAGCGCCTGTATCCGGCGGCGGTGGCCGCGTTGGACGACGTGCCCGGTGACGACTTCGTGTTCGAAGCCCAGATCCTGATCTCGGCGGCACGCGAGCTGGGTGCACGTTGCGTGTCGGTGCCGATCGAATCACGCTACCAGTGCGCGGCGCCGGGAGCCGGAGCCGATCATCTTCCGCCGACCGAATCGTTCCGCCGCAGCCATTTCCGGCCGCTGCGCGACTTCACCCGGATCACCGTGCACATCGTGCGCCAGTCGCTGCACCCACTGCAGATGCCAGCGACCTACCGCCGTATCCGCGCCAACCCGCCGCTGATCCACGACCCGACTGGCGAGTTCGTCAGCGCACCAGCGCCGCAGACAGCCAGCTCATGAGCCAACCCGCCATCACCGACGTGGTGATCCTGGGCGGAGGACTTGCAGGCTTGTGCCTGGCGATACAACTCAAGCAGCGTGACCCCGATATCCAGGTGACGGTGCTGGAGCGCAACACCCATCCGGTGCGCGAGGCGGCGTTCAAGGTCGGCGAATCCACCGTCGAAATTGCCGCGCATTATTTTGCCGAAGTGCTCGGCTTGCACGACTACCTGGATCGCGAGCACATCCGGAAGTTCGGATTCCGGTTCTTCTTCAGCGAGGGCCGCCAGGAAGTGGACCGCTGCACCGAGCTGGGAATCAGCGAGTTCCTGCCGGCACCGTCCTGGCAGCTCGACCGCGGCCGGTTCGAAAACTATCTGGGCCTGCACGCGCGCAGCCTCGGGGTGGATTTTCGCGATGGCACGGTGGTGCGTGGAATCGAAATGGGCGGGAGTGACCAACCGCATGCCGTGCGCTTCGAGCATGCTGGCAGCAGCGACTCGTTGCAGGCGCGCTGGCTGGTCGACGCCAGCGGGCGCGCCGGGCTGCTCAAGCACAAACTTGGCCTGGCCGAGCCCAACGACCACGACGTCAACGCGGCCTGGTGGCGCGTGGACGGCCATGTCGATCCCGCCGACTGGTCCAGCAACGAGGCGTGGTTGCAACGCTGCAAGCCGCCACTGCGCTGGCAGTCGACCAACCACATGTGTGGCCCGGGCTATTGGTTCTGGCTGATTCCGCTGTCGTCCGACTCGCACTCGCTGGGCATCGTGTGCGATGCGCGGATGCATCCACTGGCGACCATGAATACCCACGACAAGGCGATGGCCTGGCTGGCCGAGCACCAGCCGCGGATGGCCCAGGCGCTGGGGCAGGACAAGCATCGCGTACAGGACTTCAAGTTCCTGCGTCACTTCTCGCACGGCTGCACACAGGTGTTCAGTGCCGACCGCTGGGCGATCACCGGCGTCGCCGGGGTGTTCCTGGACCCGTTCTATTCGCCCGGCAGCGACTTCATCGCGATCAGCAACAGCTACGTCTGCGACCTGATCGGCAAGGATCGCGCTGGCCAGCCATTCGCCGCTCACGCGGAGATCTACCAGCAGCTGTACTTCTCGTTCTACCGCAGCACCCTGACTTTGTACCAGGACCAGTACCCGTTGTTCGGCGATGCCCGGGTGATGCCGCTGAAGGTGATCTGGGACTACACCTATTACTGGTCGGTACTGGCGCCGCTGTTCATCAGCGCGCGACTCACGGCGCTACCGATACTGGGCCGGCTGCGCGGAACGCTGGAGCGCGCCAGCTCGCTCAACGCGGCCATGCAACCGCTGCTGCGTGGGTGGGGCGAGCGCAACGCCGGGCAATCCAGCAGCATCAACGGCCCGCTGGATGGCCGCGACCTGGACCAGTACCCGATCGACTGGTTCCGCCGCATCAACGCCGCGATCAGCGACGAGCTGGACGACGACCCCTTCGTCGCCCGCGTGGGCGAAAACGTCGCGTTGATGACGCGGTTGGCGACCCAGTTGCTGGCGCGGGCGCGCAGCGAGTACCCGCACATTGACGACCACGGACTGACTGCGCTGCTGGGCGGCGCGATCAACAAAGGCAGGATCGACGATGACAGCGCGCCGATGCTGGAGCCGTTCTGGTACGGAACAGCGCCAGCAATCAATCCGCAGGAACGATCGGGCGCGACTGCACCGGCGGTGGATTGAACACGTAGACCGCTATCCCGGCCGCGTGCTTCTGGGTCGGGCTGATATCCACCCCGATGCCGCCAGTGACGTGGCTGCGACCGCCAAAGCGGCCACTGCCGACCCCGATGCCGACGTTGCTGCCGCCGTAGCCTTCCGCCGCGCCTTGAAACAGCACGCCGTTGGCGCCCAGGGCGGCCGCGGCCACCCGCAGCTTGCCGATCACCGCGTTCATCTTGTTCTGCTCGCCATAGGTGAAGCCACCGCTGGAGGTCTCCAGGATCGCAATCTCCTCATAACGCCCCGGCGGCGGGGAGAAATAGACCCGGACCTGGGCCGGCGCGATGGCCGGGCGGGCCGGACCAAGCATGACCTTGGAGGTGCTGGCGCAGCCACTGGCAGCCAGCGCAAGGCACACAACGAGCGCAGTCTTCATTCGCATGGCGAAACTCCTCGGGGTCGCCCGAGTGGACACAGTTGATTTGAGTATCGCCCTGATCAGCCCATCCCGCCATTAACGCCGATGACCTGGCCATTGATGTAGCCGGCATCCCGCGAGCACAGGAAGCCGACCAGGGCGGCGACCTCGGCGGGTTGCCCGGCGCGGCCGGCGGGGACCATCTGCTTGATCATCTCCGGTGCAAACGCCTGGTCAGCCATACGACCTTCGATCACTCCCGGCGCGACCACGTTGACGGTGATCCCGCGGCTGGCCATCTCCCGGGCCAGGGATTTGCTGGCGCCATGCAGTGCCGACTTGGCGGCGGCATAGTTGCACTGGCCGCGGTTTCCCAATACCGCGGCGACCGAGGACACGCTGACGACCCGGCCCCAACGCGTGCGTGCCATCGGCAGCAGCAGCGGTTGGGTGACGTTGAAGAAACCATGCACGGATACGTCGATCACCCGTCGCCACTGCTCCTCGTCCATCCCGGCCATCGGCGCGTCGTCATGGATACCCGCATTGTTGATCACCACCTGGATCGGGCCATCGAGCAGCAAGGTATCGATCGCCGTGCGCGTCGCGGCACCGTCGGTGACATCGAAGCCGACCGCCTGCGCGCTGCCGCCTTCGTGGTGGATCGCCGCGACCACCTGGGCCGCGCGCTCGAGGTTGGCATTGGCATGGACGATGACATGCAGGCCATCGGCCGCCAGCCGCGCGCAGATCGCGCTGCCGATATCGCCACTGCCGCCAGTGACCAGTGCACGACGCGGAATGTATGGTTCAGTGATGAGGAGTCTCCTTATCCGTCTCGTACGGCGAATGACTTGCCGACCACAGATTGTCCACCAAAAAAGGGCTTCCACGAGGAGACGGCAGAGAACATGCGCAGAAGCCACGTTAGCTCTTGTGACCCACTTGGGAACAGGCCGACCGGGACTGGCAGGCCGCTGGAAACGCACAAAAGGCGTGTCGCGCCTAGAGGCGGAAAGACCGCAACATTAAGCCTCTAGCGTCGTAGCACCGCGTCGAACGCGCGGTTCCGGACGATGCGGATGGCAACGGACGGTGATTGCACGGCAATGCTCGTTTTACAATTGAGCGCGTTGAACAAGTCTCTCGGGAGGCTTTTTTCTCCAGGGAGGTCGTGGATAGGGGGAAAGACGTCACAGGACCTTGAAACCGCCCTCGTAATGCAAATTGCATGTGAAGATATTCAATGAATAACGCATATTTAACAGGTTTTTAATCTCGCTCATGATAGCCGTACAGAGTGGCACTCAAGTCACGTATAGAGCAGGAGGATAAGGATGCTTCTGAAATCGCTCAAATCACTCTCATTGGCACTTGTTATCACGTTATGCGCCAGCTTTACCTTCACACCCTCCGCTTTGGCTGCCGGCTCCCCGCAGGCGCAAAGTATCAGCATTGACTCGCTAACCCAGGAGCTGCAGAGAGAGGCTTCGAAATACAACGCCACCGTATCGAATGTCGAAATAAAACAGACAAGTAGGACTGTTGGCGCTCGCACTGGAACGCAATTTGGTGCTCAAGGTGCAACCAGCTGCACTATGACTGCGACGGTAAGCATTCCGGGTGGGACCGGGATCACCATATCCGTGACTGCGGATACTTGCGAGGAGGCAGCTTCAATGCTCGCTTCCGCCATCGCACGAGCATATGCAGTCATCGCGCCATGATGGTTAATAGCTGCCGCCGCGCGTAGATGTAAACAGAGCCGACCTTTGCCAGGTCGGCTCTTCTCGCAGTAGATGCAGTGCCACGCTTGCTAGCCTCCGACTCGGAAAAAAGCTTGCAAGTGGTGCTTCAGCAAAACTACGGCAAGTCTTAGCCACTAGCGCGAAGTTCGCGACTGTGGCATCACCGCCGCACGTCCTTCGGCCAGCAGAACACTAGCGTGGCTGATCCGAAAGCTGTACTGCCAGCCGCTGTCGCCGCCGATCAGCAGTCGCGCCTCGGCTTCCAGATCGCCTTCAAGCCGGTCGATCCGGGCAACCTGCAATTCCACCGCACGCAGGGCCACCAGCATGCCCGGGCGAGCAATTGCGCCGGCGAGTTGCGCCAGCAGCCCGCCATGCACCGCCATCGCCTGCGCGCCGTATTCGCACAGATGGATCGCACGCAGGCAGTCGTGGCTGCGCAGCGGGTGGGCGGGATCGCGATGGCGCGCGGTGCGCAGATGGATGACGTCCGCGTCCCAGTCCAGCACCTCGTCCCACAGGCACATCTGGCCCTGGTGCGGGATCAGGCGGGCAATCTGGTCGCGCTCGACGGGCCGGCTCACAGGCGGCTCACAGGCGACTCCGCGCCAGGTCCCGTGACGTTGCCACCGACGGTTTGCCGGTTGCGTCCTGGCGCACTATCAACAACGCCAGCACGAAATTGAACAACACGCCCATCGCCACGGTACTGCCGATCGCACGCAACACCGGGATGCTGGAGCTGGCCAACAGCGCAAACACCAGCAGCGTCGCCAGGCTGCACACCACGATCGCATGCAGCGCGCGCAGCTGGCTGTCGCGATCGTCCCCGGCGTGATCGAAGAACAATCCGTAGTCCAGGCCCAGCCCGGCGGCGAGGATCAGCGCGACCAGGTGGAACAGGTTCAGCTCCACGCCCAGCCCGCGCAACACCGCCAGCAGCAGCAACGTGGCCAGGGCCATCGGCGCGACCACGCGCAACGCCCGGCGCCAGTCACGCAGCGCCGCCCACACGGTGGCAATCAACAGCACCGCGGCCAACGCCAACGCCCACAACAGACGCTCGCGGTACTCGGCCACCAGTGACTCGGACGCCTGCTTGAGGTCCAGCAACGTCGCGCCATGCGGTTCGATCGCGCGGGCGACGGCAACCGGATCGGTCAGCCCGCTGAGGGCGACCAGGGCCGTGACATGCCCATCGCCGCGCACCAGCAAGCCCTCGACGCTCGCCGCCAGCGGCGTCCCGGCCAGATCATCGACCGTCAACGGTGGCGCAACGCGTGCCGCCGCCACATCCGCCAGGAACGGCGCAAAGACGTCGCTTCGGAAGGGACTGGCCGCCACCGCCTCTTCCAGCGTTGCCTCCAGGACGGTGGCGTCGGGCAGCCGCGCCTGGCGCGCGCGTTGGGTAGCGGCGCTGGGCAGGTAGCGTGCGGCCAGCTCGAACCCCTGCACCAGCCCGTCGTCGCGCAACTGCCGCAGTACCGGTTGCAGGCGCTCGGAAGCCTGCAGGACCGATTCGGTGTCATCGGCCTGCAGGGTCACCAGGTAGCGCACGTCGGGAGCACCCAGCTCGCCGCGCAGCTCGCCATCCAGGGCCAGCAGGTGCTCCGGCACCGGGGTCAACCTGGACAGGTCGTTCTGCCAGAACGACCCCGGAGCGAATCCGGCGACGGCAGCGGCCACGAGCGCCAGCAAGACGCATGACACCACGCCCATCCGCGGCCAGCCCGAGAACCGTCGCCATAACAGCGCCATGGTCGGTGAAGCCGCGGCATCGTATGGATTTCCGCCGTTCTCGGCGGTATCGATCAGGCCCGGCAGCAGGAAACGCGTCGCCAGCGCGGCAACACCGAGACCGGCAATGGTGAACACCGCCAGCTGCTTCAGGCCTTCCACGCCCGATACCAGGAAGGTCAGGTAGGCGATGCAGGTCGCAACCACGCCGGTGCCCAGGGTTGGCCACAACTCACGCGCGTTGTCCCACGGCGACAAACCGGGCCGCTGGTGGCTGATCAGGTGGATGGGATAGTCCTGGGCGACGCCGATCAGGGTGAAGCCGAATGCCACGGTGATCCCGTGCACCCCATCAAACCCCAACGCGACCGCAGCCAGACCGGCCAGCCCACCGCTGGCCAGCGGCAATGCACCCAGCAGTGGTGCCTTCCAGCTGCGGTAGGCGAGCAGCAGCAGCAGCGCGAACACCAGCCCGTCCAGGGTGCCGATCAAGCTGGCCTCACGTTTGGTGCGTCCGCCGACCTCGACCGAGAAAGCGCCGGGACCGGTCATCACCAGCCGCGCCGGACTGTCACCACGAACCTGTGCTAACGCGTGTTCGATCGCGGTCACCGCCGCCTGCTGTCCGCTTGGGTCGAACCCCGCCGCCTGCGTTTGCACCGCGAGCAAGGCGCGTTCGCCGGCTTGATCGAACCACACTCCGTGCAGGCGCCGCGGTGCGCTTTCGGGTTGCCAGTCCTCCGCCAGTGCGAGGATTTCCAGGGTCGGATCGGCCGGCAGCAGCGGCTCGATCAGCGCGGCTGCCGGCGAGCCCAGATCCTGCACCCTCGCCTGCAGCTGCTCGGCCAGGTAGTCCTCATCCAGCGGCTGCGAGTCGAGGGTGTCGGACAGCAGGTATCGATAAGGTCGCAACCGCTCCGGGATCGCCTCCAACCCGGCCACGCCGCCATTGGCAACCAGGCTGAACTGCTCATCGCCGGCCAGCACCTGCCGCAACGCGGTGGACTGTCGCGCCAGTGCCTGTGGGTCATCGTCGGACAGTGCCAGCAACAACAAACGCGAACCTGGACCTTCGCCAAGCTCATCAATCAACATCTTCTGCTCGGGCGTGCGCGCCTCGGGCATGAACTTGCGCAGGTCGCCGCTGAGCTGCAGGTGCTGGCCGACCCACCAGCCCGCCGCCAGCAACAGCGCCAGCCACGCCAGCGCCCACCCCAACCGCCACGCAGCGCTCATCGTTGCGGACTCATTGCGCCGCCGCGCTGCTGTGGTGGCATAGCCTGGCCAGACCGGCGGCATCGTCGACACCCACCGCGTCGCGTGCGGCGCCCGCCAACAAGGTGCGTTGCGGCGCCGGGTCGGCGGTGGTCCGGGTCTCGATGCAGCGCAGCTCCGCGCCTTGGCCATACAGGGTGATATCGCGCAGCTTCCCGGCCAATTGCGGGTCCTTCGGCACCATGGTCATCGTCCATTGCTGGCGGGTGCCGTCACTGGTGACGGCATAAAGTTGCTGCAGCGTGGTGTGATCACCGGACAACAGCGCACCAAAACTTGCCTGCAGGCTGGCCAGCTCCGGGGCCCGGCTCAACGAGAACGTACGTGGCGATTTCCCGGCGCGCTCGAGAGTCGCCTCGCCCGCGGTAATGGTGGTGGTTTCCGCGTAGGGCGCGCGCACCTCACGTACCAACACGCCGTCCGCCGGCCGGCGGTACTCGCCGCTGAGCCGCAATGGGCTCTTCAGCAAAGACGACTCGCGCAGCTCGACGAAGGCGGTACGCATCGGTGCCGGTCGCGCCAGCCGCGCCAGGATCCAGTCGTTGTCCACCTGGTTGGCGGCCGTTGCCGGACTGGCCGCCGTCTGCGGCGCGGCCGGCTCAGCCGTCGCGATGGCCGGCAGCAACGCGCCGGTCAGTGTCAGTGCCAGGGCGGTGGAGATCGATCGCATCATCATCGGCTTGCCAGAAGTCATAGAAGTTGAACCAGTTGTACGGGGCAATGCCTGCATGGTGCTGCAAGCGGTTGGCGTAACCCTGAACGAGGGCGGCCAGCCTGGCAGGGCGCTCCTTGCGGGGTATCGAGAGCCCTTCACTGAGCACCTCGAACACCAGGTCGTAGCGGTTGCCGCCGCGATACAGCCCGAAACCCAGCACCAGCGGGACATCAAGCACACTGGCCAGCTGCCAGGGCGCCAGCGGGAAGCGGGCGACATCGCCCAGAAACTCGACCGGGTGCGAGGATTGCCCCGGCTGGACGCGGTCGACCAGCAGCGCGACCAGCGCGCCGGCATCGGTGGCTTCCTTGATGGCCAGCAACACCGAGGGCCCGCCCTGGCCTGCATCGATCACGGTACGTGCGACAGCGGGGTTCAGCGCATCCAGCAAGGCGGTCAGGGTCGGGTTGTGGCCGACATCCAACACCACCCGCAACTGCACCTCCGGATGGGTGGTAGCGAGCACGCGCAACACCTCGAAGCTGCCAAGGTGGGAGCCAAACATCAGCGCACCACGGCCGCGCGCGAGCTGGTCCAGCAATGCCGACGCGCCCTGCACACGCACATCGAAGCGATCCAGCTCACCGCCCAGCAGGAACACCCGGTCCAGGATGGTGGCGGCAAAGGCGTGGATATGACCGGCGACCTCGGTCAGTCTGGCGGGCCGGCCCAGCACCCGGGTCAGGTAGGCGCGTGACGCGCGGCGCTCCGGGCCACGCATGAGCAGGAAGTACGCGGTGATCGGAACCAGCAGCAGCCGCGCCGGCCAGCGTCCCGTACCACGAGCGATAGCGGCGATCATCCGCAACGCAGTGCGGTTGCCACCCTCGGGGCGCCGCTGCCAGAGTCCGCTCACCGTGCTGTTCCGGTCATGAGGTCGCCCCGGACCAACACGGTGTCCCCGCGCACCACCTGGAAACGCCAACCCGCAGACTCCAACCGCGTCAGTTCCACCCGGGCGGGCTGGCCGGGCAACAAGGGCTGCAGGAACTTCACCCGAGGCAGGCTCAGGCCCGCCAGCTCCAGGTCGGGCTGCAGTTGCTGGACCGCATCCAGCACCCGGTCCAGCACGACCACGCCGGGGACCAGCGCATGGCCGGGGAAATGCCCTGGCAGGCTGGGGTGGTCAGGCGGGATCACGAATGGCATCGACGACACAGCAATCCTGGATTGCAATGGGACCGGCAAGGATAAGCCAGCCGGCCCGGAGGTCAGGAGGTCAGGAGGATGAGTCGCGCCAGAAGCGGGGGCCAAGCGCGGCCATCCGGCGCAGGAAATCAATAAAACCCCGATACGGGGCATCCGGGAACAGGCGCTTGCGCAGCAGGTACTCGCCAGCGAAGAAGGCGCCGATGATGCCGTAGTCGAGCAGGTTGGCGAACCACGACCAGACCTGCTGCGACACGCTGACCAGCGGCGGCTGGCCGAGGCGGACCAGCAGGCCGTCGGGCACGGCGATCATCGCCAGCACGCCATCGGCCAGCGCCAGGGTACCGAGCAACAGCGCCCAGGCCAGCGTAAGCCGACGGGTGTAACGCTGCAGCCGGGGTTCCAGCGCAGCGGGCTCGCAGGCTTCCATCGCTGCGGCGATCCGGCTGATCAATGGCACCCGGCCCGGCCGCAGGCTGCGGCCAAACCACCACGACACCAGCGCGGTGAACAGCATTGGTGGTGCCAGCAGCAACAACACCGGGATGTCGCCGTCATGAAGCGACCACAGCCCGGCCACGGCCAGCAACATCACCGCCCAGGCCCAGCCCCGCAGGCGCACCAATGGCACCAGCAGCACGACCAGCACCAGATCGGCCAGCGCCACCGACGCCAGCAGGTTGTCGCCATCGACGCTGGCGCGATGGGCCAGCAACGGATAGGCGACGGCCAGCACCAACCGCGCGACCACCAGGGCCGTCATTGACAGGTCGTCAGCACGGTTTCTGGGTCAGGCGGTTTTGTGTTGTTCGACATGCGCCGACAACGCGGCCAGGGAGGCAAACACGCGACGGTTTTCCTCATTGTCCGAACGCAGCTGGAACCCGTGCACCTTGCTGATCGCCAAGGCCAGTTCCAGCGCATCGATCGAGTCCAGACCCAGCCCGTCACCAAACAGCGGCGCCTGCGGGTCGATCTGCGCCGGCTCGACATCCTCCAGATTCAGGCTTTCAACCAGCAATTGCGCCAAGGCGGCCTCGGCAGGAGTTTGTACGGGCATTGACAGGTTCCAGGACAATTCAAAGAGGTAACGATCCGGCATGCCGCGCCCCGGCGCAACCACACGGGCGTGCACGGGCCACCGGCTATCATGGGCGCCATGATCCAGCCCGACCCTGAACCCTTGATCCACGGCTCCCACCCGCATCCGACGCCGGCCTGCCTGGCGGTCGATTACGTCCACCAGGACCTGGCCGAACTGCTCGCCGCGGACGACACCCTGGCGGTGTTTGGTTTTGGCGACGCCGCACCCTGCCATGACGATCCCCGCTACCTGCGGGTGGGCCTGCAACCTCTCGGCAAGGCACCGCTGGAAGTCTGGCGCGCCAGCCCTGGCGTGCAACGCGGCCGCGAGGGCGATGTGGCCTGGGCCGAGGATGGCGCGCTGCAATTTGGTGCCATCGAGATCGACGAGCCTGCGGGTGAGGATATCGGTGCCGCCGCCGAGAGCGCCTATCGCGAACTGCTCGCGTTCACGGCCAGGCGCGGCTACCCGCACCTGCTGCGAATCTGGAACTACCTGGACGCGATCACCGACGGTGACGGCGATGGCGAGCGTTATCGCCGCTTCTGCGTCGGCCGCGCCATCGGGCTGGGTGAGTTCGATGCCGCGCAACTGCCCGCCGCGACCGCCATCGGCCGCGTCGATGGCCAGCGTCGCCTGCAGGTCTACTGGCTGGCGGCGAAGACGCCCGGAACCGCGGTGGAGAACCCGCGCCAAATCAGCGCCTGGCAGTACCCGCGCCGCTATGGTCCGCGTTCGCCCAGCTTCGCTCGCGCAATGCTGCCGTCGCCCGGCAGCACCATGCCGCTGCTGCTGTCGGGCACTGCGGCCATCGTCGGCCACGAGTCGCGGCATGCCGACGCGATCGAGACCCAGCTCGACGAGACCTTGGCCAATTTCGACAGCCTGATTGGCGCCGCCCGCCGCCTTCGACCCGGAGTGCCGACCAGTTTCGGTGCCGGCTCGCACCTGAAGGTCTACGTGCGCGACCCTGCCGAACTGGACCACATGGCCGCGATGCTGGAGCAACGGCTGGCACCGGACGTGCCGCGGATCATCCTGCATGCCACGATCTGCCGACGCGAATTGCGAATGGAAATCGACGGCACGCATGACCTTTGATCCTCGCCCGCCGGCGACCAGTGCGCGACAATGGCCACCTTGAACCAGCGACGGCATCACGGAGAAACCAGCATGGGATTGATCAGCCTGTTATGGGGCATTGTCGCGATGATCTGGATGGTGATTGCACTCATACCGATCATCGGCATCACCAACTGGCTACTGATTCCGTTCGCCGCGGTCGGCGCGGTCATCGCCGCCATCGGCATTGCGTTCACCCGTAGCCAGAACCGTGGCCGGGCGAAGGCCGGGCTGGTGATGAACGGTATCGTGATCATCGTCGCCATCGTTCGCCTGAGCCTGGGTGGCGGGCTCTTCTGACTGGCGAGCGCTGACCCGGCGCTTTCCGGCACGCTGGCGTAAAATGCCGGCCATGAGCAGTTATCCCTATGTACGCCCGCGGCGGATGCGTCGCGACGATTTCTCGCGCCGGTTGATGCGCGAGACGGTCCTGACCTGCAACGACCTGATCTACCCGGTCTTCGTCCACGAGCTCACCGGCCGCGAGGCGGTCGCCTCGATGCCGGGTGTGGAGCGGCTGTCGATCGATGAGCTGCTGAAGGTCGCCGAGCAGGCCAGCGAACTGAAGATCCCCGCGCTGGCGCTGTTCCCGGTCACCGCACCGGACGCCAAGTCGCTGGATGCCGCGGCGGCATGGGATGACGATGGCCTGTGCCAGCGAGCGGTACGCGCACTCAAGCAACGTTTCCCGCAGCTCGGGGTAATCACCGATGTTGCCCTGGACCCGTACACCAGCCATGGCCAGGACGGGCTGCTGGATGACAGCGGCTACGTGGTGAACGAAACCACCGTGGACGCGTTGGTCAAACAGGCGCTGTCGCATGCTGCCGCCGGCGTCGATATCGTCGCACCCAGCGACATGATGGATGGCCGGATCGGCCGGATCCGCGAGGCGCTGGAGGCCGAAGGCCACATCCACACCCGCATCATGGCTTACAGCGCCAAGTACGCCAGCGCGTTCTACGGTCCGTTCCGCGACGCCGTCGGCTCGGCGTCCGCGCTCGGCAAGGCCGACAAGCAGACCTACCAGATGGACCCGGCCAACTCGGACGAGGCCTTGCGTGAAGTCGCGCTGGACCTGGACGAGGGTGCCGACATGGTGATGGTCAAACCCGGTCTTCCCTACCTGGACATCGTTCGCCGGGTGAAGGATGCGTTCGGCGTGCCGACCTTCGTTTACCAGGTCAGCGGCGAATACGCGATGCTGAAGGCCGCTGCGAACAACGGCTGGATCGACGAACGCGGCTGTGTGATGGAAGCACTCACCAGCATCAGGCGCGCCGGCGCCGATGGCGTGCTGACCTACTTTGCGCTCGATGCAGCCCGGTGGATCCACGAGTCCGCCTGAAGCGCGGTAGCGTCATGAAGACTTTTGGTGCCACTCGCCGCCGGCGGCGTTGACACCGCGGCGAGTAGACTGCTTGCAAGGCCGTGCGATGTCGTTTTGCGCGTCTGCCTGTAATGCATCCTCCATTATCAAGCGAGGCCACCATGACCATTCCCCGCTTCGCCGTGATCGGCCACCCGATCGCACATTCCCTGTCACCGCTGATCCATGCCGCCTACGGCCGGCAAACCGGGATCGCGCTTGAGTACGGCAGGATCGATGCCGATGCCGGGCATTTCGACGCTGCACTGGTCGAGTTTGCCGCCCATGGCGGCGTCGGCGCCAACGTCACCTTGCCGAACAAGGCCCGCGCGGCCGCAATCTGCGGCAGCCTGACCGATCGCGCCCGACGCTGTGGGGTGGTCAATACGTTGATCCGCACCAAGTCCGGCTGGGAGGGTGACAACACCGACGGACTCGGCCTGGTGCGCGACCTCACCGATCGGCACCGCCAGGATTTGCGCGGACGCCGGGTGTTACTGATCGGCGCGGGCGGCGTGGCGCACGGCGTGGCTCCGGCCCTGCTCGACGCCGGCATTGCCGGGTTGTTCATCGTCAACCGCACCGACACCCGCACCGATCGACTCTCCGACCTGCTGGGCGAACCCAGCCGGGTGCACCCGCGCAACTTCTCCGATTTGGGCACGGTGGGTGCATTCGACCTGATCATCAATGCCACCTCGATCGGCCGGAACATGGATGGTGGCGAGCTACCGCTACCCAACTCCCTGATTGCCCCGCGTTGCGACGTGGTCGACCTGGGCTATGGCGAGGCGGCGATCGGATTCCTGAGCTGGGCGCGCGCCGCGGGCGCCGACCAGACGATCGATGGCTTGGGAATGCTGGTGGAGCAGGCCGCCGAGAGCTTCAAGTGCTGGCACGGCGTGCGTCCGGACGGCGATGCGATCTACGCCGAGCTGCGCGCTGGAAGCAACGTGCCGGTTACCCCCGCCTGACGCGAGCGACCGGGGCGCCAGAGTGCGCCCCCCGGACGGTGAAACTTCCGGTCAGGCTTTGGCCTGCTGCAGGTATTGGTCCTTCAAGGCCATGTAGTGACGCGCGCTGTACTGCAGTTGCTCGATCTCGCGGTCGCTCAGCGTGCGCACGTAACGCGCCGGATTGCCGAGCCACAACTCCGCTTCGCCAACGGTCTTTCCCGGCGGCACCACGGCGCCAGCACCGACGAACCCGTACCGCGACACCGTCGCACCGTCGAGCACGATCGCGCCCATCCCGACCAGGCAGAACTCATCCAGCTGGCAGGCATGGATGATCGCGCCATGGCCGATGGTGATGTCGTTGGCAATCACGGTGGGAAAGCCGCCGGGACGGGTGAACGGTCCTTCGTGGGTGACATGGACGATGGTGCCGTCCTGGATGTTGGTGCGCGCGCCAACCTGGATCGAATTGACGTCACCACGCAGCACGCAGCCGGGCCAGATGGAAACGTCGTCGGCGAGACTGACGGCACCAATGACGGTGGCGGCCGGGTCAACGTAGACGCGCTCGCCAAGGGTCGGGGTGTGGCCGGAAAACGTTCGGATAGTCATCACCACAGTTTAGTGGGATGGGCCGGCCAGCGTCAGCCGATGCGGGTCACAACACCCGGAACTCGATCCGGCGATTGCGCGAGCGGCCCTCATCGGTCGCGTTGTCGGCGATCGGTCGATCCGGCCCGAAGCCTTGTACCCCGAGGTTGTCGGCACTGATGCCGTGGTGCTCCAGGTAGGCCTTGACCACGATCGCCCGCTGCAGGCTCAGGGCAATGTTGGCCTGACGCGGGCCGACGCTGTCGGTATGGCCGATCACCTGGACCTGCTGGTTGCCCAATTGCGCCAGTGCGGCGGCCATCTCATCCAGGATGTCGCGGCCGCCGGCGGTCAGGGTCGCGCTGCCACTGTCGAACTCGACGATGCGATCGGCCAGCGCCCCGTCCAGGAGTGCCTGCAGGCTGCCGCCGTTGTCGTCACCGTCGTCGCTCAACGCATTTTTCAGCACATAGTCCGGGCCGGCTGCTTTGGCGATGGCGCTCGCCACCTGCTGGCGCGCGGCCTCGTTACCGACCTGGCCACTGACGCGGATACGGGTGCCATCGATGGCCAGTTGCCCGGCCGATACTTGCTGCAGCTGCGGCCCGAGCATGCCAAGTACGCGGTCCCGCCAGTTGGGCGGGGCGATCACGGCATCCACCTCGATCCGGTCGACGACGCGCTGCGGACCGTACAGCTCACCCAGCCGCGTCAGTATCGCCGCGCGGGTCGCCTCATCGGGGACGGTACCGGCGGCGATGACCTGCTTGCCCGCATCGGAGGTGGATGCTATGGCGGCGGATGCCACCGGAGCCACCGGAGCCGCCGGCGTCGACCGCTGCTGCATAGTGGCGGCCAGGCTCGCGCACGCAAGGGTCGCGCTGGCAAATCCCAGCAGGAAGGTGGCAAGTCGTGGGCGGGGATGTGGGCGCATATCAGGTTCCCAGGAAGGTCTCATTGAATATCGTGCGGGCAGCGCGCAACGACAGATCGTCGCGATCGAGGTAGCTGACCAGCTTGTTGAGGGCATAGTCGCCGGCGATCTGGTCGTCGACCCATTCCGCATCGTCGACGCGGATGATCTGCTCGCGTGCCAGCTGGGGGTCCAGCGCCGCCTGCAAGGTGCGGCCGTCGGCACCATTGAAGGCGACCAGCAGTCGCGGCCCCGGCTCCATCGCGCCACCCTCGATCATCAGCAGCGCCAGTTCAACGTCGACCCGCGTCAGGAAGCCGGCCACAAGGTCGAGCCAGAACGCGGCGACCAGTGGCCGATACAGCGCATCACGTGGCAACGGCAGCGCCAGTGCCTTGTCGATCTGCGCAGATCCGCCGGCAACCACGGGCTGCAACAGCAACCCCAGTGCCGGCAACAACCAGCGCAGACGCAGCTCGGGATGACCCGATTGGCGCAGCAAATCCTGCAATGAGTCGATGTCCTGCAACTCGATGAAGTCGTTGAATGGCGCTTCGTAGATCTGCGGATCGGGATGGATGGTGGCCCGACTTTCGGCCAGCGCGCGCAACGGTCCGCTGGCATCGTCGGCCGCCACCGCCTCAGCGGAGTGACGTGCCAGGCTGGCCCAAAGCCGCGACAGCGCCATCGGGCTGCGGCCGATGAATGCCAGTGGTTGGGCGACCTCGATCCGGGTCGCGGACAGGAACGGGAAACGGCGTTGGGAGCTATCGCGACTGGGCAGGAAGTGGCCGCCAATCGCCAATCGGCTGCGCGAGCCCAGGAACGCGAAATGCATCGCTGGCGCATCGTCGTAGAGCTGTTTCCAGCCCGGGTCGCGCGCCAGCAACTCCAGTCCCTGTCCGGCCCATCGGTCGAGCATCACCATCAATGGATGGCTGTCGGGCGTACGCACGAAGTCGCCGCGACTGGGCAACTTGCCAAAATAGCTGACCGGGAGTGCGGTCTCCACGGTAACCATTACTGGGCTCCGGACGGAGCGGCAACGGCGCTCGTGGCACCGGTGCTGACCGCCGACACGGCTCCGGCCACCAAGGCCGGCAGCTGCAAACCAACCGAATCCGCGGAACCGGCATTGGACTGCACCGAATTGACAATGCGCAGCTCGACGGCAACCTTGGCACCATTGCGTTCCCAGCTCAGCCGGTAATGCTGCTTGCCCAGGCTCGTCTTGCTCGCCGCATCGAACATCGCCGAGGTGGCGGCATCGCCGGCCGCATCGAATACCTGCACGCTGCGACCGTCACCGGTCACTGCGCTGATCTGGACCCCGGGAACCCCCTGGCCAGGCAACTGGAAGGTATGCCATTGCGGCGGCGTGTTGCGATAGCGCAGTTGCTGGCCATCGACGGCAAGGGTGTACTCGCGTCCGTTGGCCGCCAGCGGCAACACCTGGAACACCATCGTCGGGCCCTCGCCGGCCGCACTGGCCCCCACCCATTGCCCATAGCCGGCAATCAGCTCGGGCCGCAGGTTGATGCCGATATCGGCCCAACGCCGCGTGGCCAGGGTGTTGCCACGACGGATTACCAGCGACCCCAGTCCGGTCTGGCCAAACTTCGCGATTGCACCTTGCGCGCCGAAGATCTGCTCGATGTCGGCGCGCGAGGCCTCCACCGGCGCTTCCGGGGCGTAGGGATAGCGTTGGCCGATCCCGTCCTGGAACGGCTGGTAGACCTGCGCGTTCCAGATCCGGTTGAGCTCGACTTCGGTCGGCTGCACCAACGCCGTGAAGCTCTGCATCAGCAATCGCAGCAGCAACGGACGCAAGGTCTCGCGCTGTTGCTCGGCCAGCCCATTGAGCATTTTTTCATCGACCAGCGTGAGCACGGCCGCCAGTTCGGAGCCTTCGCCCACCAGGGTCTGCTGCATCAACTGGCGTGCTCCCGGGCCGGGATCGCCCTGGGCCTTGATCGCGTTGAAACGGCTACGGACCTTGCCCAGCGCTTCGAAGTACTGGTTCAGTAGCGCCGGATTGCTGTCGCGCTCCACCAGCAGTCGCGCCAGTGCGTCGAATTGCTGGCCGATCGGACCGGCGGTGGCCGCAACCTCCTGGCCGGTGTCCGGGTCGATGGCCACCGGTATCGAGGTCGGGTTGCGGCGCATGATCACCCGGTTGAACCAACCGGCGATGCCGCTGCGGGCGGCGCCGGCCGCCGCACTGGCTGCGGCCGGGTTGTCCCACACGGTCTCCCGGTGGACGGCTTCCAGCAATGTGCGCAACGGCGAGTTGCGCGGGTCGCCAAGCCGGTTCAGCTGCGCCACGGCGTCGTCGAAATCATCGAAGCGGGCCACGCTGACACCCTGCAGGAACCTGCGCCACTCGCGCGCGTACTCGTCCTTGTACATCGCGGTCAATTCCTTGGCGATGTGCTGCGGACTGCCCGCCAGCGTCAGATCATTGCGGACGGTAGTCTCCAGCACCCAGTCGGTGCCGCTGAGCTCGGTATTGGCCGCTTCGCTGATGGCGTCTTCGACATAGTCCTGCCACGCCTTGTGGGTGAATGTCCCCGGAATCTGGTGACTGCCGGTGATGGCACCGTCGGCCGCTTTGTCCCCCAACAGTGCCGCCACGGTGACGGGACTGAAGCGGGTCGCCGCGCGCGCCTTGATCTGCGCGTACACGCGGTCGCGCGCCGGGGTGCCATGCATGACCTGCTTCAATGCCTGCCGGCTGTCGTCGACAAGGCTGTACTTCAGCTCCAGCTGCGGCCAGTCGGCGCGGCCGGATTGCTGCACGTAGAACGTCATCAGGCGAGCGGCCGCGCGCCGCATGTCTTCGCGGCTCATGGCCCCGCGATTGGCCTCCAGCCAGCCGCGCCAGAAGCGCGTCACCTGGTCGCTGAAGTGCGTGCTCTCCACCCGCGCGTGATCACCCAGCATCAGGTAGGTCTTGAGCGCGTTGTAGGCATCCTGCGAATCGGTCGGGGAGGCGTCCTGGTACAGCTGCGCGTCGGTTGACTCACCGGCCACGACCGCTCCAGCCTCCACGTCGACGTTGGTCGCTGCCGCTGACGGACCCAGTTCGCTGCGATGGGCAATGACCTGGCCCAGGTAGGCCTCCAGCTTGCTGGCGACCGGCACCAGCATCAGCTGACGCATGCCGTCGAAGTACTCGGTGCGCAACTTGGCTTCGATCGCCTGCCCCTGGTACAGGCCCAAACCCAGGCTCAGAGGGTGGTCATCGCGATAGCGCTCAAGCTGCTCCAGCCGGTCCTGCAGGACCAGCAGCGCCTGCACGCGCGACTCCAGATCGATCTTGTCGACCTGCAGTGCGACCGCCTTGTCCAGGTCGGCGGTGACATCGGCGACCAGCTGCTGGTTGCCGGTGTACGACCAGGCCCACCCGGCCAGCCCGGCGGCCAACAACACCAGTGCGCCCAGGAATGCAGCGTGGCGCAAGCGGGTGCGGCTTCGACTGGCGTACTGCCGCACCAGTTGCCTGTCGGCGAATATCACCTTGCGGAACAAGCCCAGCAGGAAATGGCTGCTGTCGGTGGGGGCGATCGATTCGCCGGCATGGGCACCGGCTTGCAGGCCAAACTGGCGGCTCACCCGGTCCGACGCCGGCTGCACCGCGACCCCTTCCTGCAGGGCACTGGTGAAGTAGAAACCGCGGAATACCGGCTTGAACTGATACGGGTTGTCCTCGAACAAGGTGGCGATGAAGGTGCGCAGCGCCGGCTTGATGCCGGCGAACTCCATTGGCATCGTCAACAGCCCCGGCGGAATCTCGCGGCCACGCGCCATGGCCATCTGCGACAGGCTCATCTCGCGCAGCCCGTCGGACAACTGGTCGAAGTGATTGTCGAAGGCGCTCAATGCGTCGGTCTGTCCGGTCGGGTCGAACGGCAGGGTTGCACCCCAGGCGTTTTCCCGTTCCGACGGGTCAAGGCCGTGGAAGAAGTCGCTGAACCCACTGATCAGGTCGGCCTTGGTGAACACGACGTAGACCGGCGCATGCACCTCCAGCCGCTCGGTCAACTCCTGCACGCGCTGGCGCAGGTTCTTGGCCAGGTCGATCGCAAACTCGGGCTTGCTGCCCGACAGCTCGGCGATCGAGGCGGCGATGATGACGCCGTTGATCGGCGCGCGCGGGCGGTTTTTCTTCAACAGGTCCAGGAAGGTCAGCCACTCCAGCCGGTCCTCGGCGCTGACCGAGTAGCGGCCCGCGGTATCGAGCACGATCCCTTCGGTGGTGAAGTACCAGTCGCAGTTGCGGGTGCCGCCGAGGCCGTGGATGACGTTGCTGCGGTTGTCCTCGAACGGAAAGCGCAGGCCAGAATTGAGGATCGCGGTGCTCTTGCCGGCGGCAGGATTGCCGATGATCACGTACCACGGCAACTCGTACAGCGCGGCGCGGCCCTTCATCTGGCCGAGCCTGGACGACTTGATCGCATTGACCGCCTCGCCCATGCGCTCGCGCAGGATCTCGGCATCGGCGCGCGCGGCCGGCTGCGCGGCGGTCACGGCCTGGTCGGCTTGCCCGGAGACCATGCCGTCGATGCCTTTGGCTGCGCGCACCGCCAGCAGCTTGCGCACGACCACCACCAGCAGCCACAGCGCCAACGCGGCGATCACCGCGACCAGCAGCCAGCCACCTGTCGCCATCAGGCCATCGATGCCGAAATAGGCGATCGCAGCGGCACCGGCGATGCCCAACACGGCGAGCACGCGGTAATCCATCAGCCAATAACGAAGGTTCATCCAGAAGCTGCTCATCTACAACACACCCATCGTCGTCACGCGTTGGCCGCGACCGCGGGTGCGGCCTCGGTGGAACCGGGGGGAGCCGGGGAGTTGGCGCCGGTATCGGCGGCGGCGAACGGCAAGGGCGACAGCACCAGCGCAACCCGCGCCTGCGCGTCGGCCAAACCGAACACCAGCACCGGCGTCTGGTCCTTGGCCGCCTGCGCCGCCGCAACGGCAAGCAGGGCCAGCGGCGCGACCGCACCCAGGTCGCCGCAAGCCAGGCCGAGGTGGCGCGCATCATCGACCGGGTCGAGCGCGGGCAGGGTTGCCGAGATCGCGCCGGCGATCTCGATCGCGCGGCTGGGGCGGTGGTCGGCATCGCTGAGCACCACTCCAATCGCCTCGGCCGGCTGAGCGGCGGTGGTCAGCGCGTGCTGCAGCAGCTCACCCGCCTGCCGGCTGGCGCCACGGCCAGTGCCGGCGCGGCCGTGCAGCGTCCGGTGCAGGCGCAATGGCGGTGGCGCATCCGGGTCGGGCGGCAGTGCCGCATTGCCGAGCAGCACACCGGCTGCGCCCTCACCCGGGATCAGGCCCTCGGGATGGCCGCTTACCAGCAACTCGTGGCGCGCGTCGAGCCGCTCGATGCTGGTCTCGGCGATTGCCGAATGTGCGGCCAGCAACAACAGGCGGTCGCCGCCGCCGTCTCGCGCGTGGGCCTGAGCCTGGGCGAACTGGTCGAGCAGACGCCAGCCATCGCCGGCGGCATGGGCTGGAGCCACCTCGACGTGGAACTGGTCTTCATTGAAACCGATCGCTCGGGCCTTGGCCTGCAACCAGTCGCCACTGGCTTGGCGCGCCGCCGTTGGCCACGTCGCAGGCAGCAGCAGACGCACCCGCAGCATTGCCGCGGCAGGTGCCGGCGCGGACGCGCGCGAGGAGCGTGAATGGTGCATCGCATGCGGATGCAAGCCTCCGCCTGCGGGCAGCAGATCGGACACCGTTGGCGCCGACGGCAACCCCGCGGCCAACAGTTCCTCGGCCACCGGATCAAGCATCGCCAGCGCGCGCAGGCTCTCTTCGCCGAACACCCGGTCCCGCGTGTCAGGGTCGGCCAGCACCGCCGCCAGCGCCGTGTCGACCGCACCGGGGTCGAGTCCATCGACTTCGGCGGCAAACACCGGCAAGCCGAGCGCGTCCTTCAAGCGTGGGTGCAATGGTGGGCGCTCGGGATTGGCCAGTGCCGCGGCGACGCCGGCCGCATCACTGCCGGCGCGCAGCCACACCGAAGCCGCCAGCAGATGCACGATGCGGTCAGGCTGCGGCCCGCTGTCGATGACGGGCTCGATGCCGACCTCCGCAGCCGCCTCCGGTGGCGCGGCGCGTTTCTGCGTCGCCCGCCGGCTGCGCCGGCGCAGCAGCCAGAAGCCGCCGAGCAAGACCAGCGGCAAGCCAAGCAGCCATACCGTCAGATCACCCGCGGTAGGATTGATTTCGCCAGCCTGCCAATACAGCACAACCGCGAACCAGACCACCGCGAACAGCAGCAGCACCAGCGCACCCGCGCGCAGTCCCCGTGCGATCTTCAAGCGGCCCTCCCTGCGTCCATGCTGGTATTGCTCCGTGTCGTGTCCATTCGAAATCGCACCCGCGCCTCGTGCGCCGACGCCTCGCTCCCTGGGGTCCGCTCAGCCGATAAAGGTCTGGGTCTGGCTCGCAATCAACGTCGCCCCGCAGGCGGTCTTGTCGCCGTGGCGGGCGACCGGCTGGCCGTCGATGATGGTGGTTGGGTCGCCGGTCACGATCACGGTGTCACCGTGCTGGCTGCAGGTGACCTTGTCGTTGATGCGGGCGACCGGCAGGCCGTTGATATCGGTGGTCGCGGTGCTGCTGGCGACGGTGCCGCCATGGTCGATCTTGTCGCCCACGACGATGAAAGGCTTGGACATTGGCCGTGCTCCCTGCTGGCGGCCCCGAAGGGCGATTGGCATCCAGTTGCCAGCGCCAACAATAGCAGGAGTCACCTGGGGTTGGCACCCGCGGCCGGCGACGATCAGTAACCGGCCGCGCGGCGCGCGTGACGGCACGCCGTCTTCTGTTCGAGATGGACGTAATCCTTGATGCTGCGCCAGTTGCCGCCCCACTCCAGCCCGGCATCGGCTGCCACCTCGCCGTACAGGAAGTAGCCGCGTCGGGTCCACGGATCATCCATGTCCCATTGCAGCTTGCCATCGCGGTACAACGCGCTGTCCACCGCAAGTCCATACTGGTGGCAGCTCTGGCCAGCCTTCGCCCCCGTCACGGCGCCCCCCCTGCGTGCCAGCGCCGCTTGCCGCTGGGGACTGCGGTAGCCCTCGACCAGCACCATCTGGTAGCCATGTTGCTCACGCATCACCTGGTAGATCGCCAGCACCCGCTGCTGGAATGACGGCTCGATCCGGGCCCACTTGCGGTCGGCACTGGAAATGGCCACCGGCGCCCCGGTATCCGCCACGCGGCGCGCAACGTCGGCTTGCAACGCGGCCTCGGCCGCGAGGAAGAACGCCGGTGGCAACTCTGGAGGTGGCGCCAGGCGCTCGCCGCGCAGCAGTTCGAGCACGTGGTGATCGGAGGCGACTGCGGCTGCACCATCGAATCCTTCCAACGTGACCTGTTGGCGCAGCTGCAGGATCAGCACCGGCGGCACCGACACCACCAGCACAGTGCCGATCAGCAACCACCGGTGGCGCCGAAAACCGCCCACCAGTCGGCCAGTTGCTTCGCGCAGCGCGCGCGACGAATCAGCCCCGCGGCCGCTGGCCCGCAACTGCCAGCGCGCGATCGCGCCGGCCACCCGCGACCGCCACCGGCCCACCCCCGCCAACACGTCGTCACGCGCGGCCGGGAACAGCATCAGCCACGCCACCGCAGCGGTCACTGCGAAGAACATCGCCATCCATAGCGTCATCATCACTTCCCAGGTTGTGGTCCGGCCGCTGCCGGCCGTCGAATTGACGCGGCCCCGGCCCCGCCGCAGAATGCCGACGCACCCGGCCCGGTTCACACCGTATCGGGACATACTGGATCAAGGATCAAAGCTTGCCGGATTGGACCGGCTCGGAAAGGAGTCCACGTGGATCGGCAAGAAGCCAAGTCCCGCCGCCCCAGCTTGCTGGCCGGCACACCTGAACATACCGCGCCGGCCCCGTCGTCGGCGCGAATCCTAGCAGACATGGCGGGCGGCAAGCCCGCGTCGCCCACGGTCGCAGGCAGGCCGCGCCGCTGGTGGTTACGGCTGTCGCTAGCCGCGCTGGTGATGCTTGTCGGCGGGGGGTTGTGGCAGGGCGCGTTGTGGCGCGCTGACTCTGGCGCGACCGACGGTATGCCTGCGGAGCCGGCGGCCCAGCCAACGCCGCACGCGGCGAGCGATGCCAGCATGATCGGACCGGCCATGCGGTTCGCAGCGACGATTATCGACGACGCCTCCGACCCATCCGCCGTCACGCCCGGAACTGCCGACAGCGGAAATGACCCACGAACTCAAGACGGCTCGGCGAGCCGCTCGACCCCATCGGTTAGCGGGCCATCACCGTTTGCGGGCATTGCCGTCGCCACCCGGGGCCGGCGAGATGCATCCGTCAGTCCCGTCCGCTCAGCCACCTCCCTGCCAACCGGCCCTGTGAGCTCCGGCCGCACACCGCGCGTCCCACAGCCAGCGGGAACGGGTGGCATCCAGGCCGACCTGCTTGCCACGCTGTTGCGCAACATCCAGGCGCCCGCCAGCCTGCAACCCAGCGGGTTGGACGCCCTGATCCAGAGGATGGAAGCGACCGACAAGGTCGGCGTCGGTCTGGTGCGCCGCGTGAGTCGTGCTGACGCGACGCCGAGTCGCTCGCAGCAGATCCAGGCGAACTTGCGCGAATGCCCGGCGCCCAACAGCGCCAAGGGCCTCAAGTGTCGGCAGGAAATATGTGCCGTCTACGCCGGACGCGACCCGGCGTGCCCGGCGATGTAAGCAACGCGGGCGGTACAAGGCACCGCGTTACGGGCTGGCGGTTACCAGACCACCTCGGCCATCGAACAGTTCAGACCCGAACCGATGCCCAGCAGTGCCACCCGGTCACCTTTTTTCAATCGACCCATCTCCCGCAACTTGCTGAGTACGATCGGCACCGATGCCGGTCCGATGTTGCCGTGCTCGCCGAATATCGTCAGGACTTTCTTCGGATCGATACCCATCGCCTTGGTGAAGGCAGCGGTGTGGACCTTGCTGACCTGGTGGATCACGAACTCATCCAGCTCCTCGGCGACCCAGCCGAGCTTCTGCTTGGCCACCGCGAAGGTTTTCTCAGCCAGCTTGATGCCCTCGCTGAGCAGCAGGCGGGTATCGGTGACCATGCCGTCGAGATTGCCCCGGCACAATTTGTTCCATTCGGTCGCCGCACGACTCACCCCGCCCTTGTAGCGCGGTGCACCCGGCGCCAGCTCGGCGCGCGCCATCACCATCGCCGCGGCACCCGAGCCCAGGGTCAGGGTGGCCAACTCGCTACGGAAATCCGCCTCGGTGGAGTCGGCGCGGGTCATGCGCTCCAGGGTTTTCTCGTAAGCCAGGTCGGCGGTCTCGCCATCCACGACCAGTGCGTAGTCGATCTCGCCGCACTCGATCATGCGGCTGGCGATATCCATGCCATTGATGAACGCCAGGCAGGCATTGGCGACGTCGAAATTCTGGCAGGTGTCGGGCAGGCGGAGATTACCGCTGACGATCGAGGCGGTGGATGGCTCCAGGTAATCGCGGCTGACCGATGTGTTGACCAGCAGGCCAATCCGGTTGGGATCGATGCCCGCATCCGCCAGCGCCTTGACTGCGGCCAAGGTGGCCGCATCGGACGCGAGCATGTCGCCGTCCCAAAGACGTCGCGCATGGATACCGGCGATATCACCCAACACGTCGGTGCGGATACCCAGACGGTCCAGCGTCGGCTTGAGCCGGAGGTTGATCTCGTCCGAGCTCAGCCGGCGCGGCGCGTCGATGTGGGCCAGGCCGGCAATGGCGACATGTTGGAACTGCATGAATGGTAGACCAGAAAGACAGGTATCCAGACAGATTAACGCTTTGCAGGCAAGCCTGCATTAACCAATCCGCCGTTGCCCGGGTCAGCCACCGACCGGATAGGTCTGCACCTCGCCCCTGGGCGCGACTGGGGCCACCGGATTGGCAACCGACGGGTTGCCGCCGCAGTCGTAGGCCGCGAAGCGCTGTTCACCTTTCAATGGCGGCCCCAGCGGCTGGATGGTATCGGCCTGGATACCCGGTGCCTCATTGCGGGCCAGGGTCTCCAGTTCCTCGCGCACCCGCAGGTCATTGCGCTCGTAGAACACCACGCTGTCCTTGACTGACACGGCAACGTCGCCGCGCTTGGTGCAACCGGTGGGCGCCGGACCGGCGGAAATCACCTGCACCGCGCTGGCACCGGGAGCCATGGGCACCCAGGTACAGCCACTGGTGAAGGCAAGCGTGGCGCAGCCGAGGATAAGCAGGCGAATCATGGGAACTCCTGGGATCGGTGGGCGGGACTCAATTGTGGCCTCCTTTCGCAACGCTTTTGCACCCGGCCCTGAACAAGCCAAGTGTGAACCAGGCAGGCCTGAACTGGGCAAGGGCGAACCGGGCGGACACGCGGTGCGCGCCCACCCGGTTGGTTGCGATGAGATACGTCGACTTCAGTCGGCGTTGCCGTCGGTTTCCGTGGCGTCAACGGCTTCGATCGCGTCCGGCGCCGCTTCCGGCGTCGCCTTCGCCGTGGCGGCAACCGGGTTGCCATCGGCATCCAGCACCTGGACCGTGCCCAGCTCGAGCGCCCGCACCGGCGCGCCGATCTGGTCCAGGTCACCCACCACCACCCAGGTCAGCGCATCCGGCGCGATGGTGCCGGCGGCCTCGGCCACCTGCGCCGGAGTCAATGCCTTGATCTCGGCCTGGTGCTCGAACACGTAATCATCCGGGCGGTCGTAGCGCACGATCCCGGCGAGCGTCCCAAGCACGGCGCGGCCGGTTTCATAGGCGCCTGGCAAGCTGCGGATTTCGTTGGAACGCACCTTCGCGACTTCTTCGGCCGTCGCCGGCGCCGAGCCATCCGCGTATTCGGTGATCTCGCGTTTCATCTCGGCCATCGACTCGGCCGTCTTGTCGATTTGAACCGGCGCGAACGCCAGCCACGGCCGCTGTCCCAGCGCGTCCGGCGAGAAGCTGTAGGCGCCATAGGCCCAATGCTTGTCCTCGCGCAGGTTCATGTTGAGGCGGGAGCTGAACTGGCCGCCGAGCACGGTGTTGGCGAAATCAAACTCGGTAGCGTCATCCGACATCGTCGAGGGAACCAGCTGGCCGACGTAGATATTGGCCTGGACCGCACCAGGCTGGTCGATCAGGAACACGCGCGACGCATCCGGCAGCGCCACCTGGGCCACCGACGCGGTGACGGCCGGCTTGCCTTCGCCGTTCCAGTCGCCCAGGTGCTTTTGCAGCAATGGCACGATCTGCTCCAGGGTGGTGTCACCCACCACGACCAGCGTTGCGTTCTCCGGCCGTACCCAGGTGTCGTGGTACGCGACCAGGTCGGCACGGGTCAGCGAGGCAATCGATTTTTCGGTACCCGAGCCACTGAATGGCATCGCGTAGGCGTGACCCTCGCCGTACAACAACGGCGGCATTACCCGCAGCGCGGCCGCGTTCGGACGCGCCTTCTCCTGCTTGATACCGGCAATCCAGCTGGCCTTGATGCGGTCGATCTCGGCCTGGTCGAAGGTCGGCTCGCGCAGCATGTCGGCGAACAGGGCCAACGACGGGTCGAGCTTCTCCTTCAACGCCGACAGCGAGGCACTGGCGCCGTCGAGCGAAGCATTGGCACTCAGGTTCGCGCCCAGCGACTCGGCCGCAGCGGCGAACTCCAGCGCGCTGTAACCCGCTGCGCCGTCATCGAGCATGCTCATGGTGAAGCTCGAGGTGCCGAGCTTGCCGTCACTCAGCACGTCGGCCTTGTAGCCGCCGTCCAGCAGCAGGCTCATCTGCACCACCGGCACGGCGTGACGCTCGGCGAGGATCACCTTGGTGCCGTTGTCGAGTGTCGCGCGCTGCAGCTGCGGGAACTTGAGTTCGGGGAACTGTTCGGGCATCGGCACGCCCTTGCTGCGATCGACCGTGGCCGGCAGCACGCGGTATTCGGGATCGACCGGCGGCAGCGTGAGCGGCGCGGGCTCGACGGCCGGCTCCTCGGCCAGCGCGGTGCGCTCGCCGGGCAGCACCACCAAAGTGTGGTCGCCATCGCCCAACCATTGCTTGCCGACGGCCTGCAACTGGGCCGGGGTCACCGCGGCGATCGTCTCCATACTTTCACGGAAACAGCCGGCATCGCTGGTAAAGATCTCGCAACTGGCCAGCGCGTCGGCCTTGCCGCCGAAGCCGCCGATGCGCTCAACCCCGCGAATGAAGCCGGCACGGATCACCGTCTTGGCCTGCTCCAGCTCTTGGGCGGTCGGGCCCTTGGTCAGCAGCTTGGCCAACTCCTCGTCGATGATCGCTTCGACCTTTTTCGGGTCGACGCCTTCCTTGACGCTGGCGGTCACCAGGAAATTGGAGCCCAACTGCGACTCGCTGACGCCGGCGCTGACGCTGTCGACCAGTTTATCCCCGTGGACCAGCCGCTTCTCCAGCCGCGAGGTGTCGCTGCCGCCGAGGATCTGCCCCAGTACGTGCAACTGGTCGACGTCGGTGGTGCCGGTTTGCGCGACATTCCAGGCCCGGTAGATGCGCGCCTGCGGAACGGCGTCGTGCATGGTCTCGCGGGTGTCGGCGGGACGCACGGCGACATCGACCGGCGGCTGCGCCATGTCCGGACCGGCCGGGATCGCGCCAAAGTACTTGGCGACCTTTTTCTTCGCCGTTTCCAGGTCGATGTCACCGGCCAGCACCAGTACCGCATTGTTGGGGCCATACCAGGCGCGGAACCAGTTCTTGACGTCCTCCAGCGAGGCCGCGTTGAGGTCGGCCATCGAGCCGATCACGCTGTGGTGATACGGGTGGTCTTCCGGATACAGGGCAAGGTTGAGCTTGGTCCAGACCTGGCCGTAGGGCTGGTTCTCGCCCTGGCGCTTCTCGTTCTGGACCACGCCGCGCTGCTCGTCCAGGGTCTTCTGGTCGATCGCGCCGAGCAGATGGCCCATGCGGTCGGACTCCATCCACAACGCGGTGTCGAGCGCGGTGGTCGGCACGTTCTGGAAGTAGTTGGTGCGGTCGGTATTGGTGGTGCCGTTCATGTCGGTCGCACCGACCAGTTCGAACGGGTCGAAATACTCGCCCGGATTGTTCTCCGAGCCGTTGAACATCAGGTGCTCGAACAGGTGGGCGAAGCCGGTGCGGCCGCGTGGCTCGTCCTTGCTGCCGACGTGGTACCAGATGTTGACCGCGACGATCGGCGCCTTGTGGTCTTCGTGCACGATCACCCGCAGCCCGTTGGGCAGTGTGAACTCCTGGTACGCGATATCCACGTTCTCGGTGCCGGCATTGGCCGCGACCGGGTTGTCGGTGGCGCCAACAACGTCTGCGCGAACGTCCGCGCGCGCCAGCGTCGGGGCCAGGGCAAGACCCGCCACGGCGGCTGCCAGCGCCAGTGCGAGCACGCTGCGTCGGACGGCCGTCGGGTGCGGGGTTGCCGGAAAGCTGGACGATACGGACATGAAATACTCCTTTTGCATGTGGATCGCCCGGCTTGGGCGGAAGCACCAATCTTAACGGCACTTGCGGTTATGAGTACCGGGTCACAAGTCCCCCCCACCGATGGTCACCGGATCAGTACGACGCCACCGCGCTGGGCCCCATGAAGGATTCCCGCGGGTGGCTACGCCTTCTAGACTGTGCCGATGTTCAACGTCATCCTGTTTCAGCCCGAAATCCCACCCAATACCGGCAATGCGATCCGGCTGTGCGCCAACACCGGTGCACGGCTGCACCTGGTCCGGCCGCTGGGCTTCGAGCTGGACGACAAGCGCCTGCGCCGCGCCGGCCTGGACTACCACGAGTACGCCCGGGTGCAGGTCCACGATGACCTCGCCGCCACGCTGGCCGCGATCACCGAAACCCAGCGCGCCACGCCGCGACTGTTTGCGGTGACCACCCGCGGAGCAACCCGCTTTGACGCCCCGGGCTATCAACCGGGCGACGCGTTCCTGTTTGGACGCGAGACCAGCGGGCTGCCGCCGGAGGTACTGGAACAGGTCCCGGTGGAGCAGCGGATCCGGCTGCCGATGCAGCCCGACAACCGCAGCGTGAACCTGTCCAATGCGGTCGCGGTAGTAATGTTCGAAGCCTGGCGCCAGCATGGATTTGCCGGCAGCGTGTAGCCGTCCAGGCGACCTGGACCAGGACGGCACGCCAGCTGGCGCGCCGCCACGATGACGACCGGATCTTGCGACTTACTCGGTCATCAACTCCACGATCGCTGGCACCGGTGCATTGCCGTAGCTCAGGAACCGGTTGTGGAATGTCTTCAAGTCGAAGTCATCGCCCAACGTCGCCTTCTGCTGTTCGCGGAAGTCGTAGATCTCGGTGTAGCCGGTGAAATACGAGGTCAGCTGCACCTGTGACAGGCGCACCCGGCGCCACTTGTTGACGGCTTCGGTTTTTTCCTGGAACGCCTCGCGCTGCAGCAACGCCATCGCCTCCGCTTCGGTCATGCCCTTCACATGGACCGCGTAGTCGAGGATCGCGTTGGTGACCACGCGCAGGTTCCACTTGTCATACATCAGCCACATCTCGGGCGCCTGGTCGCCCCAACCGGACTCCAGCATCATCCGCTCGGCATACACCCCCCAGCCTTCGATCATCGCGCCGTTGCCGAGCATGGCCTTGATCAGGCTTGGGCTCTTGTTGGCGTGCATCAACTGGGTGTAATGGCCCGGGATCGCCTCATGGATGTTGAGCACCTGCAGCACCCAGTGGTTGTATTCGCGCAGGAAGCTTTCGGCCTGCGCATCGGTGTACCCATCCAGCGGACTGACGTTGTAGTAGGTGTTGGCGGTCGGATTGAACGGGCCCGGCGCGCTGACCGAGGCTCCCGCGCCGCCGCCACGCATGTACTCGGGCGTCTCGCGTACCACCAGTGGACGGCTCAGGTCCTGATCCAGCAGGTCATGCTCGCGCACGAAGTCGGCCAACAACGGGATCTGGCGATTGATCTCGTCGAAGAACTCGTCGCGGGCGACATGGCGGGCGGATAGCTTGTCGATCATCTGCTCTATCCGGACCAGGCGATCGTCCGGCATCGGGGTGTCGGGAAAGTACTTGGGCCACAACTCGCGGGTGAGGCCATCCATGTGCTCGTGCAGGGTGTTCTTTGCTTCCACCGCACGCTGGTGGAGCTGCGCAGCGGTGAAATGCGACTGCACGTCGAAAGCGAACTTGGTTTCGTACAACTCCTCGCCGATGCGGAACGAGCGCGCGTCACCCGAATCGGCCAGCTGCGACTGCTCGGCTTTCAACCAGTCGGCCCAGTGCTCGACAGCCGTGCGCGCGGCATCGATGCGGGTAGAAAACAGCGCCTTCTCGGTCGCGTCCAGACCCGACTCGGCCACCTGCTTGCGCAGGCCATCGCCCAATACGCTCAACGTGCCATCGCTTTGGACGATGGCCAGCTCCACGTGCTCGGCGGTGGGGTTGTCGATGTTCGCCTGCGCGGCGGTGTAGTACTCCGGCACGTGCTCCAGCCGCGCCAGCACGGTACGCAGACGCGCGTCCTGCTCGGCATAGGGGGTGTTGAGCAACAGCGCGATCGGCCCGGCGACGTTGTAGCTGGCCGGATTCCAGGCCCAGCTGCGGAACGTGGTCTGGTACCAGATACGCGATTCAAACTGGTTCTTCAGCAGCTCGTAGTCGATGCGCTCGCTGGGTGCCAGGCGCGCCGGGTCGAACCCGGCCAGCTCGGCGAGGCCGGCGCGGGCGAAGGCTAGATCGTCCGCGCGCCGGGCGGCGTCGGGGATGGTCAGGGTCGCCGCGTTGTCGTAGCGGCCGGCGTAGATCGAGCGCTCGGGGCTGCGTTCCAGCCCGCTCATCAGCAGCGATTCGGCGACCTTGTCAAAGCGTGCCGACAGCGCGGTCGACTCGGCCGACACGGCGGTACCCGTCGCATCCGCCGGTGCTGGTGTCGACTGGCAGCCGACAAGGCTGCCCAATGCCACGGCGATAATCAGGGAAAGACTGGACTGGCGCATCGTCACGCTCCGGCTCGAAACGCGCGGCCGGGCCGGCCACGGCAAGTCCTTGATGGTAACCAACCCGCCGGACCGGTCCCCGTGCCGATGGTCAGGCACTGCGCGGGCCGGTAGCGCCGCGCCGGGCGGCACATGCCGGGCGCGCGACGGGCTTACGCGAACGGGCTCGGCTCCGGCAGCTCGCCTTCGTCCTGCATGAAGTAGTCCTGCAGGTACTTCTCGCCCTTGTCACAGAACAGGGTCACCACGGTTTTCAGCTCCGGGTGCCGCTCGCGCACGCGCTTGGCCGCCAGCAGGTGGGCGCCGGAACTGGGACCGCAGAACAAGCCGTGCCTGCTGGCGAGGTCGCGCATTGCCTGTACCGCCTCGGCGCTGGCAACGCTGGTCACCTCGTCGACCAGTGCGCCGTGGCGCTGGAAGATCCCCGGCACGAAGCCATCGGAGATGCCCTCGATCTGGTGCAGCGCCACTTCACCGCAAAGCAGGGTGCGCGATTCCGATGGCTCCATCGCAAACAGGCGCACGTTGGGGTTGACCGCACGGAACGCCTGGCCGACACCAATCAGGGTGCCGCCGGTGCCGACCCCGACCACCAGCGCGTCGGGCACCACGCCGTCCGGCAACTGGGCGAGGATTTCGGGGCCGAGGATCACCCGGTTTTCCTCGACGTTCCATTCCGACTCGAACTGGCTGGGGCAGAAATGACCCGGCCTGGCACCCAGTTCACGCGCCATCTCCAACGCGGCGTTGACGTGGAAGTCGCCACAGAACCTCACCTGCGCGCCATAGGCGCGTGAAATCGCCACCCGCTCGCTGGACAGCCCTTGCGGCATGACCACCAGCATCCGGTAGCCCTTCACCGCTGCCACCATCGCCAGCGCGTTGCCGGTGTTGCCGCTGGTGGCTTCCACGATGGTGTCACCGGGCTTGAGCGCGCCCGATTGCTCGGCCTGTTCGATCATGTACTTGGCGATACGCGCCTTGATCGATCCCGACGGGTTGAGGAACTCCAGCTTGGCGTAGATGCCCTCCACTTCAAGCAGCGGGGTATCGCCGACGGCGTCGAGGATGCTGGTCGAGATCGATGGGAAGCGGGTGGTCATGACGAAGCTCCTTGCAGGCGATGCAACAGTGGCGGGCTGGCGAGCCGCGGGCCGATGTACGCAGTCTCGCGACGGTGTCCGCGTATGGCACTGATCTGGATCAGGCCGGACGGCCGCCTTGAGCGGGTTCAGGCGCCGGCGGCGCGCAATGCGACCGCCGCTCCCAGCAAACCCGGGTTGGGATGGGTCACCACGTGCACCGGCACCGATTCCAGGCGAGCGGTCAAACGCCCCTTGTCCAGGAACCGTTCGCGAAACGGGCTGTCGCGCAGGAAAGGAATGAAGCGCGGTGCAATACCGCCGCCGATCGCCACGCTGCGCGC
Organism: Lysobacter sp. A378; assembly: GCF_054052125.1. NCBI lineage: Bacteria > Pseudomonadati > Pseudomonadota > Gammaproteobacteria > Lysobacterales > Lysobacteraceae > Lysobacter > Lysobacter sp. A378. The sequence goes on along the minus strand of NZ_JBSVRK010000001.1, from coordinate 313,146 downwards.
GCCGTGGATCAACGCCATGTCACCGGCGACACTACCCAGGATCGCGCAGAAGCGGTTCAGGGCACGCACCGCCGTCGGCTCCTGGCGTTCCATCGCCGCCCGGGTGATCTCGGCCGGGGCGCGCAACACGACACCCTCGTCGGCGCCCGGCGGACCTGCGCCACGCAGCACCGCGTCGATATATGCCAGCCCGCTGCCACTGAGCAGGCGTTCATTGGAAACCCGGCCAAACTTTCGCCCCAGCCAGGCCGCGATGGCGTGCTCGGGCTCATCGACCGGGGCGAATGTCGCGTGGCCGCCCTCAGTCGCCACCACGTGCCACCCGCCGGTCGGGCAGCCGACCAATTGGCCGACGCCGAGGCCGGTTCCGGGTCCAAGCACGCTGACCGGCCCCCGCAGCCCGTTTGCATCCGGACCCGACAGGGCAGTCCAGTCATCCGCTTGCAGCACGGTCAGCGACCACGCCACCGCCGCAAAGTCATTGATCAGCCGCAACTCGTGCAGCCCCAGCGCCTGTTGCAAGCCGGCGCGGCTGAACGACCACGCCCGGTTGGTCAGCTGGATCACGTCGGCGACCAGCGGGGAGGCCACTGCGATTGCCGCGCGGGCCGGACGCACGCCAACCTCATCCAGATAGTGTTCCGCGGCGCGTTGCAGGCTCGGAAAACCGGCGTTGGCCAACTTGCGCGGCTGCAGCAGCCCGGGTCGCGGATCGGCGGTATCGGTCAACGCGAAACGGGAATTGGTGCCACCGACATCGGCGACAAGCGCGAGGGTGGCTGGCGATGGCGTCATGGGCACGGTCTCCGTCATTGTTCCCGCGCATCCAGTCTAGGCTGGGCGCGTGCATGCCGTCGTCAATGGCCAACCGCGATGGCACCCGCTTCCGCACGACCCTGAATGCCGCCTGTAGTTCCTGTACCGGCACGTACATTATTCAGTTGGGATTTTGTTGCATCCGCGATACTGCCGGCGTCGGGTCGCGATGTCGCCTTGGTTTGAGGCGGCCGCACCCGAACGAACCACCAAATTCGAGAGGCCAAGCCCGATGAAGAAGTCACTGCTCGCCCTGACCCTGGTTGCTGCCCTGCCGTTCGCGGCGTCCGCGGCCGATGGCGTTTCCTATAATTATGTCGAAGGCGGTTACATCAACACCGATACCGACGCCACGGGCGCCGACGGTTGGGCCATCGCCGGTTCTGGCGCGATCGCGCCGAACTTCCACGTGTTCGGCGGCTATTCGGGCCAGAAGACGGACGATTTCCGCGTCCTCGGGGTTCCGTACGAAGGTGTCGACATCGACCAGATGCGCGTGGGTATCGGTTACAACCACGAAATCTCGCCGCGTGCGGACCTGCTGACCCGGGTTGCCTACGAGCGCTCCGAGGACGAGTTCAACAACAGCCTCAACGGTTACAGCGTCGAAGCCGGCGTGCGTGGCGCGATGACCCCCAACCTGGAAGGCTACGCGCTGGCCGGGTATGAGGATGGCAGCGACTACGACGGCGATTTCTACGGCCGCCTTGGCGCCCAGTTCAAGTTCAACCCGACCTGGGGCCTGAGCGGCGATGTCAAGTTCGTCGACGGCGACACCCAGTACTTCATCGGTCCGCGCATCACGTTCTAGGCAGCACCCTGCAACAGATTGCGATCTCTCTCTCCCCGATCGTCGCGATCAGAAAACCCGGCCTCGGCCGGGTTTTTTTTTAGCTGCCAATCAAGCGATGTCAGCCAAACAGGGCGCCCGGATACTCGGCTTTTTGTTCGCGTCCCATCAACTGGCGCAGGCCCTCGCCCGGTGATATCTCGCCATGCAACACGGCATATACCGCCTCGGCAATCGGCAACTCGACGTCGTGTCGACGCGCCAACCGCATGACCTCATCGGCGGTCTGCACCGATTCGACCACCTGGCCGATCTCGCGCACCGCGTCCTCGATCGACTGGCCCCGGCCCAGCGCCAATCCGAGCCGGCGGTTGCGTGACAGGTCACCAGTACTGGTCAACACCAGGTCGCCCAGACCGGCCAACCCCATTAGGGTCTCGGGGCGGCCACCCAGGGCGCGGTTGAGGCGAAGCATCTCGTTCAATCCGCGGGTGATCAATCCGGCACGTGCGTTCAGGCCCAACTCCATGCCATCGGCAACCCCGGTGGCCACCGCGAGCACGTTCTTCATCGCACCGCCCAGCTCGGCGCCGAGCATGTCGTCACCGGTGTAGGCGCGGAAACTCGGTCCGTGCAGGATCTCGGCGACCTGCTGTGCAAACGCAGGTGTGTCGGAGTGCACGGTCAATGCGGTCGGCAGGCCGCGGGCGACCTCCTTGGCAAACGACGGGCCGGTCACCACCGCCAGTGGCACCGGCACGCCTGGTGGGTCGGTCGCCAGGATCTGCGCGGCCACCTCATGCAGGAAGCGGCCGCTGCCGGGCTCAAAGCCCTTGGTCGCCCACGCTACGCCGGCATGCGCCGGGCGGTACGGCGCCAACGCACGCAAGGTGTCCGCGAACGCGTGCGAAGGCACTGCGACCAATACCAGATCGACACCCGCCATCGCCACGGCCAGATCGGTGGTCGCGCGCAAGGTATCGGGCAACGGCACACCGGGCAGGTAACGCGTGTTCTGCTGGCCCTGGTCGATCGTCGCGATGACCGAAGCGTCGCGCCCCCACAGCACCGCCTGGTGTCCGTGGCGGGCGATCAGTGCGGCCAGGGCGGTGCCCCAGGAACCGGCACCCAGCACGGCGATGCGCAACGCGTCGGTCTCGGTCAAGCGGGTCGGCATCGCGGAGACTCAGGCGTTGCCGGCGGTCTCGGCGTTGCTCAGGCTTTCCGCCTGCTTCTCCGAGCGCTGGCGCAGGCCTTCGGCATACAGCGCATCGAAGTTGATCGGCTGCAGGAAGAACGGCGGGAAGCCACCGGACTGGACCAGGTTGCTGATCAGCGCGCGGGCGTACGGGTACAGCACGGTCGGGCAGTGGGTACCCAGCAGGTTGTCGAGCTGGGCGGCGTCGAAGCCACTCAGGGTGAACACACCCGCCTGCTTCACTTCCACCAGATACAGCGGTTTGTCATCCGCGTTGCAGGTCAGGGTAATCCCGAGCACGACTTCGTAGTTGGTCTCGTTCAGGCGCTGCACGGCCTGGTTGAGATTCAGCTGCAGCTGCGGCTGCGCCTGCTCGCTGAACACGGCCGGGCCGCCGGGAACCTCGAACGAGACGTCCTTGGCATAGATCTTCTCGATCGTGAAAGAGGGGCCAGTGGCGGCGGCATCGGCAGGCGCCGCGGCACCATTGAGGGTTTCTTCGGACATCAGGTGACTCCAGTAAAACGCAAGGAAAGATTATGGCACGCACGTTCGCGCACCTCGGAAACTCAGGCGATCAACGGCGTCCCTTGACCAGCGGCATGTCCGCCTGCACCCAGGACTGGACGCCGCCATCGAGCCAGTACACCTTCTCGAAACCGGCTTTCTTCAATCGCTTGGCGGCGCTGGCCGAGGCCTGGCCGCTACGGCAGGTCACCACTACCGGCAGCGCCTTGACCGGCGCCAGCAGTTTGCTTTCCGGATCGAACTGGCTGGGTTGCACCGACTTGCTGCCGGCGATGTGGCCTTTTTCGAAATCATTGGCAGCCGACAGATCGATCACCAGCGCGTTCTCGCGGTTGATCAACCCGGTCAGTTCAGCCGGCCGCAACGCGGTATAGCCACGGAACAGGCGGGAGATCTCGACATAGACCAGCGCGACGGTGATACCCACCAACGCCAGGGACAGATAGAGGTTGCGCTCGGCGAAGGCCAGCAGGGTTTCGACAGTCACGGGGTCACGGGCAGGGCAATGGGGCGGGGATTGTCGCCCAGTGCCGCCGGGCGTGCAAAAAAACCGTCACTCCCCCGCCCACAGGTCGGGCAGGTCACTGGTCAGCCACCAGCCTTTCACTGCCTCGTCGTAACGCCATTGTTCGCGGTAATTCACCGTTCGCTGGGTCATGGTGTGGCGGTTGATCACGCCGATCTGGATGTTGCGCATCGCCGTACCCGCCTCGAGATTGCGGGTGGAGCCGACGTCACGGTACGAAGAGACCTGGATTTGCTCATAGCGCTTCATCTCCAGCTCGGTCATTGCATTTTCGGCCCGGACCTCGGGATCGACCAGGTTGCGCGCACCGCCGAAATCACCCCAGCGGATCGCACCGGACCAGGCATATTGCGCGGAATCAAGCGCACTGGCGGCCGGACTGCCGCTCGCACAGCCGCCAAGGGTGAGCAGTCCCAGTAGTGCGCCCAGCACCAACAGGCGCGAGATACGACGACGAAACCGGGACGTGGACTCGAATGGGCGAAGGAGCATGCAGGTTCCAGTGCGGTGGCAAGAGCCGCCATCCTAGCGGGCTACGTGACGGGCTGCCGGTCAGCGGGCGATGGCGACGTAGCGGGCGGTGAAATCTGTCGCGATGCGGCCATCGGGCAACGGCACCCGCGCCACCAGATGCGCCCGCGCCCGACCGCGTTGGCGCAAGGTGGCGATGAAGTGGTCCCAGCTCGACCGCGGCGCCAGCTCCGCGCTCACCTGCAGGTCATTGAACAACGGCAACAGATAGCGGACCTGGCTGTCGGCGACATAGACATCGGCCTGGATGCCTGCTGCCTCGACCTGCAACGACATCAGGCCCCAGCACGCCAGGGTCATGACCGACGCCAGGCTGCCGCCGAACGCGCAGCCCTTGTCGTTGAGATGGCGAGCCAGCGGCGCATGCAGCTGCAGCCGCCGGCCGTCGTAACCGTCGATCCGGAGTTCCATGGCCGCCACCGGCGGCATCGAGTGATAGTGATGAGTGAGGCGTTGCAGCGCGTCGCTATACGGCATGGGAACTCTGTCGAGCCGGCGTTACCGGCGGGGAGGAGGAAATGGCGGGCCTGGGCTTTGGGCATGGCGAATGCAACCTTCCAACACGCATGCCAAGCTGTCGCGATGTCATCGCGCTCATCGCCCGCCGTATGGTACGTGATCTCGCTGCGGCCACGCGGCGGGCATGCGACGTTGCGGCGGGCCGCTGCGCGTCATGACGGCGGCTTGCTTGCGTTGTCACCGTGGACGCTACAGGCCATTGATGACCCCGACAACCGCGACGCCCTGCAGGCCGCCCTGGCCGCACCGCGGGTGCTGTTCACCAGTCCTGCCGCGGCCCGCGCCGCGGCGGCGCTGCAACCGTTGCGAGTGGCGCCCGGCCAAGGCTGGTTTGCGGTTGGCGCCGGTACCGCGTTGGCCTTGCGTCGGGCCGGCATCACTGCGGTGGTCACTCCCGAGCGAATGGACAGTGAAGGCTTGTTGGCACTGCCCGGTCTGCAGGAACTCCAAGGCAGCACCTTGGGACTGGTGACCGCACCCGGTGGACGCGGTGTCCTCGCACCGGCCCTGCAGGCACGCGGCGCACAGGTAATCCGCGCCAACGTCTACCAGCGGGTGCCGGTAACCCCTTCGCCACGGGCGTTGGCCGCGATCCGTCGCCTCGCGGCGCCCGCGGTGCTGGCGGTGTCCAGTGCAGAAGCCCTGCAACTGGTGGTGGCCAGCGTCCCCGACGACGTCGTCGCGCGGTTGCGGGCGATGCCGGTCGCCGTCGCCAGTGAGCGATTGGGTGATCTTGCCCGCGAACTTGGGTTCTCCCGTTGCCACCGCGCCCACAGCGCCCGACCGACCGATCTCGTCGCCGCGTCACTGGCCGCCTTGTCCCGGGACCCGGCCGCACCGGGTTCGGACAGCAGTTCCGGTAACATTGCCTGACCCCAACCTGACTGCGTCTGCCGTGTCCACGACCTCGTCCGATTCGACTCCGCGCCGCCGCCGTACATGGCCGTGGTTGACAGTACTGCTGTTGATCGCGGCAGCCGGGTGGGTTGGCTGGCAACAGTGGCAACGGGGCTTGGCCATCGAGCAGGCGACCAGCAATGCCGCTGGTTTGCAGCTGGATGCGCTGGACCAGCGCGTCGACCTGCTGCGCCGCAATCAGAAAGCCCAGACCCAACGCCTGCAACAGTCCGTGGCCACCAATCAGATCCTGCGCAGCGAGCTGCTCGGGCTGGCCGAGCGCTCGGCCTTGATTGAAAGCAGCTTCGCACGCTATTCCGACCCCAGCCTTCGTGGCGTGCAGGCGTTACGGCTGGACGAAGCCGCACTGCTGCTGGGCATCGCTCAGCAACGATTGATGATTGCCGGCGATCTGGATGGCGCCCGGCGCGCGTACGCACTGGCTGCCAGCGTGCTGGAGCGCGTCGATGACCCCGCTTATCTGAGCCTGCGCCAGACCCTGGGCCAGGAACGTGCCGCGCTGGACCAGGCCGGCACCGAGCCCCGCGCGGCGGCACTGGCGCGGCTGGATGGTTTCGCCCAGCGCATCGAAGCGACACCCCCGCTGCAAACGCCACCAAGCGCTGCCGCAGCGCCATGGTGGAAGCGTGCGTTTGGCGGCATCGTGGAAGTGCGCCGGAACGACGAACCCGTAACCGTGGACCCGGCCGGCCGCGCCGCGACCGAGACAGGGCTGCAACTGGAGATCACGCTGGCCAGGGCGGCCGCAGAGCGTCGCGACGTTGAGGGTTACCGGTCCGCGCTCGCCCGGGCCCGGCTCTGGCTGGACCGCCTGCCCGCTGCCGCCGACGAGACACGCGCGCGGCGTATCGAGCTGGATGAGATCGCGGCAATGCCACTTTCACTTTCGCTTCCAACCCTGGGCACCACACTGAACCAACTGAACCAATTGCGTCAGTCTCGCGCCATGCATCGGGAGCCTATTGAATGAACCTGTTCCGAAACCTGTTGTTCTGGATCGTGCTGATACTGGTCGGCGCGCTGGTCGCGCAATTGCTGGTGCAAGACCCCGGCTCGCTGATCCTGGATTATCGCGGCACCCGCTATACCACCACCCTGGCTGCGGCGGTCCTGATCGGGCTGGGGTCGTTGCTGGTGTTGTGGCTGATCTGGAAGATGATCAGCTTGCCTATCGTCGCGCTGCGGCGGCGGCGCAAAAAAGCCGCACGCGCCAAGCTGATCGATGGGCTGGACGCCCTTGAGCTGGGTCGCTGGAACCGTGCGGAGAAGCTTCTTGAAGAGGCGGCGCGCAACCCCGGCGCAGAAGACGATGGCGTCGCCCATATTGCCCGCATTGGCGCGGCCCGCGCCGCTGCCGCCCGCGGCGACACGGCGCAGGCGAACCAGTACCTGGATGGTTTGGCGGTCCCGCACCCGGTGACGCGTGCGCTGACGGTAGCTGACCTGGCGTTGGCGGACGGCCGCCCGGGCGACGCCCTGCTGGCGTTGGAGACTCCCAACCTGCAGCCGCTGCCGCCGCGCGGGTTGTACCTGCGTGCGCAGGCGCTGGCTGCGACCGGCGATGTCGGCGAGGCCTACGGCCTGCTGGGCGCGATGCGGCAGCAGAAGGTCCTGCCCGTTGATCGCCTGGACCGACTGGAAACCGAGTGGTCCGAAACCGCGCTGCGCCAGGCTCCAGACGCGAATGTACTGGCCGATCGCTGGGAAGCGCTGCCCAAGCCGTTCCGTACCGACCCCGGCACGGTGAGCGCCTATGCCGAGCGTGCCGCGGCGTTGCGCTGGGAGGAGGCCGCCGCCAAGAGTGTCGAACAGGCGCTGGACAAGCAGTGGGACGACTCATTGGCCGGGTTGTATGGCCGCCTGCCGATCGGTCAGCTGGACCGCCGGCACAAGAATGCCGAGCGCTGGTTGCAAGCCCACCCTGCCAGTCCGGGCCTGCTGCTGACGCTGGCCCGGCTGAATCGTGCCCAGGGGCAGTGGCCACAAGCCGAGGACTATCTGCATCGCGCGCTGGCGCAAGGTGCCAGCGGCGACGCGTGGGAAGAGCTCGGCCATGGGTTCGCCCAGGCCGGCGATGAATCGCGTGCGCGGCTGAGCTACGGCAATGCATTGCGATTGCATCGGGGCGAAGCGGTCACCGAACTGCCGGGCCGTGACATGCGCCAGCAGATCCACGATCGCGCGGTGACCGAGGAACGCGACGAGCACGGAATGCCCCGATTGCGCGAATAGCTGGTTGAATCAGCGCTCCAGGATGGCGGTCACGCCCATGCCGCCGGCGGTGCAGATCGAGACCAGACAGCGGCCCCCGCCGCGCTGCTGCAGCTCCTTGGCCGCGCTGGCGACGATCCGCGCGCCGGTCGCCGCAAACGGGTGGCCGGTCGCCAACGACGAGCCGTTGATATTGATCTTTGCCGGGTCGATGCGACCCAGCGGTGCGTCCAGCCCAAGCCGGGTCTTGCAGTAGTCCTCACTCTCCCACGCCCGCAAGGTGCACAGCACCTGGGCGGCAAACGCCTCGTGGATCTCGTAGAAGTCGAAATCCTGCAAGCTCAGGCCATTGCGCGCGAGCATCTCGGGCACCGCGATGGTCGGGGCCATCAGCAACCCTTCCCCGTGGGCAAAATCGACCGCCGCCACCTGCGCATCACGCAGGTAACACAGCGGCTCGTGGCCATGCGCCTGCGCCCACTCCTCGGAGGCCAGCAGACAGGCGGCCGCGCCATCGGTCAGCGGGGTCGAGTTGGCCGCAGTCAAGGTGCCGCGGCCAGAGGTCCGGTCGAAGGCCGGCTTCAACGTTGCCAGCTTCTCCAGCGTGCTGTCCGGGCGCAGGTTGTTGTCACGCGAGACGCCGCGGAAGCTGACCACCAGGTCATCGAAGAACCCGCGTTCGTAGGCGGCCGCCAGCTTCAAGTGCGACGACAGCGCCCACTCGTCCTGCGAATCGCGCGCGATGTTCCACTGCTTGGCCATGTCCTCGCAGTGCTCACCCATCGATTTGCCGGTACGCGGCTCGGCCACGCCGGGGAAGTCAGGTTTCAATTCCCGCAGCGAAAACCCCTTGAACGCCGCCAGTTTGCCCTTCAAGTCCTTCGCTGCGGCCGCTGCAAGCAGACGCCGGCGCAACTCCTTGCCGTAGACGATCGGCACATCGGAGGTGGTGTCCGAACCCCCGCCGATCCCGGCCTCGATCTGGCCAATCGCAATCTTGTTGGCGACCGTGATGATCGTGTCCAGCGAGGTGCCGCAGGCACGCTGCATGGTCAAGCCCGGGGTCAGCGGCGACAGCCCGGACGACAACGCCGCCTCGCGACCCAGGTTCCAGTCGCTGGAGTGCTTGATCACCGCACCCATCGCCACCTCGCCCAACTGTTGCCCGTGCAACCCGTATTTTTCTACCAGCGCGCCCAGCGTGCGCACCGACATTCCCAGGTTGCCAACATCCGCATACGCGGTGTTCTGGCGGCAGAACGGAATTCGCACACCGCCAAGCACGGCGACAGGACGGGTTTGGCGCATTGATCACCTCGGACGATGGGCGTTGCAGTCGTGCCAACGCGGCTTGCGTGAGTCCCACGATGGCTTGCGGGCATAATGACCGCAGTGTAGCGCCGCACCTGCGGGCGTCCAAACGCCTGCGTATCCAATTACTCCAGACCGTGTGTCCAACCCGCGAATTTGCCAGGGATCCAATGAGTCCAGCCGCCGATACTGTCCACCCCACACCCGAGCTGCACGTGCTGGGCGCCTTCGCCATCGAAGTGGTCGGCGCCGCGCCGGTGGGCCGCGACCGGCTCTCGCAGCCGGAGGTCGGCGCACTGGCACACCTGGTGGCGCGCGATCTGGCCTCCTTCGCGCCCGAAGCCAGCGCATTGGAGCTGGTGACGGTGGGCGCCCACTACGACCCGGTGGAGCTGTTGCGCCCCGGCTGGCCATTGCATCGGGAGTTGTCCGAACTCGCCGCACGTGCGCCGCGCGGCAGCCACGACCTTGACGCCGGCCGGATCATTGCCTTCGGCGCCAGCGATTCGCAAATGCCCGGCGCGCTGGCCCCTTCACCCGACTACCTTGGCGGGCCATTGCGGCTGATGCCGTTCGTGCTGACCGGCGCAAGCGATGCCGTCGCGCGGGTGGGCGATGCGTTCGAGAACGACCTGATCGAGGTCGGGATGGCCGCCGCCGATACCGCGCTGGCCGCGCAGGAGGCGTTCGGCCTGCAAGTCGAACACGCCCGCTACCTGACCGTGAACGACCTCGCCGCGATGACCTCGATCCAGTACGACCATGCCGGACTGGGGCCGCTGTGGCCGATACTGGAAACCGCTTTGCTGCGCCCGGAACAATCCGCCTGGCTGGACCAGCCGCCCGAGCCGCTGCTGCACTACACCGAGGGCGAAGTACGGATCGCGCTCTTCTCACCGGCGGGCTGGCAACAACGCTATGCCGTCGATGAAGCGGTTGCCGAGAACGCGGCCGACAGCGACGCGCTGCGTGATCGCCGTCACCGGCAATTCCAGCACTTCCAGGCGCGGCAACGGCAGATCGCCGCCGTGCTGGGAGCACACGGGGTCGCAGTGCAGTTCGTGCACTGCGATCGCGACACCGATTGCCGCGCCGCCCTGATCTGACGCCGCTCCGGCCTGGGTCAACCGGCTTGCATCAACCGGCCTGGATCACACCGCAGGCAATGCGTGGGCCGGCGGCACCGGACGGCTGGCTGGTGTAGTCGTCTGCCCCGCCGTGCACGATCACCGCCTTGCCGATGGCGTCGTTGGCCGCACCACCCCCCAGCACCGGGCCACTGGCATGCACGTCGACCGTGGCCACACCATCGGCGTTGGCGACGAGGTTGTTCATGTCACCGGCGTGATGGGCAGCGGTGTCAACCTTGCCGTGCGGCATGGCGGTCGGATTGAAGTGCCCGCCGGCGCTGCTGGCGTCGGCCGCGCTGCAATCGCCCTTCTCGTGGATGTGGATGGCGTGGGTGCTGCCGGGCGTCAGGCCGCCGATTTCACCGGTCAAATGCACGCCATCGCCCATCGGAACCACGCTGAGCTTGCCGCTGACCAGGCTGCCCGACGCGGCAGCGAGATTGACGTGCGCGCTGGCAACGGTGGACTGGGTCGGCAAACTGGCGCCGCTGGAGGCTGCAGCGTCAGTAGTGGCGGGCGTGGTGGCGTCAGTGGTGGCGGGTGTGGTGCTGGGCGCAGTGCTGCACGCGGCCAGGGCGAGGCTCAGCAGGCTGGCGCTGGTAATCAGGGCGATCTTCATGGATGGCTCCTTCAGTGGGTCGATGGCAATGGTGATGAATCCGAGGACCGCTGCACCGTAGCGCCGCGGCGGTTCAGCGCAGGTGAATCTTGGGCTGGTCACAGAGTACCAGCGGTACAATCAGCCAACCGCCTTTGGAGGCTCCCGCCGTTGGACGTCCCTCATCCCGGGTTACCGCTACCACCACCGGTCTACCCGCAAGCCGTCACCGTCGACGACTTCGCACGCAACCTCGCGGCGATTCGCGCACGCATTGCCGCGGCGTGCCAGCGGGCGGGACGCAATCCCGATGAGGTCCGGCTGTTGCCGGTCAGCAAGACCATCGACGAGGCACACATCCGCCTGTCCTATGCCGCCGGCTGCCGGATGCTGGGCGAGAACAAGGTCCAGGAGGCTTACCGCAAATGGGAGGCCATGGCGGATCTGGCCGACCTGCAGTGGTCGGTGATCGGCCATTTGCAGACCAACAAGGCGAATTTGGTGGCCCGTTTTGCCACCGAATTCCAGGCCCTCGACAGCCTGCGACTGGCCAGAGCACTGGACCGCCGCCTGCAGACCGAAGGTCGCCGGCTGGACGTGTACATCCAGGTCAACACATCGGGCGAAGCCAGCAAATATGGCCTGTCTCCGGATGACGTGACGGCATTCGTGAAACAGCTGCCTGCGTTTGCCTCGCTGCGCGTACGCGGGTTGATGACGCTGGCCGCCCTGACCTCCGACGCCGCCCGGGTACGCAGTTGCTTCGTCCTGCTGCGCAACCTGCGCGATCAGTTGCGCCAGGATGCACCGGACGGAATGGACTTCGACGGGTTGTCGATGGGCATGTCGGGGGACTTCGAGCTGGCGGTGGAGGAAGGCTCCACCGTGGTCCGCGTCGGCCAGGCGATCTACGGTGCCCGCGCACTGCCGGACAGCCACTATTGGCCGACTGATCCGGCATGACGTCCGCAGATCCCACGGACCCATCGACCCGCTTGCAGCCGCTGCACATCGATGTCGTGTCGGTGCAGTCGCAGGTGGTCTATGGAAGCGTTGGCAACGGCGTTGCCGTACCCACCCTGCAGAAGCTCGGCCTGCGGGTTGCCGCAGTGCCGACGGTGATCCTGAGCAACACACCGCACTACCCGACGATGCACGGCGGCGCGCTGCCGACCGCGTGGTTTTCCGGCTACCTGGACGACTTGCAGGCGCGCAATGCACTGACCCGGCTGCGCGCGGTGCTGGTCGGCTACCTCGGCGGCCCGGATCAGGCATTCGCGCTGGCCAGCTGGATCCGCGGGCTGGAAGCCTCTCACCCGCAGCTGCATGTCCAGATCGATCCGGTGATCGGCGATCACGATACCGGCGTGTATGTCGACCCCGGCATGGTGGCGGCCTACCGCCAGCACCTGCTGCCCCTGGCCCACGGGCTGACCCCCAATGGCTTCGAGTTGCAGCGCCTCAGCGACCACCCGGTCGACACTGTCGAGCAGGTCATCGCCGCCGCGCGGACGCTGCTGGTCGGCCGTACCCGGTGGGTCGTGGTCACCAGCGCCGCCCCCGACTCCTGGGCGCACGGACGGATGCGGGTGGCGATCGTCAGCCACGACGACGCGCAAGTGCTCGAACACGCTCGTATTGACGCCGCACCCAAGGGTACTGGCGACCTGTTCAGCGCGGCGCTCAATGGCCGACTGCTGGCCGGCAGCCCGCTATTTGAGGCGGTCGGGCACGCATGCGACGAGGTGGTGGCGGCCATGCAGCTCACCTACCGCGAACACTCAGCGGAGCTGTTGCTGGCCCCTCGTCAGCCCAGTTGAGAGCAAAGTCCATGGATCCCCGCCTGCGCGGGGATGACGGGTTCCCATGAGGCGGGTGGCCTGAGATGGCGCCTGGATCCCCGCCTGCGCGGGGATAACGGTATCGGCTCTTGGCGCCGTCGGAAGCCGTCGACCAACTGGTGGCGTATTTCGTCGCGGCTAGATCGCGTAGTACATCTGGTATTCCAGCGGGTGGGTCGCGGCGCGGAATGCGGTGACTTCCTTCATCTTCAGAGTGATGTAGGCGTCGATGAAGTCGTCGCTGTAGACACCACCGGCCTTGAGGAAGTCGCGGTCCTGGTCCAGCGCCTCCAGCGCCTGGTCAAGGCTGTGGCAGACGGTCGGGATATTCTTCTCTTCTTCCGGCGGCAGGTCGTAGAGGTCCTTGTCGGACGGCGGGCCCGGGTCGATCTGGTGCTTGATCCCGTCCAGGCCGGCCATCATCAACGCCGAGAAAATCAGGTAGCCGGAGTTCATCGGGTCCGGGAAGCGCATCTCGATCCGGCGCGCCTTCGGGTTGGCGACATACGGGATCCGGCACGAGGCCGACCGGTTGCTGGCCGAGTACGCGAGCATCACCGGTGCCTCGAAGCCCGGCACCAGCCGCTTGTAGGAGTTGGTGGTGGCATTGGCGAAGGCGTTGATCGCGCGCGCGTGCTTGAAGATGCCACCGATGTACCACAGCGCCATCTGGCTCAGCCCGCCGTAGCCGTCCCCCGAGAACAGGTTGTTGCCGCCCTTGGCCAGGCTCTGGTGCACGTGCATGCCGCTGCCGTTGTCACCCACGATCGGCTTGGGCATGAAGGTCGCGGTCTTGCCATTGCGGTGGGCGACGTTCTTGACGATGTACTTCATCGTCAGCAGTTCGTCGGCCTTCTTCGTAAGCGAGTTGAAGCGGGTGCCGATCTCGCACTGCCCGGCGTTGGCCACCTCGTGGTGGTGGACTTCGACCTCGATGCCCACCGCCTCCAGCGCCTTGCACATCTCGGCGCGGATGTCGTGCAGCGAGTCCAGCGGCGCGACCGGGAAGTAACCGCCCTTCACGCCCGGGCGGTAGCCGGTGTTGCCTGAGGCGTAGTCCTTGCCGGAGTTCCAGGCCGCCTCTTCCGAGTCGACATGAAAGAACGTGTGGCCCATGTCATTGGCGTAGCGGACGCTGTCGAAGATGAAGAACTCCGGCTCCGGGCCGAAGAACGCCTGCTCGGCGATACCGCTGGACTTGAGATAGGCCTCGGCGCGCTTGGCGATGCCGCGCGGGTCGCGGTTGTAGGCCTGCATCGTCGCCGGGTCGAGGATGTCGCAGGTCAGCACCAGGGTCGGATCAGCGGTGAACGGGTCCAGGAAGGCGGTGGACGGGTCCGGCATCAAGACCATGTCCGAGTCGTGGATACCCTTCCAGCCGCCAATCGACGAGCCGTCGAACATCTTGCCTTCCTCGAACAACGTCTCATCGACAATCGACTTGGGGAAGGTGACGTGATGCTGCACGCCGCGCATGTCGGCGAAGCGCAGGTCGACGAACTCGACCTTGTGATCCTGGATGAGCTTTTCGATGTTCTCGATGGACATGGGAATTCCTGGCGGAAGAAGTGAGAGGCAGGCGTGCGCTGCCGACAGATAGACCTTTACGCAGGTGGCGTGCCTGCCATTCCATCGGTTCGTACGCGCTAGTCGATAATAGCGTGGGGAACAAACCGCGAGGTGTCCTGGGTGATCGCCGTCGCATCCTCGCGCAAGCCCATGCCGGCAGCCTGGTCGGCAATCACCCAACTGCCGACCAATGGAAACTGGCCGTCAAAATCCGGCAACGGGTGGTGCGCCTGCAGGATCGCCGGGCCGTCATCGTAGGGACCGTCGGACGTCAGGCGGGTGCCGTCGATGGCCACCAACTCGATATTGGCGCCCTCGCGCGAATGCAGCGGCTTGCGCACCCAACCGCGGGGCACCTCGCCGCCGGCGTCGTCGAAGCGGGACTCAAGCAGGTTGGGGTGGCCGCGATGGCGCTCCCACAGCAGCGGCAGGATGCCCTTGTTGCTGAGCACCGCCTTCCAGGCCGGCTCGACCAGCTGGATCCGCCCGGCGTCCAGGTTCGGACCGAAGGTCTCCGCCATCATGAATTCCAGTGGGTAGAGCTTGAACAGCGTGCGGATCACGTAGTCCTGCGAGTCGGTGAACCAGCCTTCGGCACTGATGCCAATGTCCTCGATCGCGACGAAACGGGTGTCGATGCCGACCTGCTCGGCGCAGTCCTGCAGGTAGCGCACGGTACCGCGATCCTCGATCGATTCGCGCACCGAGGAGAAGTGCATCGGCGAGGCCAGTCGCTGCTCCCGCGCGAGCGTCGCCAACGCCTCGCACAGGTATTCCTGGATGCGGTTGTACTGGTCGGCCCCGCCCGGCAGCTGGCCGGCGGCGATCTGCTGCTCCAGCCACACCCACTGGAAGTACGCCGCCTCATACAACGAGGTCGGCGTGTCGTAATTGAGCTCGTACAGCTTGGCCGGGCCGAGGCCGTCGTAGGCAAAGTCCAGCCGGCCGTACAGATGCGGATCGTGACCCTGCCAGGAGGTGCGGATCCAGTCCCAATGGCTGGCCGGAATCGCGAGCCGGGCCAGCAGCGCTTCGGACTCGACCACCTCATCGACCAACGCCATCGCCATGGCATGCACGGCTTCGGTCGCGGCCTCGATGTCGTCCTCGACCTGACGCAGGGTGAACGCGTAATACGCGGACTCGTCCCAGTACGGCTCGCCGTCGATGGTGTGGAAGTGGAAGCCCAGCCGCTCGGCCTCGGCCTGCCAGTCCGGGCGTGGGGCGATCGTGATCCGACGCATCAGCTGCCGCGGCCGAACGCGCTGCGCGCGGCGGCGGAGGAACCAAAGCCATGGCGAGAGACCGTGATCGCGCGGGTGGGCGCCGGCACGACGCCGCGCCTGCCGGTGACCGGGCCGGCACCACGGGCAACCCGATCGGCGCGGGTGTTGAGGTACTCGCCGCTCCGGTTGCGGTACAGCGGCCCCGCACTGCCGTACTGACCGGGGCCACTGAGTGCGTTGCCGACCAGGTAGCCGATCAGAAAGCCCGACATCGGTGGCATGTACATCGTCCGGCCCTGTTCCTGCACCGGGGTGCAGGCCTGGAACTCGGCGTTGCAGTCGGCCTGGCTCTGGAAGCGCGGGGCAGCGGTGGCATGACCGGCGAGCGCGCTCCGGTAGGCCTGTTCGCATTGCTCGACGCTGAGGGTGCTGCTCGCGCTGCACTGCTCAACCGATTGCACCACGGTGCCGGTCGGCTCCGAATCGCAGGCGGTCAGCGCCACCGGGATCGAGGCCGCCATCAACACCAGCTTGAGATTGCGGGAGCGCTTCATGGGGTCATCGCGGCGGCATTCATCAGCCCGATCGCGACCGCGCTGCCGCCCAGGAACACGCCGGCGGCCAGATCGCCATCATCGACGCGCTGGGAGATGTTGGCCACGAACAAGTGCGCAACGCCGTAGGCGAGCAGCTGGAACACCACCGCCAACGCGCCCCAGACCACCGAGTCCAGCAGGCTGACCGAGTGGGTGATCGCGCTGCTGATCGGCAGGGCGACACCGATCGCGGCGCCGACGAAGGCAATCGCCGCGGCAACATTGCCCTTGCGGATCTGGGCAAACTCGCTGTGGCGGGTGACCAGTGCATATACCGCCAGGGCAAGCACCCACACCAACAGGCCAGTACCCAGGTAGGCGGCGAAAGCAGTGAATCCAGGCAGGGTGACAACAGTGGGCATGGGCGGCTCCGGTAGCGGCGTGGTGGTCGCGGCGATCAGGCCGGACCGGGGTTTTCAGGTGATGTCGAGGTCGGCGATGGTCAGCTCGATACCGACGGCATAGGTAACGCAAAAATCATTCGGGCCGGAGTCCTCGGCGGTGACCAGCAGGTACTCGTCGCGGCCCAGCTCGGGCACCGGTCGGTGATAGAGCATGGCGTAATGGGTGAGGTCGTCGTCGCGACGTGGCGGGCGGCCCCTGTACAACACCTCGTCGTAGGCGATGGGCGGGATGCGCGCCTCGTCACCCGCAGTCGAGGCGGTGACGCGGTCCCAGCGGTGCCCGGCGTACTCGACCTGCGGATCGCCCAACTGCGCGTCGGCGGCGACAAAGCGCTGGAACGCCGCCTTGTCGGGTGGGTGCACGGTGTCATGGAAGACGAACGCCTTGATCGCCTCGACGTCGCCGCCGACGGTACTGACCTGCAGGTAGGCGTCGTCGTCAAGATAGAACCGGTGCAAGGCGTAACCATCACCCAGATCGATATGGCCGTAGCAAGGCACGCCTTGGTGGCCGCCCGGCAACTCCGCGGTCATCGCGCCCGGGGCGACCCGGTACAAGGTGGTGTCGATCGACACCTGGGCGCCCACCCGCAACCCCAATGGCAATGCGTGGGAGATATCACCGTTGCCGTCGGTCGGCGGCTGGTCCTTGCCACTCCGGCCGCGCAGTGTGTCCAACCAGCTCATGTGCAGGCCTGCATCCGGTTACGCGCGACCGTCGTCGTCAGGCCCGCGCAGCTGCCGTACCGGGGCGGCCGTGATCGGCTGACCGATCAAGGTCTGCTGCGGTTGCTTGAAGCGGGCCAGGATCGCGCTGGCGTCGGGGTCGGCAGTCAACAGGCCAGCCTGCGCCAGACGCTTGTTGAGATCGCCGTCGCCGGTCTCGCTTTCCAGCTCTTCGGCGGCCTCGATGCGTGCTGCGGTCTCCAGGTGACGTGCCTGGATGCGCTCGAGCGAATCCAGCGCAGTGCGCATCTTGCTGTTGGCGCCGGAATGACGTGCCGAGATCGTGGCCTGGGCGCGATGCACCGCTTCGGTCGCCTTGACCGTATCGATCTGCTGGCGCATGCCACGCAGCTGGCCTTCGGCCTTGATGATGCTGGCCTTCAGGGTCGTCACCGAGCTTTCCATCTGGGTCTTGGCCTGCAGGTCACTGCGGTCCTCGGCCTCCAATGGCGCCAACCGCGCGGCAACGTCCAGCGCGAGGCTTTCATCGCCCTTGGCTAGCGCGCCCTGGATGAACCCCTCGTATTCGTGGCGCTTGCCTTCGCGGGCGGTGATCTTCTGCTGCAGCAGCTTGCCCTGCGCCATCAGCTTGGTGAGTTCGTCGCGCGAGCGGGCCAGCTCGTTGCCGGCATCGCGCATCTCCTGGTCGAGGATGCGGATCGCGTTGGCGTCAACGGTTTTCTGCGCGGCATCGGTCGCGGTGCCACGGAACAGGGTGATCAGCTTCTGGAACAGACTCATGGCGTTACCTGCGCAAGGTAGGGCTGGAGGGCTTGGGCGGCGGTAATGGTGTTCTCGGCCAGCGTCAGGATCTCCTCGACGATGGTCTCCTGGCTGGACGCGGAGGACAGCTCGCCGAACACGATATAGGTGTCGCGGCCATCCACGCTGTCCAGACCCAGATTGGACAACGGGTTGATTGGGTTCATCCGCATGCAGGCGTCGTTGAGTCCGGCGCGGTCGCCAACCATGGTGGCTTCAAACAGCACCGTGGACACGAAGATCTGCTCGCCCGAGGCAGCCAGCTGCAGTTCCATGTCGCCGTATTCGTGCAACACGATGTTGAGCGCCGGATCGGCGCCATCGACCAGTTCAACGGTGGCCTGCTCGCCGTCGGCGAAATGCCGCGCCAGGTATTCGTGGATTTCGTGGGTGGTCAAACGGTTCATGGGGGGGATTCGTGAGGCCCTGCGGGCGGCACCGCACAGGATAACAGCGCCCGGCGGACCACCGACTGATCGACCCCCGAAATCAGCCGGAATCCCGAAACCCCACGTTCCGCTATCCTTCCACGTCACTATGCGCGCGTACATCCCTGTTTTCTTCGGCCCCTTTGTCCATGTCCGACCTGTTCGCCGCGCTGCTGCTCGGCATCCTTGAAGGCCTCACCGAGTTCCTGCCCATTTCCAGCACCGGGCATTTGCTGATCGCCCAGCACTGGCTGGGTGCGCGCTCGGACCTGTTCAACATCGTGATCCAGGCCGGCGCGATCCTGGCGATCACCGCGGTGTTCCGTGAGCGGCTGTGGTCGTTGGCCACCGGCCTGGGCGATCGTGAGAACCGCTTGTACCTGGGCAAGATCGCGGTCGCCTTCCTGGTAACGGCGCTGGTCGGGTTGCCGGTGCGACTGCTGGGCTGGGAGCTGCCCGACACCGTCTCGCCGATCGCGATCGCGTTGATCCTGGGCGGGGTCTGGATCCTGTTTGCCGAAAAGATCGCCAGCGGCCGGCCACCCTCGGCGAAGGTCACCTGGACGGTCGCGATCCTGGTCGGCCTGGCCCAGGTCCTGGCCGGCGTGTTCCCCGGCACCTCGCGCTCCGGCGCGGCGATCTTCATGGCGATGCTGGCCGGCACCGGGCAGCGTTCGGCGGCCACCGAGTTCGTGTTCCTGGTCGGCATCCCGACCATGTTTGCCGCCAGCGCCTACACGATCCTGGAGTACTTCCTTGAAGGTGGCGCTGCCGCCGGCGGTGGCGAGGCCTGGGGTGAGCTGGGGCTGGCATTCGTGGCCGCCAGCACCACCGGCTTCATTGCGGTGCGCTGGCTGCTGGGCTATATCAAGCAACACAGCTACACCCCGTTTGCGATCTACCGGATCGCGCTGGGCGCCGCGTTGCTGCTGTGGTTGCCCGCCGGCGGCTGAGCCGTGCGGCGGCTTGCTTGCTGCCGGGCTATTGGTGCAACGAATACGTCGCGTGGACCGCTGCCTCGGCCAGGACGTGGCCGTGCATCGCGGAGAACACATCCGCCGCGGTGAACTTCACCGGGACCGGCAGGATGTCGACATCCAGCGCGAATACACGGAAGAAGTAACGGTGTACCCGCAGGTCGTTGGGCGGCGGGAACGGGCCGTCGTAGCCGTGCCAGTCGCCGGCCATGTCCGGGTCGCCGGCAAACCAGCCGGTGTAGTCATTCAGCCCCTGGCGTGACCCGGCAGGACCTGCCGGCTCGCGCTTGCCGTGGGGAACCATTCCGTCACTGCACGCGCCGGCGGCGATCTCACGCAGGTCGGCGGGCAGGTCGATCATCACCCAATGGATGAAGTCGCCGCGCGGTTGCCCGATCGGGATCTGCACCCCTTCCTTGCCCGCCATCCCGGCCACCGTGGGCACGTCCGGATCAATGCACAGCAGCGCAAACGAGCGCGTGCCGGCGGGGACGTCCTCCCAGGCCAGGTGCGGGTTGCGGTTGCCGGCAAAGCCGAATCCGTCAGCAACCGGCTGCCCGGCGGCAAACTCCGCCGGCAGTGGTTGACGGGCTTGGAAGCTGTTGCTGTGGATGTGCATGCAGGACTCCTCGATAGGACTCGGGGCTCGGGGGCTCAAGCTTCCGGGTAGCCCAGGCGGACGGCGACCGGTGTCAGCACCGCAAAGGCATCAGCGAGCGACGGCCCGAAATCGCGCCAGTGGCCGGCGGGGAACCGGTCCTCGCCCAGGCGGCCCGGCGGCGCCGGAGCGACCGCGACCTGGATCGCCTCGGCAATCGCGGCGGCAACCCCGGCCGGGTCGTTCTCAATGCCGTCCAAGCGAAGCAAGCGGTGCCTGAGCAGGTCTTGTTCATGCAGATCGGCGACCTGGGTGAGCACCTGGGCCAACCAGCGCGCAGCGACCAGCGGCGACTCGAGCGCGAACGGCGCTGGCGAGCCGAATGCCAGCCAGTCCAGCAGCATGTCGCGCGGATCGCGCAACGCGATCACCAGCAACGCCTCGGGCAGATGCGGGCGCAGTGCAAGCACGGCGGCGTTGTCCCACCACAGCAGCCAGTCAAATACCTCGGCAGGCTTGATCCCGCGCGCGGGCAGCGCCGCCTTCCACTCGGCGATCAGGTTTGCCGGCTCGGCCGTGCCGGTACTGAGCGCATCGATGGTGAGGTAGCGCTGGAAAAGGTCGTTGGGCGGATTGGGACCGAAGCGGTCGCCATACAGCGTCGCGCCACCCAGATGCAGGGTGCCGGTGACGCGTTCGATCAATGAACCGGGCGCACCCCACAGCAGGAACGCCGGCTGTTCGACTTGTTGAGCCAGCGTCAGCTCGACCGCCTCCGGCCACGGCCCATCCAGGGTGCTGGGCGTGGGCAAAGGCAGGCGCTTGGAAACGACCTCGGCGTGCAGCTCGGCCCAGGTCGCGACGGCGGCGTCGGGTTGTCCAGCAGTGTCAAACGTGCGGCCCAGGAGCCTTCGAAGGTTGCCATTGACCGTCTCGTTGGTAGCGCGCGCCAGCAAGCCCTCAACGCGCTCGATGGCCGCCTCCGGGTCGCGCTGCTGGAGCCCGTTGATGATCCGCATCTCGGCCTTGGCGTGCCCGGGTTCAATCTCGGTAATGCGTTGGGCCAGGGCGTCGCCCTGCTCCGGATGGCCGGCCAGATCGTGGACGGTGATCTGCGCTTCCATGGCCGGGATGCAGTCGGGCATCGCCTGCTGCCAGCGGCGGATCACTTCGACCGCGTCATCGCTGGCGAACTGCTCGAACAACAGGCGCGCACGCCACAGATCCACCAGTTGCGGGTGTTCCGCCAGCAGGGCATCCAGCGTGCTGCGCGCCTCGTCCGCGGCATCCAGCCGACGCCATGCCTCGCTGATCGCCAACAGGGTACGGCGGTCACCCGGCTGCGCTTGCAGCGCGCCGCGCAACCGGTCACGGGCGGCTTCATTGCGATTGGCTTCCAACTCCAGCTCGGCCATCATCCGTTGCAGCGACGGGCTGGTGTGCTCGCCTTCCAGCAAAGGTGCGATCTCGTCGGCGGCGGCCTCGGGCCGGCCCTGGCGGCGCAGCAGGTCGGCGACCAGCGCGCGCAACGGCATCGAGTCGGGGTTCGCCTCGCGCAAACTGGCGAACGCCTGCTCGGCGAACGCGTAGTGGCCCTTGGCCATGTAGGCAAAACCCAGCGAGTGACGCAGGGTCGGCTCCTCGGGCCACCGTTGGGCGGCCGTGTTCAAGATCGCCAGCGCGCGGTCGGGATCCCCGCCGCGCAGCGCCAGGGTGCCTTCCAGCGCAGCGATCTGCGGGTGTTCCGGCGCAATCCTCGCCGCCGTGCGGGTCAGTCGCGCGGCTTCCACCAGGTCGCCGCGGCCGATGGCCAGCTGTGCCTGCACGATGTAGGCCGGGAACTGGTTGGGGTCCAGGCCGGTGCTGCGGGCCAGGGCGACTTGCGCCTCATCGAGCTTTCGCTCATGCAACAGCAGCCCGGCACGCTCCAGGTGCAAATTGGCGTCATCGGGGGCAAGGCTGATGGCGCGGTCGATCGACTCGATCGCGGCCTCCCGATCGCCCGCCAGTCGCAACGCTGAGGCCAGCAACCGATGGGCGGCGGAGTCCTGGGGTTGCCCGGAGACGGCAGCGCGCGCGGCCTCAAGCGCTTGCGTGGCATCGCCGCGACGCAGGGCGTCGATGATCGGTTCGTACATGGATTACTGCTCGCAATTCGGGCGGATCGCCCATTGTAACGGCGCTGTGTGCCGCCCGCCGCGACGTGGGCCTTACGGTGCGGCGTCCGGATTCATTGCGCTGACCCGGACAGGCGCTGCGAGATCCAGCGTTCGCCAAATCCATCCAGTCGCGCATTTTCCAGGAACCCGCAATGGCCGCCCCACGGCGAGATCTCCAACTGCACGGTGTGCGGCAATCGCTGCGACTGCCAGCCGTCCACCGGGATCACCGGGTCGTCGGCCGCCATCAGCACGCTCGCCGGCACTTGCAAGCCGGCCAGCCGGTCGCCGGCAATCGAATAGCCATCAAAGTACCGCTCCAACGTGCCGAAGTCGGTATTGCGCTCGACCAGCCATTGGGTCAGTGGCCGCATCCGCAGGCCCAGTACCCGGTCGTCGAAGTCATGCTGTTTCGGGAACAATGCGCGTTTGCGTTGCAGCGACTGCCGCCATTTGCGCTCGAAATGCTGCATGTACAGCGGAAAGCCCCGCTCCATTGCGTCCATCGTGCGCGCCGGATCGATAAGCGGACACACGACCGCGACGCGCGCGATCGACAATCCGGCCGCCGGCGCACGCAAGGCCAGCCGGAGGGCAAAGTTCCCGCCCAACGAGTACCCCGCCACCACCAACGGACGCAACGGGAACCGCCGGGCGACGTCGCCGGCGGCCTGCACGACCTCGTCGATCCGGTTGGAGTGGAAGATGCCTTCGTTGAGGTGATGGGTCCCGCCGTGGTCGCGGAAGTTGAGCCGGAATACCTCGAAGCCCGACTCCAGCAGACGCGCCGCGGTCAAACACATATAGCTGGAATCGACGCTGCCCTCCCAGCCATGCAGCAGCAGCGCCAGCCCACGCGGCGCGACCCCGGGCACGGCGCTGTGCAGGCCTTGCAGGCGCACGCCGTGACCGCCGTCGATCAGATGTGAAGTGGTGACCGCAGCGGTGGCCTCCAACGCCCGCCGGCCCATCCGCTGGCGCATCACGCTGCCCCCCAGCAGTGTCTGCAGGTGGGCATTGCGTAGCCAGCGCGGTGGCTGGTAGTCGGCTGCGGTCAACATCGAGGAATCCGTCAGCTCGCCATTGCCTGCAGGATGCGCGAGCGCGCCAACTCGGCGATCCTTCGTCGCCCGTCGGCTTCGCCGGACGTGATGGGGGCCAGGAAATGAATCTCCGCGACCCGCGCCGGCTCGCCCAGCAGACGCCAGAAGTTGCCGACAAAGGATTCCCGTTTGGCGAACGCCACCGTGTGCTGGGCGGATCCGCCTTCGCCGTACCGCAGCGCGACCGGTTGCACCGGCATCCCCGACTCCACGGCGGCCAGGAATATCCGCGCATGGAAGGGCCCGACTTCACCGCCGCCGCGGGTACCGCCCTCGGGAAACACCCCCACCGAACGGCCATTGCGCAGGCGGGTCAACATCTCATGCAGCACGCCGCCCAGCGACTCGGTGCTGCCGCGGGAGTGGAAGATGGTCTCCGCACGCCCGGCCAACCAGCCGACCATCGGCCAGCCCTGGATCTCGCGCTTGGCCACCAGCCCCATCATCCGCTGGCTGTGCAGCGCAACGATGTCGATCCAGCTGACATGGTTGGCGACAAACATCGTCGGCCCCGGCGATGGCGTGCCCACCCGGCGCAGGCGGAAGCCGAACACCCGCATCAACCCGGCCGACCACGCGCGGATCATCCGGTGGTCCAGCCGCTCGCCGCCGACCTGAAGTCCGCCCAGCAATGGGCTGATCATCACCAGCACCAGTGGCAGGTCGACCAACAGATGCCATAACAGCATCGGCATCCGATAACAGTAGCGGAACAGGCGCGCCAGCGGTGCGCCAGGCGCCGCGGCGCCGGTCGGAGACGGCGCATTCATGCGGTGAAAGATACCAGTGGAAGGCTCGGGTAACGACGATCGCCGTTCAACCCATCACGCGTTCTGACTACTCGCCGCGGCTGGCCACGACCGCCAAAGTCAGCCTGGAGATGCAGACCAGCCGGTCGCGGTCATCGGCGATGCGGATTTCCCAGACCTGGGTCCGGCCACCCACGTGCAGCGCTCGCGCGGTGCCCGTGACAACGCCGTCGCGAACGGCTCGCAAGTGGTTTGCGTTGATCTCGATACCGACGCAGACGCGATCCTCTGCTACACACAGGTTTCCGGCGCTGCTCCCCAGGGTTTCTGCCAGCAGCACTGACGCACCGCCGTGCAGCAGGCCATAGGGCTGCCGGGTCTTCGCGCCGACCGGCATCGTGGCACGCAGGTAGTCGGCCCCGATCTCGGTGAAGACGATACCCAGCGTGTCTATCGCCGTGTCACGCGATAGCTCATTGAGACGCTCAACGGTGGTCGCGCGCCTGAACGGGCTGGTCACCGGGCCGCCGGGAGGCGGGACGTTACCCTCGGAAGACGTTGCATTCATCGGGTCACGATAGCCGACGATCAGCCAATCCGGAACCGTACCTGGCGCGAGCCAAACCTGCTGCGGGCTGGACGGGTCAGATAGCTGCTGGCGCTGCTGTAACCGTGCGGCGCAGCGCTGTGCCGGCGGCGCGGCTGGTGATCCACGGGTACTGGTTGGGCGCTGGTGTCGCTTGCCGCGGAAACGCGTGCGGACGGTGCGCTACCGCCATTGCGGTGGATGGACGGGGCCATGCTGTTGAAAATAGACTTGAGTTTGACTTTTTTTCTCCTGAAAACAAGGTGTTACGTTGATTTTGAATGCAACATTATAACACACCTGCTCTCGTTTATGAATAGGGGTCAGCCAACCCTGAACAGGTGGTTCCCTGGGTTGCCGGCGTAGCGCGGGGTGCGCAGATAGTCCGGATTGCTGGCATAGCCGCGGTTGCCGTAACCGATGCCGAAATCACGCTCTGCACCGCTGCGGCGGGCCTGGGAGGTGTCGATGTTGTGCTGCTGGCGATCAAAGGAGTAGTTGGCGTTGGTGGACGGGTTGCTGGACGCGACGTTCATGGCCTTGCCTCTGTGGTGTAGTGCTTGGGTGTGTTGGTAATGTACAACACCGTTTATCACGTACACGTGCCAGAAGTCACCCAACTAACGACAGGGGTGCGTTTGCGGGATGAAGGTGAGCCGGGGGAACGCGCGCTACAGGATGGGTGCCAAGCCCGCGCCGAAGGCGGTAAACAGTCGCGTCGGCAACCCTTTCCCCACCATGTTTACTTCGGGGAAGTCACCCACCGGCCGATAGCAGGCACGAAAGCGCGGGTCGTCGGGCGGCAGCGGAGCCGGACATTCCGGGCTGGGCACGTACTCGTAGCTGGTCGCGTAACGCGTCGGCCACAGATCGAAAATGGGCAGGTACTCGGAAATCTTACCCAGCGAGTACTCCAGCCCGGAGAACACCGGCGGCTTGTCGCGCGGAGCGATCACCCAGGAATTGGCCGGACTGATGTCGCGCCGGATGCTGGCCGCCAATGCTCGCGCAAACGCGATGTCATCGATGATCACCGCACTTTCGGTGTTGTAGACGTCCCCGCGCGGATCGAAGTTGTGCGTCCCCACCACACCGATCCGGCGATCGATCACGAGCGACTTGGCATGCATCCCCATGCGCACCCCCGCGCGCTTCAATGGCACCGGCTCGTTGGCGCGGCGGTTGAGGTAGCGGGTAGCGCCATATTCCGACTGCAATGGCCGCCGATAGCGCGCAGAACGCAGCACGCTGTTGCGGTCGAGCCGGGTCGGCGGCGCGGTCGGCTGACTCGACTCGGGCACGTAGTCGGGCAACACGGCACCGGTGGTCGACAAGTCGATCGGCGCGTCTTGCGGGAACGGCTTGTATTCGTATATGTGGAAGCCGAAATCGCGCAGGTAGCGACGCTTGTACTTGTAGGACAGCGCATAGGCGAAGAATGCATCGGTCGCGGCCAGGCTGTTGGTCGAGACCACCACCCGCGGCGGGTCGGGGCGGTCGTGCAGGCGTTCGAACAAGTCCTGTGCCGACTTGGACAGCACCAGGTACGGCGTCTGCAGCAGCACTTCTTCCTGTGCCGACGCGATCAGCCGGCCCAGTGAGTGGGATGCCGCGGCAAAATCCGTCGGTACCTCGGCATGGTGTTTGTCCGGGCCATCGGAGACGTAGTGGACCTTGCCCACCGCGAGCGCGCGATCCACCAGGCGCGCCTGCACGACCGCGCGATCGCTGGCATCGTCGCGCATCGCCTGGGCACGTTGCGGGCGTTCGAACTGATAAGCCGGCAGGGGCGGCACTCCGCGCTGGAGCAGGACCTCGCCGACATCCACCAGCCGTGCCGGAGGAACGCTTCGCGAGTCATCCCAGAATCTGCCGAAATCGACCGCCATCGCCCGCGCCACCGGACCGGCGACAAGCACATCGCGATCACGGAAGTTGTACTGGTCGTCCCAGTCGTAATACGTGTCCTGGTAGTTGCGTCCGCCGGTGATCCCGATCGCCCCGTCCACCAGCAGCAGCTTGGTGTGCATGCGCTGGTTGAGCTGGCGCCAGCAACAGGCGGCGGCAAGCAGGTACTGCGGGTAGCTGATCCTGGCCCGGTGCAGCACCGGGTTGTACAGCTTGACCTGGAAATTCTGGTGGACGCCCGCGAATGCGGCCAGGGTTTCCACATTCTGCAGCGCCGCCAACTGGTCCATCAACAACCGCACCCGGACCCCGCGGCGGGCGGCAAGCACCAACTCGTCCAGCACCAGGCGCCCGGCATCGTCCGCTTCGTAGATGTAGGTCTGCAGGTCGATGGCGGTGGTGGCGCTGCGGATCAGGTTGATTCGCGCCAGCATCGCGTTGGTGCCGCCATCCAGCAGCAATGCGTAATGCCGCGGCTGCTCCGCCGTGGACTCGCTGAAGGCCTTTCCGGCCAGCGCACGCAGCGGTGACGGCTGGGCGCATGCGTCGATGGCATCGCAGCTCAACTGGGTCGAACGCGCGGCCTGGGCAATCGCGCTGGCGCGAGTGGCCTGTTGCGGTGTCAAGCTTGCGCAGGCCCCCAGGGCCAGCGCCAGCAGCGCGATGGGCGGCCGCAACAGCCAGGCCGCACGGCCTTGCGTGGCAGCGCTCATGGCGTCGGTTGGCGCAAGCGCACACGCATGGTGAACTGCACCTGGTCGGTCAACATCAGCCGCCAGCCATCAAGTCCGTAATCACGCCGGCTGACGCTGCCCACGGCCACCGCATCACAGTCCAGCGCCGGCCGCATGCAGGTGGACGGCGCCAGCGTGAATGTCTCCATCCGGCTGACCCCGTGCATGCTGAGCCGACCCCGGAACTTGCCACCGTCGTGGCCAAGCGCGACACCAAGCGGCTCGGACACGAACTCGATCACCGGATAGCGCTGCGCATCAAAAAAACCTTCTCCGCGGGCCAACTCGCTATAGCGAGGGGAATCGGTCACCTCCACGGCATTGGTCGCCAAGCGGATGTAAATCTGGCTGCGACCGCCAGGCAAGGTCACCATGGCGCCGTCATGGACCGGAAACCGGCCTTGCACACGCTGTCCCCAACGGGTGCGCAGTTCGAAGCTGAATTGGGTGTGGAGTGGATCAAACCCCATCTCGCCGGCGGTATCGCCGCCAGTGGCCACCGGTCCGGGTGCCGCGCCGGCGTGCGCAGGCAACGCCGACGCCATTGCCCACAGCACTGTCGCAATCCACCCAAGCCATACGTAACTCGGGCTCACGGCCACCAGAAAGCGCTGAGCTGGGCCACGCCCGGCTCGAGCCTATGGTCATCGGGAATGGTCAACACCGCGATCCCACCCGAGGCCATGCCGCGATAGTCGCCGGACTGGCCGCTGTGCAGCAACGCCGCCAACTGCTCCAGGCCCGGGTTGTGGCCCACCAGCAGCAGGCGCCCAACATCACGGTGGGCGTCGGCCAACGCGATCAATGCGCCGGGATCGGCGCCGTAGATGGTGTCATCGACACGCTGCTCGACGTACCCGATCACCCCCAGTACGGCTTCCAGCGTCTCCCGGGTGCGGCGCGCAGGAGAACACAACACGCAATCGGGGACCAGCTTCTGCGCCGCGAGCCAGTGTCCGGCGGCCTCGGCCTCGGCCCAACCCTCCGAGGACAATGCGCGGTCCATGTCGGCGTGGCCGGTGGCGCCGTGATCGGCATGGGCATGACGGAGCAGGATCAATTCACGCATGGCAGGACCTCATCGAAGCGGAAGGTTCAAGCGGAAAGTCGGCGCAGGTAGCCACGCCCTGGAGTCGAGTGCGGAGCAAAACGGCGGCGCGTCATTTCTTCAGCCATTTCAGCAGCGGCTTCCAGTCGGCCTGGTGCTCGCGCACATGCATGGAGTGGTAGTCGAACAGGCTCTTTCCCAGGCCGCTCAAGACTACATAAGCCTGGCTGTCGCGCAGCTGTGCGACCAGCGGGTACGGCCATTGCTTCAGCAGCTCCAGGGTTTCCCGGGAGACGGTGGTCCAGGGGCGCAAGCGGTTGGCGACCAGGCCGACCCGCAACTCACCGCTGCGCACGCGCGGGTGTTGGGCAAGCGAATCCAGGAACGGCACGCTGGCCTCGATATCAAACGTGGAAGGCTGTACCGGGACGACGACCGCGGCGGCGACGTCGAGGAAGGTCTCCAGCTCGCGCGCCATCGCACCGGCGGCGGCGTCCACGATGACCAGGTCGGTATCGGATGGCAGCTGCGCGCGCCACTTGCCGCGACGGGTGCCATCGACCGGCAACACCGCGCTGTCCAGCACCGAGCGACGCTCCGCCCAGCGACGAGCCGAGCCCTGCGGATCGGCGTCGACCAACGCCGTGTTTGCGCCGGCCAGCGCGGCCTGCGCGGCAAGATGGGTGGCGATGGTGGTCTTGCCTACCCCGCCCTTGGAACTGGCCACCAGCACGGTCTTCATAGCGTCTCCCAGGTTCACGGCCACCGCAGCGTCACAGGCTGCTGCCTGCAGCGTACACCGGGCCGGGAGGGAGCGGCGCCATGACCCGCGCTATGGCCCGGTTGTCAGCGCCATTCGGGCGGATTCGCCGCCCAAGCCTGTTGCACCTGGGACAACACGGCCACCTCATCGGCACTCCAATCGGGCAGTGCCGACGCGAGGGTGTCGGACGAGCGCCACTTGGCCGGATGGGTGCGCACACCGGCCGCGTACCACTGCACCGCCTCGTCGCGGCGATCGAGCTGCCACAATGCCAAGGCAAACGTCATCGGCATCCAGTCGGCCGTGATGTTGCGCGACTTCAACAAGTTTTCCCATTGGGTCAACGCGCCGGCATGATCGTCGCTGCGGTACAGATCCCAGCCGTAATTCCACATCACCGTCCGGTACAGACCGTCATTGGTGTCAATCTGGCCAAGCAGGCGCTGGTACAACTCCACGCCCAGTCCGGAGCGGCCACCTGCCAACGCAATGTGGGCCAGCTGGGCGGTCTCTTTCTTCGCCCGCGGATTGCGCGCAAGCGCCTTGACCAGCTTCTGGGTGACCGCTTCACCTTCGCCCCGGACGGCCACCACGGGCTGGGTGGTACGCGCGTCTTCGGCGAAATAAAACTCCGAGATTGGCGTCAGCGGTATCGTGGCGGTTTGTGCCGAGACCGCTCCAGCAAATGCCAGACACGCCGTGAACAGCGCGCTCGCGAAGGGCCGGCTGTTGATTTTCATACGTACTCCCCCTGATTCCACCCCATGATAACTGGTTGCGATGGCCGGGCTCACAACGGCGAGAGGATCCGGCTCAAGCGGTCCTTGCTGCCCGCGACCCGCTCCAGGTGCGGATACTTCAGCCCGTCGCGGTAGTCCAGCGTGAGCGTACGCACGACCTCGCCATGCTTGACCACCAGCTCGATCGGCGTGCCGTCCGCGTGGGCGGCCTTGATCGCGTCGTCCAGCAAGTCGGTCTCGAACGCGTAGCCGTTCACTGCCAACAAGGTGCTGCCAGTGGCGATGCCGGCGTTGAATGCCGGCCCGTCCCAGCGCACCGCGTTGACCTTGCCGTCGCTGCTGGCCAGCATCATTCCCAGCGACGCCGTGTAGTCGGCGGCCTTGCGCGAGGCCAGCAGACTCTTGTGGTAGTCCGATGGCTTGTCGGTGTAGACCAGCTTCCAACCTGCCGCGGCGAGCCCGTCCAGCGGCGCTGAGTGGGCATCCAGGCGGCTGCGCAGAAAACCGGCCCAATCGTGTGCAGCCACACCATCCAGTGCTTCCACCACGTCCTGGAATTCGTAGGGCACCACCTCCCAACTGCCATCCTGGATGCCGAAGAACGCACTGGCGAAATCATCCAGCGACTTGCGTCCGCCACTCAGCTCGCGCAGCTTGCTGTCGACCGCAAGCCAGATCAGCGCGCCGGCGTTGTAGTAGTCCTCGCTCATCTGGTAACTGCGATACGGCTGCGGCTGGCGCTCGGCAATCACCGGGTCGTACGTGGTGTCCTGGACGGTGCGCCATTGCAGGCCGGGGCGGTCGGTGGCGTAGGTGGCGGCCACCAGCGCCAGTGCCCCCAGCGCGGCGTCCTTGTCCCACAGCCCCGAGCGCGCCGCCAGCACCATGCCCCAATACTGGGTCTGGCCTTCGTAGACCCAGAGCAGGCTG
The DNA here is from genome assembly GCF_054052125.1 of Lysobacter sp. A378. Lineage (NCBI taxonomy): Bacteria > Pseudomonadati > Pseudomonadota > Gammaproteobacteria > Lysobacterales > Lysobacteraceae > Lysobacter > Lysobacter sp. A378. The sequence continues at coordinate 282,223 of NZ_JBSVRK010000001.1, read as the reverse complement.
CCGTCCATCGGCACGTGGAAGTTCGGCGTCGCCAATCCGGCGGGACGACGGAACTTGCCATTCCAGGAATGCACAAACTCGTGCGGCAGCAGGTCGCGGCTGGCGACGTGTTTGTCCCACTCGGTGAAGTAGCCTGGCTTCACCCCGTTCTCGCTCGAGCGCTGGTGCTCCAGCCCCTGCCCGCCCATCCGGTCCGACAGCGAGAACAACAGGTCGTAGTGATCGTAATGCTGCGAATCAAACAGCTTGTAGAGCTGCTCGACCAGCGCGCGATGCTTGTCCAGCTGCTCCTCGGTAGCCTCCAGGTACTTGGCCGAGTCGGCAATGATGTCGAAGCGCACCGGACGGTCCGCGCCCGGGTCCAGGTCGACCTGGCGGAAGTGGCGCCCGGCGTAGACCGGCGAATCCTGCAGCACCTCGAAGCTGACCGTGCCGTAGTGCAAGGTGTCGCCTGCGCGCGATTGCAGCTCCAATGCGGTGCCGGCCTGCCACCCGGCGGGCAGCACCAGGGTCGGGCTGATCTGGATCTGGCGGCTGTAGTAGCCGTCCGGGTACAACGCCACCGAACCCCACTGCACGTTGAGCATGTCCTGCGTCATCACCACCCGGCCCTGGTTGCCGGCGGTCGGGGTGAGCAGGTCGAACTCGATCTCCAGCGTGGCCACGCCGGCGGGGACGTCGAGCTGGAACGCATAGACGTCAGTCGGGTCGCGCTGCCACTGGATCGCCTGGCCATTGCCGTGGATCGTCAGTCCCGCCAACTTGCGGATCGGCCCGGCCGGCCGGTGCTTGCCCGGGATCCATTTCGGGAACAGCAATCGCATGGTCCCGGCCTGCACCGGAATGCTCTGGCGCACATGGAACGCGCGCCGCGCCAGATCGGTGGCATCAACGGTGACCGACAGCGTGCCCGGGTATGGCTGGTCGAGCGGTGCCGGAGCCGGCGTCGATGGTGCGGACATAACGGTCAGCGCGGTGGCAGGCGGTGACTGCTGGGCCACGGCGAAGGAGCATGGCAACAACGCGGCGACCAGCACCGGCGACAGGACAGACAGGCAACGTAACCGCGACATCGGCAAACCCCCGGGAAAGCAACCGCCCCATCCTACTAGCCGACCACCCGCGCGCGCCTGCCAAATGGCATGGCCGATGATTGCGTGCTACAGCGTGCCGACCACCTCGTCCGATGCCGCTTCCAGCATCGCAGTGATGCGGTCGCGCTGCTCGTGGTTGTCGGGATGGGCCACGACCGCGAAGCGGCCGTTTTCGATCGCTTCGCGGACCTGGTTGATCAGCACGTCCTGGTCCGGACGCAGGGTCACGAAGCCGCCGCCAAACAGGCCGAACACGGCGCCGAAGAACACCAGCGCGCCGCCCGTCGCCCATGGCGAGCTCCGCACCGCGCCGATCCCCACTCCCCACAGCACCATGAACAACGCCAACCCCACCACGATGCCAAGCAGGCCGAAGGTGATGTGCGCCTTGATCGCGGTGTGCCAGATACCGCGGCTGTCGGGTTCGATCTTGCGACCGAGCCGCGGGTCGCTGGGCGTCACCACCTGGACCTGCTGCTCGCCCAGCTCGAGCTCGCTACGCAAGCGCGCCGCCACCTGCCGCGCCGCGGCTTCATCGGAAAACAACGCCGCCACCTTGCTGAAGGACCGCTCGCCGAATACCGGGCCGTTGGTTTTCATCCCACTCTCCGTCCACGCCGATGCCATGACGATGCGTCAGGGGGGGTCTAGGCGTGGTGAATCGGGCAGGTAGCTTGCCGGGTCCAGACCAGGCACCGGTTGTTGGCCGGCATCGCCACGTCCTCCACCAACCGCAGGCCGATCCCACGCGCCAACACATCGACCGCCTCGAAGTCGCGGATACCCGAGCGCGGGTCGCGGGCCTTCAACCAGCCATCAAACTCGCGGTTGCTGTGGCTGCTGTACTCACCGTCGTAGTTGAACGGCCCGTACACCACCAACGTCGCGTCGTCGGCCAACGCGGCATCGAGCCCGTCGAAGAACGCCTGCACCTCGGTCCAGCCCATGATGTGCAAGGTATTGGCGGTGAACGCCGCATCCACCGCGTGGACCGGCCAAGGCCCGGCACTTACGTCCAGGGCCAGCGGCGCCGGCGTGTTCGCCAACGCCGCCTCATCCAGCCATTGCCCGATCCCCGGCAGATACCCGGCCCGGTCCGAGCACTGCCACACCAGCCATGGCATCGCTGCAGCAAAATGCACGGCATGCTGGCCGGTGCCCGAGCCGATCTCCAGCACTTGGCGCCGGTCGGAAAAATGGCGCCGCAGCACCGCGAGGATCGGCTCACGGTTGCGCTCGCAAGAAGGGGAAAACGGCTTGTCGGACATGCGCCCAGCATGCCGCATCGGGGTCAACCGATGGAATCGCCAGCGCCGACGATGCTCAGTGCCACCGCTTCGGCCACCCGGATGCCATCCACGCCCGCCGAAAGAATGCCACCCGCATAGCCCGCGCCTTCGCCGGCGGGAAACAGGCCACGGGTATTGAGGCTGTGACCCTCCGCGTTGCGCGCCATGCGCACCGGCGAGGACGTGCGCGTCTCGACCCCGGTCAGCACCGCATCGCCCATCGCAAAACCGCGCAACTGTTTGTGGAACGCCGGCAGCGCCTCGCGGATCGCAGCGATCGCGTAGTCGGGCAATGACTGGCTCAAATCACCCAGCCATACCCCCGGGGTGTAGGACGGCAGCACCGTGCCGAATTCCTGCGAGGCGCGATCCTGGAGGAAGTCGCCGACCAGTTGCGCCGGCGCCTCATACTCGCCGCCGCCCAGCTCGAATGCGCGCGCCTCCCAGTGGCGTTGCAATGCGATGCCGGCCAGCGGGTCGGCGGTACCGTCCTGGCGCCGGCCGTAAGGCGCGAAGTCCGCCGGTGTGATCCCGCACACGATCGCCGCATTCGCGTTGCGCTCGTTGCGCGAGTACTGGCTCATGCCGTTCGTCACCACGCAGCCGGGCTCGCTCGCAGCCGCAACCACGGTGCCGCCCGGACACATGCAGAAGCTGTACACCGAACGTCCGTTGCTGCAGTGGTGCACCAGCTTGTAATCCGCTGCGCCCAGCACCGGATGCCCGGCCTGCGGGCCAAACCGCGCGGTATCGATCACCGATTGCGGATGCTCGATGCGGAACCCGATCGAGAACGGCTTGGCCTCCAGCCACACACCGCGCCGGTGCAGCATCTCGAACGTATCGCGCGCGCTGTGGCCGACCGCAAACACCACATGGTCCGTGCGCAGCTCCTCGCCGCTTGCCAGCATCACGCCGCGCACCTGCCGGGTGCCGGCCGCATCGGTCTCCACCAACACGTCATCGACGCGTTGCGAAAAGCGGATTTCCCCACCCAGCGACTCGATGGTCGCGCGCATGTGCTCCACCATCGATACCAGCTTGAATGTACCGATATGCGGCTTGGCGACGTACAGGATTTCCGGCGGCGCACCGGCAGCGACGAACTCGGTCAGCACCTTGCGTCCGTGGTGGTGGCGATCGGCGATCTGGCTGTACAACTTGCCGTCCGAAAACGTACCCGCCCCGCCTTCGCCGTACTGCACGTTGGACTCAGGGTTGAGGACTTTCTTGCGCCACAGCCCGAAGGTATCCACCGTGCGCTCGCGCACCGCCTTGCCGCGCTCCAGGATGATCGGCCGGAAGCCCATCTGCGCCAGCACCAACCCGGCAAACAAACCACATGGGCCCGTGCCGATCACCACCGGCCGCAGCGGCAGTTCCGCCGGCGCCCGGGCGACGTACTTGTAGGTTGTGTCCGGCGTCGGCCCGACCTTCGGCAATCCCGGCGCGGGCACCTGCTGCGCCAGCCGTTGCAGGATGTCCGCCTCGCGCGGGGTGTCCACGTCGACCGAATAGATCAGCACGATCCCGCCACGCCGACGCGCATCGTGGCTGCGCTTGGCGAGGGTGTAAGCGGTCAGTTCGTCGGTCGTGATGCCGAGGCGGGCCACGATGGCATCGACCAGGGCCGATTCGGCGTGGTCGAGCGGAAGCCTGATATCGGTGATTCTGATCATGGTGGATTATCGCGCATTCGCGCCGCGTGCACCGTGTCCCGTTACGCTGGCCGCCTGCCTGGAGCGCCGATGATCCAACAACGCACCCTTACCGAAGGCCCGATTGGGCGCACCCTGTTCGTGTTTGCCCTGCCGATCCTTGGCGGCAACGTGCTGCAGTCCCTCAACGGTTCGGTCAACGCGGTCTGGGTCGGTCGCTTCCTCGGCGAGGAGGCGCTGACGGCGATCGCCAACGCCAACAACATCATGTTCCTGCTGCTGGGCGGGGTGTTCGGCTTCGGCATGGCCTCGACCATCCTGGTCGGGCAGGCGATGGGCCGGAAGAATCTGCCCGAAGCACGCCGGGTGATCGGCTCGGCGGCGACGTTCTTCCTCGGCGTCTCGGTCGCGCTGGCGGCGATCGGGCTGCCGCTGTCGCGCCATGTGCTGGTCTGGATGTCGACCCCCGAGGCGGCGCTGCCATTGGCCGACGCCTACCTGAAGATCATCTTCCTGGCGCTGCCGTTCCTGTACGCGTTCGCGTTCCTGTCGGCGATCCTGCGCGGCGCCGGCGACACCCGCACGCCGTTCCTGTTCCTGTTCATCGCGGTGCTGCTGGACATCGTGCTGGTGCCGCTGTTGATGTTCGGGGTCGGCCCGCTGCCCGAGATGGGCATGGCCGGCAGCGCGATGGCCACCCTGATTGCCAACGTGATCGCGCTGGCGGCGATGCTGGCGTGGCTGCGGCACAAGCGCCATCCGCTGTGGATCGGCCGCGATGAGCGCCACCTGTTCAAGCCCGACTGGATCATCGTGCGCACGCTGGTGGTCAAGGGCGTGCCGATGGGCCTGCAGATGGTGATGATCTCGTTGGCGATGATCGCAATGATCACCATGGTCAACCAGTACGGCACCCTCACCACCGCTGCTTACGGCGCCGCCCTGCAGCTGTGGACCTATGTGCAGATGCCGGCGATGGCCATCGGAGCGGCCTGCTCGTCGATGGCCGCGCAGAACGTCGGTGCCGGCCGCTGGGACCGCGTGGAAGCAACGACCCGCCACGGCATCGGCTTCAACTTCCTGCTGACCGGCGCACTGATCGCTCCGCTGATCCTGCTCGATCAGTACACCCTGGCGATGTTCATGCCCACCGGCAGCGAAGCGCTGGAGATCGCCCGTCACCTCAACCACATCGCGGTGTGGTCGTTCCTGTTTTTCGGGGTGACCTTCGTGGTTGCCGGCGTGGTCCGCTCCACCGGCGCGGTGATCCCGCCGCTGGTGATCCTCGGCCTGGCCCTGTGGGGCGTGCGCGTGCCCTTCGCCAACTGGCTGCAGCCGGAACTGGGCGTGGACGCGATCTGGTGGAGCTTCCCGGTCAGCGCGTTCGTGTCGATGGTGCTTTCGCTGGCCTATTACAAGTGGGGTCGCTGGCGCGCGGCGACAATGCTGCCGGTAGGTCCGGATGCGATTGCCGTGCCATCGGAAGTGCCCGGGCAGGTGCCATCGCCGGTGGCGGATACGGGGGCGCGGTGCGAGGAGGATGAAGGCGAGGCGGTAGTGGTACTGCCGCGTTGAACATCGCCATTGGACGGGATATGGCCAATAAGGGTATATTGGCCTTATTACCCGCTACCGGTTGCTCGCCATGGCGCTCCCTCGCCCGCTCACTATGATTGAAGACCTGCCGCACACGCCCGCATCGGATGTGAAGAAGCTCGGTTGGCGCGGTGTCATGAAGTCGGTGGGCCGCGTCGGCAGAGTCGTTGTCACCAATCACAACCAGCCCGAGGCGGTAATCCTGTCGGTCGCGGAATACGACCTCATCTTGCACGCCCTGCGCGATGCGGCAGCAAAAGACCAGGACGCCTTGGACACATTGCGGCGCCGGTTCGACGAGCGACTCGCCGCGCTGCAAGCCCCCGACGCCGGTGATCGCCTGCGCGGAGTGATGGGCCGTCCGGCCAAGCTGGGCGGCAAGGTCAAGGTTGGCGCCAGCCATTGATGGCGCGCCGATGAATACGCCGCGGCCGGTGCTTTACGTTCTTGCCGGCGTCAACGGTGCCGGCAAGAGTTCCATCGGCGGGTACCTGCTGCAACAGGCAGGGCTGACCTGGTTCAATCCCGACACGCATGCGCGCGAGTTGGTTGCAGCGACGGGCTGCGGCCAGGGCGAAGCCAACGCGGCGGCATGGCAGGAAGGTATGCGGCGGCTGGAAGACGCGCTCACGCGAGGCACCCACTACGCTTTCGAGACCACGCTGGGTGGCCGCACCGTGCCCGCCCGCATCATGGCAGCAACCCGATCACACGACGTGTTGATCTGGTTCTGCGGCCTGCCGTCGCCGGAACACCATATCGCCCGCGTCCAGGCCCGCGTCACCGCAGGCGGCCACGCCATTGCCGAAGCGAAGATCCGCGAGCGCTACCCGGCGGCGCTGGAAAACCTGATCGCACTGATGCCGCACTTGGCCCACCTGCAGGTGTACGACAACAGCGTCGACGCTGAAATGGGCGATGCGATTCCCGACCCGCTGCTGGTCGCCGAAGTCGTCGCCGGAAAGCTCATTTTCCCCACCGACCTGGAGTCGTTGGCGGCCACGCCAGAATGGGTAAAACCTGTCGTGGAGGCGGGGTTTTCGTTGGGCGGGTAGCGAGTTGAGTACGATCTTGGTCGAAGCTCAGTGCCCAGTCGATATTCAACTGCTTAGTCAAGTGGAGCTTTGCTATCGAGGAACACGCTGTTCCTATGAAAATCAAGGAACTGCCGCTGACCGGAACTGAAGCTCCCGACGTTGACGCGGGTCGCCATCTCGATCCCCATCCGCTCGAGTGAGTCTCGGTGGGCAACCGGAGAAACGAGCAAGTCGCCGTTCGATTCAAAGCTGATGAAGCCACGATCGAACAAGTGATCAATGGTCGGCGTCAGCAATAATCCATTCTCACCATCCAGCCGCTCTTCGTTACTGGAGTCACGCCACGGCTTGCAATGACTTGCCCTCAAGTGTTCCGGCTTCTCAACGTGCGTAATTCGACACCATTTCTCGATAGCCGCGACCTTCTGTCGGAACTTGCCTTGCCCTCTTCGTGCAAGAACCAACGCTTCCCGCTCGGTCGGAGCGATGTGGTGGTCCTGCTTGAGCTGCTCAATTTGATGCGCTTCCCATTGGATCAATCCAACGGCATCAGTAGCTGTCGCCTCGTCCGCAATGCGTGCCGCTCTTGCGATGTTCCGGGCTTCCACACCAATGAGGCTCAACAACGTCTCGGCGAGGTCTGCGGGAACGCGGGTCAGATACACGTTCTGGAGTCCAAAGCCGTTGGGCCGCAGCGGTGAGTACTTGCCGGGCAATACCTTGGCGATCTGCTCGGCGTAATCCGCCGGCCGCACCTGATGGGTCATCTCCCGAAATCCGACGTCCACCCGCCAGCCGATCTTTTCCCAGTAAGCGCCCGTGTTGCCGAACTCCAGCGGTTTCGGCGCTTCATACGCGTGTGTCTTGATCAAACCAATGGCCTTGATCAAGGTATCGGCGTACGAGAACACGAGATCGCCCGGCGAGACCACGCGCATGAAGTCGTAGTAGGGGTTCCTGGCGCCGTTTGCGTTGCGTTTCGGCGACCACAGATAGCCGCCAGCGACTTCATGGCGATATGTCTGATTCTGGTTTACCCACCAATAGCGCACGTGCTTCCCCAAAGCGACGCAAGCATCCAAGCCGGGCGACTGCTGCAATCCTGCTGCCTGCCCAGGCTACGTCATCGGGAGGCGTCCGTCCGAAGCCGGCGTCACTTGTCGGCACTGCCGCGCAGGTCGGGTTCCGCCTCCAGTCTTTTCGCCGCGGCCAGCATCCCATCGCGGACCCCCTCGTACAGCGCTTGCGGGAAGCCCTCGGGCAACGCCTCGCCGACTTGATCGAGTACCCGCGGGGTAGCCGCCACCATGGCAGCGACCAGTTCACCCGGCGCGGTCTCAAGACCGAGCTGGGCTGCCATCGAAGTCCAGTGCCAGCGGTGGATCTCGCGCACCTTGTAATGTCGGTTGCGCCCGGTGACGGCCATCGCCAACTTTGCTTCACGAGGGTCCAGCCTGCCCGTCCCGTGTCCCTGGATGGGATAAGTCGAGAGAATGTCGTACAGGGGCGTCAGCTGATAGGCGCCGCCCGGCAACAACGTCAAGCTGAAGTTCTTGGCGTGGCCGTCGGTGGCCGCCATCAGCCAGAACAGCAGTTGTGCCCGGAAGAAGGTGATCCGGTCGTCCACGGAATTATTCGAACCACGCAACACTTCCATGATGTCGCGGATGCCGGGGCCCCCGTCGGATTCGTACTTCAGCGACGGCGGCAGGCCACCGGCCTGGCACATGTCTTCTTGCGGGACGCGCATCCACCAGCCGCGATCGCTTGACAGTCGCCGGTCGAATCGCTCGACGATCAGTGCCTTCTGGTCCTCGAAATGGCCGATTTCCACATTGGCCACCGGCAATCCGTACGCGCGCACCAGCTCCATGCACAGCCATTCCAGTTCGACCGAGGACGACAGGTCCGCACGCATGTTTCCCACTAGGCCCAGTGGCAGCTTGAAGATGTGGGTGCTGGGCGTGGCGCCGTGCGGAACGCACCAGCGATCGCCATGGCGCAGCAGTGCGGTTTTTTCCTGGGCGCCGGCGATCGACAGCCGGAACGCGTCCTCGTCGCCCGGCGTCAGCAAACGGTCGACCGTGGTGTTGCGCAGTACTTGCGCCACGCCGGCCTCGTCCAGCGGCTGTGCATCGATCCTGCGGGAGTCGCCCGGCTCCTCGTCTTCCGGGACCAGCTGCAGTGCACCCACGCAATCGCGCCCGACCGCCGCCAGCAAATCAAACGCATTGGCACTGCGCGCCCGGTAGCGGTCGCGAATGCGTTGGAGGATGCGCTCGTTGTCCGGGATCAGGTTCTCGAAGTACGCCGCCACCGCGGGCGTGCGCAGGGTGACATCGCGCGCCGTTTGCCGAGGATAGGGAAGCGACAGCGACAACGGCCGGCCTTCAGGGGATTCAATCCACTCGCGTCGATAGACCAGTTGGTCGACTCCGCTTCGCCGTGTCCAGTGGCCAACCTGCGTTCCGTTCATCCATAGGTCCAGTGTCGCCACGGTCACCACTCCGGGGTTGCAGCATCGGGATCGATGCCGGTTCGTGGTTGCAGCACCAACTCAAGCCCGAGGATCAGGCACAGCCGGTGGATGCGATCGAAGGCAGCACGACCGGCGTTGTTCTCCAGTTTGGACATCGCCTGCACGCTGACGCCCATCCGGTTGGCGACATCGGCCTGGGTATAGCCCTGCTGCAGCCGGGCGGTACGCAGCAGACCGCCGAGCTGGTCGGGGATACGAACTGGTGTGGCCATAGATCAACCTGTAAGTTGATAAGTCGAATATCAACCTATCAGTTGATAATTGGAATATCAATCCAGACGTTGATTTTTACGCCGCGTCCAACGCGCGCAACCGCCGCTCATCCCAACGCGCCCACGCATAGATCAGTAGTCCGCCGAGCGCCGTCGCGGCGCCCACGTAACCGGTCGAGGTCCAGCCGAATCCGGCGCTGATGGCCATGCCGCCCAGCCACGGGCCCAGGGCGTTGGCGGCGTTGAAGGCGGCGTGGTTGGAGGCGGCGGCCAGGGTCTGCGCTTCGCCGGCCACGTCCATCAAGCGGGTCTGCAGCACCGGGGCCAGGGCGCCCATCGTGCCCAGCGCTACCACCACCGGCAGGATGCTCCACAGCGAGTGCGCGGCGAACGGGTAGATCAGCAGCACCAGCGCCGACCAGCCCAGGATCACCGCGGTGGCGCGGAACTGCATGCGGTCGACCAGCCAGCCGCCGGCGAGGTTGCCGATGACCGAGCCGACGCCGAACACCGCCATCGCGATCGGGATCCAGCCGTCGCTGACCCCGGTCACTTCGGTCAGCGTGGGCGCGAGGTAGCTGAAGGCGCAGAACATGCCGGCGAAGCCGACCGCGCCGATCAGCAGCGTCAACCACACTTGCGACTGGTGAAACGCGCGTATTTCCCGCAACGGGCTTTGGCGTGGCTCGGAGGGATCAGCGCTCAGGAAACGCGCGATCATCACGACTGTCAGCACCGCGACCACCGCCACCAGGGCAAACGTGTAACGCCAGCTCAGGGCCTGTCCCAGCCAGGTGGCCAGCGGGTTGCCGACCAGGATCGCGATCGACAGGCCCAGCATGACCTTGCTGATCGCCGCGCCGCGCTGGTCGGGGCGGCTGATGGAGGCGGCGACCAGCATCGCGACACCGAAGAAGGCGCCGTGCGGCAGGCCGGCGATGAAGCGGAACGCCAGCATCGCGTGGTAGTTCGGGGCGAATGCGGTCGCCAGGTTGCCGAGCGCGTAGAAGCCCATCAGCGCCAGCAGCAACGAGCGCCGCGGCAACCGCGCACCGAGGATCGCCAGCACCGGCGCGCCGACCACGACCCCGAGCGCGTACGCACTGATCAGATGACCGACTTGGGGTTCGGTGATGTCCAGGCCCAGCACCAGGCTCGGCATCAAGCCCATCATCGCGAACTCACTGGTGCCGATCGCAAAGCCGCCGGTCGCCAACGCGAACAGTATCAGGGCGATGCGACGACGGTCGAGCACCGGGATGGTCGAGGTTGGGGTATCCGCCACGGGCCGGATCCTTGCAAATACAACGGCATATTGTGCGCCGCAACACGTCGGCATTACAGAACGGCGGATGAAACACTGTGATGCGCGCGACGGCCGGGGCGCGTCCGCGTTACCGCCAAGTCCGGACCTCGCCCATGATGGGGCCATGATGCTCTCCGGCAACACCCTCATCCTGCCGATTCCCCCGGAGCGCTGGCCGCCGCCACGTGCCGATGTCGCCATCGACGGATTGGTACTGGAGCCGAAGCCCGAGCTCCATGTCACTTTGATCGGCAACACCCTGGGCTGCGAACTGCGCGAGGTGTTCGCCGAGGCTTGTCTCACCGGCGCGCTTGACGACGCGTTCTCGTCCCAGCGTTGGGATTTCAGTCGCACCGGTCGGCATCTGCTACTGCGCAAGCCGTTGAATGAAGAAGGCCAACCTGGCATCGCCCACTCGATCATCGAGTTGGTCGAGCTGCCGGCAATGGCCCCGTTCCATCACGCGCTGGGCCGTCTGCTCGGCCGCCAGCTACCGGTCCCGCCGCCGCACGTGACGCTGCACACCGCCGGACGCGACAGCGGTATCGGCGTTGCCAATTGCCGGCGCCTGCGTGCGCTCACGCTGCGGCCGGTGTCGGCGACGGAGCTAGAAACCACCCAAGCTCCGGCCGCCTGATAGAACCGCAGCGTCGTTACACCCGCCCCGCCGTCCGCAGCGCCGTCCATACGGTTTTCCTGCGCGGCGTGTCGATGCGCCGCGGCAAATCCGGAGGCACCGCGACGGATTTTTCCGATTGACTCGGGCCCGATCACGGCCGGAAGGCGAAGGCCGTCACGCATCCGCAACTTCCTGAATCCCAGCTGGCCGGGTGGTGTAGAAGCTGACGCTCCAGGGGGAGCACATCCAAAAACGGAGTTTGACCAAGATGAAGCGATATTCGCGCATGTTGTTATCCGTGGTAATCGGCGGACTGCTCGCCACCACCGCACTGGCAGAAGAATCCGCGGTACCGATGCAGGACGCCACACTGGGGGCGCATTTGAATGCCGAGGAGGCCGCGCTGCTGCCGCAACGCCAGGCATTCCAGAGGTATTTCCAACAGGCCTATGCCCGCTATCCCGCGATTCCGGCCGGTACGCTGGAATCCATCGCCTACGTCCAGAGCCGCTGGATGCACATCCAGCCCGAGCGCAACGAGACCCAGGCCGAGGCGCACCACCACATGCCCGCCGCGCACGGTGTGATGGGTCTGTACGCCGGCCAGGGCTTTGCCGACCAGGTCACCGAGGGCGCGCGTCTGCTGGGCGTGTCGCCGAGCCTGGTCCGCAGCGATGCACGCACCAACGTGCTGGCCGCAGCGGCGCTGCTGGATGCGGAGATCCGCAAGGACCCGCCCGCAGCCGACGCCCGCACGCGCCTGGACAAGCGCGGCGCGGTGGCCCGGTCACCGGAGGACATCCGCCCGGCGTTGATGCGGTACGCGGGCTTCTCGCCATCGCCGGTCGAGGCCGCCCGGGCCAGCGCCGTCGGTGATTACGCGCGCACCAGCTTCGCGTATGACGTCCTGCTGGCCCAGGACCGCGGCGTCAACGACCGCGGCATCGTGGTGCCCGAGCACGCGATCGAGTGGGAGCGGGCGTTCGATATCGACCAGTTGATCAAGCTGCGCGCGCCGATGGTGCGGCTGGACGTCGAGAACGACCGCATCGAGACCGCCGACTACGAGCTCGATCCGATCAGCGAAACCCTGCGGGCCAAGTCGCCGCGCACGTCGCTGTCGGCCGCCGGCGACGCGGCACCGGCCACCGATGTCGGCATCCAGAGCACCGATTACGGCCCGGCGATCTGGAACGCGGCGCACTCGACCAACTACACCGCCTCGCGCTCCTCGGCGATCAGCGCGGTCACCATCCACACCGCGCAGGGCAGCTACGCTGGCACGATTTCGTGGTTCAAGAACCCGGCCGCCAACGTCAGCGCGCATTACGTGATCCGCAGCTCCGACGGCCAGGTGACGCAGATGGTGCGCAACGCCCACACCGGCTGGCACGTGGGGAACCAGAACAGCTACACCCTGGGCATCGAGCACGAGGGGTACGTCAACAACAGCTCCTGGTACACCACCTCGATGTACAACGCATCCGCGGCCCTGGTGCGCAACTTCTGCTCCAAGTACAGCGCGATCTCCTGCGCCAGCGCATACAAGGGTGCCGCCAGCAGCGGCATCAAAGTCCTGCCCACCAGCGTCAAAATCAAGGGCCACCAGCACTTCAGCGGACAGACCCACACCGATCCGGGCATCAACTGGAACTGGAGCAAGTACTACTCGCTGCTGAATCCGACGAGCGGCGGCACCACCAGGTACCTCGACCGCTTCGAAAGCAGCGTCGGCCACTTCAACACCAGCCCCACCTACTCCGGCAGCACGACCGGGATCTCCACCGCCTCGACCGCGACCCGCGACTGCGGCACGCGCAAGTACGGCTCGTGCTCGCTGCGGGTGCTGCTCAAGGACAACACCGCCACCACCGCAGCCTGGAACGTGCGGCTGCTGTCCGGCGGCGGCAGCCCGGGCAGCAACACCGCCCTGACCCGCTCCAACGGCAAGATCGGCTTTTGGGTGTGGACCGGCGGCAGCGGCATGCGCGTGGGCATGGGCATTGACGACAGCGACGGTACCGAACGCTCCACCAGCAAGTCGATTGCGACCAATACCTGGACCTATGTGTCCTGGTCGATGACCGACGCCGCCCAGTGGAGCGCCTGGGTCGGCGGCAACGGCGCGATTACCGCCAGCACCGTCAAACTCGACGCGATCTGGCTGTACCACGCCAACACCGCCTACAACGTCAACGTCTACATCGACGACGTCAAGATCACGAACTGATCGCCAAACGCTGATAAACGTGCAGTACGGGCGCCCGCCGGTCTCTCTCCCCGGCGGGCGTTTTTGTTGAAAAAGCCCGTCTCACACCCTGAGACACCCCCGTGGTCCGATGGCGCTCTTTCCCCGGATCTTGCGCCATGGCCTTTGCCCTCGCTCCCCGCACCGAGAGCGCCGAACGTTCGCTGGCCACCACCGATGGCCAGCCGTCGCGTGACAGTGCGCTGCTGACTCAGCGGCTGTCGCGACGCTACGCGGACCGTATCACCGGCAGTTTCATGGTCCCGGGGCAGGAGGGATCGTATGAGCCGATCCCGGACGACGTGCCGGCGGCGTTGGCGGCGGCGTTGCGCGCGCGTGGGGTCGACCGGCTGTACAGCCATCAGGCGGAGGCCTGGGAGGCAGCCCAACGTGGCGAAAATATCGCCATCGTGACGCCGACCGCGTCGGGCAAATCACTGTGTTACACCCTGCCGGTGGTGGCGGCGGCGATGGGCGATTCGAAGGCCAAGGCTTTGTACCTGTTCCCGACCAAGGCGCTGGCCCAGGACCAGGTAGCCGAGTTGCTGGAGCTCAACCGCGCGGGCAATCTCGGAGTGAAAGCGTTCACCTTCGACGGCGACACGCCCGGCGATGCGCGCCAGGCGATCCGGCTGCACGGCGACATCGTGGTGAGCAATCCGGACATGCTGCATCAGGCGATCCTGCCGCATCACACCAAGTGGGCGCAGTTCTTCGAGAACCTGCGTTACGTGGTGATCGACGAGATCCATACCTACCGCGGCGTGTTCGGTTCGCACGTGACCAACGTGCTGCGCCGGCTGAAACGGATCTGCGCGTTCTACGGGGTGACGCCGCAGTTCATCCTGTGCTCGGCGACGATCGGCAATCCGGGCGAGCATGCGCGCGCACTCATCGAGGCAGACGTGCACACGATCACCCAATCCGGCGCGCCGACCGGCGACAAACACGTGCTGCTGTGGAATCCGCCGGTGGTCAACAAGGATCTGGGGCTGCGTGCCTCGGCGCGGTCGCAGAGCAACCGGATTGCGCGGATCGCGATCAAGTCCGGGCTGAAGACGCTGGTGTTCGCACAGTCGCGGCTGATGGTCGAGGTGCTGACCAAGTATCTGAAAGACGTGTTCGATTCCGACCCGCGCAAGCCGCCGCGGATCCGCGCCTACCGGGGCGGCTATTTGCCGACCGAGCGCCGCTTGGCGGAGCGCGACATGCGCGACGGCCGCATCGACGGGATCATCTCGACCTCGGCGCTGGAGCTGGGCGTGGACATCGGTTCGCTCGACGTGGTGGTGCTCAACGGCTATCCCGGCACGGTCGCGGCGACGTGGCAACGCTTCGGCCGTGCCGGCCGGCGGCAGCGACCATCGCTGGGCGTGCTGGTGGCCAATTCGCAGCCGCTCGACCAGTACGTGGTGCGGCACCCGGACTTCTTCGCCGATGCACCACCGGAGCACGCCCGCATTGCCCCGGACCAGCCGCTGATCCTGTTCGACCACATCCGCTGCGCGGCGTTCGAGCTGGCCTTTGTGGTGGACGAGATGTTCGGCCCAATCGAGCCGGACGTGTACCTGCAAGCCCTGGCCGAAACCGACGTGGTGCACCGGGAAGGCGACCGCTGGGAGTGGATCGCCGACAGCTATCCGGCCGGTTCGGTGTCGCTGCGCTCGGTCGCCGACGGCAACTTCGTGGTAGTCGACAAGACCGGTGGACAGCAGCGGATCATCGCCGAGGTTGATTACTCGGCGGCCGCACTGACCCTGTACGAGGGCGCGATCCACATGGTCCAAAGCACCCCGTACCAGGTCGAGCGGCTCGACTGGGATGGACGCAAGGCCTTTGTCACCCGCACCCACGTGGACTACTACACCGACTCGATCGACTACACCAGGCTGAAGGTGCTGGAGCGCTTTGACAGTGATCTCGCCGGTCGTGGCAACGCGCATCACGGCGAGGTTCACGTGGTGCGGCGGGTGTCGGGTTACAAGAAGATCCGCTACTACACCCACGAGAACATCGGCTACGGCCCGGTCAACCTGCCCGACCAGGAGCTGCACACCACTGCGGTGTGGTGGCAGCTGCCGCAGTCGGTGCTGCTGGCGTGGTTCGAGTCGCGCCAGGATGCGCTGGATGGCTTCCTCGGCGCGGCCTACGCACTGCACGTGGTGGCGACGGTGGCGGTGATGGCCGATGCGCGCGATTTGCAGAAGTCGGTCGGCAACGACGACGGCGCGTGGTTCGCCGTTGCCGACGCCAGCGGCCGCGGCAGGCTGCGCGGGTGGGAAGGCGACGGGGATCATGGTGGCGGAAGCCATGGCGATACGGGCGACTCACGCTCACCGGTCAGCCAGGCGGCCACCGACCGCGCGCTGATCGAAGTCCGTCAGTTCGTGCCGACCGTCTATCTGTACGACAACTTCCCCGGCGGCGTGGGCTTGAGCGAGCCGTTGTGGGTACGGCAGGCGGAACTGGTGCAACGCGCGATCGAGCTGGTCGAGCGGTGCGATTGCAAGGGCGGTTGCCCGGCGTGCGTCGGACCGATCCTGGCCGCCACCGAAGACGGCGACGGCCTCACCCCGAAGTCGTTGGCACGACGGGTGCTGGGCCTGTTGGTGCCAACCGTGGGTGCGGTGTGAGCATCACGCTTGAACGTCTGCGCGCGCTCAAGCGCGAGGCTGGCAAGCCGGACACCCGACCAGACCCCGGAAGCGCGAAGACCTCGATCGAATCGTTGCGTCGCCTGCTCGGCGTGCGCGAGCGCTTGCCCATCTATGCGACACCGCCGCGCGGTCCGGTTGACCGTTCACTGCCCGGCGAGGAGATCGCCCCGGGGCTGCGGCTGATCGAGGATTGGCTGCCGTTCGCGGCGCCTGTCGACGCGCTGCCGCTGACCTTTGCCAAACGCGACGACACGGTCAACCCACGCGACCTGCTGTTCTTCGATACCGAGACCACCGGCCTGGCCGGCGGCACCGGCACGCGCGCGTTCCAGATCGGCGCGGCGGACTGGCATCGTCATCCGACCCATGGCGATGGCTTGCGTGTGCGCCAGTTGCTGATCACTACCCTGGCGGCCGAACCACTGATGCTGCGCACGTTCGCCGACTGGCTGGCGCCGACCACGGTGCTGTCGAGCTACAACGGCCGCTGCTACGACTCGCCGTTGCTGAAGACGCGCTACCGGCTCGCGCGGATGGACGACCCGATCACGCCGCTGGACCATGTCGACCTGTTGTTCCCGACGCGGCGTCGCTACCGCGGGACGTGGGAGAACTGCCGGCTTGCGACGATCGAGCGCGAGTTGCTGAAGATCGTTCGCGAGGACGACCTGCCCGGCTCGCAAGCACCCGCGGCGTGGCGATCGTATCTGCGCGGCGGCTCGTCCGCGCTGCTGCGGCGCGTGTGCGCGCACAACCATCAGGACGTGGTGACCCTGGCGCGGCTGATACTGCGACTGGCTTTTACATGATCCTAACGGTTTCGACGGCACGCTCACGGCAATGACTTCACGGCAATCACTATCAGGAGCAGCACCATGATTCGAATCGCCTTACCTGCCGCCATCATCATGTTCGCGGCCGCCGGCTGCACCACGATGGCAGCACCTCCGCCGCAGGTAATCGTGGGCCCGTGCACGACCGACACGATCTCGTGGGCGATCGGCAACGCCGCCACCGCCGAAGTTGTCGAGCGCGCGCGCATCGAGAGCAACAGCAGCCACGTACGGGTGATCGAACCGAACCAGGCCGTGACCCAGGATTACCGGGAGGACCGGCTGAACATGCACGTCAACGAGTTGGGCGCGATCAACAGCCTGACCTGCGGCTAGGACACAGCGCCATGCACCGCAACCGATCGGCTTGGCTGGTTGCCGGCGTTGTCCTGGTCGGGTTGTTGGCATGGACCCAACGACCCGATAACGGCGCGTTGCTCCCTCCGGTCAGCGCGCCCGGTGTCCACGCACCGGCCACGGCACCCGGTGAATTGCCCGGCGACGTCACCGGTTCCGCGTCGGCTACCGGCCCGGGCTATCCGGCATTCCTGCCGCCCCAGGCACATGCGGTACTGGCCGATATCGCCCGTGGCGGGCCGTACGACTATCGCCAGGACGGCGGCGTGTTCCAGAATCGCGAACGCGAGTTGCCGACGCAGCCGCGCGGCTATTACCGCGAGTTCACCGTGCCTACGCCCGGCTCCCGCGATCGCGGCGCACGGCGCATCGTGACCGGCGGCGACCCGCCGGTGGAGTATTTCTACACCGACGACCATTACCGCAGCTTTCGTCGTTTCCAACTACCGGCGGCATCGCGATGAACGCCACCAACGCCAGCGAACTGCGTCCAATGCTGGTTGACCCGCTGCGCGCCGGGGCGTACTTCATCGATGGCCGCGACACCCCGGCAATGACGGCCGCTGCCGCGTCCCTGGATTTCACCGTGGCGCGCATCGACCTGGCCAACTGCGCTGACAAGGCCGGCGCGCTGGCCAGGATCGGCGAGACGTTGCAGTTCCCGGACTGGTTCGGCGCCAACTGGGATGCGCTCGCCGACTGCCTCGGCGACCTGTCATGGCTGCCCGCACCCGGCTACCTGCTGGTGCTGGACAACAGCGGCCAATGGCAGGCCACCCGGGATGCCGGCTTCAACACCTTGCTGGCGATCCTCAATGAGGCCGCCACGGATTGGCGCGAGCGCAACGTTCCCTTCTGGGCGATGGTTCCGCTGCCGGCCGAGACGCTGGAAACGCTGGAACCCTGAGTGCCGCAGGCGTCCACGGCACCCAGCGTTCAAGCCTTGGGATGAGACCCCGGTTCAGTGGCCGTCGCGTCAGTGCCCGTCGCGATCGGCATCACCCGGCAGCGCGTCCTCGACCCGGTGCCAGGCGGCCTTGACAGCGTGCTTGGCTTTTTCCCAACCAAGCTGGGATTGGCCGCGAGCTTGCTCGTAGTCGCTCTTCAACTCGGGCTCGGCCTGGTCGAAGGTCTTGCCCTGGTATCGCTGCTGGCCCTGATAGCCGGTGCGATAGGCCGGGTCGTACTCGTCGTAGGTGCGGCCGGCCTCGTAATAGCCTTCCTTGCTGTACTGGTTCTTCCAGTAGGCCTGTTGGCTGGTCTCATCCAGCAGACGGGTCGGGTTGTCGCCAGTGCGATTGGTGGTCATGAGGTGCCTCCAGTGATCGCGAAGTCCAACAACTTCGCAGTGCAGACCACGCTAATCGCCACTGTGTAATCCACTGTCAAGAAAACCGGCGACGACCTCCACGCCGATTGAACAATCCGGCTGGAGGAAGGCAGCTAGCGCCGATCGTCGTCTCCGGCGCTGAAGTCGATCCCGGCCGGCTCTGAATCGCTCGACCACACCGCTTCCTGACTGCGCTCGCACCATGCCGGTACGCCTTCTCCGGGGCGGCCCTCATCGGCGCCGCTACATTCGGGGCGCGCGTCGACGGCGGCATTGGTGTCGCGGTACTCGACACCGCTGCAGCCGGCGATCACCAAGGTGGCAAGAAGAGTGACTGGAGGAAGCAGGCGCATGGTGAAACCCCGGCAGGTAGTGGCGTTTGCCGGAAGCCTATCAAACACCGTTTCCCGGCGCGGGCGCCCGTCACCAACTCAGCGCCGGTCGGCGCGACCGGCGGCTTCGGCCGGGTCCGGATGGCCAAAGCGCTGGCCGTCCTCCCAGGCAGCGGGCACGTTGCCGTGGGCGGGTACGCCGCCGGCGTCCTTCAGCAACCGCGCCAGGTGCATCAGGTTCCACGCCATGAAGGTGGTGTTGCGCTGGGTGAAGTCGTTGTCGAAGCCACTGCCGTCGTCGCCATACGACTTGCCGGGACCGGCCTCGCCGATCCACCCGGCGTCCGCAGCCGGGGGAATGGTGTAGCCGATGTGGTTGAGCGCGTAAAGCAGGCTCGACGCGCAATGCTTGATGCCGTCCTCGTTGCCGGTCACCAGCGCGCCGCCGACACGGCCGTAATACAGGTACTGGCCGTTGTCGCCGGTCTTGTCCGATTCAGCGTACAGCCGCTCAATCACCCGGCGGCAGACCGAGCTTTGCTCGCCGAGCCAGATCGGCGTGCACAACACCAGGATGTCGGCGGCCATCACCTGTTTGCACAACAACGGCCAGTCGTCATGATCGAAGCCGTGCTCCGTCATATCGGGCATCACGCCCGGAGCCAGATCCAGGTCGACCGCGCGCACGATATCGACACTTACCTGCTGCGCGCGCATCACCCCGGCGGCGACTTCGATCAGTCGCGCGGTGTGGGAGTCCTCGCCATCACTGCGCTTGAGCGTGCAGTTGAGAAACAGCGCTCGCAGGTCCTGGTAGCTCGCGGGAGGTTGGCTTGATTCAGGGGGCATGACATTCACCTTGGTTGCAGCAGGCGCAGGCCGAACCAGTCGCGCGGGTCGTTCCAGCGCTCGACCACGCGTAGTCCGGCACGCTCGGCCAGCGCTTCGAAGCTGGCGTCGGTGTACTTGTGGCTGTACTCGACCGGCATCGCCTCGCCTTCGCTGAAATGAAAGGTTTTACCGGCAACGTGGACGTCCTGCGCGCGCCGGCTGACCAGATCGGTCTCGATGCGGCCACGCTCGTGCGAATACACCGCGCGGTGGGTGAATCCATCCAGGTCGAAATCGCTGTCGATCTCGCGATTGAGCCGGGCCAGCAGGTTGAGGGTGAATTGCCTGGTGACCCCGGCGGCATCGTTATAGGCCGACTCGATCACGGCGCCATCCTTGTCCAGGTCGATCCCGATCAGCGCCTGGCCACGTGCACCCATGGTTGCGCGCATCGAGCACAGCAGACGCAACGCAGCGGCTTCATCGAAGTTTCCCAGGGTCGAGCCGGGGAAAAACACCAGCGTGTGGCCCGCCTCGCGCACCGGCCGTGGCAGCGGTACCGCATCAGTGAAATCGGCGCACACCGGCAACAGTTCGATCTGCGGAAACATCAGTGCCAGCCGCTCGACACTGGCCACCAGCGCGGTGCGCGAGATCTCGATCGGGGTGTAGGCGACCGGGTCATCCAGCCCTTCCAGCAGCAGTTGGGTCTTGCGTCCGCTGCCGCTGCCGTACTCGACCACGTGCGCGTTTGCGGCGACCACCTCGCGGATTTTCGGCATCGAGGCATGCAGCAGTTCCAGCTCGACGCGGGTTAGGTAGTACTCGGGCTGACGGGTGATCTGCTCGAACAGTTGCGAGCCGCGCTCATCGTAGAAGTACTTCGACGACAGCGTCTTCGGCGTGGATGACAAGCCAGCCAGGGTGTCGCCGGTGATGTCGTCGGGGGTGGGTTGCAGGTCGGTGATTTGCGGTAGCACGGCGGTCTCGACAGTTGTCATCAGGCATCCCTGGCCAGGCGCAGACCGGAGAACTGCCAGCGGTCGGGCGGATAGAAGAAATTGCGGTAGCTTGCTCGCAGGTGGTCGGCCGGGCTGACGCAGCTGCCGCCGCGCAACACCTGTTGGCCGCACATGAACTTGCCGTTGTACTCGCCCAGCGCGCCGGGCATCTCGCGGAAGCCGGGGTAGGCGTTGTAGCTGCTGGAAGTCCATTCCCAGACGTCGCCGAACATTTGCCGCGGCGTGCGGCCATCGGCGCGAACGCCAAGCGGCTGCAACCGGTCGTCGTCGACAAAGTTCCCATCAACCGGCAGCGGTTGCGCGGCATGCTCCCACTCAAACTCGGTCGGCAGTCGCGCGCCGGCCCAGCGCGCGAATGCGTCGGCTTCGAAATAGCTCAGGTGGCACGCCGGCGCATGCGGGTCGATCTCCCGCAGCCCGCCAAGGGTGAACTCACGCTCCAGCGCCTGCTCCCAGTACAGCGGCCGGCACCAGCGCTGCTGACTGACCTGCGCCCAGCCGGCGCTGAGCCACAGCGCCGGGTTCCGATAGCCGCCATCGTCGATAAAGGCGCGGTATTCCACGTTGCTGACCGGTCGGCTTGCCAACGCGTGGGACGGCATCAATACCCGGTGCCGCGGCGATTCGTTGTCATAGGCAAAAACGTCGCTGGCGTTCGGCCATGGCGGTGCACCCACGTGGATGATGGCCTCATCCTGGCCGATCCATTCCAGCGGGCTGGGGTGACTGCGTGGCTGCTGCAGATCGGTGCGGTACGCCGGCTTCAGCGGGTTGCACCACAAGGCGTGCTTGATGTCGGTCAGCAACAGCTCCTGGTGCTGTTGCTCATGGTGGAGCCCCAGCTCGATGCGCTGCAGCAATCCGCCGCCACCATCTTCCGCCGACTCGAAATCGCCGCAAAGGAACGCCGCGGCCATCCGCGCATCCACCTGGTCTCGATAGTCCAGCACCTGCGCAAGCGTGGGCCGCGACAAGAGCCCGCGCTGTGTGCGCTCGTGCATCGGCCCGACGCTTTGGTAGTAACTGTTGAACAGATAGTCCCAGGCCGCATTGAGCGGCTGGTAATCGTCGCGGGCGCCGAGCACGAAACGCTCGAAAAACCAGGTCGTATGCGCGAGGTGCCATTTGCTCGGGCTGGTGTCGGCCATCGACTGCACCATCGCATCCTCGGCCGACAGCGGGGCCGCCAACGCGAGGCTGCGTGCGCGCACATCCCGGTAGCGGGCAGCAAGGTCGCGGGGCGGCACGGTGGCCGCCGCCGACAACGATCTGGAGTCAATGGTCACGGGCATGGTTCAAGCATACAAACCGGCATGGCCGGGCGGGTTAGGACGACGTGACGGAGCCACTCAACGCGAGCCTGTGGTACCGATGAACTGCAAGAACTCCGAGCGTGTACGGGCGTCGTCCCGGAAGCCGCCAAGCATCTTGGAGGTGATCATCGCCACGCCCCGCTTGTGCACGCCGCGGGTGGTCATGCAGCCATGGGTGGCCTCGATCACCACGCCGACGCCGCGCGGGTTCAGCACCCGCTGGATGCAGTCGGCAATCTGCGCGGTCATTTTTTCCTGCACTTGCAGACGGCGGGCATAGGCATCCACCACGCGCGCCAGCTTGCTGATGCCCACCACCTTGCCGTCGGGCAGGTAGCCGATATGGGCGCGGCCGATAATCGGCGCCATGTGATGCTCGCAATGGCTTTCGAAGCGGATGTCGCGCAGCACGATCAACTCGTCGTAGCCGGCGACCTCCTCGAAGGTGCGCGCCAGGTACTCGTCGGGATCCATCGCATAGCCGCTGAACCAGTCGGCATATGCCTTGGCGACGCGTTTGGGCGTGTCCAGCAAGCCCTCGCGGGTGGGGTCGTCGCCGGCCCAGCTGAGCAAAGTGCGCACGGCGGCTTCGGCCTGCTCACGAGTAGGTTGGTTGGGGTCGGCCATGGGTCGCGCACCTGTTTGCGGGCCGATCATGCTACTCCAGCAAAGAAAAAACGGGGCCGCAAGGCGGCCCCGTTGAAGTACTGATGCGTCGTTTCTTGTTGTGGGTGCGGCTGTGGCCGATCAGCGACCGTCGCGGTCGGCATCGCCCGGCATGGCGCGTTCAATGTGGTGCCAGCCATCACGTACCGCGTGTTTGGCGTCGTTCCACTCCATGCGCGAATTGTCCTGGGCCCGGGTCTGGTCCCACTTGCGCTGCAACTCGGGCTCGACGTCGTCGAACTTCTTGCCGTTGTACTGGCCGTAGGTGTCATAGCCATACTGATAGGCCGGCTCGTAGTCATTCCACTGGCGATCGGCGGAATAGTACGGAGCGTTCTTGTATTCGCGCTGGAAATGCTCGCGATACTCGGTGGGGTTGACCGCCTCGGCCATGGAATCGCCCGCCTTCGCCCCGACCACGCCGCCGGCCACCGCGCCCACCGCGCTGCCGATCGGCCCGCCTGCCGCGCCAACCGCCGCGCCCGTCACCGCGCCGGCGACCGCGCCGGCACCTGCACCAATACTGTGGTCTTTCTTGACATCGTTCATGGGCTTGCTCCGTTGTGGGGGGGGTACCCGGCTTGCGGCACCGGATGCCACGACACTAGGAGCGGCCTGATCGTGCTGGAGTGAAGGAATGAATGAACAGGGGGACCTCGTTCATCCACCGCTTTGCGGTTGGCACAGGCGCCGAGCCAGCCCGGATACCCGCCCCGCATGACGCGCCAATGCGCCGCGCAATACCGCCTCGCTGGCGCACAGATGCAGCTCGTTTCGCGCCCGCGTCAGTGCGGTATAGACCAGCTCGCGCGACACGCCGCGACCGTCCTGGCGGGGCAACTGCAACCACACCTCATCGAATTCCGAGCCTTGTGCCTTGTGCACGGTCATCGCAAAGGCGCTCTCGTGGGCCGGCAGCGCGGCTGG
The DNA here is from genome assembly GCF_054052125.1 of Lysobacter sp. A378. Classification (NCBI taxonomy): domain Bacteria; kingdom Pseudomonadati; phylum Pseudomonadota; class Gammaproteobacteria; order Lysobacterales; family Lysobacteraceae; genus Lysobacter; species Lysobacter sp. A378. The sequence goes on along the minus strand of NZ_JBSVRK010000001.1, from coordinate 258,357 downwards.
ATGAAAGGCCCGCACCCCCTCGTGACGCGTGGAGGGAGCGGGCCCGTCGGCTGCCGACGCAACGTTGCGGTCGATGCCGTTATCGGCAAACCAGGCCACCAGCATCCCCCGGTCATCGCGCAGGCAGATGCCGATGTCGCCGTTGAACAGGCGATGGCGGTAACTGTTCTGGGTGACCAGCAACAGCCGCCCTTGGAAGTAGCCCCCGCGCTGGCGACCCACCAGTGCCTCCTCGATGCGCTCGTTCAATCCACGTGCGCCTTGCGCGCCGTCGCGCAGAGCGGTCAGCAGGCGCACCCGTCCGGCCCGCGCCAATGCAGTGGCCGGGTCGGGCGCATCACCGAGCGCGCGCCAATGCGACAGCAGAATGTCGCGGTGGGACTGGCGCCGGTCCAGGGGATCCAGCAGGTTCTCGTGGAAGTGCACACCGGCAAGGGACCCGCTTCTGAGCAGTTCCAGTGCGGTGTCCGCAGCGCCAGCACGCACGGCATCGGCGAGCGCGGCCAGCTCAAACGCACCGGTCTGACGATAGCCGCGTTGCAGTTGCACACGGTGGCCAGCCAGACCCGTCGTGACGCCGGACGGCAGCCCATCACCGGCGCCGGCGGCTTCGACGATACCGGCCAGCACGTCGCCGGCTTCAACCGATGGCAGCTGGTCCGGGTCGCCCAGCAGGATCAGGCGCGCGCCCTCAGGCACCGCCTCGGCCAGCTTGCACATCAATGGCAGGTCCACCATCGAGGCCTCGTCAACCACGATCACATCGAACGGCAGCGGGTTGTCGATGCCATGGCGGAAAGATGGGCTGTCAGGAACGGTGCCGAGCAGGCGATGCAGGGTGCTCGCTTCGGTCGGCAACGCGTCCAGCAGTGTGGCGTCGGGCGATGCCGGGGCGAACGCGGCCAGCTCGCGCATCGTCCCCGCGGCGGCGCGCAGGCTTTCGGCCATGCGTTCAGCGGCGCGCCCGGTCGGTGCGGCAAGCGCGATGCGTAGCGGTGGCGTGCCCTTCAGCCTGGCCTGCGCGATCAACAGCACCAGCAAGCGGGCGATGGTGGTGGTCTTGCCGGTGCCGGGCCCGCCGGTCACCAGCAACAACGAGCGCACCAAAGCGAGCGTGGCGGCGCGGGCTTGACGATCCTCGCCGTCACCCGCCTGCGGGAACAACGCGCTGAAGACCGGCGCCAGTGCCGTCATGTCGCCCGCGGCCGGCGTGTGTGCGGCGATTTCCTGCAGGCGCAGGGCCAGGCGACGTTCGTATTCGCGGTAGCGGCGCAGGTACAACAGGCCACCGTCCAGCACCAATGGCGCATGGGTCGGCGCCACCGCCTGCGCTGCCGGGGTGGTGACCCAGCGCGACGCGGCAAGCACCTCGCGCCAGTCGTCCGCATCGGGCCAGTCGATCGCCGCATCCAGCAGCAAGCCCGGTTGCGCCGGGTCGAAGCCGGCGTGACCGTGTGCCACCGCCAGCGATGCCAGCGCGGCACCGCTGAGCACCCAGTCGTGGGTGGCAACGGGGCTGTCGTCGGTGATGGTTCCCGACGGGTCGCCGCGTTCGAGCCGCCGCAGGCTTTGCGTCAATGCGTGGTCGATGGCGCGCAAGCCGCCGCTGCGTCTCAGCTGGTCGAACAAAGTCATCGGTTGGCCCCGCCTTCAAACAACGCATCCAACCCGTCGACCAGCGTAAACGCTGGCTTGGCGGCGTGGATGCCCGTGCTGGTCCCGATCGCCAAACCGCGACAGAACAGATAGCGCGTGCCGCCGAAATCGCGCTCGTAGTCATAGTCCCCGCCCAGCCGGAACCGCAGCCAGCGGTGCAGGGCGACGGTGTAGACCAGCGCCTGCAGGTCGTACTCGCTGTGCGTCATCGCGCGCGCCACGTTGGCCGCGTCGTAGCCGGGCAACCGGTTGGATTTGTAATCGAGCAGGTACCAACGGGCGTCGCGGGTGTAGGTCAAGTCGATCTTGCCGGTCATCAAGCCTTCCAGCTGTCGCCTGGCGCCAAAGGCCCGGCGCTCACTGACCACCCCGTGTGCGTGCAGGATCGACAGCAACGCTTCGGTTGAGGTGGGTTGCATGGCGAAATGGAACTCCAACTCGGCCCGACGCGCATCGGGCGGCAGCTCGCACAGCCGCCCGCCCTCGGCAAGCGTGACGGTCAGGGTGCGGCCGACCAGCGACGTCAGCTCGACGACGCCCTCGTCGATATCGGCGTCGGGATAGCCGCCGCGCCGCAATGCCGCGGCCAACGGCGCGGCCTGGCCCTCGGGCGCGGCCGCGGCGCGCCAGCCGGACCAGGCATGGAAGTCGACGTGCTCCAGCGCGTCGTGAAGGACGTTGCCGAAGCGGCTGCCACTGAAGCGATGATCAAAATGTTGATCAAGCGGCACCGGCGCGACGGGCTCCGCACCGGAACCTTCGGCGGCATCCTGCACGCCTTCCTCAAGCGTGCCTTCCTCAAACGTGCCTTCATCGAGCATGCCTTCATCGAGCACGGGCTCGTCGCTGGCGCCACGCTCATTGGCAATGCTGGCGGCACTGGTGGACTCGCCCAGACCCGCATCGGCCTTGCTCAACTGGGTGAAGCTGTAGACCCACCAGTCACGCGGCAAGTTGCGTTGCGCGATCCGCGCCGGTGGTACCGCACTGCTGGATTGCGCCGCCAGCGGCGGCAGGCTCGCAGGCAATTCGTCTTCATCCACCACGATGTCGGCATGCTCGCGCAGCCGCTCCGCGTCGGCCAGCATGGGCTGCACCGATGCGTTCGCGGACTGGTACAGGGGACCGCAAGCGAGCCACAGCGCGTGCCGGGTCCGGGTCAGGCCGACGTACAACAGCCGGGCATCCTCGGCCTGCTGTTCGCGCTGCCAGTCTTCTACCGCGCCGACCCACAGCGCCGGGTCTTGTTGATCACCGGCTTTCCAATGCAACACGCCGCCACACTCATCGGGAACCTGGCAGTGGCGCGCGGGTTGGCCGGGTTTCCTGCCGATACCGACAAACGGCAGGAACACCAGCGGGAACTCCAGTCCCTTGCTCTTGTGCAAGGTCAGGATCTGCACCCGGCGCGCGTCGGACTCGAGCCGCAGCAGCTGGGTATCGTCATTGGGGTCGGCGTCGGCGATGCGGGCATGCAACCAGTCGAGCAGGCCATGCATGCCCACGGCCTTCGCGCCCGCCTCCTGCAGCAGTTCGCCCAGTTGCATCAGATTGGTCAGCCGGCGCTCGCCGTCGACCAGTCCAAGCAGGCGCTCGGCATTGGCCGCGCACAGTTCCGACACCAGCGCCATTACGCCGTGTCGCTGCCAGCGCTCGCGCCAACCCAGTGCCTGCATCTGTTGCTGCTGACGCCAGTCGTCGTCGTGGTCGAGGCGGTCGATTCCGGCCGCATCGATGCCGACCAGCACCGTCGCCAATGCGGCCCGCAGGCGCCCTTCGTCGGCCGGCTGCAGCAACGCTTCCAGCACCGCCAGCAATTCATTGGCCTGCTCGCTCTGGAACAGGCTCTGCTTGCCGGCGGCCACCGCCGCAATGCCGGCATTCACCAACGCGGCCTGCATGCGCGATGCCTGGCTGTGATCGCGTACCAGCACAGCAATGTCGCCGGGCTGCACCGGCTGGCCCTTGATGGTGGCCTTGCCGGCGCGGGCATCGCCAAGCACGGCATGGATCTCGGCCACGCAGGCGCGGGTCACCGCCGCGCGCGATTCATCGGCCTTGTACGGTTTGTCATCGCTCGCCACTGGTATCTGCCGCACAGTCAACGCCGGCGCGTTGGCGCCGTTGCGCTGGTAGTCGGCATCGCTGTTGCCCGCGCCCGGCTCAACCTTGCGGAAGCGGATGCCGGAGTCGATGAAAGCGTCCTCGCCGGCCTGCGTATACAGCGCTTCGATCGCGCGCAACACACCCGGCCGGGAGCGGAAATTGTGCGTCAGCGGCGGTGCGATCACCGCATCTCGGCTGGCGGCCAGATAGGTGTGCACGTTGCCGCCGCGGAAGCCGTATATCGCCTGTTTGGGGTCACCGATCAGGAACAGCGCGGGGCCCGCGTCGGTGGCGCCAGTGGCGGCGTCGACGGCACCAGAGTCGGGGCCAAATACCCGTCGGAAGATTCCCCATTGCCGCGCGTCGGTATCCTGGAACTCATCCACCAGCGCGATCGCGTACTGCGCGCGCAGCTGCCTCGCCAGCTCGTCGCCATGCGGGCCTTCGAGGGCGTCGGCAACACCATCGATCAGGTCGTCGTAGCCCTGGACTCGGCGGGTGCGCTTGAGTTGTCGCAGTCGCGCCGCGGCCTCGTCACGGATACGGTGCAGCAGGATCAACGCCTGTGCGGCGAGCCATTCGCCGCGCGCCTCACGGGCGGCAATGAAGCCGGCAACAGCCTCACACAACGGGGACGTCGGCGTACCGGCATGCCGGTCCTTGTTGGTTCTCAGTGCCAGTTGGCCGGGTGTCAGCCGGCTGATCCGGTCATCGATGTCGGCGGTGGCCACGCCCGCCACGCACCAGCCACGCAATTCCGCCCACAGTTGGTCGGGCAGTCCTGCGCGGTAGCTGTTGCCGTTGAGCACCTTGTTGGCGATCGCGTCGTCCAGCTGTTTGCGCAGGTCATCGCCGTGCTCCGCGAAGGCGGTGCGCAAACCGACGGCGGCCCGTTCCAGGTCGGGAAGCGGGTCCGGTGTTCCATTCGGCCTTGGCGGCATCAGTTCCGGCGCACGCAACAAGGCGCCCAGGTCCTGGGCCAAGGCCTCTGGTCCAGCACTCCACAGCACGTGCAGCAGCGGCGCATCGTCGGGCTGGGCGCCATGGCTGCGCCACAGATCGGCGGCCACCTCATCACGCAATTCGCGGTCATTGCCGATCAGCTCCGGCGGCGAGAACGCCTGTCCGGTCAGCAACGCGTGCTCGCTCAGTACCCGCAGGCAGAAGCCGTGAATGGTGAACACCGCCGCGAGGTCGATTTCCAGTTCGGCACGGTGCAGGCGGGCGGCCAGCACGTTGGCATCCTCATGTTGCAACTGGCGCTGGATGATGGTCCGGGTCAGCCGGCTTTCGGGGTCGTCGTGCGCGCAGGCGTCGATGACCGCGCCGTCGCCGGTCAAGCCAGGGTTGCCCGGGTCGGCACCGGCCAGCGGGTCCGTCGAATCTGCAGCCAGCGCGCGTGCGATCCTCGCCGCCTTCGCCAGCCGCTTGCGCAAGCGTGCGCGCAGTTCCTGGGTGGCCGCGTCGGTAAAGGTCACTGCCAGGATCTGGCCCAGCCGCAGGTCGCGCTCGACCACCAGCCGGGTGACCAGGGTCGCCAAGGTGAAGGTCTTGCCGGTGCCGGCGCTGGCCTCGATCAGCTGCACCCCGGACAACGCGATGTCGAGGTAGGGATCGGTGATGGCGATGGCATCGTCCTCGGTGCTGCTCACACTGCTGCTCGCACTGTTGCTCATACGGCCTCCGCATCGATGCCGCGGACCACGGCATCGAACACGATCCGGGCGATGCGGCGGAACTCCTGGGCCAGCTCGTCATCGCCAAATGGATCGCGTCCACGCAGCGCCAGCACCGCGCTGTCGGTTGCGCCTTCGCTGAAGCCGCGCTCGGAATGCCATTGGTTGAGCGCCGCCGCCCAGCCTTTTTCATCGTTGTCGGCGTCGTACCAGACCCAGCCGGCACGCGGGCCATACGGCAATGGCTCACGCAGCCCCCAGGCCCGCAGCCGCAACAAGGCGGCCAATGCAGCGCGCGCCGGCTCGGTGGCTGCCGGCTCACGCACTACGGGGCCGGGCCCACGACCGGTCTGGAAAAACTGCGCCAGCGGTTGTGCCATGCCCAGCGCGCCGAGCACCAGCCAGTCCAGTCCGTGGGTGATCTGGGCGGGGCCGTGCAGCTTGTCGTAGCGCAAACGTGGCAAGCCGTGGTCATGGACCTGCTCGATCCGGCCATGCAGTTGCACGCCATCGAGCTCCAGTTCGAAATCCTCGTTGTGCGCCGGCTTGTCGCCGCGCCATTCCACGAACGCCTCGGCATACGGTTGCACTTGCCGCAACACCGTCTGCAACTGGTGCTCGCCCAGCGGGCCGGAAGGCAACAGTGCTTGCGCGCGCAGGCGTTCGTGCAAGGCGTTCGGGGGCCGACCACCACGCTCGCCGTCCACGCACGCCCCGAATACCGCTTGTTGCAGATGCCAACGCTGCAGGCCGGCGGGAGGCGGAGCGAGCGGGTCGCCGTCGTCCACGGCGTCGGCGGCCGCCGGCAGTCGCAGCGCAAGGCGCTGACGCAGGAAGGCCGCAGCCGGATCGCGCAGGAAGTTGCGCAGGTCGGCCAGCGATACCCGTTCGACCCGCTCGCCGGCGGGCAGCGGATCGAGCAACCAGCGCGCCACCGGAACGCGGCGATGGTCGCCGACACTGGCTGCTGGATGCCATTCGCCGCGGTAGCTGTAACGGCGCGGCTCCAGGCCGTCTTCGTCGTCGCTGCCAAATGCCGCCGGGGCAAACGGCTGCAAGGGCTCATGCACGACCAGCGCCTTGCGTACCCCATCGCGATCGGGATCGTCCGGCGCGGCCTGGTGGTAGCCGGCCGCGGCATCCAGCAGTTCCGATACCAGTACCGATGGCTCGCGCACGCTGCCGTCGCGCGGGTCGGCGCCCAGGTAGCTGAGATAGAACACGTCCGACGCCGCGGCCAGCAGTTGCAGGAACAGGAAGCGGTCGTCGTCGCGCAACGAGCGGTCGCCATGGCGGCGCCGATCGGTGCCCAGCTCCGCGGTCAACTGGTTCAGGCCGGCGGCCGGGTCGCGACGCGGGTAGTCGCCATCGTTCATGCCCAGCACGCAGATCACCCGGAACGGCAGCAGACGCATCGGCACCATGCGGCCGAAGCTCACCCCGCCGGTCAGCAATGGCGCACGGGTATCGGCTTCGGCCAGTTGAGCATTGAAGTATGCCCGCACCACTTCCGGCGGCACCGCGGACTCGTACCCTGCCCGCACTGCGGCATCGGCGAAGGCGTCGATCTGGCTGCGCAACCGCTCCAACGCGCGCTGGTCGGCCGGCTCTTGCGGCGCCAGCGGCAGGACCGCCGCCAGCAGCTCCAGCAAACGGTCCCGCCACTGGTGGGGTGTCATGGCCGCGCCAAGCATGCGCTGGTGGCGTGCAAGCACGCGCAGCAAGCGGATCAACGCGTCCAGCGCATCCAGTGCGCCGCCCTCCAGCCCCGGCCACGGCGCGACCCCGGCGATTTCAGCGTCATCGCCACTGGCATGACCCAGCAGCAGGCGATCCAGTGCGAAAGCCCAGGTGTAGGCGTCATCAGGTGGCGCCTGGTGTTGCTGGCGGTGCCTGGCGTCGATGCCCCAGCGTGCACCCGCCGCCTGCAGCCAGCCCTGCAGGCGCTCCAGCGCAGCGGCGTCCAGGCCGGCAGCGGCGGCGATCGGTGGGCTGGACAGCAAGTCGAGGATTTCACTCAACCCGAAACGCGAGATCGGCAGTTCGAGCAGGCGCAGGAACACTTCGGCGAGCGGCTCTGACGCCAGCGGACTGGTGTCGGCCAGGGCGTACGGGATGAACGCCGGCGTGGCCGCCAAGCCGCCAAACACGGCCTGGATATGCGGCGCATAGGGATCGATGTCGGGGGCGAGCACGACGATCTCACGCGGCTGCAACGGTGGATCGAAGCGCGGGTCCTCCAACAGACCACGCAGTTGGTCGTGCAGGACCTGCACCTCGCGCAGCCGGGTGTGGCAGGCGTGGACCTGCAGGCTGGGGTCGTTGCGATTCACCCCCGCGCGCAACGCGCCCGACGGCGTGGCGCGGCGATGGAACAAGTCGCCCTGCAGCCGCTTCAACAGACTGTCGGCGAGCCCGTCCTCGGCCAACGTGCGCGAATTGCCGGCCTGCTCCGGATCGACATACGCCGCGATCTCGCCCGAGGGATGCACCACCTCGTAGTTTCCCAACACCGCCATGAAGTCGCGCCCGGCCGCGCCCCAGGCCTGCAACAGCGGGTTGTCCGCACCGTCATCGGCAAACGGGTCGGCCGCCTGCGCCCGCAATCTCGCGGCGAGGGTCTGCAGGTCGCCCCAGTACGACCGGGTCGGGGTAGGCAGGTAGAAATGCAGCACCCCGACCCGGGCCTGGGTTGCAATGACCCGCAACACGTCCGGCGAGATATTCAGCGTCGCGAACGCGAACAGCCGCAATGGCAGCCCGGCCGGCAACGGCGCGCCGGGCTCGGCAAAGCCGCGCAGATAGTCGTCGATCCGGCGCCCGCGATGGCGTTTACCCGCCGCGATATGACGCCACAGCACCGCTTGCGGATCGAGCGGGGATTTCCCGGCCTCCCAGGCCAGCAGCCAGTCGCGCCGCCAGGCCTGGTACTTCTCGAACACCGAGGCCAGCTCGCCCGCCAACGACCATGGCTTGAGCGCGTCGCCATCGGCGAGGTAGCTGGCCAGCGCCCGCAACGCCGGCTCGCGCAACAGTGCCGGGGTGGTGAGCGCGCCGTACAGCTGCCAGTGCAGCGCGTCGGCAGCCAGATCATCCGCCGCGCCGGGCACGTTGGCATCCAGCGCCCGCTGGACAAACTCGCCCGGGGTCAGGAACTCCAGGTTCGCCGCGATCCCATGCGCCTGCGCCAGCGTCGCCTGCAGCCAACGCCGCATCGCCACCTGCGGGATCAACACGATATCGGGCGTCAGCAGCGACTGCCCCGGCGCCGGCGTGCGCAACTCCGCCGCCAGCAGGTTGGCCAGCAGATCAAGTGCGTTGGAATGGTAGAGGCGGAAATCGGCAGCGTCGGGCATGCTCTCATCTTGCCGCAGCGCCGTCGCAAACGCCGCGACTGGCCCCAATGCCTGCGCGAGCGGCAACACCCTGCGACAATGTCGACAACCCTTGTTCAGGTGCCGCCCACCAAGCTGCGCGATGTCTGCGCCTGCATGCCGGCGCGCCAATCCTTGCCGATGACCGACTCCAACCCCATCGTCCGCGTCAACAACCTTCGCCTCGACCGGGGCGACCAGGTGGTGCTGCGCGATATCAACCTGGAAGTCCCGCGCGGGCAGGTGGTCGCGGTGCTGGGTCCGTCGGGCAGCGGCAAGTCCACCCTGTTGGCGGCGCTGACCGGTGAATTGTGGCCGGCGGCCGGCTCGGTGGAGATCTTCGGCCAGCCGATGCCGCGCGCGTCGCGACCGTTGCTGGAACTGCGTAAGCGCATCGGGGTGATGTTGCAGGGCAACGGGCTGCTGACCGACCTGACCGCCGCCGAGAACGTCGCCCTGCCCTTGCGCACCCATACCCGGCTGCCCAAACCGGTGATTGAGCGACTGGTGCGGATGAAACTGCACGCGGTCGGTTTGCGCGCGGCAGCGGACGCCTTCCCGCGCGAGCTGTCCGGCGGCATGGCGCGCCGGGTCGCCTTGGCGCGGGCGCTGGCGATGGACCCGCCGCTGATGATCTACGACGAGCCGCTGACCGGGCTGGACCCGATTGCCAGCGGAGTGGTGATGGAATTGGTGCGTCGGCTCAACGACAGCCTTGGCCTGACCAGCATCGTAGTCACCCACCACGTCCGCGAGACCTTGCCGATCGCCGACCATGCCATCGTGATCGCCAACGGTACGATCGTGTTCTCCGGCACCCCGGACGCGCTGGAGGCCAGCACCGACCCGTTGGTCCGGCAGTTCCTGGACGGCAACCCGGACGGTCCGATCGGCTTTGACGCGCTGCCTCGCGGCGCCGAACTTCGTGGCACCGAGCCCGGCAACCCCGCCACCGCAACCACCAAGGAAGTCGCCTGATGGCCCTGGCTGCCGCTACCCGCTCCGTTGGCCGCGCCGGCCTGTTTACCTTGTCGGTGCTGCGTGCCTCGGTGCCCAGTGTCGACCTGTTCCGCGAGCTGGTCCGCGAGATCTACAAGATCGGCGCACGTTCGCTGCCAATCATCGCCGTTGGCGGCGCGTTCGTCGGCTTATCGCTGACGTTGCTGGCCTATCGCGCACTCGACACCTACGGCGCCAGCAACCAGGTCAGCATGATCCTGGGGCTGGGCATCTACCGCGAACTGGGCCCGGTACTGACCGCATTGTTGTTCATCGGCCGCGCCGGTTCGTCGATCGCCGCCGAGCTGGGCCTGATGCGCGCCACCGACCAGATCACCGCGCTGGGCCTGATGGGCATCGATCCGGTCGGCAAGGCGGTGGCGCCACGGTTCTGGGCGGCGGTGTTGTGCGTGCCGCTGCTGACCGGGTTCTTCTGCTCGCTGGCGATCAGTGCCAGTTACCTGGAAGCGGTGCACGTGATCGGCGTGGACTCGGGTATTTTCTGGCAGGTATTGCGCGACAGCGTCGATCTGGTCGATGACTTCGGCATGGCGATGGTGAAATCCGCCGTGTTCGGCGCGGTCGCCGCGCTGGTCGCCGCCTACGTCGGTTTCCACGCCGAGCCGACCATCGAAGGCACCTCGGTCGCCACCACCAAGGCGGTGGTCAACGCCTCGCTGCTGGTGCTGATGTTGAACTTCGTGATGTCCGCACTGTTGTTCCAGTAGCACCATGCATCAACAACCCCATGCATCTAATCGATGCGCGCAAGCACCAAGGTAGACACCATGAGCAACCGTAGCCCCCGTATCGAATTCGCCGTTGGCGCGTTCCTGCTGCTCGCGCTGGCATCGCTGCTGGTGCTGGCGATCAGCTCCACCAATGGCAAGCTGGGCTGGTTTGGCGGCAGCGATTACGAAATCACCGCCCGCTTCAGCAACCTGGGCCCGCTGCGCGCCAACGCCCCGGTCAAGATTGGCGGGGTGGCGATTGGTCGCGTGTCGAATATCACCCTGGACCCGGTGAAGCTGGATTCGGTGGTGACGCTGGCCATCGATGAGCGCTACAACGACCTGCCATCGGACACCAGCGCGGCGATCCTGACCTCCGGCCTGCTCGGCGAGAGCTACATCGGGCTGCAACCTGGCGGTGACCTGGAGCCGCTGAAGCCCGGCGACCAGATCTTCCTTACCCAGTCGTCGGTCGACCTGATCCAGATGGTCGGCAAGTACATGTTCAGCGGCGGTCCGGACAATGGCGATACACCCGCCGGCAATGCCGATACACCCGCCCCTGCCGACGTGCCGGCCTACCTGCAGGAAAGCGAACCTGCCCCCGTCAAGGAATAACTGCCATGACTCGCAATCCCATCCCGACCGTACTGGCTGCCCTGGTGGCCGCCGCCGTGCTGACGACGTCGCCTGTCCTCGCGTTCGCCTCCGGTGCGCCCGCTCAGGCCGAGACCGCCGCGCCGGCCACCGCGCCCAGCAAGCTGGTGCTCGACAACGCGACCCGCATCCTGACCACCCTGGAAGCCCGTCGCGACGAGTTCACCACCGATCGCGCCGCGCTGAGCACGTTCATCGCCGGTGAATTCGACCAGATGTTCGACGCCAACTACGCCGCGCGGCTGGTGTTGGGCCGTCATGGCCGTGGCGCTTCCGATGCCGACGTCAAACGCTTTGCCGATGCATTGACCAGCAACCTGATGCAGCGCTACGGCTCATCGCTGCTGGACTTCAACGCCCAGTTGAAGGTCCGGGTGAATTCCGAGAGCCCGTTGCGTGGCGGCTCGATGGTCAAGGTATCCAGCGAGTTCCTGCGCCAGGGCGGCCAACCGATTCCGGTCGATTACCTGATGCACAAGGTCGGCGGGCAATGGAAGGTATTCGACGTGATGGTGGAAGGGGTGAGCTTCATCCAGACCTTCCGCAACCAGTTCGACACCCCGTTGTCGCGCAAGTCGATCGCCGAAGTTGCCGCTGATCTGGAAGCCGGCAAGCTGCAGGCGGACGCCAAGTAGCCATGGCGACCCGGCCCGCAACGGTTTCACGCGATGGCGATGCGCTGGTGTTCAACGGCGCGCTGGAACGCGAAGCCGTGCCCGCCTTGTGGAAATCCGCCCTGCCGCAGTTGCAGTCCGTTATCCGCTTCGAGCTGGGTCAGGTCAGCCGGGTCGATAGCGCCGGCGTGGCGTTGTTGGCCGAGCTGGCCTCGCGCGCTGGCAAAGTCGCCATCGTGGGTGATCCGGTGGGTTTGGCCGAGCTTCGTGCCGCCTACCGGCTTGGCTCGGACCTGGATTTCTCCCATTGAGTGACCGGAACCAGGTAACGGGATTCAACGTCCCGCCCCCGCTGGTCCTGGTTGCCCCGATCGTCCCTTAGAATCCCCCAATGTCTGTGCAAAAATCCATCAGCCCTCGTCGTGACAGGGATGCTGCCGCCTTCTGCGGCCCCGCGCTGGCCTTCGTGCTGGCCATTGGTGCCGTCGGCTGTGCATCGACCCCGGCCGCGGAGCAGGCCATGGCTCCGGCCGCGACAGACACCTCGGCCCAGATCGCGGCCACCGACGGTTCTGACACACCACCGGCCGGGATCGTGGAAACGGCAGGCGGCGGGCCCGGCAGCGCGCAAGCCCCGCCCACCCCGGCGGAGCTCGACTTCAACGCGATTTATGGCCAGCCCTATGACCCGGTCGCCGATCCAACCCTGCCCGAGCCGGCCCGGATACGCGGCGCCTACGACCCGTGGGAAAATTACAACCGCAAGATGCACGTGTTCAACAACTTCATTGACCGCGCCGTTGCACGGCCCCTGGCACGTGCCTACGTGGCTGCGGTGCCACGCCCGATCCGGCTGGGCGTGAGCAATTTCTTCAGCAACCTTGGCCAGCCGGTGACCGCCGTCAATGCACTGCTGCAGGGCAAGCCGGCGGAGGCGGCGCAGTCGCTTGGGCGCTTCGCCCTCAACACCACGCTGGGCATCGGCGGCATCTTCGACCCGGCCAGTGACGCCTCGCTGGACAACCGCAGCGAAGATTTCGGCCAGACCCTGGGGATCTGGGGTTGGGAGCGTTCGCGTTACGTCGAGCTGCCGCTGTTCGGGCCACGCACCATCCGTGACGTGTTCGGCATGGTGGGTGACGCGCCACTGAGCCCGCTGCGCCAGATCGAAGAAGACAAGGTCCGGATACCGCTGCAGGGCCTGCAGCTGGTGAACGTACGTACCCAGCTGCTGGCCACCGACAGCCTGCGTGTCGGCGCCGCCGACGACTATGCGCTGGTTCGCGACGCGTGGATGCAACGCCGCGATTACCAGATCTTTGGTGAGCGCATGCAGGACAAAGGCGAGACCGCGCTGCCCGACTATTTGCTGGAAGACGACAACCCGATCGTGCCGGTGGGTGCAATGCCGGTCATGCCGCCGGGCAACTGAGAGCCAGGCTCAACCCTCGTCTTCATCATCAACCTCGAGCGTGGCACCCAGCAGGCGTTGACTCTGGTCGGCCGGTAGTGTCTCCACGCCCTTGAGCTTGCGCTCGATCGCCCGGGTACGCACGCCGGCGGCGTCGATGCTGTTGCGCACAGTGTCGAGCTGGTTGCGGGTTTTCTCCAACACCCCGGCGAACTTCCCGAACTCGCTCTTGACCGCGCCCAGCAGTTGCCAGACCTCGCTGGAGCGCTGCTCGATCGCCAAGGTGCGAAAGCCCATCTGCAAGCTGTTGAGCAGCGCCAGCAGGGTGGTCGGGCCGACCACGGTGACCCGGTATTCGCGTTGCAAGCTCTCGAACAGACCAGGGCGGCGCAGCACTTCGGCAAACAGGCCCTCGGTGGGCAGGAACATCAACGCGAAATCGGTGGTGTGGGGCGGGGCGACATAGGCTTGCTGGATCTTCTTGGCCTCATCGCGAATACGGCGCTCCAGCGCCAACGACGACACCGCGACGGCCTCCGCGTCCGCCCGGTCCTGCGCATCCAGCAGGCGCTCGTAATCCTCGCGCGGGAACTTGGCATCGATCGGCAACCGCACCGGGGTGTCCGGCCGAGTGCCGGGCAGGCGCACCGCGAACTCGACCCGCTGGCTGCTGCCCGGCACCGTGGCGTAGTTGCAGTCGAACTGCTCCACGGTGAGCACCTGCTCCAGCAACGCACCCAACTGCACCTCGCCAAACGTGCCGCGGGTCTTGACGTTGGTCAGCAGGCGCTTGAGGTCACCGACACCGCTGGCCAGCTGCTGCATCTCGCCGAGCCCGCGCTGGACCTGCTCCAGCCGCTCCGACACCAACCGGAACGACTCGCCCAGCCGCGTCTCCAGGGTGGTCTGCAGTTTCTCGTCAACGGTCGCGCGCATCAGCTCCAACTTGGCAGCATTGTCGGTCTGCAGCTCGCGAAGCTTCTGCTCGAGCGTGGTGCGCATCTCGCCGATGCGCAGCTCGTTGCGCTGGGTCAACTCGGTCAACCGCTGGCCGACCGCATCGCTGGAGCGCTGCTGCAGTTCGGCGCCCTCGCTGCGCGCCTTGCGCGCGTCCTCCAGCAGCGCGTCGCGCAACAGGTCCAGCCGCTGGTCGGTACGCACGGTCAGCTCGGTCAGCTTGCCGCCGAAGCCTTCCATGCGCGTGTCCTGCTGCTGGGCGATGCTGTCCAGCTGCTGGCGCAACTCGCCGCGGCCGTCGCGCTGCTCATCGCGCAAGGCCTGCTCCAGCCCGGCCCGGTGGGCCTCCAGCACCGCATCGGGCTTGCGCAGCAACAGCAGGACCAGCAATACGATCGCGACCAGGACCGCGAGCAGCAGGATTATCAGCAGCAATGAGGATTCAGGCATGCCACCAGTGTATCCGGCGCCGTCGCGGCAGTTGAGACGCGGGGGCGGGAGAGTATCGTCACCACACCCCATCGGCCGATGAAGGAGGCCCGCGATGACCCACAAGGGAAGCTGCCACTGCGGCAAGATAACGTTCGAAGCCGACGGCGAGATCGGTACCGCGGTGTCGTGCAACTGCTCGATCTGCCAGCGTAAGGGCTCGCTGCTGTGGTTCGTGCCACGCGACCGCCTGCGCGTCACCGGCGAGGACGCGCTGTCGATCTACACCTTCAACAAGCACCTGATTGAACACCGCTTCTGCGCTACCTGCGGGATCCATCCGTACGGTGAGGGCGTCGACCCCAAGGGCAACGCAGTAGCGGCGATCAACATCCGCTGCCTGGAAGACATCGATCTGGAGGCAATCCCGGTCCACCCTTACGACGGGCGCGCCTTGTAGCTCTACCGGCTTCGGAGCGCCCGTCCTGCGCAGGAGGCGGCCTGCGGGGGGATTGCTCCAGCCCTTCGTCAGGGCATCCTGCCCTGAGGCGGGCCGCGGGCCATCCATGGCCCGCTTTTCCGCAATCCCCCCACAGGCCACCTCCTGCCCCACCGGCTGCTGTTTCGGTGCCGATCAACGGCCTAAAGTCCATGGATCCCCGCTTTCGCGGGGATGACGGTTTGTTGGGAGATGACGCTCACTCAAAGAACCGCCGACAGCCAAACGCCGAAGCGGCGTCCGATGCGGGTATTGCGGAGAGTGCGCCATGGATGGCGCACGGCGGTGAGTGCGGCCAAGGATGGCCGCCCGAACCGAGTAGCAATACCCGCACCGGGCGTCGCCCATCCGGCGCCCGCATACGCTCCCGCGGTTGCGGTTGCGGTTGCGGTTGCTGTTGCTGTTGCGGCAGCGTTTAGTCCAGCACCCGGCAGAACACCGCTTTCAGGTAACGCGACTCCTGCACCTGCGCCAGCCACGGGTGGTCCGCGCCGGCACCGGCGACCTTGAGGATCTGCACGGTGCGGTTCGAGTAGAACGCCGCGCGCCGGATCATGTCGAGGAACTGATCCTCCGCCACCAGCCCCGTGCACGAAAACGTCGCCAGCAGCCCACCGGGCTTGACCACGCTCATCGCCAGCTTGTTCATGTCCAGGTATTTCTTCAGCGCCGGAATCACCTGCTCGCGGTCGCGGGTCATCTTGGCCGGGTCCAGGATCACCACGTCGTATTGCTCGCCCGCGTTGCCCGCATCGCGCAGCCACGGAAAAATATCGGCCTGGATAAACTTGACGTGAGCGTTGTTGAGCTTGGCGTTGCCTTTGGCGATCGACAGCACGTCGGCATCGATATCGACCCCGACCACCTCGGTCGCACCGCGCGCCGCGGCGTAGATGCCAAAGCCGCCGGTGTTGCAACACAGGTCCAGCACGCGCTTGCCTTCGACGTGCTGGCTCAGCCACTGGCGGTTCTCGCGCTGGTCGGCGAAGAAGCCGGTCTTGTGCGCCCCGCACGGATCGGCGCGGAACTTGATGCCGTGCTCGGTGATCACGCTGGGCTGGACCGGCTCGGTGCCACGGAAGTCGAAGCTCTCCTGCTTCTGCACATGCTCATCGGCAAACATGTAGAAGCGGCAACCGGGGAACTGCTCGCGCAACGCCGCCTGGATCCACTCGCGGTAGCGGAACGCACCGGCGCTGAAGAACTCCAGCACCAGCAAGTCGGCGTAACGGTCGATCACCAGACCGGAGATGCCGTCGCCCTCGCTGTGGAACACGCGCCAGGCATCGCTGACCTCGTCGAGCTTCAGCACGTCCCGGCGCAGCGATACCGCCGCGGCAATCTTGCGTGCGAACCAGTCCGCATCGATCACCGCATTGGGGTTGTGGTCGAGCATGCGCAGGGCGATGCGCGAGTGGCCGTTGTAGAAGCCGCGACCGATCATGTCGCCATCCACCCCGATCACATCGACGATCTCGCCGGACCTGGGCCGCTTTTCGGGCTTGGCGACCAGCCTCTGGAAGATCCACGGGTGCGAGGATTTCCAGGCGTTCTTCAGGTGGACGGTGGGGATGGCAGCAGCGATTGCATTGTTCATCCGGCCATTCTACCGGGGCCGCAAGCCTTGTATTTGCCGCCGCGGTCTCCACAGTTGAGTGATGGCTGCCACTGATGACATTGAAGCCCGCCCGCTGGACGCCAAGACCCAGCGCGCGGTGGACCGAAAGCGCTGGATGGGCGCATTCAACCTCAGCCTGGGGTTCGTGTTGCTGCTGGTGGTGGTGTTTTCCGCCCAGGGCAGCGTCGACCTGCGCGACTGGATGGTGCAGCCGTGGTCGGTAGTCGGCCTGCTGGGCGTGATTGGGGCGCCGCTATTGCATGGCTCGTTCGACCATCTGGTCGCCAATGCGATCTCGCTGCTGATGCTGGGCACGCTCGCCGGCGGCATGTACCCGCGCGCCACGGTGCGCGCACTGCCGCTGATGTGGCTGGGATCGGGACTGGGCGCATGGTTGCTGGGCGAGGCCGGCTCGCATCACCTCGGCGCGAGTGGCATCACCCACGGCCTGATGTTCCTGGTGTTCGTGCTCGGCCTGCTGCGCCGCGACCGGCCGGCGATTGCAGCGGCGATGATCGCGTTCTTCCTCTATGGCGGCATGTTGCTGACGGTGTTCCCGCGCGAGGTCGGGGTGTCCTGGCAGGCCCACCTCGGCGGCGCCATCGGTGGGGTGCTTGCCGCCTTGCTGTGGCGTCGGCTGGACCCGCAACCCCCACGCAAGAAGTACAGCTGGGATCTGGAAGAGGAGCAAGCGGCGGCAGAAGCGCTACGCGACCAGCGCGACAGCCTGGAGCCAGCCTCGCCCGATGACGTGCCGGTGTTGTGGCATCGGCCCGAGGATGACCAACGCGGCGTAGTGTTGCCGTTCCGGCGGCGCGAGTGATGCCTGCCCCGGCGTAACGGTCACTGCCGCGCGGCCAGCCGCAATCCGCGCGGGGTCAGTCCGCGCTCGATCAGCTCGAATCCGCCCTGCACCACCAACGCCAGCAATGCCGCCGGTACCGCGCCCTCCAGGATCAGACCGATGTCGTCCAGCCGGATGCCGGCCAGGATCGGCTGGCCATAGCCGCCGGCGCCGATCAGCGCGCCCAGGGTGGCGGTGCCGACGTTGATCACCGCCGCAATCTTGATGCCGGCCAGAATCGTGCCCAACGCCAGCGGCAACTCGACCCGCCGCAACCGCGTTCGCGGTGGCAACCCGAGCGCGGCGGCGGTTTCGCGCAACTCGCGCGGGATCCCGGTCAGCCCGGCGTGGGTGTTGCGGACGATCGGCAGCAGGCTGTACAGGAACAGCGCCGCGATCGCCGGCCCGGCACCGATCCCGAACAGCGGGATCATGAACACGAATACCGCCAGCGACGGCAAGGTCTGCAGCAGCCCGGTTGTGGTCAGGATCACCTGCCCCAGCCGCGGCCTGCGAGCGGCCAGTATTCCCAGCGGCAGTGCCACCAGCAACGCCAACCCAAGCGAGATGCCGACCAGCGCGAGATGCTCGCCGGTGCGCTGCCAGACCCGGGATGCGCGAGTGCGCTGCTCAGGTGCGGCGACGCCGAGCCAATCCGCCGCGACCGCCGCTTCGGTCTCACCGTCGATCTTCACCCGTGCGTTAAGCCGCTGCATGGTGGCCGCATCGATTCGTCCGGCCAGGCCCCGCAGCTGCTCCAACCAGTCCGGCGCGCGCTGCGCGAGGTCGGCGCGGTACAGATATACCGCCTGGTATTGCGGGAAATAGCCGCGGTCATCGTCAAGCACTGCGAGCTGGTAGTACGGGATCTCGGCATCGGTGTTGTACAGATCGGTAACGTCCAACGCGCCGCTGGCGAGGCCGCGGTAGGCAAGATCGTGGTCCAGGCCATCGGGCTGCTGTGGCAGCCGGTATTCGCGTCGCAGACCGGGCCAGCCATCGGCACGCTGCATGAACTCGTTGCTCAGGCCGATCACCAGCGCCGGGTATGCGCGCAGGTCGGAGATCGTCTTGATCCCGAGTTCCGCCGCCCGTGTCGCCCGCATGCCCAGGGCATAGGTGTTGTTGAAACCCAGCGGCCCGGTCATGGCCAACCCGCGCTCGGCCAGCGCGTCGCGCACCTGGTCGGTGGTCGCGGCGGGCATCAGCAGCAACTCCTGCTTCAGTGTGCCGGTGTATTCGGGATAGGCGTCAACCTCACCTTCGATCAACGCCCGCCACAGGATGCGGGTGCCGCCGAGCTGGCGTCGGTGCTCGACCACGACGCCGTCGTCGCTCGCCAGGTCGGCGCCGATCTCACCCAGGATCACCGATTCGGTGAATGCCTTGGAGCCAATCACCACCGGCCTGGCCTGCGCCGCCGACACGCTGGCCCCGCAGACCGCCAGAATCGCCGCCAGAATCGCCAGCGCCAGCCGCGCCCTCACAGGCATTCCTCCAGGCTGCGCTGGGCGCTCATGAACTCGGTCACGAACGGCTCGACTGGTGCATCGCGCAGCTCACGCGCACGGCCTTGCTGGACGATACGCCCGCCGCGCAGCAACACCAGGGTGTCTGCCAGGTACGCCGCCTCGGCAACATCGTGGGTGACCAGTACCACGGTCTTGCGCAGCTCGGCAAACAACTCGCGCATCTGCGCTTGCAGCTCATGGCGGACGATCGGATCGAGCGCGGCCAGCGGCTCGTCCAGCAACAGCACTTTCGGGTCCAGCATCAACGCCCGGATCAGTCCCACCCGCTGGCGCTGGCCGCCGGACAACTCGGCCGGATAGCGTCGCAGCGCAGCGGCCGGCAGCCGACACAGATCGGCCAACACCGTAATGCGCGCGTCGATTCGCGCCGTCGACCAACCCAGCGTGCGCGCCAGCAACGCGGCGTTCGCAGCGGCGCTGAGATGCGGGAACAACCCGCCTTCCTGGATCACGTAACCGATCCGGCGTCGCTGTTCCAGCAACTGCCCCGGCTGCAGCGGCTCGCCATCAAAACGAACCTCGCCGTCATCGGGCCAGTCCAGCCCGATCAGCATCCGCAGCACGCTCGACTTGCCAGCGCCGCTGGGACCGATCAAGGCCGTGGTGCGGCCGGCGGAAATGCGCAGGTCGACGCGGTCGAGCGCAAGCACCCGGCCATGGGTTTTGGTAACGCATCTGAGTTCAAACACCGCCTGAGCATAGAACACCACGATGCCGCCGTTGCACTTGCCCAGGACCGAAGTGAGGCCGCCTCTGACGGGTAAACTCGGATTCCCACCCGACCAGAACACAAGGATTCGCCATGGACCGTTGGTACTTCAGCGCCGGCAGCAACAGCCCACGGGTCGGCCCGCTCGACGACAACGCGGCATCCGCGTACGCGCAGCAGCACCCCGAAGACTTCTGTTGGCGCGAGGGGTTTGACCAGTGGCAACCGGTCGGCAACGTCGCCGAGTTGAATCTGGTGACCGCCGGGACTCCGCCAAGCATGCCGGCACTGCCATCAACCGGCTCCGGCCGCGGCCACGATGACCAGATCGACTACCGCATCGTCGGCAGCGACATGCAATTCGTCGAGGTCGAGCTGGATCCCGGTGAAAGTGCGATCGCGGAGGCCGGCTCGCTGATGTACAAGGACTCGGTGGTGAAGATGGACACCGTGTTCGGCGATGGCAGCCACGGTGGCCAGAGTGGCGGCGGATTCATGGACAAGTTGCTGTCGGCCGGCAAGCGCGTGGTCACCGGCGAGAGCCTGTTCACCACCGTGTTCACCCATTCCGGCCAGGGCAAGGCCAAGGTGGCATTTGCCGCGCCGTATCCGGGCACGGTGATGGCGATGAAGCTGTCCGACCATGGCGGCCGGCTGATCTGCCAGAAGGACAGCTTCCTGGCCGGCGCGCGCGGGGTCAGGATCGGGATCCAGTTCCAGCGCAAAATCCTGACCGGGCTGTTCGGCGGCGAGGGCTTCATCATGCAGAAGCTCGAGGGCGACGGCTGGGTGTTCGTGCACGCCGGCGGCACCGTGATGGAGATCGACCTCAAGGCCGGCGAACGGCTCGACGTCGACACCGGCTGCGTGATGGCCTATCACTCCAGCGTCGACATGGACGTCAAGGCCGTGGGTGGCATCAAGAGCATGTTGTTCGGCGGTGAAGGCATGTTCCTGGCGACCCTGACCGGGCCGGGCAAGGTCTGGTTGCAGTCGTTGCCATTCTCGCGGATGGCCGGACGGATGCTGGCGGCGGCGCCCGGTGGTGGCGGCCGCGACAAGGGCGAAGGCTCGGTGCTCGGCGGCCTTGGCGGCCTGATCAGCGGCGACCGCGGGTTCTAATCCGTGGTTCAAGCCGTTACCGGTATGCTCCCCGCTCCGCTCACCCGCATCACTGCCTGATCATGTCGACGAACGCGCCCTCGCGGTTGCGCCCGCTGCTGTTGCTGCCCATCGCCGTGCTGTTGAGCGCGTGCCTTGGCCAGACCCGGCCGACGCCACCCGATGCCGTCGCGCCAGAGCCGGTGGTGCCCGACATCCGCATCGGCCTCGCCCTCGGTGGTGGCGCGGCCAAAGGTTTCGCCCATATCGGCGTGATCAAGATGCTCGAAGCCAATGGCCTGGAGCCGGAGGTGGTCGCCGGCACCAGCGCCGGCAGCATGGTGGGCGCGCTCTACGCCAGCGGCATGGATGCATTCGCGTTGCAGCGCCACGCGGTCGC
The DNA here is from genome assembly GCF_054052125.1 of Lysobacter sp. A378. Classification (NCBI taxonomy): domain Bacteria; kingdom Pseudomonadati; phylum Pseudomonadota; class Gammaproteobacteria; order Lysobacterales; family Lysobacteraceae; genus Lysobacter; species Lysobacter sp. A378. The sequence goes on along the minus strand of NZ_JBSVRK010000001.1, from coordinate 237,044 downwards.
GCTCGACGAGAGCAAGATCCGCGATGTCCGGCTGTTCTCGGGCGGCCTGATCAAGGGCCAGTTGCTGCAGGATTACGTCAACGCGCTGGTCGACCAGCGCCCGATCAACGCCTTTGACAAACCTTTCGCCGCGGTCGCGACCCGGCTTGAGGACGGCAAACGCAGCGTGTTCCTGCGTGGTGACACCGGCCAGGCGGTGCGCGCCTCCAGCAGTATCCCCGGCGTGTTCGAACCCGCGGCGATCGGCCAATGGCATTACGTCGACGGCGGCGTGGTCAGCCCGGTCCCGGTCGACGCCGCACGTCAGCTGGGAGCGGAGTTCGTGATCGCGGTCGACATCTCCAGCCAGGCCAGCGGCCACATGCCCGACAGCCTGCTGGGCATCGTCAAACAGTCGGTCACGATCATGGGTCGCCAGCTCGGCACCCAGGAACTGGCGCGCGCCGACGTGGTGATCCGTCCCAAGGTCAACGATATCGGTGCCGCCGATTTCGCGCAGCGTAACCGCGCGATCCTTGCCGGCGAACAGGCCGCACTGGCGGCGATCCCGCAGATCCGCGCGCAGCTGGCGGCGATGAAGCAGGCGCGGGTCGATGCCGCGATCGCGAAGTCGCGAGCCGCGGCGGCGGCGAAGGCCGAGGCGATTGCCCGCTGCAAGGCCGCACTAGGCTGGTTCGGTGACAAGTCCGACTGCGACGGTGCCGCGGCCATCACCGACAGCGGCAGCTAGTTGCCGCCTGGCACCTAGGGCCAAGCCCTGAATCAGCGGCGTTCAGGATGTGGCACTTGGCAACGGCAACCCCCGGAACGCCTTGACCGTGCGCAGCACGAAGCTCGAGTTGACGTCATCGACGCCGGCCTGGTTGAGCAGCCGGTCCAGAAGGAAATGGGAAAAATGCTCCAGGTCGCGCACCACGACTTGCAGCAGATAGTCCATGTCGCCGGTCAAGGCATGACAGGCGACCACCTCGTCCCACTGATTGACGAACTCCCCGAAGGCATCGATCGCCTTGGTGTCGTGACGACTCAACTGGACCCGCACGAAGGCCTGCAGGCCGAGCCCGATATGTTCCGGACCGACCACCGCCCGGTAGCCGGCAATCACCCCCTCGCGCTCCAGTCGCTGGACGCGGCGCAGGCAAGCCGATGGCGACAGGTTGACCTGCTGCGCCAGCTCGGCATTGGTCTGGCGCCCGGCCTGTTGCAGCGCCGCCAGCAATAGGAGATCGGTACGGTCGAGGGTGGCAGTTGGCATATATCTGCGCTCATGGTCTATTACACGCAAGTATCGTGCAATACAGCGGGCACCCTCTGCAACAACGCAATCCATTTGCGGCGGTTTGTCGCTACAGTTGTGTGTATCACCGGGTTTCCACCCGTTACAGGAGTGCCATGCATGGAATCGCCCAACCACAACCAACAATCCGGCATGACCGACAAGGGCTACGTGCCGGTGTATACCACCGCCGTCGTCGAACAACCCTGGGATCGCTATACCGAGACCGACCACGCGGTGTGGGCACAATTGTTCCAGCGCCAGAAGCAGGTCCTGCCCGGACTGGCCAGCGACGAGTTCATCGCGGCACTGGCGGCGATGGAAATGACGCCCGACCAGATCCCCCGGTTCACCGACCTCAACCCGACCTTGCGCGCGGCCACCGGCTGGGAATTGATCGGGGTGGAGGGCCTGCTGCCCGAACTGACCTTCTTCGAGCACCTCGCCCATCGCCGCTTCCCGGTCACCTGGTGGATCCGCAAGCCCGATCAGATGGATTACCTGGCCGAGCCGGATCTGTTCCACGACCTGTTTGGCCACGTGCCGCTGTTGATGAACCCGGTATTTGCCGACTACATGCAGGCCTATGGCCGTGGCGGCGTGAAGGCGCACGGCATCGGCGCCGACGCACTGGTCAACCTGACCCGGTTGTACTGGTACACGGTCGAGTTCGGACTGATTAAACAAAAGGACGGGTTGCGGATCTACGGCAGCGGCATCGTCAGTTCCAAGGGTGAGTCGATCCACTGCCTGCAATCGGACGCGCCCAACCGGATCGGTTTCGACCTGGAGCGCATCATGCGCACCCGCTACCGCATCGACACTTTCCAGAAGACCTATTTCGTGATCGACGGCTTCGAGCAGCTGATGGAAGCCACCGGGCCGGACTTTGCACCGATCTACCAGCGACTGGCCGATCAGGATTCAATCCCCGCCGGCGAGGTGCGCGATGGCGACAAGGTCTACCACCGGGGGAGTGGCGAGGGCTGGCTCGACGACGGCGACGTCTGAGCCGATTACCCCGCCTTGGCGTTTGTATCGTTGGCGGCTTCGATGACGGACTCCGGCCGCAGGCAGCCAAAGGTCGCGATCCCGGTCGGCTCCGGGGTCACCTGGACCGGTCCGGTTTGTCGCGCCGTGACATAAAAGATGCGGCCGTCGTCTGCCGTTGCCTGGTACGCCTCCTTGTCACCCGTACCCTGGCCAGCAGGTCCCGGGGTCGGCGGGCGCGGCGGGAGCACCAGGCCCAGCGCCTGTCCGGCGGCGACGGCCAGCTCACCGGCACTGGCGCGCAAGTCGATTTCCAGCCCTTGACCGGGCTGACCCACCGCTGCAACGCGGACCGCCAGTACCGGCAAGCCGAACAGGCGCAGGCTGCCGTTACCGGTGCACCTCGCGCTGGCGGCGCGCAGCGGCTGGCCGTCGTCGGTCGTGTCAGCGGTCGGCATCGCCGGCGGTTCGGGGGCGGTGCCGGGATCGACTTCGCATGACAACGCGACGCCGTGGGCCAGCCACGCCGCCTGGACCCAGGGCGGTTGCTCGAACAGCTCGGCTTCCTGACAGGTAAGCCGGTCATCCAGGCTGAGTTGCTCGTCGCTGCCAACCGACTCGGTCAACTGGCGCGCCGGCGTGGCGCTGGCATCCACTTGCGGTGGGGCCGCAGGCGGCGCGGCCTCGCAGCCTGCCAACAGGCCGGCGGCGAGCAAACATGCAAGTGATAACGCCGAGTAGGTAGGCATGACACTCCAACCAATGGGGTAGTTGATCTAAACACGCCAAGACCGGTGTTGACACCCTGGACTCCTGACCTGAACCGCCGTGCCGCCGGTCGCAACCGGCTGGGCGGCTTACAATGCGGGCCGTTGCCACTGACGCCTCGATGCCATGACCCACGCCGCTGCCAGTTTCTCCTCGCCCCGCTCCCTGACCCGCTTCCTGATCGAGGAAGAACGCGCCGGTCACATCGGTCCGGACCTGCGCCTGCTGATCGAAGTGGTCGCACGGGCCTGCAAACGCATCTCCATCGAGGTTGGAAAAGGGGCGCTGGGCGGCGTGCTGGGAGACGCCGGGACGCCCGGCCAGGCCAGCATGAATATCCAGGGCGAGGCGCAGAAGAAGCTCGACGTGATCGCCAACGACGTGCTGATGGAAGCCAACGCCTGGGGCGGCCACCTGGCCGGGCTGGCGTCGGAGGAAATGGACCACAGCGTGCCGATCGCCGACATCTCGCCGGACGGTCCGCGCGGCAACTACCTGCTGTTGTTCGACCCGCTCGATGGCAGCTCCAACATCGACGTGAACATCTCGGTCGGCACGATCTTCTCGGTGCTGCGCTGTCCCGAGGGCGTGAGCGTGCCGGCCGACGAGCACTACCTGCAACCGGGCACCAGCCAGCTCGCCGCGGGCTATTGCACCTACGGGCCCAACACCACCCTGGTGCTGACCGTCGGCCATGGCACCCACGCCTTCACCCTGGACCGCCAGATCGGCAGCTTCATGCTGACCACCCGTGGGATGCAGATCCCGGCCGACACCCAGGAGTTCGCGGTCAACATGTCCAACCAGCGCCATTGGCAGCCGCCGATGCAGGCCTACGTGGCCGACCTGCTGGCCGGCAAGACCGGTCCGCGTGGCAAGGACTTCAACATGCGCTGGGTCGCCAGCATGGTCGCCGACGTGCACCGCCTGCTGACCCGCGGCGGCATCTTCAGCTACCCGCTGGATGCCAAATGCGCGGCCAAGGGCGGCAAGTTGCGTCTGATGTACGAGGCCAACCCGATGGCGATGCTGGTCGAGCAGGCCGGCGGCGCCGCCAGCACCGGACGGACGCGGATGCTGGAGGTACAGCCCACCGGTCTGCACCAGCGGGTGCCGGTATTCCTGGGTTCCCGCCACGAGGTGGAAGCGGCGGTGCGCTATCACCACGAGCATGACCAGAACCCCGACGACGCGAAGGCGTAAGCCCGCCACGCCGAGGCCCGCAACCCGTCGTCACTGGACTGGCGGTCAGAAAGTGGCCGGATACCCTTGCTGGTACCGTTGATAGCCAACGCCCAGCGCCGTATTTTCTGCCCCGCATCTTGGGATGACCGGCTACTGCCGTAGCCGGTCGTTTTGGCGTCGTCATGCGCCGGACAGGCCCCTCCGACAAGGGTCGAAGTCGTCATATGCCCGATTTCATGACGACGTCACCACCGCGTGGGTACTCATGGGCGCCGCGGGATGACCGATGCCACCGAAAGCCGATTGGTCGCGGCCGGGGCGGGCTGATCCGATTCGACCGGCTTTCGAAGGGGTCTCATGGCTGCGATTCCACACCTGTCCAGGCAATGCGTCATCTGGTTCGGGCGGCCACTGCAACGCGAACGCGATGCGCTAGCGGCAGCGGGTTGGCAAGTCCGCATTGCGAACCTGGCCGATGGCGGCGGGGTCGGCATGCGTGGCGGCGATACGGTGGTCGGACTGGTCGATTTTCGCAGCGCCGGTAACGACGGCTTGGCGCAGATCGAACCATTGACCTCCGACTACACGTACCTGTTGCTGATGGCCATCCGGCCCGCACGCGCGACGACCGCAGACCCCGCGACACAACGCCTGTTGGACCACTGCGTGAAGGTGTTCACGACCCCGGTGGATTTGACCAGTCTGATCCATGCACTGGATATCGCCATCGGCAGCCAGCACGGCGGCGATGCACGCGGGATCGATGCGTTGATCGGCAAAAGCCCGGTCATGCAGGACGCCCATCTGAGCATCCGCAAGTACGCCCAGGTGGACCTTTCGGTCTTGATCACCGGCGCCACCGGTACCGGCAAGGAAGTCGCCGCGCGGGCCATGCACGATCTTTCCAGCCGCCGCACCCAGCCGTTCGCTGCGATCAACTGCGGCGCGTTGCCGGCCAATCTGGTTCAGTCGGAGTTGTTCGGCCATGAACGCGGCGCATTCACCGGCGCTACCACGCGACGGGCCGGGCTGTTCGAGTTCGCCGAAGGCGGCACCGTATTCCTGGACGAAATCGGCGACCTGCCACTGGAGGCACAGACCAACTTGTTGCGGGTGTTGCAGGAAGGCCACCTGGAGCGTGTCGGCAGCCACCAGTCGATCGAGATTGATGTCCGGGTGCTGGCGGCGACCAATATCGACCTGGACCTGGCTGTCTCGCAAGGACGGTTTCGCAGCGATCTGTTCTACCGCCTGAATGTGCTGCGCCTGCACATGCCCGATCTGACCGACCGGGCCGGCGACATCGAGCTGCTGGCCCAGCATTTTCTGGACGATTTCCAGCGCAAATATCCCGGCCGCGCACGCTCGTTCACGCCGCAGGCGCGCCAGGCGATGCGCAGCTTCGGCTGGCCCGGCCATGTACGTGAGTTGCTCAACCGGGTTCAGCGCGCCGCCGTCACCGCCGACACCGAGCTGATAACCGCACAGGACATGGGCTTGGCGGATGCAGGCGTGGCGGACGTGGATGGCGCCTTGCCAGCAGGGCACGGCAAGTGCGCTTCCGCTGCCGGCAACAACCTCCTGGACCGCGCACGCGAGGGCGCCGAACGCGACGCCATCCTGGCCTGCCTGCGTGACAGTGGCTACAACGTCAGCGAAGCCGCGCGCCGGTTGAAGGTGTCCCGGGTAACGGTGTACCGGTTGTGCAAGAAGCACGGACTGGTATTGAGCGACCTGCGCTAACAGCGCCGCGCCGCCGGGCACCGGTTACAGCATGTACGGAACCTTGAATGACAGGCTGAAGTCCGGCGCGTCCGGGGTCAAGCCAATACCAAGCTGGCTGACCAGGGTGGTGTGCTCGCTCAACGCGTAGGTCACGCCCAGGTTGAACATCGCCGCATTGGCATCGCTGCCGATGATCTTCAGCCAGTCCTGACCGTCATAACGGGTGCGTGCACGTGCACTGAGCTTGTCGCTCACCGAAATGCTCAGGCTGGTGCGCTCGTTGAAGGCGAACGCAACGCCGGCGCCAAAGTAGAAGCTGCGGCCAAGCTGCACGTCACCGGGGTTGACGGTGTCCGGATTGTTGTCCAGATCGTCGAAACTGTTTTTGAACGAGTGGATATAGCCGAAATTCGCGAACAGGATGGCCGGGTCGGCGGTCTTGACCATCGACATGCCGATATTGGTCTGCCACACGCCGTTGCCGGTGGGCTCGTCTTCCGGCACTGCGAACCGGATGAAGCCGTCGTCATCGCGCTCCAGTACGTTCCAGGAGATCCCGTACGGCTCGCGTCCGGTGGGGGTGGTAACGCCAAGAGTGAGGATGGTTTCCGGCCAGCTCGTGCTCTCCGGATGCACGCGGTAGTTGCCGCTGACGGTGATGTCGCCGATGCCGTGACCCGTGGTGTCTTCCTGCGCGATCGCCGCTGCCGACCCACCTGCACCGCCCTTCTGGTACACCGTCTTGCGGGCAATATAGGGCACGTCCAGATTGAGGGTCACGCGTGGGCTGACGCCATACCGGGCGGCGAAATTGTAGGTCAGCGTGTCGGACTCGACATTCTCGATCGCGATATTGCCCAGGAAGATCGCGTCCAGCGCGAGAAAGCCGGTGAGGGTCAGTTGCTTGCGGTCGTAGCGGTTGTAGGAAACGCTGTTCTCCAGCGTCAACCGGCGATTGAACAACGCCGCTTGTTGTTGCTTGACGTCCTGCACGCTGCGGGTCGGGGCCTGCTGCGCCTGCTTGGCCTCGGCGGCCGTACTGGCGTAGCCTTCCGCCGACGGCGTGGGTGCCTGCGCCGGGGCGGCAGCGCCTTGGGCTGCGGTCGCCGGTGCAGGCTGGTTGTGGCTGGCCACTGGCGCGGAGGTCTGCGCGGGCATGGTCTTGCCCTGCACGCGCGATTGCAGGGCCTGGACCTGCATGTCCAACTCGCGCAGGCGACGAACCTCCTGCGCGTAGCTGTTTTTCAGCAACTCCAACTCGGCCAGCAACGCCTGGACATCGGCCTGATCAGCGGCAGTGACGTCTGTGGCAACAGCTGGCGTGTCCTGCGCATCCGGCGCGGTTTGGGCCTGCTGGGCAAGCGCCAGGCCCGGCACGCCCGACATCAAGGCGCCGGCCATGGCGGCGGTGATCATCTTCATCGGCCAGGTTCCCTCGGTGTCCAAGCTGCCATCCGTGCTCATGAATCGGCTCCGCCTACGCCTAGTAACCGCCAGGGATGCCGCGGGTCAGGTTGATCGCCTGGGCCACGTTCTGTGAAAGCTGCACGTTGGCGGCGAGCGACTGCCGTACCAGGTCGATCTGCAACTGGTTGCTGACCTGCTGGTTGTCCGCAGTCAACTGGATGGACTGGCCGAGACCGCCATTGCCGATCCACTGCCGCACCGCGCCCTGGCCGTCGATGGCCAGCAGCACGCTGGCCGAGTTGTCCTGGAAGCTGGCGCTCGCCAACGCATTGCCCTGGTTCTGGGCCGCATTGGCACCGATGCCGGTCGCCGCGCCCGCCGGTGCGGACCCGTCACGGACATTCAGCTGGGTGATGTTGTTGGCGCGGTTGCCATCACCGGCAACCTGCACGCTTTGGGTCATGCCCGACACGTTGGCAAGCCCGGAGGCATCAACGCTACGCACCACCCCACTGGTCTCCGGCATCGCGGCATCCGCCGCGGTGATGCTGACCGTCGGGGTGAAAGAGATCGTCGGAGTTTGTGACTGACTGAAGTCCATACCCAACGCCAACGTACTTTGCAGGGTCTGACCGGACGCGGTCTGCCAGGTGGAGATCATCGACACCCCAAACCACGCCACTGCGTTGTCGCCAACGGTATAGCGACCGCGCATGAGGGCCAGTTCGGGGTCGGGGATGGCTGTCAGTCCAGGCGCAGCGGCCGGCCCAGGGGTTGCCTGCCCGGCGTCCTGCGCAGCGATGACCGGGACCGCTGGCAGGCAGGCCAGGAAGGCGGCGACCAGAAGATGAATTGGGCGAATGCGCATGATTGCGCTCCTTCAGAATAGATCCGCATGGGTGAAACCAAAATCCAGCAACTCCGCATCGGTGACTGGCGCTTGCCGGGCAAGCAATGCGCGTGCGCTGGGCCGGCTGACCGGATCCAGCAGCACGGTGTTTCGATTGAAGTCACTGCCTATAACGACGAATACCGCTCGCGAGGGCCACGACTCCAGGAATTCCTCGATCGGGACACTTCGGTTGCCGAGGATCGGGTCGGCAATCTCGGCATAGCCATCGACCACCTGCTTGAGCACCACGAAATGGCGGAAGCCACGCACATCCATCAACACCAGTCCGGGGACCCGCAACGTGCGCAACCGCGCCTCGGTGACCCGGTAGCCGCGACCGCGCATCCCAAGCGATTCCACGTAGTGCTTGATGTCCAGCAGCGAGAACCCGCGTTGGGCCACCAACTCCGCATCCGATACCCCCAGCATTCCCTGGATCACGGTCTTCTCGTCCGCATCCAGGTTGTAGGCGTAGCGCAGGATGGTCGCCAGCGCGGAGGCACCACAGCTGTAGTCGGTCTGTTGCCGGACCACGTTGCGGAACCGGCCCTCACGCATGCTCTCCACGTTGCCCGTATACACCGCGCCGTTGGGCAGCACGCCGCTGAAGGCGACCTCGCTGGCCTGGGCCGGTGCCGCCACTCCCATGCAGACGCATGACAGCAGGGCGGTGATCAATAGTCCTCGGTACATGGCTCATCCATTGGAAAGAGAAAGCCCCACTCCCGGGGGAAGTGGAGCGGGGCTTCCGGGGAACCCCCGGCCATCAGGGAGTGGCCGGGGTTTTACGCTCCTTGATGAATCTTGTTACTCAACAGGAGGAATTTCGCCGCCACCGCCGGTGGACGGCTGGGCCACGGCCATGGCCAGGCTGTTGGCCTGCATGTTGCCAGTGCCGGCCGACACGTTGACGCCGATGTTGCCCGATGCGGCGCTGAACGCGCTGCCCGACAAGCTGGCCGTGTTGGTGGCGTTGACCGCGATGTCATACCAGTTGGTGACACTGCCACTCAAGGTCGCGTCGAGGATCGCTATGCCCATTTCGGAATAGCCCAGCTCCCCGGACTCGCTGCCTTCGTACGTGCCGGCTTCATCGGTATCGAACGCAAACCCGCCGATTTCCGTGCCGGCATCGTCCACGTCGCGATACGGATTGTTGACCGCACCCTGGGCCTCGCCGTCGAAGTCGGTATGGCCCGAATCGTTACCGCCCGGGTGCGGACCTTCATCCCAGTCATCCGGATAGAAGTTGTGCGCCTGGTAGGCGTTGCCGGTACCGGCGTACTCGCCGGAGGCACTGCCTTCATAGCTGCCCGAGCCTTCGGCGACGGTGAAGCCATCGACAAAGCCGGTGATGTCGATATCGACAGTCTCGCTACGACTCTCATAATGGCCGATGTTGTCGGTCAGGTTGCCCGAGCTGTTCTGGTTGGAGCTGACGCTGGACTGCGCATAGGCACTGGTCGCGACCGAGGCTGCCAGCGCGTTCTTCTGCTGGTTGTTGTTGCCCGAAGTGACGTTGACCCCGATGTTGCCGGAAGCGGCATTGAACGCGTTGCCACCGATACCAGCATCGTTGATCACGCCGACGTTGGTGGTGAGGTTGCCGCTACCGGCCTGGTTGACGAACACCTCGGCGTCGGCCATGCCAAACGCAAAGCTGGCATCGGCAGCCGACAGCGCGGCGGCGTTGTCCTGCACGTTGTTGTCACCGGCGGCGACGTTGAACGCCAGGTTGCCGGACGCTTCCGAGCCGACGTCATCCTCGATCGAAGCGTCGTTGGTCAGCATGTCGTTGAAGCCCTCGTTGTCGCTGGAGGACTGACGGTTGTCGACGACCGCAATGGCGGCCGAATCAATGACGATGTCACCCGAGACGGTGGGGGCGCCGGTGATGGCGATATCGGAGCTCAGCGACAGGTCCTTCTTCAGGGACACCGCGACCTGATGCTCGTTGCCTTCCTTGCGGATATCGGAGTTGACCACTTCGTTGCGCTCGATGTTTTCCGTCACATCGCTGTTCCAGCTGTAGTCGCGGTCATCGTTGATGGACACGTCGCTAGTGTAGTCGCTGGTGTACGAATCGCTTACCGAAGTGCTGTAGCTGCGGTCGTCGTTGATGGACACATCGCTGGAGTACGAATCGCTTTGCGTGTTGGTGGTGTAATTGTTGACGTTGGTGTTGTCGGTGGTGCTGTTGGTGGTGTCGTTGTTGACGGTGGTATTGCGGGTGTCGTCGACGGTGATATCCCAGTCTTCCACGACGACATGGTTATGGAGAATGTCGGCGCTGATGTTGGGGTCGTCGACGGTTTGCGCGAAGGCCAGCGGGCTGGTCACCAATGCGGCGACAGCCATGGCGATGGCGGTTTTCCTTAGGTTGATCATGGTGTAACTCCTCTCTCTCTCTCGTGGTACTGCTTGAAAAACACGTCGCTCACGGGCCTCCATGCACCGACAGACCAAACTGGTTGCTGATGCTGTTACCGGATCCCGCGATCTGGTTGAGTTGCAGGACGCCCTCGAATCCCTGCAGCGCGGTGGACTCCACCGCAACGCTGCGCGTGCCGGTCATGGCCACGTTCGAATCCGGAAGCGGCTGCCCCCCCGCTGTCGCGAACACGGCCGATGACAATCCACCGTCGGTCGTCTCGCGTATGCCCTGGTTGGCCAGCGCGGCGGTAACAACGTTCAGTTCCGCGTTGCCACTGCCGCTGGCCTGGTTGATCGACACCAGTCCGCTCGTCCGATGGAACGCTCCGCCGCCAATGCTTGCCGCGGCGTGCAGGGGCATGTCGTACTGGTTGCCGGTTTGTTTCTGGACGGCCACGACCTGGCTATCGGCGCGCTCACCGCTGGAAAAGCTGCGCAGGTTGGCTTGCTGGTTGAAATCACCCGCCGCCAGGTTGACAGCGATGGCGCCATTGGCCGCGTCGAACGCCTGGCCATCGATCCGGCTGTTGGCCAGATAATCGAGCATGCCGGCGTAGTCATCGGCGGATTGTGCGTTGGCGGGCGCGACGGCCACGGCCAATACCGCGGCGCAGAGCACGGTCGTCAACGCAGTGAGTGAACGAATGTCCATCCTCACCCTCCCGGCGGCGCATTGGCGGGCGGCGATACCAACGGGAACTGCGACAGCGCGCCCTGCACCTGGTCACCGATGCCGCGGGTCACATTGCCGACCGCGCCCATGTGCACGCCCAGCGATTGGGTGATTCCACTTCCAGAAAGCATGCCGTTGCCGGAGGTCACTCCCGCCAGCGAGCCGCCGATGGCGCGGGTGGTCATCCGCTCTACGGTGGTAATCGGCCGCGGGCTCACGGCGCCGGCGCCCATGGACGCGTATTCCGCGTCCGTCAATTCGCCGGTGCCCAGCATCATGCTGATTTCGCTTTTCGGGGACGGGTCCACGATCAGTGCCATGCCCGGTGGCGGTGACCGGTAGGCATGACGGGCGGAGACATCCCGCAGCAGCACGATCTCACCCGGCTCTGCATTGACGCCTTGGTGGGCATCCGCCGCGAATGCCGTCGCTGGCGCCAGCAACACGCCCATGAACAGCGGCGACAGCAAATGACTGAGCTTGAGACGAGCGCCTTGCATGACATTTCCCCGCGGTAGGTGTCTAAGCCTCCACGCAGACACCATGCCAAAGCGGAAAAACCCATTATTTACAATGAGTTAATAGGATATTCCGGTGGTTCTATATCGCCGGTTGTTACACCTGGCTCACAGTCAAATCCGGCCAGGACGCCCCGATTTGGCCCATCGCCCCGCGGTGACTGGCTTTCAGCGGTGTAACGCCGGTGATACACATCCCGGCCGCAGAGTTACAACGCCGGCGTATGGTTCGTGCGCCCGGCTTCGATATCCGCGGGTCGGGTGCGAGAATGGCCGCTGTTGCCATCGCTCCGTGGAGCACCATGCCTGACATGACCGCCTCCCCCATCGAGTCCCGCACCGACCCGGATAGCGGCCACGTCGATGACTTCATCGAGACCCAACACGATGCGCTCGAACGCGACTGGTGCGCCGATGTGGTGGCGCGCTTCGAACGCAGCAACGACACCACGCCGGGTCAGGTCGGTGGCGGCGTACAACCCGACCTGAAGGACAGCCTGGACCTGACCATCACCGGGCGCGAGCCGTGGCGCGATGTGGAGGCTACGCTCAACAATGCGGTCCTCCGGGGCCTGCTGGCTTACCTGCGCCGGTATCCGTATGCGTTGATCGCGCCGTTGATGCTGGAGGTTCCGGACGCGGAAGGTCGGCATCATCGGCTAACCCCCGAGCGCCTGCGGGCGATGGACGATGCGGCCCTTGCGCCGGTGGTGCAGACCGTCCTGCGACCGGGGGCGATCAACCTGCAGCGCTACCGCGGCGACCGCGGCGGCTATCCCTATTGGCATTGCGAGCTTTATCCCCGCGACCAGCACGCGGAAACGCTGCACCGACATCTGTTATGGACGGTGTACCTGAACGATGAGTTCGAACAAGGCGAGACCGAGTTCCTGTACCAGCGGCGCAAGGTGGCACCCCGGACCGGCTCGTTGTTGATCGCGCCGGCGGCGTTCACCCATACCCACCGCGGCAACCGGCCGGTGGGCGGGGACAAGGTCATTGCCACCAGCTGGATACTGTTCCAACGGGCGCAAAAACTCTACGCGCAGGGGTGACGCGCTGGCGACCTGACCCGGTTACGGCGTGCGCGGGTGGTTCAATACCAACCAGTACAAACCCACCTGTTTGACCGCCCAGACAAACTGCTCGAAGTCGACCGGCTTCTGGATATAACTGTTGACGCCCAACGCGTAGCTGGCCTCCACGTCAAACGGTTCGGTGCTGGTGGTCAGCACCACCACGGGCAGGCTGCGGGTCGCCTCGTTGGCGCGCACCGCCTGTAACACCTCGCGGCCATCGACCTTGGGCAAGTTCAGGTCGAGCAGGACGATCGAGGGCAGGTCGGCCGGATCGCGATCACCGTGGGCGCCGCGCGCGAACAGATAATCCAGCGCCTCTGCACCGTCGCCGACCACGACCAGGCGGTTGGCGATCTTGGCCTCGTCGAAGGCAAGCCGGGTCAGCTCGACATCGTCCGGGTTGTCTTCGACCAGCAGGATGACCTTATGTGTCTGCATTGCATTCCCGGGCCCGCGCGGCGGGCAATTCCAGATAGAAGGTGGCGCCGGCGCCCGGCTCGGACTGCGCCTGGATGCGTCCGCCATGGCGATCGATGATGCGGTGGGCAATGGCCAGCCCCAGCCCATGTCCACCGCCGTCATCGGGGCCATGCAGGCGCTGGAAAGGTTCGAACAACTTGTGGGCGTACTGCCCGTCAAAACCGCAGCCGTGGTCGCGCACGTGCAGCTCCAGGGTGGCCCCCTGAACCCGACCGGCTACTTCGATCCACACCGCAGGCCGGTCACGGGAAAACTTCCACGCGTTGTGCAACAACTGGACCAGCAACAATTTGAGCAGATGCTCATCGCCGTGCGCCATCAATCCCGGCTGCACCACGATCTCGGCATTGCGCTGCGGGTCGGCATCCTGCAGTTCCGCTGCCACCCAGTCGGCGAGCAGGCTGATATCGACCGGCGCGTGCTTGAGTTCGACGCGGGTCGCACTCGACAGGTCGCTCAGCGCCGCCAGCAAGCCGCCCATGCCCTTGGCGGCGTTGCGGATCCGCGTCAAGTGCTCCTGGCTGGTCGGGTCAAGCGCGTCGCCAGTGCGATGGGCCAGCAGTGAGGCGAAGCTTTCGATCGACCGCAACGGCGCGCGCAGGTCGTGCGTGGCTGCGTCAACGAACAGTTGCAATTGGCCGCTGGCGACCTCCGCGTCGGCCGCGCGTCCGTGTTCGGCGGATACATCGCGCCATTGCATCAGCAGGTATTGAGGCGCCCCCTCGGGGTCTCGCAGTATCGCGACGTCGGCCTGCAGCCAGGCCGACTTACCGTCACTGCGCAGGTAGCGCAATTGCTGGTCGATGGTCGCGATCTGGCCGGCAACGAGGGCCGCCAGTTGCTCTCGCGCCGATGGCTCATCGTCCGGGTGAAGGCAGTCAAATGCCGTCCGACCGATCAAGGCGGTCGCGTCACGGCCCAGCATGCGTTCAACGGCCGGATTGACCTCACGCCAATGACCTTCCAGGTCGGTGATGCCCATGCCGATGACACAAGCCTCCACCGCCAGTCGGAAGCAATCATCGCCAAGTTGTGGGGGGCTGGGCTGGTTCATCTGCAGTACGTGATTCCGGCAGCCCCATTGTAATGGGATGGCCTGTGATGGTTCGGTGGCCGATCACGGAAGTGGCCACCGTGCGAAGCTCCGGTGTTGTACCGCACAATGGCCCCCATGGACTGGCTTCCGATAACCCTGCAGCAACTGACATTCCTGCTGATCCTGGCAGGCGGTCTGTACCTGTTCATCAGCGAACGGGTGCGCGTCGACGTGGCTGCCATGCTGATCCTGCTGGCGCTGGTGGTCACCGGAATCCTGGACGAGAAGCAGGCGTTGTCCGGCTTCGCCAGTGAGCCGGCCATCATCGTCGCAGCGGTTTTCATCATCTCCGGCGGGCTGGCAGCCACCGGCATCACCGAGCACATAGGCCAGTGGATCGGCCGCGCCTCGGGCAAGAGCGAGGCACGATCGATCGCGGTGACGATGCCGGCCGTTGCGGTGATGGCATCGTTCACCCATCACGTGATGGTGACCGCGATGATGCTGCCGATCCTGAGCCGGCTGGCCAAGGACAAGGGGCTGGCCCCATCACGATTGCTGATGCCGATGTCGCTGGCCGCTTCGCTGGGCACCTGCCTGACCCTGGTCAGCGCGCCGGCGTTCCTGCTCGCCGACAACCTGCTGGAACGTACCGGGGCGGAAGGTCTGGGGATTTTCTCGATCACCCCGATCGGCATTGCGCTGGTATTGATCGGGATGGTCTACATGCTGCTCACGCGCTGGATCCTGCCCAAGCGCGGCGCTGAGCTGGGCGATGAGGGCTACCTGCGGCTGGATCGCTACCGCACCGAGCTGCTGATCGTGGAAGGCTCGCGCTGGAGCACCCGGCCATTGGCCGAATTGCAGAAAGCGCTGGGCGACAAGTTCCGCATGATCGGCTGGATGCGCGACGACAAGTTGCGCCGCGACCTGGGCGATTCCAGTCCCCTCATCAGTGGCGACGTGCTGCTGGTGGAAGCCTCCGCGGACGCGCTGGCCTCGCTGCACGACGATACCGGCATCGACCTGCACGCCATCGCGCGCTTCGGGGCACGGGCGACCGGCGAGGATGAAGGCAAGGCGCAGTTGGTCCAGGCCGTGGTCGCACCGGGTTCGGAGTTCATTGGTCGCAGCATCCGTGAGCTGGATTTCTCGCGCCAGTTCCGGGCCGTCATCGTCGGGTTGTGGCGGCGCGAAGGCCATGTCGCGCCGCGGTTGGCGGACGCCCGGCTGCGCGAAGGGGATTTGCTGGTGCTGTGGGGCCGGCCGTCACGATTCGCCGAGCTGGCCACCCATCATGGCTTCCTCATGCTGGTGCCATTCGCCGGGGAGGCCAAGCGGCGGGTGCGCGCGCCTCTGGCACTGGTGATCCTCGGGTTGACCATCCTTGCCGCCGTGACCGAATGGCTCCCGGTGCCGCTGGCATTCCTGCTGGGTGCGGTGGCCATCGTTGCGACCCGTTGCGTGGAGATCGGCCAGGCCTATCGGGAAATCGACGTCCGGGTGTTCGTGATGATTGCCGGCGTGATTCCGTTGGGCATCGCCATGGAGCAGACCGGCACCGCGCAATTGCTGGCCTCCGGATTGCGCCACGTGGTCGCCGGCTGGCCAGTGTTGGCGATATTGCTGGTGCTGTTTTCGATGGCCGGCTTGCTGACCCAGATCCTTTCCGACTCCGCGACCACGGTGTTGTTGGGTCCCATTGCCGTCGAGCTTGCCCAGTCGCTGGGCATGGACCCCACTCCGTTCGTGGTCTGCACCGCGTTGGGGGCGGTGGTTGCCTTCCTCACACCGATCGGCCATCACGGCAACTTGCTGATCCTCGGACCAGGCCAATACCGGTTCGGCGACTTCCTGCGGGTGGGAGTCCCATTGACGGTTGTGATTGCATTCGTGTGCGCGTGGATGACCCGCTGGCTGTGGCTGGATGGGCCGCTGCTGCCAGTGTTGTTCTGATGGCACTCGCTGCGTGAGCCGGGGGGTACGCCGTGATCGACGTCTTGACTGAACTGTGGCGCGACCTGCTCGCCATTGAGCACCTCAAACTATGGCTGGCGGTGGGTTGGGCCAGTTATGTGGTGTGGTTGGGACTGTGGATCGTGTTGCAAAAACGCGAGCCGGCGGCAACCCTCAGCTGGTTGATCAGCTTGGCGGCCCTGCCCTACCTGGGGTTTCTGATCTATTATTTCTTCGGGCCGCAGAAGATCCAGCGGCATCGGCTGCGCCGCGTTCGCGCGCATGCCGCGCTGCCACCGCCGCCGCCCGGCCAGTCGCTGGATCCCGATGCGATCGAGCTGGCCCGGCTGGCCCAGTCAACGACCGGCCTACCCCCCACTACCGCCACCAGTGCCGAGCTGCTGATCGATGGCGCGCAGACCTATTCGCAACTGCTCGCCGCCATCGCCCAGGCGCGCGAGCACGTCCATCTGGAGTACTACATCTACCTGCCCGACCGCACCGGGACTGCGTTGCGTGACGCGCTGGTCGAGCGGGCGCAGGCCGGGGTCAAGGTGCGCCTGCTGCTGGATGCGGTCGGTTCCGGTCGCGTCTCGCGCAGATTCCTGAAGCCCTTGCTGGACGCCGGCGGCGAGTTTTGCTGGTTTCATCCGATGCGCTTGCGCTGGTTCTGGAAGCGCCCCTGGCTGAACCTGCGGACCCATCGCAAGATCGTGGTCATCGATGGTCGCACCGCCTTTACCGGCGGCATCAATATCACCGACGAGCAGGACGAACAACTGCAGCCCAATGCCTACCGCGATGTGCACGTGCGCCTGGAGGGCAACGTCGTGCGTTCCCTTCAACTGGTGTTTGTCGAGGACTGGGCCTACGCCACCGGCGCCGCGCCGTTGACGCTGGACCACCCGCCGCCGCAACCGGGCGGGATATCGGCACAAACCCTCGTGTCGGGGCCGGATTCGTCCTGGGAGGCGATCCATCGGCTGCACGTGGCCGCCATCCATTCCGCCACCACCCGTGTCTGGCTGATGACGCCTTATTTCGTGCCCGGTGAAGCCGCGATGATGGCGCTGACTTCCGCTGCACTGGGCGGGCTGGACGTCCGTCTGGTGCTGCCCAAGATGAGTGACAGCCGGCTGGTTACCCATGCGGCACGCTCGTACTTCGACGACCTGTTGGCCGCCGGCGTACGGATCTACGAGTACGGTCCCAGGTTGCTGCATAGCAAGGCGTTGGTGTGCGACGAGGATCTTGTCATCGTCGGCAGTGCAAACTTCGACCATCGCAGCTTTCGCCTCAACTTCGAAGTCTCGGTGTTGTTTCGCAACCGGCCGTTGGCGCAGCGGCTGGCGCAACTGGTCGATCACGAGTGCGGAAACTCGGTGCGGGTCAGGGACGACCGGGAACGACCGTTGTGGCGCAGCCGGCTACCCGAAGCGCTGGCCCGGCTGGTATCGCCGCTGCTGTAGGGCTTCGTGTGCGCCCGCCGCGAAATCCCTGCCCGCCGCGTTATGCTTCGGCGATGACTTTCCTCAGTGTCAACGTCAACAAAATCGCGGTGTTGCGCAACTCGCGCGGTGGCAACCAACCTGACGTGGTGGATGCCGCGCGTGCCTGCCTGGATGCCGGAGCCCACGGCATCACCGTGCACCCACGTCCCGACGCCCGTCATATCCGCGCCGATGATGTGCTTGCGTTGGCGGAATTGACCGCCTCACGCGGTGTGGAGTTGAACCTGGAGGGCAATCCTTTCGCTCCCGCCCGCCCCGGTTACCCCGGGTTCCTGGCCCTGTGTGAGCGGGTACGACCCACTCAGGCGACGCTGGTGCCCGACGGGGACGGCCAACTGACCTCGGACCACGGCTTCGATTTCCGACGTGACGCGGAACGCTTGCGCCCGCTGGTGGACCAGTTGCACGGCTCGGGCTGCCGGGTCAGTCTGTTTGCCGATGCGTGGGACCCGGAGCGCGCCGCGAGCATCGAGCTGGCCGCACACACAGGCGCCGACCGGGTCGAGCTGTATACCGGCCCGTATGCCGAATCCGCAGCGGCTGGCAACAGCGGAGCGATGCTGGTCCGATTCCACACCATTGCCGCCCGGGCGCAGGCGGTCGGGCTGGGAATCAACGCCGGCCATGACCTTAGCCAGGACAACCTTCAGGCATTCGTGCGCGCGGTGCCAGGTTTGTTGGAGGTATCGATCGGGCACGCCCTGATTGCCGAAGCGCTGTATGCCGGACTGGCGGCGACGGTACGCGGCTACTTGTCGATCCTGCAGGACGGCGATCAAGGCTGATCGATGTGGCAAAAAAAACGCCACCCAAAGGTGGCGTTTCCAAATCCACGGTAGCGCTTGACGATTATTTCTCGACGAAACCGATTTTCTTCATATCCGCATTCCTGGCCAGCGACAGCACCTGGGCCAACGTGCCGTAGTCGGCATCATCGTTGGTGTCGATCTCCAGCTGCGGCTGGTTGGTCGGATCGCGCGCGACTTCCGCTTTCATCATGCTCGCGATCGCGCTCAACGGGTACGGCGAGTTGTTCCAGAACACCTGGCCGGACGCCTCGATCCGCACGCGGATCGGCGGCGGGGGTTCGGACAACGGCGGTGGCTGGTTGGAACGTTGCGGCAGGTTGACTTCGATCGGGTAGGTAGCAATCGGCGCGGTCACCATGAAGATGATCAACAGCACCAATAGAACGTCAACCAGTGGGGTGACGTTGATATCGACCATCGCGCCGCCGGAGCTTGAACTCATGGACATTTCGTGTTCTCCGGGTTTATTGGGTGCGATCCCTGACAGCGATGAAGCCCACCTTGCGCATGCCTTGCGACTGCGCAACGTTCACCACGTCCTTGATGATGCGGTATTTGGTGGTCTTGTCGCCGCGCACGTTGATCTGAGGCTGTGGTGTCTTCTGGGCTTCGACCGACAGACGACTCTCCATCAACGATGGCGTGACCGGCTCGTCATTCCAGAACACCGAGCCGTCGGCCTCGATCGCGATCGTGATCGGCTGCACCTCCGGCGCCTCCTTTTTCGTATCTTCGATCACCACTTCAGGCAGCTTGACCTGGACTTTGTGCGCCATGAGCGGTGCCGTGATCATGAAAATGATCAGCAGCACCAACATCACGTCCACCAACGGTGTCACGTTGATCTCGGCCATCGGGCCACCGCTATTTGAACTGAAGGACATATCCGGACTCCAACCTCATGCCTGGGAACGCTGGTCTATCAGCGCTGGGACGGCAACTCACCCACCCGCGAACCGGTGGCGAAGAAGTCGTGCAAGTCGTGGGCGAAAGTATCGAAGCGGCTGTTCGTCACCTGATTGACGCGGGTGAAGAAGTTGAATGCCACCACCGCCGGGATCGCGACGAACAGACCGAATGCGGTCATGATCAGCGCCTCACCCACCGGGCCGGCCACCGCATCGATCGACGCGTTGCCGCTCTGGCCGATACGAATAAGGGCGTGGTAGATGCCCCAAACGGTACCCAGCAGACCGACGAACGGCGAGGTCGCACCGACGGTCGCGAGTACGGTAAGTCCATTTTCAAGCTTCATCGACTCACGGGTCACCGACTGGCGCAAGGCGCGGTCGACGAACTCGGAGCGATTCAGCGATTCGACCAGGCGAGAGCCTTCGTTGCGCTGATGATGGGCCGCAGCCTGGGCCGCATCGAGTGCGATTTTGGAGAACGGCTCCGAGCTGCCCTGTTCTTCCATGTAACGGATGGCATCCTGCGCGTTGGTCGTTTCCCAGAACGTCTCGATGACCCGATCGGCCTTGGAGCGCAGCCGCGCACCCTTGATCAGGTTGACGACGATCCAGTAGATCGACAGCACCGAAAACAGCGTGAGGGTGAGGAATACGATCCAGGCTACCAGATCGAAGTTCTGCACCATGTGGGAGAAGCTCATCTGCTGGAACGCGTCGGCGTTGTTGCCTCCAGCAGCGGCAGCGGTGGTGGTTTCCTGAAGCATGACGCTTACCTTTGGATGTCGTGGAAGAAGGGAACTGCAAAGTCAAAGTACTGCAATGGGTGGTTCTGGGAATCGGTGTTGCCTGCGCAGGATGTTATCTGGACAGTTGTTGCGAAATCATTTGCTGCCAGGTCAATCAAGGGTGAAGTCCACTGGGACGCGAACCCGGCTGGCGACCGGAACCCCGTTACTGATCTCCGGAGCAAACCGCCACTTTCTGGCCGCCTCTATTGCGGCCCGGTCAAGATCGCGGTTGCGACTGGACTTCTCTACCTCGATGTCCAACACGTTGCCCTGGGCATCGATACTGATGACCAGTATCACGGTGCCTTCGATTCCGCTTCGGACCGCAGAGGGCGGATACTTCGGCGGGTTCATGGCCCTGGACGACGGGTTGACCGAGCCCAGCGTGTCTTGTGGCGCCGGTGGTGCTGGCGGTGCCGGCGGTGGCGCCGGGACATCCATCGGACTCGGGTCATCGACGATGATGGGCGGTTGTTCCGGCGGCGGCGGCAACGGCGTCTGCTTCGGCGGCGACAACTCCTTGGGCGGAGTAATCGGCTTGGGCTGCTCCGGCGGCGGCGGCGGCGGTGGTGGTGGCGGCGGCGGTGGCTTGATGATGTTCACCATCGTCACCTCCTCCTCTGCCGTATCCACCGGAGGAGCTGCCATCGGCGCCAGCATCAACAGCAACGCTGCGGCGTGCACGGCAATCGCGATGGTGATACCGGCGACACGCGCCCAGTTCAACCCTTCGCGGTCGTCTCGTTTCTTGGTTGGGATTTCCAGGTCTTGCGTCATGCGCCATCAGCTCGGGTGGGGGTGCCGGGAGCGTACGTAACGCCTCGGGCCGTCAAATGGTTTCCGCTGCTTTTGGGCGGCGGGAACCTCCTAGGATATATCAAACTCAACCGCTGATTCCAAGCGGCAATGCACGGTTTCGTGATGCGGTCAGCTTCCGGGCAGCGCAATGATCCGGTTGGCGTCTTCTTTCTTCTCGATGCCTTTTTCAAGCGCTTTCCTGGCGGCATCCTTCGCCTGGGAAATATGGTTTTCCTGATGCAGGACCTTGGCAAGGTTCAGGTACGTGCTTCCGTCGCTGTCCAGCGGGGCCGCCTTGTTGTACGCGTCGATCGCAAGATCGGGCTGGTCCGAGAAGTAGTAAGCCTGCGCCAGCGCGAGATAGGCCTGATGGTCGGGCTCCAGTGCGCCTTTTTGCATGCCCTCGTTGATCACGGCGATCACGTCCTTCTCGCGCCCGTCCATGTTGGCATAGGTCGCGTACAACACCTGGTATTCGTTACCCGTGCTGAGCTGACCGCTGGCACGCAGCTGCTCCAGGACGGCAATTGCCTTGTCGGGCATGCCGGCGGTCTGGTAGGTCGCCGCCAGGTTCATCTGGGCGCGCTTGTCGTCCGGTTTGGCGGCGGCCACTTTCTCGGCCATGCCGACCGCTTCGGCGTTGTTGCCGCCTTCTGCATAGACCTGCATGAGCAGCGCCTGCCACTGCGGGTTGGGATCGGCGCTTGCTGCGATCGCCCGCTCCATGGTCGCAGCGGCGTCCTCGTAGCGCTCCATCAGATACAGACCCTGACCCTGCATCATCAACGCGGTCGGATCCTGGCTTCCGGTCTCCTTGAAGAAGCGTTCAAACGTCGCCTGCGACTCCGGATACTGCTCCTTCTGCTGTTGCAGCTGGGCGAGGTTCAACATCACGTTGTAGTGGGCATTGTTGTCCAGCCCGTCCAACTCGATCACCTGCTTGTAGTAACCGATGGCGGCGTCCTGGTCATCCGCGTCGTAGGCGACCTGTCCGGCGAACTGGGCCGAGTAGGCCTTCTCATAACTATTGCTTTTCGAATCGGTGAGGATTTCATCGGCGATCGCGCGCGCCTGGGCACCCTCGTCCGCCTCATACAGATCCATCATCTTGCTCATCTTGCGTGACGCGCTCGCGCTCGCATTGGTCTCGGGATTCTGCCGGGTTGCCTCGGGGTAGGCCTGCTCGACCTCGGCCCGCGCGTCCTGGCTCCCGCGGGTACTCCGATCCGTGCGTGCTTGCCTGGCGCCGCCGCGGCGACGCTCGGTCGATTGCTGCGCGGACGACGACGAGCCGGCCTGCGCCTCAGCGACTGCCGCTGTCGCACCGGCGTCGGGCGCCTGCTGCGTCTGGGCCGCTGCGACCCCACCTGCCGCAGCGAACATCGCGCCGATGGCAACGGCGAGCAGCCGCTTGGAGGACATGGAACCGTTCATTCAATCACCTTGGCAGCGATCGCTGCCAGAGGCTGCGGATCGGTTGGAGGACAGTGGACGAACAACCTAGCAGAAACTTATTGCGGGTAGAAGGTGCATTTCGTCCTAGCCTGATGCCGCCTTAACCGCATTTGGGAACGTGGCCGGCGGCGCGAGCTTGCTGATAGGTCGCCGCCAACCCGTCCGCCCGCGCATCCAGCTCCGCGATACGGCTCTGCGGATCGGGATGGGTCGACAGCCATTCGGGCGCGCGACTGGAGCTGGCACCGATCATGTTCTGCCACAGGTTCACCGCTTGCCCCGGGTCGAATCCGGCCTGTGCCATCAATCGCTGTCCGACAACGTCCGCCTCGGACTCCTGGGTCCGATTATTGGGTAGCAACAGCGCGGTCTGTACCGCCATACCGCCAAGCTGCTGGGTCGTTTGCGCTGCGCCGGTCCCATATTGCGAACCGATCAACGCGCCCAGGACACCCAGCCCGGCCTGCGCGCCCATCTGCCGGGTAATGCGCTCGTCATGGTGGTGGGCGATGACATGCCCGATTTCATGGGCGATCACCGCGGCCAGCTGATCCTGGTTCTTGGCGACCTTGAAGATCCCGGTGTAGACGCCGATTTTCCCGCCCGGTAGCGCGAAGGCGTTCGGTTCATCGTTGTCGAACAGCGCCACCTCCCATTGTGTGTTGCCACCGCCGCTTCCCAGCTGCTGCGTGACAGCGTCAACCACGCAGCGCACATAACGGGTCTGGCTGGAATTTTTGCTTTGGGGCAGTTTGGCCTTGTACTCGGCAAACGCCTGTGCCCCCATCTGGTCGAGCTGCTGCTGCGAGATCGCGCCCACCGCCTGAGTGCGGCCAGTGGGCGAGGTGGTGGTCGCGCAAGCGGCGACGACGGCCGCCATCGCAACTCCGAGGAGCAGACGCTTCATGGTGGTATTTCCTTGTTTGCGATGCTTTCGGTGTAACCGCAAAGCGATGAATGCCAGGTCAACGCCCCCCAGCGGGCTCCCGCGCGATGCCTGCACCGCGCGGTATCACATGCCGGTGCACGACCGGTCAGATATCCAGGTTGCCCGCCTTCAGCGCGTTGTCTTCGATAAACGCGCGGCGCGGTTCCACCACATCGCCCATCAAGGTACTGAAGACCTGGTCGGCAGCCACCGCGTCCTCGATCTTCACCTGCAGCAGGCGCCGGGTTTCCGGATTGACCGTGGTGTCCCACAACTGCTCCGGGTTCATCTCGCCAAGGCCCTTGAAGCGCTGGATCTGGCGGCCTTTCTTGGCCTCTTCCAGCAACCACACCTGGGCCTCGGCAAAGCTGTCGATGGCTTGTTCGCGGTTGCCACGAATGATTTTCGCGCCCTCGCGGATCAACCCATGCAGATGGGCGGCGGCCTCGCGCAACGGTCGCAACTCGCCGCCGGCAAACGCGGCCAAAGGCAGTACCTGCAGCAACTCCTCGCCCATGTGCGTGCGCTTGGCCACCAGCGCCGCAGGATGCGCATCGGTGGCGGCCTGCAGGCTCAACGCATAACGCGGCTTGCCCAACTGCTTTTGGTTGAGGCGCTGTTCCAGAAGGTCCAGCTCATGGCGTTCGTCGATGTTCTGTGATAGATGCTCGGCGTCCAGCGGCGTGAAATCGATCAACGCCTCGAGCACCTCGGGGTCGTAACGATGCGCATTGCGGGCAATCGCTTCGCGTGCGCTGGCGTAGGCAAGCAACAACTGCTCCAGGGCAACGCCGGTGACCGGTGGCTCACCTTCGGCCGGGATCAGCGCCGCGCCTTCGATTGCATTGCTGGCCAGGTAGGCGTTGAGCGCCGCATCGTCCTTGAGGTACACCTCGGTCTTGCCCTGCTTGATCTTGTACAGCGGCGGCAGGCCGATGTAGACGTAGCCGCGCTCGATCAACTCTGGCATCTGCCGGTAGAAAAAGGTCAACAGCAGGGTACGGATGTGGGCGCCGTCGACGTCGGCGTCGGTCATGATGATGATGCGGTGGTAGCGCAGCTTGTCGGGGTTGTATTCGTCCTTGCCGATGCCGGTGCCCAACGCGGTGATCAGGGTGCCGACCTCGGCGCTGGAAAGCATGCGGTCGAAGCGGGCGCGCTCGACGTTGAGGATCTTGCCGCGCAGCGGCAACACCGCCTGGTTCTTGCGGTTGCGGCCCTGCTTGGCCGAGCCGCCGGCGGAGTCACCCTCGACGATGAACAGTTCGGACAGCGCGGGATCCTTTTCCTGGCAGTCGGCCAGCTTGCCGGGCAGGCCGGCAATATCCAGGGCACCCTTGCGACGGGTCAGGTCGCGCGCCTTGCGGGCGGCCTCGCGGGCACGGGCTGCATCCAGGATCTTGCCGGTGATCGCACGGGCTTCAACCGGGTGCTCTTGCAGGAACTCCTGCAAACGTGCACCGAACGTGTGCTCAACTACCGGTCTCACGTCGGATGAGACCAGTTTTTCCTTGGTCTGCGAGGAGAAGCTCGGATCCGGCACCTTGACCGACAGCACCGCGATCATGCCTTCGCGCATGTCATCGCCCGACAAGGTCACCTTGGCCTGCTTGGCCAGCCCGGACTGCTCGATATAGTTGGTCAGGGTGCGGGTCAGCGCGGCCCGGAAACCAATCAGGTGGGTACCGCCATCCTTTTGCGGGATGTTGTTGGTGTAGCAGAACATCGTTTCCTGATAGGCGTCGGTCCACTGGATCGCCACGTCCACGGTGATGCCATTCTCCTCACCGGTGACCGAGATGACGTTCGGGTGCAGCGGGGTCTTGAGCTGGGCCAGGTGCTCGACGAACGAGCGGATGCCGCCCTCGTACTCGAACACGTCCTTTCGCTGTTCGCCGCGTTCGTCCTGCAGGGTGATGCGAACCCCGGAATTGAGGAAAGACAGCTCACGCAGGCGCTTGGCGAGGATTTCGTAGTGAAACTCCACATCCGAGAAAATCGCGGTGGCCGGCTTGAAGCGCAGGATGGTGCCACGCTGGTCGGAGGCTTCCAGCTTCTTCAGCGGGTACAGCGGCTCGCCCAGCGAATATTCCTGCCGGTGGTGGAAGCCATCGCGCCAGATATCGAGCCAGAGATGCTCGGACAAGGCGTTGACCACAGATACGCCGACGCCGTGCAGGCCACCCGATACCTTGTAGCTGTTGTCGTCGAACTTTCCGCCCGCATGCAGCACGGTCATGATGACCTCGGCCGCAGAGACGTGTTCTTCCTTGTGCAGGTCGACCGGGATGCCGCGCCCGTTATCGGACACCGCCACCGAGCCATCCTCGTGCAGGGTGACCACGATATCGTCGGCGTGGCCGGCCAGGGCTTCGTCGACGGCGTTGTCGACCACCTCGAACACCATGTGGTGCAGCCCGGTACCGTCGTGCACGTCACCGATATACATGCCTGGACGTTTGCGTACGGCCTCCAGTCCACGCAAGACCGTAATCTTGCTGGAATCGTAGGTTTGCGACGGCGAGGTAGCGTCCGGCTGGGTTTCGCTGCGGATCGGGGAAGGATCGTGTTCGATCTGGGTCATGCGGCAACAGGCTCCGACGACGCGGCCGCCAAGTACGCGGCGGCGTCGAAACGCAAGGGAAAACGTAGCTCAGTATAGCAGGCAGGACGAGTGTCCTTGCGCCTTGCCGCGGATTTGACGGCCCGGCGCCCGGATTGGCATTCAGGCAGCCGCATGGGCAGCGTGGAGCGCCTCCTGCGGTGGAACTAGACGGTATCGCCTGCGCTCAGCACACCTTGTTCCACGTGGAACAAGGTGGCATCGATGGACAGGGCAGCCAGCGCTGCGGGCCGCTCGGTTCCAGTGATGAATACCTGCGCGCCACTGTTTGACAGACGCTGAAGCACACGTTGCTGATGGTTACGGTCCAGCTCCGAGGACAGGTCGTCCAACGCAATCACCGGCCATTCCCCACGAGTCGCCGCGTAATGGCCCGCTTGCGCCAGCAAGGCGGACAACGCGGTCAGCTTTCCCTGCCCGCGAGACAACGCGTCCCGACCTGGCAGCGAACCAAACTGGATGCGCCAATCGGCACGGTGCGGCCCCAGCGAAGTGAAGCCCGTCTGCAGGTCCCGGTCACGGGCGAGCAGCAACGCATCGGCAAGAGGAAGGTCATCGCGTCGCCAACCCGGCTGGTAGTCCATCGTGACACCCCCCAATGCCGGCGCCAGATCCGCCGCGACCTCGCTGAACAGAGGCTGCAGAGCGGACAGATAGGCGTGTCTGTACCTGGTGAGCGGCTCACCTGCCTCGGAAAGCTCACGATCCCACGCGTCGATCTGGGAGTGACCAGAGCGGGATTTCAACAACGCATTGCGTTGTTTGAGGGCCCGGGAGTAGCGCCGCCACAAGGGGAGAAAGCCCGGTTCCACGTGGAACAGTCCCCAATCAAGGTAGCGCCGGCGAATGTCGGCGGGCCCTGTTATCAGTGCGTGACTTCCTGGCTCAAACGTAACCACCGCCAAAGCAGCACACAGTTCTCCCAGGTGAGACACGCCGGCCCCATCCAGCCGGCCACTCCAGTCTTGCCCGCTATGGCGCAAACCGGCTTTCCGCATCCGGATATCACCGTCAGGGGCTCCCGTCGGCAGGAAGTGCCCCCCGGAACGGCTTCTGGTCAGTTCCTGCCATTCAACAAAAACCTCCAATGTGTCATCCCCATGCCGGACCAGCCCGTCGCGCACCCGACCGCGGAAGCTGCGCCCGTAAGCCATCAAATGCAGTGCTTCAAGGATGCTGGTCTTGCCTGCGCCGTTATCACCGGTGATCAGGTTCACCGTTGGGCCAGGTTGCAGCAACAGTTCCTGAAATCGCCGCAGGTGCCGGATATCAAGGCGGGTTACACGCATTGACCGCACCTTAAGCCAATCGCCGCGCGGCAGAAACCACTACGCCCGGACAAACCGGGCGTAGTGGCAAGGTAAACGCGTTCCACGTGGAACATGTGGGGTACGGGGTCCGTCAAAGCCTGAGCGGCATCACCACATGGCGGCAACGCTCGTTGTCGGCCTCTCGCACCAGGGCCGAAGAGTTTGCATCACGCAATGCCAGCACCACTTGATCGCCCCTCAGCGCTGACAACGCGTCCAACAGGTAATTGACATTGAAGCCAACCGCCAGGTCGTCGACCTTGGTATCTGCTTCCACTTCTTCCTGCGCTTCTTCCTGCTCAGGGTTGTGCGCACTGATCTTGAGCTGGCCCGGGGAGACCTCGATGCGGACGCCCCGGTACTTCTCGTTCGACAGGATCGCTGCGCGCTGCAGGGAAGCACGCAGCACTTCACGGTCAATCCGGACTTCCTTGTCGGCGCCGATCGGGATCACCGCTTCATAATCGGGGAATCGTCCGTCGATCAACTTGCTGGTGAAGGTAACGTCGTCACGCTTGACCCGGATGTGGCCGCGGCCCATTTCCAGTTCCAGCTCGCGGTCACCGCCTTCCAGCAGACGTTGCAACTCGGTCACGCCTTTGCGAGGAACGATGATCTGGCGCTTGGTCTGGGCGTTACCCTCGTAGGGCGCCTCGCACAGTGCCAGGCGGTGGCCGTCGGTGGCTACACAGCGCAGACTCTCTTCGCGCAGGTCGAACAGCAGCCCGTTGAGGTAGTAGCGGACGTCTTGCTGGGCCATTGCGAAGGCAGTGCGTTCGATCAACTCCTTCAGCGTTGCTTCGGAGACCTGCACCCGTTCGGTGGCCTCGACCTCGTCCAGCGAAGGAAAATCATTGGCCGGCAGGCTGGCCAGGGTGAAACGCGAACGTCCGGCTTGCACGGAAAGCTTGTCCCCGCTCTGGGACACCGTGATCTTGCTGCCATCGGGCAGGGCCCGAACGATATCGAACAGCTTTCGCGCCGGAATTGTGGTTTCCCCATCCTCGGCTTCGTCCACCGCCACTCGCGAGACCATCTCGACTTCCAGGTCGGTGCCCGTCAGAGACAGCTGGCCGTCCTTGACCTGGGCCAGCAAATTGGCCAGGACCGGAAGGGTCTGTCTGCGTTCGACCACGTTGACGACCTGGGCCAACGGTTTGAGAAACACTTCTCGTTGCAGGCTGAAACGCATTCGGTCCTACCCCTATGCCCAATACAAAAGAATGTATAAATCAAAAGCCTGGTGGTGGTGGTGTTCGGGAATATCCGGGATAACCATCCCAACCTATTGATTTAACTAGATTAACCGCCAATCTAAAACCTGGTACAACTGCCGCTTCAATGAAGCTTGAACCTGTGGACAAGTTTTGACCCGTACCCCGACGTGCGAGTTATCCACAACTTGTACCCCAGTGCTGCACACCGTTGCCGGAGGGACTACTCACTGAGTTTACGGATCAATTTTTCCCAGTCTTCATGCATCTTTCCGTCCGTTTCCATCAACGTCCTGATCTGTCGGCAGGCGTGCAGCACGGTGGTGTGATCACGTCCGGCAAACGCGTCGCCGATCTCCGGCAGACTGTGTTCGGTCAGCTCTTTGGTCAACGCCATGGCCATCTGCCGTGGGCGCGCGAGCGAACGTGTCCGTCGCTTCGACAACAGATCCTTCATCTGGAGACCGTAGTAGTCTGCCACGGTCTTCTGGATGTTGGGGATGCCGATGGCCTGTTGCTGTGCGCGCAGCAGGTCACGCAAGGTTTCCTGGGCGAAATCGATGGTGATCGCGCGACCGGTGAAGTTGGCGCGGGCGGTCAGTGTGTTGAGGGCGCCTTCCAGGTCACGGACGTTGGACCGCATCTTCTTGGCCAACAGGAATGCGACATCCTCCGGGATCGCCACGCCGCGTTCCTGCGCCTTGGACAGCACGATCTGGGCGCGGGTCTCGAAGTCAGGCGGATCGATCGCCACGCTGAGGCCCCAGGCCAGACGCGATTTCAATCGGGGTTCCAGCCCCTCGACCTCGCGTGGGAACCGGTCGCAGGTCAGGATGATCTGTTGCTTGCCGTCGAAAAGCGCATTGAAGGTGTGGAAGAACTCTTCCTGGGTACGGTCTTTGCCGGCAAAAAACTGGATGTCGTCGATCAGCAAGGCGTCGACGCGCTGGAAATGCCGCTTGAACCCGTCCATGGCCTTTTCCTGCAAGGCCTTCATCATGGCGCTGAAGAACTGCTCGCTACGCAGGTACATGACTCGCGCGGCGGGGTTGTTGGCACGCATCAGGTTGCCGGCGGCAAACATCAGGTGGGTTTTGCCCAGTCCCGTGCCGCCATACAGCAGCAGCGGGTTATGGCCCCGCTCACCGGGACTGAGTGCCGCCTGCATGGCGGCGGCACGGCCCAACTGGTTGCTGCGCCCCTCGACGAAATTCTCGAACGTGTAGTGGTTGTCCAGGTTGCCGTTGAACGGCTCGATCGCAGCGCTGCTGATCGGGCGTACCGGGGAGGGCACCAGCGCGGCGGGCATGGCTTCGCGCGGCAATGAGCCGACTTCCAGGCTGACATCGCCATCGCCGGAAAAATGCGCGAGTAATTCGCGGATCCGCCCCAGGTAGCGCTCCCGCACGTGCTCGACGACGAACGCGTTGGGCGCAAAAAGCACGGTAGCGCCGTCGCGGCGGCTGGCTTGCAGTGGTTTGAGCCAGGCGTGGACGTCCTCGGCCGGCAATTCGGCCTCGAGTCGTTCCAGGCAGTGGGGCCAAGCGTCCATAGGGTCTTTCATGCAATGGCGAAGATCGGCGTGTGCGAGGATGGGCATCGCGCCGCGCGGATCAAGGTTGTGGCGAGCCAGACTAGCACGCAGCAGAACCGGGCGATGACGCGGCGCAGGTGCCGCAGCTGGCCGGCTGTGCGGCGCGTTGCAGCGGCTGGACGCGCCTGGCGCAGCGGCCCGGATCGCCGCCATTTGACCAGCCCGCTGAATCCTCGTTAGACTTGCCGGTCTTATTCCGCCGTAAATGCAGAACCGCAGCCATGTCCACCAAGCGCACCTACCAACCCAGCAACCTCAAGCGCAAGCGCGACCACGGCTTCCGTGCACGCATGGCGACGGCCGATGGCCGCAAGATCCTGTCGCGTCGCCGCGCCAAGGGTCGCAAGCGTCTCTGCGCCTAAGCGCAGGTGATGTCGCAACGGCAGCCCCTTGCCGCCGTTGACGTCCTGATGCCGAAGACCCGCTTCCCGCGCACTGCGCGGGTTCGCGCGAAATCCGATTTCGACCGCATATTCAAGCACGGCCGGCGCGTGGCGCTGCCCGTGCTCGCATTGCATTGGCAGACCGCCGATGCGGCGCGAGCGAGCTGTGAACTGGCCCGCCGTGAACGTCCCGGCTCCAGTCGACCTTGTTTCCAGCGTCCAGAATCGGGCCCGCGCCTGGGTTTGGCGGTCTCGCGCAAGGTCGATCCGCATGCGGTCGGGCGCAACCGGATCAAGCGCGTGTTGCGCGAGACTTTCCGCGCCTGTCGTGCTGATTTGGCTGACGGTGATTACGTGCTGGTCGCCCGGGTCGGTGCCGCACGCTGTGACCACCAGCAATTGCAAGCGGCCTTTCTCGGGCTGTTGCAGCGAGCGGGTGCACTGCCGATCGACGCCATGGCGGCCCGCGGTTCCGCGTCGGCGCCGTTGCCGCGGCCTGGCGCGGACGGCACAATGCCGCCATCCCGACGTTCCGACGTTCCTTCTTCCACCGACCCCACGCCGCCTTCCGGCGGCGGATGAGCCTGCCTGTTGCCCATGAACCAGACCCGTGTATTCCTGATTTTCGCCTGGCTGATGGTGGCGACCCTGCTGTGGATGGAGTGGAACAAAGAGCAGGACGCGCCTCCTACGACGCCGACGACCAGCACCTCGGCGAGCACGTCGACGATCCCGGCCGCAAACCGTCCCGCCGGCGTTGATGGTGCCGGCAGCACGGGCGCCGGCGTCCCCGGGGTGCCGACCATGGCTGCGCCGGCGGCGGC
This sequence comes from Lysobacter sp. A378, assembly GCF_054052125.1. Taxonomy (NCBI): domain Bacteria; kingdom Pseudomonadati; phylum Pseudomonadota; class Gammaproteobacteria; order Lysobacterales; family Lysobacteraceae; genus Lysobacter; species Lysobacter sp. A378. The sequence goes on along the minus strand of NZ_JBSVRK010000001.1, from coordinate 205,478 downwards.
CGCTGCGCCCGACGCTGTCGCCACCTCGGGCGTTAAATCGGCGACGGTCACCGTCGCCACTGACGTGCTCCAGATCGTGCTTGATGGTGGCGAGGTGCTCCAGGCCGATCTGCTGGCCTATCCGAGCACCGCGGACGAAGACAGCGCGCCGGTCCGGTTGTTCAGCCAGGACCCGGCCGACTATTTTGTCGCCCAGAGTGGCTGGGTCAGCAATAGCGGCTCCACGCCGACCCACCAGTCGGGTTTCGTGCTGGACCGCGACGCGCTGCCGGCAGGGGCGGATTTCCAGCTGGATCCGGGTGAAGACCAGTTGGTGGTGCCTTACACATGGAATGGCCCGAATGGCCTGAGCATCCAGCGCACCTATACCTTCCACCGCGGCAACTACGTGGTCGATGTGCGTGACGAGGTAATCAACCAGGGTACGGATCCGTGGCAGGGCTTTGTCTATCGGCAATTGAGCCGGGTGCCACGCGCGCTGGAAAGCAGCGCACCGATGAGTCCGGAGAAGTACAGCTTCCAGGGCGCGGCGTGGTTCAGTGCCACGGACAAGTACGAGAAGCGCAAGTACGAAGACTTCATCGAGGACGGCCCGCTGAACAAGCAGGTCAACGGCGGCTGGATCTCGTTCCTGCAGCACCACTTCTTCGGTGCCTGGATTCCCGGTGCGGCTGATGACAGCACCTTCTCGCTGACGACCGCCAGTGAAAACGGGGCCACCCGGTACCTGATCCGTGAGGTCGGTCCGGGCGTCAGCGTGGCGCCAGGCGGGACTGCCAGCACCCAGGCGCGCCTGTGGGTGGGTCCCAAGCTGGTCAGCCAGATCCAGGCCCAGCAGGTGCCGGGTCTGGACCGCGCCGTCGACTTCAGCCGGTTTTCACCGATGGCGACCCTGGCCGGATGGCTGTTCTGGGTGCTGCAGTGGTTGCATGGCTTGTTGAGCAACTGGGGCTGGTCGATCGTCGGGCTGGTGTTCCTGCTGAAAGCGGTGATGTTTCCGCTGTCGGCGGCGCAGTACAAGTCGATGGCGAAGATGCGCAAGTTCCAGCCGCGCATGGCCCAGCTCAAGGAGCGCTACGGCGACGACAAGCAGAAGCTGCAAGCGGCCATGATGGAGCTGTACAAGAAGGAAAAGATCAACCCGGTCGGTGGCTGCCTGCCGCTGCTGTTGCAGATGCCGGTGTTCCTGGCCCTGTACTGGATGTTGTCCGAGTCGGTCGAGCTGCGTCATGCACCGTGGATCCTGTGGATCCAGGACCTGACCGCACGCGATCCGTTCTTCGTGCTGCCGGCGATCAACATCGCGCTGATGTGGGCGACCCAGAAGCTCACTCCGATGGCCGGCGTCGATCCGATGCAGAAGAAGATGATGCAGTTCATGCCGCTGGCGTTCGGGGTCATGTTTGCCTTCTTCCCGGCAGGCCTGGTGCTTTACTGGGTGACCAACGCGGGTCTGGGCTTGATCCAGCAGTGGTGGATGATCAAGAAGTACAGCGAAGCGCCGGCGCCAGTGAAGGCTTAGCCACTCGCTGGAATGAAGACAGGAGCCCGCCAACTGGCGGGTTTCTGCTATCGGTCGTCGGCACCTACCAGGCACCTACCACGAGACCATCTGCGATCATGGACACCATGACCGGGCCCGACCGCGACACCATTGCTGCGATAGCGACCGCGCCCGGCGCGGGCGGCGTGGGCATCGTGCGCTTGTCGGGCCCGCGTGCGCGCTCAATCGGCGAGACCGTCTGCCTGCGTCCGCTGGTCCCGCGCCACGCCCACTACGTACGGTTCACCGACGTTGGCGGCGAGACCATCGACGACGGCATCGCGTTGTACTTCGCCGCACCGGCCAGCTACACCGGTGAAGACGTGGTCGAGTTGCAGGGCCATGGTGGGCCGGCCGTGCTGCAGGCGTTGTTGGCTCGCTGCTGGGACCTGGGTGCCAGGCAGGCGAGACCGGGGGAATTCAGCGAGCGTGCCTTCCTGGAAGGTCGTCTCGACCTGGCCCAGGCCGAGGCGGTTGCCGACCTGATCGCGGCGGCTGACGTGCGCGCCGCCCGCGCGGCGCGGCGGGCGTTGGACGGCGAGTTCTCATCGCGGGTCGAGGCGATCGCCAGCGGCCTGATCGGCGTGCGCGTGCATGTGGAGGCGGCGATCGATTTTGCCGACGAGCCGCTCGACACCCTGGGCGGCAATGAGCTGCGCGCCAAATTGGGGCAGCTGCAGCAAGCCCTGGATCAGCTGCTGGCGGCCGCCCAGCGCGGCCGTCGCCTGCGCGATGGCCTGCATGCGGTGATCATTGGCCCGCCTAACGCCGGCAAGAGCTCGCTGCTCAACGTGCTGGCGGGCAGCGACCGGGCGATTGTCACCGACATTGCCGGCACCACCCGCGACCTGTTGCAGGAAGTGGTGCGCATCGACGGCGTTGAACTGACCCTGGTCGACACCGCCGGCCTGCGCGAGGGTGGTGACGCGATCGAGCGCGAAGGCATGCGCCGCGCCCACGATGAGCTGGAACGCGCCGACCTGGCCATCGTGGTGCTGGATGCACGCGACCCGCAGGCCGGCACCGCCGCGGTGGCCGAGGCGATTGCCGGCGTGCCGCGGATCCTGTGGCTGCACAACAAGGCCGATTTGCTGGATGGGGCGATCCCCGATTCGATGAAGTCAGGCCGGGCGGCATCGGGCCAGATGGACGCCAATCACGGGTCATCGCACCTGTGGGTATCGGCGCGCACCCGCATCGGCCTGGACGACCTGCATGCCCACCTGGGCGCATTGGCCCTGGGCGATGGAGTCGATGCCGGCGACGGTGCATTCACTGCGCGCGCGCGCCATGTGGACGCGTTGCAACGCGCCCGTGTCGAGCTGGTCGAGGCGAGTGCACAGCTTGACCATGACGCGCTGGAACTGGCCGCCGAAGCGCTGCGCGCCAGTCACGATGCCCTGGGTGAAATCACCGGCAGGGTCCGCGCCGATGACCTGCTGGGACACATTTTTTCGAGCTTCTGCGTCGGCAAATAGCGCCACCGCGCGATGTGCTCACTCGTAGCGCAGCGCCTCGATCGGATCCAGCCCGGCCGCCTTCGACGCCGGCATGATCCCGAACACCACCCCGACCATGGCCGAGAAACCGGCCGCCGCCACCACCACCCACAGCGGTACATTGGCCGGTGGAAAGCCGGGGATCAATGCGGCCACGCCCATCCCGACCCCGACCCCGAGCACGATCCCCATCAGCCCGCCCAGCAAGGCCAGCAGGCCGGCCTCAAGCAGGAACTGGGTGAGGATGTCGCGGCGGGTAGCGCCCAGCGCCTTGAGGATGCCGATCTCGCGGGTCCGCTCGGTCACCGATACCAGCATGATGTTCATGATCCCGATGCCACCGACCAGCAGCGAGATGCCGACGATACCGGCCAGCACCGCGGTGGCCATGCCGGCAATCTGGTTGAACTGCTTGAGGAAGGAATCGGCGGCATCGACCTTGAAGTCCGAATCCTTGCCCGGCGCGATGTCGCGCGACGCCCGGATTGCGCGCTCGACCCGCTCGCGGACCAGTTCGACGTCCTCCAGGTTGGCGACGGTGAAGGTCGCCTGCAGTATCGGCTCGTTGCTGTTGCCCGTCATCGCCCGGCCGACGCCGAACGGAACGTAGGCGAAATTGTCCTGGCTGAAGCCGAGAATCTTGCCTTTCTTCTCCATCATCCCGACGACCTTGAACCACTCGCTGCCGATCTGGAAATACTCGCCGACCGGGTTGTCCGGCATCTCCAGTTCGTCGCGCAACTCGGTACCGATCACCGCCACCCGCCGCCGCCCCTGGTCATCGCTCTCGACGATGAAGCGCCCGTGCTCCGGGTACTCGTTGCGGACCTGCTGGAACTCGCTGGTGGTGGCGTAGATCTGCGGGCTCGCGCTGTGGTTGGCGTAGCTCGCACCGGCGGCCTGGATCGCCATCAACGGGGCGACCATGTCCACGCCCGGTACCCGGTAGCGCAGCACGTCGATGTCATCGAAAGTGATGTGGTTGAGCTTGCCGGTGCGGAAGTTCTCGCTGTTGTTCTCCGCGGTCAGCGTCAGCGTGCTGCCGCCCATGTCGGCGAGCTGGCTTTTGATCGAGTCCGAGAATCCCTGCACCAGCGAGACCACCGCGATTACCGAGGCGGTCCCGATCAGGATCCCCAGGGTGGTCAGGAAGCTGCGCATCCGGTGCGAAGTCAGGCTGATCAGCGCGGCGCGAAACGACTCCATGAGGGCGCTCATGTCAGTTCACCAAGGTCTTGCCAGGCTGGACGAGATCCTCGACGATGCGCCCGTCGCTGACCCGGATGGAGCGTCGGCAATGGTCCGCGATGCTCGGCTCGTGGGTGACCACCACCACGGTCTGGCCCTGCGCATGCAGCTCGTCGAACAACGCCATGATCTCCGCGGAGGTGCGTGAATCCAGGTTGCCGGTGGGCTCATCGGCCAGCAGGATCGAAGGCTGGCCGACCAGCGCGCGGGCCACGGCCACGCGCTGCCGTTGCCCGCCCGACAGCTGCGTTGGCCGATGCCCAAGCCGATCCGCCAGGCCAACCTTGACCAGCGCGTCGGTCGCCTGCTTGCGCCGTTCCGCGATCGGCATGCCGCGATAGACCAATGGCTGCATCACGTTCTGCAGGACGGTCAGCCGCGGCAGCAGATGGAAGCTCTGGAACACGAACCCGATCTCACGGTTACGCACCTGCGCCAGCTCGTCCTCGTTCATCGAAGACGTGTCGCGGCCGTTCAACGTGTAAGTGCCCTCGCTGGGCGTGTCCAGGCAGCCCAACAGGTTCATCAGGGTCGACTTGCCCGAACCCGACGGACCGACCAGCGCGACATACTCGTTGCGGTCGATGAACAGGTCGATGCCCGCCAGCGCCATCACCGTCTCCTCGCCCATCTGGTAGCGCTTGACGATATTGCTCAGCGAGATCATGCGGCGTCGTCGTCGCTGGCATCGTCGCCGTCGTCGCCGTCGTTGCCGCGATCGCCGCTGCTGCTGTCGCTATCTGCGTCCTTCTTCTTGTCAGCCTTGACCGCCTCCACGTTGTCACCTTCCTTCAAGGTACGCAGGGTGCGGGCGGGACCGACGATGACCTTGTCACCCGCCGCCAGGCCCTTCTCGATCGACTCCCAACGGTCATCGGACGGGCCGGTGGTGACGGTCGCCTTGTGCGCCTGTCCATCGCGCGCCACCCATACATGGCGAGTGGTCTGGTCGGCCTCACTGGTGTCGGTGAGCACCGCCTCCACTGGCACCACCAGGTGTTTGCGGCCATCGCTGAGGAACAGGTCGGCGCGCACGCTCATGCCGGAGCGCAACGTCAGCCCGTCGGGCCGGTCCAGGTGCACCGTGACCAGGTAGGCGCGGCCCTGGCCTTCGACCGTCGGTACCAGGGCGATCTGGCTGACCGTGCCCTTGATCGCCTGTTCGGGATAGGCCGCCGGGTAGACGTCGGCGTGCTGGCCCAACGCGACCTTGGCGATATCCCCCTCATCGACCTTGAGCTCGGCCTGGACGGTGGTGGTGTCGGCGATCTGCATCAGCTTTGCACCGGCCAGCGATGAGGTCGACGGGATCGCGGTCTCACCGACCTTGATCGGCAGCGACACCACCTGGCCGGACTGCGGGGAGCGGATCTCGGTCTTGGCCCGTTGCTCGCGCGCTTCGTCGAGCACCGCGACGGTGCGTTTCAAGGCTTCCTCGCTGCCGCGGAGGTCCGCCCGCGCCACGTCCAGGCGGTTGCGATCTTCATCAAAGGTATTGCGATCGATGAACTGCCCGGCGACCAGCTGCTTGCTGCGCTCGAACTGCTTTTGTCGCAGCGACAGCTCCGCACGCTGGCGCTCGATGCTGATGCGGTTCTGCCGGAGGCTGGCTTCCTCGCGCTGGATGGCGTTGTTGTAGGTCTCCGGGTCCAGCCGCGCCAACAGCTGTCCCTTCTCGACCGTATCGCCTTCCTCAACCAGGATCTCGATCACCTTGCCGACCACCTCGGCGGTCAGGTCGACCTCGGTGCGATAGGCCAGCAGCCCGGACGCCAGGATGGTCGGCCGCACCTCGTGTTGTTCGGCCGGCGCGATCTCGACCTCGATCCCGCGGGCGTCGCGGCTGTTCTTGATCACCAGAGGAACCACGACGACCGCGATCACCAACGCGGCTGCGACCCACTTCCTGTTGAACTTCATTCGTGCAGGCCCGTCACTTCAACAGCGCGAAAGCAGCCATGCCGCCGTAGATCAGCACGCTTGGCAGCGCCGCCACCACGATCGCCTGCAACCAGCTGGTCTTGCCCCAGATGCGCCAGCCCAGTGCGGTCAGGAACAGGGACCAGAACACCAGCAAGCTGAAACTGCGAGCCAGTGCAGACCAGGGGCTATCCGCGGGCAGCTGCACCAGCAAGGGATCCACGTTGGCCAGCATCAGCGACTCCAGCGATGTCTGCGGGTCCATCATCAGTGCGCCGATCAGGGCCACCAGGGTGCCCAGCACGGCCGGCATGCTGGCCCAGCTGGCCAGGCTCATGCCGTGCTTGAAGGACACGGCGTTGCCGGTGACCTTGCCGGCCAGCAGGTAGTACAGCGAGGTCAGGGCCATGATCACCACGATGACCAGCGGTGAGCTGATCGCGCCGATGTAACCCATCGTGCGCGCGCCCGGCATCATCTCGCGGGCTTGTGCGGCATCGCCGGCGCTCATCGCCAGGGTGGCCTGGTCCAGGTACCAGTCCGGGTCGACGCGCAGGAAGTAGGCCAGGGTCATGGCGGCCGACAGCACGGCGATGACCAGCAATGGCAGCAAGAACGTGGGCTTCTCGCGCAGGTCGGCGAACACCTTGCTGGGCTGCAGGAAAATATCGATCAAGTGGCTCATCTGAAGTCCTTTTTTTTACTGGGTTGGGTGACAGGTCGCGTTGCATCGGCCGCCGCACCGGGATCGGCAACCATCCGCGCAGTTCAAATATCCAGAGCCGTCCATCCCCAAACCGCCCCAGGATCGGCTTGAAGCGTCGATTCGACCACAAAAACGCCGTGGAGGAAAACCAACGCCCGTATCCGGGATGGCAATGTGGGTCACTGTCGAGTGCCGCGGTGTGGTGTCCGATTGTCCGATTGAGCTTGACAAAGCAGGCGTACTCTCGCGACCTTGTGCAAGTGTGTCCACCAGGATGCGCTTCAGGGGAGCTCGTCATGATCAGCAATTCATCCATCCGGCCATCCTGCCGGATGTCCACGGTTTCAAGATTTTCACTGGTAGTGGCCATGGGCCTGGCGTTGGGCGCTTGCGGCAACGAGCAGCCTGCCGAAGACGTCACCGCACCGGTCGCGACCACAGCCACGCCCGCCGCAGCGCCCGCCGCGACGCCCGAGACAGCGGTGTCCGAGGAGCTGCAGGCCCTCAGCAGCGAGGATTTGCGCGACGCGGCACGCAAGGCATACAGCGACAATCGCCTGTACGCACCCGCCGGGGACAACGCGGTTGAGTACTTCCTTGCCTTGCGCGACAAGTCGCCCGCCGACGCCGGTGTGTCCAGTGCGTTGACCGATCTGTTGCCGATGACGGTGATTGCCACCGAGCAGAGCATAAACCGTGACGACTTCGCCGAAGCCCAGCGTCTGGCCGCATTGCTGGAGAAGGCGGAGCCGGAGCACCCGGCGTTGGCGCGCCTGAAGTCCAGCATCGACACGCGTCAGCAAGAGGTCGCCGCGCGCGCCGCGCGGCAAGAGGTGACGGCCGAGGAACAGCTGGTCAGGCAAGCCGATCTGGAACGCCAGCGCGTGGCGGACCAGAAGCAGCAGCAGGAAGCAGCGGCGAAGGCGCTGCTCGCCAAGCAGGCGGAGGATGACGCTGCCGAGAACACCGCGGCGCAACAAGCCGCCACGGCGGCAGAACAAGCGGCCGAGCGGCGCAAGGCCGAGGAGGCGAAAGCGGCGGCGGCTGCGCAGGCCAAGGCCGCCGCAAAGCCCACCGCGGCTGACTTGCGCCCGCTGTCGACGCCGGCGCCGGAGTATCCGCGTGACGCGTTCCGCGCCGGAACGTCCGGCGAGGTGCAGGTTGAATTCATCGTGGGTGTCAATGGATCGGTCAGCTCGGCCCGGGTCATCCACTCCGAACCCCGGCGTATCTTCGATCGCGCCGCCCTGGAAGCCGTGGAGCGTTGGCGCTTCCAGCCACTGCCCGCGCCGGTGACTACACGGCGCACCATCGGCTTCAGTCCGGCCGGTGGCTGATCCGATCGGCTACTCGCGCAACAACAAACCCGGCTTCGGCCGGGTTTGTTGTTGGTGGGCGTGCGATCGCTGTCAGCCGGAGATCGCCAGCTTCTCCTGGTGGTAGCGACGCACGGCCGCGTACCACAACAAGGCGGCCAGCCCGAAACCGGCGACCATGTATATCAACCAGATGTCCGCGCCAATCGGCTCGGCCCGGATCACCTTCTGGATCAACTGGTTCTGGGCCAGGAATGGCACCGCGTACTGCCACAGTTCGGATTTCAGCGGGTTCACCGCCAGCAACATGATCGGCAGCATCGGCAGCAGCATCAACCAGGTCATGTGGCTCTGCGCCTCCTTCATGCTCTTGGAGGTGGCCGACAGGTAGCTGAGCAAGGTGGTGCCAATGAACAACATCGGCAACAGGATCAGCAGCAGCTTGCCGATCGCGGCGAAACGCACGTCAAGCATCGAGGCCATCTGCCCGGCGACCTGGGCGCTCAGCTTGAACGCCAGCAAGGTCAACAACAGCGACGTGAGCCCCACCAGGCAGGCGGCGGCGATCTTGCCGCTGACGATCGCCCCGCGCGAGGCGGGCGTGGCCAACAGCGGTTCCAGCGATTGGCGTTCACGCTCTCCCGCCGTGGCGTCCATGATCAGGTAGGCGCCGCCCAGGAACGACATCAGGATCAGCAGGTACGGCAGCAGCATCGCCATCATCACGCCGCTCTTGGCCTCCGGGGTGGCCAGGTCGCGGCGGCCCAGCGCGACCGGTTGCATGATCGCGGGGTCGATGCCACGCGCATACAGCCGCAATGCGCCCACCTGCCCACCATAGGCAGCCAATGCCGTCCGCAGCCGGGTCACCGGGATGTCCGCATTGCGGCGGGTACTGTCGAGAATCAGGTCGACGCGCGCCGGCCGGCCCGCCTTCCAGTCCTCGGCAAACTCGGCGTCGATCGCCAGGGCGACATCGACGTCCTGTTGTCGTACCGCGGCGTCGACGTCGGCCGGTGGTGCGATCGCCTTGATGCCATGGGTCGCCAGGAATGCGATCAGGTTGGGCGCGCGTTCGGCGCCCATCACCGGGACTTCCAGTTCCTTGTCCAGCTGGGTCCTGGCCCGGTTCTCGGCCATGGTGCCCATGCCCAGCATGATCAGCGGGTACAACAACGGGCCCATCAGCAAGGTCAATGCCAGGGTGCGGCGGTCACGCGAAAAATCACGCAACTCCTTGCGCATCACCGACCACAAGGTGGCGAAGACGCCGGGCGGTCGCGGGGACGGATCCTGACGGCTCATGCGTGCAATCCCTCGTCGCTGCCGATTGCCTTGACGAAGGCGTCTTCCAGGTTGGGTTCATCGAACCTGGCGCGCAGTTCGTCCGCCGTGCCGGCGGCGACCACCTGTCCCTTGGCGATGATGACGATGCGGTCACACAACGCGGCGACCTCCTGCATGATGTGGCTGGAGAAGATCACGCAGCGGCCCTCGTCGCGCAGGTGCATCAGAAAGCCGCGCATCGCGCGGGTGGTCATCACGTCCAGGCCGTTGGTCGGCTCGTCCAGGATCACGTTGCGCGGGTCGTGCACCAGGGCTCGGGCGATCGCGGTCTTGGTGCGCTGGCCCTGGCTGAAGCCTTCGGTCTGGCGGTCCAGGATCTCGTCCATGTCCAGCGCGGCCGACAAGGCCCGGGTGCGCTCGGCAATGGTGGCCTTCGACAAACCGTGCAACTCGCCGAAGTACGCAATGTTCTCGCGCGCGGTCAGGCGCTTGTACACGCCGCGCGCGTCCGGCAATACACCCAATGCACGGCGCACCGCGGCCGGGTCGATGGCGGTGTCGATGCCGTCGACCAGGATCTTGCCGGCGTCGGGCTTCATCAACGTGTAGAGCATCCGCAAGGTGGTGGTCTTGCCGGCGCCGTTGGGGCCCAGCAACCCGGTGATCTGGCCATCGGGTGCCTGGAAGTCGACACCATCGACCGCCTTGACCACGCCCGGATGGTTCTTGCGCTTCTTGGTCTGGAACGACTTGTGCAGGTTTTCGGCGCTGATCATGGGCGACTCCGTGCGGCGCGGTGACCACCGTTGACCGGTGGTGTGGACAAGGGCGCAGTGGCAAACCGGCTCATGGTGGCCAACCATTGAAGTTCACGAATGGCGGCACGTAGCTCAGGTTGTCCAGGCACGCGACATCCAGTGACGCCGCATCGGCGGTTTCGATGAACTGACCCAGCAACTTGGGCACGCAGCCGACCGCGGACACGTTGTGGCCCTGGCCTTGCAAGACCAGGGAGCGGCCGTTGGGCAGGTTGGCGGCGACCTGCCCGGCATAGCGGGGTGGGGTGACCGGGTCCAGTTCGCCCGACAGCAGCAGTACCGGCAGCTCGGAGGTGAATGGCTGGTGGAAGTCTGCCGGCGCCTTCCCGTGCGGCCAGACCGAACACGGCGCAAAGAAAGTTTCCGCCACATCGCTGCCGATGATGGTGTCGCTCGATGCCGGGTCGGGACGATAGCGGCCGGCGTCCTCGGCGCACAGTACCGACCACTGCATGCCGCGGGTCATCTGGCCCTGCATCTGCTCGGTGCTCATCTGCACCAGCGACATCAACGGCGCGTAGCGGCCCTGCGCGGCCTCGTCGATCATCAGCGGCAACAGCGAGGCGGTCTGCGGGACGTACGAGAACATGAAAGCCAGTCCGCCCACCGCGTCGGCGGTAACGGTGTCGTGGTGCAGCTCGCCGGTACGCGAGTCGCGGTAATCGACCTCGACGGGACTTTCCTGCAGCCGCGTCATCACCGTGCGCAGCTGCTCGCGCATATCGGTGGGGTAGCGTTCGCGGCAGGCCGGGAGCTGCTGGCACTTCGTCGATTGCAGGGTCAGCGCGTCTTCCAGGGTGCGGGCGAACTCGCCGCCCACCACCAGCGAGTTCGGGGCGACCCCATCCAGCACCACGGTCCGGGTGTGCTCCGGGTAGGTTGCCGCGTACTGCTGGGCGACGCGGGTGCCGTAGGACACGCCGACCAGATTGATCTTCTCGACGCCCAATGCCCCGCGTACCCGGTCCAGGTCGCGCACCGCATCGGTGGTGGTGTAGAAGCGCGGGTCGGCGCGGCCCTGCAGGCCCAAGGCGCATTGAGCGGCGAACGTTTGGATCTGCGCGAGGCTTGGCTCGACGGATGCATCCATTTCCATTGGCTCGCCATCGGCGTCACGGCAATCCAGGGGATTGGAATCGCCGGTGCCACGCTGGTCCACCAGGATGATGCCGCGCTGCTTGGCGACGTCGGCGAGCGCCAACATCACCGTTTGGGCATGTTCGGTTGCGGCCTGGCCCGGGCCGCCGGCGAGGAAGAACACCGGGTCCTGGGCCGCGTTACCACCGTCGGTGGGCAACCAGGCGATATTCAGGCCGATCATGCGGCCGTCGGGCTGTTCCGGGTTCTCGGGCACCTGGAAGGTGCCGCACTGGGCTTCGGTGGTCTTGCCGCCGGTCGCACTGGCCAGTGCGCATGCTTCGAACGCGATATCCCCGAAATAGCGGACGCCCTGCGCGTCGTGAGTGGCCCCGGCCGGTGCGGCGCCATCCACGACCCCGCCACCGGCGGTATCGCGATCGGTGGTTTGGCCGCAGCCGGCCAGGAACGGTGTCATCGCGATTGCGACGAGCAAACAACGGATCGTCATGACTTGCCCCTTTGTCTTCGAAAACCTGACGCGCGTGAACCTGGCGCGCATGAACCTGACGCGGATGTTCGGCGCCGTTCAGGATGACAGACGCAGCCGGCGCGCGAAACCTGACACCCGGGCGAGCCTTATTTGGAGGACACGTACTTCTCGCGCCGGATCTGCCTGATCTCCAGGCCGGACTCTTTCAGTGCCTCGAAGCAGGTATCGACCATGTTCGGATTGCCGCACAGATAGGCCACGTCGGTCGCGGTATCGGGGGCGAACCCGGGCAGGAACTGCTGCACATAACCGTGGCGCACGTCGGCGTGCGCATGCGGCGAGTCGGCCGCCGGCAACTCGCGCGAGAAGCACGGGATGAAACGGAAGTTGTCGGGATGGCGATTGGCGAACGCACGGAACTCATCGCCATACAGGAGCTCGTCGGTATTGCGGGCACCAAACAGCAGCACCACGCGCAGGTCGCGCTCGACAATCGCCTGCTCCAGCAATGGCAGCATCGCCCGGTACGGAGTGACCCCGGTGCCGGTGCCGATCAACAGGTAACGCGGGTTGCTGTCGGTGGGCTGCAGGCAAAAACGGCCGAACGGACCAGTGGCATCAATCGCGTCGCCTTCTTCAAGACCCTCGAACAACGCCGTTGCCGCGCCGCCAGGCACGTAGCTGACGGCAATCTCCACCAGGTTGTCCGGTGTTTTGGACGGGTCCGGGATGGTCGCCAGCGAATAACTGCGCTTGGTCGCAGTGCCATCGGCGTAGTGGAAGTGGACCTGGATGAACTGCCCGGGGATGAAGTCCAGCGGTTGGTCGTCGTCGCGGGCGAACACGTAATGACCGACCTGGGGGGCGATCATGCGGCGGGACACGAGTTTGAGTGAAAAGTGCTGGACTGCCACGAATACAGGGGCCTTGTCTTGGTCGGGGGCAACCGTGTCGGCGGCGCGTGGCAACCGGAACACAGGGTGGCCGGGGCGTGGCCATCAAGCCGCCTATACTACCGTGATCGTCGCCCCGCTTCCCTGCGACGGCCCTGGCAAAGGCTGCAAACCCGATGACTCAAACCCGACCGAGCGCCATGGCTGCGCCCGATGCTCCGGTTCCGACCCTCACCCCGCCGGCCTTGTCGGTGCGAGACCTGCGCAAGACCTACGGCAATACGGTGGAGGCGCTCAAAGGCGTGTCCCTTGATGTCGAGGAGGGCGACTTTTTCGCCTTGCTGGGCCCCAACGGCGCCGGCAAGAGCACCCTGATCGGCATTGTCTCGTCATTGGTCAACCTGACTTCCGGCTCGGTGGAGATCTTCGGGGCCGACCTGGGCCGGCAGCGCGAGCCCGCCATGCGATTGATCGGGCTGGTGCCGCAGGAGATCAACTTCAACCTGTTCGAGCAGCCCCTGGATATCCTGGTGAACTACGCCGGCTTCTATGGCGTGCCGCGCAAGGAGGCGCTGGAGCGCGCCGAGGTCGAACTGCGCCGGGCCCACCTGTGGGGCAAGGCGCAGATGACCAGCCGGACCCTGTCGGGCGGGATGAAGCGCCGGTTGATGATCGCCCGGGCGATGATGACCCGCCCGCGGCTGTTGATCCTGGATGAGCCGACCGCGGGGGTCGATATCGAGATCCGCCGCGGCATGTGGGAGACCTTGCGCGAGATCAACGACGCCGGCACCACCATCATCCTGACCACCCATTACCTGGAGGAGGCCGAAAGCCTGTGCCGCAACCTGGCGATCATCGACCACGGCAGCATCGTCGCCCAGGGCCCGATGCGCAGCCTGTTGGCGCAGCTGGACGTGCAAGGCTTCGTGCTGGATGTCGATGGCGAGTTGCCGTCGTCGCTGCCGGTGATCGACGGCGCAATCATGTTTGCCCGTGACGACCGCACCCTGGACCTGGACATGCCCCGGCAGATGAGCCTCAACCAGGTGTTCTCCGCTTTGGACGGGGCGGGTATCCGGGTACGCTCGATGCGGACCAAGTCCAACCGGCTGGAGGAGCTGTTCGTGCGCCTGGTGGCCCGGCCGGAGCAATCCGCATGAGCCATCCCAACCTGGTCGCCCTGGCCACCATCACCCGTCGTGAGGTCAACCGCATCCTGCGTATCTGGGCCCAGACCCTGGTGCCGCCGGCGATCACCATGACCTTGTACTTCCTGATTTTCGGCGGCCTGATCGGCTCGCGGATCGGGACCATGGACGGCATCGGCTACATGGATTTCATCGTCCCCGGGCTGGTGATGATGAGCGTGATCCAGAACAGCTACGGCAACATCGCCTCCAGCTTTTTCGGCGCCAAGTTCAGTCGCTTCGTCGAGGAGTTGCTGGTCAGTCCGATGCCCAACTGGGTGATCCTGGGCGGCTACGTCATCGGCGCGGTGACCCGTGGCGTGGCGGTCGGGGTGATCGTGCTGCTGATTGCCACCTTCTTTACCGACGTCCACATCCCGCATCCGCTGGTGACCCTGACCACGGTGTTGCTTGGCGCGACGATCTTCTCACTGGCGGGCTTCATCAACGCGGTGTTTGCGACCAAGTTCGACGATGTGGCGATCGTACCGACCTTCATCTTGACGCCGTTGACCTACCTGGGCGGCGTGTTCTATTCGGTCAAGCTGCTACCCGGCTGGGCCGAGACGATGACCCACGCCAACCCGATCTTCTACATGGTCAACGCATTCCGCTACGGCCTGCTGGGGGTGAGTGACGTGCCGCTGTGGGTCGCCTACGCGTTGATGATCGGCTTCGTGGTGGCGCTGACGGCGTTGGCGTTGTGGTTGCTCAAGCGCGGGGTTGGCCTGCGCAGTTGAGCTGGCGGAAGCCGGATCAGTCCGGCGTCGGCAATCCAAAGAACGCGCGCGCGGTCGCGGTGCTGTTGGCCGCCGTCACCGAGGCCTCCTCATCGCGGTCGCGCGCCAGCTCCTCGACGATATGGGCCAGATACATCGGCTCGTTGCGGCGGTGGTTGGGCGCGGGTTTGACCGTGCGTGGCAGCAGGTAGGGGGCGTCGGTCTCGATCATCAGGCGGTTGGCCGGGATGTTCTTCACCAGCTCGCGCAGGTGCAGGCCGCGGCGCTCGTCGCACAGCCAGCCAGTGATGCCGATGTGCCAGTCACGGTCCAGGCAATCAAACAGTTCCTGTTTGCTGCCGGTGAAGCAGTGCACCACGGCCGCACCCAGTTGGCCGTCGAACTCGGCCATCACTCCCAGGAAGTCGGCATGGGCATCGCGCTGATGCAGGAACAGCGGTTTGCGCCCGGTCGCGGAGTCGCCGCTGTCGACGGCGATCTGCAACTGCATCTGGAACGCGCGCCGCTGCGCCGGGCGTGGGGAGAAATCGCGGAAGTAGTCCAGGCCGCACTCACCGACCGCGACCACTTCCGGCTGCGCCTGCAGTGCGCGCATTTCGGCATCGCATTCGGTGGTGTATTCGCTGGCGTGATGAGGGTGCACGCCGGCGGTCGCGAACAGCTCACCCGGATGCGCACGGGCCAGCGCCAGCGCCTGCGGCGAATGCTCGTGGCTGGCGCCGGTGACGATCATCTGCACGACGCCGGCATCGCGCGAGCGCTGCATCATCGCGTCGCGGTCGTGGTCGAAGGAGTCGTGGGTGAGGTTGGCGCCGATATCGATCAGGTTCATGGCGACAGTCTAGGTGGCGGGGGTACCGGGCGCGAACGCCCTTGTGTGCGAATGTCCCCCGGCACCGATGAAGCCGATGCCTCCTCCTTTACTTCACACCCAAGGGCATTCACCCCCGTCGCTACAGTGTGGCGGGGATATCGTCCAAGCAATCTCAACGCACGCCCCATATCCTTGTGCCCAGATGAGCCGCGCCGAATTCCCCATCGATGTCCTGTTGCCGCAGATCCGCGACAGCCTTGCCACGCACTCCCGGCTGGTGCTTGAGGCGCCGCCGGGCGCGGGCAAGACCACCCGGGTGCCGCTGGCGTTGCTGGATGCGCCGTGGCTGCAGGGCAGGCGGATCATCATGTTGGAGCCGCGCCGGGTGGCGGCGCGTGCGGCGGCGCGGTTCATGGCCAGCCAGCGGGGCGAGGCGGTGGGCGAGACGGTCGGCTACCGGATCCGCTTCGACAACCAGGTCTCGGCCCGGACCCGGGTCGAGGTGGTTACCGAAGGCATCCTGACCCGGATGATCCAGGACGATCCGACCCTGGACGGGGTCGGCGCGGTGATCTTCGACGAGTTCCACGAGCGCCACCTCGCCGCCGATCTCGGCCTGGCACTGGCGCTGGATGTGCAGTCGGCGCTGCGCGGGGACCTGCGGATCGTGGTGATGTCGGCGACCCTGGACGGCGCGCGACTGGCGCAGTTCCTTGATGCGCCGCGGCTGAGCAGCCAGGGCCGCAGCTACCCGGTGCAGCTCCACCACTTCCCCGCGCGGCGTGACGAAAAGATCGAACACCAGGTCACTCGCGCGGTAACGGATGCCTTGGCGGACCATCCCGGGGATGTGCTGGTGTTCCTGCCCGGGCAGCAGGAGATCAACCGCGTTGAGCGGTTGCTGGGCGGGCGCAATGGTGATGCACAAGGCGCGTCCGGACTCGTGGCAATGCCGCCGCGCGTGGACATTCTGACGCTGCATGGCGCGTTGTCGGTGGAGCAGCAATCGCGGGTACTGCAGCCCGATCCCGACGGTCGCCGCCGGGTCGTGCTGGCCACCAACGTCGCCGAGTCCAGCGTCACCCTGCCCGGGGTGCGCGTGGTGATCGACACCGGCCTGGCCCGCGAGCCGCGCTTCGACCCCAACAGCGGCTTCTCCCGGCTCGACATCGTCCACATCGCCCAGGCCTCGGCGGACCAGCGCGCCGGTCGTGCCGGACGGGTGGCCGATGGCTGGGCTTACCGCCTGTGGCCGCAATCGCAACGACTGGAGCCGCAGCGCCGGGCGGAAATCACCCAGGTCGAACTGGCCGGTCTTGCGCTGGAATTGGCGGCCTGGGGCGATCCGGAGCTGCGTTTCATCGATCCACCCCCACCGGGCGCGATGGCGTCGGCGCAAGAGCTGTTGCAGCGCTTGGGCGCGCTCGACGAGACGAGCATCACCGCGCTGGGCCGTCGCATGCTGGGCCTGGGCACCCACCCACGGCTGGCGGCGATGTTGCTGGCCTGCGAGGATCCGGTCGAGTGCGCGCTGGCGTGTGACCTTGCCGCGCTGATCGAGGCGCGCGACCCGTTGCGAAGCCGCAGCGATGCGCTGGCCGCACGTTGGCAGGCGCTGGCCAGCTTCCGCAACGGTCGCGTCCCGGCCGAGGCGTCGCGCGGCGCGCTGGTGGCAATCGACCAGGCGGCCGCGCAGTGGTGCCGACGCTTGCGGGTTCGCGCGAGGCCTCCGGCGGATGCCGCTGCCCACCGTCTCGGCGACCTGCTCGCGCATGCCTTCCCGGACCGGATCGCCCATCAGCACCGCAGTGATCCGTTGCGCTACCAGCTCGCCAATGGCCGCAGTGCCCGGTTGTTTGATGACAGCGCGGTGTTTGGCGAGCCGTGGCTGCTGGTCAGCGAGTTGCGTGATGACCCGCGCGATGCGCGAATCCTGCGCGCCGCACCCCTGGACCCGGTACGGCTTGAACGCGATTGGCCGCAGCGCTTCATCAGCCGGGACCGGGTGTTCTGGGACGCGGATGCGCGGCGCATCGCGGCGGTGCGCGAGCGACACTTCGACCGCATCGTGCTGGACAGCCAGTCGCTGCCGAACCCGGATCGCTCGCGTTATGCCGAGGCCCTGATCGACGCGGTGCGGCAACTCGGCCTGGTGGCGTTGCCGTGGAGCGACGGCCTGCAGCAGTGGCGGGCGCGGGTGCGTTGCCTGGCGGTCTGGCGACCGGATCCATCACTGCCGGAGTTGGCGGACGAGGTGTTACTGCCCAGCCTGGAGAGCTGGTTGAAACCGGCATTGGCGGGCAAGAGCCGGCTGGATGCGGTGAGCGAGGCCGAACTGGCCGAAGCACTGAAGTCGGGCGTGTCCTGGCCGACGCGGCAGGCGATCGACACCTTGGCGCCGACCCGGATCGCGGTGCCCTCAGGGCTGGAACGCAGGATCGAGTATGGCTTCGACGATGCGGCCGATGTCCCCCTTGCGCCGGTACTGGCGGTCAAGTTGCAGGAACTGTTCGGGCTGGCCGACACCCCGCGAATCGCCGACGGACGGGTGCCGCTGACCTTGCACCTGCTGTCGCCGGGTGGTCGCCCGTTGCAGGTCACCAGCGACCTGCGCGGGTTCTGGGAACGCACCTATCCGGAGGTCCGCAAGGAGATGAAGGGCCGTTACCCCAAGCATCCCTGGCCTGAAGACCCGTGGACGGCCACGGCGACCCATCGTGCCAAGCCACGCGGCACCTGAACCGACGCGGGCATTGGTGCACCGGTCTCACGCCGCATCAACGGCGATCTGTCGACACTGGGGTCCGACCTCTATATCGCGGATACCGCAATGAGCAGATTCGACCACCTCCCAGATCGCGCATTGGACTTGGCCAGCCAGGTCGGCGACCGCATCCGGCATGCCATCCCGACCACCGCAAAGCAACTGCGCAACGGCGGCCTGCTGGAGGCCGGTGTGGCCTTGGGTGCACTCAAGACCGGTGGGCGTGTGGCCACGACTTTCATCCGCCGCAACCCGGCGGTGGCGGTTGCCGCCGCGGCTGGCGCCGGACTGTTGTGGTATGCCGCACGCCGTCGGGCCAGGCGGGCGGAAAACGCAGCGATCGAGGGCAAGGCGACACGGGTGGAGACGCGGCGAGTCAAGCGTCCTGCGCGCAAGACCCCGGTGCGCAAGCGCAGTGCGGTGGCAACCACTGCCCGTTCGGATTAATCGATTCCGTCCCGGCTGAACCGGGCGCACTGGACCAGCGTTCCAAATCAGGCGGGCGCAGGCGCTTCCTCTACATCGCAACCCGTCGTCGACGCCGCCTCCGGCAACTCGATCACGAACATCGCGCCACCATCCTCGCGATCTTCGTACCACAGCTGCCCACCGGCGTTGATGACGATCTGTTTGGCCAGTGATAGTCCCAGCCCGCTGGAATTCCCGTCATCGGGCTGATCCAGTCGGTTGAACGGCTTGAACAATTCGCGCTGCCGCGACTTGGAGATGCCCGGTCCACGGTCCGCCGCGACCAGTTGCCAGAACCCCGGTGCACCCGCACGCCCCGCCAGCACGAACTCGGTACCGGGTGCGTACTTCATCGCGTTGGTCACCAGGTTCTCGCCAAGCTGGCGTAACACCCGCTCGTCGATGGCAACGTTGGCATCGCCCGCCGGTAGCAACAGCTGCAACTGGCAGCCGTGCGCCTCAAGCTGGACTGCGTAGCGCTGCTCGAGCCATTCCAGGGTTGCGCCCAGGCTGGCGCAGGCGTGTGGGTCGGCTTCGCCAGTCGCCCTCGGACCGGTTTCCAGGTAGTGGCGGATATAGCCCAGCGCGTCATTGGCGCTCTCGTGGATCATCTGCAGATAGCGGGGAATACGTTCCTGCCTGCAGCCGTCCTGAATCAGGATTTCGCTGGCGAACAATACGCTCGACAGCGGGTTCTTCAGGTCATGCGCAACCAGGTTGACCAGCTCCTGGCGCTCCTGGGCGACCCGTTCCAGGCGGTCGCGGGCCAGCTTCAGGCCGACGTGGGCATTGACGCGCGCCAGCAGCTCTTCGGGCAGGAAGGGCTTGGTCACGTAATCGACAACGCCGGCCTCGAATGCGCGCAGCAGCAGGTCGCGGTCGTGGGCGACAGTGACGAACACCACCGGCACCTGAAGTCTCGGCTCCTGCTCCCGCAGCGCGGCCAGCACCTCGAAGCCGTCCATGCCGGGCATCATCATGTCCAGCAGGATCAGGTCCGGTGCCGCGGCGGCACAGCACGCCAGCGCGTCCTCGCCATTGGTGGCGGTCACCACGTGATAGCCCTGTCGCGTCAGCAAGACACTGACTATCTTCAAGTTGGCTGGCTGGTCATCAACGACCAGGATGCTGCCAACGGTGGTGACTACAGGCATGTTGAATCCGTCAAGAGGGTTTCATCCCGTTGCGCGGCGTGCGAAGAAGCTGAACGTAGATGAAACGTTAGCAGAAAAGACCTGCGAGGCGGCGCGATATCGCTCCCAGCGGAAGGGCTGCCGGCAGTAACGCTGAACCGTTCAGTCAGTGGCCCCTGGCACTGGCCTCACAATTCGCGCCACTCACCGGGAGCCAACGTATCCAGCCGATAGGCGCCGACGGCCACCCGCACCAGACGCAGCGTGGGAAGCCCGACGGCGGCGGTCATGCGACGGACCTGGCGGTTGCGGCCTTCGCGGATCGCCAGCTCCAGCCACGCGTCGGGAACGCTCTTGCGAAACCGCACCGGGGGATTGCGTGGCCACAATGCCGGCGGTGCGATCATTCGAGCGCGGGCCGGCAACGTCGGGCCATCCTTCAGCTCGACACCGGTGCGCAGCGCGGCCAGCTGCGTCGGCTTTGGATCGCCCTCCACCTGCGCCCAGTACGTCTTGTCCTGCTTGTGGCGCGGGTCGGTCAGCCGGTGCGCCAGCTTGCCGTCGTCGGTCAGCAGCAACAGTCCTTCGCTGTCGAAGTCCAGCCGGCCGGCCGCATACACACCGGATGGCAGGCCGAAGCCGGCCAGCGTCGGTCGTGGTGGTTCGGCGTTCGCACGTCCGTGTGCGGCATCGGTGAACTGGCACAGCACGCCGTAGGGTTTGTTGAACGCAATCAGCATGGTGTCGGTACCGACGACGGCACGCGATACGCCGCCTGGCAGCGGCGGGTCGGCGACGTGATCAGTCGGGCTTGCTGAAACGCAGGGTCATGCGGTCGCTCTCGCCGATTGCGGCGTACTTGGCGGCGTCGGCATCGTCGTGGTTGTTGCCTGGCGGCAGCGTCCAGACCCCGTTCGGGTGGTCCTTGGTGTCGAGGGGGTTGGCGTTGACCTCGCTGCTGGCGTCGAGCACGAAACCGGCGGCCTCGGCCATCGCGATCACCTGGGCCTGGCCGACATAGCCGGTCTTGTCGTCGTCGGCGACATCCGCGGCGGCGCGATGCTCGGCCACACCGAGGGTGCCACCGGGCTTCAACACCGCGAAGAAACCGTCGAACATGCCCTGGGCCTGACCGCTGGAGCGCCAGTTGTGGACATTGCGGAAGGTGAGCACGAGATCGGCCGAGCCGGCCGGGCCGAACACCGGCGCGGCCGGGTCGTAGGCCACCACCTCGGCGTGGTCGAACTGCGCCGGAGCGCCGGCAAACTTCGCCT
The DNA here is from genome assembly GCF_054052125.1 of Lysobacter sp. A378. Classification (NCBI taxonomy): domain Bacteria; kingdom Pseudomonadati; phylum Pseudomonadota; class Gammaproteobacteria; order Lysobacterales; family Lysobacteraceae; genus Lysobacter; species Lysobacter sp. A378. The sequence goes on along the minus strand of NZ_JBSVRK010000001.1, from coordinate 184,295 downwards.
CGATTCCATCCCTGGTGCGTTGCTGATAATCGCGACCATTGCCGGCGGGCAGGGCCGCGGGATTGACCACAGCGGCAATGTACTGGCCACCGTCGCGCAGGTAGGGTGCCAGGATCTCGGCATACCAGCCGCCGCCGGGGACGATTTCCACCACGGTCTGGTCCGGTTGCAGGCCGAAGAAGCCGAGCGTCTGGGCGGGGTGCCGGTACTGGTCGCGCGCCGCGTTGGCGGGGTCGCGCCAATCACCGGCAATGACGGCGTCGAGCGTGGTGGCCGCGGTTTCACTGGCCGGAACGTCGGCGACGGTGCTATCCGCCGGTGCGACCGCGTCTGTGGAGCCGCCAGTGAAATTGGCGTTGCAGGCGGTGAGCAGGCCCGGCAGCAAGGCAGCAAGCAAAAGACGTTTCATGCGGAAATCCTTCTATCCAGCGAAGGCGCCAGCGTAGCGCAAGCGGCTCGCCAAGCCGATAGTCAGGTCGGGCGGATAAACGGCCGGGTTGTCGCGGCCGGACAAAGCAGCAGGCCCGGACTGCCGGGCCTGCTGGTACTGCGCTCCCGCGAGTCGGGATCAATCAGCGGACAGTGACGCCAGCGTGGTGTTGAAGGTCGCGCTCGGCCGCATCACCTGGTCCAGCAGCGCCAGGTCGGGGTGGTAATAGCCACCGATGTCGACCGGCTGGCCCTGGACCCGGTTGAGTTCGCCGATGATTTTTGCCTCGTTGTCGGTCAAGGCTTTGGCCAGCGGGGCGAACTTCGCCTTCAAGCCGGCGTCGACGTCCTGCGCGGCCAGTGCCTGCGCCCAATACATCGCCAGGTAGAAATGGCTGCCACGGTTGTCGATCTCGCCAACCTTGCGCGAGGGTGACTTGTTGTTGTCCAGGAAGGTGCCCGTCGCCGTGTCCAGGGTGTCGGCCAGCACCTGGGCGGAGGCGTTGCCGGTGGTCGTGGCCAGGTGCTCCAGCGACGCCGCCAAGGCCAGGAACTCGCCCAGCGAATCCCAACGCAGGTGGTTTTCCTGCACCAGCTGCTGCACATGCTTGGGCGCCGATCCACCGGCGCCGGTCTCGAACAGGCCACCGCCGGCCATCAGCGGCACGATCGACAGCATCTTGGCGCTGGTGCCCAGCTCCATGATCGGGAACAGGTCGGTCAGGTAGTCGCGCAACACGTTGCCGGTTACCGAGATGGTGTCCTCGCCCTTGCGAATCCGATCCAGCGAGAACTGCGTGGCCTCCACCGGCGCCAGGATGCGGATGTCCAGCCCTTCGGTGTCGTGGTCCTTCAGGTACTGCTCGACCTTGGCGATCACCTCGGTGTCGTGGCCGCGTTGCGGGTCCAGCCAGAACACCGCCGGCGTGTGGCTCAGACGCGCACGGCTGACCGCCAACTTCACCCAATCCTGGATCGGTGCGTCACGGGTCTGGCACATGCGCCAGATGTCGCCGGCCTGCACGGCATGTTCGAGCAGGATCTTGCCGGTCCCGTCGACCACGTGCACCGAGCCATCGGCGGGCACCTGGAAGGTCTTGTCGTGCGAGCCGTATTCTTCGGCCTTCTGCGCCATCAGCCCGACATTGGGCACGCTGCCCATCGTCGCCGGGTCGAACGCGCCATGGGCCTTGCAGTCGTCGATCACGGTTTGATAGACGCTCGCGTAGCTGCGGTCGGGGATCACCGCTTTGGTGTCCTGCAGCTCGCCGGCCGCGTTCCACATCTTGCCGGAGTCGCGGATCATCGCCGGCATCGAGGCGTCGACGATCACGTCGCTGGGCACGTGCAGGTTGGTGATGCCCTTGTCGGAGTTGACCATCGCCAGACTGGGGCGCTGAACGTCCCCCAAGGGGACTTCCTTCGGGGCGTATAGCGCATCGATGTCGGCCTTGATCGCGGCCTGCTGGTCTTCCGGCAAACCGCCCAGGCGCGCGTACAGGTCGCCGATGCCGTTGTCGGGATTGAAGCCGATGTCCTTCAGCGCGGCGGCATGTTTTTCCAGTACCGGCTGGTAGAACTCGCGGACCACCACGCCGAAGATGATCGGGTCGGAGACCTTCATCATGGTCGCCTTCAGGTGCAGCGAAAACAGCACGTTGTTGGCCTTGGCATCCTCGATCTGGGCATCGGTGAAGCCCGCCAACGCCTGCCGGCTCATGGTTGCCGCATCGATGATTTCCCCGGCCAGCACCGCGGTGCTTTCCTTGAGCACGGTGGTGACGCCGTTGTTGCCAATCAGCTCGATCCGGACCGCACCGTCGTGGCCGATCACCACCGAGCGCTCGCTACCGTAGAAATCGCCGCTTTCCATGTGCGCGACATGCGACTTGCTGTCCGCGCTCCACGCGCCCATCCGGTGCGGGTGCTTGCGCACAAAGTTCTTCACCGACAGCGGCGCGCGCCGGTCGGAGTTGCCCTCGCGCAACACCGGATTGACCGCGCTGCCCTTGACCCGGTTGTAGCGGGCCCGGATGTCGCGCTCCTCGTCGTTGGCCGGGGCGCTGGGATACTCCGGCAACGGGTAGCCGCGTTGCTGCAACTCCGCGATCGCGGCCTGCAACTGCGGCTCCGAAGCGCTGATGTTGGGCAGCTTGATGATGTTGGCCTCCGGCGTGGTGGCCATGGCGCCCAACTCACCGAGGTCGTCGCTGACCTTGCGCTCGCCGAGCAGCTCCGGGAACTGGGCCAGGATCCGCGCCGCCAATGAGATGTCCCGGGTCTCCACGCCGATGCCGGCGGTACCGGTGAACGCCTGGACGATCGGCAGCAGCGACTGCGTGGCCAGCAGCGGCGCTTCGTCGGTAAGGGTGTAGATGATCTTGGGCATGTTGGTCTCGCGTGCGGAATGGGGGCGACGGGGTAGGTCGGGTTTCAACCCGACACCGCCGGCGCGGACCCGACGGTGCCCGTGGCACCCCCGGGTCGGGCCCGCCATTGTCGCCCCCGACGCCGGCCGGAGCAAAGACGCACACATCCGCCCCCGTAGGTCGGGTTTCAACCCGACACCGCAAACCCGTCGTCACCGCCGATGTCGGGTTGAAACCCGACCTACCCGACAAGGTCTCATCGATCCAAACCCCATCCCCCGCCGTAGGTCGGGCTTCAGCCCGACACCGCAAATCCGGCGTCACCGCCGATGTCGGGTTGAAACCCGACCTACCCCACAAGGTCTCATCGATCCAAACCCCATCCCCCGCCGTAGGTCGGGCTTCAGCCCGACACCGGGTATCTGTCGTCACCGCCGATGTCGGGTTGAAACCCGACCTACCCGATAAGGTCTCATCGATCCAAACCCCATCCCCCGCCGTAGGTCGGGCTTCAGCCCGACACCGGGTATCTGTCGTCACCGCCGATGTCGGGTTAAAACCCGACCTACCCCGATAAGGTCTCATCGATCCAAACCCCATCCCCCCCGTAGGTCGGGCTTCAGCCCGACACCGGGGATCTGTCGTCACCGTCGATGTCGGATTGAAACCCGACCTACCCTGACAGGGTTTCGTCGAGCCAGATCGCGTCCCACAACGGATAGTCGCCGATCCGCTTGACCAAGCCTGCTCGCAGCGGATTTGCCACGATGTAGCGTGCGATTGCGCGCAACTGCTCATCCTTGCGCACCGCATGATCAAAATAATTCGGCTGCCAGACGCCATGGCCAATCGCGCGCGCCGTGCGCCCTTTCAACAAACGCACCGCGTCGGACAACTTGCCCTCGTGTAGCACCATCAACCAATGCAGGTGATCTGGCATCACCACGTAACACAGGGTTTCGGCACGCCCCGCGGCCTGCAATGCCATCAGCTCCTGCACCACCTTGCGTCCGTTATCGAGGGACGAAAAATGCGGGAAGCGATCCCGTGTCACCGTCGTGATGTGATACGGCAAGCCCGTGTGGGAAACGCGTCCCCTGCGCAAATCGGTGTAAGCCATTGTTCCTCCGTGAACCTGGCTGTGTAGTTGTCCATCCCTGCATGTAGGTCGGGTTTTAACCCGACATCGACGGTGACGCCGGGTCCGCGGTGTCGGGTTGAAACCCGACCTACGGCCGTGCGTTTTGTTCGTCCTTGCCTGTAGGTCGGGTTTTAACCCGACATTGGCGGTGATGCGGGGTTGGCGGTGTCGGGTTGAAACCCGACCTACGTTGTGCCGCAGCACTTTTTGTATTTTTTGCCGCTGCCGCAGGGGCAGGGGGCGTTGCGGTCGGGGGTGGGCTCGGTGCGGATCGGTTCGCGCGGGGTGAGGGCTTCGACGCGGTGGTGGTTGAGGTCGGCGAGCATGCCGGGCAGTCCGGCGACGATCTCCAGGCGCTCGCGGTAGCTGATCGGGGTGGCGGGTGCGGTCGGGTCCTCGGCCATCACCTCGCCACTGGCGAGCCGGTCGAACAGGTCGAAGATGTCTTCCATCCACTCGTTGTCGTCCAGCCACTGGTCCCATTGCGCCTCGCGCAGCGCCACCGCGGTGAAGAACCCCAGCGCCCAGTCGCGGCCAACATCCAGGTCATCTTCCTGCAGGGCTTCGGCCTCGGGTTTGTCGAGGTCTTCGGGCAGCCACAGCAGCGGGGCGAGGTGGTCGGGCAAGTCGCTGTCGCCATGGCGTACGCGGAAGTTGGCCATGTTGCGGTGGCCCAGCAGCAGCTTCTCGACCCCGGCGCGCTCGACCGGGTCGTCCCAACGCGGCACCTTGCCCCACACCGGCGGCTCCCACTCGCTCATCGGGATCTCGCCGGGCGATACCGCCAACGCCGACAGGTAGCCGTCGAGGGCTTCCAGGTTGAAGCCGCGGAACGGTACCGCGCGCCGCTCAAGCAGGTCCGCGAGACGCTCGATCTGCTCGTCGTCGAGATAGGTTGGCGGGTTGGTCATGGTGGTTTCGACACGGGTTGGGGGATTGGGGGGAATGGTAGCCCCAAGGGGTGATGAAGACCCTCCATCCCACCAGCAATAAAAAAAAGGCGCGACTTTCGTCGCGCCCGGAGGGAGAGAGATGCCACTGTTCAGGCGTATTTCTTATTTTGACCGGGATTTATTCGACCGAGAATGGCGTGCTGTTCAACTTGGCACCGTCCACCCAGACTTCCGCGGTGTAGGTACCGGCCGGCCAGCCGTTGGCGTTGTTGAAGGTGATGTTGGTGGTTTCCATGCCCGTGGTGGTGACGGACTGCGACTCATCGCCGGCAGTCTGGCCATCCTCGTAGACCAACTTCGCATTGATGACGGCATTGCTTGCCGCGCCATTGGTGGCGATCGAGACAATGATCGGATCCGCGGTGCCGAAGGTGGTCACTGGAGAAGCGATCGACTTGTCGGCGCCGGCTTCAGACCCCAGGGTGACTGAAGTGACGTCCAGTGCGGCCTCGGTCGGCATCGGCTCGGCGGGCGGCAGCGGGGCCGGCTCGCTCGCCACAGGTGGCGGGGCCATGGTGGTGTCGGTGGCCGGTTTGTCCTTGTTGCAACCGGCCAGCGCCAGCGAGGCAACAAGGGCGGCGGCTACGGCGTAGGGGAGTTTGTTGGCAGTCATGGGATTCTCCTGAAAGGCGGTCGGGTGCCGGAATCAAACGGCCGGGTTGTCGTCCTGGACGGGGATGTTGAGGATCTGACCGGGCTGGATCCGGTCCGGATCGTCAAGCTGGTCGCGGTTGGCGTCGTAGATCGCATTCCACGCGCCGGCCTTGCCGTAGAACTGCTTGGCGATGGCCGACAGCGTGTCGCCGCTTTGCACGGTATAGGTCTGCTGTGCGGACGCACCGACCTTCTCGGCGGTGGTATCGACGCTGCTGCTGACGCCGGAGAAATCGGCTTTTTCCTCGACCTTCTTGGCCGTGGTGTCGACATTGCTGGTGACGCCGGAGAAGTCGGCCTTTTTGTCTGGGGTGGTCATCGTGGGTGGGCTCCTGCCTTGTTGGCGGGATAACCTTGCCACGCAGGTTGTTAAGAACGGATCGTGCTGGTGTGAACCTTCCGGTCAGCCGTTCATTGGCGCAGGTCGCGTCCGGCGATGGGGGCCGCAAAGCCTTTTGTTGCCCGCCACGGGTTGATGTCCAGGCCACCGCGGCGCGTGTAGCGGGCCTGCACCGACAGCTGCTGCGGCTGCGCGTGTTGCATCAGGTCCAGGAAAATCTGCTCCACGCATTGCTCGTGGAAGCCGGCGTGGTCGCGAAACGACACCAGGTAGCGCAGCAGGCCGGCGCGATCCAGTCGCGGGCCGCGATAGTCGATCCGCACCCGTGCCCAGTCCGGCTGGCCGGTCACCGGGCAGTTCGACTTCAGCAGCGCGCTGGACAGGCTTTCCTCGACCACCTCGTCGCGCGTGACCTGCAGGAAGTCCGCGCGCGGCGGGCCGTAGTGGTCGACATCGATCTCCAGCGTGTCCAGCGAGTCGCTGCCGTCATCATCGGTCGCGCCGTCGGCCTGGTCGATGGGCGGCAAGCCGAAGGTGACCGCAACCGGGCGGCCGGCGACCCGTGACAGGTCGGCAGCGATGCGCGCGAGCATGGCCGCGTCGTCGTCGAAACGGGTCGCGTTGAAGGAATTCAGGTACAGCTTGAGCGACTTGGACTCGATCAGGTTTGGCGAGTCGGCCGGGACCGTCAGGGTGGCGGTGGCGACCCTCGGCTTTCCCCGGCCGTCCAGCCAGCCCAGCTCGTAGGCGTGCCAGCGGTCATGGCCGATGAACGGCAAGTCGGCCTGCGCCAACCGGGCAGCGTCCAGGCCGAGTTCGCCCCGCCCCAGCGCACGCGGGATGGGAAACAGCAACGCGGCGTCGTACACACGCGGGTAGTCAACGTGGCGGCCCAGGGGCAGGTCGATGGCAGTCATGCACGCCAGTTTACTGGTCAGCCCTCGACCCCGTGCAGGTAGTCCAGCGAAACCTGCAGCATCGCGCGCAGGCCCAGGTCGAGCGACGACTCGTCGAGCTTGAACTGGGGTGAGTGGTTGGTCGGCGCGGTCGCCGGGTCGATCCCGGCCGAGGTGGCGCCGACAAAGAAGAACATCGACGGCACTTCCTTCGCGTAATAGGCGAAATCCTCCGCGCCCATCTGCAGCGGTGGCTCGATCACGTGTTCGACGCCGGCGGCGGCGCGCAGGCTTGGCAGCATTTTCGCGGTCAGTTCCGGATCGTTGGCGGTCACCGGGTTGCCGGTGCCGACCGGTATGTCGGTCGTCACTGTGGCGCCATGCGCGGCGGCGACATGCTGGGCGACGCCTTCGAGCTCGGCGTGGATCTTCGAGCGCATGTCCTCGTCGAAGGTGCGGATGGTGCCGACCAGTTCCACCGAGTCGGGAATGATGTTGTAGCGGATGCCGCCGTTGATCACGCCGAAGCTCACCACTGCCGGCAGCTTGGCGATGTTGGTGTTGCGGCTGACGATGGTCTGCGCGGTACCGATCAGGTCGGCGGCAGTGACGATCGGGTCGATCCCGCCCCACGGCGCCGAGCCATGGCTCTGGCGGCCGTTGACAGTGATGGTGAATTTGTCCGACGCGGCCATCAGCGGGCCGCCGCGGACGCCGATGGTGCCGGCCGGCAGCGATGAGAACACGTGCAGGCCGAACATCGCGTCGGGCTTGAAGTCGGCGAACAGGCCTTCCTCCAGCATCAACGAGGCGCCGCCTTCCTCGCCCGCCGGCGCGCCTTCCTCGGACGGCTGGAACACCAGCATCACCTGGCCGGGCAACTCGTCCTTCATCGCCACCAGCGCGTCGGCGACGCCGAGCAGGATGGCGGTGTGCGCATCGTGGCCGCAGGCGTGCATCACCCCGGTTTCCTGCCCGTTGAAGGTGGTGGTGATCGTGGAGGCGAACGGCAGTCCGGTCTGCTCGGTCACCGGCAAGGCGTCCATGTCGGCGCGCAGGGCGATCTTCGGGCCGGGCAGGCCACCGTCGATGATCGCGGTGACGCCGTGATGGGCGATCCCGGTGCGCGGCTCCAGGCCGAGCGCGCGCAGGTGCTCGACGACCTTGGCCGCAGTCTGCTCTTCGCGGTTGGACAGCTCGGGATGGGCATGGAACCAGCGCCGCAGTTCGACGACCTCGTCGCCCAGGCGTTCGGCCGCGGCGGTGACGACCGGCCGTTGCTGCGGGTCCGCCTGGGCCAGCGCACAGGGCGACACCAACAAAGAAATCAAGGCGGGCAAGGCAATCGAACGGATGGTTGGCAGCGGCATGGTCGTCTCCCCAGAGGAAAGCCGATGCTAACGCCAATCGACGCACGGGCCGATACGTGACCGCTGCACCTTCGCCGGAGCGGGTCGCGGCGACGTTGTGGCGGCTTTGGACTGCGGGGTGTGCGTTGTCGCTGGCCGCAACCTGGAATAGAATGCGAATCATTATCAACTTGGGCTGGGCCGCGTGGGTTACGCGCGTCGTTCTGTCTCCTTATTCTTTTCCGTCAAGGCTTTATATGTCCCAGGACGCTCGATCCTTCCTGTCGCCCGCACCGCGCGCGGCCCTGCTCAGCTTGTCACTGCTGGCCGCATTACCGGCCGTTGCGCAGGTCACGCCACTGGCCGCCACCGCCGACGTCGCCGCGTCGTCCGACGCCACCACCCTCGACACCGTCCAGGTCCAGGCGCAGATCATCAAGCGCAGCCAGACCGTCACCAAGACCGACACCCTGATCACCGAGGCGCCGCAGTCGGTGTCGGTGGTGAGCGCGCAGCAGTTCGCCGACCGCGGCCTGCACGGCATCGACGAGGCAATGTGGTACCTGGCCGGCACCCAGGGCGGCGGTTACGGCCAGGACACCCGCAGCGACTGGTTGCTGGTGCGTGGCTTCAGCCCGGCGCGCTACCTGGACGGGCTGGCGCTGACCGACGGCGTCTGGACCGGCGCGACCCGCGTCGAGCCGTACGGGCTGGAGCGCATGGACGTGCTGAAGGGGCCGTCATCGGTGTCCTACGGCGCGATGCCGCCGGGCGGGCTGGTCAACTTGGTCAGCAAGCGCCCGACCGATGTGCCGCTGCGCGAAGTCGAGGTGCAGCTGGGCAACTTCGACCTGCGCCAGGCCGCGTTCGATTTCGGCGGGCCGTTGGACGAGGCCGGCGTGTGGTCGTACCGGCTCACCGGCCTGGCCCGCAACAGCGACAACCTGGTTGATTATGTCGAGGACGACCGCTACTTCTTCGCCCCGGCATTGGCGTGGAAGCCCAGCGAGGCCACCTCGCTGACGTTGCTGGCGCGCTGGCAGAAGGCCGATACCGCCAACGGCAGTGGCTTCCTGCCCGCCGAGGGCACGCTGCTGCCGAGTCCGCACGGCCAGATCTCACCCAGCGTCTTCACCGGCGAGCCGGGCTGGAACGACTACATCCGCACCAGCAAGTCGGCCGGCTACGAGTTCGAGCACGTGTTCGGCAATGGCCTGACGTTCCGCCAGAACCTGCGCTACGGCGAGACCGACGTCGACCATGACGCCGGCATCGGCACGCTGGGGCTGCAGGAAGACGGGCACACGCTCAACCGTTACCTGTTCCCGCTGGAAGAGCATTCCAAGGCGTTCGGCGTCGACAACAACGTGAGCTTCGACTTCGTCACCGGCGCGTGGCAACACACCGTGCTGGCCGGCGTCGATTACCGCCGGCTGCAGAGTGACTACGCGTCGGCATTCGCGTTCGGGATCGATCCGATCGACGTGTTCAACCCGGTCTATGGCGCCGATGTGGTGATACCGGACTACACCTTCCACGAGGACAAGGTGCAGCAGCAGACCGGCATCTACCTGCAGGACCAGCTGCGGCTGGACCGTTGGGTGGTCACCGTCGCCGGCCGCCAGGATCAGGTGCGCACGCGCGCCGACAACCTGATCGCCGACCCCGTGACGCGCAGCCGGCAGGAGGACGACGCGTTCTCCGGTCGGCTCGGCGTCAACTACGTGTTCGACTCCGGGTTCGCGCCGTACGTGGCGTGGTCGGAATCGTTCCAGCCGACGGTCGGGGTCGACTTTGACGGCAACGCATTCGCGCCGACCACCGGCGAGCAGATCGAGGCCGGCGTGAAATACCTGCCGCCCAGCGGCCGCGGGTTGGCGACGCTGGCGGTGTACGACATCCGCCAACAGAACACGCTGAGCGTCGACCCGGACCACGTGCTGTTCTCGGTGCAGCAGGGCGAGACCCGCGTGCGCGGCGTCGAGCTGGAAGGCCGCTGGAACCTCACCCCGACGCTGGGCGTGTACGGCGCCGCGACCTGGATGGACACCGAGGTCACGCAGACCACCGATGCCGCCGCGCTCGGCAAGCGCGTCGCGCTGGTGCCGGAGCAGCAGGCTTCGCTCGGCCTCGACTACACGATTGCCTACGGCGCGCTGTCCGGGCTCGGTTTCGGCGGCGGCGTGCGCCACACCGGTTCGGTCTACGGCGACATCTACAACGAGTGGAAGACGCCGTCGTACACGCTGTTCGACGCTGCGGTGCACTACGACTTCGACCGCTGGCGCCTGCAGCTCAACGCCAGCAACTTGATGGACAAGGAGTACGTGGCGGTCTGCAACAGCGCGATGTGGTGCTACTACGGCCACCCGCGCACGGTCACTGCGACCGTGCGCTACCGTTGGTGATGGCGAGCGGAGCCGGATGATGGAAATGGCATGGGGCATTCTCGCGGCCGCCGCCGCGTTGTTGTCGGCGCTGGCCTTGTACCTGGCCTCGCCCAATCGCACGTGGCGGCCCGGTGCCGGTCGGGGCGGCTTGCGCATGCTCGGCGGGGTGCTGGCGCTGGCCTCGCTGGCTGCGTGGGTTGCCGTGCTCGGCGTCGGCGCCGGGCTGTGCGCGATGCTGGCGACGTGGATGCTCGCCATGGTCGCGCTGCCGTATCTGGCGTGGTGGACGACCGCGCGACGGCCGGCAGATGCACGACCGGAGGGCGCACGAGCGACTCGCGAAACGTCTTCGCCGGTCAAGCCGCGCGCTGCGCTCGGGACCGACTGATGTGGGGCCGCGCGACCGCCGGCGCACTGCCGGGCTTCATCCTCGCCGCCGCCCTGGTGAGCCTGCTCGGACGCTTGCTGCCGGGCCCGTGGCAGTCAACCCTGGTGCCGGGGCTGGTGCTGATGTTCCCGCTGTGGATCGGTATCGCGGCGGCCAGCTTCCGTTTCGCCAGCGGCCTGCGGGCCTGGGCCTGGATTGGCGGGATGGCATTGCTGGCACTGGGCCTGCTGCGGCTCGTGCAGGCGAGCGGGTGGGCGGCATGAGGACGCTTCGATGAAATTGCGCGCCAATACCTTGCGGGTGTTCACCGCGGTCCACAGCTGGGTCGGGCTGGTCGCCGGCTTCGCCCTGTTCGTCGCCTTCTATGCCGGCGCGATCACCATGTTCCACCACGAGCTGCCGGTCTGGCAGGCGAGCGCGGTGGAGGCCGAGCCCGACTCGATCGCCGATGCCCAACGCCTGTTCGACGAGGTGCTGGCGCGTCATGACGGCGCGCGCGTGCACCTCGGCTTCGGCTTCCCCGGAGCCGAGTCGGCGCAGGCTTCGGCCTGGTGGCTGGACGGTGAGGGCATATGGCAGTTCGCGACCCTCGACACCCTGCAGGGCAGCCCGACCCCGCCGACCTCGAGCCTGGCCGAGCTGGTCAACCTGCTGCACTTCTCACTCGGTATCCCGATGGTTGGCACCTGGCTGATGGGCATCGTCAGCCTGCTGTACGGGCTGGCGTTGGTCAGCGGCGTGGTGATCCACCTGCCGCGGCTGACGAAGGACCTGTTTGCCCTGCGCCCGGGACGCAACCTCAAGCGCTTCTGGCAGGACGCGCACAACGTCATCGGCGTGCTCAGCTTGCCGGCGCACGTGATGTTCGCGGTCACCGGTGCGGTGTTGTGCCTGCTGTTCGTGCTGATGCCGCTGCTCAACCCGCTGGTCTACGACGGCAAGCTGTTGTCGGAGGTGCCGGCGGCGATGGACACCGCGCCGGTGGTCGCTGCCTCCGGCGAGCCCGCCGCGATGCAGTCGCTGGCGCAGTGGCATGCGCGTTCGGTGGCGACGGCGCGCGAGCACGGCATCGACGATTTCGAGCCGGCGTACCTGAAGCTGCAGCATGGCGGCGACGCCAACGCGGTGGTCGAGATCACCGGCGAGACGTCGCGCGCGCTGGGGGCGATGGGCTCGGTGGCGCTGGATGCCGGCAGCGGTGAGGTGCTGGCGGTGCAATTGCAGGGTGCGCGCGACGCCAACCACGCGACCTTGCAGGCGACCTACGCGCTGCACTTCGGCGAGTTCGGCAACGCACTGGTGCAGTGGCTGTATTTCCTGCTCGGGCTGGCCGGCGCGTTCCTGTTCTATTCGGGCAACCTGTTGTGGATCGAGTCGCGACGCAAGAAGCGCTCGCCGCAGCAGGGACGCGCGCAGATCAACATGGCGCGCGCCACGGTCGGGGTCTGCATCGGCGTGTGCGTGGCAATCTCGGCCAGCTTCGTGGCCGCGCAACTGGCGCCGATGTTCGGGCTGGATACCGCCGTGGCCGAGCGCTGGGCCTGTTTCGGCACCTGGGCGCTATGCGCGCTGTGGGCGGCTTTGAGGCCACCATCGCGTGGGGTCCGCGAGCTGCTGTGGCTGGCCGCGCTGGTGACGCTGGCGATCCCGATGGCGCACGGTTTCGCCAGTGGTTGGCCATTATGGAAGGCCGCGGCCGCAGGGCACTGGGTGCTGGTCACGGTCGATGCGATGGCGATTGTGTTGGCGGTGAGCTTCGCCGCACTGGCCCGTGCCAGCACGCGGCGCGGGCGCGAAGGTGATCCGCACAGCGTCTGGGCCGACCCCAGGCCGGGCGCGGCCAAACAGGCTTCGTGACTCAGCCAAACGCGGCCGCAATCAGGGCCACGAAGCCGACGACTGCCAGGATCGCGTGGCCCAGCAGCAGTCCCAGCGGCAATATCCGCCGCTGCCACTGATAGACAAGATTCATCAACGCACCGCCCGCTGCCGCGAGCACCAACAGGCCCAACGCGACCCATGCCAGGTTGGGTACCTGTCCGGCAATTGCGGCGTATGCCAGCAAGGTCAGTCCGGCCGCAGCCAGCAGGCCGTGCACCATCGCCAGCCAACTGGGCGGATTACGTTTTCCGAACAGCCGGATCGCGGCCATCACCAATCCACCTGCTGCAGCGATCGCAAACAGGGCTACCGCAACGCGCAACATGCCGATCGAGTCCATGCCGGTTCCCTCATCGAGGCAGCGACGGGCTGCGCATCGAGCATAGGATCACGGTTGTTATCGAAGCGTGGTTGTCGGCGCGTCGCCAGGAACCGGCCAGATCAGCAGCGGTGCTCCTGGGCCAGGTACTCCGCCGAGCGCATCTCGATCAGGCGCGAGGCGGTACGCTCGAACGCGCCGGTCAGCCGACGACCGCGGTACAGCTCCAGCGGCGCGGCGGCGGCAGTGCAGACCAGGTTGACCTGGCGGTCGTAAAGCTCGTCGATCAGGTGCACGAAACGCCGCCCCGGGTCGTCGTTGTCGCCATCGAACAGCGGTATGCCGCCCACCACGACGGTGTGGAACTCGGTGGCGATCTCGATGTAGTCACCGGTCGCGCGCGGGCCTTCACACAGCGCCGCGAAGTCGAGCCAGGCATGGCCTTCGGCAAGTCCGCGCACCGCGATCTCACGACCTTCGATCTGCAGCGGGCCAGTCTCTCGCCCCCGGCCGTCGACAATCTCTTCCCAGCGAGCGGCCAACCAGTCGTCCGAATCGGCGTCCAGCGGCGCGCGATAAACCGGTGAGCGGGTCAACGCACGCAAACGGTAGTCGTGGTCGCTGTCCAGGTGGAGCACGGTGCAATGTTTTTTCAGCTGGGCGATCGCGGGCAGGAAGCGCTCGCGTTGCAGACCGTCCTTGAACAGGTTGTCAGGGTCGATGTTGGACGTGGTCACCAGTGCGACGCCGTGGGCGAACAGGTGCTCCAGCAGGCGTCCCAGCAACATCGCGTCGCCGATATCGGTGACGAAGAACTCGTCCAGCACCAGCACATCGAGCCTCGCACCGGTTTGCCTGGCGATGTTTACCAGCGGATCGCGCTCGCCGGCGTGCTCGCGCAGCTGCGCATGGACTTCCCGCATGAAGCGATGAAAGTGGGTGCGGTGCTTGCGGGTCGTCGGCAAGCCTTCATAAAACAGGTCGATCAGGAACGTCTTGCCACGTCCCACGCCGCCCCACAGATACAGTCCTGTGGCGGCCGGTGCGGGTTTGTTGAGCAGCCGGTCCAGCAAGCCGGCCCGCGGCGGGTCCAGCAGCGCCGCATGCAGGCGATCCAGCTCGGCCAGTGCCGCCTGCTGGGCGGGATCGTCACTCCAGTTCCCGGCGGCCACGCCTGCCCGGTAACGCGCGCTGGGAGGCGCGCGCTCGACCATGTCCGGGTCAACCATCGGCGGTGGGGGTCCCGATTGCGGCTGGCAGGAAGGGGCGCACGCCGTTTTTTATCGCGCCGCGCAGGTCCATCAGCTTGCGATGGAAGAAATGACTGGTATCGGGAATGCGGACCAGTTCCGGCGGCGGATTCAAGCCATCGACCCAGGCATAGACCGCGGCGGGATCGACGATCTCATCCGCCTCGCCCTGAACCACCAGCCACGGGCCGTCGAAGGGCGCGATGGCGGCAAAGTCGTAGCCACGACCGCCCGCAGGGGGGGCAATCATGATCAGCATGTCCGGCTGCAGCCGGGCGGCGGCCTTGTAGGCAACGTAGGAGCCAAAACTGAAACCGGCGAGCCAGAGCTGTGCCTGCGGGCGCTGTTCGCGGACCCAGGCGACCACCACGGCCAGGTCCTCAACCTCACCATTGCCTTCGTCGAAACTGCCCTCGGAGGCACCGACGCCGCGAAAATTGAACCGTACGGTGCTGGCGCCGGACTGGTGCAGCGCCCGCGCGGTCATGGTCACAACCTTGTTGTGCATGGTGCCGCCTTCGGTCGGCAGCGGGTGGCAGACCACCACGACCAGCGGTCGAGCAGGAACGTCGGGCTCGGGTGCCTCGACGATCGTCTCGATATCTCCGGCCGGGCCGGCGAGGGTGAGATTGGCGGCGCTGCCGCCAAGGAAGTCGGCGTCGTCGGGAAATGTGGGGTTGTCCATCCCGCCATGATAAGCCGCCTGTTGGCGGCCGTGCCGGCGACGACGGCGGCGCCCGCGCAAATGCCGGTCGCGGATACGACAACGCCGCCCGGAGGCGGCGTTGTGCGCGGCAAATGCCGGGTATTGATTACTTCAGGTTGTCCATCATCCAGTCGACGGTGGCGATCACCTGCTCGTCGGTCAGCGCCGGGTTGCCGCCCTTGGCGGGCATCATGCCGGTACTGCCGGTAAAGCCTTCGATCGCGTGACGGTGGAGGGTATCAACACCCTGCGGAATCCGCGCGGCCCAATGCGCCTTGTCCATGGTCGGTGAGCCGCCGGCGCCGGTGGTATGGCAGCCCGAACACAGGCTGTCGAAGATCACCGAGCCGTCCAGCGTGCCGCCGTAGGCAACCTGTGCGGTCGCCGCTGCCGCCGCCGCCGCCGTTGCCGCCGCCTGCGCCGCCGCGCCGGTGCTGCCGGCGTAGACGCCGCCAACCGGTGCGATACGCGCCTGGGTTCGAGCGGCCACGTTGGCGGGCACTTCTTCCGGCAACGACTCGTGGACGTAATAGGCGAGTCCAATGAGGCCCAGGGCAACCACCAGCAGGAAGCCCATCATCACGGAGAATTTCTTCAGGAATTCGAGGTCGTAGTTCTGCACGGTCCACCTGTTGTGCGTCGCCCATGAAGGGTGCACGTCGCCAATTCAACGGAAAGCCGCAATCAGGCGGCCGCGGGGCAGTATAAAGCCAACTCACCCCGACAAGTAGCCGTGCCCCGGGCTTGCACTGGAAACGGGTAGTTCGTGGCTGCATGCCAACAGCTTGTGGGTCGAGCTTGCACGGGCCCGGCGATGGCGTCATTCCAACCCATCTGGAGTGGACGTTGAATAGGTGCTTTACTGCGATGCCGGTCTCATTTCGGGGCCAGTCGCCGCATCCCTGGAGATCCACATGCTCACCCAGCTGCCCCGCGTCGCAGGTCTCGTCCTCGCCATGTCGATTTCCACCGCACTCGCCCAGACGCCGCCGACAGCTGCCGAGCGCATCGCCGATGTCGAGCTGATCACGCGCGATGCGTTGTTCGGCAATCCCGAGCGCGCGATGGTGATGATCAGCCCCGACGGCAAGACCCTGAGCTGGGTCGCACCGGTCGAGGGCGTGATGAACGTCTGGGTGGCGCCGGCCGACAATCCCGGGGAGGCGCGCGCGATCACCGACGACACCGCGCGCGGCATCCGCAACCACTTCTGGTCCTACCTGCCCGATACGCTGCTGTACCTGCGCGACACCGGCGGCGACGAGGACTTCCACCTCTATAGCGTCAACATCGCGACAGGCGAGGAAGCCGACCTCACGCCGTATCCCAAGACCACCGCGATGGTGGTGGCGGCCAGCCACTCGCAGCCGGGCACGATCCTGGTCGGCATGAACGACCGCGACCCGGCGTGGCACGACCTGTACAAGGTCGACCTCGCCACCGGCGAGCGCACGCTGGTGGAGAAGAACGACGACCAGATCGGCGGCTACCTGGCCGACGACAGCCTCACGGTGCGCTATGCAACGCGCGCGCGGCCCGACGGCGGCAGCGACATCCTGCAGCCCGACGGGCAGGGCGGCTGGAAGGTCTACTCGGACATCCCGTTCGAGGACTCGATGACCACCGCCCCCGCCAGCCTGACCACCGACGGCGACACCCTTTACCTGGTCGACTCGCGCGGGCGCAACACCGCGGCGCTGTATGCGGTCGACGTGGCCAGCGGCGAGCGCACGCTGGTGCTGGAGGACGCGCGCGCCGACGTCGGCCAGTCGCTGACGCACCCGCAGACGGGCGAAGTGCAGGCGGTCGCGGTGAACTACCTGCGCGAGGAGTGGGAGCCGGTCGATCCGGCCATCAGCGCCGACCTGGAGAAGCTGCAGGCAATCGGCCCCGGCGAGATCGGCGTCAATGCGCGCACGCACGATGACAGCGTGTGGATCGTCACCTACTCGGCGGCCGAGGCCCCGGTGGTCTACTACCGCTACGACCGCGGCGCGGGCGGCACGCTGACCAAGTTGTTCTCGGCGCGTCCGGAGCTCGATGACAAGCCGCTGGTTCCGCAGTGGCCGCAGGAGATCACCTCGCGCGACGGCAAGACGCTGGTCAGCTACCTCACCCTGCCGAAGGGCGCCGACGCCAACAACGACGGCAAGGCCGACGCCCCGGTGCCGATGGTGCTGTTCGTGCACGGCGGCCCGTGGGCGCGCGACAGCTACGGCTACAGCCCGTACGACCAATGGCTGGCGAACCGCGGCTACGCCACGCTGGCGGTGAACTTCCGCGGCTCCACCGGCTTCGGCAAGGAGTTCACCAACGCCGGCAACGGCGAGTGGGCCGGCAAGATGCACGACGACCTGCTCGACGCGGTGCAGTGGGCGGTCGATGAGGGCGTCACCACCGCCGACCAGGTCGCGATCATGGGCGGCAGCTACGGCGGCTACGCCACGCTGGCCGGGCTGACCTTCACCCCGGACACCTTCGCTTGCGGCGTCGACATCGTCGGCCCGTCCAACCTCAACACCCTGCTCAGCACGGTGCCGCCGTACTGGGCCAGTTTCTACGAGCAACTGGCCAAGCGCATGGGCGACCCGCGCACCGAGGAGGGCAAGCAGTGGCTGCTCGAGCGCTCGCCGCTGACCCGCGCCGACCAGATCACCAAGCCGCTGCTGATCGGTCAGGGCGCGAACGACCCGCGCGTGAAGCAGGACGAGTCCGACCAGATCGTCAAGGCGATGACCGCCAACGACATTCCGGTGACCTACGTGCTGTTCCCGGACGAAGGCCACGGCTTCGCGCGACCGGAGAACAACAAGGCGTTCAATGCCGTGGCCGAGGGCTTCCTGAGCGAGTGCCTGGGTGGCCGCGCCGAGCCGATCGGGGCCGACTTCACCGACTCCAGCATCAGCGTGCCGACGGGTGCCGATGGGGTGCCGGGTTTGGCCGAGGCATTGCAGGACCACGAGCAGGTGATCCGGAAGTAGGCAGTGTGGCGAGACAACCCCATGGATTACTCCGTTGCAACGGTCCCGGTGCCGCGCCCACTGCGGGATATTTCGTTGGAGCGCGTAGCGAGTATTACAACGCGTTGCCGCAGTCCTAATAGAACCAACTCGGGTTCGAGCGGGCCAAGGTTAGGTATGTGTAACCGGTTGATTTGGTGCCGGTTGTGAGCTGTTGGCCCGGAGGAGCTTTCGGGCATACTGTTTGCTGCGCCCCGTTTGGGGGCTCGAATCAGTGTTAGCCGTTCAACCAACTTACCGGTGTCGTGATGATTCTTGACGAGTTCCGTGACTCAATTTCCATTTACGACAAGATGCTTCGAGAACGCAGCCGCGATCCCTTGGACATGCTGAACATCGTCGATAAGCGGTTGGCTGACATATCAAACCACATCGCAGTGTGCCACCGCGTCTTAGCCGAGCAGCGGGGGCTTGCCCAAAACGCGTTCTTTGGCAGCACTCGCAAGAAGCATCTAGACAAAGCCGATCAGGCCGGACAAACACTAGAGCATGTGATCGAGGTCCAGACTGATTTATTTGATTTTCGGTACAAGGTGTTGTGCCGTGTTGCAGAGTTCATGAGGTCGCCGGCGGATTCTGTCGCGCAGAACGGCTAACAATTCGTTCAAGCCGAAACCGCTTCGTTACACCAACAACATGGCAGGTAAAGCTTGCCATGTTGTTGGCTCCACTACGCAGTTCGGCTTAACTCAGGCGTTAGGTGCTGCTTGGAAGGCTCAGGGGGAGCTATGAGAATTAAGTCTGTCGTAGTAAACAGGTTCCGAGGATACGAAAAACCAGGTCGCATCGAAATCGAGAATCTTTGCGTCTTGGTCGGGCGAAACGACATTGGGAAGTCGACAATACTCGAAGCCTTGGACATCTTCTTCAATGAAGGAAAAGGCTGCGTCAAACTCGACAAAGAAGACATCAACAAGCAATGCCTCGCAAGTGGGCAAGATTGCATCGAGATCGAAGTCGAGTTCGATCAACTGCCTCCTAGCATTGTGATCGACTCTACGAACGAAACGACGCTTCAAGGCGAGTATCTCTTGTCGCGAGAAGGCACACTCCGAGTAATCAAACGTTATCCTTCAGCTGGAAAGGAGAAGATTTTCCTCAATGCCCTGCATCCAGTCAGCGCCGGATGTCGAGACCTGCTTAGCAAGAAGATTACTGAGCTCCGCAAGATGCTTGAAGACCAGGGCTTGGGATGCCCTGATAGAACACGAAGCGCAGAGATTCGAAAGTCAATCTGGCAGGGCCAAGATGACCTGCAGCTGGAAGAGGTGGAAATTGAGGTAGCAAAGATCGACGCGAAGGGGATATGGGAGCAACTGAAAACGTACATGCCGCTATACACTCTCTTCCAGTCCGACAGAAAAAACACGGACTCTGACGACGAGGTGCAGGACCCAATGCGGATTGCCGTAAAGGAGATCCTTGGCGATCCGACCATTCAAGCAAGCTTGGCTGGCGTCGCAGATACGGTAAGAACTAGGCTCGAAGAGGTGGCAGCGCGAACGCTCGAGAAGCTTGGGGAGCTAAATCCAGCTATTGCGCGGTCATTGACACCGCAATTGCCAGATGCAGCCAGTCTCAAGTGGGCAGATGTCTTCAAGAGCGTTTCTATATCTGGTGACGACGATATCCCGATAAACAAGCGCGGAAGCGGTGTAAAGCGGCTGGTACTCATCAGCTTCTTTCGTGCAGAAGCGGAAAGAAGGATGAGCCAGGCCAACCTGCCGAATGTCGTGTACGCCATTGAGGAACCGGAAACGTCGCAACACCCCGAGCATCAGCGCGGTCTCACAGATGCACTAATTGCACTGTCTCAGGCAGAGAGTACGCAGGTGCTACTCACCACTCACAGCCCAGAGATCGTTAAGCGCCTACAGTTCGACAACATTCTTTTGGTATCGGACCGCCTTCCGGAGAGAGTCACTCGTGTGCTCCCGAGTGAGCTCCCGTACCCCAGCTTGAATGAGGTCACCTTCGCAGCTTTTGGCGAGGCGACGTTCGAGTATCACAATGAACTTTACGGTTACATCGAAGCAGAAGGGCGTCTGTCTCAGTTCCGTGATGGAAAACCGCTCAAGGCGTATGTACGGACGCGTCAGGATGGATCAACGCACCAGCAACAAATTGTGCTGACTGAGTATATTCGCCACCAAATACACCACCCCGAGAACATTCACAATCCACCATTCAGTTCTAGAGACCTTTCGGAATCTATCGAACTGATGAGAGCTTTCATAAGATGTTGAGCTTCGAGGTGGCAGCGCCTAACAATGCGCTCAAGCCGACGCCACATCGGGGCGCAAGCCACATGGCAGGTACAGCTTGCCATGTGCTTCACGCCCCGTTGCGACGCGGCTTAGCTTAGGCGTTAGCCGCCAAACGGGCTGTCCATGCGACTTGTAGGAAGAATTTCCGACTGGAACGAGGACAAGGGCTACGGCTTTGTCACGCCACATGACGGCGGAGATCGCGCCTTTGTTCATATCAAAGCTTTTCAGTTCGGATCTCGCAGACCGATTGACGGTGACCTCATCTCATACGCGGCATCCAAAGATGCTCGCGGCCGAACAAACGCGACAGATGTACGGCACGCCGGCCAGAAGATCGAGCAACGTAAGCCATATAGGCCGTTGCCGCGGCTGGAACTTGGCGTCATCTTCTTGGTTTCAGTCTCGCTCGGCATGTTCTTTGGCATCGTCCCGGCAATGATAACAGTTGGCTACGTGCTACTGAGTTGCGTGTCCTACATCATGTACTCGTTGGACAAGGCTGCTGCAGGCAAAAACATGCAGCGCACTCCGGAAAGCACGTTGCATTTCGTGGACTTGCTTGGTGGTTGGCCTGGTGCGCTCATTGCGCAACAACAATTCCACCACAAGACTGTAAAGGCGTCGTTTCAACAGGTTTTCTGGGTCACCGTGTTCGTCAACATCGCAGTTGTCGTTTGGCTTGTGCATAGCGGCCTCGCACAGTCAATCACAACTATGGTGTTTGGCGGCTGACAATTCGTTCAAGCCGAATCCGCTTCGTGGCTCGGCTTAACTCAGGCGTTAGCCTCTCGAAGATACCTCCAAAGGAATCGCATATGACCCGACTCTTGTTGCTCGCACTGCTGGTCGTGTCCTTCAGTGCAAGCGCGATCGTGATTCGTGATGACGTTGATGACTCAAAGTATAGAGTTCCGGCGTCTGAGCTCCCTGCTCTAGTTGACTTGCCTGGCGAGGGGCATGGTGTATTGATCGCGCCAAAGTGGGTTATTACCGCCGCTCATGCTGTCACGTGGCAATCTGAGATCAAGCAGGTAGCCATTAACGGAGCGCCCAGAGACGTTGAACGCCTCGTGATACACCCCGGATACAAAAAGCCGCCGCAAGAGCTACTTGACCAGGCGCTGGCTACTTGGGATTGGACTCTTTTTAGAGTGCTGCTCTCCTCCTCGGATGACATCGCACTCATAAAACTGGCACAACCCGTTGCTGACGTCTCTCCTGTCGCAATCAACAAGAGCGACGACGAGTTCGGCCAAATCATCAAGGTAATAGGAAGAGGCGCTACGGGTAACGGAGTCACTGGGCACGAATTTCGTGACTCCCACCGTACTGAGCTTCGTCGTGCGTACAACAAGGTCACCAGCGCCCATGGCCGCTGGCTCTGCTATATGTTCGACAAACCGTCGGATGCATTGCCCCTCGAGGGCGGCTCAGGAAGTGGCGACAGTGGTGGGCCAGTCCTTATTCAGGCTGAGAAGGATTGGTTGTTGGTCGGACTGACTTCGTGGTCAGATCCTCAAAACACTATTAGGACGCCCGGACGATATGGCCAAATCACTTGCAATGTCCGCCTGAACCATTACAAAGAGTGGATTGAAAGCGTTATCTCTGCGCAGCCATAAGTGGGGCTGACAATTCATTCAAGCCGAACCCGCTTCGTGGGTCGACTTAACAACACAAGGATGCTTCCATGCAAGTCAAGTTGTTCTGGGTTCAAGCGCCCTTGCAAGACAAGGGATTCATTGGTGCTCACAATGCCGGGAAAGCGGAAGACTTTGAGGCGCGCATCAACGAGTGGCTCTCTCAGAATCCCGCTGTAGAGGTCCAACACATCCAACAGTCGGCTTGCGGCGGCAGCATGCAGCCAGCGCTTTGGCTTATCTCAGTTTGGTACAACGTAGCCAGCTAATGAACGCAGCGTTGTCCAACATTTCGTTCAAGGCGGACGGCGCCGCCGCTTAACTCCAGCGTTAGGTGTCCCTTCTCACTGATCGGATACGCGGCCGACGATCCACTCGACGATCGCATCGAATCTATCTTGATCGAGAGCGTGTCCGCGGTCGACGCGGAGCTCGGTGATGAAGTCGCCGGCGACCTTGGCCACGATCTGGTCTGCATCCCGCGAATACTTGTCCTTGGTACCCGACACAACCATTGTCGGCCGAGGTCCGATGGCTGAAAGGACATCGTGCGTGTCGATCTGGCGAGCCAGCCCGGGCACGGCCTCGAAGAGGGTGATCCCGGTGTCTTCCCGGCGGCGCGTCTCGAAGCTGCACACGGCACCGCTGATGCATGCGAACCTGCATCGTGCATCAACTGCTGCGTGGTAAAGCGCTGTGTAACCACCGTATGAGTGTCCTGCCACGCCCACGAGCCGCTCGTCTATATCAGCGGCTTGGAGCAGAACGCTCAGGGCCCGTTGGGCGTCATCCAGGCACTTCCTCATCAGCAGGTCGCCATCCAGCAATCGGTAGCTCATGGCGTTGTAGTGCTGAAGCCAATCGTAATAATCCGGTTCCACCCCCCGAACCGCTCCTCGTCGATCCTCGAAAGTGATGGAGTCCGGGGCCAAGACTGAGAGGCCTCTACGAGCGAGCGCCGGCCCGAAGGCTTGAAACGCGTCGCCCACCTCGCCGGCTACCTCGCTCTTGCCGAAGTGGAACTCCCCATTGTGTTGGTGAAAGACAACCACTCCGCCAAGCGCGTCGCGACCCCTCGGCGTGAACAGGAAAGCCGGAATGAGGTCACCTTCGAGTCCCCGGTACTCGATCCGTTCTCGGTCGAATCCGTCGGCCTCTTCGACGTCGCCCCGTTGGAACCCCAGCGGGACAGGGTCCGCAAGTCCCAGGCGCTCTCGAAGCGTCGTGGTGAGGTCGGTCATCATCTGCAATGGTAGCCCGCAATCAGGATGGCACGTAAGCCGCCCGGGGGCACCTTACAATTCATTCAATCCGAATCCGCTTCGTGGGTCGGGTTGATTCAGGCGTTGGGCTGCTAACGGATACAATTCCGTTGTTGGGTCATCAAAATCAAGGCACAAGGAAAATGAGAGTAGCCATCAACGGAGCGGGTATCGCAGGCACGGCCCTGGCCTATTGGCTTAGCAAGATGGGCCACGAGGTACTGCTGGTCGAACGGGCTCCGGAACTGCGCACCGGTGGCTACATCCTCAACCTGTGGGGAGTCGGCTACGAGGCAGTGGAAAAGATGGGCCTCCTTCCAAAGCTGCTGGAGCTACAGTACGAGACCGACGAACTACGCATGGTCGATAGCCAAGGCCGAACGCGCGGCGGTTATCCATCGCAGGTTCTGCAGAGCTTGGCAAACGGGCGCATCGCGACATTAGCGCGCGCCGACATCGCCGCTGCAATCTACGGCTTGCTGGACAACCGGGTGGAGACGATCTTCGGCGATAGCATCGCCACGATAGATGACGACGGAGCGTACGCACACGTTGGCTTCGAGCACGCGCCGCAACGAGAGGTTGATCTCGTCGTCGGGGCCGACGGCCTCCACTCGAAGATCCGCCAAATCACATTCGGCCCGGACAGCCAGTTTGAGTATCCGATGGGGTGCCATGTCGCCTCGTTCGAGGTAGCCGGCTATCGCCCGCGCGACGACGATCTGTATGTAGCGCACACGGCACCGGGGAGGTACATAGCCCGGTTCCCAGTGCGCGATGATAAAACGCTCTTTTTCATGCTCCTCAGAAATGAATATTTGCCGAGCACCCTCACTACCGGTGAGTCCGAGCGCAAAGCAGCATTGACGACTGCATTTTCCAACATGGGCTGGGAATGTCCTGCAATTCTGTCAGCACTCGAAAAGACGGATGAGGTCTATTTCGACAGCATCAGTCAGATCCGCATGGATAGATGGACGAAAAACAGGGTGGCGCTGGTGGGCGATGCGGCCGCATGCCCGTCACTCATAGCCGGGGAGGGCGCGGGCTTGGCACTTGCCGAAGCTTATGTGCTCGCCGGAGAAATCCACGTCCACGGAGCGGATCTCGACTCAGCGCTAAAGCACTATCAAAGGCGCATAAAACCGTACGCTACCCGCAAGCAGAGGTACGCAGAGAGCCTGGTGCCGTCGTTCGTGCCAAAAACGGAACTTGGGGTAAAAGCGCGCGACTTGGCAACCCTCTTTATGCGGCTGCCCGTGTTCCCCCGGCTTCTAATGGGTCGCTACTTCCGTGACGCAATGGAGCTGCCCGAATACGCGATGTCTTGCCCAGAAACGCAGACGTCGCCTAGCGATTCATTCAAGCCGGCGCCGCTTCGCAGCGCGGGTTAACTCAGGCGATCAGGTTGCTCATGGCACATCGAAAGCTATTCAAAATCTCAGCTCTGGTGATTGTCGCCATCATACTGCTGATTGTCCTGACTTTCGCCGTGGCAAAGGCATGGCGCTACTACGTGTACAACTCAGTGGGAGATAACGGCATTGTCCAGACAGATGCCGTGACTATACGAGGCACCAAGCACTACTTGTTCATTCGCGGCTATCAGCGGGAAAAGCCGCTTCTTCTGTTCCTCCCTGGCGGCCCCGGAGAAAGTGTTGTCCCGCTCGCCTCGGAATTCAGCGACGAACTGGAACAGGACTTTATTGTTGTACACATTGAAACGGGCGGTGTGGGCAAGTCCGATAAGTACAAAGAAGGGCCGACATTAGAGCAAATGGTGCAGGACACAAATGCGGTAGTTGATCATCTCCTCCTGGAGTTTGATCGACAGGCGCTCTATCTTGTTGGTCACTCATTCGGATCCATTCTTGCGCTGAAAATTGCATCAGCGACACCCGAAAAAGTATTAGGAGTGGCAACTGTCGGTCAAGTCGTGGACTGGAGAGCAGGCAATCGGATCACACACGAGCATCTCATGTCGCTCGCTCGCCGCGAGGGCAATGATCGAGCTATTGCAGGCCTCTCCAGCTTCGCACCTGGTCTTGCCACAAATGCTGACGGCCAGCCGATGATTGACTTTTCTGCCGTTAAAAAGCAACGAGAGTGGTTAGAGCACTTCAATATTGGCAATATCCTTCAAAAGCACACGGCCAAAGCGCGTTGGTTCGCCTACATGACCTCGCCCAGTCACACTATTACCGAGTCCTGCGGGCTCGCATACATCGGCCCATGCAAGTGGATCGCGAATCCACAATGGTGGAGCCAATGGAAAAACGTCATCCCCGGAGTCCTTGGCTTCAATGCGATGCGCGACATTCCGGAGTTGGAAGTTCCATACGTGGCGATTGTTGGAGCAGAAGATTGGATTACGCCTAATGCGTTGATCCGACAGTACTATGAGACCGTTACCGCTCCCCAGAAGCGCTACATCGAAATACCCGGTGCACAGCACTACACCTTCCTCGACAAGCCACACGAATTTCAACAGGCGGTGCATACGCTCGTCTTGCTTAACAACGAGCACTCAGAGTAGCCCAACAATTGATTCAAGCCGAAACCGCTTCACTGGATCTCACATGAGTAAACGGCACAAGCCGCTCCTGCTGGCAATATTTCTTGGTGCTGCTTCTAGCCCTGCATGGGCTCCTCCGCCTGTACGGGAGCCCCAGATATGCACAATGGCGCTCTGCGCTGAAGTCATTGGATATAGCGGGATCAGCACGATGACGAAGCATGGGTACCGTGACGCCATCACCGTGCGACTTGAAGATGGTACGGCTGTGTCCTTCTACGCGATCATGCTTACGAACAAATGGGGGCAGAGAGACGACACACGGGTGCGGCATGCCGCTAAATCTGTCCGACCATATTGGTCATTACTCTCAAATAGTCTTGCTGGGTCAACCCATTGCATAGGGTGTACGGACGAGCAGCGTTTTATCCCTCGGGTTGTTTCCGTCGCCATCGCAACGAGGCCGAACCTGTTGCACCAGTACTTCGGCGCAAGTGTGTGTTTCTGGGCTGTAAATTACGCGTGGTCAAGGCCCCATGAGTTTTTGGAAGAACGACTGGAACTCTCTGAGAAGCAGTGCGTTCGACTAAAAACCGAGCAGGAAACTACCAACTCATTCAAGCCGAAGCCGCTTCGCGACTCGGCTTATCTCAGGCGTTAGGCCCCACATGGAAGGATCGATGAGGCTTGTAGCACTAGTAGCGGCATTCATCTTGGCGGGTTGCGCTACCACAACGCGCAGCGACTCAAATTTCATAGAGTTGACCGAACTCTGGGACGCAAGCCGTGAGAGGCAAATTCCTATTGCGCTCTATCTCCCGGCGCAGCCCCGCAACTGCACACACGCAAGGCCATGCCCAGTAGCCTTTGTGAGTTCAGGCTACGGTCTTCTCAACACCGACTACTCGTTTATCTCCAACGCACTGGCGAAATCTGGCTACTTGGTCGTGGCAATTCAGCATGACATGCCCTCGGACCCTGCCCTAAGCAGGAGCGGCGACTTATTCGCTAGTCGCATGCCCGCGTGGAAGCGCGGAGCTGAAAATATCCGCTTTGTACGTGAGGCCTTGGACAGAAAATACCGGGAGTTTGACTGGTCTCACTTGGTGCTCATCGGCCACTCCAATGGGGGAGACATCTCAGCCCTTGCCTTGCATGAGTCGCCGACGCTTGCGACAACCCTGGTCACACTGGACAATCGTAGGTATCCGCTTCCTCGGGACCCTTCGATCCACGTTCTCTCTATTCGGGGTAGCGATTTTGAGGCAGACGCTGGCGTTCTTCCCACAGAGCAAGAAAAGAATACTGGCACTTGCATTGCGGCAATCCCCGGCTCCCGTCACAACGACATGAACAACCATGGCCCCACCGAACTGCAGTCTAGAATCAGCATGCTCATCTTGCATTTCCTCAAAGACGGTCGGTGTGGGGCCTAACAATTCGTTCAAGTCGGCTTAACGCAGGCCTTTGGGGGCATATGATGCTTCGTCTTATCTTGATTGTTCTAGTTGCTTGTCCTTTGGCCGCGGCCGCTCAGGACTGTGCGCCTGCTTCCTTGCAGCATGAGTTGCTAAAGCGCAATGAAGTCGATCAGGCCGCGCGAAAAACGCTTGTGGCTAATAGAGAATCAAAGGAGGCGTTGGATCGCGTCCTCCAGATTGATCGAGAGAACACCGCATACCTGCGCACAGTGCTTGCCAACTGCGGCTGGCCTAAGCGATCCGAGGTTGGGGAACAAGCCGCCAAGGCTGCGTGGCGGTTGACCCAACATGCTGATATGGACCCGCAATATCAGGTGTTAGCTGCCCAGCAACTTAAGTACGCCGTGCTCGCCGACGAAGCGGCTGCTTGGGACTTGGCAGTTTTAGTTGATCGAAACCGTAGACTTACCGATCGGCCGCAGGTTTACGGCATGCAGTTCATGACTGCGCCGGGCAACATAATCCGCTTCTACGACATCGTGACGCCAAGCCAGCTGGACGCGAGGCGTAAGGAGATCGGGCTGGCTTCGTTCTATTGCTGGGCAACCCAGATTTCTGAGGGCAACGAGGGTGCCTCACTTGTGTGGCCTGAGAAGGTTCTCTTCTCACCACACGAATGTTCGGATGCCCCCTGACAATTCCGCGCCGCCTGGCATTGATGATGCCGGCAAAAGCACCCACAACATTTGGTTATGCCCGGTGCCGCTTTTTTCATAGGAGGCTTCGCTTGCCTGTGACTATGCTCGATCAAGAGGCTTTATATCGGGAACGCAACGTTCGACCGCCTCAATACATGAAGGGTGACCGAATGTTCGATCAAGACACGCTGCAATCCCGTGCCAAGCCGGCCTGCGGCGCAATGCCGAACCGTCGTAACCTGCGCTGGTGCCGATCGGTGCTGGTGGTGGCGGTCGCCACGTTCAGCGTGCTGGCGTATGCGCGTGACGACACGACGCCGCGCACCATCACGACCACCGCCGCGATCGCCAGCGCGAATGCCCTGGCCACCGAAGCCGGCTTCGAAACCCTCGCCCAAGGCGGCAACGCCGTCGATGCCGCGATTGCCGTGGCCACCTCGCTGTCGGTGGTGCAACCGGAAGCCTCGGGTCTGGGTGGCGGTTTTCTCGCCCTGATCCACGATGCCGCCACCGGCAAGGACACCTTCATCGATGCGCGCGAAATGGCGCCACAGGCGGTGAGCGAGGCCGATTATCTCAACGCCGATGGCACCCCCAACCGCGACACCTCGCTCAACGGCCCGCTCGCCGCTGGCATTCCCGGCATGCCGGCAGGCCTGGCCTACATGGCCGACAAGTACGGAAAACTGCCACTGTCGGTGTCGCTGCGTCCGGCGATCCGGCTGGCCGACGAGGGCTTCCACCCCACCGGCGCGCTGGTCCGTTCGATCACGCGCAAGGCCGACGTGCTGCGCCGCTACCCGGCCTCGGCCAGCAAGTTCTTCCCCAACGGCAAGGCACCGCAGGAAACCGGCATCTTCCGCGACCCGGGCCAGGGCGCGACGCTTAAAGCCATGGCCGAACGCGGCGCCGACGGTTTCTACAAGGGCCCGGTGGCGAAGGAGATGGTCAAGGCCGTCAAGGCGGCCGGCGGCACCTGGACGCTCGCCGACCTGGCCAGTTACCAGGCGAAGGAGCGCGCGCCGATCGAGCTGGATTACGCCGGCTACAAGATCGTCACCGCGCCGCCGCCGTCCTCCGGTGGCGTGGCGGTCGCCGAAATGCTGAACATCCTCGCCCCGCTCGACCTCAAGAGCATGGATGAAGCCCACCGCATCCATTACCTCGTCGAGGCGATGCGCCGCGCCTTCCGCGACCACAACGAATACCTGGGCGATCCGGATTTCGTGAAGATGCCGCTGGACATGCTGCTGTCCCCTTACTACGCCGACGGCCTGCGCCAGAGCATCCTGCCCGATCGGGCCACCAAGTCCGAGTGGCTGCCGTCGGTGGCCGTGAAAGATCCCGGCATGCACACCACGCATTACTCGATCATCGACAAGGACGGCAACATGGTCTCGATGACCGCCACCGTCAACACCACGCTGGGCTCCGGCTTCGTCGCCGGCAACAGCGGCGTGCTGCTGAACAACGAGATGGACGACTTCGCGCTGGTTGCCGGCCAGCCCAACGCGTTCGGCCTGATCGGCGGCTCCGCCAACGCGGCGGTCGGCGGCAAGCGGATGCTGTCCTCGATGACGCCGAGCTTCGTGGTCGGCGAAGATCGCCTGGCAGTGATCGGCTCGCCCGGCGGTTCGACCATCATCACCCAGGTCTTCGGCGCCATCCTCGCCTTCATCGACGGCAAGGATGCCGGCGAGATCACCGCGCAAAAACGCATCCACCATCAGTTCATGCCCGACCGCGTGGACATCGAGAAAGGCAGCGACATTTCCGCCGATGCGCTGGCGAAGCTGAAAGAGATGGGCTACGAAATCAACGACAGGGACTCGTGGGGCAACATGAACGTAGTGGTCTGGGACAAGGCCAGCAACGTCAAGACCGCGGCCAGCGATCCACGCAGCCCGAATGGCCTGGGCAAGGTCGAAGCCGTCGATTGAGCCATGCGCAGCGGGAGTGGCAAACAGGTTTGGGTCGATGGGTCGCCTCCGGTACCCTGAATTGCAGGTGTCTTCCCAAAGGGGCCACTCCACCACTTCCCGATCTTGGCGCCATGACCCGAAACGTTTTCGAGCATGACCAGTTTCTCGGTGCGCGTCAGACGACCTGGCGCGCACCCGGGTTTTCGGTATCGCAGCTGGTGCCCACGGTGCCGGAGGACGGCGTCGTCGAGCACGCGCACGCAGAAGCCCATTTTGTCCTGGTGCTGGAGGGAGACTACGTGTCCTCCGCGCGCGGCCTGGCCGGCGCCGGCAAGGTGTCCAGCAGCAAGGCAGGGCCGATCCTTGTGTACAACCCGCCAGGAACCCTGCACCGCGATCGCTTTCGCAGCGAGTCCGGCCGGTTCGTCACTGTCTCGATGTCGTTGGCGGCGCAGCGTGGCCTGGAAGAGGTGCTGGTCCTGCCCGACTATGCGGTGACGCCTGGTCCGGGCGCGCTGCAGGCGGCGCTGCGATTGACCCTGCCCCAGGACGACGGCGCGTTGGCGCTGGAGTCGCTTTGCGTGGAGTTGCTGACTGCCACGGCGACGCGTTACCAGGAAGTCCTTGAGCAGGCGCCCCGCTGGCTGCTGCGCGCGCGCGACTGCCTGCACGAGGATCTCGACAGTCCTCTTGGGCTGGCCGGCGTTGCCTCTGGCTGCGATGTGCACCCAGTGCATCTGGCGCGCGCCTTCCGCCAGCACTTTGGCTGCTCGCCCGGCACCTACCGGCGTCGCCTGCGCCTGAATCTCGCCGCAGCGATGTTGGCCAGCGATGCGCATGACATGAGCGAAATTGCGATCCGTTGCGGCTACTTCGACCAGGCGCACTTTTCCCGCGCCTTCCGCGAAGCTTTCGGCCTGCCGCCGGGTAGCTACCGTCAACGTGCCTGGTCGGCGCAGCGGCAGCCAGGTTCAACCCGTACAAGACCGTTGCCGCTTTCGTGCGCACAATGATGGCCATCCGGATCGCCGTGGCGGTCAAGGTTTGCCATCCATCCCGAGGTGCTGCCGATGCGCGTTGCCCTGCTTTGCCTGTTGCTGGTGATTTCCGCGACCACGCGTGCGACTGATCCACCCGACGTCGTCGGACTGTGGGGTAACGAGACGGTTTCCGGCCCGCTGCTGGCGGGCACCCTCACCGTGGATGGGCGACAGACACCGTGGCAGGCGAGCGTGGGTGGAATGTCGGTCCCGGTCGTGCGCGACGGCGATCATGTCAGCTTCGCCATGCCCGGCGGACAGGGCCACTTTCGTGGACAACTTGTCGACGGCAACATCGATGGCTTCTGGACTCAGCCACCCGGCGTGACTCTGGCCAGCGCTTACGCGACCCCGGTGGTCCTGGCGCATGGCCACGACCACATCTGGGTTGGCCGGGTGCGGCCCCTGGTGGACCGGCTGACGCAGTACCTCAATATCCAGCGCACGCCAGACGACTCGTTTGTGGCCTTCCTGAGCAACCCCGAGTACAACCTCGGTCGCGGTCGGGCTTATGACGTGGATGTGGACGGCGATACGGTCGTGTTGACTGACCCGAAACGCGAGGGCTGGGCCTTGAACGGCCGATTCGACGAAGAAACGGATCAACTACGCATGGACTGGCAAGGCATTGCGGTGTTTCCGTTCACGCGGCGCGACCGCGATCATGCGCTCGGCTACTACGTGACGACTCCGGCTGGCGCGCACAATGCGTACCAGGTGCCGGTCCCCGTCGATGACGGCTGGACGACGGCGACACTGGGCGATGTGGGCATGCAGCTGGCGCCGATGACCGCGCTGCTGCAGCATGTTGATACGCTCGCCGCGCCCGAACCGGGCAATCCGCAGGTACACGGGCTGTTGGTGGCGCGCCACGGCAAGCTGGCGTTCGAGGCCTATTTCCACGGCTACTCGCGCGAACAGGCGCACGACACGCGTTCCGCCGGAAAGTCGTTCGCTTCCCTGCTGGTCGGCATGGCGATTGATCACGGCGCCGAGCTGTCGGCGAAGACCCCCGTGCTTTCGCTGTTCCCCCAGTACGACAAACTGGCGAACGTGGATGGGGCCAAACGCGCCATCACCGTAGGCAACCTGATGAGCATGAACTCCGGCCTCGCCTGCGACGACGGCAATAGCGAATCGCCGGGCGGCGAAGACACGATGCAGGGTCAGCAAGACGACCGGGATTGGTACCACTACACCTTGAACCTGCCGATGGCGCAAAAGCCCGGCGCCGACAAGGCCGTGTACTGCTCGGCTGGCATCAACCTGCTCGGCGGCGCGGTCCGCCACGCGACGGGTCGTCCACTCACCGAATTGTTCCGCGACTGGATCGCGCGACCGATGCAGATGCACGGCTATCACATCAACCTGATGCCGGACGACGATGCCTACCTGGCCGGCGGTATTCGCTTGCGTCCGCGCGACATGCTCAAGTTGGGGCAGTTGTATCTGGATGGCGGGGTCTGGCATGGACAACGTCTGGTCGATGCGGCCTGGATCGACGCGTCCGTCACACGGCGCACCACGTTAGGCCCCAATCACGACTACGGCTATGCATGGCATCTGCATCACTTTCGGGTACAGGGCCACGATTACCGCGCCTACGCCGCAGAGGGCAACGGCGGCCAGTTTGTGATCGTGGTGCCGGAGCTGGACCTGACCGTGGCCATCACCGCTGGCAGCTACGGCGAGTTCTCCACTTGGTATCCGCTGCAAAACCTTGTCACCGATTACATCATTCCCGCTGCGCTACCCGCGCCACGGTAAGGCCTTCCGCGTGCGCCACATCGGACGTCTCGGCTTAGCCGGGCGCGCCGTATCGCTTGCTGGCCCATGTCATAGGAGCAACCCATGAAACTGCTGCGCCCATTGCTCGCCGCTCTCCTTGGTTTCGTTCGCCTCGCTTGCGTCAGCTGCAGACGGCCTCGTGGTTGTCGAGAGTCCACACAGCGCTGCCGACACAATGAGCCGCTTCGAAGAGCTGGCAAAACAGCATGGCCTCAAAGTGTTCGCGCGCATTGATCACGCAGCCGGAGCGGCCACGGTAGGCGAGACACTACGCCCCACGGAGGTGCTCATCTTTGGCAACCCGAAAGGCGGCACACCACTCATGGAATGCGCCCAATCCATCGGCATAGACCTTCCACTGAAGGCCCTGGTCTGGGAGGACGCGTCGGCCCACATATGGCTGGGCTACAACGATCCTGCATTTCTTGCCCAGCGCCACGGCGTCGCGCAGTGTCCGGCCGTCAAGAATCTTCGCGAAGTCTTGTCGGGCCTTGCTGCGGACACTGTGGCGCCCTAGATCCAAAGTAGAGCCGGCCGGCAGCGACTTACTTCGCGTCGCTGAATACCTTGTCCAGGCGACGCTCGAACTCGTGGTAACCGATGCGCTCGTACAGCTCCTCGCGGGTCTGCATGAGGTCGACCACGTTTTTCTGGTGGCCGTCGCGGCGGATCGCGGTGTACACCGCTTCGGCGGTCTTGTTCATCGCGCGGAATGCGGACAGCGGGTACAGCTGCATCGCCACGCCGACCGAGGCCAGCTCGTCGCGGGTGAACAGCGGGGTCTGCCCGAACTCGGTGATGTTGGCCAACACCGGCGCCTTCACCGCATCCACGAAACGCTGGTAGGTCGGCAGGTCGTTGGCGGCCTCGGCGAAGATGCCGTCCGCGCCGGCTTCGACACACGCAATCGCGCGCTCGATCGCCGCGTCCACGCCGTCCACCTGGATCGCGTCGGTGCGCGCGATCAGGAAGAAGTCCGGGTCGGTCTTGGCATCCACCGCGGCCTTGATCCGGTCGACCATCTCGCCCTGCGACACGATCTCCTTGCCCGGGCGGTGGCCGCAACGTTTCGCGCCGACCTGGTCTTCGATATGGCAGGCGGCGCCGCCGGCCTTGATCAACGACTTGATGGTGCGGGCGATGTTGAACGCGCTCGGACCGAAGCCGGTGTCGATGTCGACCAGCAACGGCAGATCGCAGACATCGGTGATGCGGCGCACGTCGACCAGCACGTCGTCCAACGTGTTGATGCCCAGGTCCGGCATGCCCAGCGAGCCGGCGGCGACGCCACCACCGGACAGGTAGATCGCGCGGTAGCCGGCACGTTGGGCCAGCAGCGCGTGGTTGGCATTGATGGTGCCGACGATCTGCAGCGGCTTCTCTTCGGTCAGGGCGTGGCGGAAACGGGCGCCGGGGCTGGTCATTGCGGTCATGGGTCTCTCGGGATGCGGAGGAGGGGGAGGCGGTGCGCGCGGGCCGTGTGCCGGCCGGTCGTCACAACGCGGCGTAGTTCGGGCCGTCGCCGCCTTGCGGGGTGACCCAGACAATGTTCTGGGTCGGGTCCTTGATGTCGCAGGTCTTGCAATGCACGCAGTTGGCCGCGTTGATCTGCAGACGCTCGTGGCCTGCCTCGCCGACGAACTCGTACACACCGGCCGGGCAGTAACGTGCCTCGGGGCCGGCGTACTCGGCCAGGTTCACTTCCACCGGAATGCTGGCGTCCTTGAGGGTCAGGTGGCTGGGCTGGTTCTCGTCGTGGTGGGTACTGCTCAGGAACACCGAGCTGAGCCGGTCGAAGGTCAGCACGCCGTCGGGTTTGGGGTAGACGATTTTTTCGGATTGGGCGGCCGGCGTCAGGCACTCGTGGTCGGCCTTGGCGTGGTGGATCGTCCACGGCGGGTTGCGGATGCCCAGCTTCGGCAGCAGCCATTGCTCGATGCCGGTCATCAGTGTTGCCAGCAGACGGCCCTTCTTGAACCACTGTTTGAAGTTCTTCGACAGCTTCAGCTCCTCGTGCAGCCAGCTGTTCTCGAACGCGGCCGGATAGGCCAGCAACTCGTCGCGCGAGCGGCCTTCGGACAACGCGTCAAACGCCGCCTCGGCGGCGAGCATGCCGGTCTTGAGCGCGGCGTGGCTGCCCTTGATCCGGCTGGCGTTGAGGTAGCCGGCCTCGCAGCCGACCAGTGCGCCGCCGGGAAACACAGTCTTGGGCAACGAGAGCAGCCCGCCGGCGGTGATGGTGCGTGCGCCATAGGAAATGCGCTTGCCGCCTTCCAGATACTTCCGGATGGCCGGGTGGGTCTTGAAGCGCTGGAACTCCTCGAACGGGCTCAGCCACGGATTGCTGTAATCCAGCCCGACCACGAACCCGATCGCGACCTTGTTGTCCTCGGCGTGGTAGACGAATGAGCCGCCGTAGGTGTCCGAGTCCAGCGGCCAGCCGGAGGTGTGCACCACCAGTCCGGGTTCGTGTTTGTCCGGATCGACCTGCCACAGCTCCTTTACGCCGAGCGCGAAACTTTGCGGGTCGCAGCCCTTGTCCAGCTCGAATTTGGCGATCAGCTCCCGGCCCAGGCTGCCGCGCGAGCCCTCGGCGAACACCGTGTACTTGGCATGCAGCTCCATCCCGCGCTGGAACTGTGCGGTCGGCTCGCCATCCTTGCCCACGCCCATGTCGCCGGTGGCCACGCCCATCACCGCGCCGGCCTCGTCGTAGAGCACTTCGGCGGCGGCGAAGCCGGGGAAGATCTCCACCCCGAGCCCCTCGGCCTGGGTCGCCAGCCAGCGGGTGAACTCGCCCAGGCTGGCGATGTAATGGCCGTGGTTGTCGAAGCAGCCCGGCAGCAGGAAACCGGGCGTCGCGAGTGATCCGGTCTCGCTCAGGAACAGGAACTCGTCGCGGGTGACCGGCTGGCGCAAGGGCGCGCCTTGTTCCTTCCAGTCCGGCAACAACTCATCCAGCGCGCGGGTGTCCATGATCGCGCCCGACAGGATGTGCGCGCCGGGCTCGGAGCCCTTCTCCAGCACGCACACCGACAGCTCGCTGCCCTTGTCGGCGGCCAGTTGGCGCAGGCGGATCGCGGTGGCCAGTCCGGCCGGGCCGGCGCCGACCACGACGATGTCGAACTCCATCGATTCGCGGGGGCCGTAGGTGGCGAGCAGTTGTTCCGGGGTCATGGCGGTTCCGTGTTGCTGGGAGACATTGGGGGCCATTATCCCGCCCGGCCGTGAAACGTGCAGGCACACGTGGAGCGCAGCGCGTGGGCCAAGGATCAGCGGATAGCGGAACGCCCGCCGGCTCGTCGCAGATCCGGCGCGGAAATCGTCACAGAAAAGATTGGTGCGCCTGGAGGGATTCGAACCCCCGACCAATGGCTTCGGAAGCCACTACTCTATCCGGCTGAGCTACAGGCGCATGTTCTGACCGCGTTACCGTCAACCCGGCGGTACGGGGACAGCATTCTAGCGGTAAATCGGATCATGCGCCGCGCGTCGGGATGAATTGTCGAAGTCAATGCGCGCCGCCGGCGGCAACCGCAGTGCCGGCGCGACGGCATCGTCCATAATTGCCTGATGAGCTACGAGCGTTTTGAGCCCGACCACGTTGCGCCCTGGAAGGCCCGCGTGCGGCTGTACTGGAAGCTGACCCGCAACGACCGTCCCATCGGCTGGTTGCTGCTGCTGTGGCCGACCTGGTGGGGCCTGTGGCTGGCCGCCGGGGGTGTGCCGCCGTTGTGGACGCTGTTCGTGTTCACCGCCGGGGTCTGGCTGACCCGGTCGGCCGGCTGCGTGGTCAACGACTATGCCGATCGCTGGCTCGACCCGCATGTGGAGCGCACGCGGGAGCGGCCCTTGGCGACTGGCGCAGTACGCGGGCGCGAGGCGCTGGCGTTGTTCGCGGTACTGATGCTGGCCGCCTTCGCGCTGGTGCTGACGATGAACCGGCTCACGGTATGGATGAGCCTGGTCGGCCTGGTACTGGCGGCAACCTACCCCTACCTCAAGCGCTACACCTACCTGCCGCAGGTCTACCTGGGTATGGCCTTTGGCTGGGGCATCCCGATGGCGTTCGCCGCGGTGACCGGCGAGGTGCCGGCGCTGGCGTGGCTGCTGTATATCGCCAACATCCTGTGGTCGACCGCCTACGACACCTGGTACGCGATGGTCGACCGCGACGACGACATCAAGGTTGGTGCGAAGTCCACCGCGGTGCTGTTTGGCGATCTGGACCTGGTCGCCCAGGCGGTGCTGTACGTCATGTTCTTCGCGGCGCTGGTCCTGGTGGGTCAGCGCGCGTCGCTGGCGGGTGCCTATTGGGTGGGGCTGGCGGTCGCGGCGGGGCTGGTGGCGTGGGAGTTCCGGATCTCGCGCAACCGCGAGCGCGGGCCCCTGTTCCGGGCGTTCCTGCATAACCATTGGGTTGGCCTGGCGATTTTTGCCGGCATCGCGACGGACCTCGCACTGCGCGGATAGCAACACCAGCCATGCATGGTCAAGGTGGGGTCAAGGCACGCGGGCCGCCACCCAGGCATCGACCCGTGTCACGCCGGCGCGGCGCAGCGCGGTTGCCGCCGCATGCAGCGTCGCGCCGGTGGTCATCACGTCGTCAACCAGTGCCACGTGGGCGGGCAGCCGGGTGCCGGGTCGCACGGCGAATGCATCGCGCAGGTTGCGCTGGCGGTCGGCGGCGTCCAGGCGCGACTGCGGTGCGGTGGCGCGCTGTCGCATCAAGCTGTCGCCCCAAACCGGGATACCAAGCATCCGCCCCAGCGGGCGGGCCAGCTCCAGCGCCTGGTCATAGCCGCGTTGGCGCAGCCGGGCGTGGTGAAGTGGTATCGGCACCAGCGCGACCGGGGGCGGCAGGTGGGCAAACGCCTGCGCCATCACCTGCGCGAGCAGGCGACCGGCGGCGAGGTCGCGATGAAACTTGAAGCGGGGCAGGAGCCGGTCCAGGGGCGCGTGGTACGTGCAGGCGCTATGGGTCTGGGTCACCGGTGATGGTTGAGCGAGACAAGGGCCGCAGATCGACGGACCGGGCAGTACGCCGGGTGGGCCGGGCTCGGGTGTCGTCGCCGGCAGCGGCAACGCGCAACATAGGCAGGCATGGCGGTGCCACGGCAGTTCGGCCAGGCAGGCGGCGCACAGGTCCAGGCCGCGCGTGCC
The DNA here is from genome assembly GCF_054052125.1 of Lysobacter sp. A378. NCBI lineage: Bacteria > Pseudomonadati > Pseudomonadota > Gammaproteobacteria > Lysobacterales > Lysobacteraceae > Lysobacter > Lysobacter sp. A378. Next base: position 146,491 of record NZ_JBSVRK010000001.1, on the reverse strand, counting down.
GCGGGCGGTACAGACCAGGCAGCGCCCCGGCCACAGCAGTTGCGGGACGCCTTCGCGCAACCAGGTCGTGAGTCGGCGGTGGGTGTTGTCAACTTTATGCGAGTGGGTTTGGTTGACAGCATCGGTCATGCTTTCCAGACTGCCACGCTTGCCCTGCCGTCTCTGTCGGAAAAATGCCATGCCTGCTATCAGTGAACAGACCGTCCGCACCCCGGCCGCGCCGCCTCAGATCCGTCACGACTGGACCCGCAATGAAGTGCGCGCCCTGTTCGATTTGCCGTTCCCCGAGCTGCTGTTCCGCGCGGCCAGCGTGCATCGCGCCCACTTCGACCCCAACGAGGTCCAGGTCAGCACCTTGTTGTCGGTAAAGACGGGCGGCTGCCCCGAGGATTGCTCCTACTGCCCGCAGGCGCAGCGTTATCACACCGGGGTGGACGCGCAGAAGCTGATGTCCACCGACGCGGTGCTGGACAAGGCGCGTGCGGCGAAGGCGGCCGGCGCGTCGCGGTTCTGCATGGGCGCGGCGTGGCGTTCACCGGCCGACCGCGACATCCCGAAGGTCGCCGCGATGATCCGCGAGGTGAAGGCGCTCGGGCTGGAAACCTGCGCGACGCTGGGGATGATCAGCGGCGGCCAGGCGCAATCGTTGAAGGCGGCCGGGCTGGACTACTACAACCACAACCTGGACACCGCGCCGGAGTTCTACAACGAGATCATCCACACCCGCGACTACCAGGACCGGCTGGATACGCTGGCTCACGTCCGCGACGTCGGCCTGAAGACCTGCTGCGGCGGCATCGTCGGCATGGGCGAGTCGCGCGACCAGCGCGCCGGCCTGCTGCAGACGCTTGCCAACCTGCCGTCGCATCCCGAGTCGGTGCCGATCAACCGCCTGGTCAAGGTCGAGGGCACGCCGCTGGCCGACGACAAGAACCTGGCCGAGCTGGATCCATTCGAGTTTGCCCGCACGATTGCCGTGGCGCGCTTGCTGATGCCGTTGTCGATGGTGCGCTTGTCCGCTGGGCGCCAGCAGATGTCCGACGAGTTGCAGGCGCTGTGCTTCGTGGCCGGCGCCAACTCGATCTTCTACGGCGAGAAGTTGCTGACCACCGACAACCCCGAGACCAACCGCGACCTGGCCTTGTTCGAGCGCCTGGGTCTGCGGCCGATGCCGATCGTCGAGCAGGCGCCGGGCGCGACCGTGCACGCCGACATCGTGGAGACTGGCCGCATCGAGGCGAACCACATCGAGATCGAAACCCGGGATACACTTCACCGCATGGATACCGTCCGCACCGCCGGCGTAGTCTGAATCATGCCGCGGGCGTCCTGGCGCGAACGCATCGAGGCTGCACGTCTGGCGCGGGTCGCCGCGTCGCGTAGCCGGGTCCGGCGCGTGGTCAGCCATCGCGATGGCGCGCGTTGCATCGTCGATGGCCGCCAACTGCTGAATTTCTGCAGCAACGATTACCTTGGGCTGTCCCAGCATTACGCCGTAGTCGGTGCGCTGCAGGATGCGGCGGCGCGCGAGGGCGCCGGTGGCCTGGGGTCGCACCTGGTCTGCGGCCACCATGATTTGCACGACCGGCTGGAGAAGGAGCTGGCCGATTGGCTCGGCGCGCCGCAGGCCCTGCTGTTCGGCAGCGGGTTTCTGGCCAACCTGGCGGTGGTCCAGGCGTTGCTCGGCGATGAGGACATCTGCGTCCAGGACCGCCTCAACCACGCCAGCCTGATCGATGCGGCGCGCCTGGCTGGCTGCCGCCTGCGGCGTTATCCGCACGTCGACGCGGAGGGTGCGATCCGCCAGCTGCGCAGCCTGCCCAAAGGCGTTGCGATGCTGGCCACCGATGGCGTGTTCAGCATGGACGGCGATGTCGCGCCGCTGCGCCAGCTGGCGTTGGTCGCGCGCGTCCAGGACGCGCTGCTGTATGTCGACGATGCCCACGGCGTTGGCGTGCTGGGGCCCGATGGCCAGGGCAGCGTGGCCGAGGCGGGTTTGTCGGTGAAACAGGTCCCGCTGCAACTGGCGACCCTGGGCAAGGCGCTGGGCGGTTACGGCGCAGCGGTAGTGGGTGACCATGCCTTGATCGAGCACCTGGCGGAAACCGCACGGCCCTACATCTACACCACCGCGTTGCCGCCGGCCCAGGCCGCTGCCAGCCTGACGGCGGTGCGGCTGGCCCGCAAGGAGCATTGGCGGCGCGAGAAGCTGGTCGAGCTGGCGGCCCATTTCCGCCGTCGCGCGCGCAGCGCCGGGTTGACGCTGCTGCCGTCGGACACGCCGATCCAGCCGGTGCTGGTCGGTGACGATGCGCGTGCGTTGTCGATGGCCAACGCCTTGGAGCGTGAGGGTTACTGGGTCGCCGCGATCCGGCCGCCCACGGTTCCGGACGGTCGCGCACGGCTGCGGGTAACCTTGTCGGCGTTGCATGCCAGCAGCGATATCGACGGGTTGATCGAGGCGTTGCTTCGGGCCCGGGACCGCGCCGAGGCGGAAGCGCGGATTGCCTCGATCCAGGCCGGGGCGATGGCGTAGCGCGAGCGGCAATGCACTCGACCCTCTCCTCATTCCACCCGCAGTAGCCGAAAGAACACCATGCACATTCAAACCCGCGGGCACGGCCCGGCACTCGGCCTGATCCACGGCTGGGCGATGCACGGCGGCCTGTTCGCCCCCCTGGTCGAGCGCCTGGCCGGACGCTATACGCTGCACAGCGTCGACTTGCCCGGCCACGGCCATTCCCGCGACGACGCCAGCAGCCTGGAGCCGGCGGCATTGGCACAAGCGCTGGTGGCGCAGGTGCCCGATGCGGTCTGGCTGGGCTGGTCACTGGGTGGCCAGGTGGCGATGCGTGCCGCGCTGGACCACCCCGACAACGTCCGCGGCCTGGTAATGGTCGCCTCCTCGCCGCGCTTCGTACGTAGTGATGATGACAGCTGGCCGCACGGAGTCGGGCGCGAGCTGTTTGCGGACTTCGGGCAAGCACTGCAGCGTGATTTTCGCGGCACCCTGGAGGGCTTCCTGGCGCTGGAGGCGCTGGGCTCCAGCAGCGCGCAGGAAGAACTGCGTGAGCTGAAGACCCAGGTGTTCGAGCGCGGTGAGCCGGCGCCGCGTGCGTTGTTGGAGGGCTTGCGTCTGTTGGACTCGGTGGATATGCGCGGCGAACTGGCGGATTTGCAGGTGCCCAGTCTGTGGCTGTCCGGCCGACGCGACCGCCTGGTTCCTGCTACCGCGATGCCGGCCGCCGCCGCGTTGGCGCCCAATGCGCGCAGCGTGGTGATTCGCAACGCCGGTCACGCGCCGTTCCTGGGCGCCGCCGATGAAGTCGCAACCGAGATCGACGCGTTCATGCAATCGATCCATGCGGAGCAGCCGGCATGAACGGCTTGTTTGACCATCGCCAGGTGCGCCGCGCGTTCTCGCGCGCCGCAGGTGACTACGATTCCGCCGCCGCGTTGCAGCGCGAAGTGGCGTCGCGGCTGGCCGAGTCGCTGGACTATCTTGACGATCCCGCGCTCGCTCTGGCACCGCCAAAGCTGGTGGTCGACCTGGGCTGCGGGCCGGGGCATATGTCGGCAACGTTGCAGAAACGCTGGCCGAAGGCGCGGGTGATGGCGATCGACGCTGCCCCGGGGATGCTGGCGCAGGTGAGTGCCGCCGGGCGCACGGCCGGCCTGCCACGCCTGAATCCGTTTGCGAACAAGCCGGTAGCGGTCTGCGCCGACGCACGCGCGCTGCCGCTGGCCGACCGCAGCGTCGACGTGCTGTTTTCCAACTTGTGCCTGCAATGGGTCGAGGACCTGCCCGGGGTGTTTGCCGGCATCCGGCGGGTACTCAAGCCCGGTGGCCTGATGCTGGTGTCCACGTTCGGCATGGATACCCTGATCGAGTTGCGGCAGGCGTTTGCCGATGCGGACGAGGCGCCGCACGTGAGCCCGTTCACCGCGATCGGCCCCTTCGGCGATGCGCTGATCGCGGCCGGTTTCAAGGACCCGGTACTGGACCGCGACGAGTTTCGCCTCGGCCACCCCGACCTGGCCAGCCTGATGCGCGGACTGCAAGCGCTCGGTGCCACCAACGCGCTGACCACGCGTCGCCGCAGCCTTACCGGCCGTGCCAGGTTTGCCCGGGCCAGCCGGGCCTACGAGGCATTGCGCGGGCCCGATGGCCAGCTGCCGGCCACCTGGGAGGTGATCTACGCCCACGCCTGGGGCCCGCCGCCGGGTGCGCCGATCCGGGTCGATGGCGTCGACGAAGTACAGGTGCCACTGTCGACCATCCGGGTTCGCAAGCGCTCCGGGCCTGAGCGTTGAACCAGCGCAGACTGACGTTGCTTGCTGTCGCGATAGCGTTGCTGTCGGGGCTGTTTTTCACCTGCACCTATGTGCTCAACCGGGCGGCGGCAACCGGTGGTGGACACTGGGCGTGGACGGCCGCGCTGCGTTACCTGATCGCCCTGCCGCTGATGCTGCCGTTGATGCACTGGCAGGGCGGGATCAAGCCGGTGTGGCAGGCGATCCGGGCGCATCCGTGGCCGTGGTTGGGCTGGAGCACGATCGGATTCGTGTTGTTCTACATCGGCCTGAGCTACGCCGCCGCCAGCGGACCGTCATGGCTGGTGGCCGGCACCTTCCAGCTGACCGTGATTGCCGGGATGCTGTGCGCTCCGCTGTTGTACTCCGACGAACGTGCACGCATTCCGTTGCCTGCACTGGGCACCGGACTGGTGGTGGTGTCGGGCGTATTGCTGATGCAGTTTGGCGTCAGCGGAGGGGGTCTGGATCGCGACGGTTGGATTGCCTTGTTCTGCGTCGTGTTCGCCGCGGTGGCCTTTCCGCTGGGCAACCGCGGTTTGTTGCTGCACCTGGAGCGGGTCGCACAGCCCGGCGTCCCGGAGCTCAATGCCACGCAACGCGTGTTTGGACTGACCCTGGCCAGCCAGCCGGCGTGGCTGCTGGTGGCGTTGTATGCCGGTAGCCAGGCCGGACTGCCGCCCGCCGGCCAGGTGTGGTTGGCGGCCGGGGTGGCGGTGGGCGCCGGGATCATCGCCACGGTGCTGTTTTTCCAGGCCACCGGCATGGTTCGCGACACCGCGACGGGCCTGGCGGCGGTCGAGGCGATGCAGGGGGCGGAGATCCTGTTCGCCACCATCGTGGGGGTGTTCTGGCTGGGCGAGACATGGCCGCATGGCCTGGCGTTGTGGGGCGCCGGGATCGTGATCGTCGGCATTATCGGCTCCAGTTGGGTTGCCGCTCGCAACGCCGCCGGTGACCGGCGTGCCATCCAGGACTTGCGAAGCGAGCGCGGCGCCTAGAACGCGTCGCGCGGCGCTTGGAACTCGCAGCGCGGGCGCCTGAAACGCACGTTGCGTTCAGCCGCGGGTCGCTAGATTCGTTCACACGTCACGCCACGAGTCGAGCATGTTCAGCCCAACCTCCATAGCCTTGGCGACTTCCGTCCTCACCCTGCTGGTCAGCAGTCTGCTGCCGGTGCGCGCGCAGGACGCGCCCACCAGCGTCATTGAACAGTGGGGGTTTGATCCGGGTGTGCTGGTAGCCGATGGCCGCGAATTGTTGCGCCGCGCGCCGGACCCGGCCATTGACGGGCTGTTGCAGGCCGCCCACGCAAGCACCCGCAGCGCGGATGAAGCCGCCGCGTTGTGTCAATTGTTCGATCCCGGCGCGGACCGCAGCCTGGCCGGGCTGAACGCGATCGCCAACCGGTTGGGACCGGCCAACCAGGACCGCTTTGCCAACGCGGTGGCCAACGTGTTTGTCGCGGCCATGCAAGCGCCGGTACAGCCTTACGACGAGGCCGTTGCACGGCAGTCACTGAAAGCTGCCGGGGTACGCGCGGCGCTGGTCAATGACGGGTTTGTCGCCGGCTTGAATGGCACTGACGCCGACGCCCGCTGTCGGTCGATTGGCTGGCTGCTGGACGCGCTGCACGACCGGCCGTTGCCGGAACGTGCCTCGGTCGCACGCCTGTTGCTGGGTGAAGGCCTGGAGCAGTTGGCAATCGGTACCAGCGTCGCTGCGCCGGCCGCGGACGTTGTGCCATTGCGATAACGCGGCCCCTCAGGCGGTAGCTTCCAGTGCCAGCAATGCCGGCAGCGCGTCCAGATCGACGTTGCCGCCGGAGAGGATGATGCCGACCCGCCGCCCGGCGAAACGCTCGCGATGGCCCAGTACTACCGCCAGCGGCACGGCGGCAGACGGCTCCACCACCAGCTTCATGCGCTCCCACAACAGCCGCATCGCCGCCACTACCTGTGGGTCGCTGGCCAGCAGGATGGCGCGCACGTGGGCTTGCAAGATCGGGAAGGTCAATGTGCCCAGCTCCGCGCGCAGCCCGTCACAGATGGTGTTGACGGCGCGGCCGGAAATGCGCGTCCCGGTCCGCAACGAATCATGCGCGTCGCGCGCGCCCTCGGGCTCGGCGCCCAACACCTCGATCGCCGGGTCGATGCCGTGCGCGGCCAACGCCGCACCGGACAACAGGCCGCCACCACTAACGGGTGTGATCACCGTGTCCAGGTTGGCGACGCTGTGCAGCAGTTCCAGCGTCGCAGTGCCCTGGCCGGCGATCACCCGGGTGTCGTTGAACGGATGTACCAATATCCCGCCGGTGTCGCGCAGCACCTCGGCGCTGACCTCGTCGCGCGACGCCTGCGTCGGATCGCACAGGATCACCCGCGCGCCGTAATTGCGCATTGCCGCGAGCTTGACGGCCGATGCCGTGCGAGGCGCCACCACAGTTGCCTCGGCGTGGCGCAACCGGCACGCCAGCGCCACTCCCGCGCCGTGGTTGCCTGAGCTTTGGGTGACGATGCCGCGGGCGAGCTCGGCCTCCGTCAGTGAGAAAATCGTATTGCACGCTCCGCGGAACTTGAACGCTCCGGTGCGCTGCAGGTTCTCGCATTTGAAATGGAGCTCGCAGCCCGCCAAGGTGTCCAGGGTGCGCGACCGCAACACGGGGGTTGCATGGACGTGCGGCGCAATGCGCGCGGCGGCATGGAGGATGGCATCAAAATCCAGCGCAGCGGAGGATGGCTGGCCGGGCGGAGTCTCGGGGAGGATAGTTTGCATGGGATGAGTCCGGCGCGACGCCAGCAACGTGTCATGGCAGAGGAGCTGAATGCGGGAATTGCCGAGTTAAGCGCTAGTTCAACGGCGGAAGCCGACGATGACTACATCATAACGGGGGATCCCGCAATGCTGAGAAAACTGATTTTGCCACTTTCCGCGATGGCGCTGCTGGGCGGTTGCATGACCGGCGGGTATGGCTATCAACAGGCGCGCGGCGACTACTACTACGGTCAGCCGACCACCGACTACCGGTACTACAACCAGTACGACGGCTACTCCAGTCATCGGTACCCGGGGTACTACGGCGGCGCCCATTACGGCAATGGCTATTACGGCAACGGATATAACCGCAGCTATCCCTACGGCTACTACCGGCCACCGGTGATCGTGGTGCGGCCCGGCCACAACAACAACGGCAACAACGGCAACCACACGCCGCGGCCGGATACCGATCGTGATCGCGCGCCGTGGCGGGATTACGAGCGCCTGCAGCGCGAACGGATCCAGCGCTCCGAGCGTCCTACCGGTTCGCCCGCGGCGGTGCAGCGCAGTGTCATCGCCGCGCCGGTTCGCCCGACTGCCGCGCGCCCAGCCTCGTCGGCGCGCCCAGCGTCGACAAGCAGCAATCGGGGCTCACGGACGGAGACAATGATCCGCAAGTCCAAGGCCGGACGCGAAAAATCCAATCCCGTAAGACAGAAATAGTGGCCTCACGGTGCATCCGGTAATTCAACACCGGATGACTACGATGCGCTGGTATTGACAGATAGCGTCGCAATGCGACGTAATCAGGTATCGTCTCTATGTCGACGTCTCACGAGGAATCTCGGATCCCCCCTGTTCCGCCCTCGTTTGACGTCGACGCCTACACTGAAAGCCCCGCTCCGGCGGGGCTTTCGCTTGTTCGGGACGCATCGGGGCGCGACAGGAATCCCTGGCTGGAGGCGTGTCGCCGCGGCAGGGAGGCGGTATTTATCCGCGCAAAGTGAGGCGCGCGTCACATTTAATGCATAGAAAAAGGGCCGAATGTCCCCCGACATTCGGCCCCCGTGCTTCCCCAACAGGCACTTGGTCGGCCCTGTTCCAATTCCGACCGGCGCCAGGCGCCTGCCCTGTTGGGTGCATGATTGATAAAGCATGAAGCGTGCCAAGTCCCGGTGCCTGCCGGGATATTCCGCCAGCATGTGCGGACGCGACACACGGGTGAACGGCGTAGAATCCACGCCCTGCGGCGGCTCGGGATGTCACGACGGGTTGCCCAATGACGGCCGACTGGCCAGGTCTTGCGATGAGCAATGATTTCTTTCAATACGACGTGATCGTGGTCGGTGGCGGCCACGCCGGCACCGAGGCCGCACTGGCATCGGCGCGCGCGGGTGCGCGGACCCTGCTGCTGACCCACAACGTCGAGACGGTCGGCGCGATGAGCTGCAACCCGGCGATCGGCGGGATCGGCAAGGGCCATCTGGTGCGGGAGATCGACGCGCTTGGCGGCATCATGGCGCACGCCGCCGATGCGGCCGGAATCCAGTGGCGTCGGCTCAACGCGAGCAAGGGACCGGCGGTGCGCGCGACGCGCTGCCAGGCCGATCGCAGCCTCTACCGCGCCTTCATCCGCCGTGCGGTGGAGAACCAGCCGGGCCTGACCCTGTTCCAGGCCGGGGTCGACGACATCGATTTCGACAACGCCAAGGTCCGCGGCGTCACCACCCAGACCGGTCTGCGCTTCCATGCGCCGGCGGTGATCCTGACCGCCGGCACCTTCCTCGCCGGCAAGGTGCACGTCGGCCTGACCACCTACGCGGCCGGGCGCGCGGGCGATCCGCCGTCGGTCACTCTGGCGCAGCGGTTGCGCGAAGGCCCGTTCGTGGTGGATCGGCTGAAGACCGGCACCCCGCCGCGTATCGACGGACGCAGCCTGGACTACTCGGTGATGGTCGAGCAGCCCGGTGACGACCCGCGTCCGGTGATGTCGTTCATGGGATCGCGTGACGACCACCCGCGCCAGCTGTCGTGCTGGATCGCCGAGACCTGCGAGCGTACCCACGAGATCATCCGCGGCGCACTCGACCGCTCGCCGCTGTACACCGGCCAGATCGAGGGGGTCGGCCCGCGCTACTGCCCGTCGATCGAGGACAAGGTGGTGCGTTTCGCCGAGAAGGCCAGCCACCAGATCTTCGTCGAGCCCGAGGGTCTGGGCGTGGCCGAGATCTACCCCAACGGCATCTCCACTTCGCTGCCGTTCGATGTGCAGCTGGAGCTGGTGCGCTCGATCCGCGGTTTCGAGAATGCCCACATCACCCGCGCCGGTTACGCGATCGAGTACGACTACTTCGATCCGCGCGGGCTCAAGGCGACGTTGGAAACCAAGGCGGTCGAGGGCCTGTTCTTCGCCGGTCAGATCAACGGCACCACCGGTTACGAGGAGGCCGCCGCGCAGGGGCTGCTGGCCGGGGTCAATGCGGCGCGTCAGGTGCGTGGGGAGGCCGGTTGGTGTCCGCGCCGCGACGAGGCGTACATCGGCGTGCTGGTCGATGACCTGATCACCCACGGCACCGTCGAGCCGTACCGGATGTTCACCAGCCGCGCCGAGTACCGCCTGCAGCTGCGCGAGGACAATGCCGACCTGCGGCTGACCGAAACTGGCCGCAACCTGGGTCTGGTCGGCGATGCGCGCTGGGCCGCGTTTGCCGCCAAGCGCGAGGCGATCGAGACCGAGAACGCGCGGCTGGCTGCGATCTGGGCCTCGCCCAACAATCCGCTGGGCCGCGAGATCAATGCCAGCCTGGGGATCGAGCTGAGCCGCGAGAGCAGCGCGCGCGACCTGCTCAAGCGGCCGGAAGTGACCTATGCGTGGCTGGTAACAGTGGCTTCGCTGGGGCCGGCGGTGGCCGACCCGGCGGTGGCCGAGCAGGTCGAGATCGGGGTGAAGTATTCGGGCTACCTCAACCGCCAGAACGAGGAAATTGCCCGCCAGCAACGCCATGAGACCACCGCGATTCCGCCGGGCTTCGATTTCGCCCGGGTCCACGGACTGTCGGCAGAGCTCAGCGGCAAGCTCGAGCGCGTGCGGCCGCAGACCATCGGTCAGGCCCAGCGCATCCCCGGCATGACGCCGGCAGCGATCTCGCTGCTGCTGGTGCACCTGGTGGGCGCGCGACGCCACCAGGTCGCCTGAGAGACCTGGTGCCGGCGTCAACTCCCGGTTGACCGGTTTGCGGGCGGCTGCCTAAACTGCGGCAGCTTGCCGGGGCCCCACTCCCCCGGCCATGACCACACCGTGGACACACCGAGTCGATCTAGAACATTCCCCGACACCATGGCCCGCACGCGCGCGCGGCGATGCGTGGAGCCTGCGACGACCCGGTAAACCGGTGTTGCCAGCTTCCGCGATCGCACGATAGCGACCGGCCGGAGGCATGAAGATGCAACCCAACCCCCAACAGGCCGTGCGGCCGTTTTACCGCGCCGATATCCACGGCAACTTCGATGCCGATCTGGTCGCCGAGGCGATCGCGGCCGAGCTTGAGCACGACCAGCTCCAATACAACAACTCCGAGGCCCTGCAGGCCGCGTTGACCGAAGTGCTGGCCGCCGACCTGGCGGACGTGCTGACCCGCCTTTCGCCGGAGCAACAGGCCGCAGTGCTGCCGTTGATCGCCGCTGACGAGCGCGCGCTGGTGTTTGGCTACCTGCCGCTGGAACTGCAGACCTTGCTGGTGGCCGGCATGCCGCGCCCGGTGGTGCTGGAACTGCTCAAGCTGATGTCCGCTGACGAGCGCGTGGACCTGTTCAACACCTTGCCGTCGGATCGGCGCGAGCGCCTGTTGCCGGCATTGGCGCAAGCCGAGCGCGACGATATCCGGCGTCTGGCCAGTTACCCGCGTGACAGCGTCGGTGCGTTGATGACGTCCGAGTACGCGACCCTGACGCCGCAGTTGACCGCAGACCAGGCAATCGCCGAGCTGCGCCGGGTCGCGCCCGACAAGGAGACCATCTACACCTCCTACGTGATCGACCACGATCGCCGTCTGCTGGGTGTGGTCACGTTGCGGCGCTTGATCCTGGCCGATCCGGCCACCCTGGTGTCGGAGATGATGGCTGCCAATCCCGTCACCGTCCACGTCGATGCCGACCAGAGCGAGGCCGCCAACAAGATCGCGCGATACGACTTCATGGCGTTGCCGGTGGTCGACCATGACGAGCGCATCGTCGGCATCGTCACCGCCGATGACGCGATGGACGTGGCCGAGGCGGAAGCGACCGAGGACTTCCACAAGGCCGGCGGCACCCTGGGCAGCCTGACGATGAGCATGAAGGATGCCACCGTGGGGCTGCTGTACCGCCAGCGCGTGTACTGGCTGGTGCTGCTGGTGTTCGCGAACCTGTTTTCCGGGGCCGGCATCGCCCACTTCGAGGACCTGATCGCGGCCAACATGGCGTTGGTGTTCTTCCTGCCGTTGCTGATCGCCAGCGGCGGCAATGCCGGTGCGCAGTCGGCCACGCTGATGGTGCGTGCGCTGGCGACCGGTGACGTGGAGATGCGCGACTGGGGCAAGATGCTGGGGCGCGAGGTGGTGGTCTCGACGTTGCTGGGGCTGACGATGGCGTTTGCCGTGAGCGCGATCGGCCTGTTTCGTGGCGGTCCGGCGATTGCCTTGGTGGTGGCCTTGACGATGCTGCTGATCGTGCTGGTGGGCAGCGTCATGGGCATGTCGCTGCCGTTCCTGCTGAACCGGTTCAAGGCCGACCCCGCCTCGGCCAGCTCGCCACTGATCACGTCACTGGCCGATGGCGTGGGCATCCTGATCTACTTTGCGATCGCCACCGTGCTGCTGTCGTGGCTGGGTCATGCCGTCGCCTGATGTTGGCGGCAACCCGCGCCATCGAGTGACGGCGCCGGGTCGGCGGTTGGCGGACAGCAGCGGTAGACTGTCGCGATGAACCCGACCCGCCTGGATGTGCTGACAACCGCGGTCTTGACCACCGCAATCCTTTGCGGCGCTTGCAGCCCGGTACCAGACGCCGACACCGTGGCAGTCGATAGCGCGGCAGTCGATAGCGCGGCTATCGGCGACGGTGCGCTCGACGTCCCCCCCTCTGCCATCGCCACCGAGTATCAACGTCATCCATGGCCGTTGCCGGCGCCGGTCGGCGCGGCCCAGCCGGATCTGGTGGCAGCGCCGGATGGCACCTTGTTGTTGTCCTGGATTGAACCCAGGCAGGCCGGCAGCCACGCGCTGGGGTTTTCCATCGCGGAGAAGTCGGGTGGAAACGACGTGGCCGGCTGGACGGCGCCGGCGACAATAGCGACCGGGGACGATTGGTTCGTCAACTGGGCCGACACCCCGCATATCGCCATGGGCAATGATGGCGCGTTGTGGGCGCACTGGCTGCAAAAGTCCGCTGCTGCCGGATACGCCTATGACATTGCCCTGGTGCGATCCGACGATGGTGGCGGCACCTGGTCGGCGCCGGTACTGGTCAACGACGATGGCACTGCGACCGAGCATGGGTTTGTCTCATTGTGGCCACAGGGCGAGGCCGGACTCGGCGTGGCGTGGCTGGACGGCCGCCAGACGGCGGGCGGCGGCCACGATGCGGGCGCCGGGCATGACGGCCATTCCAGCCAAGCGGGCGCGATGAGCTTGCGCGCCGCGCAGTTTGACGCCGCGCAGTTCGACGGCATGGCTGCGGACAAGGTCCTGCTGCGCAAGTCGGCCGACACCCGCATCGACGCGATGACGTGCGACTGTTGCCAGACCGCCATCGCGGTGACGTCCAAAGGCCCGCTGCTGGCCTACCGTGACCGCAGCGCCGGGGAGATCCGCGATATCGCAGTCACCCGGTGGCAGGACAGCAACTGGACGCCGCCGCATATCGTTCATCCCGACCAGTGGGAAATGCCGGCCTGTCCCGTCAACGGCCCGTCGATTGCGGCCAATGGCGACCAGGTCGTGATCGGCTGGTACACCAGTCAATCCACACCGGCCGGCGAAATTCCGACCGTCAAGCTTGCCTACAGCGACGATGCCGGCGATACCTTCGCCGCCCCGATCACCCTGGACCAGGGTCAAGCGGTACAAGGGCGCATCGCGGTGGCCATGGACGCCGATTCGGCGTGGGTGGTGTGGCTGCGTGAAGACGCGCAAGGCCAGTCGCTGCAGCTGGCTCGCTACTCGGCCGGACTGGCGCGGGAAGAGCAACGCATCGAGCTGGCCAAGGTCGCCGGGCGCGGGCGCGGTACCGGCTTTCCGCAGATCGCCCTTGCCGGTGGCGACGCCCATGTGGTCTGGACCGAGGTCGTGGACGGCACGCCCAGTGTCCGCGGTGCGGTCATGCAATCGCAGGTCGCGCAGAACGGTCCGTTGCACTGATCCGGTCTTTTTTCTTCGTTCATGGCGCCCCCATATCGGTTGGGTCGGGTTGCCGGATTCGTGTTCGTCTGGCGTTTGTCCCCGGCCGTGGGAGCCTTGGCTTCGCCCGACAGGCGGTTTGGAGGAAGATAGTGCCCACGACCTTTGATTCATGCCCCCAGTACAGAGCGTTTGCAGGCCCCCCATGAGTGATGCCAAACCCGCCATCGACACCGCGACCTCGCTGCATGCCGCTACCGGGCCCAAATTGAACGACATGGACGCCGGCCTGGAACCGTCTGCGGAACGTGCGCCCCGCCTCGACTACGTTGACAGCTGCGATCTGCCGATGCCGTGGGCGAACTTCCGCATGCACGGCTTTGCCGATCGTGCCAGCGGCGGTGAACACGTGGTGTTGACCCTCGGTTCTATTTCCGATGGCGAACCTGTGCTGGCGCGGGTGCATTCGGAATGCCTGACCGGCGATGCCATGTTCAGCCGCCGCTGTGACTGCGGCGCGCAACTGGAAGAGGCGCTCAAGCGTATCGCCACCGAAGGTCGCGGCATGCTGCTGTACTTGCGCCAGGAAGGCCGCGGCATCGGTCTGCTCAACAAGATCCGCGCCTATGCGCTGCAGGATGCCGGAGCCGACACGGTGGAGGCCAACGAGGCGTTGGGGTTTGCCCCTGACCTGCGTGACTACGGGATATGCAAGCCGATGTTGGCGCATTTCGACGTGAACGCGCTGCGCCTGATGACCAACAACCCGGCCAAGGTCAAGGCCATGCAGGCGGTGGGCGTTGCGGTCACCGAGCGGGTCGCGATCCTGGTCGGCCACAATCCCAGCAACCGGCGCTACCTGGCGACCAAGCAGGACAAGCTCGGCCACTTGATCGACACCACGGCAGCGGCGAAGGCGCCGGCACACGACTGAAGCCGTCCGGCGCCGGCTTCACGTCGGCTCGACGAGGTGCGTAGCTACTGTGCCCCGACCCATGCGGCAAGAGCCTCGGGGTTCGACGACATGACGTGACCAGCGAGGCGGATGCCGATGGAGATATTCGAACTGTCGATGCCGCTATGGAAGTTGCTGGCGCGCGCCACGTTGATCTATTTCTCGCTGGCGATCGTGCTGCGGTTGCTCCCCAAGCGCGAGATCGGCGGGCTCTCGCCAAGTGACCTGCTGGCGCTGGTCATAATGGGCGGCTTGGTGGCCGATTCGATGTCGACGGGTGCGGAACACCCGCTGGATTTTGTCGTCCTGGCGGGTGTGGTGCTGGCATGGTCCTGGTTGATCAACATGCTGGAGTTCCGGTCACCGCTGTTCGCGCGCTGGACCGTCGAGGCTCCGGTGGTAATCGTGCGCGAAGGCGAGATGCTGCGACGAGCGATGCGCCAGGAGCTGGTCACCGAGCTGGAGCTGCTGAGTCAGTTGCGACTCAACGGCCTGGAGAAAGTTGAGGATGCGGCGCTGGTGACAGTGGAGCCCAATGGCCAGCTCAGCGTGATTGCCAAGTCCACCGGGCATTGACCGCGCGGCGCTATTTTTCCTTGCGCCAGTTGACCGAGCCGCGGTTCTCGATCGAGCTGGATTCGATCTCGATATCAAAGCCGTGGTCGAGCAGGTATTTCAACGTCAACACCTGGCCGGTGCCCAGCAACGACACGCCGTAGCCGACGTACAGCCTTGGCGAGAGCTGCTTGCCAACGCCGAACACGCTGCCGCCGAGCGCTTGGCTCTGCATTACCCCGGCTTCGTCCAGGCCGATTTTCGCGCCCAGCTGGGAAGCCAGCAGGCTGCCGCCGGCGGTGAGGGCGGCGCTGGCGGCGTTGAGCTGGCCGCGCTCGCTGCCGCTCAGGGTCGACAGCGGGCGGCCCAGGGTGAGGTAGGCGAGCGACTCGGCCTGGGAGCTGGCGGGATTGGACCAGACCTCGGCCTGCGGGTCGGAGGCGCGGCCGCTGACGTCGACACCGGCGGTGACATCGCCGATCTTCCGCTCCGCGCGCAGCCGGATCGCGGGGTCGGCAATCGGGTCGTTGGACCAGCTCAACTGGCTGCTGGTGATGCGCAGGTCCTGGCCGTAGGCGGTGTACTCGCCGGCCACGGTGATGATGCCGGTGGCGGTCATCTCCCGTCCGGGGCGCGACACGATACGCATGCCGCCGCCCAGCTTCCCGTCCAGGCCGAAGCCGTTCATCTGCACGTCGTCGCCGAGCCGGATCACCAGCTCCATCTGCAGCGGCGTACCGGGGCCGTCCTCGGGATCGACCGGATCGAGCACCACGACGTCATCGGAGACCGCTACCGTCTGGTCGAGTTGTTCCAGGTTGATGCGGGCCTCCGGCACCTCTACCCGGCCGCTCAGTTGCAGTGGTTGGCCGGCCTGGTACTGCAGCTTCAAGTCCGGGCTGGCGACCAGGCGCAGTTCCAGGCTGTCCGATACCAGCACGTCGGCGCCGCGGACCGTGAGTACCAGCGGCGTCTGATCGCCTTGCCAGCCCAGGCTGCCATCGATGTTGAGCACGCCGCTGCCGGGGTTGCCGGCGGTCGATGCGGAACGCACGCTGCCATGGATCTGCGCCGTCCCGTCGGACAAGGCGTTGAGCTGCAGGTTGCCCTCGCGCAGGGTGATGGCCAGTGCCGGGATCTCGGTGCTGAAGTCGGTCAGTTGCGCCTGTCCGCCCAGTTGCGGCTCCGCGCGGGTACCGCCCAGGCGGATATCGGCGTTCAGCTGGCCGGTCGGCTCGACGATGTCGGCAACAAACAATTCCAGCCAGGTGAGTTCATCGGTGTCCAGCGAGACCTGACCGGCGAGGGGAGAATAGGCATCCCAGCCGGTAATGACGTGCGCGTCGATGCGGCCGTCATCGTTGAAACCGGAGGCGAGCACCGCCTCGATCCCCTGGCGGCGGAAGTCCGCCGTCAGCGACAGGTTGTCGTATTCAATCAGCTCGCTGCGTGCACGTGGACTGGCCTTGATGCCGCCACTGGCCGAGCTGACCCGCATCTTGCCTTCCCAGTAGTCGCCCACGGGACGCAGTTGCGCATCGATGGCGATCTCGCCACGCATCACCCACGGCCGGTCCTCTTCGCGTTGTGGCAGGTAAGGTTGCACCAGTGCCAATGGCAGCCCTTGTCCGGTGATGCTGATGCCCGGTCGCGGCCAGTCAACCGCCACGCACGCCGAGCCGCCGGCGCTGGACGCCAGGCACGCATTGTCGAGGCTCCCGGTGCCGGCGGGGTCCGGGCTCCAGGCGAACGCCGCCGGTTGCAGCAAGTGCCAGTCCGCGCCGCGTTGCAGCTCCAGCCGCAGCGTCTCCAGCACGCCTTGCCAGCGACGGCCTTGCCGGTCGAGCTTGGCGGCCACGGCCAGGCTGCCCAATGCGCCGCTGGTGTTGGCGTCAAGCGCCAGCTGCTCGACGGCCCCACGGGCGTCGATGGCCAGTGTGTCCAGTTCGATGCCCGCGACCAGATCGCTGGCACGCACGCTCAACGAGCCGTTGCCGCGCGACCATGGCAAGTGGCCGTCGATGCGGATCGAGCCGGCCGAGTAGTCACCAAAGACAATCCCGTTGCCGTCCAGGTCGGCGCTGATGTCGGGTGCCGTGGGCGAGCCAACCAGGTGGATCTCGCCGCTCAAGCTGCCGGCGCTGTCGGGCAACAGGTCGGCCAGCCGCAACGGCGAGAACCGCGCGTTGATGTCCAGGGTATCGCCGGCGCGACCCTGGGCTTCTATGCGGCTGCCGCCGAGGGCGAGGGTCAGTTCGCCCTCGTAGCTTGCGTTGCCTCCGGTGGGCGCCGCACCGTGCATCGTGAAGCTGCCCTCGCCATCAAGTGGTCGTCCGCGCAAGCGGCCACCCAGGTCTGCAAGTTCGGCGTTGATGTCCAGGCCGCCGTCGTCGCGGGTGAGCCCGTCACTGGTGATGTGGCCATTCACCGCCCCATCCCAGCCGGCGGCGAAGTAACCCGGATCAAAGCCGGCCAGTTTTGCGTCCAGGTCCCAGGCCAGGCCCGGTGCCCACGTCACCGTGCCGGTGGTGGCCAGCGTGCCGGTCGGCATCTGCACGTCCAGGCGCTGCAGCTGCATCTGCTGGGCATCGCCGCGCCCGTCCAGGGTCAGTGCCGCCTGCTCGCCGGCGCGCGACAGGGTAGCGGTACCGACCAGCGCCCAGGCCTTCATCGTGCCTGCCAGCCCCAGATCCGCATCGGCGTGGATGACGGGATTGTCAGCAACAGTCGCCGACGAAGTGGTCGCACTGTTGGAGCCACCCCATTGCAGGTCGCGCACGTTGGTGGCGAAACGAAACTCGGGATTGTCCGGGTTGTTGAAGTCGGCGCGGCCGCGCGCGGTGACGGCACCCCCGAGCAGTTGCAGCCGCAGCGGGTTCAGCTGTAGCACCTGGTCCTGGACGTGAAGCCGGGAATTGACTACCCGGGCCTGGAAATCCCCTTGCTGCAGCTCGCCGCGCAAGCGGGCGTCGCCGCCAACCCCATCGGCCTGGAACTGAAATGCCAGTGGTGTTGGCGAAGGTGCGGCGTTCGATCCGGTCAACAAGCCGATATCTAGTGCCTCGGCGTTGGCGCGCAATTGCCAGCGCGGTCCCACGGTGGCGGTCATCGCCGGGCCCGACACGACCTCGCCGGCGCCGGTGACCAGCTGCGGTTCGCTGCCGTCGCCGCGCAGTACCAGTGTCGCCTGGAAGGCTTCCGGTGCGCGGCCGGCCAGTGCCACGTCCATGCGGTCCAGGTCGCCTTTGGCCACAAAACCCAGCCGGGCCGGGGTGCGTCCGGTGGCCGCCGGCAGTATCGCGGTTGCCACCAGGTCGCTGCGGTAGCGGTCCGCGGGCACGTAATCGCCGTGTGCGGTGAACCGGCCACGGTCGCTGTCGACCACCAGATGCTCGATATGCAGCGTGCCCGGGCCGGCATCGAGGCCGCCGCGCAGGCGCTGGATGTCGATGGTGGGAACCCCTTCGCTGCTGACCCGGAACCCGTCGACCTGGATGTCGTCGGCCTGCAGCGCCAGTGGGGGGGCGATCTGTGGCAACGAGTCAGGCCAGCGCGGCAGCTCGAACGGCTCATCGCCTTGCGGCAGGTCCAGCGTCGCGTTCTCGATCTGCATCGCGTCGAGCCGCAGGCGCCGGCCCAGCAGCGGACGCAACGCCGGGTCCACGGTGACACGCTGCGCGGTGAACACGATGGCGTCGTAGGTAAAGCGCACGTCATGCATGGTCAGCGGTCCCGACGCGGGTCCTTCGGCCTTGCTCCAGCTCAAGGTGGCGTTGTCGGGCAGGCGCGAGACCACTTGGCCGAGCAGGAACTCGCGTCCGCCGATGCTGCCCAGCAACCAGTAGCCGAATACACCCAGGGCGACGACCATCAGGGCGACCGACAGCCCGCCACGGATGGCCAGGTAGCGCGTACGGGCCTTGCGTCGCGCACGCAGCTCGGCAATCCGCTGCTCGCGCTGTTCGGCAGTGAGGTCGGGATCGATCCGTCGGCGCAGGATGCCGGCCATCGGCTACAGGTCCGCCCCGATGCTGAGGTAGATCTGGAACCCGGCGTCGGGATCGTCCAGGCCGTGGCCGATATCGACCCGGACCGGGCCGACCGGGGAGCGCCAGCGCACGCCGGCACCGACGCCTGTGTGCCAGTCCGGCGTGCCGTCGAACGCGCTGCCGCTATCGACGAACGCCGCGGCGCCCCAGTTCTGGGTGAAGTAGTGCTCGTACTCGACGCTGGCAGTCGCCACGTTCTGCGCGCCCAATGCGTACAGCTTGCCGTCGCTGCCCTCCACACGCGGACCGACCTCGCGCCAGGCGTAACCGCGGATGCTGCGGTCGCCACCGGCGAAGAAGCGCAGGCTTGGCGGCATTGCGACCAGGTCGTCGGTGAAGGTATGGCCCAGTTCGCCGCGCACGATCAACCGGTCGCGATCGCCCATCCCGCGATACCAGCGCAGCGTCGCCCTGGCCTGGGAAAAGTTGGCGTCGCTGCCCACACCTTCCAGGCCGCCGCGCACCAGCAGGGTGCCGGCGAGACCGTTGCGGGGGAAGACCAGACTGTCGGCATCGATGTATTCGGCCCGCAACGACGGATAGGTGAAGGTCGCGTAGCGGTAATCCGGGCCGGTGCTGGCGTCGCCATCGTCATCGGCCAGATAGGACCAGCGCTCGCGCAACGCATGCAGCGACGCGGTGACGTTGAGATGGTTGTTGATGCGTCCGCTGCGACTGCCGACGAACTCGATCCGGCGACTGTCCATGTAATCGGTCTGTTCGTCCGCCGCTTGCGCGCTGAAGGTATACCAGCCGTCCACCCACGCGAACGCGGGGATGCGGTACTGCGTGGTCAGGGTCTTGCGGCGCTGCGCGTAGTCGAGTTGGACCAGTGCCTTGTGGCCACGATCGTTGACGTAACGGCGCTCCATCCCCAGCCGCACGCCCGGACCACTGTCGGTGCCATAGCTCAGGCCGGCGCTGTAAATGCTGCGTTTGGCGGGAAACAGCAGCACGTCGATGGGAACCTGGCCATCGACGGCCTCGTCGGGGTTGGGATTGATGACGACCGAGGAAAAATAATCCAGCCGTGACAGCGACTCGCGCAGCCGGTCCAGCTTGCCCTGGTGGTAATAGCTGCCGGTTTCCCAATAGACCAGATTGTCGAGCAGCGAGGTGCGCAGGATGGCCTTGGGCTTTTGCTCGAACGTGATCACGCCCATGTCGTAGCGCGGGCCACTGGTCCACACCAGGTCGATGTCGGCCGCGTGCTCCGCGCGGGTGACTTCCACCCGGCGATGGGAAAAGTCCGCGTCGAAATAGCCGCGCTGGCCAAGCCGTCGGCTGATGCGGGTCTTGCTGGCTTCATACACCGGGTGTTCGAACACCTCGCCAACCTCCGGCTGGAACGCGGCGATGTCTTCGGTCAGGTACCGGTCACGGCCACCGGCGCCTTCGATGGCAACATGCTCGCGTCGCACCCGCACCGGCTCCCCGGGATCGACCGCGATGGTCACCGTGGAGGTGGCGTCGCCGCGGTCGCGCTCCACGGTAATCGTCGGTGAGTAGTAGCCGAACGGCTCCAGTGCTTCACGGGCCTGGTCTTCGGCCTCGCGCACCAGATACGCCAATCGCCGGCCGGACAGGTCCTTGCCGACCACGTCGACCAGCGCCACGGCGCTGCGCACGTTCTCGGTCATCGCCTCGTCCAGGCCTGTGACGATCACCTTGTCCACCTTCGCTGCGTGCACCGGGCCGCTGGCAAACAGGCACAACGCGGCGACGGGCAGGGCGAGGGGGGGAAGGCGCATGCGGGCGAGGATACCGGTAGCGTGTCAAGAATGGATTAGGACAGGTCTCAGATCGACCGGCCTCACATCGACCGGCCTCAAATCGACAAGTACTCGATTGCCGCAACGCTGCCCAGCCGGTCACTCAGACGCTTGAGCAGCGCCAGCCGGTTATTGCGTACCGCCTCATCGTCGGCGTTGACCATCACCTGCTCGAAGAAGGCATCGACTTGCGGACGCAGCCGGGCCAGCCGGCCGAGTACGGCCACGTAATCGTCCTGCTCCAGCAGCGGGTCGGTATCGGCGATCGCCGCATCGACCGCTTCCGCCAACTCGCGTTCGGCCGGCTCGCAAAACAGGTTCGTGTCGACGATGTCCGGCACCGGTCCCTCGACCTTCTTGAGGATGTTGCGGCTGCGCTTGTTGGCGGCGGCCAATGCGGCCGCTTCCGGCAGGGCCGCGAACGCGCCGATCGCCTTGAGGCGGTGGTCGAAGTCGAGCAGCGAGTCGTGGGCCACATGGGCCACCGCCTCGAACTGCTGCACCGAGATGCCCTGGTCGGCGTAATAGCCGCGCAGTCGGTCGTAGATGAAGTGCTGGATTTCGGCAGCTAATTCATGGTCGTTCGCCATGTGGCCACCACCGCTTTGAACGGGTGCGAGCTTTACGCCTTTCGAAGCAGCTTCCTTGGCTGCTTGGTCTTGCTGCCATGCAGCGGTAAACAAAATTGCGTGTGAAGCGCTTTCAACCGCAGGCAGGAGCAGACTGTTCAGGTTTAGGGCGTGACCGCCTTCGAGCAAGGTGCGTGCCAGGCTCAGGGCATTGCGCCGCAACGCGAACGGATCCTTGTTGCCGGTTGGCTTCAGGCCGGCGACGAAACCCCCTGCCAGGGTGTCCAGTCGTTCGGCGATGGCCAGTACCTGGCCGAGTTTCGATGGTGCGATCGCATCGCCGGAGAAGCGCGGCATGTAGGCCTCGTCGATCGCGTGGGCGACCTCGACCGGCTCGTTCTCGACCGCCGCGTAATAGCGGCCGGCGATGCCCTGAAGTTCCGGGAACTCGCCCACCAGGCGCGACTGCAGGTCGGCCTTGGACAGTTCGGCGGCGCGCCGGGCCAGTGCGGGGTCGATGCCGACTTCGCCGGCGATCGATCCGGCCAGCGCCATCACGCGTTGCACCTTGTCGGCGAGGCTGCCGAGTTTGGCCTGGTAGGTCACGCTGCCAAGCCCGTCGTTCATCGACGCCAGTCCCTGCTTCATGTCCTCCACGAAGAAAAACTTGGCGTCGCTGAAGCGCGGCCGGATCACCCGCTCGTAACCTCTGCGGACTTCGGCCTCATCCGTGCTGTCGATGTTGGCAATGGCGACGAAGTGCTCGCTGAGCCGGCCCTGCCCATCCAACACCGGGAAGAACTTCTGGTGGGTTTCCATGGCCGCGATCAATGCCTCGGACGGGACCGCGAGGAACTCCGACTCGAACCCGCAGGTGATCGCACTGGGCCATTCGACCAGACCGTTGACCTCTTCAAGGATGCCAGGCTCGATCCGCGCCACGCCGTTGCATGCCTGCGCCGCGGCCTCGACCTGGCGCACGATGCTTTCGCGCCGCTCGTCGGCATCCACCAGCACTTTGGCGCCACGCAGCGATCCCACGTAATCGCCGGGCGTGCTGAACCAGACCGGCTTGTCATGCATGAAACGATGACCGCGACTCATGCGATCGCTGCGCACGCCCAGCAGTTCGACCTCCACCACGTTGTCGCCCAGTAATACCACCAGCCAATGCACGGGCCGGGCAAAGCGGTAGTCGTGGTCGCCCCAGCGCATCGGCTTAGGTATCGGCATCGCCGCCAGCGCTTCGCTGATGATTGCGCCCAGCAGGTCGGCGGTCTTCGCGCCCGGCTTGACCGAGCGGTGCACGAAGCGTTCGCCCTTGTTGTCGCTGGTTTTCTCCAGCGAGGTCCACTCGACGCCGGCCTTGGCGGCAAAGCCTTGCAGTGCGCGCGTTGGCTGGCCATCGGCGTCCAGCGCGATGTTGAGGTACGGCCCCAGCACTTCGGAAGACTGCTCGGGTTGCTCAACGGCCACGCCGGGCAGCAGCACCGCAAGCCGGCGCGGGGTGTACAGCGGCTTGGCTTCGTCGCGCTCGAAGGCGATGCCGCGCTTGACCATGCCGTCGAGCACGCCATCGAAGAACGCTTGCGCCAGCCCGGCCAACGCCTTGACCGGCAGCTCCTCGGTCCCCAGCTCGATCAGCAGCGGCTGCATTGGCACGCCCGTGTTGCCCGAGGTGACGTTACTCATCACACGCTCTCCTTGCCGGCCTGCTGGGCGGTGGTGTTCTTCATTCCCGGGAACCCCAGTTTTTCGCGCTGGGCGTGATAGGCCACGGCCACCGCCTGGGAGATCTTGCGCACGCGCAGGATGTAGCGCTGGCGTTCGGTGACGCTGATCGCGCGGCGCGCATCGAGCATGTTGAAGCTGTGGCTGGCCTTCATCACCTGCTCATAGGCCGGCAGCGGCAGGTTGAGTTCGACCAGTGCCAGCGCTTCGGCCTCGCACTCGTCGAAGCGCCGGAACAGCACATCGACGTTGGCATGCTCGAAGTTGTAGGTGCTCTGCTCGACCTCGTTCTGGTGGTAGACATCGCGATAGGTCACCGGGTGGCCGTCGGGGCCGTGGGTCCAGACCAGGTCGAACACGTTGTCGACGCCCTGCAGGTACATGCACAGGCGCTCCAGACCGTAGGTGATCTCGCCCAGCACCGGCCTGCATTCCATCCCGCCGGCCTGCTGGAAGTAGGTGAACTGGGTCACCTCCATGCCGTTGAGCCAGACTTCCCAGCCCAGCCCCCAGGCGCCGAGGGTCGGCGATTCCCAGTTGTCCTCGACCAGCCGCAGGTCGTGCACCAGCGGGTCCACGCCGAGTGCTTTCAGCGAGTCGAAGTACAGCTCGACGATGTTGTCGGGCGAGGGCTTCATCGCGACCTGGTACTGGTAGTAGCGCTGCAGCCGGTTGGGATTGTCGCCGTAGCGGCCGTCGGTCGGGCGGCGGCAGGGCTGTACGTAGGCAGCGTTCCACGGCTCCGGCCCCAGCGCGCGCAGGAAGGTGGCCGGATGGAAGGTGCCGGCACCGACCTCCAGGTCCAGCGGCTGGATCAGCACGCAGCCCTGCTCGGCCCAGTACGTGTTCAGGCGCTGGATGAGTTGTTGAAAGCTGGGGGGCTGGGAGGTCGTGGGCGACAAGGCGCGTGAGTCAGGCTGCGACATGCTTGAAAGGCCGTGGGGCAAAGCAAGTTAGTATACGGCCCGCTCTGCACGCGTCGTTTTTTCGCCGCTTCACACTGGGATACGCTGTCCGTGACCATGCCCTTCCTGATTATCGCGACTGGCCAGCCGGCCGAACCCCTGCGCCGCCATGGCGATTTTGCGCACTGGATCCGGGTGGCCGCGGGCTTGCCACGCGACGGCGCGATGGTGATCGATGTCCAGGCCGGTGACACATTGCCCAATCGCGAAGGCTTCGCCGGGGTGATCGTGACCGGGTCGGCCGCGATGGTCACCGATCGCCTGGCGTGGAGCGAGGCCACCGCGGCCTGGTTGCGCGACGCGGCGCACGCGGGCTTGCCGGTATTCGGGATCTGCTACGGCCACCAACTGCTGGCGCACGCGCTGGGCGGAGAAGTCGGCGACAACCCGGCCGGACGCGAGATGGGCACGGTCGCGATCGAGCTGCTGCCCGCGGCTGAGCAGGACCCGTTGTTCGCGCCGTTGCCTGCGTCGTTCGATGCCCAGCTGACCCACTTGCAGACTGTGTTGCGCGCCCCCGCCGGGGCCGAGGTGCTGGCGCGATCGGCCGCCGACCCCTGCCAGGCCTTCCGCTGGGGGAGTAACGCCTGGGGAGTCCAATTCCATCCCGAATTCAGCGCCACTCATATGCGTGGTTATATCGACGCGCGCAAGATTGCGTTGCAACGCGAAGGACTCGATCCACGGGCGATGCTCGCGGCGGTGGGGGCCTGTCCGCAGGCTCGACGAGTGCTGCGCCGATTCGTCCACCACGCGCGCGGGCTGCCACATAGCGTATCGACAAGGGAGAAAACCGGATCATGACGGATATTCGCAAGGTGCCTGCCGGTGCAGGCGCGGAATGGTTGTTGGGCGGCGTGGCGTTGTTGCGCAAGGCGCCGCTGACGCTGGGTCTGCTGGGCGTCATCTGGGGTGGCCTGTCGACCCTGGCATCGGTCGGCGGCCAGGTCTGGCTGAGTCTGGTGTTGGCGGTGCTTGGTCCGGTCCTGTTTGCCGGCGTGGTTTACGCCACGCGCGAAGTCGACCTGGGGCGCCCGGCGTCGCCGGCCGACCTGGTGCAGGGCGTGCGTGATGGCAAGGTGCCGCAGCTGTTGGCGATGCTGCTGCCGCAGATCGCCGCGTTGGTGGTGGTGATCGTGTTGCTGGTGGCGATGGTGGGAAGTCAGGAGCTGGTGCGCCTATCCGAGCTCATGGTCGAGCTGCAGGTCAATCCGGATCCCGCGCTGGTCGAGTCGCTGCCGCTGGGTCGGCTGTTTGGCTGGATGATTGCCGCGTTGGTGGTCGGCGTAGTCGCCGGATTCTTCACCTTCGTTGCGATTCCCGAGGTGATGTTCACCGACCGCGGCGCCTTCGCGGCGATGAAGCTGAGCTTCCGCGCCTGCCTGCGCAATCTGGGTGCGGTATTGGTGCTGCTGGTGCTGCTGGTGATAGCGATGGTCGCGCTGAGTCTGGCGTTGCAACTGGTCGGGATGGTGTTGAGCATGGCAATCGGGGCGATGGCGTCGATGTTCGTGGTTCAGCTGCTGCTGATGGCGATCCTGCTGCCGGTGATGGGCGGAGTGGCCTATCTCGCGTGGCGGCATATGATCGGTGACGCACCGACGGCGCCAGTGGCGTCAGCAGGCGGTTTCGAGGCCTGACCCGAGCCAGGCAGGCAATGGCAGTGCGATCCTCGGGGGAGGACGTCCGCCATGTGGGGGAGCCTGGTGCCGGCGCGGTTGAATCGCCAGTCACACGGCTGGCTGCCGGTGTCGCTGGCCACGTGCCGGCGTCAGGGCAGTGCCTGCTCCAGCGTGGTGCGCATCACCGCCATCGCCGCAATCATGCCCCATAGCGTCAGTGCGATGGTGGTGATCGCGAGTATCCCAAGCCAGACCCAGGCCCAGGTTGGCAGTCTGTCGCCTGGGCCACCGGTTGCCACCGCTGGGGGTGTCGCCATTGGGGCGGTTACGACCCGTGTCGCGCTGATGCGGTCGTGCAAGGCCAAGTGTCGCGGCGCCAATGCCGCCATCAGGTGACCGACGTTCAATGTCGCCCAGGACAGGCTGCCCGCAAGGTGACGGCTGAGGGCGCGGCCCGGTGTCAATGTTTGGCCCCCCAGGTCGACGACCTGTAAACCAAGCAGGCGCTGGCCCGGTGTCGCTCGTCGGTACGAGCCCTCGCAGGCGACGTGATAACCGCCACCAAGCAAGGCGACCGCGAGCAGCAGCGGCCATGTCAGCGACCACAGCGTCGACTGCAGGCCCAGGCTCGCCTCATGCAACGCCGGGTTGTGCAGCAGTGCCGCCGCCAGTTGCGGCAGGGGAACGTAATTAATGATCGCGTCGGCCATGGCTTGGCTTGCCGTCTGCAACAAGCCGGTCACCTGGGACGGCACGGCATGCGCCGGAGCCGAGATGACCGGCCAGGCCAGCAGCAGGGCCAGCGGCGCGATCAGTGCCATATCGATTGACCATGCCGCGGCACGCTGCCAGAACCCCGCGGAAGTCGGTAGCCGGCCGTCGGGATGCGCGGTCACACCTACTCTTCCGGGGCGGCCGCGTCGGGTGGGGCCAGCCACCGCGATGCGACGATGCCGACCTCATACAACAGGCACATCGGGATCGCCAGCATCAACTGGGAGACCACGTCCGGCGGGGTGATCACCGCGGCGACGATGAAGATGCCCACCACCGCGTAACCGCGTGATTCACGCAACTGCTGCGGGGTGACCCAGCCGAGCAGCGTCGCGATCACCAGCGCGACGGGCAGCTCGAAACTGGCGCCGAAGGCCAGGAATATCACCAGCACGAAATCCAGGTAGGCGCTGATGTCGGTCATCATGGCCACGCCATCGGGCGCGATCCGGGTCAGGAAGCCGAATACCATCGGCAGCACCAGGAAGAACGCGAACGCGCAGCCGGCGTAGAAAAGCATGACGGCCGAAGCGAGCAGCGGAATGGCGAGCCGCTTCTCACGCTGGTACAGGCCCGGTGCGACGAACGCCCACGCCTGGTAAAGCAGCCAGGGCATCGACACCATCACGGCGGCAAAGAAGGCCAGCTTCACCGGGGTGAAGAACGGACTGGCGACTTCCACCGCGATCAGCTGGCCACCCGCGGGCAACTTTTCCAGCAGCGGCGCGGCGAGCAAGGCGTAGAGGTCATTGCCGAACGGCAGCATCACCACCAGCACCACGACCAACCCGACGACCGCGCGCAACAGCCGTGAGCGCAGCTCGATCAGGTGATCGAGCAGGCGGGGGGCGTTGCCCGACTCGGTATCAGTTGGCTCGTTCGGCGCAGTCATGGGCGCGACGACGACGGGTCGCGGACCGGCTTGTCAGGCGATGGTGGGTCGCGCCGGACAGGGTCAGGCTCGACAGGGTCGGGCTCACGTCGCGCCGGGGCAGCTGGACCGGGCTCCCGGTGCTCGGGCTCGGCCGGCTCATCGCGCGGCGGACCGGGTTCGCCGGGATATGGCTCATCGTGCGTCTGGTCGCCGCCGGGCGCGGGCTGCCCGGAACCATGCGAGTCGTGGTCGGCGCTGGGTTGCGCCTGGGTGGCCTGGGTCCATTCACGTTCGGCAATATCGCGGCCGTGTTGCAGGTCGCGTCGCAGACCCTCGCCGCTGGCCTGCAACTGGTCGCGGGCATCGCGCAATTCGTCCTGGGTCTTGCGCAGGCTGCTCTTGAGTTCCTCGTCCGCCAACTCTCTTTCCAGTTCGGACTTCACCGAGTACCACTGCGCGCGGGCGCGGCGAACCCACAGTCCGGCGAATCGCGCAGCGCGTGGCAGGCGCTCGGGGCCCAGTACCAGCAACGCCACGATCGCCACCACGAAAAGCTCTGAAAAGCCGATGTCGAACATGCCGGTAGCCGGAGGACGCCGATGCCCGCGCTCAGCGCGGGGTGTGCTCGTCGTCGTGCGCGGCTTCCTTGTTGCGCGAAGGCGTCTCGTTGTTGGCGCTGTCGCGACGAGCCGCATCCGACAGCTGCGCCGGCGGCTGGTCCTTGCGTGCGGTGTCGTCATCCGCGTCGTGGATTCCCTGCTTGAAGCCCTTGACCGCCTCACCCACGTCCTTGCCCACGTTTTTCAGGCGCTTGGTTCCAAACACCAGTACCACGATCACCAGCACGACCAGCCAGTGCCAAATACTTAAACTGCCCATCGGATCTCTCGCTGGAAGTGGGGATGCAGGATAGCGCAGCCAGCCTAACCGAATGGCATCGCGATATCGGCCAGTGCCTCAGCCAAAGGCCAATCGCCGGCTGGCAGCCACTACTCGATCGGAGGCAGTGGCTCGGTCTGGATGGGTGGCGCGGTGGGGCTGTCCACGGTCTGGAACGGCTCCGGCTGGCTTGTGGGCTGGTTTGTAGGCGTGTTGAGCGGCGCATTCACGGGGCCATTGACGGGGTTATTGGCCGGCGACGGCGTGTACTGCGGGGCTGCGGTCGTGACGGCCGCCGGTGCGGGCGTATTGCCTTGTCGCGCGCTACGCGCCGCTGCCGTGGCTTCTTCCAGCTGGTCGCGGAAACTCACGATGGTGTCGGATGGACGCGCCTCGGCGCGGCCTTCGAAGATCATCCGTGGCGTAGTGCCCGGGCCGTAGGCGGCAACATTGGCGTCGTCGTCGATGCTCACTACCCCCCCGTCCAGCGCGACGCCCGCAAACAGGCCGCGGGCCCGTGACCACGACCAGATCTCCGCCTTCAACTTGCCGTCGGTGGCCAGGCTGGTGGTTCGCCCGATCGGCCCGGCGGCGATGCTGGCATCCGCACCAAGGGTGATCTTGCCGTTGACGATGGAGTCCACGCCACGCTGGCTGGTGAAGACCATCACCACGTCGGAGGACTGCACGCCGGCCTGGAAGCCGATGCTGCCACCGGTCAGCTTGACGAAGGCGGGATTGGACCAGGTGCCTTGCGGCGTCTTTACCGAGACCAGGCCGTGACCACGGCGACCGCCGATCACCAGGCCGATCTTGAGCGTGTCGGGCACCACCACTATCGCCTTGGCCTCGTCGAACAGGATGTCCGGAATGCTTGACTCGGGAATGGCCTGGATTTCATTGAGTACGCGCAACGCATTGCGTGCACGCTCGTCCTCGGCAACACCCGCCATGGCAGGGGCGGCCAGACCAAACGTGAGCAAGGCGATGGCGAGTCGGGGCAGGATGGGCATGGGCAACTCCGGGGACGTGGATGCAAGCGGTGCGCAACGAATCATAATGGGTGCGCTGCAATTGACCGCGACGCGCGAATGGAGTTCAGGCTAATGAGAAGGCGATGAATAAGGTAGGAACCGACACCGCACTGGTACTGGTCAACCTGGGTACCCCGGCCGCGCCCACCGCCGCGGCGATCCGTCGTTACCTGGGAGAGTTCCTTGGCGATCGGCGGGTGGTTTCGCTGCCACGGTGGTTCTGGCTGCCCTTGTTGCACGGGCTGATCCTGCCGCTGCGTGCACCCAAGGTGGCGCCCAAGTACGCCAGTGTGTGGATGGCCGAGGGCTCGCCGCTTGCCGTGCATACCCGGCGCCTGGCCGAAGCGGTTCAGCGCGAAATGCCCGGGGTGCGCGTGATCGATGCGATGCGCTACGGCGAGCCCTCGCTGGCGCAGGTGTTGCAGCGATTGCGGTCGGAGGGGATCAAGCGCGCGCTGGTGTTGCCGTTGTATCCGCAATATTCGACCACCACCACCGCTTCGGTGGGCGACGTGGTTGCGCGAGCCGGATCGCTGCCGTTGCGCATGGTCCAGGACTATCACCTGGATGCGGGCTGGGTCGATGCCGTGGCCAGCTCGATCCGCGCCCACCGCGACCAGCATGGTGCCAGCGAGTTCCTGCTGTTTTCCTTTCATGGCTTGCCGCAACGCCTGGTCGACGCGGGTGACCCCTACCAGCGTCAATGCGAAGCCGGTGCCCAGGCGATCGCGGCGGCCCTGGGGCTGGATGAGGCGCAATGGGGCGTCAGCTACCAATCGCGGTTCGGCCGTGAGCGCTGGTTGGAGCCGGCCACCGCCAACACGCTGGTCGCGTTGGCCGACCGTGGAGTACGCAAGGTGGACATCGTGGCGCCGGGATTCGCCGCCGACTGCCTGGAAACCCTGGAGGAGATTGCAATCATGCTGGCCGAGGACTTCGCCGCGCGCGGTGGCCGGCTGCGCTACATCCCGTGCCTGAACGACAATCCGGCACACGCCGCAGCATTGGCGGCAATCGCACAACGCGAGTTGCAGGCATGGGATTGAGCAGCGTCAATGCGCACGCCATGCGCGAGATCAACCTCGACACGTCGCTGGGCCGGTTTGCCGGCTTGCGCAGCGGCACAGCAGGCGCGCCGCGAGTACTGGCGCTGCATGGCTGGCTGGATAACGCTGCCAGCTTCGTGCCGTTGCAGCCGTGCCTGGGCGGGATCGACCTGGTCGCACTGGACATGCCCGGCCACGGCGCCAGCGTCCACCTGCCAGCGGCCGCCGAATACACCGTGGTCAATACCGCCCGGGTGGTCTTTGCCGCGGCCGATGCGCTGGGTTGGGAGCGGTTCTCGCTGCTTGGCCATTCGCTGGGCGGCGCCGTGGCCAGCGTGATGGCCGCCGCCGCACCGGAGCGGATCGAGCGGTTGTGCACGATTGAGTCGCTGGGCGCGCTGGCCGAGCAGGACAACGAGGACGAGGAGGCCGTGATTCGCCTGCACCGATCCTTTTCGCAGCGGTCCGCTGAGCGAAAGCCATTACGGGTGTTTGCCGACCCGGCGGCCGCGGTGCGCGCCCGGATGATGGCCGGCGGAATCAGCGAACCCGCGGCTAGCCTGTTGGTGGCCCGCGGCCTGGCGCCCGCCCGTGGCGAGGACCGGGCGCGCGGCTTCAGTTGGCGCAGTGATCCACGCCTGACCCGTCCCACCGCGGTGCGACTGAGCGAGGCGCAAGTGCGTAGCCAGTTGGCGGCAATCACCTGTCCGGTCCGGGTGATCTATGCCGAGCCGGCCCAGGTTTACTTCCCGGAGACACTGCGCCGCGCGCGTTTTGATTGCCTGACAAATGCGGATCTGGTGGTGTTGCAGGGAGGTCACCATGTGCACATGGAAGCGCCTGCGGAGGTCGGCACGGCCATCGGTGACTTTTTCAGTGCTGCCCGCCGAGTAACGCCCGCAAGGTCGCCTTGAGTCGGCGGCCCTCGCTTTTCAGGTAATCCCGGTCCTCCCGCCACGCCGGGCAACGCGCCTCGACCTCACTCCAGAAGGCCGGTGAGTGGTTGGCCTGGAGCAGATGGCACAGCTCGTGGACCAGCACATACTCAAACGCCGAAGGTCGCGCCAGTACCAGTGACAGGTCCAGCGCCACGGTGCCGTCGGGCGCCAACGAACCCCACTGCGACGACATCTGCTTGAACCGGAATTGCCGCGGCGGCCGTGGCAGTCCGGCCTGGTACGCCGGCAGCCAACGACCAATGTCGGCACGCGCCTGGCCTTCGTAGAAGTCACACAGCGCGCGGGCGATCGCGGAGGGACCAGCGCGGTCAGGCAGGCTGATGACCAGGCCGGTGCCACGGTCGTCGGCATCCTCACCGTCATGCTGAAGCCGGGTGTGACGTCCGGTTTGCCAGCGCAAGGGGAGCATTTGGCTGCGCAGCGGCAATGCCGTGGTCTGCAATCGATCCACCGCCGCCGGTACGTCCACGGCGTGGCGGTCGACCTGTGACGCCAACCAATCGGCGTGCTCGCGGCTGAAGCGCTCGCCGCTGACCAGACTGGCGCGCAGCGGCAAGGTCAAGCGTGGGCCGCGCTCGTCAACGGACAGCTTGATCCGCCGCGCGCGCGGGTCGCGGAACCGTTGCACCACCAACACCCGGCCGTCCGCCAGCACCAACTCGAACGCGTCGCGCTCTACCGCGCGCGGTTTGCGGGCCAGCTGGCGGAACGGGTTGAGGCTCACGGCGGCTCCGGTGACGGACTATTCCGACTTGCTGATCTTGAACGCGGCTTCCAGCACCACGAACAATCGCTTGACCTCCGCGCTCATCAGCGCAAAGCGCGCATCCAGCTCGGCGCGCACGTCCTCGCTGTCGGTGGACTCCAACTGGTCGACGGCGCCGTCCAGCAGCTTGAACTTGCGTACCACCAGATCCTCGCCGAGTACGAACGAGACGTGGTCGTCCAGGGTCAGCGCCAACCGGGTGACCTGCTTGCCGGTCTCCAGGTGCTTGGCGATCTCGTCGTTGTCCAGCTCCATGCGCTGCACCTTGACCACCGCACCGTGATCGGCCGGATCGCGCAGTTCGCATTCGTCGCCGATGCTCAAGCCATCGGGCAACGGCTCGCCGGCAACCCAGCCGGTGAGGATCGAGCGCGGCGCGATCTCGGCGCTCAGCGGCAAGGCCGGGAAGCTGCCCAACGCGCGGCGGATCTCGCTGCAGACGTGCTCCGCGCTCTTGCGGCTGGAGGTGTCGATCACCACGATGCCGTGTTCCAGGTCGAGCAGCGCATCGGTGCGGCTGGGCTTGATGAACGCCCGCGGCATCAGCTCGGTGATCAGCTCGTCCTTGATCCGCTTGCGGGTGCGCCCCCCGGGCTTGCGCCCCTCGGTCTGTTCGATCTGGGCCAGTTTGCGCGCCAGCATGTCGTTGACCACCGAGCCGGGTAGCAGTCGATCCTCGCCGCCCATGGTCAGCCACAGCGCATCCCCCAGTCGATGCGAGAGCTCCTCGGCATCACGGCCGAACGGCGAGATGAAGCCGCGCGAGGACAACTCCAGCGCGCCGACCGGCTTGAGCAGGCATTCCTGCAGGCCGGCATCGAGAGCGTCGAGTTTGGTGCTGGGGGGAAAGCGGAACAGGGTCAGGTTGCGGAAGAACATTCGATATCCGGAAAAGAGGCAACGGTCGTGCGGACCGGCCATTCTACCGGCCGCGGCCCGCGTTGCCCCTGCCGCGATGGGCGGATGTCGTGCTGATTGCCCGGGCGCGCTATTGTGCGGGGATGAACGACAGCGGCGATCCGGCTGACATCGAACGACGTCTGGTGCAGCTGCGCCAGGAGCACCGTGAGCTCGATGCCGAGATCGCCCGGCTGGTCTCGTCTGGGCCGGACGCATCCGACGAGCTGGCCTTGAAACGGCTGAAGAAGCACAAGTTGTCGCTGAAGGATTGCATCGCGCGCCTGCAAAGCGCTTTGATCCCCGACTGGCCTGCGTGAGCCTGGAATCCGGCGCTGCGTGAAAGCCGCCCGGCGCTGGATCAACCCGGTCGCTGGTAACCCCCGGCAACGCCATTCTTCGACAGTACCCACTGCCACAGCTGCAACTCGCGGGCGCGGAATGCACCGGCGCACGAGAGCAGGTAATAACGCCACTTGCGGCGGAACGTCTCGCCCAGCTCGTCGGCAAACTGCGGCCACGCCGCCTCGAAGTTGGCATGCCAGGCCATCAAAGTGGGGTCGTAGTAGGCACCGAAGTTGTGCACGTCCTCGGCAACGAACAAACCGTCGATGGCATCGCCGATCTGGCCAGTCGATGGTGTCTCGCCGTTGGGAAAGATGTGCTTGTCGATCCACCGGTCCGGCACCGCGTCGCGCTGGTTCTTGCCGATGGTGTGCAGCAGGAACAGGCCATCGTCGGCCAGGCAACGCTCGGCGACTTCCATGTACTCGCGGTGGTTCTTGTGGCCGACGTGCTCGAACATGCCGACACTGACGATGCGGTCGACCGGCCCGCCGAGGGTGTCCTGGTCAAGCTCGCGATAATCCTGCAGGACGAACTCCAGCGGCAACCCTGCGTAACGCTGCTGGCTGTACCGGGCTTGTTCCTTCGACACCGTCACCCCGATGCAGTGGACGCCGTAATGTTCGGCGGCGTATCCCATGAAGCTGCCCCAGCCGCAACCGATGTCGAGCACGCGCATGCCTGGCTTCAGGTCCAGCTTGCGACAGATCAGGTCCAGCTTGGCGACCTGGGCCTGGGCAAGGGTGTCGGCGTCACGCCAGTAGCCGCAGGAGTAGACCATGAGCGGGTCGAGCATCGCTTCATAGAAACGGTTGCCCAGATCGTAATGGGTCTTGCCGACCTGCCATGCGCGGGTGCGGTTCTGGCGGTTGAACATCCGCACCTGCAATGCGTGCCAGGCAATACGTGCCGGTGCTACCTCGCGTTCGAG
Source organism: Lysobacter sp. A378 (assembly GCF_054052125.1). NCBI lineage: Bacteria > Pseudomonadati > Pseudomonadota > Gammaproteobacteria > Lysobacterales > Lysobacteraceae > Lysobacter > Lysobacter sp. A378. The sequence goes on along the minus strand of NZ_JBSVRK010000001.1, from coordinate 112,323 downwards.
ATGGGCCCGCAACAGACGGTCGAAGAAGCCGTCCAGCTGCTCACAGTCCCAGGCGCCGGCCATGTAGGCCTCGCCGAGGCCGAGGTTGCCCTCTGCCAGGGCGCGCTCCAGCGCGGCCGGGTCGTGCAGTTGCATGTCCCAGGGACGATCGCCGTTGATGCGGATGTCGGCCTTGCCGAGCAGGCCGGCCACCAGTTGTTGCGGAGCGTTGGCAAGTGGCGGTGACGGGTCGGGCGCAGGGTGGGGCGTTTGCGCTTCGGGAGTGTCGCGAGCCGCGGTGGCGGGTGTCGGTTGAGTCATGACGCAATCCTCCGGCGGTGGTCGCGGCGACCGGCACGGAGCCGGTGTACATCGATCACGGCCGGTCCGCGACGGTTCCGGCGGCGCCATTCATCCTACCCTTACCATGAACCGGTCGCAGCACCCTTCTCAGGGGTTGCCGGGAAGTGCATCCGGATCGGGTTTGGCGGCCTCGGGACTGACCTTTTCGATACTGTGGCGCAACTCCCGGCCGAGGATGAACTTGGCATCGCGCGCCCAGGTTTCCAGCAGTTGGTCGAACACCAGCTTGGCGTTCTCGTCGAGCCGGACCAGCTTGATCTCGCGCAGCTTCTGGATGAAGCCGCGGAACAGGGTCTTGTCGAAGAACTCCGGCGCGGCCGGGGCGTAGAGCAGGCTGAGACGTTGCGCGGCAAGCTGGCACAGGCTTTCCAGCTGCCCGGTGGACAGGGTGCCACTGCCGTTCTTCACCAGCACCGAGATGGTGATGTAATAACGCTCGAACGCCTGCTGCAGGGAATGGCCGATTGCGCGCAGCCGGAACACCTCGTCGCTCTGGCCGGCATTGCGGGCCAGGATGCCGCCGTCCTCGTCATTGACGCGCTCCAGCAGCCCTTCGCGCACGAAGATGTCGATGGTGCCGGTGAGGCGCTCCACGAACTCGTCCTCGCTCCATGGCAGGAACAGTTCGGTCTGCAGGAACGGATAAACGCTGCGGCCCAGCCGCAACACGCTGTCCTGGGCCATGCGGCGGTTGTTCTGGAAGCAGCAGGCAATCCACGAGGCCGCGGTAAACAGGTGCAGCACGTTGTTGCGGAAATAGCTCAGCAACACCGACTGGTCGCCCCCGACCTGCAACACGTCGCCCAGCGGGTGGGCGGTGCGGGTCAGTACGCCGATGTCTTCGGCGTGGGCAATGATCTGCGCCGGGCTGTGCGGGGTCACGGTGACCCGGTCCGAGTACGGCAACTCGGCCAGCAGCGTGGTCGACAGCGCAATCTGGGCCAGCAGGTCGGCCTCGCCCATGGCGTGCTTGGGCGTGGACAGCAGCGCCAGTGCGAGCAGGTTGATCGGGTTGACGTCGGCCGCGCGGTTGACGTTGACCTGGATGCGCCGGGCCAGCGACTCGACCGTCCCCGACAGCCAGGCCGGCTTCTCGTCATCGCCCAGCGCCTTGCCTTCCCAATCGGGCGCGTGCTCGGCCAGCACGTCATCGAGCTTGATCGGCTCGCCGAAGTTGACCACCACCTGGCCGTAGTTGGAGCGCAGTACCTTCGGTATGCCGGCCAGCAGTTGCCAGATCGACTCGCCCTTCTTCTGCTTGCCCGACAACTCGTCCAGGTAGCTGTTGCCCTCCATCAGCTTCTCGTAGCCGATGTAGACCGGCTGGAACAATACCGGCCGGGTCGGCTGGCGCAGGAAAGCGCGCACGGTCATCGACACCATGCCGCCCTTGGGTGGCAGCAGCCGGCCGGTCCGCGAACGGCCGCCTTCGACGAAGTACTCGATCGAGTAGCCACCGGAGACCAGCTTGGCGACGTACTCGCTGAGCACGGTCGAATACAGCATGCTGCCGCGGATGCTGCGACGGATGAAGAACGCGCCACCCTTGCGCAGCAACGTGCCGATGACCGGCAGGTTGAGGTTGATGCCGGCGACGATGTGCGGCGGCACGATGCCACGGGTGTACAGCAGGTAGCTCAGCAGCAGGTAATCCATGTGGCTGCGATGGCAGGGCACGTAGATGACCTCGTGCCCCGGCGCGGCCTGCTTGAGCTTGTCCAGGTGATGGACCAGCACGCCGCGGTAGATCCGGTTCCAGACCAGGGTCAGCAGGAAGCTGGCTGAGCGCACCACCGGGTGGGAATAGTCGGCGGCGATCTCGTAAGCGTAGCCGTGGGCTTTCTTCCACGCGTCTGCAGCGCTGGAATTGTCGCGCCGCGCCTGGTCGGCGATGGCGTCCTTGACCGAGTCGGTGGCCAGCACCTTGTCGACCAGCAAGCGGCGGGTCGACAGATCCGGGCCAATGACCGCGGCCCGGATGCGGCGGAAATGGGTGCGTAGCACGCGTGAGAGCTTGCGCACCGTGCGTTCCGGCGGCAGGTTCTCGGCAATGATTCCGCGCAGGCTGATTGGCGGCGCGAACCGCACCGTGGTGGCGCGGCCATTGAGCAGGATCGCCAGCAGGCGGCGGAAACGGCCGACCAATGCCCAGTTCTCCGAGAACAGCACCGAAAACCAGCCGCTGGTCTTGTCCGGTGCGCGGCCGACGAAGATCGATACCGGCACCAGCAGGACGTCGAGCGTGGGGTCATCGCGGTGGGCTTTCAGCAGCCGTGCCAGCGATTCGGAGTGGCTTTTGGATGATGGCGGTGCGCTACCCAGCGACTGCTGCAGGGGTGCCAGCGTGCTGGCGTTGCGCCGCGACAGCGCGACATACGCGCGCTTGCGTCCCAGCGGGTCACCGGGCAACGGTTGCAGCGGTGAAGGCAGGCCGCTGTCTTGACACGCCCGCTCCAGGATCAGGGCATTGGACAGGCCGTAATGCTCGATCACATAGCAGATGGGATGCTCAACCAGCCCGGCCGCGTGGACCGCCGGCTCGCGCGGTTCAATCGTCAGCGCGATCCATGGCGCCAACAGGCGGCCCAGCAGGCGCGCCCACCAGGGTCGCCACGAGTCTTGTGAGCGCTCCGAGGCGACACCTGCGGCCGTTGTCTTGTCCGTGACCGGCTCGGCTTCATCGCCCAGGGTGGAGCCCGGCTCGAAGCTGGACAGCGACTGGTCGCGCACCGGTTCCGCGGCCGGCGTATTGGCATCGTCGCCAGGAAACTGCAGGGGTGTCTGTTTTGGCATCGGCGCCATTATGCCGGTTCGCTCGCGGTGGATAGACGGCTCAGCGAACGGTGAGATCGGTCGGCGTTTCGAGGGTGGCCGGTGGTGGGCCCGATTCAGCGCCGGTGCTTGCAGCCGGAACCTGGGATCGGGCGTGACGCAACAGGTCGGTCAGGTACCAGTGTCCATCGTGCCGCTCGACCCGAATCTCGGCTTCGATGGCGATGCCGGCAAGAGTGTAAGCCACCGAAACCCGGGCCTGGTCGCCGGTTTGTTCGAGAAGCCGGACCTTGGTGCTATCCAGCGCCTGGTCGAGATCCAGGCCATAGCCGGTCAATACCTGTTTGAAACGTGCGAAGAACGGGGCGAGGCGATCCAGGCTGCGATCCATCCCGGTCGTGGGAAACGCATCGGGAGCGGCCAGACCAGTCAGGCGCGCAGCAGCCACCAGCTGGGGTATGGCTATCCTGGCCTGGGCCACGTCACCCAATGGAGCCTGTTGGGCCCATTCGCTCAACGCCGTGATCAGCTGCACATAATGCTCGCGCTCCGCGGTGCTGTAGTCAGCGCTGCCTTGCACATACTGGGTGGCGAACAAGCCCAAGGTCGCCGCCGCGGTGCGCAATTCCCGGTCTGCGCCGGCAAATTGGTGGTTGTAGGCAGCCAGCAGGGACTTCTCTGCCTCCGGCTCCGCCAACAGGGTGATAAATCCCGGTAGACGGTCGTCCAGCGGCAGTTCGGTCAGTGGCCAGATGGTGTGTCCCTCGCTCCATGCCACGCTCATCTGTCGGTGCAACGACGGTGGCAAGGCGTGGCGCGAGTAGGCGGCCACGTCGTTGGCTCGAAGGTCCTCGACCAGCCGGTTGACCGCCGCGACCGGTCCGGTCGGGCCGGTGCTGGCCGGGGCCTCGGTCGGGGTGCGGTCGCACGCCACGCCCACGGTGGTGATGATCGCCAGCAGCGCGAGGGCCGATAACAGTCTTGTCGATAGCAGCCTGAAAGTGATGCGTCGGATCAATAACATGCAGCGGCTCCCCAGTCGCAGTCCGGCATCTTCGCCGCCACCGGTCCTCGTTACAAGCCGGGTCGATGATCTGGACAACAATGGCCGCCCACCGCGATCAGCGTCCACGGACTTGCAGGCAGAAGGACGCGCGAGCGCACACGATCAATCGCGACCCGGGTCCACGACAGCGCCCGCAGTGTCCAGCGCGGCGCGCTTTGCCTCGCGTTGCGCTGCCGGTGGCAGGCTCCAGTCGTTACCGAACAAGGCCGGCAACCAGTCGCCATAAGTCGGGTTGGACAACATCCACCAACGCTCGCCGAAACGGTCGCCGTATTGCTCCAACAGCGCCTGCCGATGGGCGGTGGTGTTGGGTTCGACCTGGACAAAGTCGCCCAACTGGTCGCCGAACTGCATCAGCACCCGATAGCTGCGGCCAACCAGCTGGCGACGGCATTGCTTGTCGCTGCTGGAGGGTTGCGCGCAGTGCTCGACCTGCAGGCCCTTGCCCAGGTACACCGAGTTGTCGGCGACCGGCAGGCCCACTGCGCGCAGGTTGGCCAGGGTGGCGGCCTGCTGATCATGGTTGCGATTGGAGATGTAGATCATGGTGATGCCGCGGGCACTGGCCGCCTGTGCGAACTCGACCACGCCGGGGACCGGGCGGGCGCTTGCCTCGGCGACCCACGCCGCCCAGGTGGCGGGGTCGTATTGCAGCCCGGTCTGGATCAATCGCGCCTGGTAGGGCGAGTTGTCCAGCACCGTCTCGTCGATGTCGACGATGACCGCCGGCTTCAGCCCTGTTGCGGGGTTGGCGCGCTCATCGGGGACCAGGGCATCCCATTGCGGGTCGGCCAGGGCGGCGTCGAGCTGGTCCGCTGCGGCGCGATAGGTCTGGGCCGCGGTGGCACGAAACTCAACCGATGACTGCATCCACAAAACCGCGTTGAGGTTGTCGTCCGCTGCGGCAACCGAGGCAGACGGTTGGACCTCGGTCTTGGCGGCGCCCGCACCTGGATGAGTGAGGCCGTGCTGGCAACCCGATAGCGCAACGACGCTGGATAACAGTGCGGGAACAAGCAGGCGACGATGCATGACGGGCTCCGGAGGATCAGGTCTGCGAGTGTAGCGGAGGGCCTGCAACCAGAACCCCGGCCGAAGCCGGGGTTCTGGTGGTGCGTCCTTGCCGTGGTTGGGTCAGTCGACGCGGGCCTGGATACTCGCGCGGCTGTAGGCACTTTCACCGACCACCAGGATGAAGTAAGTGGTGGCTTCCGGGTTGCGCACGCGGACGGTCTCGTTGTTGCCCGGACGTGAGGACTCGTGGTCATACGCCGCGGTGGTTGGCGCTTCGCCGGCGCTGACATACACGCTGACGTTGCCGCTGCCGCCGTAGGTCATCACGTTCAGCAGCCGCGAGCCGGCCGGGACTTCGATGCTGTACAGCGTTTCGCTGCCCGACGCGCCGGACAGGTTGCGTACGGCCTCCCTGCTGGTCAGCTCGATCGCATCCGGAGCGCAGTCCTCCACGGCAGGATCGCACGGCACCTCCATCGCCTTGGCCAGTGCATCGGGCGCGTCAAGCAGGCCACTGCCGATGTCCCGGTCGGGGGTAGACGGGAACGGCCGAGCACTGTCGACCAGGATGGCTTCCAGTTCGGCCGGCGTCTTGGGTGCCTGGCCTGCAGCAACCACGGTGCTCTGGACCAGCGCGCCGACTGCTGCAACGTGGGGGGCGGCCATCGACGTGCCGGCCATGCCCATGTAGGTGACCTCACCCAGTTCCGGCGACGTGGCCGAGTCGTTGCCAGCCTGCCAGACGTACCCGTCCGGATTGCCATCGGTAACCCCACCGCCGGGACCCGACAGGTCGACCTTGTCGCCGTAGTTGGAGTAGTAGGCGCGGGCACCGGTGATGCCGACGGCGCCGACCGAGATGACGTTCTCGCAGCTGGCAGGGGAGTGGTTGGCAACATCGCTATTGCTGTTGCCCGCCGCGACCACCACCGTGGTACCCAACCCGACCGCCTGGTTGATCGCCGCCTGGCTGATCGGGTTGCAGCTGCCAGTACCGCCCAGGCTCATGTTGATGATCTCGGCAGGGTTGGTATTGGTGGGCACGCCGGGAACGTCGCCGCCCGCGGCCCAGACGATCGCGTCGGCGATGTCGGAGGTGTAGCCGCCGCATTTGCCGAGCACGCGCACCGGCAGGACCTTGGCATTGTGGGCAACGCCTGCCATGCCGAGGCCGTTGTTGCTCAGTTCGGCAATCGTCCCGGCGACGTGGGTGCCGTGGAACGAACTGCCCGAGGCTTCCACCTCTTGGCATTCGCCGGCGGCGTACCAGTCGCCGTAGTCGTGCGCGCCAGGTACGCGCTCATCGGTCGGACGACGCGATACCTCGGCGTCGGTGATGAAATCGTAGCCGGCCAGCATGTTCGCATCCATGTCCGGATGGTCGATGATGCCGGTGTCCAGCACCGCCACGACCACGCCTTCACCGGTGGAGGTGTCCCAGGCTTCCGGCGCGTTGATGCCGCCAGCCGTGTCTTGAAGGTGCCACTGGTACTGGGCGAAGTACGGGTCGTCGACTACCAGTTGCGGCTGTACCAGGTCGCGGCTGGCGACCTGCCCACTGGTCTTGTCGATCGCATGCATCATCTGGTCGATCTGGACCGACTTCACCGCCGGGTCGGCAGACAGCTCCCGTACCAGTGCCTTCAGCGCAGCCGGGTCGAGATCCCGGTCCAGCCGGACCAGGTCCGCGCCCACCGCAAGCTTGCGCATATAACGGGAGGCGGGTGCCTTGGCGCCGCTCCGAGAGCTGGCCGACAACATTGCACGGCTGCGCGAAGCGGCGGTATCGACGGTCTGCAGCTTGGCTGCGTGGGACAGGTTGCTGTCCTGGTAGCGGATGATCAGGCGGGCGCCGTCCTGGGCTGCGGGGGCAGCTTGGGGGGCACCACGGGTCGGCAGCGGTGCAACGCCGGTGGCCATTGCCGCGGGGGCGGCGATGGTGACTGCCACTGCGGCGGCGAGCAGGCTGATGCGGAACGATGGGTTCTTGCAATTCATCTGGCACTTCCTCGTGGTGATTGACATGCAGGTTGTGAAAAGCGTCGATCTGGAACAGGCTTGATCTGGAACAGGCTTGATGCAGCATTGCGGTGGCGGGGCCAGGACGTTCTGATCCCGACCCCGCCGGGGGAACTACCAGCCAAAGCCGACACCAGCGCCGACAGAGGAGTCGTCGCCGCTGAACGCGCCGCCGAAGGTCACCGTGGCGCGGTCGGACAATGCGCGTTGGTAGCCGACCGACAGCGCCGATGCGCCGTTCTGGAAGCCGACGCCGACACCGACCCGGTTCGGGGTGCGGACGCCTGCTGCACTGGTGGCCATGTTCAGCATCGCCGCGCTCATCGCGCCCATCTGGTCGAACCGGTGGTCGACTTCGTAGAAGCGCTCATTGACCTCGCCGCGCAACGCATTGAAGTCGTCGTTGAGCAGGCCAATGCTCTGGTCGGTGTAGGCCTTGGCCGAATTCAACGCGTTGGTGGTGCTGGTGTCGGTGTAGTTGTAGGCCGAAGTCAGCGTCTGGGTCGCAGTGGTGTCGGTGTAGCCCTGCGCGCTGGCCAGGGTGGCGGCGTTGCCGGCTTGCACCTGCGCCACGTTGGTGGCATCGGTGTCAGCGGAGCCAGCGGCGACGTTGGTTACCCGGCGCTGGTTGCTGGCCGAACCCACGGAGACGGTGTTGGCCTCATCGGCCACCGAACCCTGGCCGAGTGCGACTGCACCCTCGGCCGTGACCGTGGCGCCTTGACCCAACGCGGCACCGCCGGAGGCGGTCACGTTGGTATCGGCACCGATCGCGACCGCGTTGCTTGCCGCCGCATCCACGCTGCTGTTGGTGCCCACGGCGGTGCTGTTGGCCGCATTGACGACGCTATTGTTGCCAATCGCGATGTCGTTGCCGTCCGCAGCGTGGCTGCCATTACCCATCGCAATCCCTCCGGCGGAGCCTGCGGTGGCAGCAGGAGCCGTACTTTGCGGCGCTACGGTTGCGACTGCGGGGGTGGGCGTCGTCGCGGCGGCGGTCTGTGCTACCAGCGTCGTTGCCGACAGCTGACGCGGTCTGGTCAGGCCTGGGGGCAGGTTGTCGATCACCGCGTTGATGATCCCAAGCTCGACATCAATCGCGGTGAAAGCGGCACCGACGTTGGTGTAGTTGCTGCCCTGGATCATGTAGCTGGGCCCGCTGAAAATGCCTCCACTAAAGCCTGCGCCGCCGCCCAGGGCAGTGGCCATGGAGCTCAGCTGGAACAGATTGACGGCGTCGGTGTCGAATGTTCCTGCCGCGACATTGGTGATCTGTCGCTCGCTGCCGACACCACCCATGGAGACGCTGTTGGCGCGATCGGCCTGCGAGCCGACACCCAACGCCACGCTGTTGTCGGCAGTGGCAATGCTGTCGGAACCGACCGCTGTGCTGTCATCGCCTAGTGCCGTGGCGGCGCTGCCGACGGCGGTGCTGTTATAGCCAGCGGCGGTGGACAGCCCGCCCAGTGAAGTAGCGAAGTCGCCGGTGGCTTCGGCGAGGAACCCGGTAGCCACCGAAACATTGCCACTGGCAACGCTTTCCGCCCCCAAAGCCGTGGCGGCTTCGCCACTGGCCAGGCTGAAGAACCCGCTTGCGGTGGATTCGATTCCGGAGGCTTCACTCAGCGAGCCGGTCGCCACGCTGCCATCACCGCTGGCGATCGCGGCGGCACCGGTAGCGGTGGCATACAACCCGCCAGCCTCGCTCTCGGCACCGGTGGCGCTGGCGTACTCACCCGACGCGTTGCTGTTGGCACCGCTGGCGGTGGCGTTGTCGGCCAATGCGACGGCATTGAAGCCGTTGGCGGTCGCCTGGGTACCGACTGCAACTGCGCCGGAGCCGGACGCGCTGGCACCTTCACCGATTGCGCTGCTGCTGGAACCAATGGCGGTGGCGTAATTGCCTTCCGCGTAAGCGTCGCTGCCCGCTGCCACGGAGTCCTCGCCCGCAACGATGGCCTCACCTTCGCCCGTTGCCTGGAACAGTCGGCTGGTCTCTCCGGCTGTCTCCGCCACGGAATTGAGCTGGTCCAGGTTCACCGCGTCGGTGCCCTCGGTACCGGCGGCGACATTGCTGATCTGGCGCTCGCCGCCAACTTCGCCGACGGAGACGGTGTCGGCGCGGTCAGCCACCGATCCGGCCCCCAGGGCGACGCTGTTGGGCGCAGAGGCGTATGTCCCGTAACCCAGCGCGGTCGAATCATCCGCTGCGGCCCATGCTGCGCCGCCCACGGTGGTGGAACCGATCCCATCGGCGCTGCTCAACCAACCGACGGAAGTGCTGTAGTCGCCTCCGGCCCAGGCGCCATTGCCGAATGCGGAGGCGCCCTCGCCGGACGCTTCGGTGGCGATGACCCCGAACGCGGTTCCACCGACCGCCGTGCTTTCCAGGCCCGAAGCCGAGCTGGACTCACCTATTGCGGTGCTGCTGGCGCCGCTCGCAGTCGCGGCTGCACCCACCGCCGTGGCGTAATCGTTGGAGGCGACCGAGCCATAACCGATCGCCGAGGACAGGAAACCGTCGGCTTCGGTATAGCTGCCCACAGCGGTGGATCCGTCGCCGGTGGCCGCACTGCGGAAGCCATTGGCGGTGGCCTGGGTAGCCGCTGCCGTGGATTCGGTGCCGGTCGCGGTGCTGTAAGCGCCGGAGGCATTTGAGCCCGCGCCGGTTGCGGTGGCGCCGACTTCGGCGGCGACCGCGCCGGCGCCCAGCGCCGTGCTGTCATCGCCACTGGCGACGGTGTTGACGTAGGTCGGGTTGCCGTCCGCATCCAGGACCGGATTGCCTTCATCGTCCAGGACCGCGCGGCGGCCACCCATGGCGACACTGGAGGTGCCCGTGGCTTCGCTGTTGCTGCCATTGGCCACGCTGTCATCGCCGGTGGCGACCGCGTTGTAGCCGCTGGCCGAGCTGAACTCGCCCAACGCCATCGCACCGCTGCCGAACGCCGAGGCACCTTGCGCCCCGGCGAAGCTCGAAGAGCCGACCGCGGTGGTGTAATCACCATCGGCCATCGCGTTGGAACCGGCCGCAACCGCGTCCTCGCCTTCGACGAGGGCCTCACCCTCGCCGCTGGCCTTGAAGTACTGGTCGGTGGTCTCGGCGACTGCCGCGACCGCATCCAGCTGGTCCAGGTTCACCGCATCGGTGCCCTCGGTACCGGCGGCGACGTTGGTGATCTGGCGCTCGCTGCCGACATCGCCAACGGAGACGCTGTTGGCGCGGTCGGCGATCGAGTTCGCACCCAAGGCGACGCTGTTGTCCGCATCAGCGGTGCTGTAGTAGCCGATTGCGGTGCTGTCGGCGCCGTAGCTGGTGCTGTAGTAACCAACTGCCGAGCTGTTGGCGCCGCTGGCCCAGGAGTTGGCGCCCAGCGCCGACGAGTTGGCGCCTGGCGCATAGGCGAAGTAGCCCAGCGCGGTGCTCATTTCGCCGGAGGCTTCCGACAGGCTGCCATTGGCCGTACTGAAGTCGCCAGCGGCGATCGCACCGGCACCGAACGCGGCCGAGCTGAGCCCGCTGGCCTGGGTGTAGACGAGGATGCCCCAACCGGGGATCAGGTCCGCCGGACCGCCCACCGCCACGCTGTAATCACCGGTGGCCCCGGCGGCATGGCCGAAGCTGGAGGCGTATTCGCCGTTGGCAATGCTGCCATAGCCAAAGGCCGATGCCGCGTAACCGTTGGCCTCGCTGAGCACGCCAACAGACGAGCTACCGATGCCAGTGGCCAGACTGCCAGAGCCGACCGCCGTCGCGCCCAATCCGGACGCCACCGTGTTGACCTCGATCGGGTTGCCGTCGGCATCAAAGGCGTTGATCTTTCCACCAATGGCGATACTGGAATCGCCGCTCGCCTCGCTATTGCTGCCGCTGGCGACGCTGTCACTGCCGCTGGCGACCGCGTTGTAGCCGCTGGCCGAGCTGAACTTGCCCAACGCCATCGCACCGCTACCGAACGCCGAAGCGCCTTGCGCGCCGGCGAAGCTGGAAGAGCCGACCGCGGTGGTGTAATCGCCGTCGGCCATCGCGTTGGAACCGGCTGCTACCGCGTCCTCGCCTTCGACCAGCGCCTCGCCCTCACCGGTGGCCTTGAAGTACTGGTCGGTGTTCTCGGCAACCGCCGCGACCGCATCCAGCTGGTCCAGGTTCACCGCATCGGTGCCCTCGGTGCCGGCGGCGACGTTGGTGATCTGGCGCTCGCTGCCGACATCGCCAACGGAGACGCTGTTGGCGCGGTTGGTTGCCGAGTTGGCACCCAGCGCCACGGCGTTGTCGTCCAGGGCGAACGCGTTTGCACCCAGCGCCAAGCTTTGCTCGCCGTCGGCGTAGCTGTTATGTCCCACGGCGGTGGCGTACTCGCCGGTGGCCCATGCGCCATTACCGACGGCAGTGCCGCCGGTGCCGCTCGCCTGGGTGCTGATCAAGCCGAAGAAGGTGCTGCCGCCGACCGCGGTGCTCTCATCGCCGCTGGCCTGTGCGGCCTCGCCCAGTGCGGTGCTGCTGGCACCGCTTGCGGTCGCGGATGCGCCCAGCGCCGTGGCGTAATCATTGGAGGCGACCGAGCCGTAACCGATCGCCGAAGACAGGAAGCCATCCGCCTCGGTATAGCTGCCCACAGCGGTGGATCCGTCCCCGGTGGCCGCACTGCGGAAACCATTGGCGGTGGCCTGGGTAGCCGCTGCCGTGGCTTCGGAGCCGGTTGCGGTGCTGTAGGCACCGGCTGCATTGGCGCCGGCGCCGGTTGCGGTGGCGCCGACTTCGGCGGCGACCGCGCCGGCGCCCAGAGCCGTGCTGTCATCGCCGCTGGCCACGGTGTTGACGTAGGTCGGGTTGCCGTCCGCACCCAGGACCGGATTGCCTTCATCGTCCAGGACCGCGCGGCGGCCGCCCATGGCGACACTGGAGGTGCCCGTGGCTTCGCTGTTGCTGCCGCTGGCTACGCTGTCGTCGCCGCTGGCGACCGCGTTGTAGCCGCTGGCCGAGCTGAATTCGCCCATCGCCATCGCGCCGCTGCCATACGCCGAAGCGCCTTGCGCGCCTGCAAAGCTGGAAGAGCCGACCGCAGTGGTGTAATCGCCGTCGGCCATCGCGTTGGAACCGGCCGCAACCGCGTCCTCGCCTTCGACCAGCGCCTCACCCTCACCACTGGCCTTGAAGTACTGGTCGGTGGTCTCGGCGACCGCCGCGACCGCGTCCAACTGGTCCAGGTTCACCGCATCGGTGCCCTCGGTACCGGCGGCGACATTGGTGATCTGGCGCTCGCTGCCGGCACTGCCGACGGATACGCTGTTGTCGCGGTCGCTCATCGAGTTGGCACCGAGAGCCACGCTGTTGGTGGCGGGTGCATAGGCGCTGACGCCTACTGCCACGCTGTCTACGCCGGACGCGTAGCTGTTGTACCCGACTGCGGCGCTGCCGTCGCCGGCGGCAAAGCTGTTGTGGCCAAGCGCCGTGCTATAGCCGCCGGTTGCCCAAGCGCCGTTGCCGAAAGCGGAGCTGGCGGTTCCGCTCGCACGGGTATTGATCAAGCCATAGAGGGTTGTGCCGCCGACTGCGGTGCTCTCGTCGCCGCTGGCCTGTGCGGACTCGCCCAGTGCGGTGCTGCTGGCGCCGCTCGCGGTCGCGGATGCACCCAGCGCCGTGGCGTAATCGTTGGAGGCGACCGAGCCGTAACCGATTGCCGAAGACAGGAAACCGTCGGCTTCTGTGTAGCTGCCCACAGCGGTGGATCCGTCACCGTTGGCCGCACTGCGGAAACCATTGGCGGTGGCCTGGGTAGCCGCTGCCGTGGCTTCGGCGCCGGTTGCGGTGCTGTAGGCGCCGGAGGCATTTGAGCCCGCGCCGGTTGCGGTGGCGCCGACTTCGGCGGCGACCGCGCCGGCGCCCAGCGCCGTGCTGTCATCGCCACTGGCGACGGTGTTGACGTAGGTCGGGTTGCCGTCCGCATCCAGGACCGGATTGCCTTCATCGTCCAGGACCGCGCGGCGGCCACCCATGGCGACACTGGAGGTGCCCGTGGCTTCGCTGTTGCTGCCATTGGCCACGCTGTCATCGCCGGTGGCGACCGCGTTGTAGCCGCTGGCCGAGCTGAACTCGCCCAGCGCCATCGCACCGCTGCCGAACGCCGAGGCACCTTGCGCCCCGGCGAAGCTCGAAGAGCCGACCGCGGTGGTGTAATCACCATCGGCCATCGCGTTGGAACCGGCCGCAACCGCGTCCTCGCCTTCGACGAGGGCCTCACCCTCGCCGCTGGCCTTGAAGTACTGGTCGGTGGCCTCGGCGACTGCCGCGACCGCATCCAACTGGTCCAGGTTCACCGCATCGGTGCCCTCGGTGCCGGCGGCGACGTTGGTGATCTGGCGCTCGCTGCCGACATCGCCAACGGAGACGCTGTTGGCGCGATTGGTTGCCGAGTTGGCCCCCAGCGCCACGGCGTTGTCGTCCAGGGCGAACGCGTTGGCCCCCAGCGCTACGCTTTGCTCGCCATCCGCCCAGCTGTTGTGTCCCACGGTGGTGGCGTACTCGCCGGTGGCCCATGCGCCGTTGCCGACGGCGGTGCCGCCGGTACCGCTTGCCTGGGTGCTGATCAAGCCGAAGAAGGTGCTGCCGCCGACTGCGGTGCTCTCATCGCCGCTGGCCTGTGCGGCCTCGCCCAGTGCGGTGCTGCTGGCACCGCTTGCGGTCGCGGATGCGCCCAGCGCCGTGGCGTAATCATTGGAGGCGACCGAGCCGTAACCGATCGCCGAAGACAGGAAACCGTCGGCTTCGGTATAGCTGCCCACAGCGGTGGATCCGTCGCCGGTGGCCGCACTGCGGAAACCATTGGCGGTGGCTTGGGTCGCCGCTGCCGTGGATTCGGTGCCGGTTGCGGTGCTGTAGGCCCCGGAGGCGTTGGACCCGGCGCCGGTTGCGGTGGCGCCGACTTCGGCGGCGACCGCGCCGGCGCCCAGCGCCGTGCTGTCATCGCCACTGGCGACGGTGTTGACGTAGGTCGGGTTGCCGTCCGCATCCAGGACCGGGTTGCCTTCATCGTCCAGGACCGCGCGGCGGCCACCCATGGCGACACTGGAGGTGCCCGTGGCTTCGCTGTTGCTGCCATTGGCCACGCTGTCATCGCCGGTGGCGACCGCGTTGTAGCCGCTGGCCGAGCTGAACTCGCCCAGTGCCATCGCGCCGCTGCCGAACGCCGAGGCGCCTTGCGCTCCCGCGTAGCTGCTTGAGCCAACTGCAGTGGCGTAATCACCATCTGCCAGCGCGTTGGAACCGGCGGCAACCGCGTCCTCGCCTTCGACCAGCGCCTCACCCTCGCCGCTGGCCTTGAAGTACTGGTCGGTGTTCTCGGCGGCTGCCGCGACCGCGTCCAACTGGTCCACGTTCACCGCATCGGAGCCCTCGGTACCGGCGGCGACGTTGGTGATCTGGCGTTCGTTGCCGGCGCTGCCGACCGAAAGCGCGTTGTCTCGCAGCGCGATCGAGCCGGCACCGACGGCGACGCTGTTCTCGCCCACCGACAGCGCACCGTTGCCGACGGCAGTACCGGTGCTGACGGCGATGGACCTCGCGCCAACGGCAGTGGTTCCATCGCCCACGGCCAGACTGTCTGCGCCCACCGCGGTAGCTCTCAGCCCCGCTGCGTTGCTGGCGGCACCGGTGGCGCTGGCGCCCTCGCCGACGGCGCTGCTGTCCGCGCCGGCGGCCGTGGCGTCGCGGCCAATAGCGATACTGGCCGCACCGATGGCGGTGGCGGCCTGGCCGATCGCAATGCTGCCCTCCCCGCAAGCCAGCGCCTGGTCGCCGATCGCCACCGACGTGTTGCTGCCAGTGGTTTCGCAAGTTTCTGCGGCGATGGTGGGCGCGGTCGCCAAGGTCAGCGCCGCGACGAGCGCGAGATACAGCGGTGCGCGCTTGGCGTGACCGCGGGGGGTGTTCAGGACGGCGTTGTGGGTGGAACGGATGGTGTGCAAGACGGACATGGCTGATTTCCCCGGTCGGCTTCATTTGGAGCGCTGTCGGCATCGCGACAGCGACTCCCCCAATGACAACTCCGGGTGCCCATTTCAGCTCTAGGTGTCGCTACGAAATCGAGCAGAGAAACTTCATGCTGGAGTTACGCCGGGCATGAAATCGGGGACGCCGGAGTACATGCAATTGCCATGGATCTGGCAACTGCCTTGCCGAAAGCAATAGCACGAAAAATGACTCGGGGGTAAATACTTGATGACGCACAGAGGCACTTATCGACGACAAAGGCCCGTAATCGCTACTTATAACGTGATTTTCATCACAAATAATTGTGCGGTGCGGCAAATGTTGCCGCGCTGCGTCAGTTGTCTAAAAGCGCGCGGATTGCGGCCAATCCGGCGGTTGCCCGCTCCTGCTTCCGGGCCGCGTCGGCGACCGGGTCGGCACCGTCGCGCTGGATCTCGGCGGCGGGCAGTTCGTCGAAGAAACGGCTCGGTTTGAGGCGGATCGTGTCGCCCCATTTTTGCGCCTTTTTCGAGTAAGACAGCCACAGTTGTTCCTTGGCGCGGGTGATGCCGACGTACAGCAGGCGGCGCTCTTCCTCGATGCTGCCTTCGTCGATGCTGGCCTCGTGCGGCAGGGTGCCGTCCTCGACGCCAACGATGAAGACGTAGCGGAATTCCAGACCCTTGGCGCCGTGCAGGCTCATCAGCCGGACCTGGTTGCCGGCATCGCCCTTGTCGGCGTGCGAGAGCAAGGCCAGCTGCGCGGCGAGCTCGCCTGGTCCCGCGCCTTTGCCGCCGTCGAACCAGTCGGCGAGCTCTTCCAGATTGGCCTTGCGGCGCTGGAAGCTGGTCTCGTCTTTGCATTGGGCACGGATCGAGGCGAGCAGCCCGGACTTGTCGGCCAGCGTGCGCACCAGTTCCGCCGGGGTCATCCGGCGGGCGTCGTTGCGCAGGCCGCGCAGGATGCCGACGAAGTTGTCGAGCGCGTTGCCGGCACGGGGCGGAAGCTGCTTCAGTGCGCCGACCGATTCGGCCGCGCGCGACATCGGCATGCCGGCGCGCTGGGCCAGCTCGCCCAGTCTGGACAAAGTGGTCGCGCCGACCTCACGCTTGGGCGAGGTCACCGCGCGCAGGAAGGCAGCATCATCGTCGGGGTTGGCGACCAGGCGCAGCCAGGACAGCGCGTCTTTGACCTCGCCGCGCTCCAGGAACGCGGTACCGCCGGAGAGGTGGTACGGAACCTTGACCAGCTGCAACGCCTTTTCCAGCGCGCGGGACTGGAAGTTCCCGCGGAACAGGATGCAAAAATCGCTCCATGGCGCCTGCCGGGCGGTGGCGACAAACTGGATTTCCGAGGCGACTTTTTCCGCCTCGTGTGCGTTGTCTCGGCACTCCCAGATGCGGATGCGCTCGCCGTCGGCCTGCTCGCTCCACAGGGTCTTGGGGTGCGCATGCGGGTTGTTGGCGATCAGCGCGTTGGCGGTGCGCAGCACGCGGTTGGAGCAGCGGTAGTTCTGCTCCAGCTTGATGATCCGCAGCGCCGGGTAGTCGGTGCCCAGTGACAGCAGGTTGTCCGGGTTCGCCCCGCGCCAGGCGTAGATCGACTGGTCGTCGTCGCCCACGCAGGTGAACAGCCCCCGCGGGCCGGCCAGCGCCTTGAGCAGTCGGTACTGCGCGTCGTTGGTGTCCTGGCACTCGTCCACCAGCAGGTAGCCGATGCGCTCGCGCCAGCCCAGCGCGCACTCCTGGTCGCATTCCAGCAGCTGCACCGGCAGCCGGATCAGGTCGTCGAAGTCGACCGCGTTGAACGTGCCCAGCCGCGCCTGGTACAGCGCGTACACCGTCGCCGCGTCGATCTCGCGCGCGGTACGTGCCTCGGCCATCGCCTGCTCGGGCGACAGTCCGGAGTTCTTCGCCCGCGAGATCAGGTTGCGCATCGCATCCAGCGCATCGGGTTTGGTGCCGGTGCCGAGCAGGTCCTTGATCTGCGCCGCGCTGTCGTCGCTGTCGAAGATCGAGAAGCCGCGGCGCAGGCCGAGCTTGGCGTGCTCGATCTGCAAAAAACGCAAGCCCAGCGCGTGGAAGGTGCAGATGGTCAGCCCCTCGGCGCCGTCACCCCGGATGCGCTTGGCGACGCGCTCGCGCATTTCCTTGGCGGACTTGTTGGTGAAGGTGATCGCGGCGATGCGCTTGGCCGGCATTCGGCCCGACGCGATCAGGTGCGCGATCTTCTCCACGATCACCCGGGTCTTGCCGCTGCCGGCGCCGGCGAGCACGAGCAGGGGGCCGTCGATGTGCTCGACAGCGGCGCGTTGGGGGGGATTGAGGCCGTGCATGGAGTGACCGTCGTGGACCATCCCCATTGTCGCACCCATACCGGCGATCGCTACGGTGACCCGAATCGGTAAAATGCCGTCATGGCCAAGCTGTATTTCTACTATTCGGCGATGAACGCCGGCAAGACCACCAACTTGCTGCAGTCCGCGCACAACTACCGTGAGCGCGGGATGCGGGTGGCGATCCTGGCGCCGCGTCTGGACGACCGCGTCGGCAGCGGCACGGTCGCTTCGCGCATCGGCCTGAGCGCGCCGGCGACCGTGTTCGATTCGCGGCAGGATCTGCAGGCGCTGGTGGCGGCCGATATCGCCGCCCATGGCGCGTTGCATTGCGTGTTGGTGGACGAGGCGCAGTTCCTGCACAAATCGCAGGTGTGGCAGTTGACCGAAGTGGTCGATGCGCTCCGGATCCCGGTGCTTTGCTATGGCTTGCGCACGGATTTCCGTGGTGAATTGTTTGAGGGCAGCCAGTACCTGCTCGCCTGGGCCGACGAGATCAGCGAGATCAAGACGATCTGCCACAGTGGCAGCAAGGCGACCATGACCGTGCGCGTAGACGAGCAGGGCCGCGCGGTAAGCGACGGTCCCCAGGTCGAGATTGGTGGCAACGAGCGTTACCTGTCGGTATCGCGGGCCGAGTTCAAGAAGGTGGCGCGTGGCGAAGGCACGATCACCCCGCAACAGCCATCGCTCGCGCTTGAGCCCAGCGACCGCGACTGACCGACGGGTGACCGGTCGGCATGCTCAGCCGCCGATCCCCGCCCGGGCGGATCTGCCCGCGTTGCAGCCCAGACGGATCGCTTCGACCTCCCGCGGTATCACGCCCCCTTCCGGCCGGGCCTGCTGCAGGTCCTGATCCAGCTGGTCCAGCTGGCGCAACGAATCCTGCCGTTGGGGGCCATGACAGCGAAGTTGCGCTGCATAGGCGCGCGCGCGCCAGATCGTGTCGCGCAATTCGATGTCGTTATCCGGAAGTTGCGCCAGTGCATCCAGCTGCGCCAAAGCCGCGGCTGCGGCCGGCAATCCGGCAAACCGGGACGCACGCTGGTAGGCCAGGGCCAGCTCGGCACGTCGGGTGAGTGGATAGTGGTTGCCGTAGTCGCCCCGCAACTGGCGGATGGCGTGCTGCAGGCGTTCCACGCCCTGGCCGGTTTGGCCCATGGCGATCTCGACCTCGCCGAGAAGACGATCGATCTCGCCGACCGATCCGTCTTCGATACCGGGAAGGGTCTGGCGGATCTCGTGCGCCTCCAGCAGCAGGGGATGGGCGAGCGGGTCGCGGTCGTCCGCATGCAACACCGACGCCAGGCCCAGAAGCGCATCGGCGACCGGCCCGGGTCGGTCGTCGGCGCGGAGGATTGTGAGCCGGTGACGCAGCGACGCCGATGCAGCGTCCAGATCACCTTGTTCCCACTCGATCATGGCGAGCGCGTGGTAACTGTCGGCGAGATCGGGATGGTTCGGTCCGAGCCGTGCGGCAAGCAGCCGATGGCTGTCGCGCAGTTCGGCTTCGGCCTGCCTGTAGCGGCCTTGCTGGAAATGGATGGAGGCCAGTTGGCGACGCACCGCCAGCGTGGTCGCATGCTGCGGCCCGTGGACCTCCGTACTGATCGCCAGCGCGGTTTCAAGTTCGCCCTGGGCCGGTTCCAGCTCTCCCTGGGCGCGGTGCAGGCGACTGAGGTTGCGGTGGATGTCGATCAGCAACGGGTGACGGTCGCCCGCTTCACGCAACAAGCTGTCCCGCGCGGTTTCGAAGTCCGCCAGGGCGACAGCGGTCTGGCCCCCGTCGGCATGCAGGCCGGCCAGATCCATCAAGTTTTCCACCTCCCCCACGCGATTGGCATGGCCTTCACGGCGCAGCATCAACGACCGCTCGAACAACCGCTGCGCACCACCGCGCTCGCCGTTGGCCCGGCGGCAGCGGCCGAGCTGGGAGTAAAACTCGGTGGCTTGCGGTGGCAGCCTGGCCTGCTCGGCCCGAGCGTTGTCCAGTGACGGCTGCATCAGCGCGATGCATGCGGCCGGGTCGCCCAACAGGCGGGCCACGCGGCCGCGTTGGGTCAGCGATTCCAGCTGCAGGCTGCTTGGCACGGCGTCGCTGCCCGCGATCAATCCCGCCTGCTGGTCCAACAGGAGTTTCGCTTCCTGGTAGTCGCCCAGCCCGATGCGCAGCCGCGCCACCACGCCGAGTATCTCGGCCAGCGTCCGTGGCTGACGGGCCAGCTCGCGATTGGCGCGCTCCACCGACGTCCCCAGCAGGTCGCGCAGGTCCAGCGGCTCCCCGTCGCGGGTACCGCCGGCACCTTCGAATACGCCAACCATGAACGCCTGCAGTGCTTGCGCACGCGCGGCCTCATTGACAGCCTCACGCGCTTGCCAGGCGACCACCGCCAACGATGCGGTGAGGACCAGCGCGGTCAGGCTGCCGGTGGCCAGCGGCCAGCGGTGGCGGCTGACAAACTTGCGCAGTTGGTAGTTCAGGCTTTGTGGTCGCGCCCGCACGGGCAAACCCGCGCCGTAGCGTTGCAGGTCCTGGGCGAGTGCCTCGACCGAGGGGTAGCGTTGCTCGGGGCGCTTGGACAGCGTCTTCAACACGATGTTGTCCAGGTCGCCGGACAAGGCGCGTGCCCGCCGCCGCCATGCACCACTGTCGCGGGGTTGGTCCGGGTCCGTGGCGTCAGGGGGGCGTTGCAGCATCGCCTGGGACGGACGCACCGGGTCGTGGGCCAGGATCGCCTCCTCCCAGGCTGCATCACTGTCGCGCCGCAACCGGTACGGCTTGGTGTCGGCGAGCAGTTCATACAGCACCACCCCCAGCGAGTAGACGTCGGTCATCGTGGTGACCGGCTCGCCACGGATCTGCTCGGGAGCGGCGTAGTGCAGGGTGAAGGCGCGTGTCCCGGTCTGGGTCTGCTCGGGCGCGATATCGCTGTCGAGCAGTTTGGCGATGCCGAAATCGAGCAGGCGCACCTCACCCGCCGGCGTCACCAGGATGTTGGACGGCTTCAGGTCGCGATGGACAATCAGGTTGGCGTGGGCGTGGCTGACCGCCCCGCAGATCTGCTCGAACATCTGCAGCCGCGTTTCCAGCGGCGTGTCATGGTCGCGGCAGTAGTCGGTGATGGGCGCGCCGTCGACATACTCCAGCGCCAGGTAGGGCAGTCCTTCGGTGCTGATGCCGGCGTCCAGCAGCCGCGCGATGTGTGGATGGGCAAGGCGGGCGAGGATCTGCCGCTCGCGGGTGAAGCGCAGGCGCAGGTCGGTATTGGCCAGGCCCGGCCGTAGCAGTTTCACCGCGACCCGACGCTGGTACAGGCCGTCGGCGCGCGCGCCCAGCCAGACCTGCCCCATGCCCCCTTCGCCCAGCAGGTACTCGAGCTGATAAGGCCCGACCGTGCTGCCGGGCAGGACGCCGCGCTCGGTCGTGATCACGGGTTGAGACAGGAAGTCCTCGCGTGCGTCTTCCAGCGCGATCAATGCTTCCAGCTCGTCAGCCGCCTGGGCATCCTGGGTGCGTAATTCGTGCAGACGTTGCGCGCGGGCATCGGGTTGCAGCTCGAACAGCTCGTCAAGCAGTGGCGACAATCGTTGCCAACGCGCGGGGTCCATCGTCAGTACGTCGCAACAACGTTGACCGCTGCCATGCCGGATCTCCCTCGACTGCGGCGATTGCTCACCCTGAATGCCGGTACTGCGGCAGCGCAGTGGTCAGCCTGCCGCCTCGTCCCGCAGCGAGGCTAGCAGGAACAGGCGTGCCTTTTGCCAGTCGCGCCGGATGCTGCGCTCGGAACGCTCCAGCAGCGTGGCGATCTCCAGCTCAGACAAGCCGGCGAAGTAACGCAGCTCCACCACTTTCGCCAGGCGCGCGTCGACCGCCGCCAACCGGGTAAGCGCGATGTCCAGGGCCAGCATCTCGTCGTCCAGCCGCAACCCGCCTTCCAGGTCCTCGGGCAGATCGGTGACCCGGTGCAGGTCGCCGCCACGCTTCTTCGCCAGTCGCTGGCGCGCGTAATCGACCACCACCGAGCGCATGGCCGAGGCGGCGTAGGCAAAGAAGTGCGAACGATCATCAAACGTCGCCTCACGTTTGCTCGACAACTTCAGATAGGCCTCGTGCACCAGGGCGGTGGCGTCCAGGGTCTGCCCACGCTGGCCGGCGAGCTGGCGCCGGGCCATGGCGTGCAGCTGTTGGTACAGCGTGGCCAACACCTGGTCGAGCGCGGCACGATCCCCGCCCCGCGCTGCGTCCAGCATCAGGGTGATGTCGCCAATGTCTTCAGCGTCATCAATTTGATTGAGACTGGCCATCGTATTGCCTGAGGCGTTGGACTCTCGACTATAACGTGAACGTCCCGACAGGTTTCACCCGGGCTGGCGCATACGTTTTCGCGTTTTGCGGTTACGGGAGACAGGACGCCAAGGCCGCCCTGTCGGCATCAGCGCTGGCAGTGGTTGCACCAGACGCTGGAGCGCTGCCCGATCCGGGCGTGTTTCAAGGTCCGTCCACAAGCCGGGCACGGTTCGCCAGCGCGCCCATACACCGACAATTGCTGGACGAAATAGCCCGCGTTGCCGTCGGGGCTGATGAAGTCACGCAAGGTGGTGCCGCCTTGGGCGATGGCCGCTGCCAGGACCCGCTGGATCTCCGCGGCGAGGCGTTGGTAGCGCTCGCGTGAGACCCGACCCGCAGGCCGTGTTGGTGATACTCCCGCGCCGAACAGCGCCTCGGCGGCGTAGATGTTGCCCACGCCGACGACGATGGACTGGTCCATCAGGAATGACTTCACCGGAGCCCGCCGACCGCGGCTGCGGGCAAACAGGTAGTCGCCATCGAAGGCCAGGCCGTCAGGATCGGCCAGGCCGGGTGTATCAAGCGGCTCGGCTCCCAATGAGGCCAGCAGCGGGTGCAGCGTCCCGGGAGGCTGCCACAACAGGCAGCCGAAGCGGCGCGGATCATTGAAACGCAGGACCCGGCCATCGTCGATACCGATATCGACATGGTCGTGGGGCCGCAGCGGCGTCCCGGCTGGCAGCACCCGCAGGCTGCCCGACATGCCCAGGTGGATCAGCGCGCTGCCGGCGGCGGTATCGAGCAGCAGGTACTTTGCCCGTCGGCGCACCGCATCGATCCGCTGGCCGCGCAGCGCGCTGCCGATCTCGGTGGGAATCGGCCACCGTAGCGAGTCCCGGCGCAATGTCACGGCGGTGACCTGGTGCCCGGTCAGGTGTGGTGCCAGACCGGCACGTGTGGTCTCGATTTCAGGAAGTTCCGGCATGGCGAGAGTCTACGGCGGCGCGCACCACCCGGGTTCGACTGGGCCATTCAGCTGCGTGAGGGCGGTTGCCGCTGAATGGCCCAGTCGTGACAGGTGCCCGCCAGCAAGCATTGAACTGGCGACAGTGGCATCATTACCTGTGCGGCCGAGCCATGTGGCCACTTGTTTTCCGGAGTCTGGAAATGCCCGTTTCACTACTCGATTTTCTCGCCGGCGGCGTGCTGCAGGCCGGCATTGTCGGGCTGCTGGTCTATTTGCTGGTGGTTACCCAGCTGACCATCTTTGCGGTGACCTTGTACCTGCATCGGTCGATGACCCATCGCGGCGTCGATTTCCACCCGGTGGTCAACCACTTCTTCCGTTTCTGGACCTGGCTGACGACCTCGATGATCACCCGGGAGTGGGTGGCCATCCACCGCAAGCACCACGCGATGTGCGAGACCGAGGAAGACCCGCACAGCCCGGTCACCAAGGGCATCGCCACGGTGTTCTGGCGTGGCGTGGAGTTGTACCGCGAGGCCCGCAGTGACCGCGCGTCGATCGAGAAATACGGCAAGGGTTGCCCGGATGACTGGATCGAGCGGCACCTGTATACGCCGCATGCGACCAAGGGTCCGGTGTTGTTGTTGCTGATCAGTTTTGCGCTGTTCGGCTTTGCCGGCGTGGCGATCTGGGCGATCCAGATGTTGTGGATCCCGCTGTGGGCCGCTGGCGTGGTCAACGGACTGGGCCATTGGTGGGGTTATCGCAACTTCGAGACCACCGACAAGGCCACCAACCTGATTCCGTGGGCGTTCTGGATTGGCGGGGAAGAGCTGCACAACAACCATCACGCATTCCCCAGCTCGGCCAAGTTTGCCCTGCGCAAGTTCGAGTTCGACATCGGCTGGAGCGCCATCCGGGTGCTGCAGGCATTGCGATTGGCGAAGGTGCTTCGCGTCGCGCCGACCCTGGACGTGCGCCCCAACATCGCCATGCCCGACCGGGAGACGCTGAAGGCGCTGCTGGCGATCCGCTTCCAGGCAATGACCGATTACTACCGCAAGGTCACGTTGCCGACCTTGCGTGCCAGTGACGAGAAGTTGCCGCGCAAGCTGCGCAAGGGGCTCGCCGATGGCGGTCGCTGGCTTGATGACGAAAAGCGCGAACGGTTGCAGGCGTGGTTGGCCGATCGTCCGCACATGGCGACACTGGCCGAATACCGCCAACGCCTGCAGCAGGTGCTTGACGACCGGTCCCACGATGCCCAGGCAACGCTGCAGCGCCTGCATGACTGGTGCGTGGAAGCGGAGAACAGTGGCAACCACGCCTTGCAGCAATTCTCGGCACGGATGAAGGGCTACACCCTGGTGCCCGCGCGGGCCTGACCGCCCGCAGGGCCTACCCGGACAAGAGGGGCGGCGACGCCCCTTTTGTCTGCCCGCCTGTTGCAGGAGTTATCGACGATGCGTGCCAAGCCGTTGCTGCTGATGTTCGTGCTGTCGGTGCCTGGCGCCGTGATTGCGCCGCCGGCATCGGCACAGTCACGGGTCGATGCGACCGGCGACTACCTGCAGCGCATGGACACCGATCGTGATGGCCGCGTTTCGCTGGTCGAGTACCAGCAGTGGATGGGGTACGCATTCGAGCGCATGGACGTGGACGGTGACGGTGTGCTCGACCCGGTCGAGCTGCCGGGTGGCCGCGGCCGTCCAGTGACCCAGGCCCAGCACCTGGCGGCCCTGGCCGCCGCGTTCCATCGCCAGGACCTCAATAGCGATGGCTTTCTCGATGCGCGCGAACTGGCCGCGCCGCCGCCGCGCTAACGGCGTAAGCCCGGCAGGCGGTTCAGCCCTGTCGCTGCCACTGGATCGACAACGCCTCACCGCGCGCCATGCGTTGCAGGTGCTCGGCGACTATCGGCTCCAGCTTCTCGAGCTCTGCGCTGTCCGCGCTTTCGATGGTCGCGGCAATGGTGTCGCCCTGCACTCGCAGCACGCATACCGCGTTGCCGAATACGATCCGGGCGCCGGTGTCGTCGTGCTCCACTTCGAGCTTGTGTGACCAGTGCTTCGCCAAACGGCCGATAAGCTTGGCCGGCCCCAGGTCGGTGACGGTAATGAGCGAATGGGTGGAGTGCATTGGTTCTACCTCTGTCAGTTGAGAGTCATTCTCATTATCCACAAAAGACAACACCGGCACGAGGCCGGTGTTGTCCCTGCTGCACTGACGCGGGGGTTGGCAGTGGCACGGTCGCAACGAAAGGCGACCGTGCACTTCAAAGTTGAATCCGCCGCGCTACAAGGTGATATCCACGTCCTTGGTCTCGCGCAGGAACAGCGAGCCGACCACGAACGTCATCAACGCGATGATGATCGGGTACCACAGCCCGTAGTAGATGTTGCCGGTGGCGACCACCAGTGCGAACGAGATGGTGGGCAGGAAGCCGCCGAACCAGCCGTTGCCGATGTGGTACGGCAGCGACATCGAGGTATAGCGGATCCTGGTCGGGAACAGCTCCACCAGCCACGCCGCGATCGGCCCGTAGACCATGGTCACGTACAGCACCAGGATGGTCAGGATCAGCAGCACCATGGGTTTGTTGATGCGTGCATCCTCGGCCTTCTCGGTGTAGCCGGCGGTGGTCAGCACGGTCTTCAGCGAGCTGCCAAATTCGCTGGCCCTGGTGGCTGCAACCTCCTTCGCCAGACCCTTCGCCTCGTAGCTGCCGACCTCGACATCGCCAATCATCACCATTGCCACGCTGCCTGCCGGCGCGGGTTCCACGTCATACGGCACGCCGGCCTTGGCCAGGGCCGCGGTGGCGATGTCGCAGGAACTGGTGAACTGCTTCTTGCCGACCGGATCGAACTGGAAACTGCAGGTGGCCGGATCGGCCAGGACCAGTGCCGGGGATGAGGCGCTGGCTTCCTCGATCGCCGGGTTGGCGTAGTGGGTCAATGCCTTGAACAGCGGGAAGTAGGTCAGTGCGGCAATCAGGCAGCCGGCCATCACGATCTTCTTGCGGCCGATCTTGTCCGACAACCAGCCGAAGAACACGAAGAACGGTGTGCCTATCAGCAACGCGCCACCAATCAGCAACCAGGTCGTCGTCGGATCGACCTTCAATGACTGGGTGAGGAAGTACATTGCGTAGAACTGCCCGGTGTACCAGACCACGGCTTGGCCGGCGGTGGCGCCCAGCAGGGCCAGCAACACGATGCGGCCGTTCTTCGAGAAGAAGCTCTCGGTGATCGGTGCCTTCGACAGCGTGCCTTCGTCCTTCATTTTCTGGAACATCGGCGATTCGGCCAGCTGCATGCGGATCCACACCGACACGCCGACCAGCACGATGGAGATCAGGAACGGGATGCGCCAGCCCCATTGTTCGAACGCCTCTTCGCCCAGGATTCCGCGCACGCTCAGGATCACCACCAGCGACAACAGCAGCCCGACCGTCGCGGTGGTCTGGATGAAGCTGGTGAACAGGCCGCGCCGGCCGTGCGGGGCATGTTCGGCCACATACGTCGCGGCGCCGCCGTACTCACCGCCCAGCGCCAGCCCCTGCAGCATTCGCAGAACCACCAGGATGATCGGCGCAGTGATGCCGATGGATGCGTAACTGGGCAGCATGCCGACCAGGAAGGTCGAGATGCCCATGATCACGATGGTGATCAGGAACGTGTACTTGCGCCCGACCATGTCGCCGATGCGGCCGAACACGATCGCGCCGAAGGGACGCACCGCGAAACCGGCGGCAAACGCCAGCAGCGCGAAGATGAAACCGGTGGTCTCGTTGACGCCACTGAAGAACTGGTGCGCGATGATCGCCGCCAGTGAACCGTACAGATAAAAGTCGTACCACTCGAACACGGTGCCAAGGCTGGACGCGATGATGACCTTGCGCTGTTCCTTGGTGATGGTGACCTTCGGCAGTGAGCCGGCGGCGGGATTGACGGTAGACATAAGGTGGTTTCCCTTCGGGTTGGGCGATGCGTTAGAAGCTGTACTTGACGGTGGTGTGCAGGCGGCTCAGGTTGCCCTCGCGGTCGTCCTCGAGGAAGCGCTGGCCGACGCTCAGCTCCGCGCCGATGTCGAGCTTGGGGAACGGCGAATAGATGAGGTTGGCGCGCAGCGAGTGGGCACGCTCGGTCACGCCCTGGCCGGTGATTCCGACGTCGTTGTCGAAGTGCGCGGCCGAGTACATCAGGTTGCCGCGCAGCTTCGGACTCAGCGCGTGGCGCCACGCGACATAGCCGCCGTAGCCGTCCAGCGCCTCGAGGTCGCCGTCGGCGTCCTGAACCACGTCGCTGCCCAGGCCGAACGCGAGGTAACGACCGATGCCGCTGCCGCCGTTGATCGCGTAGCGGATGTCATCGTTGGCGCCGAGGTTGAACTTGCCCGAGGCGCTGAGCGCGCCGCCGGTCGCGGTCTCTTCGCCAGCCTTGAACTGGCGCAGCAGGCCGGCCACGGTGAAGTGGCCCCAGTCGCCCTTGGTGAGCCAGCGCGCGGTGGCGTCGGGGGCGATGTTGTCGCCACTGTTGAAGCGCGGGCCGGCGGCGAGGTACGGGGTGACGGTGGTCTGCGGGTTCTCCAGCGAGAACGACCACGGGCCGCTGGTGTAACGCAGTTGGGCTTGGCGCACGAAGATCACGCCGTCGGTCGGGCCGACGAAGTCGACCGAATCCGGCAGCGCGGCGGTGTCCTGGAAGTTCGACCAGGTCTGGCCGGCCAGCCAGTTGTTCCAGCTCACGTAGGCGTGGCGCAGGGACACACCGTAGGTGTTGGTCGAGGTCTCGTTGCCGAGCAATGAATTGCTGCCGCCGCCGTACATGTCGGCCTCGATGTAGGCCTTGACCTTGTCGCCGGCGTCGGTGACGTGGTCGGCGGCGAGCCAGAAGCGCGAGAACTGCGCATGCACGTCGGTATAGGCATCGCCGCCCTCGGCACCGTCGGGGCCAACCGGAATCGTGCTGGGGACATAGAACAACCGGCCCGCCGAGCCGTCGGCGATGCGCCCGTCGCTGGTGTCGGTGACCATCGCGTCGAGCTTGATGAAGCCGCCGAAGCTGAAGGCGGTGCCAGGTGCCGCGGACGGCGTGATGGTGGTGGCCTGGATCGCCTTGCCGTCGGCTACCGCGGTCGCGGCCGGGGTGGCCGGCACCGCTTCGGTAGTGGTGATGGCCTGCTGTTGCTGCGACACCAGTTGCTGGACCATCTTCTCCAGCTCGACCACGCGGGCCTCCAGCTCGACCTCCTTGGCTGTTTGCGCGTAGGCGAAGCCGGGCAATGCCATTGCGACCAGCAACGCCGCGGCGAGCGGTCGCTTGGGGATCGGTCGCTTGTGGAGCGTGGTCACGCCGTACGACGGCTTGCGATTGGACATGTTCCCTCCCATGGAAACCGCGTCGTTTGCACGGTTCGCAGGCAGACTGCGTGGCCACCGCACTGCACAACCATTCACCTTTGGTCGTAGATGCCCCTGTTCATCCTGCCGATTACGACCAAGGTCTAAGGCGAGGTTTACCGACCGCCCCGGTCGATGCGGCACACTGACGCTCCTGGCACCCGCCGCGTGCCGGCCCCGCAACTGCATATCGGAGTGCGTCATGAGCGAGCCCGTCTCGAACCAGCCCATCGCGGTCTATCCGGTCAAGCCCGGATTCGCCGTCGATACCCGCATCACCCAGGACGACTACCAGCGCCTGTACGCGCAGTCGGTCGCGCACCCGGACCAGTTCTGGGGGCAGGTGGCGGAGCGGCTGGACTGGATGACCAAGCCGACCAGGATCAAGAACACCAGCTTCGATCTGGCCGATTTCCGCATCCGCTGGTACGAGGACGGCGAGCTCAACGTCAGCGTCAACTGCCTGGACCGCCACCTGGCGACCCACGGCGACAAGACCGCGCTGGTGTTCGAGCCCGACAGCCCTGACGCCGCCGCGCAGAACATCACCTACCGCGAACTGCACCAGCGCGTATGCAAGCTGGCCAACGCCCTGCGCGCGCTGGGCATCGGCAAGGGCGACCGGGTCACCATCTACCTGCCGATGATCCCCGAAGCGGCGATCGCGATGCTCGCCTGCTCGCGCATCGGCGCGGTGCACATGGTGGTGTTTGGCGGCTTCTCGGCCCACTCGATCGCCGACCGTGTGGCTGACAGCGGCAGCAAGTTGATCATCACCGCCGACGAAGGCTTGCGTGGCAGCAAACGGGTGCCGTTGAAGGTCAATGTCGATGCCGCGCTGAAACTGCCCGGGACCAACAGCGTCGAGACCGTGCTGGTGGTACGCCATACCCGCGCCGCGGTCGACATGCAGATGCCGCGTGACCGCTGGTATGACGCCGTGGTCGACGGGCAGCCGGTCGAGTGCGAGCCCGAGCGCATGAATGCCGAGGACCCATTGTTCATCCTCTACACCTCCGGCAGCACCGGCAAACCCAAGGGCGTGCTGCACACCACCGGCGGGTACCTGGTGTATGTCAGCTACACCCACGAAGCGGTGTTCGACCTGCGCGAGGACGACGTCTACTGGTGCACCGCCGATGTCGGTTGGGTCACCGGCCACAGCTATATCGTCTACGGACCGCTGGCCAACGGCGCCACCTCGCTGGTGTTCGAGGGCGTTCCAAACTACCCGGACGCCTCGCGCTTCTGGCAGGTCATCGACAAGCACCAGGTCACGATTTTCTACACCGCGCCGACCGCGATCCGCGCGCTGATGCGCGAGGGCGACGAGCCGGTCAAGGCGACCTCACGCAAATCACTGCGCCTGCTGGGCAGCGTCGGTGAGCCGATCAATCCCGAGGCCTGGCGCTGGTACTACGACGTCGTCGGTGACGGCCGTTGCCCGATCGTGGACACCTGGTGGCAGACCGAGAATGGCGGCATCCTGATCTCGCCGCTGCCGGGTGCGACCGACCTCAAGCCGGGCTGCGCCACCAATCCGTTCTTCGGCATCCAGCCGGCGATTGTCGACACCAACGGCAATTTCATCGAAGGCGAGGGTGAGGGCAACCTGGTCATCGTCGATTCCTGGCCGGGCCAGATGCGCACCGTCTACGGCGATGACCAGCGTTTCATCGACACCTACTTCAAGACCTATCCGGGCACCTATTTCACTGGCGATGGCTGTCGCCGCGACGCCGACGGCGACTACTGGATCACCGGCCGGGTGGACGATGTGATCAACGTCAGCGGACACCGCATCGGCACCGCCGAGGTGGAGAGCGCGCTGGTCTCGCATGACAAGGTCGCCGAGGCCGCCGTGGTCGGCTTCCCGCACGACATCAAGGGCCAGGGCATCTATGCCTACGTGACCCTGATTGCCGGCGAGCAGCCCAGCGATGCATTGCGCGCGGAACTGGTCAAGCACGTGCGGGCCGAAATCGGCCCGATTGCGACTCCCGACCACCTGCAATGGGCGCCGGGTCTGCCCAAAACCCGCTCGGGCAAGATCATGCGTCGCATCCTGCGCAAGATTGCCGAGAACGCGCCGGATCAACTCGGCGACACCAGCACCCTGGCCGATCCGGCCGTAGTCGATTCGCTGGTCAAGGAGCGCCGCGTCCCGTAGCGTCCGCCCATGCCGACCCTGCTGATTGCCGACGACCATCCGCTCTTCCGCGAAGCCCTGCGCGGGGTGGTTGCACGGGTGCTGCCGACAGCGCGTCTGTGCGAGGCCGACAGCGTGGGCGCCCTGTACGCGCTGGTCGAAGCCGAGCCGGATGCCGATCTGTTGTTGCTCGACCTGAACATGCCCGGCGCGCAGGGCTTCAGTGCGTTGGTGCACTTGCGTGCCTTGCGTCCGCAGTTGCCGATCGTGGTGGTGTCCGCGCGTGAGGAGCCGGCGGTGATGCGGCGCGCGCTGGACCACGGCGCGGTCGGCTTCATTCCAAAGTCCGCCGATGTGGCCACACTGGGTGAGGCGATCGGTACCGTCCTGGCGGGCGATCGCTGGGCTCCGTCCGCCGCCTTCAACGCCCCGGCCGCAGATCCCGATGAACACGATGCTGCCCGCCGCCTGCGCGACCTCACCCCGCAGCAATTCCGCGTCCTGCAGATGCTCGGCTCGGGCTTGTTGAACAAGCAGATCGGTTACGAGCTCACCGTCTCCGAGGCCACCGTCAAAGCCCACGTCACCGCGATCCTGCGCAAGCTCGGCGCCAACAACCGCACCCAGGCGGTGCTGATTGCCGGCCGACTGGCGTTGGATCCGGGCAACATCACGTTGCCGCCGGAGGAAGGCGAGTGACCCCGGCCGCCAGGAACGCGCGCAGCGACGCCGGCTTGATCGGTTTGGTCAACACCAGGCAGTGATGCTCGCGGGCGGCGTGCTTGAGCGCGTCGCTGCCGTCGCCGGTCAGCAACGCGGCTGGCAGGCCGGGGCCGAGGCGTTCGCGCAGCAGGTCGATGATGCCCAGGCCGTCCAGGCGGTCGTGCAGGTGGTAGTCGACCAGGGCGACGTCGGGAGCTTCACCGGCCGGCAACGCGTCCAGCACGGCGATGGCCTCGTCGACGGTGGCGGCGGTCAGGCTGACAACGTGCCAGCGGGTGAGCAGGGCGCGCATGCCTTCGAGGATCTCGCGGTCGTTGTCGATGCACAACACACGCAGGCCGGTGAGGGAATCGGTAATGCCTTCGGTGCGCGGGGCGGACGCGGAGACGTCGGGGAAACGTGCTCGGCCGAATGGCACGGTAATCGAGAACACGCTGCCGGCACCGACCCGCGAACGCACGCCCAGCGGATGGTCCAAGGTGCGGGCGATACGTTGGCAGATCGACAGCCCCAGGCCGAGGCCACGCTCGCCGCGGCCGGGGTGGTCGAAGCGGCGGAACTCATCGAAGATCTGCCCGAGGTGGTGCGGTGAGACCCCTGGCCCGGTATCCCAGACCTGCAGCTCGACGGCGCCCTCGCGCACGCGTGCGGCGATCAGCACACCGCCATCGCGGGTATAGCGCAAGGCATTGGCGAGGAAGTTCTGCAGTGCGCGGCGCAGCAGCCGGCGGTCGGTGCGAACCATCAGCGGGGCGGCCGGCGCGCGCACCCGCAATTGCAGGCCGCGACTGGCGGCTATCGGTGAATGCTGGGCGGCCAGTTCGCGCAGCAGTTCGTTGACGTCGAAGTCGGCGATCTCCGGGCGCAGTGCACCGGCGTCGAGGCGGGAGATATCGAGCAGCCCATCGAGCAGGTCCTCGGCGGCGCGCAGGGAGGCATCGACGCGTTCGGCCAGGCGGCCCTGCTCGACAGACTCGTCACTCTCGCGCAGGGCCGAGGTGAACAGTCGTGCGGCGTTGAGCGGTTGCAGCAGGTCGTGGCTGACCGCGGCAAGAAAGCGCGTCCTGGATTGCTGTGCGTCCTCGGCCTCACGGGTGCGCTGCTCGACGCGCTGCTCCAGTGTCTCGTTGGATTCACGCAGCGCGCGCTCGACGCGTTTGTAATCGGTGATGTCGCTGTAGCTGGTGACATAGCCGCCCCCATCAAGCGGCCGGCCCCGCAGCTCGATCACCTGGCCGTTGGCGCGCACGCGTTCGGACACATGCGGCGCGCCGACACCAAGGTGTTCGATCCGGCGCTGCACCTGGGTCTCGGTATCCCCCGGACCCATCTCGCCGCGCTCGGCATTCCAGTGCAGCAGGTCCGCGACCGGACGGCCGACGTACAACATGCCCTGCGGGTAGTCGAACATCTCCTGGTAACGGCGGTTCCAGGCCACCAGGCACAGCTCCGCGTCCACCACGCTGACGCCCTGGCTGATGTTTTCCAGCGTGGTCGCCAGCACCTGGCGGTTGAAGCGCAGCTCTTGGTTCGCTTCGTCCAGCAGCGCCACCACCTCGCCCAGTTCCATGCCCGATCCGCGCAGGGCACTGGTCAAGGTGAGCCGCGCCGAGGCAGCACCGATCGCGGCGGCGAGCAGGCGCTCGGTGAACTGGGCGAGCGCGCGGTCGGCAAGCTGTTCCGGGTTCCAAGGCTGACCTTGCCGACCGGCATAGTCCTGGAAGGAGCGTCGGGCATGACGTCCACCGACGATGCGTTCGGCCAACGCCAACAGGTCGCCACCGCGCACGTTTCCGGCCCAGCCGCCGGGGCCGAGCGGCGGTCGCTGTCGATACGGGTCCAGGAATGGCGCCGCCCGCAGTTGCTCCTGCAACCGCGGCCGCTGGTGTGCGGAGACGTAGACAAAGGCGCTGGTGTTGAGCAGCAGCGACCAGAACACTCCATGGGTCAGGCTGTCCCAACCCACCAGGCCGAACAGTTGCTCCGGTTGCAACCAGGCAATGCCGAACGGGCCGACATCGACCCAGTCCGAAGCGATCCAGCCCCCGGTGGCCAGGCTCGGCAACAACAAGGTGTAGAACCACAACGATGCGCCAGCGGCGATTCCGGCCAGCGCACCGGTGCGGCTCGCACCGCGCCAGTACAGGCCACCGATCAGTGCCGGTGCGAACTGGGCAACCGCGGCGAACGCCAGCAGGCCGTGCTGGGCGAGACTGCCGTCACCGGACCCCCGGGCATAGGCATAGGCCATCAGCGCCAAGCCGATAATCGTGACCCGGCGTACCCACAGCACCCGCTTCTCGATACCCGGCCCGGTGCGGCTGAGGGCGCCGGTACGCAACAGTGCCGGCATGATCAGGTCATTGCTGACCATCGTTGCCAGCGCCACGCTGGTCACGATCACCATGCCGGTGGCGGCGGAGAATCCGCCGATGTAGACCATCAGTGCCAGCAGGCTCTGGTCCATTGCCAACGGCAGCGCGAGCACGTAAGTGTCGGGCGATACCCCGCTGTCACCCAGCACGGCCTGGCCGGCGAGGCTGATAGGCACGATCATCAGGCTGATCAATATCAGGTAGCCGCCGAAGAACCAGCGCGCGACCCGCAGGTCGCCGACGTTCTGACATTCCACCACTGCGACGTGGAACTGCCGAGGCAGGCAGATCAATGCGGTGAAGGCGAGCAGGGTCTGGGCGACGAAGCCCGCCGGCAAACCAGGCCGGGTGACGGTATCGGCCGCCTGCACGATGCGCTCGCCCAGGCCGCCGACGCCCGGCAGGTGCATCAGCGCGAAGATACCCACGGCGATGAACGCCACCAGTTTGACCAGCGACTCCAGCGCTACCGCCAGCACCATGCCGTGATGGTGCTCGGTGGCATCGATCCGCCGGGTGCCGAACAGGATCGAGAACACCGCCAGCAGCAACGCGATATACAGCGCCGGATCCGCCAGCAGGCTGGTGTTGTCCGGCACCCCGGCGAGTACCTCGATGCTGTCGGCCACGGCCTTGAATTGCAGCGCCACGTAGGGAATCGCGGCGATCAGCGCGAGCAGCGAGACCAGCGCCGCCAGCCCTGGCGCGCGGCCATAGCGCGAGGAAAGGAAGTCGGCGATCGAGGTGATCCGCTGCTCGTCGGAGATCAGCACCAGCCGTTCCAGCAGCCGCCAACCGAACAGCAACAGCAACAGCGGCCCCAGATAGATCGGCAGGAAGCCCAGGCCGGTGCGCGCGGCGGTGCCGACCGCGCCGTAAAACGTCCACGACGAGCAGTAGACCGCCAGCGCCAGCGAGTACACCGCCGGTCGTACCCAGCGATGTTTCGGCATCGCTTCGCGTTGATCGCCGTAATACGCGACCCCGAACAGCATGCCGACGTAGCCGACCGACACCAGCAGCAGTACCCAGCCAGGAATCAATTGCGCGCGCCTCCGTGGTCAGTCGATCGCCGAGTGTAGGGCGAGGCAGTACGACTCCGGTACTGCCTCGACGAAGGTCTAATCCCCGCCGAGCAGTTTGCGTGCGATGGCTTCACTCTGGTTGCGCAGTTCGGGTACTGCCAGGCTCTCCCACAGGCTGCCGATGCGCAGGCTGCCAAGCGCCAGCACGGTGGTCTGTACCGCGCCATCCCGTGCGATCACCTCGCCATTGGCTGCCGTATCGATGCCAATGCCATGCGGGCCAGATACCGCCACGCCCGTTGCCAGCAGGTCCTGCAACAAGGCGTTGCGCATCGATGCGGCGCGGGTCTCCACGCCAGTGGCGTTGACGAGGTGATCGACCTCCAGCACCCGTGCGCCGCCGTCGGCCCGTTGAACCTCGAGGCGCACCCCGTCAGCGGTGGACGTTGCCGCCTGCAAGCGTCCGCGATAAAGCCGCAACTGGCCGCTGGCGCGCAGCGCATCGATCGTGGTGTGCACGTCGGGCGCGATCCGGTGTCGGTGCACGTCCCATTGCCGCACGACATGACGCAGGAAGCGCCGCTGATCAGTGACCGACAGGCTTTGCCACAAGGCCTGCACGTGCGGGCGGATACAGTCGATCACCCCTTGCCACGCCTCGCCACGGGCAATCGCATTGGCCGCATGACCGCGTAGTGCCTTCAATCTCTGGCGCAAGGACAGTGCGAGCAGTGCCGCCGGGTCGAAATCCGCGGCCCCATGGGTGTCGGCATGCGGCAGCGGCATCAGGGCGTGTCGCGACAGCACATGGATGCGGCCGCGGTGACCGCCGGCGTGAAGCGACAACACGACATCGGCCATGCTCAGGCCCGAACCGATGATCGCGATATCGGCATCGCGCCGAAGCTGGACGACGGACTCGTACTGCCAGGCTTCCAGGTATTGGCCGACCGACAACGCATCAACCCCGCGCGCGGGCAGCGGGCGCACGGTATTGCCCATTGCCAGCACGACATTGCGCGTGCAAACCGTCGCGCTCGAGGCGAGCCGCACACGCCAGTCCGGTCCCGATCCTGTCATCGCGACCGCGCGATCGTGCACGACTTCAAGCTGGGCGACACTGGCTGTCTCGGCCTGTCGCAGCCGATCACGCAGGTAGTCCGCATAGTGTCGGCGTTGCGCATAACTGGCGGCCAACGACCCCGCCGATCGATCGGTAGAGCCGTGGTGTTCCAGCATGAAGTCGAGGAAATCCTCGGGCCAGTCGACAAACGCGCTCATGCGCTGCACGGGCACGTTGAGCCGATGTTCGGCGGCGCGACTGGCGTAGGCGACACCTTCGCCGAGCATCGCGGCAGGTTCGACCAGGACGACCTGCAGCGGCGTGGCAGCCAGGCGCAAGAGATGGATGGCCGTCATCACGCCAGCCGCGCCACCGCCGATGATTGCGACATCCACGGAAAGGGTTGGATTCGTCATGGCCCGATTGTAGGTGAGTGGCGGAGACCGCTTCGCCGCTGAAAACTGCGTCTGCGTGACATGTGCAGTGACGATGTTGGCTGCATCAACGGGGATCGGTCAACGCTGTACCTGGGCGGCCGGATCCCGGTTGTGGGCAGGTGCCGCCGCGATGGTCGCTTCGCGGCCTGCCGGCCAGGGCGTCATCCAGTCCACGTTGGCGCCCCGCATGCCGGTGGTGGCAACTTGCGTGCCCGCGGCAGGGCCTTGGACGTCGCAGTCGTCGAGCCGGCCATCGGCCGCCATAAGGCTGTGCAGCTCCAGCTGTACCGCGACATCTCCCAGCGCATGGGCGCGGGCGTGACTGCGTGCCAGCAGGGATTGCGCGGCCTCGGGCCGGTTGTCGGCCAGTGCGTGCAGGATTGCGACCAGGTCGAGGCGGTGGGACTGCATCCAGGTGTCGTTGGGATAGGTTTGGCGTGCGGCCTCGGCGTGGCGCATCGCCTGAGTCCACCGGCCGCGCGCGGCCGCGGTTTCGGCTTGGCCAACTTCCGTCTGAGCGAGCAACCAGGCGTATCCGGAACCTTGCAGTGCGTCGTGGGTGGCGGTGTACAAGGCGTCCGCTTCTTCCAGTTGACCCGCGCGAGCCAGCAGTGGCGCGGTCTGCAGTGCCGTCAACCAGCGGTGGGGGCCTTGCTCCATGGAGCGGGTCCGGGTCACCATCGTCTGCAGCCGTGGCGACGCGGACGCAGCATCGCCGGCCAGCAGGGAGATGGCAGCTTGGTGCATCACCAATTGATCCTCCAGCTCGGGTGGCCCGTCCAGACCGCAGCGCTCCAGCGCCATGCGCGCTTGCTGCATCCGTCCCAACGACAACAATCC
Organism: Lysobacter sp. A378; assembly: GCF_054052125.1. Classification (NCBI taxonomy): domain Bacteria; kingdom Pseudomonadati; phylum Pseudomonadota; class Gammaproteobacteria; order Lysobacterales; family Lysobacteraceae; genus Lysobacter; species Lysobacter sp. A378. Next base: position 75,532 of record NZ_JBSVRK010000001.1, on the reverse strand, counting down.
TGTCACCCTTGCGCATGCCAGTCGCGCGGAAACCACCGTGGGCAATGGCGGCAGGTCTTCACGGGCGAGACGCTTCACGGTGTGCTCGAGTACTTCCAGCGCGCCGGTGTAGTCGCCCTCGGTGGTCAGGATAATAGCCTCGAGCTGGTCCAGCCACACCGCCAGGTTGCCTTTCAACCCCTGGCTTCGGATAAGGCGAACACGTTCACGAGCCTGATCGAAGCGACCCGCCAGAGCGTCCTCGTTGAGCAAGTCCAGTTGCAATGCACGCTGCCCGGGGGCATCGCCCGCAGCCACGGCGATGGCGAGCGCCTCATCCAGTCGCTTGCGGTATTCAGCCAGGTTGCCGGCGTGGTAGTGCTGGAACGCGACACGGCGAAGCAGTTGGACCTCCATGGATCGATAACCGCCGGCGTGTGATCGGGCCAGCAGGGTGTCCAACTGCGTCGACGGCGCCGACGGTGGCTTCGACAGTTCGGCGGAAACCCTGACGTGCAATGCGTCCAGTTCCGCGCCGGCAGCGGCGAACAGCGTCGCCGCCTGCTCGAATTGCGACATATCGGCCTCGTCCCCGAATTCGGCGACATCGACCTGTGCTTTCAGATGGATGGCGATCGCGCGCTCAGGCTCCCATCCCGGGCCGGCGTCTCGTGCCAGTTGCTCGGCCGCCATCGCGTGCGTACGCATGCCAGCGAGGTCGCCGCGGGCGCCGGCAATCTCGGCCAGGCAAATCAACCAGGGAATGCGCAAACTGATGGGCTGGCGTTGCCACTCCACCCCCGCCAGGCTCTCCAGTGCCAGGTCGGCCTGGCCGGAGCGTAGCTGGAACCAGGCCTGGTCGAGGCGGAATCTCAGGTTTTTCGGGTATCTGTCCGCCAGCGCGGTGATTGCCGCAGACGCCTCAACCACGCGACGCGGATCGACCCACAGTTGTGCGGCATCCAGCACCTGATCGGTGTCGTCGCCGATCGGCACCAGCAATTCGCGCGCCGTCTGCATGTGTGCCACGGCGGCATTGGCTTGGCCCAATCGTGCCCGGGACATCGCCAGTTGCAGCTGTGCCAGTCCAAAACCGGGTGACTGTCCGACTACCGACTGCAAGCCGGCCGCGCTGGCGGACATGTCCCGGTCGCGATAGTCCCGGTAGGCGATGGTATAGCTGCGGGCTGCGGATGCATCGATGTCCAGCGTGGGCCACGGCGTGTCGTCGCGACCGGGAATCAGCTGCGTCAGTATCTGCTGGGACAACTGATCGACCAGTGCCGGAATCCGCGCCAGGTTGCCGCGCAGTTCCAGTTGCCGGGTCCCATCGGCGTCGGTAATGCGGGCGCGGACGAAACGTTCGCCCGGTTGGTTGGCGGCCTGGCCGGAACTGAGCAGCACCACCGTGGGCGACAGTGAGGCCGCATCGGCAGCCAGGTGCGCTTCGCTCATCACGATGACTTCCGGCAGCGATTCGAGCTTCCATTCCAGCCAGGCATACAGCAGGATTGCCGGCCAATGGGCCTCGGCATCATTGTTGTTGCCAACCTCGATCAGTGCGACGGCGACCGGAGCGGTTGCCGCATCAATCGGTGCCAATGGCGTGGGCTTGGGTGCCAAAACGACGGCAATGGCGGCCAGCGCCGCCAGTCCCGTCGCCACCAGCCAGAGGTGGAGCCGTTTCTCAGGAACTTCTGGGCCGCCAATGCGGACTTCCGACGGTTCCGCAGCCGGCAAGCCGTCCAGTCCCGCTTCCACGCCGTCAATGGCATCGGTCGCATTGACCAGCACCGGCTCCACCGGGCAGGGCGGCTCGAACACGTAGCCCCTCTTTGCAACGGTACGGATCCATTGCTTGCGCGATGGCCCCAGGGCCTTGCGCAGTAGCCATATGCTTTGTGACAGGTTGGCATCTTCGACGATCACACCCTGCCAGACCTGATCAAACAACATTGCCCGGGTATGCAGGGCATGGGGGCTGGCAAGAAATTCCAGCAACAGGTCGAACGCGCGTTGGGGCAGTTCGACGGTTTGCTCCGGACTGCTGACCTGGCGGTACCGCAGGTCAATTTCCAGGTCACCGATCCTTAGTTGCCTGACCTCACTGGGCCATGGAAACCCGAGTGCATCCGTCACTGCGCGTGCTCCTGTCGTGGGTTGTATCGCGGCGGTCCGCCTCTGCAGGACCCGCCATGCCGGCTCCCGCCGGACTCACAACTATCCCGATAGCGGCTGCCGAGGGGATGTTCGCCGGTCAATAACGTGAGGTGTGTCTCGTAATTATCACTAATTGATAAGAAATTGAACACTTTGCATAAGTAAATGTCCCGTGGCGTCACCTATATCTGTCCTGCACTCCGGTTGCTCGGGCAATTGGAACGCCTTCCAGGGAGGAGCGCCAGGGAAGGAATGCCAGGGAAGGGCAATAGCGGAGTGCAGGGGCCTCGCAAGGACGTCGGTACGGAGTGCCGAATAGCGACGTCTTCGGCCGTGGACGCAAAGGAAGCCGCGTCACACGGTCTCCCACCGAAGCTTCAGGTTCCGAGTGCGAACTGCCGGTGCATATGCATCGGAATGTGCAAGTCGGGTCACATTCGCCCATAGACAAATCATAGACAAATCAATGGGGGGAAGTGGTCATCCCGATCCGCTCCATGACGTTAACGCCCGCAGCTTCCGCTTGCGGGTTCAACTTTTAACACACCAAGTTATTCCGGGAGTTCAAAGCAATGTCCAGGAAATCGAACAAGCGCATTCGCATGCGTACATTGGTCGCCGCAACCGCGATCGCACTGACAACCATGGCGGCGACCGCGTCCGCCGGGCAGCGAGTCAATCTGAGCAGCCTGAATGGTCTGCAGGAAGCCGGCGCGACGCAGAGCCGCTTTATCGTGAAATACCGCGATGGCAGCACCCAGGCCACCAGCGTCAGCGCGTTGGCCGGGTCGCTGCAAAGTGCCGCCCGCGCCGTTCCCTCCACCCAGGGTGTAAGTCATCTCCGCCGTCTTTCCGTCGGCGCCGATGTGATCAAGACCGATCGTCCGCTGGACCGCGTCGAAGCCGAAGTCTTCATGCGGCAGATTGCCGCCGACCCGAACGTCGAGTACGTCGAAGCCGACATTCTGATGGTGGCGTACGACGCGCCGAATGATCCGGAGTATGGAGACCAGTACGGCCTCAAGAATGGCCCGGGTGGCTCCCACGCCGAGCAGGCCTGGGACAAGTCGACGGGTGAGGGTGTCGTGGTCGCGGTACTCGACACCGGCTACACCGATCACTCCGACCTGCTGCCGAACATCCTGCCTGGCTACGATTTTGTGTCCGAGCCCCTGATCGGCAACGACGGCGACGGTCGCGATGCGGACGCACGCGACGCGGGAGATGGGTACGAGACCGGCTTCTGCACGCAGTTCACTGGCAAGCCGAGCCCGGCTCGAAACAGCGGCTGGCATGGTACGCATGTCGCCGGCACCGTTGCCGCGGTCACCGATAACGCCAAGGGCGTTGCGGGTGTCGCACCGAATGCGAAGGTCGTGCCGGTCCGCGTGCTGGGCCGTTGTGGCGGTTACGGTTCCGATATCACCGATGCGATCACCTGGGCCTCGGGCGGCAGCGTTGCCGGCGTCCCGGCCAATCAGAACCCGGCCGAAGTACTGAACCTCAGCCTGGGCAGCCAGGGTCCCGCCACCTGCAGCGACACCACCAAGCTGGCCATGAAAGAAGCCGTCGAGCGCGGTGCGATCGTGGTGGTCGCCGCCGGCAACTCCAACGACGATGCATCCCAATATACGCAGACCAACTGCGGAAACGTGATCTCGGTCGGCTCGAACACGAACACCGGCGCACGCTCGTACTTCTCCAACTACGGGGCTTCGGTGGATATCGCCGCACCGGGGTCGGACATCGAGTCGACTGGCAATACCGGTACCCAGGATCCGGGTCAGGAAGACTACGTTTCAAAGAGCGGCACCTCGATGGCGTCCCCGCACGTGGCCGGCGTGATTGCGCTGGTCCAGGCGGCGGCGGAGACCCCGCTGACCCAGGCAGAGATGCTCGAGCTGCTGCAGGACACCGCGAGCGACTTCCCGTCCACCCCGTCGCAACCGATCGGCGCCGGCATCGTCAACGCCGAGGCCGCGGTGAACGCCGTGCTTGCCGGCACCGACCCGGATCCGGACCCGGACCCGACTGACCCGGATCCGACTGACCCGACGCCCGATCCGGTCGACGGTGAGTTGCAGAACGGCGTGCCGGTGACCGGCGTGGCCGGTGCGGCCCGGAGCCAGCAGTACTGGACCGTCGACGTGCCGGCCGGGGCCACCAACCTCAGCATCAAGCTTGTCGGTGGCTCGGGCTTCTTCTCCTCCGCCGACCTGTACGTGCGGCTGGGTTCGCAACCCACGACGACCGTCTACGCCTGCGGTCTGACGGGCTACCGGGCTCCCAAGACCTGCCGTGGGACCTACCCGACGCCGGGCACGTACCACATCATGGTGCGTGGCGGCGGGTTCCTGCCCTACTCGGGTGCGAGCCTGGTTGCCACTTACGACAACTGAGTCCCGCTGTAAACGCAGCAACCCCGGCTTCGGCCGGGGTTGCTGTTTTGCGTATTACCGATCCATCGCGGCCAATGCATCTTCCGCATCCCGCAACGTGCCTGTCCGTCGCGGCATCCGCTTGCGGGGTTCAGCTTTCAATACACCAAGCTATTCGGGGAGTTCAAAGCAATGTCCAGGAAATCGAACAAGCGCATTCGCATGCGTACATTGGTCGCCGCAACCGCGATCGCACTGACATCCATGGCGGCGACCGCCACCGCCGGGCAGCGGATCAATCTGAGCAGCCTGAACGGGCTGCAGGAAGCCGGCGCGACGCAGAGCCGCTTCATCGTGAAATACCGCGATGGCAGCACCCAGGCCACCAGCGCCAGCGCGTTGGCCGGCTCGCTGCAAAGTGCCGCCCGCGCCGTTCCTTCCACCCGGGGCGTGCGCCATCTCCGCCGTCTCGGCGTCGGCGCCGACGTGATCAAGACCGATCGTCCGCTGGACCGCGTCGAGGCCGAGGCCTTCATGCGGCAGATCGCCGCCGATCCGAATGTCGAGTATGTCGAAGCCGACGGGGTGGCGGTGGCGTACGCCGCGCCGAATGATCCGAAATACGGAAGCCAGTACGGTCTCAAGAATGGCCCGGGCGGCACCCACACCGAGCAGGCCTGGGACAAGTCGACCGGTGAAGGCGTCGTGGTCGCGGTAATCGACACCGGCTACACCGAGCACTCCGACCTGCTGCCGAACCTCCTGCCCGGCTACGATTTTCTTTCCGATCCCGTGAGGGGCAACGACGGCGACGGTCGCGATGCGGACGCACGCGACGTGGGAGATGGGTTCGAAGCCAACTTCTGCGTGCAGTTCGGTGAAAAGCCGCATGGGGGTAAAAACAGCTCCTGGCACGGTACGCATGTCGCCGGCACCGTTGCCGCGGTCACCGATAACGCCAAGGGCGTTGCGGGTGTCGCCCCCGATGCGAAGGTCGTGCCGGTCCGCGTGCTGGGCCGTTGTGGCGGTCCCTGGTCCGATATCAGCGATGGGGTCACCTGGGCCTCGGGCGGCAGCGTTCCCGGCGCCCCGGCCAATCAGAACCCCGCCGAAGTGCTGAACCTCAGCGTGGGCAGCGGGTACCCCGGCACCTGCAGCGAAACCACCAAGCTGGCCATGAAGGAAGCCGTCGAGCGCGGTTCGATCGTGGTGGTTGCCGCCGGCAACGCCAATGGCGACGCATCCAGATATATGATGACCAACTGCGGCAACTCGATCTCGGTCGGCTCCAACACCAACACCGGTGCGCGCTCGTCCTTCTCCAACTACGGAGCGTCGGTGGATATCGCGGCACCGGGGTCGGACGTTCTATCGACCGTCAACAGCGGCCGCCAGGGGCCGGAACAGGAGGCCTACGCCAGTTACGACGGCACCTCGATGGCGGCCCCGCACGTGGCCGGCGTGATTGCGCTGGTCCAGGCGGCGGCGGAGACCCCGCTGACCCAGGCGGAGATGCTCGAGCTGCTGCAGGACACCGCGAGCGACTTCCCGTCCACCCCGTCGCGCCCGATCGGCGCCGGCATCGTCAACGCCGAGGCCGCGGTGAACGCAGTGCTTGACGGCACCGACCCGGACCCGGACCCGGACCCGACCGACCCGGACCCGACCGATCCGGTTGACGGTGAGTTGCAGAACGGCGTGCCGGTGACCGGCGTGGCCGGTGCAGCCTGGAGCCAGCAGTACTGGACCGTCGACGTGCCGGCCGGGGCCACCAACCTCAGCATCAAGCTTGTCGGTGGCTCGGGCTTCTTCTCCTCCGCCGACCTGTACGTGCGGCTGGGTTCGCAACCCACGACGACCGTCTACGCCTGCGGTCTGACGGGCAACCGGTCTCCCAAGACCTGCCGTGGAACCTACCCGACGCCCGGCACGTACCACGTGATGGTGCGTGGCGGCGGGTTCCTGCCCTACTCGGGTGCGAGCCTGGTTGCCACTTACGACAACTGAGTCCTGCCGTAAACGCAGCAACCCCGGCTTCGGCCGGGGTTGCTGTTTTTCGTATTACCGGTCCATCGCGACCAATGCATCTTCCGCATCCCGCAACGTGCCCGTCCGTCTCAGTTCCTCCAGGCTGGAGCGCGTTTCAAGAAAAGCCATGTGGTCGGTGCCCAGAAGCTCGGCGGCCACGTCGGACGCCTCAAGCAGAAGGGCCTCGGCCCGCGCAGTGTCCCCTTCGCGGACGGCGCACAACGCCTGGTATCTCAGCGACTCGTAGATCACCGCCTGGGCGAGGGTCGCCGGTAACAAGGCAGTGGCTTCGTCGATGGTGGCTCCCAGTTGCCGATAGCTTTCCCGGGTATGTCCTGTCCGGAACAGCAGGATGGCCAACGAATGCCGGACCAGCATCGGGTAGGTATGGTGCGACCCGTAATAGGTTTCGGCATCCACCATGGCCCCGCGCAGCAGGTGTTCGGCGTCGGCCAGGTCTCCCGTGTGGTGACGGCTCATCAGGGTTCGCGCCAGGTGCAGCTTCTGCTGCGGCATGGGGATGTGCTTGGTCCTGCCCACCTGCAACAACTGCGCGTTCAGGGCGATGCTCTCGTTGATCGCCGCCTGGTAGCGTTCGGCAGGCCAACTGGCGGGCGCCGAGCTCAATTTGTTGCCGAGGTTGTGTCGCGCCCGCCGCGCCATGTCGTGTTCGGGGCCCAGCGCCTTTTCGATGATGGCCAGTGCGTCGCGGGATTTCTCAAGGCTGGTTTCGTAGTTGTCACGCGCGTAATCGATCAATGATTCCACGCGCAATGCCTCGGCATACTCGGGGTGGGACACGCCGTAGGTCTGTTGGAGTATCGCCTTGCCCCGGGCCAGCGATTCGGCGCTGGCGTCTATCTGCCCCTGCATGAATTGATTGTCGGCCAGCACCACCCAGGCGATTCCGGTATCGGGGTGCTGCTCGCCCAGGGAGCGGCGGCGGCTTTCTACCAGCGCCTGGGCGATGGCCGCGGCTTCGTCGGTGCGCTCGGCCACCACCAGGGTCTGCGCCAGCTGTTGGCGCGCCTCGTCCGCCAGCAGGAGATTGTCGTCTTCCACCAGCGCGATCGCCCGCCGCAGGTCCCGCTCCGCATCGTCGAAACGAAGGATCCTGGTTCGCCACGATCCTCGCAGGGTCAACAGCTCGGCCAAGGGTTCCGGATCGGTGTCGCTCATCGCTTCCGCCGATGTCAGCGCCGCCTGCAGCGTGACCAAAGCCAGATCACTGTCGGCCATGCCCCACTGCGCACGTGCCTGCTCGGTCAGCAGGCGGAGGCGAACATGACCTGCATGCTTGTCATCGAGGCTGCCGAGCCGCTGCAGACCTGCGGATGCCACTTCACCGGCCTGGGCGTGCAGGGCCTGCAAGTTGAGGAGGGATGCCCAGGTCGCACGGGCTTCCGCATTCTCCACTCCCTTTTGGGGTACCGCGGCCTCCGCCTCGCGCGCCAGCTGTGCTGCTTTCGGGTAGTCGCCGATGACGGCATAGCCGCGTGCCAGCGCCGACAGGCCACGCGACAGCAGGGTCGGATGCGACTGCAGGGGCTCCTGTCGCAATTGCGCTTCGGTGTTTTTGAGCAATGTCCGGGAAGAGAACGGTGTCTCGCTCAGTCCCGACAACGTGGCGTTGCCCAGCATCTGCTCGAACAAATGGCTTACCGCCCGGGTGGCCCCGGCTTCCCGGGCCATGCGGTGGTGCTGAATCGTGTTGACGCCCAGGCCGCCGGCCACCGCCAGCGCGACAGCCGCAGTCAACACAACCGGCAATCGGTTGCGGCGTAGAAACTTGCCCAGCCGATACCCGGTGCCGCTGCTGTGCGCCTGCACCGGCAGTTGCTTCAGCCATCGGAGCAGGTCGTCTTGCAACTCCGTGGCATTGCGATAGCGCTGTCCGGGAGTATTGGCCACGCATTTCAGTCCGATCGCGCTCAGGTCCCCGGCCAGGTGTCGGCGCAGCGCTTGCGGATTGCCGAAACCGCGTCGCCGCGCCATTTCATACGTAGCCACAACGGCTACCTCGTCCATCGGCGCGGGTAACGGCAGCGGCGTCGCCCGCGTGCGCAGCAACGATGGCGGCAGCGGCCAGCCGCCGCACAGCAGCCGGTACATCACCACGCCCAGCGAGTAGATGTCGGTTCCGACATGCGGCCCGATGCCGGAGAGGATTTCGGGGGCGGTATACCCGTTGGGTACTGCCATGGGTGACGGGTGGTCCTGTTTGCCTCTTATCAGGGTGGAAGACAGACCGAAATCGAGCAGTTGTACCCGTCCGTCGCCGGTCACCAGCACGTTCGACGTGTTGATGTCCTGGTGCAACACCAGCTTTCCGTGCGCGCAGGCGAGCGCATCGCAGACCTGCATCAACAACTTGACCCGTTCGTGCACCGGCAGTTGGCGCTCGGCGCACCAGTGATCAATGGGGATGCCATCCACGTAATGCATGGTGAACCACGGCTGCCCGTCGGGTTCGACCCCACCGTCGAGCAGCGCGGCGATGCCGGGGTGGTCCAACTGCGCCAGGTTGTTGCGCTCGTCGAGAAAGGCCTGGATCAGGCGCGGTGAGCAGAGTCCGGCGCGGATGCATTTGAGGGCCACGCGCTGCTGGTAATGGTCGTCGGCGCGGTGGGCTTCGTACACCGTCCCCATACCGCCGGTGCCAATGATGCGGTCGATCTGCCACGCGCCCAGGCGCGTGCCAAGGCGGAGATCGGGCGGGGGTGGCTCGACGGCCGCGCCTTTGCGCTGAAGCCGGGCCAGCAGTTCGAATGGCGCCCCGTCGAGCGGATGCTCCAGCGCGTCGGCCGCCAGCATGTCCGCCAGCGCGTCATGCAGCGGTCGGTCGTGGTCCCTGAGCCGTTCCAGCGCGCGCAATTGCCGGCGGCGGGACATCTCGACGTATTCGTCGAACAGCTTCAGCGCGTGGGCTCGTGTGGCTGGCATATAGGGCTGTCCGACACCGACCTTTATGGGGTACTTGCGTAGTTTCGTGGAAGCGGGCGGCCACCGGACATCGGTTGCCGTCATGCCCGCGGGATTTGGGCTGACGGCCAAGAATATATCCCGGGACAGGCATGTCCTGGATGTGCCCCTTACTGCGAGTACCTCTTGTATAGGGGTACGCGCTTCGACTTGATTCCACGATAAGGGATGGGGAATACGACATGAACAAGATCTACAGCACGGTATGGAATGCGAAGCTGGGGCAGTTGGTGGTGGCCTCGGAACTCGCCAAGGGCGGCAGTGTCGCGCCCACAGGAGCGGGACGCGTTTCGGGACCCAGGCTTGGTGCGCTTGCGGTGGCACTGGCCGTGCTGTTGCAGGGGTGGCCGCCGGGAGCGCATGCCAATACGCTCGAAGATGGTACTGAGACGTGCATAGGGGGTGCCGGCTTGTCTACTATTGGTAGGATAGCCACCAACCCTACTGTGGATGACCCCGAGGATGGTACTGGCTCTTTTTCCACCGTAGCCGGCTGCGAAGCGACGGGCAAAGACCAAACGGCAGCCACTGTCTACGGTGCTTGGAGCTCGGTAACCGGCAAAGGCGGCGCTGCCTTCGGTTTCAACAGTCAGGCGGGGCAGTGGGCGACCGCGGTCGGTCTGGAGAGCCGGGCGACGGGCAGGGGCAGTACGGCGCTTGGTTATGGTGTCATCGCGTCTGGACTCAATGCGGTGGCTATCGGCGGCTCCAGTTCCAATGTCGCTGGCGAATCGTTGTCCGTCCTCAACTCCACCACGGCCTCCGGCGTGTACTCCATCGCCATCGGCGCCAGCAACAGCAAGGGTGCCCAGGCCACCGCAAACAGTGCGATTGCCATTGGCGGCAACGCCGCGTCCAGCGGGCTCGGGACCGTCGCCCTCGGCGCGAGCTCCGTGGCCAGTGCGGAGCGCGCCACCGCCTTGGGGGTGGGCGCCGCCGCCGCAGGTGTGTCGTCGGTCGCCCTTGGCGATGGCGCGGTGGCCGCTGGCGACCGGGCCGTCGCCATTGGTAACAACACCCTGGCCCCCGGCACAAATTCCATTGCCATGGGTTATCAGGCAACAGCCAACGAATACGCGATTTCCCTGGGCTCGGGTTCCGATGCCACAGGGGATAACAGTCTGGCGGTTGGCCGGATCTCCCAGGCCACCGGTCTTGCGGCACTTGCCATGGGCTATCAGGCGGCAGCCAGCGCGGAGTATGCGACTGCCGTGGGTTCCGGAGCCGATGCCACGGGGGTGGGCAGTCTGGCGCTTGGCAATGTCGCCAAGGCCACGGCAGAAGGCGCCACCGCGGTGGGCAAGGACGCCACCGCCGGAGGCGTCAACGCGCTGGCCATCGGCACCGGCGCGCAGGCCAGCGGTGTCAACTCCATCAGCATCGGCACCGGCAACCAGGTCAGTGGCAACAACAGCGGCGCGATTGGCGACCCGACGGTGATCACCGGCGCGGGTTCGTACTCGCTGGGTAACGACAACACCATCGACGCCGACGAGACGGGCACGTTTGGCAACAACAACGTGCTGGCGGCGGCGGCGGACGGCAGCCGGATTGTCGGCAACGGCAACAACGTTGCCGTGGCCGATGCGTTCGTCATCGGTAACGGGGCGGATGTGACCGTAGCCGGCGGTGTGGCCCTGGGTTCGGGGTCGGTGTCGGACACGGCGGCCGGCGTGGCCGGTTACGTGCCGACCGGCGCGGACGCGGCCGGTTCGGCGGCGATCGCGGCGACGGTGGCCACGCGTGCGGCAGTGGACGTGGGCAGCCGCCAGATCACGGGCGTGGCCGCGGGTGCCGCGGATGATGATGCGGTAAACGTGTCGCAGCTGAGCGCGTTGGCCGATACCGTTGATGCCAGTGCCACGCACTACTACAGCGTCAACGACAACGGCGTGCAGGGCGGCAACTACAACAACGACGGTGCGACCGGGATCAACGCGATTGCCGCTGGCGTGAATGCTGTGGCGAACGCGCAATCGAGTGTGGCGATGGGTACCGGCAGCGCAGCTTCGGGGGCCCGTGGCGTGGCAATCGGCAGTCTGGCCAAATCGCAATTCGCGGACGCCATTGCCATCGGCAGCGCTGCATCGGCGGGCACGATCAACAGCATCGCAATCGGCAACAACGCCACCCTTTCTGGCGCCCAGTTGAAGGTGGCCCAACTTCGTACCGATGGACTCGGCTTCCCCACCGACAATACCAGTGGCGGCGCCAATCCCATTCTATTCAGCTCGGTCGTGCTCGGCGACAATGCCGCCTCGGCCGGCGCGGGTGTCGCGCTGGGTTCCCACACCGATGCGGACGGGCAGGCTGCCGTTGCCATCGGCATGGGCGCGCATGCCCATGGCGGGTCGACGCTCGCCATTGGTGTTGCGAGCTACGCCGAGGGCGTCTATTCGACCGCGCTGGGGCGGATGAGCGTCGCCCAGGGTTCCCAGAGCCTGGCAATCGGCCAGGTCGCGACCGCCATCGGCAGCGGCAGCGTGGCGATCGGCGATTCTTCCTACGCCACAGGCGATCGTTCGGTGGCGCTGGGTTCGTCCAGCGCGACTTCCCAGGCTCAGGACACCACCACCAATACGCGCGCGGTTGGCGCCGATTCGCTTGCCCTTGGTACCTCGGCGGCGGCCTTCACCAACAGCGGTATCGCGGCTGGCCGCAACGCCGTCGCGGGCGTGGCCGGTTCGGCCACGGCGATCAGCGACATCGCCATCGGCACCGGCGCGCAGGCGACCGGCGGCAATTCGGTGGCCATCGGCACGGGCGCGCAGTCCAGCGGCGTCAGCGCCATCAGCATCGGCACCGGCAACCAGGTCAGCGGCAACAACAGCGGTGCGATCGGCGACCCGACGGTGATCACCGGCAGCGGTTCGTACTCGCTGGGCAACGACAACACCATCGACGCCGACGATGCGGGCACATTCGGCAACAACAACGTGCTGGCGGTGGGGGCGGCCGGCAGCCGGATTGTCGGCAACGGCAACAACGTGGACGTGGCCGATGCGCTCGTCATCGGTAACGGCGCGGATGTGACCGTGGCCGGCGGCGTGGCCCTGGGTTCGGGGTCGGTGTCGGACACGGCGGCCGGTGTGGCCGGTTATGTGCCGACCGGCGCGGACGCGGCTGGCACGGCGGCGATCGCGGCGACGGTGGCTACGCGTGCGGCAGTGGATGTGGGCAGCCGCCAGATCACCGGTGTGGCTGCGGGCTCCGCGGATGATGATGCGGTAAACGTATCGCAGCTGAGCGCACTGGCCGACACGGTCGATGCCACTGCCACGCACTACTACAGCGTCAACGACAACGGCGTGCAGGGCGGCAACTACGACAACGACGGCGCAACCGGCGTCAATGCGCTCGCCGCCGGTGTGGATGCCAGCGCGACGGTGGACAGCGGCACGGCGCTGGGCAATGGCGCCGTAGCCGGAGCGCAGGCGGGCGACGTGGCGCTGGGTTCGGGCTCGACCACCGCGGCGGTGGTCAACACCACCGGTGCGACGGTGGACAACGTGGCCTACACCTACGCGGGCACGGCGGCGACCAGCACGGTCAGCGTCGGCAGCGTGGGCGCCGAGCGCACACTCACCAACGTGGCGGCCGGTCGCGTGGATGCGACCAGCACTGATGCGATCAATGGCAGCCAGCTGTTTGCCACGGATCAGGCGGTCGACGCGCTGGGCGTAGACGTGGACACGGTCGGCACGACGACCGCGGCATCACTGGGCGGGACCTCGGCCTACGACGCGGCCACGCACACGGTAACGGCCGGCCTGGACGTGGACGGCACCACCCACACGACGGTGCAGGACGCACTGACCCAACTCAGCGACACCGCCAATGCCGGCTGGAACGTCACCGACGGCACCACCGCGGCGAACATCGGCCCCGACGGCACGGTCACCTTTACCGGTGACAGCAACCTGGCGGTGGCACAGACCGGCGTGGACGATGCCGGTGCGGTGGAGATCACACTCAACGAAAACATCGATCTGGGTCCGGCCGGCAGTGTGACCACCGGCGAGGCGGTACTGAGCAACGCCGGCGTGACGGTGGGCCCGAACGTGGCGCTGGGCAACACCGGCCTGACCATCGCGGGTGGCCCCAGCGTGACCACCACCGGTATCGATGCCGGCGGCGCGGTGATCACCAACGTGGCGCCCGGCGTGGCCGGCACCGACGGGGTGAACGTGGACCAGCTGACCGACGCGACCACTGCGGTGCAGACGCATTACTACAGCGTCAACGACAACGGCGTGCAGGGCGGCAACTACGACAACGATGGCGCGACCGGGATCAACGCGCTCGCCGCCGGCGTGGATGCCAGCGCGACGGTCGACAGCGGCACGGCACTGGGCAATGGCGCGGTGGCCGGAGCGCAGGCGGGCGACGTGGCCCTGGGCTCGGGCTCGACCACCGCGGCGGTGGTCAACACCGCCGGTGCGACGGTGGACAACGTGGCCTACACCTACGCGGGCACGGCGGCGACCAGCACGGTCAGCGTCGGCAGCGTGGGCGCGGACCGCACACTCACCAACGTGGCGGCCGGTCGCGTGGATGCGACCAGCACCGATGCGATCAACGGCAGCCAGCTGTTTGCCACGGATCAAGCGGTCGATGCACTGGGCGATAACGTGGACACGGTCGGCACGACGACCGCAGCTTCACTGGGCGGCACCTCGGCCTACGACCCGGCGACGCACGCGGTGACGGCCGGCCTGGACGTGGATGGCACCACCTACACGACGGTGCAGGACGCGTTGACCCAGGTCAGTGACACCGCCAGCGCGGGCTGGAATATCAGCGCGCAGGGTGCGAACGCGACCAACGTGGCGCCGGACGAGACGGTGGATCTGAGCAACAGTGACGGCAACATCGTGGTGAGCAAGACCGCCACCGACGACGACGTGACCTTCGACCTGGCCGACGACATCGCGGTGGACAGCGTGACGGCAGGCGGCACGGTGGTCGACGGGACCGGCCTGACCATCGCGGGTGGCCCCAGCGTGACCCTCGCCGGCATCGATGCGGGCGGGCTGGTGATCGGCGACGTGGCGCCCGGCGTGGCCGCCACCGATGCGGTGAACGTCAGCCAGCTCACCGGACTGAGCGAGACACCGATGACCTTCACCGGCAACGCCGGCACGGTGGACCGGCTGCTGGGTGAGGAGCTGCTGGTGACCGGGGCGGCGACCAGCCCGGGCACCTACAGTGGCGCGAACCTGCGCACCGAGGTGGTGGGCAACGAGTTGCAGATCCAGATGACCGACCAGCCGGTGTTCGGTGCGGTCAGTGTCAACACCGCGGGTGCGGGCACCATCAACGGCCTGACCAACCAGACCTTCGACCCGGACAACTACACCTCGGGGCAGGCGGCCACCGAGGACCAGCTCAAGCAGATCAGCGACACGACCAATGCCGGCTGGAACGTCACCGACGGCACCAGCACGGCGAACATCGGCCCGAACGGCACGGTCACCTTTACCGGCGACAGCAACCTGACGGTGGCGCAAACCGGCGCGGATGATGCCGGTGAAGTCGAGATCACACTTAACGAGACCATCGACCTGGGCCCGGCCGGCAGCGTGACCACCGGCGACACGGTACTGAGCAACACCGGCGTGACGGTGGGTCCTGATGTGGCGCTGGGCAGCACCGGACTGGTGATTGCCGGTGGCCCGAGCGTGACCGCGACGGGCATCGACGCGGGCGGACTGGTAATCGGCAACGTGGCGCCCGGCGTGGCCGGCACCGATGCGGTGAACGTGGACCAGCTGGCCGACGCGGTTTCAAGCGCCCAAACCAAGTACTACCACGTCAACTCGACCGGCGGCGGCAACGAAAACAGCGACGGTGCCACCGGTGTCGATGCAATCGCGGTCGGCAAGGATGCGTCGGCTGGAGGCAACGAGGCCATGGCCCTGGGCCTGGGTGCCTCGGCGGACGGCGACGGCAGCCTGGCGTTGGGCTCCGGGGCAACGGCGTCCCACGGCAACAGCGTCGCCCTGGGAGCCGGCTCGGCCACCTTGGTGGGCGCGCAGGCGAACTATGAAGGTGCGTACGTCGGCGCAAGCAGCTCCACCGGTGAGATGAACATCGGTGGCCGGCAGATCACCGGTGTCGCGGCCGGCTCGGCCGACACCGATGCGGTCAACGTCAGCCAGCTGCAGGCCGGTGTCGAGAGCGCCGTTGCGGAGTCCAACGCGTACACCGATACGCAGATCGACACCGTCAACGACTCGGTCAATCAACTGGGCGACCGTGTCACCACCGTCGAGGGCGATGTCGCCAATCTGGATGACCGGGTGAACAATGTCGAAGGCGACGTGACCAACCTGGGCACCACGGTCAACCAGTTCGACGATCGCATCACTGGCGTCGAGGACAGCGTCACTGCCCTGCAGCAAGGCGGGGTTGGAGCTTTCCGGGCCAGTGCGGATTCCAGCACGGTGGCGCCAAGCGCGACGGGCACCAACTCGTCTGCCGGTGGCGCCGGTGCGGCGGCCAGTGGAGAGAACGCCGTGGCGGTGGGCAACCAGAGCACGGCCAGCGCAGACAACAGCACCGCGGTAGGTACGGGGGCCGAGGCGACCCACGGCAACAGCGTGGCACTGGGTGCGGGTTCGGCTACGACGGTGGGCGCGCAAAGCGGCTACAACGCTGCGTATGTGGGCAACAGCACCTCGGCTGGTGAAGTGAATGTGGGTGGGCGTACGGTTTCCGGCGTGGCGGCAGGCGTAGCAGGTACGGATGCGGTGAATGTGAATCAGCTCAACTCCGGCGTGGATTACGCGATCAACCAGGCCAACAGTTACACCGATAGCCGGATCGACGGGCTCCAGAGCGATGTGTGGACCTTGGAACGCGGCTACAGGGGCGCTACCGCCTCGGCGATGGCGATGGCGGGATTACCCCAGGCGTATCTGCCCGGCAAGAACATGTTGGGTGTGGCCCTGGGTGGCTACCAAGGCGAGGGTGGCATGGCTGTCGGCCTCTCAGGCATCACCGAGAACGGACGCTTTGTCTACAAGGTCCAAGCCAGCGGAAACACCACCCGCGAATGGGGCTTCTCGGTCGGCGCCGGTATCCAGTGGTAAGCACCCGACGGCGGGTGGCCTTCAGGAAAGGTTGCCCGTCACCGCGGCGATGCGGCCGCGGGACTGAGTTCGCATTCCACCGAGACCAAACCTTCAAGGCGAAATCACAATGATCAACAAAAGCCAATCGATGATCCTCCTGATGATGGTGGGCGCGGTCGCCCTTGCCGCAGGCTGTACCCGGCACATCAGTCGCGACATCTCGCCGCAGGGGCAGGCAGGCGAGGTGATCTTTCCTTCCGCCGACCGGGTGGTGCTCAAAGGCGGCACCTTCCCCAATATCGACAACCTGCGGCAGATCGGTCCGGGCGTCACCAAGGATCAGCTGTACGGCCTGGTCGGCAAGCCGCATTTTCGCGAAGGCGCCTTCGGCGTGCGCGAGTGGGATTACCTGTTCCACTTCCGTCGGGGCAACGAGGTCACTACTTGCCAGTACAAGGTGATCTTCGACCAGGAGTACCAGGGGCAAAGTTTCCACTGGGCGCCGTCGAGCTGCGCCGATCTACTCAAGGTCGCGGATGAGGACGTGGCGGTGGAGAAACGGTTCGAGTTGTCCGACGAGGTACTTTTCGAGTTCGCCCATTACGCGCTGGAGGACGTACTGCCGGGCGGTCGCGAGCAGCTCGTCTCGATCGTCGACACGCTGGAGTCGACGGAGACCGGTGAGGTGCGCGTCATCGGCCACGCTGACCGGATTGGCCGCGAGGACGACAACCTGTTGCTGTCGCAACGCCGCGCCGACACGGTACGGAGCTTTCTGGTCGAGCAGGGCGTGCCGTCGCACGACGTCTCCTCGCAGGGGCGCGGTGCGAGCGAGCCGGTGAAGGAGTGCGATGACGGCCTGGAACGCAGTGCGCTGGTGGTGTGCCTGCAACCCAACCGTCGGGTCGAGATCGTGGCCGATGGCGTGATGTCCGAGGAATGACCACGACCGTTGAATCGGTGAAACGGAGCTACGACGAAACCCCGTATGATTCGCGCCCGTTTCCCCAGTCGACTCCGGAGCACGTGGCGGCCGTCGCGCACCTTTTCGGATTGCAAACGCCCGCGCCGGACACGGCCCGGGTGTTGGAGCTCGGTTGTGCGGCAGGCGGCAACGTGGTGCCGTTCGCGGCGCGCCATCCGGGCGCCCAAGTGCTGGGCCTGGACTTGTCGCACGTGCAGATCGACTGTGGGCAGAGGGTTGTCGATGGCCTGGGATTGCGGAACCTGGAGCTCCGTCAGGCCGACCTGAGCACGCTTGAGGATGATGTCGGCGAGTTCGACTACATCATCTGTCATGGCGTTTACAGCTGGGTGCCGGCGCATGTGCAGAACGCGATACTGCAGTTGTGCGGGCAACGCCTGAGTCCGAATGGCGTTGCGTATGTGAGCTACAACACCTATCCAGGCTGGAAGGGCAAGGAGATCGTGCGCGATGCGATGTTGTTGCGCGGTGCCGAACGCAACACGCCGGCCGACCGGCTGGCCTATGCGCGCGGCATGATCGAGTTTCTCGGCCAGATGGCACATCCGGACAGCGTGCTGGCACGGGTGGTGGAAGAAAACCTGCCAATGCTGAAGAACTCGCAGGATTACTATCTGCTGCACGAGTTCCTGGAGGAGTGCAATGCGCCCTGCTATTTCGGCGACTTCGTGGAACGCGCCTCCGGGCATGGCCTGTCCTATCTTGCGGAAGCCGAGCCGGCCGGCATGTTCGTTTCAAACCATGGCCAGGGTATCGCCGGGCCGTTGCTGAAAGAGTGTGGGGACAGCCAGGTAAAGCTGGAGCAGTACCTGGATTTCGTCACCAACCGTCAGTTCCGGCAGACCTTGCTGGTGCCTGCCGAACGGGCGACGGAGATCAACTACGCATTGTCGGCCGAGCGTCTGCAGGCGCTGCACTACGCGGCCAACCTGCCTTGCCAGGATCAGGTGCCGTCAATGGATGCCCGGCCACAGCGCTTCGGGCCGTCCCCCGGCCAAAGTATCAGTTTGGACGGGCCCGCGGCCAAGGCGGCGGCAGGCGCATTGACTCGGGTCTGGCCCTCGACATTGAGCTACCCCGACCTGCTGTCGACGGTGGCAGCCCGCGTGGACGAGCCTCGGGAGCAGGTGCGCATCCAACTGGACGGCCTGCTGGAGTCGCTGGTGATAAGTGGCCTGGCGCGGTACCGGCTGTCGCCGGTAGCCGTCGGCGGGACGACAGGGGACAAGCCCTGCATCGGTATCCACGCACGCAAGGCGGCGGCATTGCACGACGTGGCCGGTGGGACGTTCAATGCATGGCATGAAACGGTCGCCCTGGATCCGGTGGGCCAATGCCTGTCTCCCTTCCTGGACGGCAGTCATGATCGTCAGGCACTGTTGAAGCGACTCGGTGATGCGGTGCGGAAAAAGCGAATCCAGTTCGTCATGAACGGCCGGCCGGTGACCGGCGAGGCCGAGCAAGCCAGATGCATGGAGGAGCATCTGGATGCGTTATTGAGTTACTTGCCGCAAACAAAACTGTTGCTGCCGATCGATGGTTGACGGCCAACATCATCAGGATCGGACAGGAGGAATATCCCTATGAAGAAGTTCCCGCTCACGCTCTGCCTGCTGCTGCTGCTGCTGCTGCTGCTGACGGCAGGCACCGCTCTGGCGCAGCAACCGCAGCAACGACCACAATCAGCCGAGGGGACCGCGCCTGCGGCACAGCGCAACGCGCTGAGTCCCAATGATTTCATCAACGCCGGTTTGCAGGCTGCGCAATGGATCGATGCCGGCCGGGTCGGTGATCTGTGGGAGGGTGCGTCCCCGTTGACCAAGAGCAGTGTCGCGCGCGAGGCTTTCGTCGCCGGCATCGCCAAGGTGCGGCAGCCGCTTGGCACGGTGGTCAGCCGCAACTGGGTATCGTTGCATCGTCAGCAGGGCGACGCCTCTGGCCCGCTTCCACCCGGACAGTACGTCGGCATCGGGATGGCCACGGTTTTTGCTGCTAACACGGTTGCGCATGAGCGGGTGACACTGCATCTGGACGAGGACGGAATCTGGCGGTTTACCGGTTACGTGCTGGAGTAACCGGCGGTTCGCTCGTCAGACACTGTCCGGTGTGTCGGTCGACGCGCGCTCGCCCTCGCTCAGGTGACTGAACAGGTACGCACGCGCCTTGCGCCAGTCGCGGCGGACGGTTCGTTCGGTCAGGTTCATCACCCCGGCTATTTCCTGGTCGTTGAATCCGCCGAAATAGCGCAGCTCAACCACCCGGGCCAGGCGCGGGTCCACTGATGCAAGGCTGTTCAAGGCCTCGTCGAGTATCAGCAACTGCTCCAGTTGCGAGCTCTCGCCGGGCTCGTGAATGTCGTCCAGTGCGCAGACCTCGATGCCATCGCCGCGCTTCCCGGCCAATGCCCGCCGTGCCTGGTCCAGCAGGACGAAGCGCATGGCGCGCGCGATCAGGGAGATCAAGTGTGTGCGGGTGCCGACATCGAAGTTGGCACTGACCAGCCGCAACCACGTCTCACTGATCAGCGAGGTGGGGGAATGGACTAAGCGGCGCTGCTGCTGCCGAATCTGGAAACGTGCGACCTGGTGCAGATCCTTGTAGAGCAGCATGTAGATACGGTCCCACGCATCATCGCGCCCGTCCTGGGCCTCGGATATAAGCTTGGTGACGGTTTCCAGCGTGTCGCCGCCGGTCCTGGTGTTGAAGCTTTCCGACGTCGGGGTTGCGGCGCCTTGCTCCGGCTTTGCCGACTCGCGGTGCACCATGGCCGCATGTGCTCCTTGTCACGGGGTCAACAGTGGTCGAGCAGGTTGGGTCCCCCCAAGTCTTAATCCTACGCGATGGACAGCTCCCCGGCCCAGGTGACCACGAAGAACGCGGCTTCCCCCGCTTCCACTGGCCACCGGTAAGCAAAAAAAAACCCGCCGGAAGGCGGGTTTCTTTTTGGACAAGCCGGAAGGCTTACTTGATCTTGCCTTCCTTGTAGATCACGTGCTTGCGAACGACGGGATCGTACTTCTTGATCTCCATCTTGTTCGGCGTGTTCTTCTTGTTCTTGTCAGTGGTATAGAAATGACCGGTGTTGGCCGAAGAGATCAGGCGAATTTTGTCGCGCTTGGAAGCCATGGTTCAATTCTCCTTAGATCTTTTCGCCGCGTGCGCGGAGATCGGCCAGAACGGAGTCGATACCGTTCTTGTCGATGGTGCGCATGGCGTTGGCGGAAACACGGAGCTTCACCCAGCGGTTTTCACTGGCGACCCAGAAGCGGCGCTCGTGAAGGTTGGGCATGAAGCGGCGACGGGTCTTGTTCATGGCGTGCGAGACGTTGTTGCCGGTCGTCGTTCGCTTGCCGGTTACTTGGCATACACGGGACATTACGCACCTCGAAAGGATGTTGATGCTTCCCTTGGCCAGGGAGGCGGCGGCCCCGCCGGGTCCACGGTTCAGGTGGGCGGCATGCGATACGGGAAGGGTGCCGTCCCGGGGAACGGACGCTGGAACCGGGCGACCCGGAATCGCGCTTCCGGGAGTCGCCTTGCTTACCCATTGGGAAAGCAGGACACAGCGAGCCAAGTATTATGCGGGCTTGGGGGTGGCTGGGCAAGTATTCACGGCAACGGCAACGGCAACGGCAACGGCAACGGCAACGGCAACGGCAGGGCGTGGGCTTCGGGGGGAGCGGCGCCCGGTGCAGGGCCTGCTCTTCGGCTCGGTCGGCCATCCATGGCCGACTCGCCGCCGCGGACATCCATGTCCGCTATACGCAGGCCCTACACCGGACGCCGCGTCGGCGCTTTGGGTGGCGCGTGCTCAGGCGCTTGTGGCTTCGGTCTTTGCGGGTTGCGTGGAATCTGCGGCCTTGGATTGCTCGATGAACTCGTGTACCTGGGTTTCCAGCACCGGTAGCGGAACCGAGCCCAGCGCCAGCACCATGTCGTGGAAGGCCTTGATGTCGAACTGGTTGCCCAGTTCTTTCTCCGCCTCGCCACGCAGGCGGACGATCGCCAGTTCGCCCAGTTTGTAGCTCAGTGCCTGGCCGGGCCATGAGATGTAGCGGTCGACCTCGGTGGTGATCTCGTGCTCGCTCAGCGCAGTGCGGTCGCGCAGGTAGGCCAGGGCCTGGTCGCGGGTCCAGCCTTGGGCATGCACGCCGGTGTCGATCACCAGTCGCGCCGCGCGCCACATCTCGTAGGTCAGTCGGCCGAAATGTTCGTAGGGGGTCTGATAGATGCCCATTTCCTCGCCCAGTTTTTCCACATACAGCCCCCAGCCTTCGCCAAAGGCGGAGATGTAGGTGTTGCGGCGGAAGTCGGGCAGGTCGGTCTGCTCCTCCGCCAGTGCGCCCTGCAGGGCGTGGCCGGGCGAGGCTTCGTGCAGGGTCAGGGCCGGCAGGTTGTACAGCGCGCGCGAGGGCAGGTCGTAGGTGTTGAGCCAGTAGGTGCCGTTGCCACCGCGACCGCTGGTCCAGAACGGGGCGATGTCTTCCGGTACCGGAATGATGGTGAAGCGGCCGCGTGGCAGGGTGCCAATGTATTTGCCGACGACGCCGTCGATGCGCTTGGCGATCCAGGCGGCGCGATTGAGCAGTTCCTGTGGGGTCTTGGCGTAGAACTGCGGGTCGGTGCGCAGGAACTCCAGAAACTCGGCAAAGCTGCCTTCGAAGCCGACCTGCTCGATGATTGCATCCATCTGGGTCTGGATCCGGGCGACTTCATCCAGACCTATCTGGTGGATCTCATCGGGGGTGAGGTCCAGGGTCGTGTACTTGCGGATCTGCTGGCGATAGAACGCTTCGCCATCGGGAAACTCGGAGGCGCCCAGGGTGGTGCGTGCGCGCGGCACGTATTGCTCGCGGAAGAAGCTCAGCAGTTGGCCGTAGGCGGGGATCAGCTGTTCACCGATCGCAGCGCGCGCGGCTTCGCGCAGCCTGGCTTGCTCGGCGGCAGGGATGGTGTCGGGGAGCTTCTCCAATGGCTCGTAGAAGCTGGACTGGGTCGGGTCGTCGAGTTCGGCGATGGCGGCGATCGAGACATCGCGCCCGTCCAGCACGATCCGCGGCACGCTGAAGCCACGGTCCAGCCCGGCCCGCATGTTGGCGATCTGCTGGTCGAAGTAGCGCGGCACGTCGGCCAGGCGGTCGATGTAGGCCTGGTAGTCTTCCGCGGTATGCATCGGGCGCCGGGTCATGAAACCCAGGTTGGACCAGAACGAGGAGTCCGAGTTGAACGGCATTTCGTAGCTGCGGAACCGGACCTCAGCGGCGAGGTTCTCGACCTGGGGGCGATACACCGCCAGGTTGATACGGTTGTCCGCCGACAGTGCGTCGGGATCGATCGTGTCGAGTTCGGCCAGCACTTCCTCCCAGACCTTCAGCCGCGCGGCCTGGCTGGCCGCGTCGACCGATGGAAGCTGGTGCTGGTTGGCACCGTCACTGTCCTCGTCGGCGCTGCCGAATTGCTTCTGCCGCCAGGTCCATTCGCGCTCGTGGATCGCCTGGAAACGGGCGTCAGCCGCCGAGGCTTCGGCCGCTGGCTCGGCGCCGGGCGTGGTGGCCGTCGCTCCGGCAGCGGCCGGTCCGGCGTGGGCGGGCACGGCGGCAAGCGCCAGGTGGGCGGCGAGGAGGGCGGGGAGCAGTAGGTTCACGGCGGCCACGGATACGGGAAGGTTCCTGATCTTCGCATTCGCGCCCGATGCCTGCCCACGGGCCAAAAGTACCGGGCTGACGGCGCCGGTCGGGTCCGTCGGTGTTACTCGCCGCGGCCGCGCAGCTTCTCCAGCACCCCGTCGAGTGAATCCAGGTCGCTGTAGTGGATCACCAGCCGACCCTTGCCGCCGCGACCGTGCAGGACAT
Organism: Lysobacter sp. A378; assembly: GCF_054052125.1. Lineage (NCBI taxonomy): Bacteria > Pseudomonadati > Pseudomonadota > Gammaproteobacteria > Lysobacterales > Lysobacteraceae > Lysobacter > Lysobacter sp. A378. The sequence continues at coordinate 52,092 of NZ_JBSVRK010000001.1, read as the reverse complement.
TGACCTTGGTGTTGAGCGACTCCGACAGCTCACGCTCCAAGGTGACGATGTCGGCCTGTGGGCGCGCCTTGGCCGGGCGTGCGCGCTTGCCTTCGGGAACCTTGCCCAACGCGTACTGCTGGACGCGATGCTCCACCTCGCGCACCGACCAGCCGTGCTCGGCGGCATCGCTGGCGAGCTTGCTGGCAAGCTCTGGCGACAAAGTAAGCAGCGCGCGCGCGTGCCCCATCTCCAGTTGCCGGGTCTCGACCAGCGCGCGGATCGCCGGCGGCAGTTCCAGCAAACGCAGCAGATTGGAAACCGATGCGCGCGAACGCCCCACGGCGCCGGCGGCCTGGGCGTGGGTGAGGTCGAACTCGTCAATCAGCCGCTGCAGCGCGGAGGCCTCTTCCAGCGGATTGAGGTCCTCGCGCTGGATGTTCTCGATCAGGGCCATCGCAATCACGGTGCGATCGTCCACTTCGCGCACGACTACCGGGATCTCGTCCAGCCCGGCCAGTTGCGAGGCGCGCCAGCGGCGCTCGCCGGCGATGATCTCGTAGGTCTTGCCGCCGTGCTCGCGGGTTTCGCGCGCGACAATCGGCTGGATCACGCCCTGGGCGCGGATCGACTCCGCCAACTCCTCCAGCTTGTCTTCGTCCCAGTGCTTGCGCGGCTGGTACTTGCCCGGCGCGAGAGCATCCACGGGCAGGTAGCGCAAGCTATCGCCGATACCCGCCTCCAGCACGGTCGCGCCGGCCTTCGGGCCAAGCAGCGCCTCCAACCCGCGACCCAGCCCCCGCTTCTTTGCCGTGGCCGCCTTGCTTGCCGGACTTTTGGCTGCCGGGTCCTGTGCGGCGGCTTGCTTGCCGGGCTCGCCCTTTACGGCACTCATGCGACGGTCTCCGTGGTTGGTGGCGTGATCCCCGGCTGCGCTTGTTTGACCGCCCGGCTGCGCTCGCGCTGGCGGCGCAATACTTCCCCGGCCAGGCCAAGGTAGGCAATCCCGCCACGGCTCGCACCGTCGTAGCCGACGATGCTCTGGCCATGGCTGGGGGCTTCGGCCAGGCGCACGTTGCGTGGGACGATGGTGCGGAACACCTGGTCGCCGAAATGAGTGGTCAGCTCGGCCGAGACCGCGTTGGCCAGGTTGTTGCGCACATCGAACATGGTCCGCAACACGCCCTCGATCTCCAGTTGCGGGTTGAGGTTGCCACGGATAGCCTCGATGGTATCCATCAGCGCGCTGATGCCTTCCAGCGCGTAGTACTCGCACTGCATCGGCACGATCACCGAATCGGCGGCGGTCAGCGCGTTGAGCGTCAACAAGGACAGTGCCGGAGGGCAATCGATCAGGACGAAGTCGTAGTTGTCGGCAATCGGCGCCAGTGCCAGCTTCAGTTGTTGTTCGCGTGCATCGGTGGTCATCAGCCGCAGCTCGGCGGCCGTCAGGTCGATGTTGCCCGGCAGCAGGTCGAAGTCTTCCTGGGTGCGCACGATCGCGGCGGCGGCGGTGTCCTCGCCCAGCAGCACCTCGCAGATCGACGTTTCCAGCTCGCGCTTGTCTACTCCGCTACCGGTGGTGGCGTTGCCCTGCGGGTCCAGGTCGACCAACAACACCTTCTGCGGCGTGCGCGCCAATGCGGCGGCCAGGTTGACGGCGGTGGTGGTCTTGCCGACCCCACCTTTCTGATTGGCGACGGCGATGATGCGGGCCATGCGGCTCGTCCCCTGGCTCAAGGTTGCAAAGGCGGCGCGGTGCGCCGGTCGGACTGGGGATTATGCCCGCCTCGGCGGTTGCCTGCCGAGGGCGTGGCTTCGTCCCACGATGACCAGGTGGCGCTCGGCGTCCAGGCCCGGGACCGACAGCGGATGCGACGCACTCAAGGCCCAGCCCGGTGGCAATTCGGCGATCTCCTGCGCGGGATACACGCCCTTCATTGCCAACAGGCAGCCGTCGGGTCTGAGCAGATGGCCGCCGAGCTGGAGGATCAACGGCAGCGTCGCCAGCGCGCGGGCGGTAATCGCGTCGAAGGCGCCAGGCCGATCCAGTGCCTCGATCCGCGATTCGACCACTTGCACGTCCCGCAGGCCCAGCTTGCGCACCACCTCGCGCATGAACCGGCACTTTTTGCCATTGCTCTCCACCAACGTGACCCGCAGGCCGGGCTTGGCGATGGCCAACGGGATGCCCGGCAGGCCGGCACCGGTACCCAGGTCGGCCAATGCCCCGCCCGCACCGGCGATGTCGTCCAGATACGCGTGCATCGCCAGCGAGTCGAGCAGGTGTTTGTCGACCATTTCCAGCGGGTCGCGCACGGCTGTGAGGTTGTAGGTCTGGTTCCAGCGCACCAGCAGGCCCAGGTAATCGAGCAGCGGCACGGCCAGGCCACGATCCAGGGCGAGGGCCTCCAGGCCCGCTTGCAGGCGAGATTGGAGGCGCTCGGGGGGCGCTGCGGCAGGGACGGTTGGGCTGATCATCGTCGGAGAGTATGACGGCCTTAGACGGCTGGTAGCCGTCACGTCGACGGCCAGTGGTCACGCCAGGCAAGCATTGCGGTGTAGCCAGGGGCGGGTGACAGTTCACGCAGGCCCCACTGCGAGGGGCGTCCCAGTGCCGGGTCACAGGTGGCCAGTTGCAGCCCGGCCGCGGTGTCCGTAAACGCGAGCCGGTCCAGGCCAAATGCCAGACCGCGCCCGTGCGCCTTCAGGACCGCTTCTTTCGCACACCATAAACGCACGAAGTTGTGCTCACGCACCGTGGGGTCCAGGTGGTCGAGCCATTGAGCCTCCTGCGCGCTGAAGAAGCGCCGGGCCAGCATCTGCGCGCGCGGGCGTGGGCGTTGCCACTCCAGGTCGGCGCCGACCCGGCGGCCTTCCGCAAGTGCGGCCAACAGGCCTTCACCGCTGTGGCTCCAGTTGCAGTCCCAGCGGTCGAACGGTGCGCCGAGCATGGGGCGCCCATATGGCGTGCGTTCGATCCGCAGATCTGCCGCTGGATAGTGGAGTTGTTCCGATAGCCATTTCCGCACGACCGGCTCGGCCGCCTGTCTCCGTGGCAGCGGCAGCCAGGTCCAACGAGGTGTGGGGGGATCGGACAGGAACATGAACTCGCTGTTGATCTGACCATGGTCGGTCAGCGTAAGCTAATGCAAGGGGAGCGGCGTTGCCGCAGGATCGGCCTATGTCTGCGGTTATCGATAATTCTGCCAATGAAGTCATCCCGCCGGATGCGTCGGCCATGGTTGCCGGTGCGCCTGATCGGGTGATCGCGTTCAACGCCGATGGCGTGATTTCGCTGGCGACGTTCCAGCGTGAAGTATGCGCCGTGGCCGCGAGCTTGCCGTCCGCCCCGTACGTGATCAACCTGTGCGAGGACCGTTACCGCTTCCTGGTCGCTTTCTGCGCCGCCGTGATGCGTGGGCAGACCACCTTGCTGCCTTCGTCGCGTGCACGGGTGGTGATCGAGCATGCGCAGTCGCGGCATCCGGGCAGTTACTGCATTGGCGACAGTACCTGCGGTCCGCTGTGGGCCGGCGTCCAACTGCTGCCCGACAGGCTTCCCCAGCTGGATGGGGCGTTGCCGGCGATAAGAGAGCAGGCATTGGTCGCGATCGGCTTCAGCTCCGGCAGTACCGGCGAGCCCACCGCGACGGCCAAGCGTTGGGGTTCGTTCCAGGCCAGCACCGCGCAGAACCTGGCCGCGCTGGCCGGACTGCTTGACCGGGATGGCGTTACGCCCCTGGTCGCAACGGTGCCGCCGCAACATATGTACGGAATGGAGATGTCCGTGCTGCTGCCGCTGCTCGGCCCGGTTGCCATGCATTCGGCGCGCCCGTTCTTTCCGGGTGACGTGGCGCAGGCACTGGCCGACGCCGCCACGCCCCCCTTGCTGGTAACCAGCCCGGTGCACCTGCGCATCCTGCTGGACTCGGGGATCAAGCTGCCGCGGTTGTGCGGAGTGGTGTCGTCCACCGCACCGCTGCCGGTTGAGTTGGCTGCCGCTGCCGAGAAGCGCTTTGGCTGTGAAGTGCGCGAACTGTTCGGCTCAACCGAGACCTGTGTGATTGCCCGTCGCCGCACCGCGGTGGAAAGCGCCTGGACGCCGTTGCCCGGCGTGCGGCTGGAGCCGCAACCCGACGGTACGGCGGTGCATGCGCCGCACCTTGCACAGCCGGTAAAGCTGGCTGACCTGGTCGAGTTGCATCCGGAAGGTTGCTTCCAACTGCGTGGACGCAACGCCGACCTGCTGGAAATCGCCGGCAAGCGCGCCTCGTTGGGCGACTTGAACCGGAAGTTGCTCGCCGTACCCGGAGTCGTGGATGGGGTGATGGTGCAGTTGGATGCCGCGGACGATGCCGGCGTGCGCCGGATTGCCGCACTGGTGGTCGCCCCGGGACAGGACGAGGCGACCATCCTGCTCGCATTGCGCGGACAGATGGATCCGGTGTTCCTGCCGCGTCGCCTGCGCTGTGTTGACGGTCTGCCACGCAACGACACGGGCAAGTTGCCACGCGATGCGGTGTTGGCACTGCTGGCTGCCGGCTGAGGCCTGCTGACACCTTCGTCACGCCGCCCTATACAGACTGGGATCGCCCCCAAGCAGGGGAGCATTTAAACCTCTGAATGGACAGGAGAGACAAACATGATGGGCATTATTATCTGGTTGATTGTAGGCGGCATCATCGGTTGGATCGCCAGCATGATCATGAAGACCGACGGTCAACAGGGGATCTTTCTCAATATCATCGTCGGCATCGTCGGCGCGTTCCTGGGTGGCTGGCTGGCCGGTGTCCTGGGTATTGCCGGCGGCAGCATCGGTGATGGGATCAGCATCCCGAGCATCCTGATTTCCCTGGTGGGTGCGGTGATCCTGCTGGCGATCGTGAACCTGTTCCGTCGCGGTCGTCCGCGCTGATAGTCGCGCGCTGATGCCCGAACAAACGGTTTGATAAACGGTTCGATACAGGCAGTAATAGTGACAGGCAAATGCCCGGTACCCGCCGGGCATTTGCCATTTGTAATCGGCTCGCGCCCGACTACCCGGCGCCATCCATCGCTGGGGTGATTTCCACCCACGCCGGTGCATGGTCACTCGGCCGCTCCCACGTGCGCGGCTCACGGTCCACACCGGCGGCCACGCATCGCGGCTTCAACGCATCCGATACCAGGGTCAGGTCGATCCGCAACCCGAGGTCGCGGCGGAATCCCGCCTGTCGGTAGTCCCACCAGCTGAATACCCCGGCATCGTCGTGGTGGAGCCGGTAGGCATCATGCAAGCCGAGCGCCAGCAACCCTCGCAGCGCGTTGCGCTCGGCGGTCGAGGTCAGAATGTGGGTCTCGTCCCACACCGCCGGGTCGTGCACGTCGCGGTCGTCCGGCGCGATGTTGAAATCGCCCAGCACCACCATCTGCGGATGCTCCTGCAACTCGGCGGCGATCCATGCCTGTACCGCCGCCAGCCACCGCAGCTTGTAGGCGTACTTGTCGGTGCCCACGTCCTGCCCATTGACGACATACAGGTTGACGATGCGCACGCCGTCGACGGTCGCTGCAATCACCCGCTTCTGCTCATCGTCGAATCCGGGGATGCCGATCTGCACATCGGTCGCCGGTTGCCGCGACACGATGGCCACGCCGTTGTAGGTTTTCTGACCACTGAAAACGCTGCGATAGCCAAGTGCCGCCAAGGCGGTGTCGGGGAAGCGGTCGTCAGTGAGCTTGGTCTCCTGCAGCCCGACCACATCGGGCTGGGCCGCAGCCAGCCATTGCTCCAGGTGCGGCAGGCGTACGTTGAGCGAATTGACGTTCCAGCTGGCGATTTTCATGCAACCAGTCTAGCCGGCACGGCCGGTTCCATCATCCGCGCCAATGCCTGCTACTAGCGGACGCTTACTCGTGATGCGATTTTCCGCGACGTCACATCAAGGCTTGCCGTGCGTTGCGCGAGCGGCGAGGCGACAATGGCGGTCCCAGTCGCCGTTCCCTTTCCAATGACGCCAACGCACCTGCCTGACTACCCTTTCACGCCGCAGCGTTTCAACGTCCGCCCCGGCATCGCGATGAGCTACCTCGACGAGGGCCCACGTGATGATGGGGGCGCGGCGCCGGAGGTGATCGTCATGCTGCACGGCAATCCGTCGTGGAGCTTCTACTGGCGGCATCTCGTGGCCGGGCTGTCGGACCGCTACCGCTGCATCGTGCCGGACCACGTCGGCATGGGATTGTCGGACAAGCCCGACGATGCGCCGGGGGCGTCGCCGCGCTACGACTACACGCTGCAGTCGCGGATTGATGATGTCGAGGCACTGCTGACACACCTGGGCATCACCGGACCGGTCACGCTGGCGGTGCACGACTGGGGCGGGATGGTCGGCTTTGGCTGGGCGTTGCGGCACATGCCACAGGTCAAGCGACTGGTGGTGTTGAACACCGCTGCGTTTCCGTTGCCATCGGCCAAACCGATGCCGTGGCGGTTGTCGCTGGGGCGGGACTCGAAGCTCGGCGGTTGGCTGATCCGCAGGTTCAACCTGTTTGCGTGCGGTGCGGCGTGGATGGGGACACGACGGTCGCTGCCGGCGGACGTGCGCCGTGGTTACATCGCGCCGTACAGCGGGTGGGCCAACGCGATCAGCACGCTGCGCTTCATGCAGGACATTCCGTTGGGCGAGGGCGATGCGGCGTGGCCGCTGGTGGCCGAGGCGGGGCGGCGGTTGCCGGAGTATGGGGACCGGCCGGTGTTCATCGGTTGGGGGTTGCGCGACTTCGTGTTCGACAAACACTTTTTGAAGGGCTTCACCGATGCGCTGCCGCAGGCGCAGGTGCAGGCGTTCGAGGATGCGGGGCATTACGTGCTGGAGGACAAGCACGAGGTACTGGTGCCGGCGATACGCCAGTTCCTGGATGCCCACCCGTTGGCGGATTGATTGCCGGGCGACGCCTACAATCGGGGCATGACGGATTCGTGCAACATCGCGGCGGCATTGCCGCGGCTGGCCGCCGAGCAACCCGACCGCGTCGCGATGCGTTGCCCGGGCTCGCGTGGGCCGGATGGGCTGGCGCGGTATGACGTCAGCCTGACCTACGCTGAGCTCGACGTGCGCAGCGATGCCATCGCGGCGGGCTTGGCGCTGCGCGGCGTGGTGCGCGGCAGCCGTACGGTGGTCATGGTGCGGCCGTCGCCGGAATTCTTCCTGTTGATGTTCGCGTTGTTCAAGGCCGGTGCGGTGCCGGTGCTGGTGGATCCGGGCATCGACAAGCGCGCGCTGAAACAGTGCCTGGCCGAGTCCGAGCCGCAGGCGTTCATCGGGGTTCCGTTGGCGCATGTCGGGCGCAAGCTGCTGGGCTGGGCGAGGTCGGTGCGGGTCACCATCACCACCGGCAGGCGCGCCTGGCTGAGTGAGGCAACGCTGGACGAGGTCGAGCAGGAGGGCGCCGACGCGCTCGCCCGGAGCGGTGATGCCCCGTCGCGTCGTTCCGACAACGGCGATACTCCGACCCCGTTCGCGGCACTGACCGCGACGGCTCCCGATGACGTTGCCGCGATCCTGTTCACCAGCGGCTCGACCGGAATCCCGAAGGGCGTGGTCTACCGGCATCGGCATTTCATCGCCCAGCTCGAGATGCTGCGCGATGCGTTCGGCATCGTGCCCGGCGGCGTCAACCTGGCGACCTTTCCGCCGTTTGCCTTGTTCGACCCCGCGTTGGGGGTGACGTCGATCATTCCGGACATGGACCCGACCCGGCCGGCCAACGCAGACCCGCGCAAGCTGTGTGATGCGATCACTCGTTTCGGCGTCAACCAGTTGTTCGGGTCACCGGCCTTGATGGCGGTGCTCGCGCGGCATGGCCAACCGTTGCCGACGTTGAAGCGGGTGATGTCGGCCGGTGCGCCGGTGCCGGCCCATCTGGTTGCCAAGCTGCAACGCTTGCTGCCCGCGGATGCGTGTTTCTGGACCCCTTACGGCGCGACCGAGTGCTTGCCGGTGTCGATGATCGAGGGCCGTGAGCTGGAGACGACCGGCGTGGCCACCGCGTCCGGCGCCGGCACCTGCGTCGGTCGGCCGGTGACGCCGAACGTGGTGCGGATTATCCGTATCACCGACGAGGCGATCAGCGAATGGTCGGACGCACTGTGCGTGCCGACCGGCGAGGTGGGCGAGATCACCGTGACGGGTCCGACCACGACCGATAGCTACTTCCATCGTGTCGCGCAGACCCGGTTGGCCAAGATTCGAGAGGAGTCGCAGGCGCGCACCGTCCATCGCATGGGTGACCTTGGCTATCTGGATGCCGACGGCAGGTTGTGGTTCTGTGGCCGCAAGTCCGATCGGCTGCAGACCTCGGCCGGACCGCTGTATACCGAGCAGGTCGAGCCGGTGTTCAACTCCCACCCGGAGGTACGGCGCACCGCGCTGGTCGGGATCGGCGAGGCGGGCGCGAGCCAACCGGTGCTCTGCGTGGAGCTGGCCCCAGGGGTCAACGCGAAGCAATGGCCCCGGATCGAGCGTGAGCTGGGCGCCATGGCGGCCAGCAATCCGCACACGGCAGGCATCGTCCGATTCCTGCATCACCCGGGCTTTCCGGTCGATATCCGCCACAACGCAAAGATTGGGCGACCTGCCCTGGCGCGGTGGGCCGCTGGCAAGCGTTAGTTATGTAAGTTCAGTACGTTGTTCAGCGGGATCTAGATGCGACTGATGGGTGGCCGATAGGCAAGGCTGGCGTGGTACCCCAACCAGTGCGGCAGCTCGCAGGCGCGATATTCGTAGGTTTCGAGACGGGTGTAACCCCCGACAAGCAGGGCCTCGACCGTGAAGCGTAAGACGGGCATGCTTATGCAGGTTTTCCGAGGCTCCTGGTGTGCTGGTTGGGTCGCACCTCCAGAATCCCGGGTTCGCCCCGGGTGAATAACCTGCTGAACGATCACATCTAGCTTCCGGCGCGAACGGGCCTTCAAAGGAGCGGCTAGGGGTCGATACTTTGTGGAAGAGCACCTGTCGCGAGCCCTTCTTTCAGCCCGTCCTCGCCGCGCACAGCGGGGTGATAATGATCCCAATTGGTACGGATGGAGCATCAATGTTTCCGAAAGTTGTTTTGACCAAGAGCCTTTTACTTACTGCTGTCCTCATCGGCGCAACGGCTGTCTCTACCGGGTGTGCGGAAGGGAGCCCCACCAGTCGCCCGGCCCAGCTAAGCAAACCACCGATCACGGGGGTTGATGAGCTCCAAACGGTTGGCGACTTCCTGAGCAAGCTCAAGATGCTCCGCGCGGAGCAGAAGAAGGCCGTCTTCGTTCTGGTTCGTGCAAAGGTTGAGAAGAACTTCCAGATGGTCATGGAAGCCAACGCCCAGCCTGGGACCAGTGGGAAAGCGCTGACAGACGCCCTCAAGCTAGGCGCCGTCCAAGCCGCCGCGCTCAAGATGGTTGCCGAGGCAGCGGATTGGCCGGAGATGGCCGATGTGTACCGCGAGAGCTCGAAAGTGGCCCAAGCGTTGGTTCGCGGCGAACTGAGTAAGGATGAGCTCGGCGAAGCTGCGAAAAGTATCGACGCTCGGACCAGGGAACTGCTGGACGGGTTCATTGAAGTCGAAGCGCATGTCGCTGCTGGCACTCCCGGGGTGTCCTATTTCGCGGAGAAATTCGGTGCATCCCTTATCGCTAACACCAAAGCGTACGCGTGGGACATCGATGCGAGCGAGTTGCAATGACAGAAGATATGCATGACGCGTTGTTTCTGTAAGCCGACATGCCATGGGGTAGAAACCGGAGTTCATTGGCGCCGATTGACCGAGCACAACAAGCACCTAGTCTGGTGTCCCGCAAGGAACTTTCATCCGTCGTCCCCGCCTGCGCGGGAATGACGAGCCAAAAAATTTGTGGGACACCACACTAGTTTTGAGAGACTCCGACCAATAGATTTGGGAATCCTTGCAACGCCGAGGTTGCCGAAACGCGTGTGACCGAGAGAGGCTACACAGGGGCATTTGGACGCATTGAATTTTGAACGGGTGCTCAAGCACGGATTGCGGGTAGAAGAGGCCGGGACTGCTGGTGTGCTGGTTGGATCGCCCCTCCAGAATCTCGGGATCACCTCGGATGAACAACCTACTGAGAGTTAGGCGGTTGCTGTTGATAGTTCTGCATCGCTTCGGTCTTCGGGAATAATGCCGCGGCGTGCCGGCTGACTCCGGTTGCTTGCGGCGGCCACTGCGTTGTCGCGCCTTCATGAGCCCGGCTCCGGTGGGTCGGTCTTCGGACACATCGTCGGGTGGGTTCGCCCGGTTGGCGCGGCTTCGGTAAGTTGTCTCACGTTGGGTTCCTGGTGCCATTCACTCTCGTCCTTCGGCGGCATCCAAAGCTTCGTATCTGGTACTGTTTCGACTGGCGGCAGTGCTGTGGGGTCGGTCTCTGGGAGCTTCGTGCAGAGACCGGGCGGCACCGCCGAACAAGTCATTCAAGCCGAACCCGCTTCGTTACAGCTCCGGCGTGTCAGAAAAAGCTTGCCACGCCGTTGCTTCCACTACGCAGGTCGGCTTAACTCTGGCGTTAGGCCCTAGGAGAGACTGTGCCGCTATCTTCAGCAGAGCGACTTGCGCTGACCACGGTGAGACTTGAGTGCCGTCTAGGGGATGGCCGCAGTTCCACCGGAACGGCTTTCTTCTTTTCGTTCAAGGTGGATGATCAAAAAATCATCCCCTTGCTTGTGACCAACAAGCATGTGATTTCTGGAAGCACGTCAGGCACATTCGTACTTACCCTCCGTGGAGAGAGCGGAGACCCCGAGATTGGGTCGCACGAGCCGGTAAGCTTCGACGACTTTGAGAGCCTGTGGATCAAGCATCCGGATGAGGACGTTGATCTGGCGGTCTTTCCGTTGGGGCCTTTGCTTAACGAAGCGGAGAGGCTCGGAAAGAAGTTCTTCTTCGCGCCACTTGATGAATCACTCATCCCCACTGAGGAAGTTCTCGCCGGCCTTACCGGCATTGATGACATCACTATGATTGGCTACCCAAATGGCATTTGGGACCAGCGCAATAACATGCCGATTGTGAGGCGTGGAATCACGGCGACCAATCCAAAACATGACTACAACGGTCTTCCAATCTTCGTAATCGACTGCGCATGCTTTCCTGGTTCTAGCGGGAGCCCTGTTCTAATATTCAATCAAGGCGCCTACTCAGACGCGAGCGGCGGAATTGTGCTTGGCGGTGGCAGGGTGTTGCTGCTAGGAGTCCTGTTTGCAGGCCCTCAGCATGTAGCAGAAGGCGAGGTTCAAACTATAGATGTGCCTTTGCAACAAGTTTCCATCAGCATGTCAAGAATCCCGAACAACTTGGGGTTTGTGGTCAAGGCGCAAAAGATCTATGACTTCAAAGCGGATCTACTGGCTAAGGCCTAACAATTCGTTCAGGCCGATGCCGCTTCGCGGCACGGTTTAACTCAGGCGTTAGGTGCTGCCGTGCTAAATGATCGCAATCTCAAAGTAATTGAAATACTAGGTGTGGCAGCCACCCTTGCGTTTGTTGGGTTGTGGATTTTTTATCGGGATAGCAATTGGGAGGCCTACGTCGCTCTCTGCGGAGTGCTTTCACTCATCTGTGACCTATACAGGCGATACCTCCTGCCAGATAAGAACTCACGATTCAGCAGCTCAAACGTGCAGATGAAGCATCGCGAGCGCCTTCGAAAAGCAGTTAAAGAAGAAATTTACAAATGTCGAGCGGAAAACCTCCGGAAAGACGCGATCATAAGAGATGTCAAGCGAGTTGATAGTTATCCGCAAGCCGACGAAAGATCAAAGGGAATTTCCCCCTGGTTCCTTGTTGGCTTATTAGACACCTACGAGAAAGGAATAGTGGTCTGCCTTCGGGTCGGTGGCCTGAAGCAAACGGAAGACGGCTATCGTTTTGTGGACAACATCAACGGCGAAGAAAAAGATACGGTCGCATGGTTAATGGCGAACATTCCGTATGACTCGATCGCAGAGATCAACTTCGACGGCGATGAGTACTATATATTTCCTCATATCTACTGTCACTTCGACTTCAATGGCGAGCCATACGAGAGACTTTGGTTTGCCCAGAAAATCGACCAACCACATGGCCATCCTTACTTCAAAGAACTGGCCAGTTATGAAGATGTCAAACGCAATAATCCAATCGATGGTGACCTGTCGTTCTACTAGGCCAGCAGCACCTAACAATTCATCCAAGCCGAACCCGCTTCGCGGGTTGGCGTTAGCGATCCGTTTCAGTCCTGCCGGCAAGGGCATGCAGCCCGGCGCCAGTGTCGTACGATGAGCGAATGAAAATCCTGGTGACCGGTGGCGGTGGTTTTCTTGGCCAGGCCTTGTGCCGCGGCTTGCGCGATCGCGGACACGATGTAGTCAGTTTCAACCGCGGCCTGTACCCCGAACTCGACGCGCTGGGGGTCAGGCAGATCCAGGGCGATCTCGCCTCGGCCAACGCGGTCATCCACGCCGCGAAAGGTTGCGAGGCGATCTTCCACAACGCCGCCAAGGCCGGTGCATGGGGGCCCTACGAGGACTACTACCGCGCCAACGTGCTCGGTACCCGGCATGTGCTTGATGCCTGCCGGGCGCGTGGCATCAATCGTCTGGTCTACACCTCCAGCCCGAGCGTGACCCACCGGGCGACCCATCCGGTGGAAGGCGGCAGCGCGGAAACCGTGCCCTACGGCGAGCACCTCAAGGCGCCGTACGCCGCAACCAAGGCGATCGCCGAGAAGGACGTGCTGGACGCGAACGACGCATCGCTGGCTACGGTGGCATTGCGGCCACGGCTGATCTGGGGCGTGGGTGACAACCAGCTGCTGCCGCGATTGGTCGAGCGGGCTCGCGCCGGCCGGCTGCGCCTGGTCGGCGACGGCAGCAACCTGGTCGATACCACCTATATCGACAACGCCGCGCAGGCCCATTTCGATGCGTTCGATCATCTTGAGCCCGGCGCTGCGTGCGCCGGACGGGCGTACTTCATCAGCAACGATGACCCCCGGACCATGCGCGAGACGGTCAATGGCCTGCTCGCCGCGGCGGGTGCGCCGTTGGTGAACAAGACCCTGCCGTTTGGCCTGGCTTATGCGATCGGAGCCACCTGCGAAGGTTTGTGGCGAGCCCTGCCGCTGGAGGGCGAGCCACCGATGACGCGTTTTCTTGCCGAGCAACTGGCTACCGCGCATTGGTATGACATGGGTCCGGCGCGGCGCGACTTTGGCTACCGGCCATCGGTGAGCTTCGACGAAGGGCTCGCGCGCGTTGCCGCCGCGTATTCCGGCTCCAGCCATGACCACGGCGGGATTGGCCAAGCCCAGTAGAATGCGCGAATGACCGAGCCATCACACCCGTCCAGCCCGTCGCTCCTGGGCGCACTCAAGCCCGCGGCCGGGCGCGCGCTGGAAGCCGCGCTCAACCGTGCGCTGGCACTGGACCCCGATACCCGCGACAGCCTGCGCGCGCTGGATGGTCGACGGGTCGCGCTGCGCCTGAGCTCGCCGCCGCTGGCACTGCAGGTTCGCGTCAATGGTGAGCGACTTGAGGTCGGGCCGATTGAGGGCGAACCCGAGCCGGATTTGTCGGTACGCAGCACCCTGGGCGGGCTGATTTCGCAGCTGCCTTTCCTGCGCAACGACGATGCACCGCCGGTCGGGAAATTGCGGATCGAAGGCGATGCCGACCTTGCGCGGCGACTGCAGCGACTGGCCGAGCGGTTCGACCCGGACTGGCAGCGGCCCTTCGCAAAGGTGTTCGGGGACGTGCTGGGGGTACAGATCGCGAACGCGTTGGCGGCCGGATTGCGCCGCGCACAGGTCGTGGCCGGGCAGCTCGCCGGCAGTGCGGCCGAGTTCGTCACCGAGGAATCGCGCGACGTGGTGCCACGCGCTGAGCTCAATGCCTTCCATGACGACGTGGATGGTTTGCGCGATGACGTGGAGCGGATTGCCGCGCGCATAGCCCGGCTGCACACCAGCGCATCGAAGCTTGCTGCGGGTAGCGGCTCGGCCGGGGACGCAACACCATGAAGTCGGTTTTCCGCGCCTGGCGGATTGGCCGGGTGCTGCTGCGCCATCGCCTCGACGACCTGCTTGATGGCACCGCGGCGGAGCGTTGGCTGAAGCTGGCGCGCCCGTTCGTGCCGCGTGCGCCTGTCTCGATCGCCATGCAGTCACGCGGCGCCCGGTTGCGGCTGGCGCTGCAGGAGCTTGGCCCGATCTTCGTCAAGTTCGGCCAGATACTGTCCACCCGTCGCGACCTGGTGCCGCCGGACATCGCCGCCGAGTTGGCGTTGTTGCAGGACCGGGTTGCGCCGTTCGATGGCGAGCTCGCGCGCACCATCGTCGAAGAGGCATTGGGCCGCCCGGTCACCGAGGCATTCGCGCGCTTCGATGTCACCCCGCTGGCGTCGGCATCGATTGCCCAGGTCCACGCGGCGACGTTGCCGTCGCCTGACACCACCCCCGGTCGCGAAGTCGTGGTCAAGGTGCTGCGGCCCCAGGTCGAGGCGCAGATTGCCGCCGACATCCGGTTGCTGCGCGCGTTGGCCGGCGTGGTCGAGCGCACCCATCCGCGCGCCGACAAGATCCGCCCGCGCGAGGTCGTCGCCGAGATCGAGAACACCCTGGCCGCGGAGCTCGACCTGGAGCGTGAGGGTGCCAATGCCAGCGTGCTGCGGCGCTTCTGGACCAAGCCCGACGGCACCCCCAGCGACGACCTGTACGTACCCGAGGTGATCTGGTCGCACACGGCCGGCCGCGCGCTGACCCTGGAGCGCGTGCACGGCATTCCGTCCGACGACATCGAGGCGCTGGACGCGGCCGGCATCAATCGCCCCGCGCTGGCGGCCAAGGGCGTGCGGGTGTTCTACACCCAGGTGTTCCGCGACAACTTCTTCCACGCCGATGCGCACGCCGGCAATATCTGGGTCGATACCGACCCGGCGCGCAAGGCGAACCCGCGCTTCATCGCGCTGGATTTCGGCATCATGGGCCAGCTCTCGGATGAAGATCAGTACTACCTCGCCGAGAACTTCATGGCGATCTTCAACCGCGATTACCGCCGCATCGCCGAGCTGCACCTGCGTGCCGGCTGGATGCCTGCTGACAGCCGCGTGGACGAGCTGGAAGCCGCGGTGCGCGCGGTGTGCGAGCCGTACTTCACCCGGCCGCTGAGCGAGATCTCGCTGGCCGAGGTGCTGGTCAAGCTGTTCCGCACCGCGCAGCGGCATCAGTTGACCCTGCAACCGCAACTGATCCTGCTGCAGAAAACCCTGCTCAACATTGAGGGCGTCGGCCGGCAGCTGGATCCGAAGATCGACATCTGGGGCGTGGCCAAGCCGGTGCTGCAAAAGATCCTGGTCGCCCGTTACAGCCCCAGGCGCTTGTTGGGCGAGTTCCGCAAGCGCCTGCCGGAGCTGGTTACCCACGCCCCGGAAATGCCGCGATTGCTGCACGCCTGGCTGACCCAGCAGATCGAGGGCAAACATGAGCTGCAGATGCGCTCGCAGGATCTGGCCGAGTTGAGTCGCAGCGTTCGCGATGCGCAAAAACATACCGTCGCGGCGATCCTTGGCAGTGGCCTGCTGATCGTGGCGGCGGTGCTGTATGGGCTGGAGGCGGGCGGGCCGACGCTATGGTCGATCCCGGTCGCGTCCTGGGTCGCCGGCGTGGCCGGGCTGGTCGCGATGCTGATGGCGTGGCCGCGGCGTCCACGACGGTGACCGGTGAGTTCATCGACGGTGACGTAGCGGACAGCGTGCCGGTCGCGTCCGCACTCGCGCTGGACGTGCTGTATTGCGACGAGCACCTGGCCGTGGTCAACAAGCCGGCCGGACTGATGGTGCACGACAGCGCCCTGGCGCGCGGTGAGACAGACTTCGCCGCCGATCGCCTGCGCGAGCAGTTCGGTCGCAGGGTGTTTCTGGTCCATCGCCTGGACCGCGCGACCAGTGGTTGCCTGCTGCTGGCGTTTGATCGCGACAGTGCCTCGATGCTGGGCAAGGCGGTGATGGCGGGCGAGATCGAAAAGGACTATTGGGCAGTCTGTCGGGGATGGCCAGACGGCGACTTCCAGGTGGATCACCCGCTTGACGGGGGGCCGGGAAAGCCGGTCAAAAAGGACGCCACGACCCGCTTCCAGCTGCTGGCGAAAACCGAGTGCGACTGGCCTTCCACGAGCTTTGCGTCCTCGCGCTACGCGCTGTTGCGCGCGCAGCCGCAGACCGGTCGTTTCCGCCAGATCCGTCGTCACCTCAAGCACATGTCGCACCACCTCATTGGTGACACCAGTCATGGTGATGGGCGACACAACCGGGCGTTCCGGATGATCGGCGTGCACCGCATGTTGCTGCATGCGCAGCGGCTGGCATTCGCTCACCCGGATTCGGGGGACGTGCTGCAGGTGACCGCGCCGGTTGATCCGCCGTTCGGCAAGGTGCTGGAGTTGTTCCAGGGGCTGCCGCAGGAGTGTCGGAGCGAACCCGGGCGCCGCGGCGTTTAGACTCGAGCCATGGTCGAGATCGGCAGCATCGTGATTCCCGAGTCCGAACTGGTCGAGCGTTTCGTGCGTTCTGCCGGCCCCGGCGGGCAGAACGTGAACAAGGTCGCGACTGCGGTCGAGCTGCGCTTCGACATCGTCAACTCGCCCTCGCTGCCCGAGCCGGTGCGCGAACGCCTGCTGGCGCGCCGGGATCGCCGGATTACCCTGGACGGCGTGCTGGTATTGAATGCACAGCGGTTTCGCACCCAGGATCGCAACCGCGAGGATGCGCGTGAGCGCCTGGCGGCGTTCGTCAGTCACGGGCTGCAGCCGCCCAAGAAGCGTGTGGCAACCAAACCGACCCGGGGATCGAAGGAGCGACGGCTGGCAGGCAAGCGCGAGCGCAGTACGATCAAGCAGGGACGGGGGCGATCACGGCAGGAGTGGGACTGACGGGTTTTCCGGTCGGTGGCCGGAGACCATCTCGCGGCGAGTTGAAGACGGGCGACGGAAACATAGGTAACTAGAACACGGGGAAATATCCAGCCGATGCGTCGACCAGACCATGCTCCTGCTGCAGACATCGTGCCGACGTTGCCAGCCAGCGTGCCGCGGACGAAGCCAAGCCGTTTCCAGCGTTGGCTGGGCCGTAGTGTGTTGCGGCTGGGCGGCTGGCGGATGCTGGGCGAGTTCCCGGACCTGCCCAAGGTGGTCCTGATCGGGGCACCACATTCGTCCAATTGGGACGGGATCTGGGGGTTTGCGGCCAAGTTGGCGCTTGGACTGGACATCAAGATACTGGGCAAGGACTCGTTGTTCCGGGTGCCGTTGGTGGCGCTCGTGCTGAACCGGCTCGGGGTGATCCCGGTCAATCGCAGTGCCGCCAGCGGGGTGGTCGGACAAGTGGCCGAAATGCTGGAGCAGGCCGACCGGTTCTGGATCGGTCTGGCACCGGAAGGGACCCGCAAGCCGGTGGAGCATTGGCGGACCGGCTTCTGGAAGATTGCCCATGCCGCCCAGGTGCCGGTACTGCCGGTGTACTTCCACTATCCCGACAAGGTGCTGGTGGTGGCGGCTCCCATCAGCTTGAGTGAGGATATGAGCGCCGACATCGGACGCATCCGAGAGTGGTATCGCGGCGTATCGCGGGGCAAGCATCACGACGCCTGAGGCGGTCTCCGGCACGTGGTTTGCCGGGTTGGCATGGTAATGGCGTTTGTCTTTGTCTGGGGTGGTATTTCCCAACAAACGAACCAGTTGGCCGTCCAGATCACGGCCGCGGAGTGCCGCAATGCGCCGTTTCGACGCTGTCTTCCGTCTTGCCCGTGTCACGAGATCCCGACTGTGGATCGGGCGGCGCTGAGCCATGGCCTGTGTGCCCTGGTTCGTGATCGGTCCGAGCACCTGGCTGGCGGTATCCGGTTATTGGAGCGCGGGCGATCCGGCCGTGCCGACGCCGGCCGAGGATTGGCGCCGGGCGATCGTGGACGTCGTCATCCCGGTTTACCGCAACCAGGACACGATCATTCATTGCCTGGCGTCATTGCTGCGTCAGACCCGTCTGCCAAGGCGCGTGGTGCTGGTCGATGATGCCGGGGTTGGTCGTGACCACGCCATCCAGTTTGCGCGGGAGTTCGCACGCGCGAATGGGATCGATCTGCAGATCGTGGTGCGTGCCTGGTCCATCGGCCGGGCCGCGACCTTGAAGTGGCAGGCGCGCCAGTTCACCGGGGACGTGATGTGCGTGCTGGATGCCGATACGGTGCTTCAATCGCCGGACTACATCGAGCGTTGTGTCCGTGAGCTGTACCAGGGCGTGGGAATTGCCAGTGCCCGCGGGAGCGTCAAGCCGTTACGGCAGGACGACCGAGTCGCGCTGGCAAGCACGACCCCGTTCCAGTATTGGCTGGGCGAGGACGGCTATCGCGACCCGAGGGCACATTGGCCGGCTTACCGGCGTTGGTGGCATGCGCTCGGCGTGGCGTACTACGAGCACCTCGCGCAGATCCAGCAAGGGGTTGTCGACAGCGGGCTGATGCGCAGCCAAGGCGGCGTCGCATGCGCCTCTGGTGGCGCGGTCGCCTATCGACGCCGCTACCTGGAAGATATGTTCGACCGCTATGAGCCGATCCGTGGCGATGACCTGACTGCCGTTGAGGATCAGTTCATTGCTTTGGCACTGGCCACCGAGGGCTATCGCAATATCCGCGTCGCCGATGTCGTGGCGCGCACCGAGTATCCCGAACTCCAGCACCTGCCACGCCGGTGCTGGCAAGTCAGTATCGGGCTGCTCCAGTGCGGACACTACTTCGATGTATTGCTGCGCAGTCCGCTGCGCGTTGCTCAACGATGGACGCAAAGGCGCGGTAAGCCACCGTCACGTACGCGCGGCGATGGCGATGATCTGCAAGTCGACTTGCGCCGGGTGCACGAGGCGTATCGACAACCGTTCGGTGAGCGTCTGACCCGGCACCAGGGGCGGCCCGCCGGCACCACGCTGATGTTGATGGCGCTGGAACAGCTTGGGTACCCGACGGCGTTGTACGCGCTGGCGTTGACTGGGCACTGGAGCCTGTTGGCCAGTGTGGTGGGGCTGGAGGTGGGCGCCGCGCTCTTGTTGGCCTGGTGGGTCGCGGGCGCCGATCGTTGGCGTGCCCTGCGACGGGCCGCGTTTGTCACGCCACTGCGTTATGCACTGATGCTGACTGGGCCATGGGCCATGGCGTGGTTTGCCGGCCGGCTGTGGCTATGGGGTCGCTACCGCTGGTTCGTGCGTCGACAGGTGGACGGCGTCCGGCTCCGGCGTGGTCGCTGATGCATCGTCGTCGAGTCGCCTCAGCGTAGGGATTGCCCGGTGGCGTCGTAATCCTGGCGCATGAACAAGTCCGGTTTGATCAGTTCGGTGAACGCACGCGCCTGGGGGCTGAGGTACTTGCCCTTGCGCACCACCACGCCATAGCTGCGATCGGGAAAGTAGTCCGACAGCGAACGGGCCGCCAAACGGGCGTCATCGGCAGGACCCAGGCAGATCGCAGTGACAATGCTGATCCCCAGCCCCATGGCCACGTACTGCTTGATCACCTCCCAGCCGCCAACCTCCAGCGCGACGGTGTAGGGCACGCGATTGCGCTGGAACACCAGATCGACCATCCGGTAGGTGGTCAGCCGTTGTGGCGGCAGGATCAGGCCGTAGGGCGACAGGTCCTGCAAGCTCAGCTTCTTCAGCGAGGCCAGCGGGTGGTCAAGCGGGGTGATCAGCATCGGTTCGAAACGCGCCACCGGCGCGTAATCCAGGTCGCCAGGCACGTCGAGCATCGAGCCCACCGCCAGGTCCACCGCATCGGATCGCAATAATTCCAGGCCGCCGGCGCCGGTGACGTTGTGCAGGTTCAGCCGCACCTCTGGCTGGGCGCTACGGAAGGCTGCGACGATCCGGGGTAACAGGTAGAGGATCGTGGAGCTGCCGGCGGCGATGTTGAGTTCGCCGGCATCCAGCCCGCGCACACGTTCCCGGAACACCGTAGGGAGCGCATCGAACCCCTCCACCAGCGGCCGGGCCAGTTCATACAGAGCCTCGCCTTCGCGCGTCATTACCAATCGTCGGCCGCTGCGTTCCAGTAGCCGCAGGCCCATGTCGCGCTCCAGTGCCTGCAACTGCAGGCTGACAGCGGGCTGGCTCAGGTATAGCGCCTCGGCGGCGCGCGAAACCGAACCCAGTCGCACGGTCTGGCAGAACGCCCGCAGCGGCTTCAGCCGGTCGCCCTTGTAGGAAAAGCGCGGAACCGTGGGCGACTCGGCAGTCATTTGCACTCTCGTCGGGGACGCGCTGGAGGTCTGATCGGCAGGCTGGGTAACAGTTGCGATCCAGTTATATGTAGATCTTATACAAGACATTGAAATATCTGTGTTGTCAAATACAGGTACGCCACCGCATGGTCGATCTCCATCCCAACGGAGTACCGGCATGTCGGCAGCACAGCCTCTTGCCCCGCGAGATCCCACCGCAACGGTGACCATTACCGCGACGGCCAACGATCAGCAAAGCATGCTTCAGCAAAGCGTGCTGACGCCTGAAGCGGTCGAGTTCCTCGCCGCCCTGCACCAGCGCTTTGAAGCGGCTCGCCAGGCGTGCCTGTCCCACCGGATAACGCGTCAGGCAGCGTTTGATGCCGGCCAGCTGCCGGATTTCCGCGATGACACCCGCTCCATTCGCGAAAGTGACTGGCGAGTCGCGCCATTGCCGGCTGCGCTGTTGGATCGTCGGGTCGAGATCACCGGCCCGGTCGACCCCAAGATGGTCATCAATGCGCTCAACTCCGGCGCCAATTGCTTCATGGCCGATTTCGAGGACAGCACCTCGCCGACCTGGGAAAACCTGGTGGCCGGCCAGCACGCCCTGCGCGCCGCCGCTGCAGGCACGTTGGAATACACGAGCCCCGAAGTCGGCGGCAAGCCGGCCAGGCACTACGCACTCAAGCCGTTGCCGGAGCAAGCGGTGATGCTGGTGCGTCCGCGGGGCTGGCATCTGGACGAGAAGCACGTGCTGGTCGATGGCCAGCCGATATCGGCCAGCCTGTTTGACCTGGGACTGTTTGCCTTCCACAGCGCACGCCTGCTCGCGGCGAAGGATCGCGGCCCGTACTTCTACCTGCCCAAGCTGGAGTGCATGGAGGAGGCGAGCTTGTGGGATGACGTGCTCGCTCACATCGAGACGTCACTCGGGCTGGCGGCAGGTCAGATCAAGGTCACCGTGCTGATCGAGACCTTGCCGGCGGTGTTCGAGATGGACGAGATCCTGCACGTCCTGCGCGGGCGCATCGCCGGCCTGAACTGCGGGCGCTGGGATTACATTTTCAGCTACCTGAAGACCTTCCGTGTCCACCGCGACAAGGTCCTGCCCGAGCGCGGCCAAGTGACGATGGATCAACCGTTCCTGCGCATCTATTCGGAGCTGTTGATCCATACCTGCCATCGTCGCGGCGCCCATGCGATGGGCGGCATGGCGGCGCAGATTCCGATCAGCAACGACCCGGCCGCGAATGCAGCGGCGATGGCCAAGGTGCGCGCCGACAAGATACGCGAGGTCACCGCCGGCCACGACGGCACCTGGGTCGCGCACCCGGGGCTGATCCCGATTGCCCGCGACGTGTTTGACGAGCGCATGCCGACACCGCACCAGCACCACGTGCAGCGCGCGGACGTAGAGGCCTTCACCGAGCGCCAGCTGCGCGATCAACTGGTCACTCCCCCCTTGGGAACGGTCACGCGCGCGGGCTTCGACAACAACGTCGAGGTCTGCGTCCGTTACCTCGCGGCTTGGCTGGATGGCACCGGCTGCGTGCCGATCCACTGGCTGATGGAAGACGCGGCGACGGCCGAAATTGCTCGAGCGCAGTTATGGCAGTGGCTGCATCACGACGGTCACCCGTTGCACCTGGACGACGGCACGCCGATCGATTTCACCTTGCTTGAGCGCGCTTTCATCGGCCTGCCGGCCCGGCTTGGCGACCCGGCACGACTGATTGGCGGCAGCCGGATCAGCGAGGCGGTCGGGATGCTTGATCGACTCTGTCACGCCAACGCCCTGGAAGCCTTCCTGACCATTCCTGCTTACCGGCGACTGGACTGAACGCCGGCTTCCACCCCCATACCACCAGAGGATCAGACCATGACCATGCAACCGACCGCGGACCAGATACGCCACGATTGGGACACCAACCCGCGCTGGATCGGCATCCAGCGCCCCTATTCGGCCGAGGAGGTGGTGCGCCTGCGCGGAACCGTCAAGGTGGAACACAGCCTGGCCACGTTGGGTGCCGACAAGTTGTTCCAGTCGTTGCACAGCACCGGCTTTGTCAACGCCCTGGGCGCATTGACCGGCAACCAGGCCATGCAGCAGGTCAAGGCCGGACTGAAGGCGATCTATCTATCGGGCTGGCAAGTCGCTGCCGACGCCAACCTGGGCGGCCAGATGTACCCCGACCAGTCGCTGTACCCGGCGGACTCGGTGCCGGCGGTGGTCAAGCGCATCAACAACACCCTGTTGCGTGCCGATCAGATCCAGTGCGCGGAAGGTGCTGGCGATATCGACTTCCTGCAGCCGATCGTGGCCGATGCGGAGGCCGGCTTTGGCGGCGTTCTGAACGCCTTCGAGCTGATGAAGGGGATGATCGAAGCCGGTGCCGCTGGCGTGCATTTCGAGGACCAGCTGGCCAGCGCGAAGAAGTGCGGCCACATGGGCGGCAAGGTGCTGGTGCCGACCCGCGAGGCGGTCGAGAAGCTGGTCGCCGCGCGCCTAGCGGCGGATGTCATGGGTGTTCCGACGTTGATCATCGCTCGTACCGACGCGGAGGCCGCCGACCTGTTGACCAGCGACATCGACGCCAACGACGCCGCGTTCGTCACCGGCGAGCGCACCGTCGAAGGCTTCCACAAGACCCGCAAGGGCATCGACCAGGCCATCAGCCGCGGCCTGGCGTACGCGCCGTATGCCGACCTGGTCTGGTGCGAAACCGGCAAGCCGGACCTGGCGTTCGCACGTAAATTCGCCGAAGCGATCCACGCGAAGTTTCCCGGAAAACTGCTGGCCTATAACTGCTCACCGAGTTTCAACTGGAAGGGCAACCTGGATGACGCGACGATTGCGAAGTTCCAGATTGAGCTGGCCGCGATGGGCTACAAGTTCCAGTTCATCACCCTGGCTGGTTTCCACGCACTCAACTACGGCATGTTCCACCTTGCCCGCGGGTACGCCGATCGCCAGATGAGCGCGTTTGTCGAGTTGCAGCAGGCCGAGTTCGCCGCTGCCGCGGAAGGCTTCACCGCGGTCAAGCACCAGCGTGAAGTGGGTACCGGGTACTTTGATGCGGTGGCCCAGGTGATCCAGGGCGGGCAATCCTCGACCGTCGCGTTGAAGGGTTCGACCGAGGAGGAGCAGTTCGCACCCATGCGCGCCGTGGTGGCATGACCCGGCGCGTTCTGAAGGATGCGCATTGACATTACCCCTTGATGATACTGTGGATTTACAACATCCGGAGACAAGGGGTAACGGGGTCATGCGTTTTTTCATTCTGGTTTCATCGGCAGTGTTGAGCCTGTTCGTCAGTTTCTCGGTGTCAGCTGCTGACGAGCCGCTGTCATTCTCCGAAATCCGCGAACAGCAAATAGAGGTCCGGGCGGACGTGGACGCCAACAGGTCTCCCTACGACGACATGTCACAACGCGACCGGGAGCGTCTGGTGCAACGGCAGGACGACTTTCTGCACCTGATCGAGGGCAAGGCTTCGTTGCTCGATCTGGACGAAAGAGGCCGGACCGAAGCCATCAACTCTCTGGAGTGGATCCGGGCGGAGATTTCCGGCGCCGAGGAAGACCGCTTGATCTGCAAGCGCGTAACGCGTGTAGGCACCCACATGAAAGAGCGCGTGTGCAGAACCGTCGCGGAGCGGCGCAAGGATCTGGAAAACTCGAGAAAACTGTGGGGAACCGGCAATCCTTGTTCCAACCCGAATGGGTGCACGACGGCGAACGCGATGAGCGGCGACAGGTAGGTAGCGGTTCTAGCCCTACAAACATCCGAGGAGACTCATGTCCAATTACAAAGTCGGAGACCACGTCAGTTGGAACTCGGAAGCCGGCCACGTGAGTGGCACTATCAGCAAAGTCCACACCAGCGACTTCGACTACAAGGGTCACACCCATCGCGCCACCCGGGACGATCCCCAGTACGAGATCAAGAGCGACAAAACCGACCATGTCGCCGCGCATAAAGGCAGCGCACTGCACAAGTTGAAAGATTGACGAAGCGTCGCCGATGAGTGGCATGGCCTGTTCAGCTGGGTGCTATGCTGATTGCCTGTTCCAGCACTGCCAATGGCGGACGTGGAATTTGCAATGGGCATGGGCGCAGTCAAAGGACGAGGTCCGGACATGGGCGAGTTATCCAGCGACGAGTACGCTTTATTCGCGTCCCTCGCGCGCACCCGTCGCGTGGAAGCCGGCACCTCGTTGTTCCGTCGGGGCGACCTGGGTACCACGATGTATGTCATCGCCAGCGGTCTGGTCGAGCTGGATTTCGGCGACGACCTGATTGCGAAGTGCTTCGGTCCGCGCGAGTTTTTTGGCGAGCTTGGACTGTTGATCGGCGATCACGCTCGCAGCGCTGATGCCAATATCGTCACCGGTGGGGAGCTGCTGGAGTTGCGCCACGAGGAGTTCCAGCGACTGGTCGACACCAGTCCGAAGCTGATCTCCTATTTCCTGCGGCGTGCGATCACGCGTGTCGTGTTCAACGAACGGGAGTTGATTCGACGCTTGCGTCGTCGCAACCAGGACTTGCAGGCGGCGATGGACCGTTTGCGGGCGACCAGCCAGCAGCTTCCATCCCGGTCCGAGCCTTCCAGATGATCTCCGATCCCGCCTCGTCGGCTCCGGCGGCGTCCAATGGCGGCGCACCGAGGCTGTGCACGATCCTGCTGACCGACCTGGTCGATTCGACCGCCTGGGTCGAGCGGCTGGGTGATGGCGCCGCGGCCGACCTGTTCCGTGCCCACGACCGCTTGACACTGGAACTGTTGCAGCAATGGTCAGGTCGCCTGATCGATCGTTCCGACGGCTTGCTGCTGCTGTTCGAAAGACCGGTCGACGGGCTCGCCTTTGCGCTCGATTACAACCGTGGATTGGCCCGACTGGGCACTTCACATGGCGTCGTACTGGAGGCTCGCACCGGCCTGCATGTTGGCGAAGTGTTGAGCTGGCGCAATAGCGATGAAGCGGTATCGATGGGTGCCAAGCCGGTCGAAGTCGAAGGGCTGGCCAAGCCCCTGGCAGCACGATTGATGACGATGGCCCGGCCTGGACAGATCCTGTTGTCGGCCACCGCCGAGTCATTGACCCACCGTGCAGCGCGCGAGCTGGGCGAGCGTGGGAAACGCCTGTCCTGGCAGTCGCACGGGCGCTGGCGGTTCAAGGGGGTGTCAAAATCCCAGGAGGTGTTCGAGGTAGGTGAGGCGGGATTGGCGCCATTGCGGTCGCCATGCAGTAGCGCCAAGGCCTGGCGGGACGTCGCCTTGTGGCGCAGGCCGGCGGCCTTGGTGGCCGAGGCGGCAATGGTCCTCGCGCTGGGCGTAGGGCTGTGGGTGATGGCCAAGCCGCAACCGGCCATTGCCTTCAACGAGCGCGACTGGGTGGTATTGGCCGACCTGCGCAACTTGACTGACCAACCGCTGCTCGACGCGTCGCTTGAGCAGGCCTTCCGGATCAGCCTGGAGCAGTCCCGCCACGTCAACGTACTCAGTGATCTGAAGACCCAAGCCACCTTGGCACGGATGCAGCGAAAGCCCGGTACCGCGCTCGACCGCGGCCTCGCTTCCGAGATTGCCATTCGTGATGGTGCCCGCGCCGTGATCCTGCCCACGGTGGCCGAAGTTGGTGGCCGCGTGCGGGTCAGCGCCGAGGTGATCGACCCTCACAGCCAGACCACGGTGTATGCCGAATACGCCGACGGCAAGGGGGCGTTGTCCGCACTGGCGTCGATCGACGAGGTGACAGCCGCGTTGCGTGAAAGCCTTGGCGAAGCCCTTGAGGTAGTGCAGCGCGATTCAATACCGTTGCCGGAGGTGACGACCGGCAACCTCGACGCGCTTCGGACCTATGCATTGGCCCAGAAGGCAACCGCGGAGCAACGCTGGGAGGATGCCAAACAGCTTTACCAGCACGCAATCGAGCTTGATAACGGATTCGCGTTGGCCTACATGGGGCTGGTGCGACTGCATTGGTCATCGATCGATTACAAGGCGGCATTGCCCTACCTGGACAAGGCGCTGTCCCTGCGCGCCGCGCTGCCACCACGCGACCGCCTGTATCTGGAAGCATGGAAGGCCGAGACAGCCAGCACCGGCACGGCACTGGAGGAATGGCGCATGTTGGCATCGCTGTATCCGGATTATTTTGCCGGTGCGGCGAATGCTTCCTGGTACCTGCTGGAAGCCAATCGCTTCAAGGAAGCACTTCCCTATGCAGAGGCGGCCGCAGTGCCGCAGGATCCGTTGCGTGCATTTCCGATCCGGCATATCGGGCACATACGGTTCGCCCTGGGCGATCCGGCGGCCGCGCTCGAGCAGTACCGTCTTGCGGAAAGGCTCGGGAGCGGTCAGCCCACCCGGTATTCTGCGGCCGCGCTGGCAGCACTGGGCCGATACGACGAGGCCTGGCAGATTCTGGACGTCCTGAAGCCCCGCGAAGGCGAGCCGTCCAGTTTCTACATGAACCTGGAGCGGGTATCGGTCGCGCTCGACCAGCAGCGCTTCGAGGTTGCGCGCAAGAAAGCCGCCGAGGCGATGGCTGCCACCGCTCAGTTGGATGAATTCCATCGGCACAATTTTGAATTGATCGCCCAATCGGCTGCGTTGGCAGACAAGCCCGGTGAAGTGTCCATCCCGAGCCTGAGACGGGTTGCACGTGCGGCCGAGGCGAGGTTGCAGGACGTGAACTCACCCGTGCGCCAAGGCGACGCCTTCCGATTGCTGATGGCGGCCTACCTGGCCCAGCGCAGTGGTGACAGTGCGCTTTCCGGGGACGTCCTGGAACACTCCGCGGCGGCGATCAACGCGTTGGACGACATCAATACCAGCAAGCTGCTGGTTATCGTGCAGGCGACCCAACTGCGCCTGAAGGGAGATCATGAGGCTGCGATCGCCTTGCTGGAGCCACAGATTGACGGATTCGAGCTGCTGCAGGCGCATTCGGCGTTGCTCGCAGGGTACGAGGCCGCGGGAAAGGATCAGCAGGCACGGCAGCAAACGCGATGGCTGGCTGCCCACCTGGGCCGTGCCTACGCGGAGATCGGACATAGCCAGCTGTTGCAGCCGATCAATGTCGCCGATGTGCGGCAGGCCCTCAGTGACGGCAACTGATCGAAGCTGAAGGCTCTGACGGGCTTTCGTGGAGTCGATGCAGCCGGATTATTTGCTGCGAAGAAACGACGAGACCTTGCCTGCCTCGAAACAAAAAACCACGGTCAGTGGACCTGCTGCCGTGAGGTGCGATTTGAGTGCTTCGCGGGATTCGGCAACTTCATGTTTCGAGGCCAGGTGGTCGACCTGGGTACAGCGCAAGGGCGACGCCCCGGCGGGCAGGAAGTAGCCGGCCTGGTTCAGCGCTTTCTCCGCGTCCTGCTTGAAGAGGGTGCGAAATTCATCGTCGGTGCTCAGTAGTTCGAGAAGCTTGTCGGCGACGCTGGGATCCAGCGGCGGGTGCCCTGATCCATCGTGCAGGTTAGTCATGGTTTCCCCTTTCCTGAAAATCGCTGCTGGCGGCCGGCCTGAAGTCTTGCCGCGCTGTGGACGGTTCGTATGGAACCGGATTCATAACATACTCGGTGAATCTTGGATCCGGATGATTACCGGGGGGGCAGGTGCATGCGGGTGCGTCGCTGCGCAGTGCTGTTTTTTGAGTTGCGGGAGGACGCCAGCTTCAGCCTGGCGTCGCTACTGACGGGGGGCGCGGGACTAAGTCGCGTGTCGCGTTGGTTGGCACTGGCGCCGCATCTGGATCACGAGGTCGAGGTGGATGCTGTGCAACGCGAATTGCTCGGCAGCCTGAGTCCTGTCGAGTGGGTGGATGCCGACACCTTGTCGGACCACGCGCCCGGGGCTCTCGACCGTTTGCTGCTTGAGGGGTTGGTGGTTGCCGATGAGCAGCGCACGGTGCACTGGGAGCGTGATGATGTGCTTCGCGCCTCGTACTGGTGGCCCCTGGCCGCGCTCATCCATCGGCAGAGTCGTTGGCACGGGATTGATGGCGTGCGGGCCATGCAGGACAACGACTTGGTGACCGCGGATAAATTGCGCCAACGATTTGGTGCGCCTCCCGCGGAAGTGGGCGGGCAAGCCTGTATCGCACCACGCCTGTTTTTGCCTCGTGCCGCGGCGAACGATTTCGACGATGTGCTTGCGCGCCGGGCCACCTGTCGAAATTTCGATGCCGAACGGCCTTTGCCGGAGGCCCTGTTCGCGCGGATGCTGCAACGCGTGTTCTCCGCGCAGGCGCAGGTGCGGGTCAGTCACGACACGGCGTTCCTCAAGAAAACCAGTCCCTCCGGCGGCGGCCTGCACCCGACCGAGGCGTACCTGATCGTGCAGGACGTGGAAGGTATCTCGCCCGGGCTGTACCACTACCACCCGGTCGATCACGCATTGGCGCCGTTGCCGGCGCCCGCGCTGCCGTTGGTGGAATTCGCCAAACTCGCCCTGGCCGGGCAGCACTGGTTCGCCAATGCGCCGGTGCTGGTGGTGCTGACGCCACGTTTTGGCCGCAGCTTCTGGAAATACCGCCACCACGCCAAGGCCTACCGGGCGCTGGTGCTCGACAGCGGGCATTTGTCGCAGACCCTCTACCTGTCGGCAACCGAGTTGGGCTTGGGGGCATTCGTGACCTCGGCGATCAACGAGGTCGACATCGAGCGTGGCTTCGGTCTCGACCCGTTGCTGGAAGGACCGCTGGCGATCTGCGGCTTTGGCTGGCGCGCCGGGACCATGGAGACCGCGGAGTTCGACCCGGGCCATGAGGTATGGCAGCCGGAATAACATCCGACGCGACGACGCAGTCTTGACCGTTGTGGAATGCGCGCGTAAACACTTCCAATTGGCGTGTCTTTAAAGGGGGATATTCATGCAAGCCAAAGGTGTAATTGTGTTGCTCTTTTCCGGTCTTCTGCTGGCCGGGTCGGTTGTCCACGCGGGGCAGGTGAGTGCCCCGGCCGACGCTGCAGCCGTAGCGAAGGACGTGGCAGTAACCAACGCGGACGATGACGGTGACCGGATGGTCTGCGAATACGAGAAGAGAATCGGCAGCAACATGAAGACCCGCATCTGCAAAACCGCGCGGGTGCGGGAACGCGAACGCGAGTTATCGCGAGCCGCGATGGAAGGCCGTTCCATCTGTGCGAACTGCGGCGGCGACTGAGCTGGCTTCTAGGCGACCTGGTTAGCCTGGCCGCGGTCCATTCGCCGGTAGCCAATCGCTTCGCTCAGGTGCGGCGTGCGGATGTGCGGACTGTCGGCGAGGTCGGCGATGGTCCGGGCTACCCGCAGGATCCGGTGCATCGAGCGTGCCGATAGCTGGAGTGCATCGATGGCCCGCTCCAGCAAATCGTGATCGGCGTTGGACAGTCGACAGGTCGCGGTGGTTTCCGGTTGGCTGAGGTGTGCGTTGGCTTTCCCGGCACGATCGGATTGCAGGCTTCGGGCATGCAGCACGCGCTCGCGCACCTTTTGGCTTGGCTCGCCGTCGGGTGCGTCCGGGCGTAGCGCCGATGTCGGCAACCTTGGAACCTCCACGTGCAAGTCGATCCGGTCCAGCAACGGGCCGGAGATGCGTGCGCGATAGCGCAACACCGTGTCGGGGCTGCAGCGGCAGCGACCGCTGGGATCGCCGGCCCAGCCACAGGGGCACGGATTCATCGCCGCCACCAGTTGGAACCGGGCCGGGAATTCGCAGCTGCGCGCGGCCCGCGAAATAGTGACCACGCCCGACTCCAGCGGCTCGCGCAGGACCTCAAGCGCGTGCCGCCCCCATTCGGGTAGCTCGTCGAGGAAAAGCACGCCGTTGTGGGCCAGGGAAATCTCACCGGGTCGGGGCTCGGCGCCGCCGCCTACCAGTGCCACCGCACTGGCGGTGTGGTGGGGCGCGCGAAACGGACGTTCGCGCCATCGTGACGGATCCAGTCCGCGACCACTGATGGAGGCAATCGCGGCCGAGTCCAGCGCTTCGTCCTGGGTCGCGTCCGGAAGCAGGCCGGTCAACCGCGATGCCAACAAGGTCTTGCCGCATCCCGGCGGGCCGACCAGGAGCAGGTGATGGCCGCCGGCGGCAGCGACTTCCAGTGCACGCCGGGCATGGGTTTGCCCGCGAACGTCGCTGAGGTCGGGGCCGCGGGTGCGCGAGGTGGGCATCGCGATCGCCGATGGCAGCGACTTGGTCCCGCTCATCATCGCGCACACCTCCAGCAAGGTACGCGCGGTGCGTACTTCGACCTGGCTGGCCAGTGCCGCCTCGGCGCCATTGCCAAGCGGGACGATCAACTTGCGTCCGGCACTGCCGACTGCCAATGCCGCCGGCAATACGCCGTCGATGGCGCGCAACTCGCCGGTCAGCCCCAGTTCCCCGAGAAACTCATACTCGCTGAGCGCCTCAAGGGGGATCTGGCCGCTGGCGGCGAGAATGCCAAGGGCGATAGGCAAGTCGAAGCGGCCGCCGCACTTGGGCAGGTCGGCCGGTGCCAGGTTGACGGTGATCCGACGCGTCGGAAATTCAAATTGCGCGCACTGGATCGCCGCGCGAACCCGGTCCTTGGCTTCGCGCACGGCAGCTTCGGGCAAGCCAACGATCGACATCGACGGCAGGCCGCCGCCGAGGTGGACCTCCACACGGACCGCAGGCGCACGCACCCCCGATCGCGCACGACTGTGCACGAGTGCCAGGTTCATCGGGACGACTCAGTGGCGCGGCTGGGCGGGAGTATCAAACGACGACGGCGCTGCACCGCCGGAGCCGCGCTCGACCTGCGCCTCCAGGTCGGACACCGTGCGTTGCAGTTGCTCGAGCTTCTCGCGGGTACGCAGCAACACCGCGCGCTGCACCTCGAACTCCTCGCGGGTGACAAGGTCGAGTTTGGACAGTCCGGTCTGCAGCACCGATTTGATGTTCTGCTGCAGTTCCTCACGGGTCTCGCGCACGCTTTCCGGGACCAGGCCACTGAGGCGGCGGGCGAGTTCGTCGATGTGGTTCAGATCGATCATGGTGGGCTCCTGCAACAATGCTCCCAGCCTCGCGTGCCGGTCGGTCCGGCGCCATCAGCCGGTGCCGCGGTCAGGGGTCAGATTAGTCTGACCCCTGATGGCCGACTCTGCGGAACCGCTACTCTAGCGCAGGCAGCGCGGGAGATCGCGTTATTCTTGCCGGCAATCGACCCAACCCCGGAGGCAGCGGATGAAAATGGTGATGGCGGTGATCAAGCCGTTCAAGCTCGACGATGTCCGCGAGGCACTGGCAGAGGCCGGCGTGGCCGGGATCACGGCCACCGAGGTCAAGGGATTCGGTCGCCAGAAAGGCCATACCGAGTTGTATCGCGGGGCCGAATACGTGGTCGACTTCCTGCCCAAGATCAAGCTGGAGGTCGCAATCACCGATGACCAGGCCGACACCGTGGTGGAGGCGATCATGAAGGCCGCCGGCACCGGCAAGATCGGTGACGGCAAGATCTTCGTCTGGGACCTGGACCGGGTGGTCCGGATCCGTACCGGCGAGCTGGACGGCGACGCGCTGTAGGCAGATCGGGGTTACTCGCCCAGTGCCGCGGCAACGAAGGGCGGCAGGGTCGACGCGCCCTTGTGGATATCGGCGCTGTAGTAATGGCTGTCGAAGGATTTGGCGCGCGCGTCGGCCTCGCGGAAGTCGAAACCACCGGACTTCCTTGCCAATGTGCACGACCACCAGCCAGTGGGGTAGCACGGCTGCGGGAACGGCAGGGTCTGGAACGACGTAAAGCCGGCTTTTCCCATCTCCGCGCGCATCGCCTTGATCAGGTCCAGCAATACCAGCGGCGACTCGGACTGCTGCACCAGGATGCCGTCATCCTTCAGTGCATGGAAGCAGGACTCGAAGAACGACTTGTTGAACAATCCCTCTGCCGGGCCGACCGGATCAGTCGAGTCGACGATCACGATATCGAGGCTGCCGGGAGTGCAGTTCTTCATGTAGGCGATGCCGTCGTCGAACAGCAACTGCGCGCGTGGATCGGCATTGGACTCACACAACTCGGGGAAGTACTTCTCGGACATGCGGGTGACCTGCTCGTCGATATCGCACTGCACCGCGCGCTCCACGCCGGGGTGTTTGAGCACCTCGCGCAGGGTGCCGCAATCGCCGCCGCCGATGATCACCACCTGCTTCGGATCGGCATGGGTGAACAGCGCCGGGTGCGACATCATCTCGTGGTACAGGAAGTTGTCGCGCGTGGTCAGCATGACCGCGCCGTCGATCAGCATCAGGTTGCCCCAGTCGGTCGTCTCGAAGATCTCGATCTTCTGGAACGGTGACTGCACCTCGTCCAGCTTCTTGTTGATGCGGAAACCGATCGCCGAGCCCGACGGCTCGAAGTTCTCGTAATGCCAGGAGGGTTTGGGGGTCATTGCGGTTCGTCCAGTATTCGGGGAGGCCGCCATCGGGCAGTCCCGGTCGGGGCGCCATTTGGTGGGATCGAAATTAAACCCCGATTATAGCGAACCGCCCTCTGTCCTTTCGTGACGGATCGTTGTGCGACAGTCCCATGATCAGCGGTCGGTGCCTGATGACGGCAGGGTAAACCGGCTTCCGTTGTGACGCCCACGGGTCACCGGGACGATAGAATGCCAATCCCCCACACTGCTGGTAGCAAACCGATGTCCCACTGGTCGATGGATCAGGCCCGCAAAGCCTATTCGATTCCGCATTGGAGCGAGGGGTATTACGACGTCGACAAGGCCGGCCGGGTCACGGTGCTGCCGACGGGTGCCGGTGGTCCGGCGGTCGCGCTGCCCGAGGTCGTCGATCAGGCCCGTGCCGGGGGGGCCAGGTTGCCGCTGCTGGTGCGGTTCCCGGACATCCTGGGCGACCGGCTGGGCAAGCTGCAGGGCGCGTTCGTGCAGGCGATGGCGGAGGCGGACTATGCCGGTGGCTACACTGCGGTGTACCCGATCAAGGTCAACCAGCACGAAGGCGTCGCTGGCACCCTGGCCTCGCACCACGGCGAGGGTTTCGGGCTGGAGGCGGGCAGCAAGCCGGAGCTGATGGCGGTGCTGGCGCTGAGCCGGCCGGGCGGGCTGATCGTCTGCAACGGCTACAAGGATCGCGAGTACATCCGCCTGGCCCTGATTGGCCGCAAGCTGGGGATGGAAACCTTCATCGTCATCGAGAAGCCGTCCGAACTGTCGCTGGTGATGGAGGAGTCGAAGGCACTGGGTGTAACGCCGGGCCTGGGCGTGCGCATGCGGCTGGCCAGTCTGGGCGCGGGCAAGTGGCAGAACAGCGGCGGCGACAAGGCCAAGTTCGGCCTGTCCCCGCGCCAGGTGCTGGACCTGTGGAAGCGCCTGCGCGAGGCCGGCATGACCGATTGCCTGGGCCTGCTTCACTTCCACATGGGCTCGCAGATCTCCAACGTGCGCGACATCGCCAGTGGCATGCGCGAGGCCACGCGCTACCTGGTCGAGCTGTCGAAGCTGGGTGCGAACGTGCGTTACATGGACGTCGGCGGCGGCCTCGGGATCGATTACGAGGGCACCCGTTCGCGCAGCTACTACTCGATCAACTACGGCGTCCAGCAGTACGCCAGCAACATCGTGCAGCCGCTGGCCGATGCCTGCGCCGAGCACGGCCTCACGCCGCCGCGGATCGTCACCGAATGCGGCCGCGCGATGACCGCGCACCACGCGGTGCTGGTGGCCAACGTGTCCGAGGTGGAGCCGGCGCCGGAAGGCCGCGTGCCCGACCTGCACGACGACGAGCCGGCGGTGATCCGCCACCTGCGCGAGATCCACGCCGAACTGGACGCGCGCCCGGCGGTCGAGCTGTTTCACGAGGCCGTGCACTTCCACAACGAAGGCCTGACCGCGTACGCGCTCGGCCAGATCGACCTCACCCACCGCGCCCGCATCGACGACCTGTTCTACCTGATCGCCCACGGCGTGCGCGACCGCCTCAATGCCGGCGAGAAGAGCCACCAGGCGGTGCTGGACGAGCTCAACCAGCGGCTGGTCGACAAGTACTTCGTCAATTTCAGCGTGTTCGAGTCGATGCCTGACGTGTGGGCAATCCAGCAGGTGTTCCCGATCATGCCGATCGAGCGGCTGGACGAGGCGCCGCAGCGCCGCGGCGTGATCGCCGACCTGACCTGCGATTCCGACGGCCGCATCGACACGTATGTCGGCAACGAGACGCTGGACACCTCGATGCCGATCCACTCGCTCATTCCCGGCGAAAGCTACCGGCTGGGCTTCTTCCTGGTAGGCGCCTACCAGGAGATCCTCGGTGACATCCACAACCTGTTTGGCGACACCGATGCGGTCGAGGTGCGGGTGGACGGCGCGGCCGACGGCGGCTACCGGCTGGCCCAGCAACGTCGTGGCGACACCACCGACGTGATGCTGGACTACGTCGGCTACAAGGTGGACGACTTGCGTGCGAACTACCGGCAGAAGGTCGCTGCCGCCAACCTGCCCGCGGATGAGGCCGACCACTTGAATGCGACGCTGGAAGCGGGCCTGACCGGTTACACCTATCTCGACGACGCGCCTTTGGCATGAGGAACTGCATGAAAACCGGATTTATTGGCCTCGGCGCGATGGGCGCACCGATGGCGCGCTACCTGCACTCACGCGGCCTGCTGACCGCCGTGGGCAACCGCACGCAGGCGAAGGCCGATGCGCTGGCCGCCGAGCTGGGTATCCGTGCCGCACGCTCGGCCGACAACTTCGCCGATTGCGGCGTGGTCGCGCTGTGCGTGTCGCTGGACGCCGACGTGCTGGAAAACGTCAACGCACTGGCGCAGGTGCTCAGGCCCGGTTCGGTGGTGGTCGACCATTCCACCGTGTCGGTGCAGACGGCGCGGCGGTCAGCGGCCACCTTGCAGGCGCAGGGGATTGGCTTTATCGACGCGCCGGTGTCGGGCGGTGTTGAAGGTGCGCGCAACGGCAAGTTGTCGGTCATGGCGGGCGGCACGGAGGCCGACTTCCAGACGGTGCAACCGGTGCTGCAGGCCTACGCCAGCCGGATCAGCCACATGGGCGATACCGGTGCCGGACAGGCGACCAAGGCCGTCAACCAGGTGCTGGTGGCCGGCATCAACGAAGCGGTCTGCGAGGGGCTGGCGTTGAGTGAGAAGCTCGGCCTGGACCCCGAACGCCTGCTGCCGACCCTGATGGCGGGCGCGGCCGGCAACTGGTTCCTCGACAAGCGCGGCGCGACCATGCTGCGCGGGGAGTTCGCGCCGGGTTTCAAGAGCGCGCACATGCTCAAGGACCTGCGCATCGTGCGCGATATCGCGCGTGAGGCGGGAGTCCGCCTGCCGACATTGGAACTGGCGTTGGCCGACTACACCACCCTGGCCGAACGCGGACACGGGGACGCCGATACATCGGTATTGATAAAGCTCAAGCGCGGCGACTGACCGCGCCCGGTGGCGGTGCGGGGTCTACTTGACCTTGATCGCCATGGCCGGCAATCCGCTGTTGCCCAACTTGCGCTTGGCATCCGCCAGGTCGCCGGCGGAGTCGTAGGGGCCCATACGCACGCGATAAATCGTCTGGCCATTGATCTGGGCCGGCTCGACTCTTGCGCTCAAGCCAACCATGGCGATGCGTGCCTTGAGCTCTTCCGCCTGGCTCGCCCCCTGGAAGGCACCGGCCTGCAGCAAATAGCGGACGCCATCGGCGACGGCAGTGGCGGTGGTCGGCTTGGGTGCGGCGACTGAAGCGGTGTCGCGGTCGGGCTGGCTTGCGGACGACGGCGTCGCGGGAGCCGTCGTCGCGGGTTGTGGCGCCGGATCAACGGGGGTTGGCAACGCGAGGTCGGCGGCGTCGGGGTTGGCGGAGGCGACGACCTGGGCGGGTTGCTCTCCGCGCAGCAGGGCGGCGGCGCGTGCGGCTTCGGCACGTTCGGTCGCGGCCAGTTCGGCATCGCTGACGGCCACTTCCTTGCCCGGTAGCAGCGTGTAGAAATCGTACCTGGGGCCGTCGGCGTTAACGGCAGGTTCCTCGCCGGCGTTCGGCAACGCCGGAGCGGCCTCATCGCCGCCACTGACAACCGGCGCCGGACGGGCGTCCGGGTTGGGTTGGGGACGGAAGAAGCCATCGCCATCCGACTTCAACAGTTTGGGCGCGAGCGCGATTGCGGCAATGGTCAATACGATGCCCAGCACCATCCATGCCCAACCCGGCAAACCGTTGTTGCCCTGGTTGCGCCGCGCCTGTGTCTTGCCACGTCGTGCTGCCACCTACATTACCTCCGGGGCGTTGATGCCCAACAAGCCAAGTCCATTGGCCAATACCTGTTGTGTTGCCATTGCCAGCACCAGCCGCGCGTTGCGCTGGTCGGCATCGTCGACCAGGAACTGATGGCCGTTGTAATACGACTGGAAGGTTTGCGCCAACTCCAGCAGGTAGATTGCCAGTTGGTGCGGTTCCAGGTCCTGACCGGCGCTGTCGACCACGTCGGGATAGCGCAGTACGGTCACCACCAACTCGTGGGTGGCGGCGTCCTCCAGGTCCAGTGGCAGCGCCAGTCCGGCCTCGCGGTCGAACGACAACCCGCGCTCGTCCAGCTGGCGCATCAGCCCGCACATCCGCGCATGCGCCACCTGCACGTAGTACACCGGGTTGTCGAGTGACTGGCTGCGTGCCAGGTCGATGTCGAAGGTCAGCTGCGAGTCGGGCTTGCGCGCGACCAGGAACCAGCGGGTAGCGTCGCGGCCGGCTTCGTCGACCAGCTCGCGCAAGGTCAGGTAACTGCCGGCGCGCTTGGACAGCTTTACCTCTTCGCCGCCACGCATCACCGTCACCATCTGGTGCAGGACATACTCCGGCCAGTCCTGCGGGATGCCCAGATCCAGCGCCTGCAGCCCGGCACGTACACGCGACAGCGAGCCGTGGTGGTCTGCGCCCAGCTCGGTGATGGCGCGCTCATAGCCGCGTTGCCACTTGCTCAAGTGGTAGGCGACGTCCGGCACGAAATAGGTGTAGCTGCCGTCGGACTTGCGCATCACGCGGTCCTTGTCGTCGCCAAAATCGGTGCTGCGCAGCCACAGCGCGCCGCCTTCCTCATAGGTGTGGCCGTTGGCGGTCAAGGCGGCGACGGTCTCGGCGACCTTGCCGTCGGAGTACAGCGAGCTCTCCAGGAAGTACACGTCGAAGCTGACGCCGTAGGCCTGCAGGTCGTCGTTCTGCTCACGGCGCAACCACGCCACCGCGAAGCGGCGGATCGCGGCGAGGTTGTCGGGGTCGGTCGCGGCGGTGACGGTCTGGCCGTCCAGTTCCACGCCGGCGCCATCCAGGTAAGCACGTGCCACGTCGGCGATGTAGTCGCCGCGGTAGCCATTTTCGGGCCAGCCGGCGTCGTCCGGCTGGATGCCCCGCGCTCGCGCCTGGACCGACAAGGCCAGGTTTTCGATCTGCACGCCGGCATCGTTGTAGTAGTACTCGTGGGCGACGTCCCAGCCGTTGGCATCCAGCACCCGGGCAATGCAATCGCCGATCACCGCCGCGCGGCCATGACCGACGTGCAACGGGCCGGTCGGATTGGCCGAGACATACTCCACGCCGGCGTGATGGCCGTTGCCGGAATCGTTGCGGCCATAGGCCTGGCCGCGGTGGAACACTTCGCCGAGCTGGCGACGCCAGGCCGCCTCGTCGAGGTGGAAGTTGATGAACCCCGGTCCGGCGATTTCGACTTTGGCAATGTCGGCGCTGGCCGGCAGTGCCTCCACGATCGCTTGTGCGATTGCGCGCGGATTGGCTCGGGCCGGTTTGGCCAGCAACATCGCCGCGTTGGTCGAGAAATCACCCTGCGCGCGCGTCTTCGGGCGTTCGATCACGAAGTCGGGTGTTTCCAGATCGGCCGGAAGGCTGCCGGCGGAACGCATCGCTTCGATGGCTTGGATGACCAGGGCGCGGAGGGTGGTTTTCACGAAAACTCTGGAAAGGCGGCAGAACCGGTCATTTTACCCGGAATTGAACGTGTCGTCGGCGTTGCCGACGTTCACGCGGATCCCATCACTGCCCTGCCGTCAGACCCAGCCGCGCGCCGCCAGCGATACCGGCGGGCCATCGGCAATCACGAAGTGATCCAGCAACCGCAAATCGACCAGCGCCAGTGCCTGTTTGAGGCGGGCGGTCACCGCGCGGTCGGCGGCGCTGGGCTCGGGATTCCCGCTGGGGTGGTTATGGCCCACGATCACCGCCGCAGCGTTGTGGGCCAGCGCCCGCCGCACCACTTCGCGCGGGTGTACCTCGGCGCCGTCGATCGTGCCCCGGAACAACTCTTCGAAGGCGATCGCCCGATGCCGGGTATCCAGGAACAGGGCCGCGAATACCTCGTGGGGCAACCCGCGCAGGCGCTGGGCGAAGTAGCGGCCGGCTGCCTGCGGATCGCTGAGTGCGATACCGCGCTCCAGTTCCGCCGACAGGTGCCGGTGACCCAGCTCCAGTGCTGCCGCCAGCATGCACGCGCGCGCCGGGCCCAACCCGGGAAGCTTTGCCAGTTCCGCCGGTGCGCGCTCCAGCAAGGCGCGTAGTGGCCCATGCGCGGTCAACAGTTCGCGCGCCGTGGTCACCGCGTCGCGTCCGCGCAGGCCGGAGCCAAGGAAGATCGCCAGCAGCTCCGCGTCGGACAACACCCCGACACCGCGCGCCAGCAGTTTTTCCCGTGGGCGTTCGGAGGCGGGCCAATCTCGTATATGCATGGGTGGCCTCGAAGGCTGGAAAAGTGAAGCGGGGACGGAACACTGGGACGAACCACTGGGACGAACCAGGTCCACAGCCCAGGCGTCCGGCGGATTGGGGGATCGCGCCGGGCATTTTTCCGTCCCCGCTTCGGGACGCATTCACCGTGCCGCATTGTCCCGGTGCCTGACATCGGAACCGCCCTTCGCGTCGGGTAAGCTAAGGCTTGGTCCCGCAGTAGGAATTTCCCCAACGTGTCAGCGCTCCAAGGACAAAAGATCCTGCTGTGCGTGTGCGGCGGCATTGCCGCGTACAAGGCGGCGGAGCTGGTCCGCCGGCTCGGTGCATCGGGTGCACAGGTGCAGGTGGTGATGACCGACAATGCCCGGCGGTTTGTTGGCGCAGCCACTTTCCAGGCGCTGTCGGGCCGTCCCGTGCGCACGTCGTTGTGGGATGAGGCCGCCGAAGCGGCGATGGGTCATATCGAGCTGGCGCGATGGCCCGACCGGATCCTCATCGCACCGGCCACCGCCAACATCATCGCCAAGCTGGCCCACGGATTCGCCGACGACCTGGTCAGTACGCTGTGCCTGGCGACCGATGCGCCGCTGGCGATCGCACCGGCCATGAACCGGCTGATGTGGGCGAACGCGGCGACCCGGGCCAACGTTGAAACCCTGCGCGAACGCTCGGTGATGGTTCTGGGCCCCGGCGCGGGTGATCAGGCCTGCGGCGAGGTGGGCGAAGGTCGCTTGCTGGAGCCCGATGAAATCGTTGCCGAGCTGGCCCGGGCCTCAGCGTGAAGCCCGGGACGCTGGCGGGGCGTCATGTCGTGGTGAGCGCGGGTCCCACCTATGAGGACATCGATCCGGTGCGCTTCCTGGGCAACCGCAGTAGCGGAAAGATGGGTTTTGCCATCGCCGCCGCCGCCGCCCGTCGTGGAGCCCAGGTCACCCTGGTTGCCGGACCGGTGGCGCTGGCAACCCCGGCCCAGGTCACCCGGGTGGACGTACGCTCGGCCGCGCAGATGCACGCTGCGGTGATGCAGGCCTTGCCGGCGCAGGTGTATGTCGCCGCCGCCGCCGTCGCCGACTTCACCCCCGCGCAGGTCGCCACGGCAAAGATCAAGAAGCAAGCCGGCGGTGAAGGATTGACCCTGCAGTTGGTGCGAACCCGGGACATCCTGGCCGACCTGGTTGGGAGTCCATTGCGGCCTCGCCTGCTGGTCGGTTTCGCGGCCGAGACCGATGATGTCGAGCGCCATGCACGCGCCAAGTTGGTCGACAAGCAGCTGGACCTGATCGCTGCCAACCGGGTCGGTTTGCCCGGCTCGGGTTTCGCGGCGGACGAGAACACCCTGGTCGTTTACGGCGCCGGCTTTGAGTACCCGTTGGGCACCGCATCCAAGCACGAACTGGCCGACCGCCTGCTGGACCTGGTCGTCAGGCAGTTGCCGGCGATACCTCCACAGACATCGCGGATTATCTGATGCACCACACCCTGGAACTGAAGATCCTTGATCCAAGATTTGGCGATTGCTGGCCACTACCCGAATACGCCACCCCCGCCAGCGCCGGTCTGGACCTGCGTGCGGCGCTTGACGACGCGCTCACCCTGTTGCCGGGCGCTACGGCGCTGGTTGCTTCAGGCTTGGCCATCCACATTGGCGACCCCGGTTTGTGCGCGGTGATCCTGCCCCGCTCCGGGCTGGGCCACAAACACGGCATAGTGCTGGGCAACGGCACCGGTCTGGTCGATGCCGATTATCAGGGTCCGTTGATGATCAGCGTCTGGAACCGGGGCGATCAGCCTTTTACGATGGCGCCTGGGGATCGTATCGCCCAACTGGTGGTCCTGCCGGTGGTGCGGGCGCAGCTGCAGGTGGTGGAGGAATTCGCCGCACATGAATCTGGCGACAGCGTCCGTGGAACCGGTGGCTTTGGCCACACCGGCGTCCGCTAGGCGCACTCGCGTTAGGTACTGAAGGGGAAGTCATGGTTGATATGAAATTTACCCGGCCCGAGCTGTCGCTGGAGCCGCTCAAACCGTTTTTGCCACTGGTGGCCGGGGTCTGCGCGCTGCTGGCGCTGTGGTTTGCCTGGAGTGGCTGGCAGCAGCATGGCGACGCCAACCGCCGGATGGTGCTGGAACAATCGCGCGACACGGCGGTGCAGGCGACAGCGGCCACGCTGGCGGCTGAGCGGGAGCGCTTCGCCCAGCGGTTGGCCGACCCGGTGCTGGCGGCCGCCGTGGCAGCTGGCCAACTCGATCACGCGGCCGAGTTGCTGGTCAAGGACTGGCCCGGTGCCAGCGACGCGGCGCTGGTAAATCCGGCGCTTGATTCCGGCTACGCCGCCCTGCCGGAAGGGGGCTACGGCCGTCTGGCGGTGCTGGAGTCGGCATTGGCGGAGGGCCAGCCGGTCAATGCTGTCATTCGTGGTGATGGCAAGAACCGGCTGGCGCTGGCGGCGCCGGTAAACCGCGACGGCGAGCCGGTTGCCGTGGCTTTGGTCTACCTGCCACTGGAGCGGCTCACCTCGCCGTTGGTGGCGGTATCGGTGGCCAATGACACCTACCTGGCGCTGCGCCAGGGCAACTACAATATTGTTGAACGCGGTGACGTCGGCCTGGCCGGCGGCGCCGAGGTTCTGGCGGTCAAGGTACCGGGCAACGATATGCGCATCGCCGCCGCCGCCCCGCGCGTTGCCGCTGCGCCTTTCGGCCTGGGCCCGCTGGGTTGCGGCATCCTCGCCGCATTGCTGGCATTGCTGGGTGTGCTGTGCTGGCGCGGGCCGGCGATAGTGGCGCGGCGTCAGGCGGCTGGAAATGACGAGCAGGACGATACCGGGGAGTCGACGCTGACCCTGGCGGAATCGATGGGGGAGAACGCGTCCCCGGACGCCGGCACCGCCACGACAAAGGCGGCTGGCATTGCTTGCGCGCCGGTTGCACTGGATCGGGGCATTTTCCGGGCCTATGACATCCGCGGCGTTGTCGGCCAGAGCCTTGACCTGGGCGTGGCCGAGCTGATTGGCCATGCCATTGGCTCGTTGATGCACGACAAGAATCTGGAAGAAATCGTGGTGGGCCGTGATGGGCGCTTGTCCGGCCCCGACATGGTCACCGGGTTGATCGCGGGGCTGCGCAGGGCGGGCCGCAATGTGATCGACATCGGCCTGGCACCCACGCCACTGGTTTATTTTGGCGCCTATCACCTGAAGACCGGCTCCTGCGTCTCGGTCACCGGCAGTCACAACCCGCCGGACTACAACGGCTTCAAGATCGTGGTCGGCGAGGAGACTTTGTCGGGTGAGGCGATCACTGACCTGTATGCGCGCATTGCCGAGGACCGGCTGCATGTCGCGCCGGTCGAAGGCAGCCTGGAACAGCGCACCATCGACGATGACTATGTCCGGCGGGTCGCCTCCGACATCCAGCTTGATCGCGCGCTGAAGGTGGTGGTTGACGCCGGCAATGGCGTCGCCGGCGAGCTCGGGCCGAGGGTGCTCACGGCGATCGGAGCCGAGGTGGTGCCGCTGTATTGCGAGATCGACGGCACCTTCCCCAACCACCATCCCGATCCCAGCGAGCCGCAGAACCTGGCCGACCTGGTGCAGATGGTCGAGCGGCTGGATGCCGACCTGGGCATCGCCTTCGATGGTGATGGCGACCGGCTGGGCGTGGTTACCCGCGACGGCCACAACATCTTCCCCGACCGGCTGCTGATGCTGTTCGCCGCCGACGTGCTGGAACGCAACCCCGGGGCACAGATCATCTTCGATGTGAAGTGCACCGGCCGACTGCCAGGCTACATCCTGCGCCACGGCGGCAGCCCGCTGATGTGGAAGACCGGCCATTCGCTGATCAAGGCCAAGATGCGCGAGACCCAGGCCGAGCTGGCCGGCGAGATGAGCGGTCACTTCTTCTTCAAGGAGCGCTGGTACGGCTTTGACGACGGCATTTATGCGGCCGCCCGCCTGCTGGAAATCCTGGGTGGACAAGCCGACCGTCCCAGCGACCTGCTCGATGCATTGCCCGATGGCGTGGCCACGGCCGAGATCAAGGTCGCCGCGCCGAACGACGACCCGCACGCGTTTGTCGATCAGTTCATTGCCAGTACCAGTTTCGATGCCGCGCGGTTGACCACCATTGATGGCCTGCGGGTTGACTGGCCCGACGGATGGGGGCTGGTGCGTGCCTCCAACACCACGCCGGTACTGGTGATGCGGTTCGATGCCGACAGCCAGGCGGCGATGGCCCGGATCAAGGGCGTCTTCCGGGAGAAGCTATTGGCGGTTGACCAGGACCTCGAGCTGCCCTTCTGACCCGGCAGGGCCCGCCGGCTTCAGTTCCCGGTAACGGGAGAGTGCGGCGCTGAGCTCCTCGTCGATCGTGCCGAGCTCACGTTGCCGTGCCTCCAGCAACTGCTGGTGCCCGCGCAGCGCCTGGTGCTGGCTCGCGATGTTGCCCGCCAGCGTCTTGGCGACCGGCTTTTCCGCCAGTTCCGCTTGTCCTGCCCGCTGTAACAGGTTCAGCAGGCTTCGCCGCGTGCTCTTTATCCCGATCCGGGAAGTCTCGATGTTCGACTCGATCACCTCGATGCGGTTCTTGAAGTTCTGCTCCAGCTCCACGTCCGTGGCGAACGACGCCACCATGGCGTTTTCCTGTCGGGTCTGCGAGGCGTTGACGCGCGCTGCCTCCTTGCCAAGCAAGGCTTGCGCCCGGGCGACCTTGAGTTCCGCCTCGGTCGGCGCACGTTGCACCTGCTTGGTCGCCATGCCGCTGACGCTGAATTCGGTGCGTGCGTTGTCGACCGCGCTGGCGGGCAGCGCGTCGCCACAGACCTTGCCGGTTTCGGTCTGCCAGCAATAGATCTTCTTGGCTTCCGTTTTCTGGGCCAGCGCCGGCGCGGTCACCAACAGCAGGCCGACGGCGAGCGCCTGGATGATGGATCGGGGCGGAAGATTGTTCATGTCGGGCATCTACCTGTCGCTATCACCTGACAGATAACGCAAGAGTCGGGCCAAGCCGTGCGCCCCGCAGCTCAGTCGTCCGGGCCGCCGCCGTAGCGTGCGCGATAGGCCAACAGGCGCTCGTGGTGGTCGCCCAGCGCTCCCGAGCCGGACACCAGGGCGAGAAGGTCGTCCAGGCTGGCGACCGCGACGACCGGGAGGCTGTGCTCCAAAGCGACAG
This sequence comes from Lysobacter sp. A378, assembly GCF_054052125.1. Classification (NCBI taxonomy): domain Bacteria; kingdom Pseudomonadati; phylum Pseudomonadota; class Gammaproteobacteria; order Lysobacterales; family Lysobacteraceae; genus Lysobacter; species Lysobacter sp. A378. The sequence goes on along the minus strand of NZ_JBSVRK010000001.1, from coordinate 7,958 downwards.
TTTGTGCCGCCGAGCGTCGGCTGTGCGCCGGGTCCACGGCTTCCTGCCGGTCCAGTGCGATCACGATCCCGGCCGTGGTGCCGCCGGCGCGGTCGATAATGCCCAGCGCTTCACGGATCGCGGTTCCGGCGGTGATCACGTCATCGATCACCAACACCCGCCGGCCTTCCATCGAAGCACCGATCAGACTGCCGCCTTCGCCGTGGGCCTTGGGCTCCTTGCGGTTGAAGGCCACCGGCAGGTCACGCCCACGATGGGCGTATTCGCAGGCCAGCGCCGTTGCCAGCGGGATGCCTTTGTAGGCCGGCCCGAAGATCAGGTCGAACTCGATCCCCGCCGCATCGATGGCGTCGGCGTAGCAGCCGGCCAGCGTGGCCATCGAGGCACCGGAATCAAACCGCCCGGCATTGAAGAAGTACGGGCTGACGCGACCGGATTTCAACGTGAACTCACCGAAGCGCAGCGCGTCTACGCGCAACCCAAGTTGCAGGAATCGGGTGCGATGGTCGTTCATGTCAGCTGGGTCCAGGCAGGGAGGGTGGATCGGTGGCGGGTTTGTCCAAATGACAGAGCATCAGCCGTTGAGGTCCCGCAGGGCCGCCGGGATAGAGCTCGCCGGTGTCACGAAACCCGGCGCGGGCATACGCGGCGCGGGCGACAATATTGTCGCAGTTCACCGTCAACGCCAACAGCCGACGCAGCGGGTAACGCCGCAATGCATCGGCGCAACACACCCGGATGGCGCGTGTACCCAAACCCCGGCCCTGATGCTGGCGATCGATCACGAATGCTCGCAAGCCCAGGTGTGGCCGGTCGAGGCGACGACCGGTAACGGCGCGCGGCGCGCGATCGAGTCGATAAAAGCCGACCAGCTGGCCCGCGTGCAGGATCGCCATTGCATCGCTGAGCCGGTCACGCTGCGCATCGGCCAGGTTGAAGACGATGTCACCGACAAACGCCGATTGTCCTGGGGCGACCCGCAGGCGCCGTATCGCGGCGACGTGGGTGGCGTCGGCCACCACCACCACCTGGATGTCCGCCGGCTCGTGCATGCGACCGATGATAAGACACCCGTTGGCCTTCACGGCGGGGACGTGGTGCTGCGCGTGCCATGGCGGCATTGTTATGATCGCCAATCCCCCATCGCGGAGCGCACCTTGCGCATTATCAGCTTCAACGCCAACGGGTTGCGCTCGGCGGCCCGCAAGGGTTTTTTCGACTGGTTCCGCGAACAGGACGCCGACGTGTTGTGCGTCCAGGAGACCAAGGCGCAAGAGCACCAACTTCACGGCCCCGACGGCCTGGATCCGGCGTTCCTGCCCGATGGCTATCGTGCCTTCTTTCGCGATGCGACCACCAAAAAGGGATACAGCGGGGTGGCGATCTACAGCCGGCGTGAGCCCGACGAGGTCCGTGCCGCGCTGGGCTGGGCGCCTTTCGACGAGGAAGGGCGCTACATCGAGGCGCGTTTTGGCAACCTCAGCGTGGTGTCGTTCTACATACCGTCGGGTTCCTCGGGCGAGCTGCGCCAGGGTTTCAAGTTCGAGGTGATGGACTGGCTCCAGCCAACGCTGGACGAGTGGCTGGCCAGCGGTCGCGACTACGTGCTGTGCGGCGACTGGAACATCGTGCGCACCGCACTGGATATCCGGAACTGGAAATCGAACCAGAAAAACTCCGGCTGCACGCCACCGGAGCGTGAGTGGCTCAACGGCCTGTGCGGGCCGGGTCAGGGCGACCGCCCTGGCTGGACCGACGCCTATCGGGCACTGCACCCCGAGGGTCAGGATTACACCTGGTGGAGCAACCGCGGCGCGGCTTATGCCAACAACGTGGGTTGGCGGCTCGATTACCAGCTGGTGACGCCCGCGCTGGCGACGCGGGTGCAGGCGTGCTCGATCCTGCGTGAGCCGCGGTTCTCCGATCACGCGCCATTCGTCGTGGACTACCGGGGAGAGTTGGGTTGAGCGCTGCCGCAGCGGCCCCGGCTCCGGCCAGGCCCAAGGGTTGGCGCGGCATCCTGGCCGCGTTTGGCACGCCATCGGCGGGGACCATGTTTTTCCTGGGATTTGGGTGTGGCCTGCCGTTCCTGTTGGTCGGCTACACCTTGTCGATCTGGCTGCGCGAGTACGGGCTGGAGCTGAGCACGATCGGCCTGCTCAGCTACGTCAGCATGTTCTATGTGTTCAAGTTCCTGTGGGCGCCGTTGATCGACCGCTGGAACGCCCCGTTGCTGGGTGTGCTTGGCCGGCGCCGCGGCTGGCTGGTGCTGGCGATCGCGGTGCTGATCGCGGCCTTGGCCGGGATGGCCTTCACCGGGCCGGTGCAACTGGCCACCTTTGTCGGCCTGGCCGCGCTGACCGCGTTTGCCGGCGCCACCCAGGACACCGTGGTGGATGCCTACCGGATCGAGATTGCACCGGTCCACGCCCAGGGCGCGCTGGCCGCCACCTATACGCTCGGTTACCGCATCGGATTGATCGTGTCGGGCGCGGGCGCGCTGTATATCGCCGAGTTCAGCGGCTGGCGGATCGCTTACCTGACCATGGCCGTGGTGTTGCTGTTGCCGCTGGTGGCGGTACTGCTGGCGCGCGAACCGGTAGATATCCAGGTGCGTGAGCGCAAGAGTTTTGGCGAGGCATTCGTCGGCCCGTTCAACGAGTTCTTTCGCCGCCACGGGGTGGTAGTGGCGATCGCGCTGCTGGTGTTCGTCGGCCTGTTCAAGCTGCCCGACCAGATGCTCGGCGTGGTCGCCGGACCGTTTTATATCGACACCGGCTACAGCAAGGCCGAGATCGCGACCGTATCGAAGTTGTACGGGGTCTGGATCGGGATTGCCGGCGCCTTCCTGGGCGGCGTGTCGGTGGCGGCGCTGGGCATGCGCCGCTCCATTTTGATTGGCGCGCTGGCACTGTCGTTGTCGAACCTGCTGTACCTGCTGATGGCCATGAACCCCAGCCAGACCTGGGCGTTTGTGGCGGCGTTGTCCGGCGACAATCTGGCCTTGGGATATGCCGGCGTGGTGCTGATCGCGTTCCTGTCGGGGCTGACCAGCCGGGAATTCACGGCAACCCAGTACGCGCTGCTGGTCTCCCTGGCCAACATGCCGGGTAAGATCATCGGCGGGATGTCGGGTTTCATGGTCGAGAAATGGAGCTACGTCGGCTTCTTCGTGTTCAGTTCGCTATCGATCGTGCCGACCCTGATGTTGCTGGCCTGGCTGTGGCGGCATACCTATCTGTTCGAATCCAGGGAGTGACGGCGCGATGATCCTCGGCCACGGGCGGTACGCGTTCATGCAGGATCGGGCCACGGCGTTACCGTGTCGAAGGAGGTTGTCATGAGCGAAACCGTGCTACTCGATATCGACATGTTGTTGCTGGAGCGCATCCGCCGGGTTGCCAGTGCAAACGGATGGAGCCAGAAGCAGACGCTTATCCATTTGCTGGAACACGGATTGTTTTCCTGTGAAGCAGGTGTGGGGCCGGGGTTTGATGACTCCGACGCCGATGCGCTGCAGGCGGCGATCATGGCGCTGGAGCAGATCGACAACGATCCGGGCTTTTCGTTGATCGGCCGTGCTGAGTCTTCCGGCGCGGAAGCAGACGCCGCGAGCGATGCGCTTGATGACGGTCGTGGTGGTGCGCCGGTCGAGGCGCCAGGTGACGCCCTGCCTCAAGCGGCAGGGTAGATTGCGCCCAGTACCCGCGGACCCCTCGCGCCGGTGACGCCGGGCAGGTTGCCGGGTTGGCCGGAAAGGGTCCGTCGGGCCAGCCAGGCAAACCCCATCGCCTCGACGAAATCCGGGTCCAACCCATGCGCGGCGGTGGACTCGATCAGCATCCCTGGCAGCCGCGCACCGATGTGTCCGAGCAGGCGAGCGTTGTGTACGCCGCCGCCGCAAACCAGTACCCGTCGGGTTTCCGGCTGAAGCGTGAGCAGTGCATCGGCAATGGTGGCCGCGCTCAGCTCCAGCAAGGTCGCCTGGACATCCTCGGGCCGTTCCGTGCCCGCCAGACGGCCCAACAGCCATCCCAGATGGAACTGCTCGCGGCCGGTGCTCTTGGGTGGTGGCAGTGCAAACCAGGGATCGGCCAGTAAACGTTCCAGCAGCGCGACGTCGACCGTTCCGCGCGCGGCGAACGCGCCGCCCGCGTCGTACGGCTGGCCCAGCTCCTGTTCGCACCAAGCGTCCATCAACGCGTTCGCCGGACCGGTGTCGAAGCCGCGAACACTCATGCCGCCTGCGCTTGGATCACCGGCGGGCAACAGGGTGAAATTGGCGATTCCACCCAGGTTGAGAACCGCACGATCCTCATAGGGCGAGTGCAACATCGCCGCATGCAGGCCGGGCAGCAATGGCGCGCCTTGGCCACCGGCAGCCACGTCGCGGCGTCGGAAGTCGGCCACCGTGGTCATGCCGCTGCGCTCGGCAATCAGGTTGCCGTCGCCGAGTTGCCAGGTAAAGGGTTGGTTGCCATCGAGCAGCGCCCCGTTCGGGCGATGACGCACGGTCTGTCCGTGCGAGCCGATGGCGCATATTCCCGATGGTGCGATGCCGGCATCGCTCACCAGTTGTACCGCAGCGTCTGCGAAGGCTTCCGCAACCTGCACATCCAGGGTGCCAAGTTCTTCGACCGATTGAGCCGCGCCGCCCTGGCCCAGGGCAACCAGTCGGGAGCGTACCAGGGCATCCCAGGGATAGGTGCGGCCCAGCAGCAGGGAGCAGTTGGAGCCGTGGAAGCGGACCAATGCCGCATCAATACCATCGGCGCTGGTGCCGGACATCAGGCCGATGAACAGCTCGTTGCTGTCCAAGGCGACCGGGGTCGGGTCAACCGGGCCCGTGCGGGCGTTGCCTGCCATCCTGGCTCAAGCCTTCTGGTCGGCCCCGGCCGTTGGCTTGGGCGAGGGCGTCTTCGTCGAGGCAACCCGTGCGTTGCCCTCCAGCAGCTCCTCGACCTGGCGAATCCGGGCCAGCGCCGGTGCGGTCTGGGCGCGGAACGCAATCAAGGCGGCGCCCTTCAATGGTTCCGGCGGCGGCATGGTCACGGTCAGCGGATTGCGGTGAACCCCGTTGACCCGGAACTCGTAATGCAGGTGCGGACCGGTCGCCAGTCCGGAGCTGCCGACATAGCCGATCACCGTGCCTTGTTTGACGCTGGCGCCGCGTTTGTATTTGCTGAAGCGCGACATGTGGGCATACAGCGTGGTGTAGCCCTTGCCGTGGTCCAGTACCACGGTGCGACCGTAGCCACTCTTCCAGCCGACAAACTTCACCCGGGCATCGCCGGCGGCCATGATCGGAGTGCCGCTGCCGGCACCGTAGTCGACTCCCTGGTGGGCGCGGGTGCGTCCCAGGATCGGGTGCTTGCGTGCCGTGGTGAAGCCCGATGTGACCCTCGCATAGGGAATGGGCATGCGGATAAAGGCCTTCTTCAGCGGTCGACCATCGGCGGTGTAGTAGCCGATGTTGCCATCGCGCTCGAAGCGGAAGCCGGAATAGGTCTTGCCGCCCGTGGTGAACGTCGCCGCGAGGATGTCGCCGTTGCCGATGCGCTCGCCCTCGCGCCAGATCTGGTCGTAGACAACGCTGAAACGGTCGCCCTTTTGTGCATCGGTGAAGTCGATGTCGTACTGGAAGATCTCGTCGGTCAAGGTGGCGATCGAGTTCGGGGACAGGCCTGCCTTGCGTGCCGCGGCATACAGCGAGCTGCTGATCTCGCCGGTGGCCACGGTGCTGCGGCGCTGGCTGGGCCGCTTGATCACCGTCTGTTCGATCTGCTCACCGTCCAGCCGGAGCTCGATGCGGTGGCTGGCGTCGCGATCATAACGGAGCCCGCGCAACGCACCGTCGGTGTCCAGCTCGAAAGCGAGCTCCGCGCCCGGGCGTAGCCGGGTCAGCACCTGCTTGGTATCAGGCAGGTCGAGGATCCGGTACATGGTGCTGGCCGGAACCCCGACCTGCTGGAACAGCGCGCCCAAGGTCTGGCCCGACTGCACCTGCACCAGTTGCCATTCGTCGTCCGGATGCGCGTGGGCCTGTTTCAATGTCAGCGGCGGCAGCGGCAGCGCAGTGAGATGCCGTGGCGCCTGCGAGGTATCAGACCCAAGGTTTCCGAACCCGGGTACGATTGCCGCCACGAGCATGCCGATGGTGGCAAACAGACTTGCCTGCATCCATTGGCGTCGTGTCCAGCGGCCGGTGAATCCGTCGGGCAGGTGTCGGGCCAGGACCGGTCGGTAGAGGGCGGCGTCGCGGAGCTTTTTGAGGCGCTGGCGCCGATCTGGACCGGAATCTGGTGCTGTCATTCGGAGGCTACCTGCGCGCAAGTGTGTGAAGACGCTGTCACGGCGTTACGATAAGGACGCGAGGAGTATGCGTCAAACCCTTGAGCTGAATAGGGTTTTCCCCACGGGGTTCCCGATCGGCAAGTTATTTCACATTTATGATCGTGATTGCAACACGGTCATGATCCAGCCAGCGAGATTCCTTGTGTCTGCACAACCCACACCCTCCCCGGACGCCGCACTGGCTTTGATCGAGCGCGGCGCAGACGAGCTGCTCAAACGCGACGAGCTGGCTACCCGTCTGCAACTTGGCCGCCCGTTGCGGATCAAGGCCGGCTTTGACCCTACCGCGCCGGACCTGCATCTGGGTCATACCGTGCTGCTCAACAAGTTGCGGCAGTTCCAGGACCTCGGTCATCAGGTGATCTTCCTGATCGGTGACTTCACCGGGATGATCGGTGATCCCAGTGGCAAGAACGTCACCCGCAAGCCCCTGACCCGCGAGGACGTGCTGGCCAATGCCGACACCTACGCCGAGCAGGTGTTCAAGGTGCTCGATCGAGACAAGACCGAAATACGCTTCAATTCCGAATGGTTTTCCAGGATGACGGCGGCCGACATGATCAAGCTCGCGTCTCGCCACACCGTGGCGCGGATGCTCGAGCGCGATGATTTCGCCAAGCGTTACGCCGCACAACAGCCCATTGCGATCCACGAGTTCCTGTACCCGCTGGTTCAAGGCTATGACTCGGTCGCGCTGGAGGCCGATGTCGAGTTGGGCGGTACCGATCAGAAGTTCAACCTGCTGATGGGGCGTGGCTTGCAGGAAGCCCACGGTCAGCCGCCGCAGGTGGTGCTGACCATGCCGTTGCTGGAAGGGATCGACGGCGTGCAGAAGATGAGCAAGTCGCTTGGCAACTACATAGGCATCAGCGAGCCGGCGCTGGAGATCGTCACCAAGGTAATGAAGATCGATGACGCGTTGATGTGGCGTTGGATCGAGTTGCTCAGCTTCGAGATATCGATTGCCGAGGTCGCCGCATTGAAGGCGCAGATCCAGGCGGGGCAGCTGAACCCGCGTGACGTGAAGTTGCGGCTCGGCCGCGAGCTGGCCACACGGTTCCATGATGCGGCCGCGGCCGATCTTGCCATCGCCGGCTGGAACGCGGTGGTTCGCGGACAGGGGGATACCGCCCAATTGCCGCTTCGGGACCTGGTGGTGCCGGCCGAAGGGCTGCGCATTGCCGCGGCGTTGACCGCTGCCGGATTGACATCAAGCAACTCTGAGGCCAATCGCAAGCTCAAGGAGCGGGCGGTGCGGGTCGATGGCGAAGTAGTGGAAGACGCGGGACGTACGTTCGCCCCCGGTTTCGAGGGTGTCCTTGCCGTGGGTAAACGGACCTTTGCCAGAGTGCGACTGGTTGCAGCCTGAGAGCAGGAGCCGGTTTTCGCGAAACCGCTTCCCTGTTCATCTCCACTGGTGCAGACTACGCGGCCGCGCTGACCCGGATGAGCAGGACGGCGGAGCGGGTTGATGGGTTGCGGGGTTCACGAGGTGTTGACGTGCCCTGAAAACCGGTTAAGATGGTCGGCTCGACGCAGCAACACCGGGTCGGGGCAGCGGGAAAAAATCAGGCGAACAAGGTGTTGACGTTCTCCGGATCCGC